>NZ_BMQC01000012.1 GCF_014647915.1 Pilimelia terevasa
CATAGAGTTACGGCGGCAATAGCGGAGGGGAAACGCCCGGTAACATTCCGAACCCGGAAGCTAAGCCCTCCAGCGCCGATGGTACTGCACTCGTGAGGGTGTGGGAGAGTAGGACGCCGCCGGACATCTTTTCTGATCGAGGGCCACTCCGGTGACGGAGTCGGCCCTCGATCTGTTTTTACGTCTCCATTTTACGATTTCATGTCAGCACCCGGATTCACCCCGGTGCTTCTGGGAAGGAACTCGCCGTGAACGCAGGACCAGAGGATCGCGGACGACGCGACGACGACCGGACGGGCGGTCGCTCCGACGGTCCCCGCGACGGCGCACGCCGCGACGACCGCGGGCACCAGGGCCGGGACAGCGGCCGGGGGAGTTCCCCCGGCGGCTACACGGGTCGCGGGCGGGCGGACGACCGCGGCGGGTCCGGCGACGACCGGCGCGCTGGCGGCTTCCGAGGTGGCGACCGCAACGCCGACCGTGACGGAGGCCGAGGCGGTTTCCGCGGCGGCGACCGGTCCGGCCAGCGGCCAGGGGAGGACCGGGGCGGCTTCCGCAGCGGCGGTGGTGACCGCGGCGGCTTCCAGGGCCGGGGTGGCAGCCAGGGCGGCGGCTTCCGCAGCGGCGGGGGCACCGGCGGCGGTTTCCGGCGGGACGACCGGGGCGGATCCGGCGGCGGTTTCCGCGGCCGGGACGACAGCCGTACCGGCGGCTACCGGGACGGCGGAAGCGGTGGCGACCGCGGCGGCTACCGGCCCGGTGGCGACCGGCCCCAGCGCAGCGACGGCGGTTTCCGCGGACGCGACGACCGCACTGGCGGTTTCCGTGGTGCCGGCGGCGACCGCGGCGGTTTCGGGGACCGCGGGGGCCCCGCCAGCCGCGGCGGCTACTCGGGCGGGCAGGACGGCGACCGCGGCGGTTTCCGCCGGCAGGACCGCCCGGCCGGCGACCGGGGCGGTTTCCGCGGGGGTGCCGGCGGCGACCGTTCGTATGGTGACCGCGACAGCGCGCGCGGCGGCTACCGCCGCGACGACCGCAGCGGCACCGGCGGCGACCGCGGCGGCTTCCGCGGCCGCGAAGGCGGTGGTTTCCGGGGCGGCGACGACCGGGGGACCGGTGGTTTCCGCGGGCGCGACGACCGTGGCGCTGGTGGTTTCCGCGGGCGCGACGACCGTGGGGCCGGTGGATTCGGTGGCCGCGACGACCGGGGGACCGGTGGTTTCCGCGGGCGCGACGACCGGGGCGCGGGCGGCTTCGGTGGCCGTGATGACCGTGGCGGCTCCGCGGGGCGTGGCGAGCGCCCGAGCGGCGCGTCTGGTGGTTTCCGTGGCCGGGACGAGCGTCCGGGCGGTTTCCGTGGCCGCGACGGCGACGCGCGTGGCGGGTCTCCGCGCGGAGACGACCGCGGTGCGCGGCCGTACGGCGACCGGGACAGCGGCGCGGGCGGCCACGGCCGTGCGGGTGAGCGGGGCGGCTTCCGCGGGTCGCCGCCGGACCGGGGCGGTTTCCGGGGCCGCGACGACGACCGCGGCGGGTACCGGCCGCGCGACGATCGCGCGGCCGGCCCCCGTGGTGACGACCGGCCCCGAAGTGACGACCGGCAGGGCGGTTTCCGCGGGCGCGACGACCGGGGCGGCTTCGCGGGGCGCGGCGGCGACTCCCGCGGTGACCGCGGTGGCTTCCGCCGGGACGACAGCCGGCCCGGCGGTGACCGCGGCGGGTTCCGCAGCGACCGGGGCGTCTCCCGGGACCGCGACGACCGGGGTGACCGCGGCGGTTTCCGTCGGGACGACCGGCCGGTCAGGCGGGAGGGCGGCTTCCGCGACGACCGCGGCGGCGACTCCCGCGGCGGCTTCCGGGGCCCGCGCGAAGGCGGCTTCGGCGCCGGGCGGGCGGGCGACTCGCGCGGCGGGTACCAGGGCGACCGCGGCGGCGATCGGCACTCCGACGGTCGCGGCGGCCCGCGGTTCGACGACCGGCGCTCCGACCGCGCCGACGACGGCGCGCGTGTCGCCGGCCCGGAGTTGACGGAGGACTTCAGCGCCGAGGACCTGGACAGCAACGTCCGGGCCGAGTTGCTCTCCCTCACCCGCCCAGTCGCCGAGACCGTGGCCCGCCACCTGGTGGCCGCGGGCCGGCTCGTCGACGAGGACCCGGCGGAGGCGCTGGCCCACGCAACCGCCGCGCGGCGGTTGGCGTCGCGGATCGCGGTCGTGCGCGAGGCGGTGGGGGTGGCGGCGTACCACGCGGACGAGTGGCAGACCGCGATCGCCGAGCTGCGTACGTACCACCGGATGTCCGGGCGGCAGACCCACCTCGCCGTCCTCGCCGACTGCGAGCGCGCGCTGGGCCGGCCGGAACGGGCGGTGGATCTGTACCGGACCGCCGACCGCGAGTCCCTGGATCCGGCGGTGGCGGTCGAGTTGCTCATCGTGGCGGCCGGTGCCCGGGGTGACCTGGCGCAGCGGGACGCGGCGGTGACGATGCTGCAGGTACGCGAGCTGACCAGTGAGGGCGAGCCGTGGACGGCGCGGCTGCGCTACGCCTACGCCGACGCGCTGCTGGCGGCAGACCGGCGGGAGGAGGCGCGGGAGTGGTTCGCGCGGACCGCGGCGGTGGACGAGGAGCTGGAGACCGACGCGGCCGAGCGGCTGCTGGAGCTCGACGGCGTCGCGCTCACCGAGCCCGAGGAGCCGGACGACGAGTCCGCGGCCGACACTGACCCCGCCGACGCCGACGCCGACGCCGACGCCGACGCCGACGCCGACGCCGACGCCGACGCCGACGCCGACGCCGAGTCGGACTGGGCTGACCGGGGCGACGACGTGGATGAGGAAGGTGCCGCCGGGGACGCCGCCGACGAGCACGACGCCGTCGCAGCGTCCGGTGGCGACGAGCACGACGGGGACGCCTCCGCGGCGCCGGTTGCAGCGTCGGGCAGCTCCGCCGACGCCGACCGCGACGGGTCCGCACGGGCGACCACGTCCGACGCGCCCGGCGTCAAGGTGACCGACCTCGACGACGGCGACGCCGACACGAGCACCGACCCCGACACGAGCACCGACCCCGACGACGGTGACGCCGCCGACACGGGCGCTGCCGACACGGGCACCGGTGCCGTGGGCAGCGATGTCCGGGACCTCGATGCCCGGGACAGCGGGGACGGCGACGCTCGGGACACGGGTCGGGCGACCGACGGCGGGGACGCCGCCGCGGGGCGCTGACCGTGGCGCTGGTCGACGGGTACGACCTGGTCATCTTCGATCTCGACGGGGTCGTCATCGAGGGTGCGGCGGCCGTGCCCGGCGCCCCCGCGGCCCTGGGGCGCCTGCGGGCGGCCGGCAGGGCCGTGGCGTTCGCGACGAACAACGCGTCGCGGCGCCCGGCCGACGTGGCCGCGCTGCTGACCGGGTTGGGTGTCGCGGCCGCTGCGGCCGAGGTGCAGACCTCGGCCCGCGCCGCCGCCCAGCGGCTCGCCGCCGATCTTCCGGCCGCCGCCCCGGTGCTGGCGGTCGGGGCGCCGGGGCTGCGCGCGGAACTCGCCGACGCGGGGCTCACCGTCGTGGCCGGCGCCGCGGACGGGCCGGTCGCCGTGGTCCAGGGGTACGGGCCGCAGGTGGGGTGGGCGGACCTGGCCGAGGCGTGCGTCGCGGTACGCGCCGGTGCACGCTGGGTCGCCACCAACACCGACCGCACGCTGCCCTCGGAGCGGGGGCCGCTGCCCGGCAACGGTGCCCTGGTGGCGGCGCTGGCGACGGCGCTGGGCCGGCAGCCGGACCTCGTCGTCGGCAAGCCGGCGCCGGAGTTGTTCCAGGCCGCGGCCCGTCGGGCGGGCGCCCGGCGGGCGCTGGTGGTGGGGGACCGGCTCGACACCGACATCGCCGGGGCGGTCCGCGCCGGCATGGACAGCCTGCTGGTCCTCACCGGTGTGTCGACGCGCCGCGAGGCGGCGCAGGCGCAGCCGGCGTGCCGGCCGACGTTCGTCGCCCCCGACCTCGATGCCCTGTTCGACGCCCCGCCGGTGCCGTGAGGACGGCCGGCGGGCGGTGAAGATGTCCGGCGCGCTCGCGCGGTCGGTACCGCCGCGGTCGGCGGCGGACGGGTAGCGTGAACGCGTGATGTCCGGTACCGGGATGGGGTGGTGACGATGCAGGAGACGTGGCAGGCGTACTTCGAGCTGCTCACGGGGGCCACCGAGGCCACCCGCAAGCGGGCGCAGGAGGTGGCGTCCAAGCTCGTCGGCTCGGGCGTGGCCACCGCGGCGCAGCTGCAGGGCCTCACGGAGGACCTGATGAGCAACGGCGCCGCGAACCGCGCCGCCCTCGAACGCACGGTGCGCACCGAGATCGAGCGCGCGCTGGAGCGGGTCGGCCTGGCGCGGGCCGAGCAGGTCGACGCGCTGTCGGCGCGGGTGGACGCCCTGGCGGCGGAGCTTGCGGCCGTGACCGGCGCGACTGCCGGTACCCGCACCGCGAAGGCCGCCCCCCGCACGGCCGCGAAGAAGGCCGCGCCGTCGACGCCGGCCGCCGCGTCGACCCCGGGCGGCCCGGCGCGGCCCGCGGCCGGGCCGGCGAAGAAGACTGCCAGCAAGGCCGCGAAGAAGGTCGTCAAGAAGGCGGCCGGCGCGAGTCCGGCCGGGTCCTGATGAGCGAGTCGTACGCGCCGCCGCGCGCGGCGGCGGAGCCGACGGGCCACCCGGCGGTCGACGCCGCCGTCCAGGCCATGGCCAACGCGGCGCCGCTGCCACTGCCCGCGCAGATCGCCCAGTACGAGGCGGCGCACCGCACGCTCGGTGAGACCCTCGCCACCATCGACGAGGCATGAGGGTGCGGGGAGTACGCCGATGGCCCGACGCATCCGACTCGACGCCGAGCTGGTCCGCCGCGGGCTGGCGCGCTCCCGGGAGCAGGCGACCACGCTGATCCAGGACGGCCGCGTCCGGGTCGGCGGCGTCGCGGCGCGCAAGCCGGCGGCGATGGTGGACCCGGCGGCCGCCGTCCGGGTGCTGGGCGAGGACCCGGGGGCGGCGTTCGTCTCCCGCGGCGGCCACAAGCTGGCCGGCGCGCTCGCGGCGTTCGGGCCGGCCGGCCTGGTCGTGGCCGGCCGCCGCTGCCTGGACGCGGGTGCCTCCACCGGCGGCTTCACCGACGTCCTGCTGCGGGCCGGCGCCGCCCGGGTGGTGGCGGTCGACGTGGGGTACGGCCAGTTGGCGTGGGTGCTGCGCAACGATCCGCGGGTGGCGGTCCTGGAGCGCACCAACGTGCGCACGCTCACGCCCGGGGCCATCGGCGGGCCGGTGGCACTGACGGTCGCCGACCTGTCCTTCATCTCGCTGCGGCTGGTGCTGCCCGCGCTGGCGGCGTGCACCGACCCGGACGGGGACCTGGCGCTGATGGTGAAGCCGCAGTTCGAGGTGGGCAAGGGGCGCGTCGGCGCCGACGGGGTGGTCCGGGATCCGGCCCTGCGCGCCGAGGCGGTCTGCGACGTCGCGGCGGCCGCCGCCGCGCTCGGCCTGGGTGTCGCCGCGGTCGCGGCCAGCCCGCTGCCGGGGCCCAGCGGCAATGTCGAGTTCTTCGCGTGGTTCCGCCGGGGCGCGCCGCCGGTGGACCCCGAGCGGGTGCGCGCCGTCGTCGAGGCGGGACCGCGGCCGGAGGTGGTCCCGTGACCCGCGCCGCCCTGCTGGTCACCCACACCGGGCGGCGGATGAACACCGCGCACGCCCGCACCGTCGCCGCGGACCTGCTGGACGCGGGTTTCGAGGTGCGGGTGGTGGCGCAGGAGGCCGGGGAGATCGACCTGCCCGGCGTGGTGCCGGTCGACGACCCGGCCGCGGCCGACGGCGTCGAGATCGTGTTCGCGCTGGGCGGCGACGGTACCCTGCTGCGGGCCGCCGAGCTGGCCCGTCCGGCGAAGGCGCCGCTGCTGGGCATCAACCTCGGCAAGGTGGGCTTCCTCGCCGAGGCCGAGAGCGACGACCTGGACCACGTGGTCCGGGACGTGGCGGCGCGCGCGTACACGGTGGACGAGCGGCTGACCCTGGACGTGACGGCGACGGTCGAGGGCCGGGAGGTCGCGTCGTGCTGGGCGCTCAACGAGATCACCGTGGAGAAGGCGTCGCGCGCCCACATGCTGGAGGTCCGGGTCGACGTGGACGGGCGGCCGCTGTCGCGGTACGGGTGCGACGGCGTCGTGTGCGCCACGCCGACGGGGTCCACGGCGTACGCCTTCTCGGCCGGCGGGCCGGTGGTGTGGCCCGAGGTGGAGGCGCTGCTGGTCGTACCGATCAGTGCCCACGCCCTGTTCAGCCGCCCGGTCGTCACCGCGCCGACGTCGACGGTCGAGTTGACGCTCGACCCGTTCGCGTCCCGCGAGGCGGTGCTGTGCGCCGACGGGCGCCGGGTGTACCCCCTGCCGGCCGGCGCCGTGGTGCGGGTCGTGCGCGGGCACCTGCCGGTGCGGGTGGTCCGGCTGCGGCCGCGCCCGTTCACCGACCGGCTGGTCGCCAAGTTCGGGCTGCCGGTCTCGGGATGGCGCGGGCACCGCTGGTGACCTGCGACGCACCGGTGCGGCTGGCGGCGGTCGTACCGCGCGGCTAACCTCTGGCACGTGCTGGAGGAGCTGCGGATCGCGGGACTGGGTGTCATCGAGGACACCACGCTGCCGTTGACGGGCGGGATGAACGTCATCACCGGCGAGACCGGCGCCGGCAAGACGATGGTGGTGACCGGCCTGGGCCTGCTGTTCGGCGGGCGCGGGGACGCGGGCAAGGTGCGGGCGGCGCCCGGCCGGGCCGTCGTGGAGGGCCGGCTGCGGCTGTCCGCGGCCGCCGCCGACCGCGTCGCCGCCCGGGTGGCGGAGGCCGGGGGCGAACTCGACGGCGACGGCGCGCTGCTGCTCAGCCGCACCGTGCTGGCCGAGGGCCGCTCGCGTGCCCACGTCGGCGGGCGGTCGGCGCCGATCGGCCTGCTCGGCGAGCTCGGCGAGCAGCTACTGGCGGTACACGGGCAGTCCGACCAGCTCCGGCTGCTGCGGCCCGCGGACCAGCGGGCGGCGCTGGACCGGTTCGCCGGCCCCGCGCACGAGGCGGTGCTCGCCCGGTACCGCGCGTGCCACCAGCGGTGGCGGGCCGGTACCGCCGACCTGGCCGACCGCCGCGCGCACGCCCGCGAGCGCAACCGCGAGGCCGACCTGCTGCGGCTGGGGCTGGCGGAGATCGCGCAGGTGGATCCCCAGCCGGGCGAGGACGCGGCCCTGCGCGCGGAGGCGCAGCGGCTGGAGCACGCCGAGGGCCTGCGCGAGGCGGCCCAGGCCGCCTACCTGGCCCTGGGCGGCGGCGCGGAGGCCGGCGACGGCGACGCGGTGGCGCTGCTGGGCACTGCGCGGCGGGCGCTGGGCGGGCAGTCCGGTGTGGACGTCGCGCTGGACGCGGTCGGCGACCGGCTGGCGGAGGCCGGCGCGCTGCTGGGGGACGCGGTGGCGGAGCTGTCGGCGTACCTGGACCAGCTCGACGCCGACCCGGCGCGGCTGCAGGCCCTGCACGAGCGGCGGGCGACGCTGCGGGGGCTGACGCGCAAGTACGCCGACACGGTGGACGGGGTACGCGACTGGGCGGCGCGGGCCGCGGTCCGGCTGACGGAGCTGGACGCCTCCGACGACACCCTGGCGGCGCTGGCGCAGCGGTGCGCGGAGACCGGCCGGGAGCTGGCCGGGCTGGCCGCGACGGTGTCGGCGGCCCGGCGGTCGGCGGCCGCGCGGTTCGCCGCGCAGGTCAGCGCCGAGCTGGCGGGCCTGGCGATGCCGCACGCGCGGGTGGAGGTGGCGGTCCTGCCGCGCCCGGCCGCGGGGGAGGCGACGCTGCCGGTGGACGGCGTGGAGCGGGGGATCGGACCGGACGGCGCCGACGAGGTGGAGCTGCGGCTGGCCGCGCACCCGGGCGCGCCCGCGCTGCCGCTGGGCCGGGGTGCCTCCGGCGGCGAGCTGTCCCGGGTGATGCTGGCGGTCGAGGTGGTCTTCGCCGGTGCCGGCGGGCCGGACACGCTGGTGTTCGACGAGGTGGACGCGGGCGTGGGCGGCACGGCGGCGGTGGAGATCGGGCGGCGCCTGGCCCGGCTCGCCCGGCACCACCAGGTGCTGGTGGTGACCCACCTGCCGCAGGTGGCGGCGTTCGCCGACCGGCACCTGGTCGTGGCCAAGGGTACGGCCGGCGCGGTCACCACCAGCGGCGTGGCGGTGGTCGAGGACGCCGACCGGGCCCGCGAGCTGGCCCGGATGCTGGCCGGCCTGCCCGACTCCGACCTGGGCGTGGCGCACGCCCAGGAGTTGCTCGACGTCGCCGCCCGGGACCGTGCCACGCATCAGGACCCGTCGTTAACTCCGTCTTAACCAGGGCCAATGCCGCAGTTCAGGCATGTCGTGTCCGCGTTGCGGGCGGGGGCGTGTCAGGATGGGGCGCGATGCGTCTTCCCACCTTGCGCCGGACCCGCCCACCCGAGCTGGGCGCGATCGCCGGCACCGCCCGCCTCGACCGCCGGACCAAGCGTCTGGTCGGTCGCCTGCGCCCCGGTGACATCGCCGTGATCGACCACGTCGACCTCGACCGGGTCGCGGCCGACTCGCTGGTCGCCGTCGGCGTCGCCGCGGTCCTCAACGCCCGGCCCTCCAGCTCCGGCCGGTACCCCAACCTTGGGCCGCAGGTCCTGGTGGAGGCCGGCGTGCCGCTGCTGGACGACCTCGGCGAGGCGCTGTTCCAGCGGCTGCGCGAGGGCGACCCGATCCGGGTGGACGGCGCCGGGGTCCTCGTCGGCGACGAGGTCGTGGCGAAGGGGGTGCGGCAGGACGCCGAGTCCGTGGCCCGGGCGATGGCCGACGCGCGCGAGGGCCTGTCGGTCCAGTTGGAGGCCTTCGCGGCCAACACGATGGAGTACCTCAAGCAGGAGCGCGACCTGCTCCTGGACGGCGTCGGCGTCCCCGAGGTGGTCACCCGGTTCGCCGGGCGGCACTGCCTGATCGTGGTCCGCGGCTACGACTACCAGGCCGACCTCGACGTGCTGCGGCCGTACGTGCGCGAGTTCAAGCCGGTGCTCGTCGGCGTGGACGGCGGCGCGGACGCCCTGGTCGAGGCCGGCTACACCCCCGACATGATCATCGGGGACATGGACTCGGTCTCCGACGACGTCCTGCGCTGCGGCGCCGAGATCGTCGTGCACGCGTACCCCGACGGGCGCGCGCCGGGCATGGCCCGGATGGTGCAGCTCAACGTGCCGGCGCTCACCTTCCCCGCGGCGGCCACCAGCGAGGACCTGGCGATGCTGCTGGCCGACGAGAAGGGCGCCTCCCTCATCGTGGCGGTGGGTACCCACGCGACGCTGGTCGAGTTCCTGGACAAGGGCCGCGGCGGCATGGCGTCCACGTTCCTGACCCGGCTCAAGGTCGGCGGCAAGCTCGTCGACGCCAAGGGCGTGAGCCGGCTGTACCGGTCGAACATCTCGGGGTCGTCGCTGCTGCTGCTGATCATGGCCGCGGTCGCGGCGATGGGCGCGGCGGTCGCCGTCTCCACCGTCGGCAAGGCGTACCTGGCGGTGGTCGCCGAATGGTGGGACAACCTGTTCTTCCAGCTCGGCCAGCTGTTCTGACCTGACTTGAGGCGAGACATGACGACGAGGCGCAAGCAGTGATCAATTTCCGGTACCACGTCGTGTCGCTGACGGCGGTGTTCCTCGCGCTGGCGATCGGGCTGGTGGTCGGGACGGCGGCGCTCAACGGCCCGGTCGCCGACTCCCTCAACGACCAGATCAACACCCTCGGCCGGACCAACGGCGACCTGCGCGAGCAGGTCGACCACCTGACCACGGAGGCCAGCGGCAAGGAGGACTTCCTGCGGCAGGCCGCCCCCCGCGTGATCGGCGGGACCCTGACCAACCGGCGGGTGCTGCTGCTGACCCTGCCGGGCGGCCGCGACCACGTCGACGGCGTCCGCGCGCTGCTGGCCGTCGCCGGGGCGAAGGTCACCGGGCGGGTGGACCTGCAGGAGAAGTTCACCGACCCGGCCAACAGCGTCGAGCTGCTCGACCTCGCCGACCGGGCGCTGGTGCCCAGCATCCCGGCGGCGACGCTGCCCGGCAACAGCGACGGCGTGGAGAAGTCCGGGGCGCTGCTCAGCGGGGTCCTGCTGGACCGGACGCCGCCGGTACCGGCGGTGGACCTGCGGGCGGTGCTCAGCGCCTACCAGACCGCCGGCTACCTGAGCGTCGTCGGCCAGGTCACCGGGCCGGCCGAAGTTGTCGTGCTCGTGACCGGCCTGCAGTACACCGACAAGGACGCCGCGGCCCGCAACAAGAACGTCCTGACCACGGCCGCCCAGCTCGACCGGGCCGGCCGCATCGTCCTGGGCGCCCCCGGCATCGCCGGGGACGGCAACGCGGTCGCCGCCGTGCGCGCCGACCCGACGCTGGCCCGGACCATCTCCACCGTGGACAACATCGGCACCGTCCAGGGGCAGCTCGTGACGTCCCTGGCCGTCGCCGGGCAGCTCGGCAACGTCGTGGGCCAGTACGGCGTCGGCTCCGGCGCCCAGGGGCTGCTGCCGCGCGCGGCGGCGTGAAGCGCCGCCCGGCGGCCAGTACCCTGACCCGATGACTTCGCGACGCCCCCCCGGCGCGGTTCGCCGCATCCTGCTCGCCGCTGTCGCCGCCGCCGCCGCGCCGGTGGCGCTCGACCGACTCGTGCGCAGCCGGTACGCCGCCGACTGGGAGCGCACCAACTTCGCCGGCCGGACGGTCAACCTGGCGGCCGGCCCGGCCCTGGCCACGGTCGCCAGCGGCGCCGCGGCGCTGGGCGCGGGCGGCCCGGCGGCCGCGGGGGCGGCGCTCGTGGCGGGGCTCGGCGCGGGCGCGGTCGGCCTGTACGACGACATCGTCGGCGCGCGCCCCGACCAGAAGGCCGACAAGGGGTTCCGCGGCCACCTCGCCGCGCTCGGCGAGGGCCGGGTCAGCGCCGGCCTGCTCAAGGTCGTCGGCGTCGGCGCCGCCGGCCTGGCCGCCGCCGCGCTGCTGTCCGCCGACCGGCCGGCGCGGCGGGGGCGGCGGGCGCTGGACGTGGCGCTGGGCGCCGGGGTCGTCGCCGGCACCGCCAACCTGGTGAACCTGCTCGACCTGCGGCCCGGCCGCGCGCTCAAGGCCAGCGCCCTGATCGGCGCCCCGCTGCTGGCCGGCCCGGCCGGCGGCACGGTCGCCGGCCCGCTGGGCGCCGCCGCCGGCCTGCTGCCGGCGGACCTCGACGAACGGGTGATGCTCGGCGACTGCGGCGCCAACGCCATGGGTGCCCTGCTGGGCACCGCGCTGGCCCGCCGGACCGGCCCGAGGGGCCGCGCGGTGCTGCTGGCCGGGCTGGCCGCGCTCACCCTCGCCAGCGAGAAGGTCAGCTTCACCAAGGTCATCGCGCGGACGGCGGGGCTCCGCGAGCTGGACGAGCTCGGCCGCCGTCAGCACTGACGTGACTCCGCCACCGGGCCGCGCGCCGGTCGCCCGCGGCCGGGTCGCGGCCGCGGCGGCGGGCATCGCCGTGCTGACCGTCCTCGCCCGGGTGGTGGGGTTCGGGCGCACCGTCGTGTTCGGCAACACCGTCGGCGACGGGCCGCTCGGCGACCTCTACCAGGCGGTCAACGCGCTGCCCAATGTGGTCTTCGAGATCGCCGCCGGCGGCGTCCTGGCCAGCGTCGTGGTGCCGCTGCTGGCGGGGGCGGTGGAGCGCGGCGCGCGCGCCGAGGTGTCCGCGATCGCCTCGGCGCTGCTGGTGCGGGTCCTGGCGCTGCTGGTGGCGGTGGCGGTGGCGGTGGCCGCGGCGGCTGGGCCGCTGCTGTCGGTACTGGCGGTCCCGGAGGCCGACCGGGACGTCGGCGTGCGGATGCTGTGGCTGTTCGCGCCGCAGATCCCCCTGTACGGGGTCGGGGTCGTGCTCGCCGGGGTGCTGCAGGCGCACCGGCGCTTCGCCTGGCCGGTGCTCGCGCCGCTGCTGTCCAGCGTGACGGTCACGGCCGCGTACCTGGCGTTCGCGGGCATGGTCGGGGTGCACCCGCCCGGTACCCGCGTCGGGCGGGCCGGCGAGCTGGTCCTCGCCGGGGGTACCACCGCCGGGGTCGTCGTGCTCAGCCTCTGCCTGGTGGTGCCGGTGCGGCGGCTGCGGCTGGACTGGCGGCCGCGGTACCGGCTGGCCCCCGCGGTCCGGCGGGCGGCCGGGGGGCTGGCGGCCGCCGGGCTGGTCGCGGTCGCCGGCCAGCAGGTCGCCCTGGTCGTGACCCTGAACCGGGCCCGCGCCGGGGCGCCCGCCGGCACGGTCACGCACATCACCTTCGCCCAGACGGTGTACCTGCTGCCGTGGGCGGTCCTCGCGGTGCCGCTGGCGACGGCGGCGTACCCGGCGCTGGCCGCCGCCTGGTCGCACGGGGACGCGGCGCGGTACGCCGGCACCCTCGCCGCCACCGGCCGCGCGGTGCTGCTGGCCAGCGGCCTCGGCGCGGCCCTGCTCGCGGCCGGCGCGCAGCCGGCGGCGGCCCTGCTCGCCCAGGGGTCCCCCGCGATGGCGGCGGCGGTGGCCGGCCTGGCCCCCGGCGTGCTCGGCTTCGGCGCCTTCGCCCTGTACTCCCGGGCGCTCTACGCCCGCGGCGCGGCCCTGCGCGCGGCTCTCGTCACCGCCGTCGGCTGGCTGGCGGTCGTGGTCGCCAGCCTGGCGCTGGCCGCGGCCCTTCCCGCTGCCGACCGGGCCCTGGCGTTGGCGCTGGGCCAGTCGGCGGGCATGCTGGTGCTGGCCGCGCTGCTCGTCGGCGCGGTCGCCCGGCTCGCCGGCCCGGCCGCCGTGGCGGGGCTGGCCCGCACGGCGCCGGCCGCGATCCTGGCCGGCGGCGCCGCGGCGGCGGTCGGCTGGGGGGCGGTGCGGCTGCTCGCCGCCCCCACCGCCGGGTGGCCGCCGCCGGCCGCCGGCGCCCTGCGCGGCGCGGCCGCCGCGGCGGCTGTCATCGTGGTGTACGCCGCGGCGGCGTACCTGCTCGACCGGGCGACCGTGCGCCCGCTGCTGGGCCGGCTCCGGGCGCGTGTGCCCGGCGCCGGCCGGCCGTGACGGGGCGGATCTAGGGGGCGGGACCATCCCGCCGGAGGGAGTACAGCGTGGAGACCGGCTGGCGCGGCCGGGTGCTGCTGCTGCTCGGATCGAGCACCGGCGGCATCGGCCAGCACGTGGCGGCCCTGGCCCGCGGCCTGGCCGCGGCGGGCGCGCGGGTGACCGTGTGCGCCCCGGCCGCCACCGCCGCGCGGCTGGACCTCGGCGGCGCGGCGGTCGTGCCGGTGGAGATCCCGGCCAGCCCGCGGCCGGCCGACCTGCGCGCGGTGGGCGCCCTGCGCGCCGCCGTCCGCGCCGCCCGGCCGCAGGTGCTGCACGCGCACGGCCTGCGCGCGGGCTTCGTGGCCGCCGCGGCCCGCACCGGCGTCCCGCTGGTCGTCACCTGGCACAACGCCGCCCTGTCCCGCGGCCCGCGGGCGCTGGCCCACGCCGCGATGGAGCGGGCCGTGGCCCGGTCCGCCGCGGTGACCCTCGGCGCGTCCGCCGACCTGGTCGCCCGCGCCCGCGCCTGCGGGGCCCGCGACGCCCGCCCCGGCCCGGTCGCCGCGCCCCCGCTGCCGCCCCCCGGCCGGCCGGCGGCCGCGGTCCGCGCCGCCTGCGGGGTGCCGGCCGACGCGCCGCTGCTGCTGTCGGTCGGGCGGCTGCACCCGCAGAAGCGGTACGACGTCCTCGTCGCCGCCGCCGCCCGCTGGCGGGACCTGCGGCCGGCGCCCGCGGTCCTGGTCGCCGGTGACGGCCCCAGCCTCGCCGACCTCACCGCCCGGATCGGCGCCGCCCAGGCGCCGGTCCACCTGCTCGGCCACCGCGGCGACGTCGCCGACCTGCTCGGAGCTGCGGACCTCGCCGTGGTGACCAGCGCCTGGGAGGCGCGGCAACTGTTCGCGCAGGAGGCGCTGCGGGTCGGGCTGCCGCTGGTCGCCACGGACGTCGGCGGCATCCCCGAACTCGTGGGCGACGCCGCGGTCCTGGTACCGCCCGGCGACGTCGACGCGCTCGACACCGCCGTCCGCGACCTGCTCGCCGACCCCGCGCGCCGCGCGGCGCTCGCCGCCGCCGGCCGCGCCCGCGCCGCGACCTGGCCCACCCAGGCGCAGATGCTCGCCCAGGTCGTCGGGGTCTACGCCGCGCTGGCCGCGGGGCGCCCGTGACGGCCCGCCGGATCGCCGCCGCCTGCGGCGCGCTGCTGCTCGCCGTCCTCTCCGGCGCGGGCTTCGTCGCCGGGCCGACCGCAGCCGCGCGACCGGCCACCGTGGACTACGTCGTGGTGGTGGGCGCGGCCGGCCTGCGCTGGTCCGACGTCGACCCGATCCGCACGCCGACGCTGTGGCGGATGGCCGAGCGCGGCTCCATCGCGTCGCTGGCGGCCCGCTCCGCACACACGCCCACCTGCCCGCAGGACGGCTGGCTGACCCTGGGCGCCGGCAACTACGCCGCCTGGACCCCGGGCAGCGCCGGCCCGTGCCGGACGACGCCGGTGCGCCTGGACCGGCCCGACCGGCTCGGCGCCCACCTGCCCGACCAGCGCGACCTGGTCGCCCGCAACTCCGAGGCGCTGCCCTGGGGGGCGGTACCGGGTGCGCTGGCCGAGTCGCTGCGCTGCACGGTCGCCGTGGGTCCCGGCGCCGCCCTGGCCGGCGCCCGCCCGTACGGCCGCGTCGACCGGTACGTGCCCGCGCTGCCCGCCGCGCCGGGTGAGCTGCTGGCCTCCTGCGTGCTGAGCATCGTCGACGGCGGGGCCCTGACCGGCGACGGCACCGCCCGCCGCGCCGCCGCCGAGAAGCTCGACGCCACCGTCGCCACCGTCCTGAACCACCGCCCGCCCCAGTCGCTGGTCCTCGTCGCCGGGGTCGCCGACAGCACCGAGGCGCAGCGGCTGCACGTCGCCATCGCCGACGGCCCCGGCTGGGAGGGCGGCTGGCTCACGTCGGCGACCACGGGCCGCGACGGCTACCTCCAGCTCATCGACCTGGCGCCGACGGTCCTGGCGGCGCTGGACCGGCCGGTCCCCGCCCGGCTGTTCCTGGGCCGCGAGGCCATCCCCGTGGCGGGCCGACCGGCCAACCTGGGCGAGGCCATCGCCGCGCCGGTCGACGCCGACCGCGGCGCCCGCGCCCAGCGGCGCGCCGCCGGCTGGTTCTTCGGCGCCCTGACCGTCGGCCAGGTGGCGCTGCTGCTGGGTACCGTGCCGCTGCTGCGCCGGGCGCGCGCCCACGCCGGCCCCGGCGGCCCGGCCGGCGTACCGGAGCCGGTCCGGGCCGCCGCCGAGCTGGCGCTGGTGGCCGCCGCCCTGGCCATCCCCGCCGCGCTGCTCGCCGACGTACTGCCGTGGTGGCGCTGGCCGCACGGATCGTGGATCTTCCTCGCCGCGGTGGCGGCCGTCCTGACCGTCCTGACCGTCGGCGTGCGCTACCTGCCGATCTACCGGCAGACCTGGGGACCGGTGGCCGCGGTCGCCGCCGTGGCGGCGGTGACCGTCGCGCTGGACGTCCTCACCGGGGCGTCCCTCCAGCTCAACGGCGTCGCCGGCTACTCCGCGCTGGAGGGCGGCCGGTACGCCGGGATCGGCATCGTCGGGCTCGGCGTGCTGTCGGCGGGCCTGCTGCTGGCCGCGGGCTGCCTCGCCCAGCGCCTGCCGCGGGAGCGGCGCACCGCGGCCACCGCCGCCGTCGGCGGCCTCGGGGTCCTGCTCGTGGGCAGCCCGTACCTGGGCGGCGACGCCGTCGGCGCCATCGCCCTGACCGCCGGTGTCTGCGTCACGGTCGCGCTGGTCACCGGCGGCTGGCTCACCTTCGCCCGGCTCGCCTGGTCGCTGGTGGCCGGCGTCGCGGTCGCCGTCGGCTTCGCCGCGCTGGACCTGCGCCGCCCGCCGGAGGACCAGGGCAGCCTCGGCCGGTTCCTCACCCGTTGGAGTGAGGGGACCGGCGGCCTGACCGTCCACCGCACGGGTGTGGCCAACGTCATCGCGTTCGCCACCAGCCCGCTGACGCTGCTGGCGATCGCCGGGACGCTGTTCGTCTGGCTGGCCCTGCTGCGGCACTGGGGCGGCCTCAAGCGGCTGTACGGCATCTACCCCGGCATCCGGGCGGCCCTCATCGGCGTGGCGGTGGCGGCCGTGCTGGCCGGCGCGGTCGGCGGCGCGGCCCTGAACGTCGCGGGCGCGGCCGCCGCCACGGCGGTACCGCTGGCGACCCTCGCCGCCCTGCGGGTCCTCGACCACGCCACCGACCGGACCCCCGCCCAGCCCAACGCCTGAGCACCCCGCGGCCGGCCCGCGCCGGCGGTGGTACGTCGCGGCCCCCGAACCGGGTTTGTTACCGTCGAGTCCCGTGGGTTGCCGCCAAACCGGCCCCGCATCCTCGGCGGAGACCCCGCCGACGGACCGCCGCCGACGGACCGCCGCCGGCAACCAGCAACCACGGGAGCAGGCCTTGGCCGCAACTGCACGTTCCACCCGGCACATCTTCGTCACCGGGGGAGTCGCGTCGTCCCTGGGCAAGGGCCTGACGGCGTCCAGCCTCGGCAACCTGCTCACCGCCCGTGGCCTGCGGGTCGTCATGCAGAAGCTCGACCCGTACCTCAACGTCGACCCGGGCACGATGAACCCGTTCCAGCACGGCGAGGTCTTCGTCACCGAGGACGGCGCCGAGACCGACCTGGACGTCGGCCACTACGAGCGGTTCCTCGACCGCGACCTGGGCGCCGCCGCCAACGTCACCACCGGCCAGATCTACTCCGCCGTCATCGCCAAGGAGCGCCGCGGCGAGTACCTCGGCGACACCGTGCAGGTGATCCCGCACATCACCAACGAGATCAAGGCCCGGATCTTCGCCATGGCCGCGCCCGACGAGTCCGGCCGCGCCCCCGACGTCGTGATCACCGAGGTCGGCGGCACCGTCGGCGACATCGAGTCGCTGCCGTTCCTGGAGGCGATCCGGCAGGTCCGCCACGAGATCGGCCGCGACCACTGCTTCTACCTGCACGTGTCGCTGGTCCCGTACCTGGCGCCCTCGGGCGAGCTGAAGACCAAGCCCACGCAGCACTCGGTCGCCGCCCTGCGCAACATCGGCATCCAGCCCGACGCGCTGGTCTGCCGGTCCGACCGGGAGATCCCGGAGACGGTCAAGCGCAAGCTGTCGCTGTACTGCGACGTCGACCAGGACGCCGTCATCGCCGCCCCCGACGCGCCCAGCATCTACGACATCCCCAAGGTCCTGCACCGCGAGGGCCTCGACGCGTACGTCGTGCGCCGCCTCGGCCTGTCCTTCCGCGACGTCGACTGGCGCTCCTGGAACGACCTGCTGGAGCGCGTGCACAACCCCAAGCACACGGTCACCATCGCGATGGTCGGCAAGTACGTCGACCTGCCCGACGCCTACCTGTCGGTGTCCGAGGCGCTGCGCGCGGCCGGCTTCGCCCACCGCACCCGGGTCCAGATCCGCTGGGTACCCAGTGACGAACTGATCACCCCCGCCGGTGCCGCCGCCGCCCTCGACGGCGTGGACGGCGTCCTCGTCCCCGGCGGCTTCGGCGTGCGCGGGATCGAGGGCAAGGTCGGCGCCGCGACCTACGCGCGGGTCAACCGCATCCCCATCCTGGGCCTGTGCCTGGGCCTCCAGTGCATGACGATCGAGGTCGCCCGCAACCTGGCCGGCCTCGACGGCGCCAACTCGCTGGAGTTCGCCGAGAACGCCGCCCACCCGGTGATCTCCACGATGGCCGACCAGGCCGACATCGTCGCTGGCCGCGGCGACCTGGGCGGCACGATGCGGCTGGGCGCGTACCCGGCGGCGCTGGCCGAGGGCTCGCTGGTGGCCCGGGCGTACGGCGCGACGGACATCGCCGAGCGGCACCGCCACCGGTTCGAGGTCAACAACGCGTACCGGGACAAACTCTCCGGGGCCGGCCTGCGCTTCACCGGCACCTCCCCGGACGGCCGGCTCGTCGAGTTCGTCGAGCTGGACCAGGCGCTGCACCCGTTCTTCGTCGCCACCCAGGCCCACCCGGAGCTCAAGAGCCGGCCGACCCGCCCGCACCCGCTGTTCGCCGCGTTCGTCCGGGCGGCCCTGACCTACCACGCGGGCGAGCCGGCCGAGCCCGAGGCGGCCGAGGCCGACGCCGACGAGGCCGCCCCGGTCCCCGCGGCGCCGCGCAAGCGCCGGTGAGCGACCGGGACGCGCCGCCGGGGTACGCCGTGGCGGGCAGCCGCGCCCGGTACGCCGGGCCGGTCTTCACGGTCGTCACCGAGGACGTGCGGATGCCCGGCGGCGAGGTCGCGGCCCGCGACGTCGTCCGGCACCCGGGGGCGGCGGGCGTGGTCGCCCTGGACGCCGCCGGAGCGGTCACGCTGGTGCGCCAGTACCGGCACCCGCTGGGCGCGCGGCTGTGGGAGGTCCCGGCCGGCCTGTGCGACACCGCCGACGAGGCGCCCGCGCAGGTGGCCCGCCGCGAGCTGGCCGAGGAGGCCGACCTGCGCGCCGGCCGGCTGGACCTGCTGCTCACCCTGCACACCTCGCCGGGCTTCTCGACCGAGACGTTCCACCTGTACCTGGCGCGGGACCTGGCGGCGGTGCCGGCCGGCGCGCGGTTCGCCCGCCGGCACGAGGAGGCCGACCTGGAGGTCGCGGCGGTACCGCTGGACGCGGCGGTGGCGATGGTGCTGGCAGGCGAGATCACCAGCGCCCCGACGGTCGCCGGCCTGCTCGCCGCCGGGCGGTCGCGCGACGCCGGCTGGACGGGCCTGCGCCCGGCCTGAACTCGCCCTGCCCGGCCTGACCTCGCCCCGGCCCGGCCGCTCCGTTAGCGTGTGTCGAATGAGAACTGTCGATGTACGGCGCCTCGCCGCCGCCGTCCTGTGCGCGGGGCTGCTGGGCCCGGCCGCCCCCGCCGCGGCCGCGCCGGCCGGCGCGCAGGACATCCTGACCCAACTCGCCGACATCCCGGGGATGACCGTCACCGAGGGGGTGGGCGAGGCCGGCTACCGCTCCTTCCAACTCGTCTACCGCCAGCCGGTCGACCACGGCGACCCGAGCCGCGGCACCTTCGGCCAGCGCGCCACCCTGCTGCACCGCGACGTCGCCCGGCCGATGGTGCTGCACACCACCGGCTACTGGCTGGGCGGCTCCAAGC
The DNA here is from genome assembly GCF_014647915.1 of Pilimelia terevasa. Classification (GTDB taxonomy): domain Bacteria; phylum Actinomycetota; class Actinomycetes; order Mycobacteriales; family Micromonosporaceae; genus Pilimelia; species Pilimelia terevasa. Next base: position 19,237 of record NZ_BMQC01000012.1, read on the forward strand.
GCTCCGAACCCGCGCAGTTGATCGAGGGCAACCAGCTCTCGACCGAGCAGCGCTTCTTCCGCGACTCGACGCCGGCTCCGGCGGACTGGTCCGCGCTGACCATCGCCCAGGCCGCCGCCGACCACCACCGGTTCGTCACCGCCCTGCGGCCGCTCTACCAGGCCAAATGGCTGTCGACGGGAGCGAGCAAGGGCGGCATGACCTCGGTCTACCACCGCCGCTTCTACCCCGGTGACGTGGACGCGACCGTCGCCTACGTGGCGCCCAACGACGTCGACAACGACGAGGACTCCGCCTACACCCGCTTCTTCGCCACCGTCGGCGACACCGACTGCCGGGCGCGGATCTCCGCCCTGCAGCGGGAGGTGCTCGGCAGCCGCCGGGCCGCCCTGACCGCGCGCGTGGCCGCCGCGGCCGCCGCCGCGGGCCAGACCTTCGACCGGACCGTGGGCACCGCCGACGGCTCCCTGGAGGTGGCGACGGTCGACGCGCTGTACGCCTTCTGGCAGTACGAGCCCGCCGCCACCTGCGACAAGGTACCGCCGGCCACCGCCACGGACGACGAGATCTACGGCTGGATCGACAAGGTGGCCGGCTTCGCCGGCTACACCGACCAGGGCAGCGCCCAGTTCGTCCCGTACTACTACCAGGCGAGCGCCCAGCTCGGGTACCCGACCTTCGACCTGCCGGCGCTCGCCGGCCTGCTGCGCCACCCCGAGCTCGCCCACCCGCGCGCGTTCGTCCCGCGGTCGATCCCGCTGCCGGCGTTCGACACGGCCGCGATGCGCGACGTCGACTCCTGGGTGCGGGACCAGGGTGAGCGGATGATGTTCGTCAATGGCCAGTTCGACCCGTGGAGTGCGGAGCCGTTCCGCGTCGGCGCGGGCCGCGACTCCTTCGTCTACGAGGTCCGGGGCGGCAACCACGGCGCCACCGTCGGCGCCCTCAGCCCGGCCGACCGCGCCGCCGCCCAGGCCACGCTGCGCCGGTGGGCCGGCGTGGGCAAGGTCGCCGTCCGGCGCATCCCGGGACTGGACGGCTGGACGCCGCTGACGGACCAGCCGCGCCGCGCGCGCGCCGGTCTCGGGTGAGACAGACCACCAGTTGAAGATCAGGTGCGCCGCCGGCCGTAGACTTCCCGGCGGCGCACCGACAATCCGGTGACAACTCGGTCATCGGCCGCGAGACCGCGCGGCGAGATAAGGGGCAAATCATGGTCAAGGTCGGGGTTCCCCGCGAGGTGAAGAACCACGAGTACCGCGTGGCGATCACTCCCGCGGGCGTCCAGGAGTTCGTCCGCAGCGGCCACCAGGTGGTCATCGAGACCGGCGCGGGCCTCGGCTCCTCGATCACCGACGACGAGTTCGTCGCCGCGGGCGCGACGATCCTGCCCTCGGCGGACGCCGTCTGGGGCGAGGCCGAGCTGGTACTGAAGGTCAAGGAGCCGATCGCCGAGGAGTACGACCGGATGCGCCCCGGTCAGACCCTGTTCACCTACCTGCACCTGGCCGCCTCCAAGGCCTGCACCGACGCGCTCATCGACCGCAGGGTCACGGCGATCGCGTACGAGACCGTCGAGCTGCCCGACCGCTCGCTGCCGCTGCTGGCGCCGATGTCCGAGGTCGCCGGCCGGCTCGCCCCGCAGGTGGGCGCGTACCACCTGATGCGCTCGGGCGGCGGCCGCGGCGTGCTCATCGGCGGCGTCTCCGGCGTGTACGCGGCCAAGGTCGTCGTCATCGGCGCGGGCGTCTCCGGCATGAACGCCGCCGCCATCGCCCTCGGGATGCAGGCCGAGGTGCTGCTGCTGGACAACAACGTCAACAAGCTGCGCCAGGCCGACGCGATCTACCAGGGCCACATGCAGACCGTGATGTCGAACTCCTACGAGATCGAGCACGCCGTCACCGACGCCGACATGGTCATCGGCGCGGTGCTGGTCCCCGGGGCCAAGGCCCCCACCCTGATCTCGAATAGCCTGGTGGCGAAGATGAAGCCGGGCGCCGTGCTCGTCGACATCGCCATCGACCAGGGCGGCTGCTTCGAGGACTCGCGTCCGACCACCCACGCCGACCCGACGTACCGGGTGCACGACACCGTCTTCTACTGCGTCGCGAACATGCCGGGCGCGGTACCGCACACGAGCACCTTCGCGCTGACCAACGTGACGGTGCCGTACGCGCTGGCGCTGGCCAACCACGGCTGGCGGGAGGCCCTGCGCCGGGACCCGGCGCTGGCGCTGGGTCTGAACACCCACGACGGTCACGTCACCTATGGTCCCGTGGCGGACGCGCACGGTATGCCGGCGGTGGCGCTGGCGGACGTGCTGGCCTGACGCGGTCGCCGCAGCGACGAACGGCACAGGGATCAGGCGGGGCCGCCCGGTCCCTGTGCCGTAGGGTCGACACGCCGGCCGCAGCGGTACGGCGGAGCAGGCCGGTGGCGTACAGTCGCCGCATCGAGGTAAGCGTGTGAGGCGGGTATGGCGGGCAACGGCGAGCAGGCAGAGGCGTGGACGACGGCGCTGCGCGCCGAGCAGTCCTCGCTGAATCTGAGCGCCGAGCTGGGCCCCGCCGACCCCACCGCGTACACGACCCGCCGGCCGATTCCCGAGCCGATGCCGACCGACCGCCACGGCCCGGCGCGGATCATCGCGATGGCCAACCAGAAGGGCGGCGTCGGCAAGACCACGACGACGATCAACCTGGGCGCGGCGCTGGCCGAGTACGGCCGCCGGGTCCTGCTCGTGGACTTCGACCCGCAGGGTGCTCTCTCCGTCGGCCTCGGCGTCAACCCGCACGACCTGGACCTGTCGGTCTACAACCTGCTGATGCAGGACGACGTCAGCGTCGAGGAAGTCATCATCAAGACCGACGTGGCGGGCCTGCACCTGCTGCCGGCCAACATCGACCTGTCGGCCGCCGAGATCCAGCTCGTCAACGAGGTCGCCCGGGAGATGGCGCTGGCCCGCGTGCTGCGCGCGGTCTTCAAGGACTACGACTTCATCCTGATCGACTGCCAGCCCTCGCTCGGCCTGCTGGCGATCAACGCGCTGACGGTGGCGCACGGGGTCCTCGTGCCGCTGGAGTGCGAGTTCTTCAGCCTGCGCGGCGTCGCCCTGCTCCTGGACACGATCGACAAGGTCCGCGAGCGCCTCAACTTCAACCTGGAGTTGGAGGGGATCCTCGCCACGATGTACGACAGCCGCACGACGCACTGCCGGCAGGTGCTCCAGCGCGTCGTGGAGGCGTTCGGCGACAAGGTGTACCAGACGGTGATCACCAAGACCGTCAAGTTCCCGGAGTCCACCGTGGCCGGCGCGCCGATCACCACTCTCGACCCGGCGTCCTCCGGCGCCCGCAACTACCGCCAGCTCGCGCGCGAGGTGATCGCCGCGCACGCCGACGGGTAGCCGGCCGGTGCTGTTCGCGCTGGGCGACCCCGCGTCGTTCGTGGGTCTGCTGCTCGGGTTCCTCGCCGCCCTGTTCGCGCGCGCCTGGGCGGTGCGGGCCGCGCGGTCGGCGCTGCGGCTGCCGCGCGCGCCGCGGCCGACCCTGCGCTCGGTGGTCGACCCGTTCGGCGCCGTCGCCGCGGCGGTGGCGGGCACGGGCTGGGGGCGGCACGCCGACCTGGACCTGCGGGCGACCCGCGGGCGGCGGGTCGCGGTGGTCGCGGCGGGCCTGTGCGCGCCCCTGCTGCTGGGGCTGCTGGTCCTGGTCGGCCTGCGACTGGCCTACGGCGGCGGCGCGGGGCCGGTCGGCGCGACGCTCCTGCACGGTTTCCGCACCGGGCTGGGGCCGGCGGCCGACGCCGGTGCCGGCCTCGCGGTCGCGCTGCTGTGCTTCTCGCTGCTCAACCTGCTGCCGCTGCCGCCGCTGGACGGGTTCTCGCTGCTGTGGGTGGCGATGCGCCGCCCCGGCGCGCACGCCGCCCGGATCCGGCACACGCTCGTTGAGCAGAACGTGGGGCCGCTGATCCTGATGATCCTGTCGTTCTTCCCGATCGGGGGGCCGTACCTGCTGCTGCCCGCGGAGCTGCTGGCGTCGCTGCTGCTGCTGGCGCTCTGGTGACCGCCCCCGCACCGCAGGCCGGCGCCGAGCCGGCCGGACCGGCCGAGACCGCCACCGGGTTCACCGTGCGGCTGACGAACTTCACCGGCCCCTTCGACCTGCTCCTGCAGCTCATCAGCCGGCACAAGCTCGACGTCACCGAGGTGGCGCTGTCGACGGTCACCGACGAGTTCATCGCCTACATCCGGTCCGGCGGCGAGACGTGGGACCTGGACGAGGCCAGCGAGTTCCTCGTCATCGCCGCGACGCTGCTGGACCTGAAGGCGGCGCGGCTGCTGCCCTCGGCGGACGTGGAGAACGAGGAGGACCTGGCGCTGCTGGAGGCGCGGGACCTGCTGTTCGCGCGGCTGCTCCAGTACAAGGCGTTCAAGGAGGCCGCGGCGCACATCGCCGTCCGCGAGGCCGAGGGCGCCCGGCGCTGGCCGCGGGCGGTGCCGCTGGAGCCGCGGTACGCCGCGGCGCTGCCCGAGCTGGTGCTGACCGTCGGCCCGCAGCGGCTGGCGGAGCTGGCGGTCCGGGCGATGACGCCGAAGGAGGCGCCGGTGGTGTCGTTGGCGCACGTCCACCAGGTGCGGGTGAGTGTCCGCGAGCACGCAGGGATCCTGCGCGACCGGCTGCGGCGGCAGCAGGTGGCGACGTTCCGGTCGCTGTGCGCGGACTGCCAGAACACGCTGGAGATCGTGGCCCGGTTCCTGGCCCTGCTGGAGCTGTACCGGGAGGGTTTGGTGAGTTTCGTGCAGGCCGAGGCGCTGGGGGATCTGACGGTCCGCTGGTCCGGCGGCGACGCCGCCGCCGACATCGAGGTGGACGAGTACGCCGGCAGCCCGCCGGTCCCGGCGGGGGAGAGGAGCCAGGGTGACTGAGGACCGTTCCCTCGCCGAGCAGGTGGCCTCGTGGGTGCCGCCGTGGGAGCGCCCCGCCGACGCGCCGCCGGCCGTCGCGGCCGCGTCCGTCGAGGTCAGCGAGCCGCCGCCCGCGAACCCTCCACCTCTACCTGAGCCTCCACCTGAGGTCGAGGTCGAGACCCGGCCGACGGCGACCGGGACCGCGCAGGCGGCGCCCGCGGCGGCGTCGCCCGCGGCGGCGTCGCCCGGGCCGGCAGTACCGCCGCCGGCCCCGCTGGCGGACGACGTCCTGCGCGGCGCCCTGGAGTCGATCCTGCTCGTGGTGGACGAACCGGTCGCCGACGACACCCTGGCCGGGGTGCTGGGGGAGCCGCTGGAGCGGATCGCCTTCGCGCTGGCCGAGCTGTCGGCGGAGTACACCGCGGCGGGGCGGGGGATCGACGTCCGCCGGGTCGCGGGCGGGTGGCGGCTGTACACGCGGCCCGAGTACGCCGACTACGTGCAGCGCTTCGTCCTGGACGGGCAGCAGGCCCGGCTCAGCCAGGCCGCCCTGGAAACACTCGCCGTGGTTGCGTACAAGCAGCCAGTGACCAGGTCGCGCATCTCGGCCATCCGCGGTGTCAACTGCGACGGCGTTACCCGTACCCTGGTCACCCGCGGCCTCATCGCCGAGTGTGGGACCGAGTCCGATTCCGGCGCCTACCTCTACCGGACGACGCCGCTCTTCCTGGAGAAGCTGGGGCTGGAGTCGGTGGAGCAGTTGCCGGCGCTGGCCCCGTTCCTGCCCGACGATGTCGAGGAGATCGTGGATGTCTGACCCCGGGTCCGGTCCCGCGCGGCTGCAGAAGATCCTGGCCGCGGCGGGGGTGGGCTCGCGGCGCGCCTGCGAGGATCTGATCTTCCGCGGCCGGGTGACGGTGGACGGCCGGGTGGCCTCCCTCGGCGACAAGGCTGACGCCACCACCGCCGAGATCTACGTCGACGGCCAGCGGGTCGTCGTCGACACCCGGCTGGTGTACCTGGCGATGAACAAGCCCCGCGGCGTCGTGGCGACGATGGCCGACGAGAAGGGCCGGGCGGCCGTGGCCGACTTCGTCGGCAACCTGGAGAGCCGGGTCTACCACGTCGGCCGGCTCGACGCCGACAGCGAGGGCCTGCTGCTGCTCACCAACGACGGCGCGCTGGCCCACCAGCTCATGCACCCGTCGTTCGGCGTGGCCAAGACCTACCAGTGCGAGATCCCCGGACCGCTGCCGCGCAGCGCCGGGCGCCAGCTCCTGGCGGGCATCGAGCTGGAGGACGGGCCGGCGCGCGCCGACGAGTTCCGCGTGATCGACGCGTTCGGCCGCAGCGCCCTGGTGGAGATCGTGCTGCACGAGGGGCGCAAGCACATCGTGCGGCGCCTGTTCGAGGCTGTCGGGCACCCCGTCCAGCGGCTGGTCCGCACGGCGATCGGCCCGGTCCGGCTGGGCGACCTGAAGGCGGGGCGGACCCGCCGGCTGTCGCCGGCCGAGGTGGCCGCGCTGTTCCGGGCCTCCGTGAAGGACTGACCGCGGGCGGTGCACCGGCCCCCGGATGCAGGCCACCCTCTGCCCACCCCGGACCGCGCCTGCGGTGCGCCGCGGGCCACCGGGCACAATGGGTCCGGCGCGCCGCCGGCCCGCGGCCGGCGCGCGACACCTTTCCGTTTTGTGACAGCACGTTGTGGAAGCAGGGAGCCTCCGTGAGCGACCAGACGCGCGCACCCCGGTGCGTGGTGGCGGTGGACGGGCCGTCGGGCTCGGGCAAGTCGACCGTCTCCCGTCGGCTCGCCCGCGCCCTCGACGCCCGCTACCTGGACACCGGCGCCATGTACCGCGGGGTGACCTGGGCGGTGCTGCGCTCCGGCGTCGCGCTGGCCGACGCCGCGGCCGTCGCCAAGGTGGCCGAGGCGGCCCGGCTGGAGTCCGGCACCGACCCCGACGCACCGACGATGACCGTCGACGGCGTGGCTGTGGACGCCCCGATCCGGGGACCGGAGGTCACCGCGGCGGTGTCCGCGGTCGCGGCGGTGCCGGCGGTGCGCCGGCTCCTCGTCGCCCGCCAGCGTGACCTCATCGCCGCGGCCGGCCGGGTCGTCGTGGAGGGCCGCGACATCGGCACCGTCGTCGCCCCCGACGCCGCGCTGAAGGTGTACCTGACGGCCTCGCCCGCCGAGCGCGCCCGCCGCCGCAGCGCCGAGGACGCCGCCGACGAGGCGGCCACCGCCGCGGACCTGGCCCGCCGGGACACCGCGGACTCCACCCGCGCCGCCGACCCGCTCCAGCAGGCGGCCGACGCGGTGGTGCTGGACACCACCGGGCTCGGCATCGACGAGGTCGTCGCGGAGCTGCGCGCGCTCCTGGCGGCGCGGGGCATCCGGTGAGCGGGGACGACCGGGCGGACGGGCCCGCGGGCGCCGACGCCGGGCCGCTGCCCGTGGTGGCCGTGGTCGGCCGCCCGAACGTCGGCAAGTCGACCCTGGTCAACCGGATCATCGGCCGCCGCCAGGCGGTGGTCGAGGACGTACCCGGCGTGACCCGCGACCGGGTGGCGTACGACGCGAACTGGACCGGGCGGGCCTTCACCGTCGTGGACACCGGCGGCTGGGAGCCCGACGCCCGGGACCGCGCCGCGGCGATCGCGGCGCAGGCCGAGGCGGCCGTCGCCACCGCCGACGTGGTCGTGTTCGTCGTCGACGCCGTCGTCGGCCCGACCGACGTCGACGAGGCGGCGGTGAAGATGCTGCGCCGCAGCGCCAAGCCGGTCCTGCTGGTCGGCAACAAGGTCGACAACACGGCGCTGGAGTCCGAGGTCGCCGCGCTGTGGGCGCTGGGGCTGGGGGAGCCGTGGCCGGTGTCGGCCCTGCACGGCCGCGGCTCGGGCGACCTGCTCGACGCCATCCTGGCCGCGTTCCCGGCGCCCGCCCCGGCGGAGGCCGAGGGCCCGCGCGGCCCGCACCGGATCGCGCTGGTCGGCCGCCCCAACGTCGGCAAGTCCAGCCTGCTCAACCGGCTCGCCCGCGAGGAGCGCGCCGTGGTGGACCCGGTGGCCGGGACGACCGTCGACCCGGTCGACAGCCTGGTCGAGATCGGCGGGGAGACCTGGCAGCTCGTGGACACCGCCGGCCTGCGCAAGCGGGTCGGCCGGGCCAGCGGCACCGAGTACTACGCGAGCCTGCGGACCGCGGCCGCGATCGAGGCCGCGGAGGTGGCGGTCGTGCTGCTGGACGCCAGCGAGCCGATCAGCGAGCAGGACCAGCGGATCCTGTCGATGGTCGACGAGGCCGGCCGCGCGATGGTCATCGCCTTCAACAAGTGGGACCTGATGGACCCTGACCGGCGGTACTACCTGGACAAGGAGATCGACCGGGAACTCAAGCGCATCCCGTGGGCGCTGCGGGTCAACATCTCCGCCAAGACCGGCCGGGCCGTCGACAGGCTGGCGCCCGCGCTGCGCACGGCGCTGGCCTCCTGGGAGCAGCGCATCCCGACCGGCGTGCTCAACCAGTGGCTAACGGCCCTGGTCCAGGAGACGCCGCACCCGGTGCGGGGCGGCCGCGCGCCCCGGGTCCTGTTCGCCACCCAGGCGGGGACCCGGCCGCCCAAGTTCGTGCTGTTCACCACGGGTCCGATCGACGCCGGGTACCAGCGGTTCGTCGCGCGCAAGCTCCGGGAGGAGTTCGGGTTCGCCGGTTCGCCGATCGAGGTGGCCGTCAAGGCCAAGAAGTCCGTCGGTCCGGGGGGCCGCGGCAAGGCCCACGGCTGAGTCCGGCACCTTTCCGGTACCCGCGCCGCACCATTCTCCGCTGACCGGCGGACTGTTCGTCGTGCCCATTTCCGGCGGCCGTACCGAGTGGGGCAACGGGGATTCCGCAGCGGTGCGCGCCTTGCGCCGCGGGCAACTCAACCTTTTGACCAGGGATGACTAGGGCTATCGCGCGATAGTGAATGACTTTCGCGATCCATAGGCTGCGGTACAGCTTCGCCGCAATTCGCCCCGCGCCAGGTCCCCTCGCCGCAATTCCCTCCCCCCTCAGGTTGACCATGCCGCTGATTATGGAAGTGCTCAGTGCGCTTTCCCTCGCCCTGCTCGGCATTCTCGTCGTGGGCTTCGTGTACGGCCTCGTCAAGCCCGACGGCCAACGCCGGGTCCGCCGTCGCCTGCACGACTACGCCCCGGTCTCCCACGACGAGGTGGCCGTGCTGATCGCCTGCCACAACGGCGAGGCGACGATCGCCCGCGCCGTCGCCGCCGCGGTCGCCAACGGGGTCCCCGTGTACGTGGTGTCCGACGCCTCCACCGACGACACCGTCGCCCGCGCCGAGGCCGCCGGGGCGACGGTGTTCGCCCAGCCGGTCAACGTCGGCAAGCCCGCCGCGCTGCACGCCGCCTACGCGCACTTCGCCCTCGGCACCCGCTACCGGGCCGTCGCCATCCTCGACGACGACGTCGTGGTCGCCCCCGACTTCGTCGTGCAGAGCCGTGCCCTGATGTCCGCCGAGGTGGCGATCGTCGTCGGCCACAACGTGACCTGGTGGCCGTCCGAGCGGCGCTGGAACCCCTGGCTGGCCGCCCGCGCGTACAGCTACTGGAACTACCAGCTCGTCATCCGCCGGCTGCAGAGCGCGGCCAACGTCATGAACTGCATCTCCGGCTCCAACTCGCTGTACCGCACCGAGCTGCTGGACCGGATCCTGCCCGAGCGCCCGCCGTACATCGTGGACGACACGTACTGGGTGCTGGAGACGCACCGGCGCGAGCTGGGCCGGGTCCGGTACGCCCCGCGGGCCACCGCGCTGCTCCAGGACCCGACGACGTTCGCCGACTGGTACAGCCAGAACCTGCGCTGGATGTGGGGCACCTTCCAGGGCGTGATCGGCCACCGGGTGGGCCGGCGGGCGACCCGCTTCGACCTGGCGTACGTGCTGCTGATGCTGCACTGGCTCGTCTACGTCGTCTCCGGCCCGGCCACCGTCTGGATCATCCTGGCGGCCGGCGGGCTGACCCCCACGGGCGCGCTCGTCCTGGTCGCCGGACACGGGGTCTGGATGTGCTGCGCGTCCGTCCATCTGCGCCGACCGCGACTGGTGCTGTTCATCCCGGCGCTGGCGGTGATTGACCTGATCTACCGGGTCGTCCTCGTCCACGCGCTGGTGAAGGCCATCCGCCAGCCGGTCGTCGAACGATGCGTGTGGAAATCCCCCGCGCGTCTGGTCACCTAGGAGAGGAGATCGTATTCATGTCAGGTCATCAGGAACTACCGGTCACCGGCGCCTCCGGGCTCGTCCTCGGCGCGGTCGGCGTGGTGATGGTGGCGCTCGGCGCGCTGCTGACGTTCGCGGCCCGGGCGGGCGCCCGCGTGCGCGGCGCCCTGCGCTGAGCCGGTGGCTTCCGGCAGGGGGCTGGCGCCAGCCGCGCCGCCTGCCGGGCCGCTCCGGTCCTTAGATCGGGCTCGGCCCCACGCCGTCGACGTCGCCGGTGCCGGCCGCGGCGTCGCAGCGCAGCACCGTGACCCGACCCTCCTCGCCGATGTCCAGCCGTAGCGCGACGGTGTCGCCCACCACGCGCAGCAGCGCCCCGCCGTCGGCGGCGTGCAGCGTACCGCCCCACACCCGCCGCTCGCCGTCGCGGCGCGAGCGCAGGTCGACGGTGACAGGCACGGTGTCGCCGTCGGCGAGCGCGAGGGTACCGGTTCCACGGAAGCTGGCCATGGGGCCAAGGTAGCGCCCGGCGGTCTGCTCAGGGCAGGACGGTCCCCTCGGGAAGCAGCGCGTCGCCCTCGGCGGGCCGGTAGTCCAGCGGCCGTGTACCGCCGCCGAGCAGGAACCGGTCGGCCCCCGGTCCGCCGGTCTGGAGGTCGGCGCCGCCGCCGGGCCGCATCAGGTCGTTGCCCGCCTCCCCGTACAGCCGGTCGAGGCCCTCCTCCCCGCGCAGGTCGTCATTGCCCGGCCCGCCCCAGACCGTGTCGTCGTCGGTCCCGGCCCAGATCCGGTCGTCGCCGAGTCCGCCGCGCAGCGTGTCAGTGCCGCGGCCGGCGCTGATCAGGTCGTCGCCCGCGCCGCCGTCCACGGTGTCGTCGCCCGAGAAGTCGCCGATCGAGTCGTTGCCCGGCCCGCCGAGGATGTGGTCGGAGCCGCTGGACCCGTCGATCAGGTCCCGGCCGGCGCCGCCGTCGACGTGGTCGTCGCCGTGGTTGCCGCACAGGATGTCGTCCCCGCCCAGCCCGGTGATCGTGTTGGCCTGCTGGCCGCCCACGACGACGTCGGTGCGGGGGCCGCCGCTGAGGGTCCCGGCACCGGCACGCACCGTGAACGGAAAGCGCCTGGTCTGGCGGTCGGCGTCGGTCACGGCGACGACGAGGTCCGCGGAGCCCTGGGCCGCCGGCCGCAGGTCGACGGTGAGCCGGTGCTGTACGCCGACGCGCCGCCAGGGCAGGCCGGCGAACAGTCCGGGGTTGCTGTTGGCGACGATGCCGTAGCGCAGCGCCCCGACCGCCGTGCGGTCGTCCCAGAACCGGAACGCCACCGCGGCGCGGGCGGGCCCGCCGCACTGCCCGCCCACGACGTACACCGCGGGCGCCACCCCGGCTGCCGCGGCGGGCGCCGGGCCGGCGGCCCCGCCGCCCGCGGCGCCCAGCACGGCGGCGCCGACGAGGACGAACTGCCGGGCGACTCGCATGACGGGGCTCCGATCGCGGGGCGGTGGCGGGAATCCAGGGATCCAACCACCGCGGCCCGCGGCGGACAAAACCCTCTCACCCGTTCGGGTGGCCCGCCTGTCGGGCCGGTTCTCCCGACCGGGTAGATATTCATCAAGCGATGAAATAGGCTGCCGGCACGACCCTACCTGAGGCGGTGGCTCATGGACGAGCGCACAACCTGCATCGTGGCCGGCGGCGGCCCGGCCGGCATGGTGCTGGGACTTCTCCTCGCCCGCGCGGGCGTCGAGGTCACGGTGCTGGAGAAGCACGGCGACTTCCTCCGCGACTTCCGGGGTGACACGGTGCACCCCTCGACCATCCAGCTCCTCGACGAACTCGGCCTGGGCGAGCGGTTCGCCCGCCTGCCCCAGAGCCGGATCCAGGAGATCGCCTTCCCGGTCCCCGACGACCGCCGCGTCGTCGTCGGCGACCTGCGCCGGCTCCGCGTCCCCCACCCGTACATCGCGATGGTCCCGCAGTGGGACCTGCTCAACCTGCTCGCCGAGGCCGGCGCCGCCGAGCCCACGTTCACCCTGCGGATGAACACCGAGGTCACCGGCCTGCTGCACCGCGGCGGCCGGGTCGCCGGGGTGCGCTACCGCACCGCTGACGGCGCCGACGGCGCCCTGCGCGCCGACCTCACCGTCGCCTGCGACGGCCGCTGGTCCACCGTCCGCCGCGCCGCCGGCCTCGTCCCCGAGGAGTTCCCGGTACCGATCGACGCCTGGTGGTTCCGGCTCCCGCGGCGCGCCGACGACGGCCTCGACGGCCTGGCCCCGGCCGCCGCGCCCGGCCGCTTCGCCGTGGCCATCCCGCGCACCGGCTATTACCAGATCGCGTACATCGCCGGGAAGGGCACCGACCCGGCCATCCGCGCCCGCGGGGTCGAGGCGTTCCGCCGGGACGTGGCGGCCCTCATCCCCCCACTCGCCGACCGCGTGGACGCCATCGGCTCCCTGGACGACGTCAAGCACCTCGACGTACGCCTCAACCGGCTGCGGCGCTGGCACGCCGACGGCCTGCTGTGCATCGGCGACGCCGCCCACGCCATGTCGCCCGTCGGCGGCGTCGGCATCAACCTCGCCGTGCAGGACGCGGTCGCCGCCGCGACCCTGCTGGCCGGACCCCTGCGCCGGGGCGCGGTCACGCCGGGGGCGCTCGCCCGCGTCCACGACCGGCGGCTGCTGCCCACCGTCCTCGTGCAGCGGCTCCAGCGCCTCCTGCACCGGACCATGATCATGCCCATTCTGGAGGGCCGCCGCTCCGGCCCGCCGTGGCCGCTGCTCGGCCTGCTCCGCCGGGTACCCCCGCTGTCCGCCGTGCCGGCCTACCTGATCGGCGTCGGCCTGCGACCCGAACACGCCCCGCCGTTCGCCCGCCGCCCCGCCGGCGCACACACGGAACCCCGCCGCGCGCCGACGGCCGGTTGACTCGGCCGGTCGCCGTCCGCTCCGCCCGGTGGCCCGGCAGGTTCTCCGTCCGCGGCGTGGCGACGGCGCCGCCGCGCCGCGGGGGCGTCCGCGCGGCACCGGGTGGGGCACCGTGCGCGCCCCACCCGGTGATCTTCAGTGCGCCCCGACGCCGGTGAGCGCGCGGTGCTCCAGCGCGGTGAACGCGGCGTCGTCGTCGGCGTCCCGGCGCCGCCGGCCGGTCAGCGCGCCGACCGCGGCCAGCGCGAACCCGGCCGGAATCGACACCAGGCCCGGGTTCTCCAGCGGCACCGGCGCCACGGTCGTACAACTGAACAGCGCGGTCGGATTGCCGACGGACTTCGCCGCCGCGTCCACGCCGCAGGTCGCCGCCTGCTTCGCCGTCAGGGTGACCGCCGGCTTCGTGGCCGACGCCCCGCCCCAGCAGATCGGGCTCAGCAGCACCACCCCGATGGCCGCGACGAGGCCCCCGACGATGCCCCACACCGCGCCGCGAGTGGTGAACCGCCGCCAGAACAGCGTGAACAGGATGACCGGCAGGTTCGCCGACGCCGCGATCGCGAACGCCAGCGCCACCAGGAACGCGACGTTGAGGTCGCGGGCGAACGCCGACAGCCCGATCGACAGCCCGCCGATGGCGACGGCGGCGAGCCGCGCGACCCGCATCTCCTGCCGCTCGTCGGAGCGCCCCCGGCGGACCACGTTGGCGTACAGGTCGTGCGCCACCGACGAGGACGCCGCCAGCGTCAGGCCCGCGACGACCGCCAGGATCGTGGCGAACGCCACCGCGGCGATGAACGCGAGCATCAGCGACCCGCCGGTGCTGCCCGCGCCGCCGCCGAGGGTCTCGGCGAGCAGCGTCGCGGCCGTGTTGCCGCTGGGGTCCGACTTCTTGATCGCCGCCCCGCCCACCAGCGCCGCCGCGCCGAACCCGAGCACCAGCGTCATCAGGTAGAACGCCCCGATGATGCCGATGGCCCAGATGACGCTGCGCCGGGCGGCGCGGGCACTGGGGACGGTGTAGAAGCGGATGAGGATGTGCGGCAGCCCGGCGGTGCCGAGCACGAGCGCGAGCCCCAGCGAGATCAGGTCCAACTTGCTCCACGCGTCGGTGGCGCCGTACTTGAGCCCCGGTTCGAGGAACGCCAGCCCCTTGCCCGACTGCGCGGCGGCCACGCCCAGCAGTTCGGAGACGTTGAAGTGGTACCTGGCCAGGACCAGTACGGTCATCAGCGCGGCACCGGCCATGAGCAGGACCGCCTTGACGATCTGCACCCAGGTGGTGCCCTTCATGCCGCCGACGGTGACGTAGAAGATCATGAGGGCGCCCACCCCGGCGATCACCCAGACCTTGGCGGCATCGCCGGTCACGCCGAGCAGCAGCGACACCACCGACGCCGCGCCGACCATCTGCGCGACCAGGTAGAACGTGGACACCACGACCGTCGACACCCCGGCCGCGGTCCGCACCGGGCGCTCCCGCAGCCGCGCCGCCAGGACGTCGGCCATGGTGTACCGGCCGCTGTTGCGCATCAGTTCCGCGACCAGCAGCAGCGCCACGAGCCAGGCGACGAGGAAGCCGATCGAGTACAGGAACCCGTCGTACCCGTTCAGCGCGATCAGCCCGGCGATGCCGAGGAAGCTGGCCGCGGACATGTAGTCGCCGCCGATGGCGACGCCGTTCTGCAGCGGCGAGAAGGACCGGCCGCCGGCGTAGAAGTCGGCGGCGCTGCGGGTCTGCCGGCTGGCCCAGACGGTGATGCCGAGGGTGAGGGCGACGAAGGCGAGGAACAGGGCGATGGTCATCGGGTGGCCTCCCCGGCGGAGTCGGACGCGCCGGCACCGGACGTGGCGCCTGCCGGCCCGGTGTCGGCCGCACCGGCGGTGCGGTGGTCGGCGGCGGTACGCAGGCGGTCGGCGAGCGGGTCGAGTCGGCGCCGGGCGTAGGCGGCGTACCAGGCCGCGATGCCGAACGTCGACGCGAACTGGCCGATGCCCAGCAGGAGCGCGACGTTGACGTTTCCGAACACGCGCACGCCCATGAGGTCGCGCGCGTACGCCGACAGCAGCACGTACAGCAGGTACCAGGCGAGGAACGCCGCGGTCATCGGGAACGCGAACCGGCGGAACCGGCGGCGCAGCACCTCGATGTCGGAGTCGGACACGACAGCTCCTCCGCGTGGTCGTGGCAGCGGTGCCGCCGGCCGGCCTGGTCCGGGCTCCGGCGGGGGCGCTGCGGACTGCCCCTCGGCAGGGGCGACAGCAGGTTCTGGGGGAAAATTCACTGTGGAGACACTAGTGCCGGGGCAGGCCCGGCGGTGGCCGCGCGGGCGCGGGGACAGCGGGAGCACGCAGGGCGGTGGTAGCGTGTTACGCCGTTCGGGCGTCGTCCATCGCCATCTTCGACGACACCGGCAGTGTTCAGCCACCCGGTGAGTAACGCGGATAGCAAGAGAGGTCATTTCCCACAGTGGGAAATGACCTCTGACCTGCGTCGGGCTGGCCGGATTCGAACCGACGACCCCTTGACCCCCAGTCAAGTGCGCTACCAAACTGCGCCACAGCCCGCGATCGCCCGGCAAGCCTAGCAAACCTCGCACCCGCCCTACGGCAGCCCCCGCAGCGGCAGCGGGCGCTCCGAGAGGACCGGGTGCGGTGACGCGCTCCGGCCCGCCCCGGGAGGGGCGGGCCGGACGAATCCTGCGGTAACTGCGCCTAGCAGTGCCCGACTCGCGGCTGCGCCGTGACGCGGTCGGCGACCACCCACACGTGCGACTGGTAGCCGTTGTTGGTGCCGGCGCTGACCTTGAAGTAACGGGTCCACCAGTAGTCGTCGTAGCACCAGACCGGCGCCCACTGTCCGTAGGCGACGCCGCGGGTGCGGCAGGCGGAGAAGTTCATGCATCCGTGGACGCCGGTGTCGTTCAGGATCCAGCCGCGGTCGCCATTGGCGGCGGCGGCCGGCTGGGCGGCGAGGGTGAGTCCGGTGGCGGCGAGGGTGGCGGCGGTGAGGGCGGCGGCGAACGTGGCGCGGATGCTCATGCTTCCCCTTCGGTTTCGGCGTGCTGACCGGTGCCCGGCTGAGCTTTCCACCGCTTCAGGGGACACGCCCGAGGGTGACACGATCGTGTACGGGGGTGAGCGTGGCGGCTCGGGCTGGCCGGGTGTCGCGGCCACCTTTGCCGACGGCGCTGGCCCGTACGCGGGAAACAATTCTGAATGCTCCGAAATTACCCTCGAAGGCTGACGGCACAGACGACACATCGACGGCCTGGATCTGCCAATGCGACAGGCGGCTACCGGCGTTGGGGAGTGCCGTTCGCGGGCCAGATCTGGGGCGTCCCGAGGGCGACCAGGCGGAACTGGCGTACCTGCGGGGCGTACCAGCGATGCGTGGGGATCCTGCCGGCGGCGTTGGTCCGGTAGGTCGACAGCGTGACCCAGGCTCCGCCGGCCGCCGGCCGGGACTCCAGGCGCACCATGGCGGCCGGCCAGTCGGTGAACTGGTTGGCCGCGGGACTGTAGGCGCGGGCCAGACCCCCGGTGGTCACGTGGGATCCCGAGCGCTGGGCGGTCAGGGCGACGCCGGAGGCGCGCTTGACGAGGAACGACATCGACTGCTGGGTATAGACGTTCTCCGTGAGGTCCGACGTGCCGGCACCGGTGGCCTCGTAGGTGCCGAACCCCTCGCTGTCGTCGAAGGTGATACCCGCGGGTTGGGGCCAGTGCATACCGCTGAAGTGCAGCGTCCTGGTGCTGGCGTCGGGGCGGGTGATCAACCAGGTGGAGTCGGGGTGGTACCGGTCGCAGGCGGCGTGCTCGTCGACCCACAGGAACACCGAGGGCTTGTTGATCCGGACATCGGGCATGTCCAGGTGCACCACGCACGGCGGGTCCGCCGCCGCCGCCGCACCGGGCGCCCCGGCCAGAAGCGCGCTGGCGAGCAGGGCCGTGGTTGCCCAAGCTGTCTTCTTCTCCATGGTTTCCCCCGGCATGGGAATGGCAGATGGATAGACCGCCCGTGCCGATGCTACTCCCAAATCGAACAAATAGGGGCAGACAGTTGGGCGATCGAGTCCAGAGCTGGTGTGGCGTGGGCGGTCTGGTGGCTGCCAGCAACCGCTACGAGCGGCACAGCCCAGCCAGTTGGCCCGGACCTGTCCACCGCTGCTGCCGCTCGCGGCCACCAGCCGCCGGACCGCCGGTCGTGATCGCCCGACCCCGAACCGCCTCGCACGTCGACACCGGTCGAATTGACATTTGTACAATTGCGCTGCTCCGTCATTGCCGCTGCGCGGGTCGTTCGCGGGAAGCGCTGGATTAAAGCGATCGCCGCTGATCTTCGGGTCCGGTCGCGGATTACCTCGCACCCGGGCGCCGAGAACCACGCAGGTATCGCCATCGCATTGTTTTGCATCGATGTCGTGGTTAGTGTGGGACACGCCTTCATCCGGGTGCGCGCACCGCCAGGTGCGCTTTGCGCACCCCACGGCTCCACCCACCCCCGCAACCCACCGAAGGAGACACGTGATGCGTCGCGTCATGACCCTCACCCTCGCGGCCGCGGTCGCCGCCACCGCTTTCGTCGCCCCAGCGGCGGCCGCCGACCCCGGCCAGAGCCGCATCGACAAGGGCAAGTTCTCCACTGACGCCCCGTGGGGCGCCCAGTTCATCCGGGTCGACGGCAGCCGACCCAACGCCATCGTCTGCAGCGCCTCCGTCATCGCGCCGGACTGGATCCTCACCGCCGACCACTGCCTGACCTACCAGAACACCGGGCGCAAGTTCGCCGTCCTGGTGGGCAGCCTCAAGCGGGGCGAGGGCACGCGGTACGAGGTCGCCTCGCACATGAGCAAGTACGACGTGACCCTCATGAAGCTGGCGACGCCGATCCCGGAGGCGGCCGTCGCGCCGGTCGCCGACGCCGTACCGGCCATGCCCAGTGCCGACATCGAGATCTACGGCTGGGGCCTGGAGTGCCCCGCGCAGACGAACGGCTGCAAGCCGGCGCCCGCGCTGAAGCAGGCCACGCTCACGTACAACCGCAAGGCGCGCGACCACAAGGGAGGCCCGGCCCTGGGCCTGCAGCGCGGTACGGGCAACGCCTCCAACGGCGACTCCGGCGGCCCGGCCTGGGCTGGCGGCAAGATCGTGGGCGTCGCCTCCACCGCGGTGCGGGACACCGCCGAGTACTCCAGCGTCGGCGAGCCCGAGATCCGTCGGTGGATCAGGGATAACGCCGGCGTCTGACGGCACCCGGGGGGCCGTCGCCGTGCGCCACGCGCGCCCGTCCGGAGGCCCGCAACGACCGAAACATTGAAAGAAAACGCTGGGGACTCTTCCCGTCCCCAGCGTTTTCTTTCATGGACGAAACGCCAGTCGAATTCGTGGTCGACCCCCACCGCCCGCGGCCGGGCCACGGCAGAATCGTCGGCGTGATGATCCTGCTGCACTCCTCCAAGGCGATGCGCGTACCCGCCCCGGCCGGCGGACCGGCCCGCGCGACCGGCACCCCGGCACTGGTCGCCGACGCCGTCACCCTGATGCGGGAGCTGCGCGCGCTGACGCCGGCCGGGACGGCCCGGGTGATGGCGGTCTCGGCGGACCTCGCCGCGCGGACCCGGGCCCTGCACGACGCCTGGGACCCGGCCGGCGTGTCGGCGGCCGCGGACACGTTCGTCGGCGACATCTACAGCGGCCTGCGCGCCCGCGACCTGTCCCCGGCCGACCGCGACCGCGCCCAGGACCGGCTGCGCATCCTGTCCGGCCTCTACGGCATCCTGCGCCCGGACGACCTGATCTGCCCGTACCGGCTCGAGATGGGGTACCGGCTGCCCTCGGGCACGCTGTACGCCTACTGGGGCGACCGGATCGCGGCGCAGTTGCCGGCCGAGGGCGGCATCGTCGACCTGACCGCCGCCGAGTACGGCCGGACGGTGACCCGCCACGTGGCGGCGGACCGGCTCGTGACCCCGAAGTTCCTGACCGTCGACGCCAGGACCGGGGAGCCGGGCTTCGTCACGGTGCACGCCAAGATCGCGCGCGGGGTGTACGCCCGGTGGCTGGTCACCGCGCGGGTGGAGTCGGCGGCGCGGCTGCCGGAGTTCGCCGAGATCGGCTACCGGTACGACGGGGCGCGCAGCCGGCCCGCCGCCCCCGTCTACGTGTGCCGGGAGTTCGGCGGGAAGGGCCTCAGCGTGCGCCTGACCTGACGGCGCGCGCCCGCCGGGTCAGGCGCGCGCCCGGCCGCCCGCGGCGACCGGTGCCGCGGTCTCCACCCGGGACCGCGGCACCGGGTCAGCGCCGGGACTCGTCGACGAGGGCGGCGGCGACGTCGTCGAGCTGGTCCTCGTCGGGGACGAACCCGGCGGCGATGTCCGGGTGCAGGCCCTCCCGGGTCTCGGCGAGCAGTTCGTCGGCCACCTCGTCGACGCTCTCGCCGTGGTAGCGCTCCCCGACCCGGTCGACCGCGTTGCGCAGGGCGGAGGTGAGCTGGTCCTGCAGCGGGCCCCGGAGCTTGCGCTGGACCGGGTCCATCGAGGTGGGATCGAGGGTGACCTGAGCGTCGACCATGGCGTACTCCCGGACGGTGTGGCGGGGAAGGTGCGCCCCACATACCCAGGGTGACCGGCAGCTAACCCGGCTGCCGCCCGACCGGCGCCTCAGGCCGGCGCGGTCCAGTCGTTGTCGGCGGTCAGGCCGCGGGCGGCGAGTTCGCTGAAGCCCGCCTCCGTCGGCGTGAGGTCGGTGTGGTGCACCCCGAGCACGCTGTACTGCCGGCCGCGCGTCAACAGGTTGCGGTGCATCAGCCCGGAGGTGGTCGCGGTGACCGGCCGGTAGCTGCCCTCCATGAAGGCGCTGCCCTGCTGGTCGATGAAGACCTTCTCCCGGGCGGCCGCGGTGAGGACGGTGAGCTGGGTGTCGTTGAGGCGCATGGCCGGTCGGTCCTTCTGGTGGTGTGTGCCTGCGGTGGGCAGCGGTGGCGGACGGCGACCGGGGGACGGGCGCGGGTGGCGTGGCGGGCTGCGGTGCAGGTCGGTGGACGGGTTACCGCCCAGTCTTCCACCAGCGGTGCGCGGGCCGGGACGACGGTACGGGCAAGCCACCCCCGCGGCGGTCGCCCCCGCGGGGGAGGCGGCCCGGCGCGCCTAGCGCGGGGCCGCCGGCACGGCCCACACGGGCGGGCGTCGCCAGCGGGGGATCTCCAGGTAGCTGAATCCGCGCAGCGCCCACTCGGCCGGCCCGTACTGGTGGGCCTGGAGCCAGTACGCGCTCCACGCAAGCTGGACGGCGAACAGCGCCACGGCGATGCCGAACACCGGCAGCGGCGCCAGTTCGCCGGTGAGTCCGAGTCCGTAGCCGGTGAACACGAACGCGCAGAACACCGACTGGCTCAGGTAGTTGGTCAGCGCCATCCGGCCGGCCGGGGCGAACGCCCGGGCCAGCGCCGGCAGCCGGTGGAACAGCAGGACGGCGCCGGCCAGGTAGGAGGCCGCGAGCACCGGCGAGGCCAGGAAGTCGAGGGCACCGGCGAAGTACTGCAGCGCGGTGTCGGCGTAGTAGTTGCCGGCGAACGCGTACAGGACGCCGCCGGGCAGGCCGACGACGGCGCCGGCCACGAGCAGCCAGCGCAGGCCGGCGCGGTACCGCATCGGGTCGGCCAGCAGGCGCAGCTTGCCGGCGGCCAGGCCGAACAGGAACATCGCCAGCGCCGCCGGCCCCTGGAAGTCGAGCAGGATCGCGGCCATGCCCCGGACGTCGTCCAGGCGCTGGGCGATGATCTCGCTGAAGCTGCCCTGGTAGGCGGCCTCGACGTAGCTGATGGTGTCGCTGGTCTCCACCGGGTCGGTCCCGTCGGGGTCGCCGGTGTGCCAGACGAGCACGCCCCGCCAGAACCACACCTCGGTGGCCAGGACCAGCAGCGCGGCGCCGAGGATGGCCGCGGTGCGGGGCCGCAGGTGGCGCAGCGGGAGCAGGAGCAGCCCGAGCGCCGCGTACAGCATCAGGATGTCGCCGTGGAACAGGAACACGGCGTGCGCCGCCCCGATCGCGAACAGGCCGAGGACCCGGCGCAGGAAGCGCGGCGTGAAGGCCGCGCCGCGGCGGCTGGCGGCGGTGATCTGGAGGGTGAAGCTGTAGCCGAACAGGAAGGAGAACAGCAGGTAGAACTTCGTCTCGAACAGCGCGTCGGTCAGCAGGTAGGTCCAGCGGTCGACGGTGCCCTCGAAGCGTGCGTCGAGGACGCCGGTGCCGCGGTACTGCGACGCGAAGTAGGTGATGTTGACGGCGAGGATGCCGAACAGGGCGAGGCCGCGCAGGGCGTCGACGGTGGCGATGCGCCGCGTGCCGGCGTCGCCGGGGGAGGTGTCGGGTGTGCTCATTCACCTGGTCCACGACATGGTGGTGGGCCACCGGCGGGAGTGGCGCGGGGCAGGACGCGCGCGGACCGGCGCGGCGGCGGGGGTCGCAGCCACGCTAGCCGGTGGGCGCGCGCACGGCCAGGTGACGTTGTCCGGGTCACGGCAATCTTGCCGGGACGTCCCTCTCGGGCGGGGGGAATCGTCGGCCGGCGGTGGCCGTTGACGGAAATCCGGTGGTATGGCGCCCGGTCCGGCAGGGGCGCGCCGAGACGCGGGGACGCGCGGAGCTGTCGTCTCCGCACGTCCCCGCGGCGCCGCCTGGCGGCACTACCGGCGGCGACAGCCACCCACTGCGCCGCCGGTCTTCTCGTCGAGCCAGGTCACGGCCGGCGTCTGCCGGGGCGGTACCCGTTCAATGACTTAGAGCATTCACTAGTTTCATTTTTAGTCAAGAGGTGTGAACGCGCTGGTCGTGTCCGTTTGTACGCAACTCGCGGAGCCGCCGCGGACCCGCGTGGTCAGCCGCGTTTCTCGATCGCGGCGCGGATGGCCGGGAACTCGGCACGGGCTCTGGCCACGTCTTGGTGGTAGGCGAACACCAGGCCGCCGCTGCCGTGGTCGACCCAGCCGCAGACGACGACGGGCTGGCCCTCGACCGACCCCGCGCCGCAGCGGGCGGCGCCGCCGAGCGGGCCGGCGGCGACGTCGGCGGCCGGGGCCACCGACAGCGACCCGGTCGCCCCGGTGAACAGCGTGTCCAGGTCGCCGTGCGGGTTCAGGCTGGCCAGCCTCGCCGCGGCGATCATGATGACGTCCTGCTTCCCGGGCTCGCCGTAGACCCCGGTGACGGGCGCCGCGGCGGGCAGGGTCCGCATCACCGTCGCCAGCTCCGCGGCGGCGGCCCGGAGCTGCGGGTCCGTCGTCGGCCTGCGGGCGCCGAGGGCGGCCGGGACGACGACCTCGGTGCCGACCGCGTCGGCGACCTTCCCCACGTCGTCCTTGACGAGCAGCCACACCGCACCGCCCCCGGCGCAGCACAGCAGCGCGAGCCCGAGCAGGACGAACAGAATGATCTTCCCGGTCCGGCGCGCGCGGGGCGGGGCGGGCGGCGGCGGTACCGCCAGGACGCCGTCGTAGGGGCCGGCGGGCGGCGGGGCGGGGTACTGCGACATCGGGGGGACTCCGTCGGCTGAGGGAGCGCGGGTGCGCGCGCCGGCCGGGCGGCCGGTGCCGCAGGAGCCTAGGAGCGGTGGCGCCGCCGCACGACGGGTCAGTCCGGTAGCCGACAGCGATCCGCCCGCCGCCCACGTCCAGCGCCGAGGCGGTTCGCGGCGGTCCGGCGAGTCGGCTTCAGGAGGCGAGCAGGTGCCACGCGGCCAGGCCGCCGCCGACGCACAGCACGGCCAGCAGGAGAACGGCCAGCGCGGCCCGGCCCCGCCACGGTTCCCGCGCGGGCACCGCGGGCGGCAGCAGGGTGCCGCTGACGACGTACGCGGCGCCGGTGTCGGGCGTGGGGCCGGACTGCGGCCGGGTCGGCGTGGCGTCGGGCATCGGGGCTCCGCAGGTTGACGGGTGGGGTGCCGAGGCTGCGGATCCCGGCCGGTACCGGTCGACCCTAGCGGCCGGCATCGACCGCCGTCGCCGGCCAACCGGCCGGGCGGCCGCGCCGACCGGCCCCGCCCGCCCCGCCCCGCCGCGGCATCCCGCCGCCGGCCGCCTGGCCGGCGGCGCACACTGGTACCTGTGAGCAACCTCGACCCGCACCCGGCCGAAGTGACCTGCGGCGCCGACGCCGCGCACCGGCCCACCCACGTCCTGGTCACCGGACACGAGGTGGCCCTCGGGGGGCCGCGCGGCCTGCGGGTGACCCGGACCCTGCCCACGCGCACCCGGCGGATGGTGGGTGCCTGGTGCTTCGTCGACCACTACGGCCCGCACCCGGTCGCCGACGGCGGCGCGATGCGGGTGGCTCCGCACCCGCACATCGGCCTCCAGACCGTCTCCTGGCTGCTCGACGGCGCCGTCCGGCACCGGGACAGCCTCGGCTGCGACCAGGTCGTGCGCCCCGGCCAGCTCAACCTGATGACGGCCGGCGCCGGGATCGCCCACGCCGAGGAGACCCCGCCGGACGCCCCGCCCCGGCTGCACGGGGTGCAGCTCTGGGTCGCCCTGCCGCCCTCGGCCCGGTCGGCCCCGCCGGCCTTCGCCCACCACGCCGACCTGCCCCGGTACACCGACGCGGGGCTGACCGCCACGGTCCTGGTCGGCGACCTCGCCGGTGCGGTCTCGCCCGCCGCGGCCTTCACCCCGCTGGTCGGCGCCGAGCTGGCCCTGGCCCCGGGCACCGAGGCCCGGGTGCCGCTGGACCCCGGCTTCGAGTACGCCGTACTCAGCCTCGACGGCACCCCGCGGCTGGACGGCGCCGCGCCGCCGCGCGGGACCCTGCTGTACCTCGGCACCGGCCGGCGCGAGCTGCGGGTCGGCGCCGACGGGCCGGCGCGCGCCCTGCTGCTCGGCGGAGCGCCCTACCCGGACACGCTGGTCATGTGGTGGAACTTCGTCGCCGGCAGCCACGAGGAGATCGTGGAGGCGCGCCGAGGCTGGACGGCGCAGACCCTCGGCGGCCCCGTCCCGGGCTACGCCGACCGGCTGGCCGCCCCGCCCATGCCCACCACCCGGCTCCTCCCGCGGTCCGCCGCGGGCTGACCCGCCCTGCCGCGGTTTTTTCCAGCTCCGCCGGATTCAACCGTTGCCGCGTCCGGCCCGTACCTCCAGGCACCCCACCGCCTCAGAGGAGCCTGGAATGCCGCAACCCCACCCCCTTGCGCAGATCGGCGTGACCGGCCTGGCCGTCATGGGCCGCAACCTCGCCCGCAACCTCGCCCGCCACGGATACGCCGTGGCCGTGCACAACCGCTCGTCCGCCCGCACCCACGCCCTGGTGGCCGAGTGCGGGGACGAGGGCACCTTCATCCCCGCCGACACCCTCGCCGACTTCGTCGCCTCGCTGAGCCGCCCGCGCGCGGTCATCGTGATGGTGCAGGCGGGCGCGGCCACCGACGCCGTGATCGACGAGTTGGTCCCGCTGCTGGACGCCGACGACGTCGTCGTGGACTGCGGCAACGCCCACTACGCCGACACCCGCCGCCGGGAGCAGCGGCTGCGCACCCACGGCCTGCACTTCGTCGGCTGCGGCGTCTCCGGCGGCGAGGAGGGCGCCCTGCACGGTCCGTCGATCATGCCCGGCGGGTCCGTGGAGTCCTACGCCCGGCTCGGCCCGATCCTGTCGGCCATCGCGGCCCGGGTCGACGGCGAGCCCTGCGTCACCCATGCCGGCCCCGACGGCGCCGGCCACTTCGTCAAGATGGTGCACAACGGCATCGAGTACGCCGACATGCAGCTCATCGCCGAGGCCTACGAGCTGCTGCGGGAGGGCCTGTGGGCCTCGCCCCGGCAGATCGCCGAGATCTTCCGGCGCTGGAACACCGGGCCGCTGGAGTCCTTCCTCATCGAGATCACCGCGGACGTCCTGGAGCACATGGACACCGCCACCGGCCGCCCGTTCGTCGACATCGTCGCCGACGTCGCCGAGCAGAAGGGCACCGGCCGCTGGACCGTGCAGAGCGCCCTGGACCTGGGGGTACCGGTCACCGGCATCGCCGAGGCGACCTTCGCCCGCGCCCTGTCCGGCAGCGTGGTGGCCCGCCGGGCCGCCGCCGAGACGTTCGCCCACGCGGGCGGCAACTTCGCGCTGACCGTCCCGGACACCGAGGCGTTCGTCGAGGACGTCCGCCGCGCGCTGTACGCCTCGAAGATCGTCGCCTACGCGCAGGGCTTCGACCAGATCGCCGCCGGCAGCGAGGAGCACGGCTGGAAGATCGACCGCGGGGCGGTCGCCGGGATCTGGCGCGGCGGCTGCATCATCCGCGCCCGGTTCCTCGACCGGATCCGCGCCGCCTACGCCGTCGACCCGGCCCTGCCGACGATGCTGGTGGACCCGTACTTCGCGGGCGCGGTCACCGACGGCGTGGCGAGCTGGCGCCGGATCGTCGCCGAGGCCGCCCAGGCCGGCGTCCCGGTACCGGCCTTCGCCTCGTCCCTGGCCTACTACGACGGGCTGCGCCGCGACCGCCTGCCGGCCGCGCTCGTCCAGGGGATGCGCGACCACTTCGGCGCCCACACCTACCGGCGGGTGGACCGGCCCGGCAGCTTCCACACCCGCTGGTCCGGCGACCGGTCCGAGCATCCGGCGTGAGGTCGCCGCGGCGCGTCTGCACCGCCACGGGGCGCTGGCTGCGCTCGCCGACCGCGGTACGCCCGCTGGGTCGCCCGCGCAGCAGCCGGCTCGTGGGCTGCCCGGCACGCCCCCGCGGCGTGCCGGGGGACCACGGGTGACCAGGTGATTACCCGTACGCGGTGAGCCCGATCTCCGGCGCTGGCATCATGGCCCTACCATATGAGCAGTTCATGCCACGTCCGGTGCGCGCGTCCGGGCGGTCGCGCGGGTGCCCGGCCCCCGCCCGGCCGGCCCGCCGCGGATCCCGGGCGCGGCCCGCGGAAGGGGCGGTAGCGTGGCAGCCTGCAAGGAATGGGCCTGAGCTTGCGTACGGCGATGGTGTCCGACCTGGGCCGGCGGCGGGGCAACAACGAGGATGCCGCGTACGCCGGGCACCGCCTGCTCGCGGTCGCCGACGGCATGGGCGGCCTGCCCGCCGGGGAGTTGGCCAGCGACATCGCCATCCGCTCGCTGCGCGATGCCGACGACCTGCACGGCACCGACGCGGACCTGACCGGCGCCCTGCGGGTGCGCATCGATGCGGCCAACGAGGCGATCCGGGCCGCGGTGAGCGCCGACCCGATGCGCCACGGCATGGGTACGACGGTCACCGCGCTGCTGATCGACGGCCCGCGGGCGGGCCTGCTGCACATCGGCGACTCCCGCTGCTACCAGTGGCGCGACGGCAACCTGCGCCAGCTCACGCCCGACCACACCTACGTCCAGGCCCTGGTCGACCAGGGGGTGCTGACCCGGGAGCAGGCGCGCGAACACCCCCAGAAGGCGCTGGTCACCCAGGCGCTGCAGGGCGAGGTGATCGCCCCGTTCATCGGGGAGTTCGACGTGTACGTCGGCGACCGGTACCTGCTGTGCAGCGACGGCCTGACCGACGTGGTGGAGGACGCCCGGATCGCCTCGGCGCTGGAGGAGATCGCCGATCCGGCGGACTGCGCCGCCCACCTGGTCGAGCTGGCACTGGCCGGCGGCGGCCCGGACAACATCACCATCGTGATCGCCGACCTGTAGCGCGCCCCGGTCGTTGTCGGCCACTAACGATCCGGTAACGCGGCGGCGCCACCCTGTCGGTATTGGTACGCATTTGCTGTCGTGAATACCAATCAACGGCCGGTCGATTAGCACCGGATTCACGACCGCCGCCCCAACTGGTCCGTTTGGCGGATCTCCACACATCGAAAACGGCGAACGCGGCGGCCGCCGGTACGTGTTTATAGTCGCTCATGACTTTCGATCGGTCGCGCGGATCGGCCGGGGTCGACGACGCCGGCCTGGCACTGCTCTGGCAGGTCGCCGGCGAGGTCGACGCCCCCTCGACCCCGGGTCTGCGCAGCTACGCCCGCACCCTGGCCGGAGCCGTCGCGCGGCCGGGCGGCCGCGGCCGGGTACTCGGCGCCGCCGCCGGCGGCTTGGCGCTGGCCTATGCCGTCCTCGCCGGCCCCTACCTGATCGGCGTGGGCGCGCTGTTCCGCACGCCGCCGCCGTCCGCCGTCGGACTGGCCGACGACGGCGATTTCCGGCCGTCCGCCGAGTCGGGTGAGTCCGCCCGCGAAAGGGCCCGCGCCGGCACCGCCGGCCTTCTTCCCCCGATCCGCCAGGACGCCATTCCGGCCTACGTCCGCGAACTGGTCGCCGAGGCGGACAAGCAGGCGCGGCGCCCGGCGCCGGCCCGCGTCCTCGCCGCCCCGCGGCCCCGGCAGGCGCCGCCGGCCGAGCCGGAGGTCCGCACCCGGCCGGATCCCGACCCGGTCCCGGAGTCCACCGCCCCGGCGCCCCGCCCGGTGCCCGCGCCGTCGGCTCCCGTGCCCGCGCCGGTACCCACGGACCGCACCGGCCCGGACGAGGGCGGGGCCGAGGCGACACCCACGCCGACCCCGACGCCGACCCCCACCCCGGCGGCGCTGCTGCGGGAGTCGCCCTCGCCGAGCGCCGCCGGCCCCTCCGCGGCCGCCGCCCCCGACTGACCGCCGCGCCGTCCGGGAACTAGGCTCGCCTGCGACCCACCCGTTCGGACGAGGAGCCCCCATGCGCCCGGTCTGGTTCGCCGCCGCCCGCCGCACCCCGATCGGCCGGCTCCGGGGCGCGCTGTCCGCGGTCCGCCCCGACGACCTGGCCGCCACCGCCGTCCGCGGCCTGCTCGACGGCGTCCCCGCGCTGGACCCGGCGCGGATCGACGACATCTACTGGGGCGCGGCCAACCAGGCCGGCGAGGACAACCGCAACGTCGCCCGGATGGCCGCGATCCTCGCGGGCCTGCCCGCCGAGGTCCCGGGCGCGACCGTGAACCGCCTCTGCGCCTCGGGCCTGGAGGCGGTCACCAGCGCCGCCCGCGCCATCGCCGCCGGGGACGCCGACATCGTCGTGGCCGGGGGCAGCGAGTCGATGAGCCGGGCGCCGTTCGTGCTCCCGCGGCCCGACGAGGCGCTGCCGCACCGGCTCGGCCTGGTCGACACCCGCCTCGGCTGGCGGCTGACCCACCCGCGGATGCCGGACCTGCACGGCGTGCTGAGCATGGGGGAGACGGCCGAGGAGGTCGCCCGCCGCTGCGGGATCGACCGGGACCGCCAGGACGCCTTCGCCCTGCGCAGCCACCAGCGCGCCGCGGCGGCCCGCGACGCCGGCCACTTCGCCGACGAGCTGCTGCCGGTACCGCTGCCCGACGGCGGCGCGGTCGTCGCCGACGAGGGGATCCGCGCCGACACCTCCCGGGAGAAGCTGGCCGCGCTCCGGCCGGTGTTCCGGCCCGACGGCTCGGTGACCGCCGGCAACTCCTCCCCGATGAACGACGGCGCCGCCGCCCTGCTGCTGGTCGGCGACGAGGCGCTGCGGGACCTCGGCCTGACCCCGCTGGGCCGCTACGTCGGCGGCAACAGCGTCGGCGTGGACCCGGACGTGATGGGCCTAGGCCCGGTGCCGGCCACCCGCAAGGTCCTGGACCGCGCCGGCTGGAAGCGCGACGACGTGGACACCGCCGAGCTGAACGAGGCGTTCGCCGCCCAGGCGCTGGCGGTGGTCGACCAGCTCGGCATCGACCCGGAGCGGGTCAACCCCGACGGCGGGGCGATCGCCCTGGGCCACCCGCTGGGCTGCTCCGGCGCCCGGATCCTGACCACGCTGCTGCACCGGATGCGCCGCACCGGCGCGCAGCGCGGCCTGGCCTCGATGTGCGTGGGCGTCGGCCAGGGCACCTCGGTGCTCGTCGCCGCGTCCTGACCGGCGGGCGCCGCCCGCACCCGTACCGCCGACCCTTCCGCCTGACCCCGTTCAAGGAGAGACCGTGACCCACTTCGCCGGCCGGGTGGCCATCGTGACCGGAGCGGCCCAGGGCATCGGCGCGGCCA
This sequence comes from Pilimelia terevasa, assembly GCF_014647915.1. GTDB lineage: Bacteria > Actinomycetota > Actinomycetes > Mycobacteriales > Micromonosporaceae > Pilimelia > Pilimelia terevasa. The sequence continues at coordinate 48,292 of NZ_BMQC01000012.1, forward strand.
CCGCGCACCTGCTGGCGGCCCGCGGGGCCCGCGTGGCCGTCGTCGACCTCGACCCCGAGGGCGCGGCGGCGACCGCCGCGCGGATCGTCGCCGAGGGCGGCGCGGCGACGGCCGTCGCCGCGGACGTGACCGACGCCGACGCGGTCGAGGCCATGGTGGCGCGCACGGTGCAGGAGTACGGCCAGCTCGACATCCTGGTCAACAACGCGGGGATCACCCGCGACAACATGCTGTTCAAGATGCCGCGCGCGGACTGGGACGCCGTCCTGTCCACCAACCTGACCAGCATCTTCCTGTGCTGCCAGGCCGCGCAGAAGGTCATGGTGCCGGCCCGGTACGGCAAGATCGTCAACCTGTCGAGCCGGTCGGCGCTGGGCAACCGGGGCCAGGTCAACTACGCGGCGGCCAAGGCCGGCGTGCAGGGGCTGACGGCGACGCTGGCCCTGGAGCTGGGGCCGTTCCAGATCAACGTCAACGCCGTCGCCCCCGGCTACATCGCCACGGCGATGACGGCCGCGACCGCCGCCCGGGTGGGGTCGACGGCGCAGGAGCACCAGAAGCTGGCCGCCGAGCGCACCCCGCTGGGCCGGGTGGGCCAGCCCGCCGAGGTCGCCTCGGTGATCGCGTTCCTGGCCAGCGACGACGCGGCGTACGTCAGCGGCCAGACCCTCTACGTCAACGGCGGCGCCCGGTAGCTGGCGCCGGCCCTCACAGCATCGACAGGTGCACGTGGTTGGTGTGGTCGCTGGAGGGGTCCCCGTTGGCCTCGGTGTACGCCTTCCAGCCGACCGCGGGCAGCCACACCCGCCGGTACCAGATCACGTACATCACGCCGAGCCGGTCGGCGTTGCTGACCAGGAACGCCGCCAGGTTGCTGCCGTACACCTTGTCGCCGCCGACGGCGTCCCCGCCGAACCCCTCGCCCTTCTGGACCGAGAAGTCGCACGCCCGGCCCTTGGGGTGCTCGAAGGGACCGCCGGGCCGGAAGCACGACACGAACCGCCGGAAGTTGACCTTCTTCGCCTCCTTCAGCGCGTGCAGGGTGCGCGGCGTGACGCAGCCGGCGGTGGTCGGATCCCCGACGCTGCACCCCTGGCCCGGCCAGTCGCCGTCGGCGCCGCCGGGCGCCCGGGCGGCCACGGGGATCTTGGCGGTCACCAGGTCGCCGAAGTCACTGCCGCCGGCCAGGCGGAACAGCCGCTGGGCGGCCTCCCGCTTGCGCGTCATCGTGTCGAGCTGGAGGCGCTGCTGCCGGGCCTCGGCGTCGATCTGCCGGCGGGCCCGCTCGACCTGGGCGCGCGCCCGGTTCAGGTCCCGCAGGCGCTGGTTCTCCCGCTCCGTCATGGTCTCCAGCGCCGCGGCGCGGTCCAGGAACGCGTCCGGTGTCGCGCTGCGCAGCAGCGCCGAGGCGATGTTGAGCCGACCGGCCCGGTACCCGGCCGCGGCCACACGGGTCACCTCGGCGGACATCGCGTCGCGCTGCCGCTCCAGGGCCACCAGTTCGCCGTCGAGCCGCTCCTGCGCCGTGCGGGAGCGCTGGTACGCCGCCCGCGCCTGCAGGAAGCCGCGGCTCGCCGACTCCATCACGTCCCGCACCAGCGGGGTCTCGCCCTCGCCGCCGGTACCGCCGGGAGCCGCCAGCACCGGCGCCGCGGCGCCGACCAGCAGCGCCAGGACGGTGGCGCCGGCCGCGGCGCGGCGCAGTACGGTCAGCACGACGGCACGCGGTCCTCTCTCTGCGCCGCCGCACCCGCTGCGCGTCGCCGCCGTTGCGGGGCGGCCGTCGGGCGGTACCCGGGTGGCGGCGGTGGCCCGCCGGACGCCGACGGGCGTCGTCGCGGCGGGAACCGGGGCGTAGCGTAACCAGCAGGACCAAGCCGACAGAACCCCTGGCCGGCCGCGATCTGCTGGCCGCCCGGACAGGCCGGCGGACCGGTCGGCCGGCCCCCGCGCATCGGGGCACCGAGTCGGCCCGCGGGAGTCAGGCGGCGGCGGGCAGCCCGTCCAGGTTCGTCAGGGCCAGCCGGCTGCTGACGGTGCCGGCGGCGGCGACCTGGCGGTAGTAGTGCACGCGGCGCCGGGCGACGCAGTTGTCGCGGCCCTCGGCCACCAGGTCGGGGTCGAGCTGGCTGTTCAGGCCGTCCCGGAGCAGGTTGAGCGCCTCGGCCCGGAGCTGGGACACCCGCGACTCGCTCACGCCCAGCTCGCGGGCGATCACCGACATGGGCTCCTCGCGCAGGAAGTAGCCGGTCACCACGGCCCGCAGCCGCTCCGGCAGCGCCTCGATCGCGTGGTGCAGGTAGCCGATGCGCTCGCGGTGCAGCAGCATCTCCTCGGGGCCGGCGGTCCGCTCGGTCACCATCTCCTCGGCGGCGCCGTAGGCGAAGCCGTGCAGGCTCAGCACCATCGCGCGGTGCACGTCGCACTCGACCGAGGCCAGGTCCTGCACCGGCACGCCGAGCCGGTCGGCGACCTCGCGGGGCAGCGGGCTGCGGCCCAGCGCCGCGGTCAGCTCCTGGCGGGCCGTGTCCGCCTGCCGCGCCCGGTGCCGGACCGAGCGGCTCGCCCAGTCCAGGCCGCGCAGCTCGTCGATCAGGGCGCCCCGGATCCGGGTGGCGGCGAACCGGGCGAACGTCGTGCCCCGCGCCGCGTCGAACCCGCGGGCGGCGCTGACCAGGGCGGCGAAGCCGGCCGAGGTCAGGTCGTCGCGGCTGACGTGGGCCGGCACCCGGGACATGACCTCCCGGACCAGGTGGCCCACCAGCGCCATGTGGTCGCGGACCAGGTCGTCGAGGTCGCGGATCGTGGTCTCGTTCGTCATCCCGGGGCTCCCTCAGGTCGGGCGGGCGGAGGAGGGCCGCGCTCACCGATGACAGAAGCTTCCGGCGCGCCGGGTGCCGGTCCGGGTGATCCCCGGTTGCCGAAAAGTTGCGATATCCGCCGAACCGTTCAGCCGCCCGTCCGCCCGCCGATCGTGGGGTCTGATCACCAACCGAGAGACCGGGAGGGCGCGGGTGTCGATCAACGAGGTGCAGGCCCGTATTGGCGCGATCCAGTCCCTGATGCTCGCCGCGCGGACCGCCCCCACCGGGAAGGCCACCAGCACCGGTGCCACCGCCTCCGGGGCGACCTCCGCCAGCCAGTTCGCCGCCGTGCTCCAGGGCGCGGTGGACCAGGCCGGCGGTACCGCCGCCACCACGCGGACCGCCGCCACCGCCGCCCCCAGCCGCACCGCCGGCACCACGACCACCGGCTGGACCCTGCCGGTGCGCGGGGCCAGCGTCTCCAGCGAGTTCGGCCACCGCTGGGGCACCGAGCACGAGGGCACCGACTTCGCCGCCGGCATGGGCACCCCGATCCGGGCCGCCACCGGCGGCGTGGTGAAGAAGGCGAGCTGGTACGGCGGCTACGGCAACGCCGTCATCGTCGACCACGGCAACGGCGTCCAGACCCTGTACGGGCACGCCTCCAAGCTGCTGGTCAAGGAGGGGCAGCGGGTCGCCGCCGGCCAGCAGATCGCCAAGGTCGGCAGCACCGGCGACTCCACCGGCCCCCACCTGCACTTCGAGGTCCACGTCAAGGACAAGCCGGTCGACCCGCGCCCCTGGCTGGCCAAGCACGGCGTCAAGCTCTAGCCGCGGCCCGCCCCCGAGCGGCGTCGTCGGGCCCGTCACCGGCTCTGGATATAGTGGCCCGGCGCGGGATCCGCCACGCCGGGGCCGCTCCCGCCCGCACGCACCGGCGACCGCCGACGGTCGCCGGTCGCCGGTCGCCGGTCGGGAGGAGGGCCAGCGGTTGAGCCAGTACACCGACCGCGTCCTCACCGGGCCCAACCTCATCAGCTTCGGCCGCCTGCTCGGGGTCCCCCTGTTCCTGTACCTGCTGCTCGTCCCGCACGCCGACATCGCCGCCACGGTGGTCCTGGCCCTCGGCGGCACCAGCGACTGGCTTGACGGCTGGCTCGCCCGCCGCACCGGCCAGGTCAGCCGGCTGGGGGAGCTGCTCGACCCGCTCGCCGACCGGCTGTACATCGCGGCGACCCTCGTGGCGTTCACGGTCCGCGACGTGGTGCCCTGGCAGTTCACCGCCGCCCTCGTCGCCCGCGACGTCGTGATGGCCGTCGTCCTGGCCGCCCTGCGCCGCCGCGGCTTCGCCCCGCCGCCGGTGCACTACCTCGGCAAGGCCGCCACGTTCGTCCTGCTCGCCGCCTTTCCGCTGCTCCTGCTCGCCGCGGCCGTCCCGGCCTGCGCCGCGGTCGCCGGGGCCGCCGGCTGGGGGCTGGCCTGGTGGGGCCTGGGCGCGTACTGGTGGGCGGCCGCCCTCTACCTCGGCCAGGCGGTCCGCGCGCTGCGCCCCCCGGCCACGGCATGACGACGCCCCGGCCCGCGGGCCCGGCCACCCCGAAGGCCCGGCCCGCCGACCGGGAGCACCCGCCCGCGCGCCCGGCGACCGGGGCGCCCCCGCCCGCCGGGCGGGCCGCCCGCGACCTGTTCGGGCCCGACTTCCTCACCACCCTGTTCCGCTTCCCGCTCGACCCCGGGTACGCCGACGCGGCCGCCGCCCGCGCCGCCCACGGACCGCGCCCGCCGGCCCGGCGGCACGCCGTGCGGGTCACCGCCGCCGTCGTGGCCTGCGCGATCGGCCTGCTGTTCGCTGTCGCCTACCGCAAGGCCGTCGACGACCAGCCCGGCCGCGCCCGGGTCCGCACCGGTCTCGTCGGCCAGATCGACAGCCTGCGCACCAAGACCGACACGATGCAGGAGCGCGCGACCGCGCTGCGCGCCGAGGTGGCCCGCCTGCGCCAGGCCCAGCTCGGCGGGGACCCGACGGCGCTCGCGGCCAACGAGGCCGCCGCGGCCCGCACCCGGGTGACCGGCCGCGGGGTGACGGTCGTGCTCGGCGATCCACAGCGGACCGCGGGCCCCACCGGCCAGCCGGATCCGGCCGGCCGGATCCAGGACCGCGACCTGCGCCAGCTCGTCAACGCCGTGTGGGCGGCGGGCGCCTCGGCGATCGAGGTCAACGACGTCCGGCTCACCGCGACGTCGACGATCCGGGTGGCCGGCCAGGCGATCCAGCTCGACGCGGTGCCGATCCACTCGCCGTACCGGCTGCGGGCGCTCGGGCCGGCGACGCTGCGCAGCCGGTACCTCGGCTCGACCGGCGGCCAGCTCATCCGTACGCTGGCCGCCCGGTACGGGATGGAGTACAGCGTCCGCGAGGCGCCGGAGCTGACGCTGGCGGCCGCGGGCGAGCCCACCCTGCGGCACGCGACGCCGCTGCGCACCACCTCGCCCTCGGGCGCCCCGCCCGGTACCGCCCCGTCGAGCGACCCGCCCCCAGGAGGCCGCCCATGATCCCGGTAATCGCGATGGTGGTGGGGGTGGCCCTCGGCCTGATCATCAACCCGACGGTCCCGATCTACCTCCAGCCGTACCTGCCGATCGCGGTCGTGGCGGCGCTGGACGCGGTGTTCGGCGCGATCCGCGCCCGGCTCGACGGCATCTTCGACGACAAGCAGTTCGTGGTGTCGTTCATCTCGAATGTGCTGGTGGCGGCGCTGATCGTGTACCTCGGCGACCAGCTCGGCGTCGGCGGGCAGCTCTCCACGGGCGTCGTGGTGGTCCTGGGTGTACGGATCTTCGGCAATGTGGCGGCGATCCGCCGGCACCTGTTCCGGGCGTAGGCTGGTGTCGATGAGCGCCACACCACCCCGCACGCCCCCGGACCCGACCGCCGCGCAGGATCCGGACCGGGCGTCCCCGGACGCCACCCCGGATGCCCCGGCCCCCGCCGCGGCGCGGTCCGCGGATGCCGCCGGACCGGCCGCGCCCGCGACCCTGCCGGCGCGGATCGGCGCGCGGCTGCGCCGGTTGTCGGCGGCGGGCGCGGCGATCGCCGTCCTGCTGGCCCTGCTCGGCTTCGGGCTGGTGGCGCAGTTCCGCAGCGTCGCCACCGACCAGTCGCTGGACACCGCGCGCGAGGACGACCTGGTGCGGATCCTGTCCGATCTGGAGGCCCGAGAGCAGCGGCTCAACACCGACATCCGGCGGCTGGAGGACAGCGAGCGGCAGCTCGGCTCCGGCGCCCAGCGGCGGGAGGCGGCCATCGCCGACGCCGCCCGGCGCGCCGACGCGCTCGGGATCCTGGCCGGCACGCTGCCGGCGGAGGGCCCGGGGATGCGGGTGCGGCTGGTGGGCAACGCCGACCAGGTCCACGCGCGCACCCTGCTGGACACTGTGCAGGAGCTGCGCAACTCGGGCGCCGAGGTGATGCAGCTCACGGGTTCGGGCGCGGATCCGATGCGGATCGTGGCGTCGAGCTACTTCGTGGCGGCCGAGGGCGGCGTGCGGGTCGACGGCAAGGTGGTGGCCGGCCCGTACACGATCGACGTCATCGGCGACGCCACGATCATGAAGTCGGCGCTGACGATCCCGGGCGGGGTGGTCGAGACGGTCGCCGATGACGGCGGTAGTGTGACGATGGAGCCTGCGGCGGTCGTGAAAGTGACCGCCCGTTACACCGGCTTCAACCTGCAGTACGCGCGGCCGGCCTCCTGAGGTCCGGCCGCGGCAGGTCAGGTCGGCCGGCCCGCGGCCGCCCGCAGTCACGTGTCGCGTGCGGCACCGGCGAGTAAGGATCGGTAGGCGTGGTCCCTGACGAGCTGCGGTACACCGCGGAGCACGAGTGGGTGGCTTCGGCCGAGGGCGGTGCCGTCCGGGTGGGCATCACCGCGTTCGCCCAGGACGCCCTGGGCGACATCGTCTACGTCGACATGAAGGAGCCGGGCACCGAGGTCGCTGTCGGCGACCCGCTCGGCGAGGTCGAGTCGACCAAGAGCGTCTCGGAGATCTACGCGCCGCTGGCCGGCACGGTGGTCAACCGCAACGAGCAGCTCGCCGACCAGCCGGAGCTGATCAACACGGACCCGTACGGCGAGGGCTGGCTCGTCGAGCTGGACGCCGGTACCGTCGACCTGGACAGCCTCATGTCGGCAGAGAGCTACCGCGAACTCACCAAGGGCTGAGCCGGCGCACGCCGGCACTGTCCATCTCTGTTCCGCGCGCCTGGTTGACCCCCTATTTGGGCGGTGACTAGGCTCGCACAGTCGATTGAGGCTCAGTATCCGAATTTCGGTGGCCGCCCCACGCTAGGGTGGTCATCCAGGGGCCGATCCGCCCGCGCGTCGGGGCGGGTCCCGGCGCCTGCGGCCCGGCCTCCCCACACGCCCGCTCGACGCTCAACTCCGTGAGGTGGTCCGATGACGCGCCCAGGCGACGAGTTCCCCCCGCTCGACGTCACCTCTACGTTGAACCTCGGTTCGCTCGACGAGGTTCTCGACGGCCCTGACGCCGAGGTGGTACCCAGCCGGATGGCCGGCTCCCTGCCGCCCGGCATGGCCCTGCTCGTCGTCCGCCGTGGCCCCAACGCCGGGGCCCGCTTCCTGCTGGACCACGACGTGACCACCAGCGGCCGGCACCCGGACAGCGACATCTTCCTCGACGACGTGACGGTGTCCCGCCGGCACGCGGAGTTCCACCGCGAGGGCGGCGCGTTCACGGTCCGCGACGTCGGCAGCCTCAACGGCACGTACGTCAACCGCGAGCGGGTCGAGGCCGCCACGCTGGGCAACGGCGACGAGGTGCAGGTCGGCAAGTTCCGGCTGGTCTTCATCGCGGGCCCGCGCCCGGAGGCCGAGGTCGCGCGCTAGTGGTGTCGTCGGGGGCGGCCGAGGCGCGCCCCGACCCGCGCGCCTCGGCGCTGATGAGCATCGGCGAGGTGCTGTCGGCGCTGCGCGCGGAGTTCCCCGACGCGACGATCTCCAAGCTGCGGTTCCTGGAGGCCGAGGGCCTGGTGGAGCCGCAGCGGTCGGCGTCGGGGTACCGCAAGTACACCGCCGCCGACGTGGAGCGGCTGCGCTTTGTCCTCACCGCGCAGCGTGAGCACTACCTGCCGCTGCGGGTGATCCGCGAGCAGTTGGCGGCGGCGGACCGCGGCGCGCCGCCGGTGGTGCGCCCCCGCCCGGCCCTGGCGTCGGTGGACGGCCGCCCCGCAGCGCCGGACCGCGCCGACCGCGCGACGCTGCTCCAGCGCTGCGGCCTGGCCGAGCGCGTCCTGCGCCAGTTGGAGGCCGACGGGCTGGTGGTCCCCGGGCCCGGGGGCTGGTACGACGCGGACGCCCTGGCGGTGGCCCAGGCGGCGGCGGAGCTGGGTCGGTACGGCATCGAGCCGCGGCACCTGCGCGCCTACCGCGCGGCGGCGGACCGCGAGGTGGGCCTCTACGCCCAGCTCGTCACGCCGCTGCTGCGCCAGGCGGACCCGTCGGCGCGGGCGCGGGCGGACGAGGTGGTGCGGGAGTTGCTGGCGTTGTCCGCGCGGCTGCACGCGGCGCTGGTACGCACGGGCCTGCGGAGCACGTTGGGGCGGTAGGGGCCGGCCGTGGAGCGCGTGCACTGTCTGTCACGGCGTGTACCGTGCAGAGAGGACACGGAGCGCGGGCGACACCCGTGCGGACCTGCCTGCCCGGAGCGCACGTGTGCCGGGACCGGCCGGTCCGCGCGGACGGCGTGCGCGGGTCCGGGGCGTGGACGTTGGCACAACGCCGGACCGGGCGGCGCGTCGTGGGGCGTGCCCGGGTCGGGCTGGACGGTGCAGGAGGAAAGCGCGGTGCGCGAGCTGAACGTGGTCGGGGTCAGGGTCGAGCTCCCGAGCAACCAACCCATCGTCCTGCTGCGGGAGGCCGACGGCGACCGGTACCTGCCGATCTGGATCGGCGCCGTCGAGGCGACCGCCATCGCGTACGAGCAGCAGGGCGTGAAGCCGGCCCGCCCGCTCACCCACGACCTGCTCCGCGACATCCTGGCGGCCCTGCAGGCGCCGCTGAAGGCGGTGGAGATCCTGGAGTTGAAGGACAACATCTTCTACGCTGACCTCCTGATCGGCGACGACGTGCGGGTGTCCGCCCGGCCGAGCGACTCGATCGCCCTGGCGCTGCGGGTCGGCGCCCCGATCCGGTGCGCGGAGGCGGTGCTCGCCGAGGCCGGCATCGTGATCCCGGACGAGCAGGAGGACGAGGTCGAGAAGTTCCGGGAGTTCCTGGATCAGGTGAACCCGGACGACTTCGCGAGTTGACGCGCGGTCGGTGGACCTCGCCGGTTCGCGGCGTGTCGCGGCGAAGCGTGCCCGCTGCGGACCGCGCTGCGCTATAGGGTGAACAGCGTCGGCAGCGCCAGGGGAGGCTGCCCCCAGGGGAGGTTGGTCGTCATGGACGAGCGAGTCCCGCAGCCGGAGTCCGCGCCCGCCGCGCCCGCTCCGCCCGCGGCGGCGTCCCCCGACGGCACCGTCGCCGGCCCGGCCGCCGCGACGCTCGCCGACGGCACGGTCGGGTACCGCGGCGTCACCGCCTGCCACGCCGTCGGGATCAGCTACCGCCAGCTCGACTACTGGGCCCGGACCGCACTGGTCGTCCCCGGCGTCCGGGACGCCTCCGGCTCCGGTACCCAGCGCCTGTACTCGTTCCGGGACCTGGTGGTCCTCAAGGTCGTCAAACGGCTGCTGGACGCCGGGGTCTCCCTCCAGAACATCCGCCGGGCGATCGAGGCGCTGCGCTCGCGCGGCGTCGCCGACCTGGCCGGCATCACGCTGATCTCCGACGGTACGACGGTGTACGAGTGCCGGTCGGCGGAGGAGGTCGTCGACCTGCTCCAGGGCGGCCAGGGCGTGTTCGGCATCGCGATCGGCGGCGCCTTCAAGGAGATCGAGGGCTCGCTGTCGCACCTGCCGGCGGAGCCGGCCGCGGGCGTGGTCGACCCGCTCCCGCAGGCGTCGCCGTCCGACGAGCTCGCGGCCCGCCGGGCCCGCCGCCGCGCCGGCTGATCACCCGCTCGTCCGCGTCGGCCCGCCGCCGTCCCGCCCGTCCCGCGCGCCGGTCGACCTGGTCCGGCGCCGGCGCCTGCCGGCTGGCCGACAGTCCCGGTGGCGCGCCGCTGGGACAATCGCGGTATGCGTCTTCGCCGCCCACGCCCGCCCCGCCCGACCGCCGCCGGTACCGGACCGCGCTGGTGGCGGATGCTGTGGCGCGGCGGGCTCGCCGCGGTGGCGGTGGTGCTGGCGGCGGTCGTCGCGGCGACCGCGTGGATCCGGGTCGGGGCCGCCGGTCGGGTGCACGACCTGGCGGCGGCGCCGGCCGCGCCGGTGGCGATCGTGCTGGGTGCCCAGGTCGACCACGACGGCATCCCGTCGGCGTTCCTGGCGGCGCGGCTGGACATCGCCGCGGCGCTGTACGCCCGGCGCACGGTGTCGGCGGTCCTGGTCTCCGGCGACCACGGCCGGTGGTCGTACGACGAGCCCGGCGCGATGGCCCACCGGCTGACCGCGCTGGGCGTCCCGCAGGCGCGGATCGTCCAGGACCACGCGGGCTTCGACACCTACGACAGTTGCCAGCGCGCGTACCGGGTGTTCGGCGTGCGCGAGGCCGTCGTGGTGACGCAGAGCTTCCACATCGCGCGCGCGGTGACCCTGTGCGCCGAGGCGGGCATCCGCACCACCGGCGTCGGCGACGACTCGGTCCGGGTCCACGGGCTCCAGTGGCGGCGCGGCGCGGTCCGGGAGTACGGCGCGGCGGTCAAGGCGGCCGTCGACGTGCTGTCCGGGCGCGACCCGGTGTTCCTGGGCCCGGTGCAGCGCTCGCTGGAGACGGCGACCGGGCCGCCTGAGCGCGCCGCACGGTGACCGTCGGGGGCGGGATGCCCGGTTTGGGGTGGTGGGACCGCGCGCGACGTCACAATCCGTGTACGCGGGGCCGCGCGAGTCGATGTCCGGCGGCGGCGCTGGTACCGTGGCACCCGCCGTAACACCCCGCGCGGGAGAGTCCGCGTCACCGGCGCCGACGGCGGCTCCCGCGGGAGCCGTCCCCGACGCCGCCAGCCGGCGCCGAAGGGGCAATTCCTCCCCGGAACCTCTCAGGCACCAGGACCGCCGCGGGGCATGGCGATCTGGAGCGACGCGCGGTGCCGCCGGTGGCGTGGCGCGGGGCGACAGAGGGGGAGGGTACGCCCGTCCCTCGTCGCAGGAGTGCCCCATGAGCGCAGCCCCCCGCCCCACCGGTGACCTGTTCGCCCGCCGCCACATCGGGCCGCAGCCGGCCGACCGGCAGCACATGCTCGACGTCGTCGGGTACCCCGACACCGACGCCCTGATGGACGCCGCGATCCCGGAGGCCATCCGCTGGACCGGCGGGCTGGACCTGCCGCCGGCGGCGACGGAGGCGCAGGCGCTGGCGGAGCTGCGCGAGCTGGCGGGTCGTAACACCGTCGCCACGTCCATGATCGGCATCGGCTACCACGGCACCCACACCCCGCCGGTGATCCAGCGTAACGTCCTGGAGAACCCGGCCTGGTACACCGCCTACACCCCCTACCAGCCGGAGATCAGCCAGGGCCGGCTGGAGGCGCTGCTGAACTTCCAGACGATGGTCACGGACCTCACGGGCATGGCGACCGCCAACGCGTCCATGCTGGACGAGGGCACCGCCGCCGCGGAGGCGATGACGCTGGCCCGCCGCGCCGCCAAGACCAAGAGCCCGGTGTACGTGGTGGACGCCGAGACGCTGCCGCAGACCCTGGCGGTCATCCGCAACCGGGCCGAGCCGCTGGGTATCGACGTGCAGGTGCGGGACCTGGCGACGCAGGAGCTGCCCGCGCAGTTCTTCGGCCTGCACCTGCAGTACCCGGGCGCCTCGGGCGTCGTCCGCGACCTGGGCGGCCCGGTGGCGGCGGCGCACGCCCGCGGCGCGCTGGTCGCGGTCGCCGCGGACCTGCTGGCGCTGGCGCTGCTGCGCACGCCGGGGGAGTTCGGCGCCGACATCGCCGCCGGCACGACCCAGCGCTTCGGCGTACCGATGGGCTTCGGCGGCCCGCACGCCGGCTACCTGGCGGTCCGCGCCGGCCTGGAGCGGCTGCTGCCCGGCCGGCTCGTCGGGGTCTCCCGCGACGCCGACGGCGCGCCGGCCTACCGGCTGGCGCTGCAGACCCGCGAGCAGCACATCCGCCGGGAGAAGGCCACCAGCAACATCTGCACCGCGCAGGTGCTGCTGGCCGTCATGGCCTCGATGTACGCCGTCTACCACGGCCCGGACGGGCTGCGCGCGATCGCGGCCCGCACCCACGGGCACGCGACCCGGCTGGCGGCGGCACTGCGGGCCGGGAACGTGACGCTCGCGGCGGCGGACTTCTTCGACACCGTGACCGCGGTCGTGCCGGGCCGCGCCGCGGCGGTGGTCGCGGCGGCGGCCGAGGCCGGCGTCAACCTGCGGCTGGTCGACGAGGACGCGGTCGGGATCGCCTGCGACGAGACCACGGTCGACGCCCACCTGGCGGCGGTGTGCGCGGCGTTCGGCGTCGCCGCCCCGCCGGAGTCGGCCCCCGACGCGCTGCCGGCGGCGCTGCGCCGCGACTCGGACTTCCTCACCCACCCGGTGTTCACCGCGCACCACTCGGAGACGGCGATGCTGCGCTACCTGCGCCGCCTGGCCGACGCCGACTACGCCCTGGACCGCGGCATGATCCCGCTGGGCTCGTGCACGATGAAGCTCAACGCCACCGCGGAGATGGCGGCGGTGACGTGGCCGGAGTTCGCGCAGATCCACCCGTACGCCCCCGCGGCGCAGACCGGCGGGTACGCGGCGCTGGTCGCCCAGTTGGAGGGGTGGCTGGCGGAGGTGACCGGGTACGACGCGGTCAGCGTGCAGCCCAACGCCGGCTCGCAGGGCGAACTGGCCGGCCTGCTGGCGATCCGCGCGTACCACCGCGACAACGGCGAGGCCGGCCGCGACGTCTGCCTGATCCCCTCCAGCGCGCACGGCACCAACGCGGCCTCGGCCGTGATGGCCGGGATGCGCGTGGTCGTGGTGGCCTGCGACGCCGAGGGCAACGTCGACCTGGCCGACCTCGACGCCAAGATCGCCGCGCACGCGGCGTCGCTGGCCGCGATCATGGTGACGTACCCGTCGACGCACGGCGTCTACGAGACCGGGATCGCGCAGCTCTGCGCGAAGGTCCACGACGCGGGCGGCCAGGTGTACGTCGACGGCGCCAACCTCAACGCGCTGCTCGGTTTCGCCAAGCCCGGCCGGTTCGGCGCGGACGTCTCGCACCTGAACCTGCACAAGACGTTCTGCATCCCGCACGGTGGCGGCGGCCCGGGCGTCGGGCCGGTCGCGGTCCGCGCCCACCTGGCCCCGTACCTGCCCGGCGACCCGCTGGCCGGCGACGCGCACGCGGTGTCGGCGGCGCCGCACGGTTCGGCGGGCATCCTGCCGATCTCGTGGGCGTACCTGCGGATGATGGGGCCCGACGGGCTCACCGACGCCACCGCGGTCGCGGTCCTGGCGGCCAACTACGTCGCGGCGCGGCTGCGCGGGCACTACCCGGTGCTGTACGCGGGCAACAAGGGCCTGGTCGCCCACGAGTGCATCCTGGACCTGCGCCCGCTGACCCGGTCCACCGGCGTGACCGTCGACGATGTCGCCAAGCGCCTGATCGACTACGGGTTCCACGCGCCGACGATGTCGTTCCCGGTCGCCGGCACCCTGATGGTCGAGCCGACCGAGAGCGAGGATTTGGCGGAGCTGGACCGGTTCTGCGACGCCATGATCGCGATCCGGGCGGAGATCGACCAGGTCGGGGCGGGCGCCTGGCCGGCCGGCGACAACCCCCTCGCCAACGCCCCGCACACCGCGGCGATGGTGACCGCCGACGAGTGGTCGCACCCCTACCCGCGGACCCTGGCCGCCTTCCCGGGCGGGGCCGGCGCGGCCGGCAAGTACTGGCCGCCGGTGCGCCGGGTCGACGGCGCGTACGGCGACCGGAACCTGGTCTGCGCGTGCCCGCCGCCGGAGGCGTTCGCCCCGTGACACACCGCCGCCGCGCCGGCACCCACTCTCCGTGACGTGGGCGCCCGCGCGGCGGCGGGTTTCAGGCGGCTATGGCGTGCGGTGCGGGACCCCGGTGCGGGTCCACGCAGCTCCCGTCAGGAAGCAGCTCGCCGGTGTCCTCGAACATGATGACGCCGTTGCACAGCAAGCTCCACCCCTGCTCAGGATGGGCGGACACGCAACGGGCGGCTTCCCGGTCGGGGGCGGCGGCGGTCGGGCAGGGTGGCTGATGCGGACACATCGTGGCCTCCTGGGTCCTGCGAGAAGCGGGTGGGGGGTGTGTCATGCCTCACACGACGTGGCGTCACGCTAGCACCGTCCATCGACGGCGCTGACGCCGGTGCCCGGAACCCGACACGATTTCACTGAACAGCCGAGAGGGAACGGTCCATTCGTCGTGAGCGCGTTACCGTTGACCACTCCACCGGCGGCCCCGCGTGGCGAAACGATCACCGAGTGTGCCCGGCTGGAGTGGCGGTCCGGCGCACCGGGCGACCCGTTGGGCCTGCTCGCGGCGTTCCTCGCCGACCACGGCCTGCTTGCCGCCGACCTGTGCCGCCCCACCCGGCCCGGCCCGACGGTCGGCGCCGCCGTCTACGTCTCCGCCGCGGCCGCCGCGACCGCGATCGGCGCGCCGCCCGGGGCACCCACCCCGGCGCCCGCGCTGCCGGACGTCGTCGCCGTCGCCTACCGCCGCGCCGCCCGGACCGCCCCGCCGGGGGACCGGCGCCCGGCCGCTGACGGCGCCGCCTGGCGGCTGGGGGAGTGGGCCGCGAGCTGGACCGACGCCGCGCACGCCGACGCCGTCCGCGCCCTGCGGGCCGCCATCGCCCGCGGCGACGTCTACCAGGCCAACCTCGTCGGCCACGCCCGCGCCCGGTACCGCGGCGACCCGGGGCCGGCGCTGGCCGCCGTCGCCGCGCTGCCCGGCGCCCGGTACGGCGGGGTCCTCACCGGCGCCGGCTGGGCGCTGGCGAGCGCCTCGCCCGAGACCCTCGTCGAGGTCCGCGGCGGCGTGGCGACGACCCGGCCGATCAAGGGCACCCGCCCGGCCACCGCGGCCGGCCGCGCCGCCCTGCGCGACTCTGCCAAGGAGCGCGCCGAACACATCATGATCGTCGACCTGGCCCGCAACGACGTCGCGCACGTCGCCCGCACCGGCGGCGTCGCCGTCGAGTCGCTGTACGCCGTGCGCCGCTGGTGCGACCTGTGGCAGGCCGAGTCGGTGGTGACGGCGGCGCTCGCCGACGGCGTGGACCTGCCCACCCTGCTGCGGGCGCTCGCCCCCGGCGGCTCGGTCACCGGCGCGCCCAAGCGGGCGGCGCTGGCGCAGATCGCCGCCCTGGAGCCGGTCGGCCGGGGGGCCGCCATGGGCGTGCTGGGCTGGGTCGGCCCCGACCACCTCGACCTGGGCCTGACGATCCGCACGGTCGCCGCCGACGCCACCCACCTGCACGTGTGGGCGGGCGGCGGCATCACCTGGGGGAGCGACCCGGCGGCGGAGGTCGCCGAGGCGGCGGCCAAGGCCGCGCCGCTGCGCCGCGCCCTGGCCGGCCCGGGCGGCGTCCCGCACCGCCGGTGACCGGTTCCCGGCGCTGCCGGGACGGGCGCGCCCAGCGGGCGGCGGCGCCGGTCAGCGCACGCCGACCGGCCGGAACTGGACGCTGATCCGCGGGCCGCACGGCCGCGCCGTCCTGGGTACCGCGTGGTCGAAGGTGCGCTGGCAACTGCCGCCCATCACCAGCAGGTCGCCGTGGCCGACCTCGAAGCGCAGCGGCCGGCCGCCGCCGCCGCGGCGGCGCAGCGCGAGCGTGCGGGGAGCGCCGAGCGAGACGATCGCCACCGTCGTGTCCGCGGTCGCGCCCCGCCCCACCCGGTCGCCGTGCCAGGCGACGCTGTCGCGGCCGTCGCGGTACAGGCACAGGCCGGCCGTCGCCAACGGCCCGCCCGGCTCCGCGCCGTACCGCGCGTCGAGCGACGCGCGGGCCGCCTCCAGCGCCGGGTCGGGCAGGGCCGCGCCGACGCCGTAGAAGGCGAGCAGCCGCGGGACGTCGACCACCCGGTCGTACATCTGCCGCCGCTGCGCCCGCCAGGGCACGACCCGGTGCAGCCGGTCGAACAGGGCGTCCGCCCCCAGCATCCAGCCCGGCCGCAGGTCCAGCCACGCGCCCACACCCAGGGGGAGGCGCCGCACGGTGTCGCCCAGCGGCCCGGGCCGGACCTGCCCGCCGCCGCCCAGCAGTGAGGGCTGGAACATCACCCGGCCACGGTACCGCATATTCGTACAGGCGTACGAACGGCCGCTAGAGGACCACCGTGTCCGGGTGCCGGTGGCGCAGGAAGTCGTGGTGGGAGATGTCCCACCCGTACGCCCCCGCGTCGCCGAACACCAGCACGTCACCCACCCGCACCCGGGCCACCGGCACGTCCCGCGCCAGCACGTCGCGGGGGGTACACAGCTCACCGGCGACCGTCACGGCCGCGTCGCGCACCTGCGGCCGCGGCCACGGGTACGGCCAGTGCGCCACCGGCAGCACCGCGAACGGGTGGCTGTACCCCCAGGCCGCCGGCAGCCGGAAGTGGTGGGTACCGCCGCGCAGCACCGCGAACCACCGCCCGTGCGTCCGCTTCACGTCCAGCACCTCGGCGGCGTACCAGCCGGCACCCGCCGCCAGGTACCGCCCCGGCTCCACCACCAGCTCCGCGCCGGCCGGCAGCGAAGCCGCCGCCGCGGCCAGCCCCGCCCCGAACACCGCCAGGTCGAACCGCGCCCCGCCCGCGTAGTCCACGCCGAGCCCGCCGCCGACGTTCAGGTACTCCAGCCGCAGCCCGTGCGCCCCCGCCAGCGCGCCCGCCCACGCGGCCGTCGCCGTCACGTAGCCGGCGTGCGCGGCCGCGTCCAGGTTGTTCGACACCGCGTGCACGTGCAGCCCGTCCACCGCCAGCCCGGGCGCCGCGGCCGCCACCGCCAGCGCCGCGCCCACGTCCGCCTCGTCGAACCCGAACGGCGTCGCCGCCCCCGCCATCCGGTGGCTGCCGGCCGGCGCGGCCGCGGCCCGGTTCACCCGCAGCGCCACCGGCAGGCCCGGCCCGGCCCGGCCGGCCGTCAGCGCCGCCAGCCGCCGCAGCTCGTGCAGCCCCTCCACGTGCACGCGGGCGCCCGCCGCCGCGGCCGCCGCCAGCGCCGCGTCGGTCTTGGCCGGCCCGCCGAAGGCGATCCGCCCGGCCCCCACCTCCCGGGCCAGCGCCAGCTCCCCGGCCGAGGCCACCTCCAGGCCGTCGACCAGCGCCGCCAGCGCCGCCACCACCCGCCGGTCGCTGTTGGCCTTCACCGCGTACAGCAGCCGCACCCGCGGCGGCAGCACCGCCCGGACCCGGGCCACCGCCGCGGCCAGCGCCGCCCGCCGGTACACGTACGCGCACCGCGGCGCCGGCAGCGCCAGCACCGCCGCCGCCACCTCCGCCGGCACCCCGCCCACCCCCGGCCGGTCTCCCGCCGCCGCGCGGTCCGGTGCCGCGCCGCCCGGCCCGCCACCCGCCGCGGGGTTCACCGGCCGCTCCGGCACAGCGGATTGGACACCGGCACGTACAGATCGCCGCCACCGGCCAGCCGCATCCGCACCAGCGCCTTGTGCGGCACCGTCGGCGCCGTCCACGCCCCGTGGTCGGCCGTACCGCCGGCCAGCCCGTCGACGACCTCCCGCACCCGCGCCCACACCCCGTCCTCGGCCAGCCCGTACGCCCCGCACACCTGCCGCACCAGCTCCGCCAGGTGCGCCTGGAACGCCGTGTAGCAGACCTTCGCCCGCAGCACCGCCACGTCGTCGGTCCCCACGACCGAGTCCGGGTGCAGCGCCACCGACAGGCCCGCCGCCGCCAGCCGCGGCCGGTGCAGCCGCAGCCCCGCCAGATCCCGGAACACCATCCGGTGCGGGACGCCGTCCACGAACGTCGGCAGGCAGTTCTGCAGGTGCGCCTCCAGCCCCACCCCGTACGCCGTGGCCAGCCGCAGCACCGGGGCCAGCAGCAGCTCCGCGTACGCGGCCAGCCACGCCGCGGCCGCCGCGGGCCCGTCGGCCGCGCCGCCCCGCCGCGCGTACGCCGCCACCAGCCGCGCCGCGGCCGGCCGCCCCGCCGCGTCGGGGACCGCCAGCGCCGTCGCCGGCCACACCGCCTCGCCCGGCTCCAGCCGCCCCGCCAGCGGCTCCCGCAGGATCGCCGACGCCGCCCGCCCGTCGCCGACCCCCGGCGCGGCGGCCGCCGCCGGCTCCCGCAGCAGCAGCGCCCGCGCCCCCGCCGCGTCCCGGCCCAGCACCTCCTCCAGCAGCGCCGAGATCCCCGGGCCGTTCGCGGCGCTCGCGGGCGAGATCGTCCGCCGGGTCGAGGTGATCAGGACGTCCAGGGACAGCTTCAGGTAGGCCGGCGGCCCGTCGAGCAGCAGGGTGCGCACCGCCAGCGTCGCCGTCGCCCCGATCCGCCCGTCGAGCAGCCGCACCCCGTCGGGCCGGCAGCGGCGCAGCCGCTCCCACTGCCAGGCGTGCACCGGCTGGACGACGTGGCCCGGCGGCGCCGCCGGGACCTGCGGGCGGGTGGCCCGCAGCAGGGCACCCAGGTCGTCGCCGCGGTGCGCCGCCGCCGGGACGGCGACGAAGCCGACCGCCGTCCCCGGCCCCTCCAGGTCGTGGGCCAGGACGTCGGCCGCGGACCAGCCCAGCCGGGTCCGCCCGCAGGGGTGCAGGTTGTGCCCCTCGGTCGCCGACCGCTCGGCGGCCGCCACCGCCGCGTCCGGCCCCGCCGCCGGCGGCGGCCCGCCCGGCGCCCGGGCGTAGGCGACGGCCTGGTTGACCACCGCGTCCTCCAGTTCGGCCGCGAGCCCCGCCGCGCCGGGCGGCAGCAGCGCCGCGAACGGCACGTCCGGCGCGTCGTCGAACGTGACGTGCCCGAAGCCCGACCACCGCCCCCGCGCCCCGTACCGCTCCCGCGCGTCGCCGACGTCCTCGCGCACCAGCGCGGCCAGCAGCCGCCGCCGGACCGTCGCCGCCGCCCGCGGCAGCGCCGCCGCGACCGCGTCCGCCAGCTCCGGCGCGGCGGCGTGCAGCCCCCCGCCGACCGTCGTGGTCACCACGGCCCCTCCCATCCGTACGGCATCCGCGCCCACTGGTTGGCCAGCGGCGCGTCCGCCAGCCGCATCGCCGTCGTCGCCTTCACCGGCAGCGGCGCCGCCCGCCACGCCGCCTCGTCGGCGGCCGCGCCCGGCACCCCGGCGAACGCCGCGGCCAGCGCCGCCGACACCGCCGCCCAGCAGCGCTGGGGCGCGGCGTACCGCCCGAGGACCGCCACCAGCTCGCCGACGACCACCCCCACGGCCGCCGCCAGCGTGGTGCGCAGCTCGTCGGCGTCCTCGCACCACAGGTCGCCGCGCAGCGGCGGCACCTCCAGGCCGGCCGCCCGCAGCCGCGCCGCCGACACCCGCACCCCGCCGAAGTCCCGGTAGTACACCCGCACCGGCCGCCCCCCGGCCAGCGCCACGAGCGTGTTCTGCCCGTGCGCCTCCAGCGCCACCCCGGCGTGCAGCAGCGCCACCAGCGGCGGCAGCAGCACCTCCAGCAGCGCGGCCAGGAACGCCACCGGGTCCCCGCCGTACCCCGCGGCCGCCGCCTGTACCGCCAGCGGCGGCCGCCCCGCCGCCCCGTCGGCGCACAGCGACCCCAGCGGCAGCACCACCTCGCCCGGCCGGCGGCGCGGCCCGACCCGCCGCAGGTAGGCCAGCGACGGCACCGGCGCCCCGTCGGCGCAGGCGGCGCCGCCGCCGACCTCCGCCAGTACCCGCAGGCCCGGCAGCCGCCCCGCCAGGCCGCCCAGCAGCGCCCCCAGCAGGGGGCCGTTGTGCAGCGCCGCCGCCGACACCCGCCGCACGGCACTGGTCATCTGCACGTCTAGCGCGAGCTTCAGGTGCGTACCGTCGCCCGCCGCCACCGTCCGCAGCGACATCAGCGGCCGCGTCGCGGCCACCCGGCCCGTCGGCCGCAGCCAGGGGTACGCCCCGACCAGCGCCGCGGCCTGCCACGGGTGCAGCGGCAGCTCCGGCGGCGACCCGGTCGGACTCCACCAGCGGCCCGCCGGCACCGTCCACCAGCGCACCGGGACGACCGGCCGGTGCTCGGGGGCGTACGCCCGCACCTGGGCCCGGCTCATCCCGGTCCGCGTCCGGCAGCCGGGGTGCAGGGGGTGCCCGGCGACCGCCACCTGCTCACCCAGCACCGCCGCCGCGTCCGCGGGCAGGGCGGCCAGCGCCGCCAGCGTCGGCGGCGGCGGCGCGTGGGCGTACGCGTCGGCGAGGTTCGCGGCGCTGTCGGCCAGCTCCGCGGCGAACCGCGCCCGCCGCTGTGGCGGCACCGGCAGCGCCGCCACCAGCGCCGCCGCGTCCTCGTACCGCCGCCCCCCGCAGTCCCGCACCGCCAGGCCCGGCCCGGCCCGCGCGAACGGCGCCAGCGCCGGACCGGCCAGCACCCGCCCGTCGGCCAGCCGCACCCGCGCCGCCGACCCCGCCACCTCGACACCCGCCACACCCGGGCAGGGCTCGCGCAGCAGCGCCGACCACAGCCGCCCCAGCACCGCCGCCCGCGCCCGCGGCCCCTCCGGCGAACCGCCCGCGGCCGCCGCCCCGGCGGGCGCCACTCAGCCGAGCCCGGGGCGGATCGTCACCTCGGTCAGGTGCGCCTCCACCGGCAGGTCCAGTGCCGTGCGCACCGCGGCCGCCACCGCGGCGGGCTGGATCCACCGGCCCGGGTCGTACTCCCGGCCCTCCTGGGCGTGCACCGCGGCCTGCATGGCGGTGGCGGTGCGCCCCGGGTACACGGTGGTGACCCGCACCCCGTGTGCCGCCTCCTCCGCGCGCAGCGCGTCGGCCAGCGCCCGCAGGCCGAACTTGCTCGCCGCGTAGGCGCTCCAGCCCGGCCCGGCGTGCAGCCCGGCGCCGGAGTTGAGGAACACCACGTGGCCACGGGCGGCGCGCAGGGCCGGCAGCGCGAGCCGGGTGAGGACGGCCGGGCCGGTGAGGTTGACGGCCAGGGTCCGCTCCCACACCGCGGCGTCGGCGTCGGCGACCGGCCCGAGCGCCACGACACCGGCGCAGTGCACGAGCACGTCCAGCCTCGGTGGCAGGCCGTCCGCGCTGAGCGTGCCGGGGTCGCCGAGGTCGGCCGGGAGGACCCGCGCCCCGGGCAGCCGCCCGGCCAGCTCGCGCAGCCGGTCGGGGTCCCGGCCGCCGAGGACCAGCCGGTCGCCGCGGGCGGCGAGATTCTCGGCGACGGCGGTGCCGATGCCGCCGGTGGCGCCCGTGATCAGGGTGGTCCGCATCCGCAGATCGTAGCGACCGGACTGTCGTCCTAGGACGCCTGGCGCATGTGGCGCACGTCTCCCCGGAAGGGGTCAAGGTGAGGGACGACGCCCCGGCGTTACCCCCCTTGTAGTCGCCCTTAAATACCTGTTTTGCCGTTTACGTGGGTCTACGGTTGAGTTGTCGCCATTGCCTGGGAGGTTGCGATGCCCGATCTGTCGTCGAAGCTGCGCGGTGACCACGGGCAGCTCCCGGAGTTGCTGGACAGTCTCGGTTTGCCCGCGGTGGGCTGCGGACGGCACGGGCAGGCCTCGTGGGCGAACGCGCACGCCCGTCAGCTCTTCGACGTGCCTGGGCGGCCGAGGTCGGCTGACCTGATGCGGGGCTGGGGCGTCTGGCGCGACGCCGACGGTGAGCCGTTGACGGACGAGCAGATGCCGCTGGCGCGGGTGTTGGCCGGCGAGAGTGTCCAGGGCATGGAGGTGGTGATCAAACCACCTGGCGCGGCGGCGCGGTTCTTCCTCGCCAGTGGTCGGAGCCTGGGCGACAGCGATCCGGGCGGCGGCGAGGCGCTGGTGGTCTTCAACGAGGTCACCGCGAGGCGGCGGATGGACCAGATCAGCGCCTGCCAGCGGCGGGTCGGCGAGTTGCTGAGCGCTCGTGATCCGGTGGAGCAGATCCTGCCCGAGGTGCTGGACACCATCGGAACGGCGCTGGACTGGGCCGCCGGGGAGTTCTGGGTGGTGGACTTCGTGGGCAAGGTGCTGCGCCGGCAGGTCCTGTGGGACCCCCGCGGTCAGCTGCCGGCCGGCAGCAACGAACAGCTACGCCGCGGTGAGGGGCTTCCCGGGCAGGCCTGGCAACGAATCAGTCCGGTGTGGGCCCATGACCTACGCACCCACGCCGGCAGCTCCACCCAGACGGTGGACTGGGCGGGTCTGCAGGCGGGCCTGGCCGTCCCGGTGCCCAGCGGCAGCATCGTGATCGCGATCATCGTGCTCTACAGCGCCAGCCCCGAGGACAGCGCGGACACCCGCGCGGCGCTGCTGCCCGCGCTGGCGGGCATGATCGGACAGATGCTGGAGCGGCGCCGCGCCGAACGCCTCGACACGGAGCTGGACCAGAGCCGGGTCGAGTTCATCAACCTGATCGGGCACGAGGTACGAACCCCACTGACAGCCATCGAGTCGTGCACCGACCTGCTCGCCCAGGACCCGCGGCTGGCAGACGACCAGGATGAACTCCTGACCGTGATGCAGCGCAACACCAAGAACATGCACTCCATGATCGACAAGCTGCTGGACATGGCGGCCCTGCGCGCCGGGGACACCACCGTCGCCCGACTACCGGTGAACCTGACCGCGATCTGCCGCGACACGGCGCGATCGGCGCAGGCGGCGGGTCTCTCCGTGGACCTCAACACCCCTGCCGACGACGTGATCCTCGACGGCGACGCCGCCCGCCTACGACAGGTCATCGACGAACTGGTGCACACCACCGCCGATACCGGTGGCGTCGGGCTGAACCTGCGGACCGACAGTCTGAGCACGGTGCTCACGGTGACCGCCGAGCGGGCGACCGGTGCGGCCCACGCCCCCGGCCCCGGCGTCCCGGGCACCGCCCTCGGGTTCACCCTCATCCGGGCCATCGTCGAAGCACACGACGGCGACGTGACCCTCAACGACAACACCGACCCCGTAACCACCTACACGATCCGACTCCCGACCCACCGGCCCGCCAGCGTCAGGCCCTGAGCGAACGGCGGCCGCCACGCCCCGTCCTCGCCCCCGGAACGAGCCGGTAGACACGACGACCCTCCCGACAACCACCTACAGGGCATCAAACTCGACCTATTGTCCTAGGATGCCCTACACGGTGTGCTCCGCACACCCGAAGAACCAACAAGGTGCTTCGCACCGACCATCAGAAATTTGCGTAGCGGACCAGCGTCGCCGTCGAATCCGATCACGCGGGTACGGGCGCGTCGTCCGGCCTGTCGGTCCGGGGTGCTATGAAGCTGTCACCTGTTCTGACGTACGTACGAGATGAGGTTCCACGATGGCGACGCGCGTAGACGCCGGCCTGACCGCCGACGATCTGGACACCCTGCGGTCGGCCCTGGCGGCCGGGCGCCGGCCGAAGGTGATGTTCACCGAGGCCGCCGGGCAGATTGTCGGCCAGTTCGGCCAGGTCGCCGCGGTGGAGGAGGCCGACGGCGAGACGACGGTGGTGGTCCGCTTCGGCCGCGACGAGCTGCCGTTCACCCCCGCCGACGTCGTGATCCCGCCGCGGGGCGCGGCCTCGGCGGCGAAGAAGGCCGCGGGCGCCCCGGTGACCGAGCAGGCGGCCCCGCCGGCGCCGTCGGGCCCGCCGCTGCTGCCGCCGGCGCCCCGGGCGGCCCCGCCAGCGCCGGCTGCCGGGCCGGAGGCGGCCGAGGTGCGGCCGCGGCGGCCGAAGGCGGCGAAGGTGAAGCCGGCGGCGGGTGTCACGGTGACGCTGTCGTATGTGGAGGGTGAGTGGTCGGTGGCGGCGGCGGCGGGTTCGCGGACGCTGGCCAGGCCGTGTGCGGTGCGGGCGGCGGAGGCGCTGCGGGTGGTGCGGCTGCTGGACGTGCCGGCGCTGTCGGAGGCGGTGGAGCAGATCGTCGCGGCGGAGCGGTCGCGGGCGCAGGAGCGGGCGGAGCGGCTGCGGGCGGAGTTGGCGGAGGTGGAGGCGCGGCTGGCGGAGTTGCCGGCGGGGGCGTGAGCGGGCCGGCGTCGCCGGCCGGTGCGTCGCGGGCGTGGCGGGCGGCGGTGGTGCTGGCGCGGCTGGCGGTGGCGTCGGTGGGTCGGCTGCGGGTGTCGGGGGCGGTGCCGCCGGGCCTGCGGTCGGGTCCGCTGCTGCTGGCGGCGAACCATGTGGGGCCGGCGGATCCGGCGGTGCTCGTGGCGGCGGCGGCGCGGGTGGGGCTGGCGCCGCGGATCATGGCGACGGCGGGGGTGTTCCGGGCGCCGGTGCTGGGTTGGTTGATGCGCCGGGCGGGTCACGTGCGGGTGGAGCGGCGGTCGGCGGCGGTGCGGGAGTCGCTGGCGGCGGCGGGTGCGGTGCTGGCGGCCGGGCACGTGGTGCTGGTGTACCCGGAGGGGCGGATCGGCCTGGATCCGGGTTTGTGGCCGGAGCGGGGTAAGACGGGTACGGCGCGGTTGGCGCTGCGCACGGGGGTGCCGGTGGTGCCGGTGGCGCAGTGGGGGGCGCACGAGCTGCTGCCGTACGGGGTGCCGCGGCGGCTGCTGCGGACGCTGGGTCGGGCGGTGTGGCGCCGGCCGGTGCTGCGGGTGCACTTCGGCGGGCCGGTGGACCTGTCGGGTCTGTCCGAGGGGGATGCGGTGGAGGCGACGGAGCGGATCGTGGCGGCGATCGCGGGGGACCTGGTGCCGTTGCGGGCGGCGGAGCCGGTCCGGCCGGCGTGGGTGGACCGGACGCGGCCGGTGAGTGCGGCGCGTTCGCGGCGGGCGGGCGACGGCGGCGTGTCCGGTCGGTGAGGCGCCGCGTGTCGGCGGCGGGTGGGGCGATACTGCGGGGCATGGCCGTGGATGGTGGGTTTCTGGACGCACCGCTGCCGTTGGCGTTCGCGCACCGGGGCGGTGTGGTATCGGCGCGGGCGGCGGGGTTGCCGGAGAATTCGGCGGCGGCGTTCGCGGCGGCGGTGGCGGCGGGCTACCGGTATGTGGAGACGGATGTGCACGCCACGGCGGACGGGGTGCCGGTGGTGTTCCACGACGCGTCGCTGTGGCGGGTGGCGGGGGTGCGGGGCCGGTTGTCGCGGCTGCGGTGGGCGGATGTGCGGTCGCTGCGGGTGGGCGGGGAGCCGGTGGTGCCGCGGTTGGCGGACGTGCTGGGGGCGTGGCCGCGGGTGCGGTTCAACGTGGATGTGAAGTCGGCGGCGGTGGTGGGGCCGGCGGTGGCGGCGGTGCGGGCGGCGGGGGCGCAGCGGCGGGTGTTGTGGGCGTCGTTCTCGGATGCGCGGCTGGCGGCGGTGCGGCGGCTGGCGGGGCCGGGGGCGGTGACGTCGCTGGGGGTGCGGTCGGTGGGGCGGCTGCGGGTGGCGGCGGTGCGGGGTTGGCGGGTGCGGCTGCCGGCGTCGGTGGTGGCGGCGCAGGTGCCGGTGTCGTTCTTCGGGGTGCCGGTGGTGGGTCGTCGTTTCGTGGAGTACGCGCACGGTCTGGGCCTGCAGGTGCACGTGTGGACGGTGGACGACCGGCGGTCGATGGAGTGGCTGCTCGACCTGGGGGTGGACGGGATCATGACGGACCGGTTGGACGTGCTGCGGGACGTGTTGGCGGGGCGGGGGCTGTGGGTGTGAGCGTGCTGGGGTACGCGGACCGGCGGGAGCGGGTCGGCTGGTACTTCTACGACGTGGCGAACTCGGCGTTCTACACGTCGGTGGTGACGGTGTTCCTGGGGCCGTACCTGACGGCGGTGGCGAAGGAGGCGGCGGGCTGCGCGGAGGGCGGCTGCGCGGGCCGGTCGGTCGGGGTGCTGGGGTTGTCGGTGGCGCCGGAGTCGCTGTTTCCGTACACGGCGTCGCTGTCGGTGTTCCTGACGGTGTTCGTGCTGCCGGTGGTGGGGGCGGTGGCGGACCGGTCGGCGCGCAAGAAGCAGTTGATGGCGGCGTGCGCGTACGTGGGGGCGGCGGCGACGGCGGGGATGCTGTTCCTGACCGGTGACCGGTACCTGCTGGGTGCGGGCCTGTTCGTGGTGGCGAACGTGGCGTTCGGGGCGAGTGTGGTGGTGTACCACTCGTTCCTGCCGCAGTTGGCGGGGCCGGACGAGCGGGACGCGGTGTCGAGTGTGGGGTGGGCGTTCGGGTTCGGCGGCGGCGGGGTGCTGCTGGCGTTGAGTGTGGTGGCGGTGCTGTCGGCGGACTCCTGGGGGCTGTCCACGGGCGAGGTGGCGCGGTACTGCATCGTGGCGGCGGGGGTGTGGTGGGCGGCGTTCACGACGGTGCCGCTGGTGCTGCTGCGCAACCGCCCGCCGTCGGCGGGCCCGGCGCGCGGCAATCTGGTGGCGGACAGTTTCCGGCAGTTGTGGGCGACGCTGCGGTCGCTGAAGGGGTATCCGCTGACGCTGTTCTTCCTGATCGCCTACCTGGTGTACAACGACGGCATCCAGACGGTGATCGCGATGTCGTCGGTGTACGGGGTGGAGGAGCTGGGGCTGTCCGACGACGTGCTGGTGCCGACGATCCTGATGGTGCAGTTCCTGGCGCTGGGCGGGGCGCTGGGGATGGGGTGGCTGGCGCGGCGGATCGGGGCGTGGAAGACGATCCTGCTGTCGCTGGTGCTGTGGTCGGCGACGGTGGTGGCGGCGTTCTTCCTGCCGCGGGGCGAGGCGGTGCCGTTCGTGGTGCTGGGCGGCGCGATCGGGGTGGTGCTGGGCGGTTCGCAGGCGCTGTCGCGGTCGCTGTTCTCGCAGCTCATCCCGGCGGGCCGGGAGGGCGAGTACTTCGGCCTGTACGAGATTTCCGACAAGGGGACGAGCTGGCTGGGGCCGCTGCTGTTCGGCCTGGCGATCCAGACGACGGACTCCTACCGGGTGGCGCTGCTGTCGCTGATCGCGTTCTTCGTGGTGGGGTTCGTACTGCTGGCGGCGGTGCCGGTGCGGCGGGCGATCGTGGCGGCGGGCAACACCCCGCCGCGGGTGCTGTAGCGGGGGCGGGTCAGCCGCCGCGGCGGGCGCGGGCGGCCCAGAGGACGTAGGCGGGGTCCCGGTCGAGGTTGTGCCGGTCGCGGTCGTAGCGGCGGGTGGTGCGCGGGTCGGCGTGGCCCATGGCGTCCTGGACGTCCTCCAGGGGTACGCCCTCGTCGCGGGCGGCGGTGGCGAAGGCGTGCCGCAGCGAGTGCGGGGACAGGTGCGCCCAGTGGGGGATGCCGGCGCTGCGGGCGAGGGTGCGGATGAGCCGGAACACGGCGTGCCGGTCGAGTCGCCGCCCGGTCCGGGTGGTGAGCAGCGGCCCGGTGAGGGAGTCGGCGCGGACTCCGGCGATCTGGGCGCGCTGGGTGAGGTAGTCGTCAACGGCAGCGGCGCAGCCGGGGGTGAGGGCGCGGCGCCGGTGGTGGCCGCCTTTGCCGGTGAACCGGATGCTGCGGTGGCCGCGCTCGGTGGTCAGGTCCTCGCAGTTCAGGGAGGTGAGTTCGCCGACGCGCAGGCCGAGGTCGGCGAGCAGGGTGATGGCGGCGCGGGTGCGGGCGGCGGTGGGTCCGAGGCACTGGCGGGCGGAGTGCAGGACGGCGTCGACCTCGTCGGCGGACAGGCCGACGGTGGCGGAGTGGTCGCGGTGCAGGCGGGGCCGGTCGGCGGCGGAGACGGGGTTGACGGCGACGGCGCCGACGCGGTGCAGGAACGTGTACCAACTCGACAGGGCCGACAGTTTGCGGGCCACGGTCGCGGGGGTCAGAGGCTTGCCGGTGCGCGGGTCCAGGGTCGCCTCCAGCTCCCGGGCGTACGCGTTGACGTGCAGGAACGTCGCGGCCCGCGGGTCGAGTGCGTGCTGGGCGCACCAGTGCAGCCAGCCGGTGAGGTCCCGCCGGTACGCGGCGCGGGTGTGCGGGGACAGCCGCCGGTTGTGCAGCCACGCCTCCAGTACGTCGGCGGGTGTGGCACCGGCGAGCGCCGCCGCGGTGCCGGCGAGCGCCGCCGCGGTGCCGGCGAGTGCGGCGGGGATGGCGGGGACGTTGTCGGGCACGGTGGGGAATCTACCGGGCGGGGACGGGTGCGCCGTCGAGGCAGGTCTGGTTCCGGCCGCGGTTCTTGGCGGTGTACAGGTGGGTGTCGGCGGCGGCGAGGAGCTGGGCGGCGCTGTGCCGCCGGCAGGTGGCGGCGCCGATGCTGACGGTGACGGGCAGGGTGCCGGTCAGGGGCGGCCAGTAGTAGTGGGCGACGGCCTGGCGGAGGTTGTCGAGGGTGTCGGTGGCCCGGCCGGGGCTGTGGTCGCGGAGGACGAGGAGGAATTCCTCGCCGCCGACGCGGGCGGCGAAGCCGTCGGTGTCGGCGGCGACGGCGGTGGTGAGGATGGCGGCGACGGTGACGAGGACCCGGTCGCCGATCTGGTGGGAGAGGGTGTCGTTGATCTGTTTGAAGTGGTCGAGGTCGACGAGTGCGGCGGTGAGGTTGTCGGGGTGCTGGCGGACGAGGTGGGGGAGTTCCTCGTCGGTGTATCGGCGGTTGCGCAGGCCGGTGAGGGGGTCGCGGCGGGCCTGTTCGCGGAAGCGTTCGGCGTCGGCGCGGGCTTCGGCGGTTTCGAAGAGGACCTGGCGGGTGCGGGCCTGGGCTTCGCGGTGGCCGGACATGAGGTCGCGGTCGGCGAGGTGGTGGGCTTTGAGGTTCTCCCAGGCGGCCTGCCAGTGGCCGCGGGCGGCGTGGAGTTCGGATTGTTCGTAGAGCTGGCGGGCGTGGGCCCAGCCGAGGCCGCGGCGTAGGCACAGGTCGCGGCACCGGTCGAGGCTGCGTTGGGCGTCGTCGTGGTCGCCGAGGTGGCGTTGGGCGCGGGCGAGGGTGAGCAGGAGGTCGGCGAGCGCGTCGGCCTGTTCCCAGCCGTCGGCGCCGTAGGTGGTGATGGCGTGTCGGGCGGCGGTGGCGGCTTTGGTGTAGTTGCCGGCGGCGAGGTGGACGTTGGCGATGGTGTCCAGGTAGGGGGAGTGGCTGTCGAGGTTGATGCCGGCGGCGGCGGCGACGGTGCGCATCCGGGCGGCGGCGGTGGCGGCGTGGTCGAGGGCGCCGGAGTCCAGTTCGGCGCTGGCGAGGTTGTTGAGGATCATGACGCGGAGTTGGTGGTCGTGGTGGGCGGCGGCGATCTGTTCGGCCTGGTGGAAGCGGGCGCGGGAGGGTGCGGGGTCGGCGCCGCCGCGGGTGGCGTCGCCGAGCATCATCAGCGGGTAGGCGCGTTGGCGGGCGGTGGCGTCCTCGGGGAGGGTTTCGACGCAGCGGACGGCGTGTTCGAGGAAGCCGGCGTTGTCGCCGATGCTGCGCAGGAGCAGGGCGAGGAGGCGGTGGCTGCGGGCGGTGAGGTGGGGGTGGCGGTGTTCGGTGGCCCACCGGTTGACGGTCCACAGGACGGGGGCGGCGGCGGCGCTGTCGCCGCGGCGGTGCCGGACGTCGGCCTGGATGAGGCGGGCGCGCAGGGCGAGGGCTTCGTCGCCGGTGGCGTGGGCGGCGGCTTCGATGCGGCGGGCGTCGCGCTGCCAGCGGTCCAGGTCGAAGCCGAGGTCGTCTTCGATGGTTTCGAGCTGGCGGTGCAGGGCGGCGGTGTCGGGTTGCGGGCATGGCGGGGGCGGCGTCGGTGGACGCGGTTCGGGTCCCGTCATGGCGCCTCCGTCGGCGTGGATGTCCGGGACGATACCGCGGTGTCCGGTTCGGCAGGAGGGGTTGCGTTGGGTCGGTGCGGGGTCGGTTGTCGGGTTGGGGGTGGGCCGGTGCGGGTGGTGGGCTGGCTGGTTGGACGGCAACCGGGTCGCAACCGGGGGGCGCTCGCCTCGCACTCGGGCGCCTGTTAGCTGAGTCACATCGGCGGTTCGCGGTGGGGGAGGCTCGGATGGTGGGGTTGCAGGAGAACGTGGTGGCGCAGGCGCTGTTCCTGTCGGATCTGCAGCCGTCGGCGTGCCCGGACGCCGCGGCGGTGTGGGGTGCGGTGGAGCGGGCGCTGGCGCGGTACGGCAGCGAGGGGTGCGGTCCGGCGGTGGCAGGGGAGTACGGGAGCGGGGCGAGTCGGCGGCGTCGCGGATGCGGTGGGCGCGGCGGCTGGTCGCCGACTGCCGGCCGGTGGCCGCCTGAGCGGGTGCCGGTGTCGGCGAGTGCCTGTCTGGTCGGCCTGGCCCTGTCTAGGGTGCCTTAAGGTCTGATGATGGGGGCGCGACATGGGTGAGCGGCGGGTGGCCCGCATCGGGGGCCGGATTCTTCCCTCGTACCGGTTCGATCTGATTTCTGCCCTGCTGGGCCTGTGGATGTTCGTCGGGCTGCTGCTGGATGCGTGGGCGCACAGCATCTACGGCGTGGAGTCGTTCTTCACGGCCTGGCACGCGGTCCTGTACACCGGTTTCCTGGCGACGAGCGCCTGGCTGGGGTGGGCGGTCCTGCAGCCGATGCTGGCCGGCGCGCGCGGCCTCCAGGCGGTGCCGTACGGCTACGCCCTGGCGGTGGCGGGGCTGGTCCTGTTCGGCGTCTGCGCGGTCGCGGACCTGGTCTGGCACGAGATCTTCGGCATCGAGAACGGCTTCGACGTCCTGTTCAGCCCCTCCCACCTGGGGTTGATCACCGGCGGGGTCCTCATCGGTACGGGTCCGGTGCGGTCGCGGTGGGGCCGCGGGGTGGGCCGGGGGCTGCGGGTGGAGTTCCCGCTGCTGCTGGGGTTGACGCTGAGCGTGATGCCGGTGTTCATGTTCCTGGAGTACGGCGACGCCCTGGTGTGGGATCCGCGGGCCGTCGTGGAGGTCCTGTCGGTGCGCCCCGACTTCGGCCCGAACACCCGCGGGACCAGCGCGTTCTCCGCCGCCGTGGTGATCACCACGCTGATGCTGCTGGGTCCGCTGCTGATGCTCTCGCGCCGCGGTCCGGTCCCGCCGGGCGCCGCGGTCGGGGTGTACGCGACGGCGACGCTGGTGCAGGTCTCCGTCACCGGCGCCGCGTTCCCCCACGTCAAGATCGCCACTGTGGTCGCGGGGGTCCTGGTGGAGGTGCTGCTGTACTGGTGCCGGCCCACCTACCTGCGCCCGCACGCCACCGTCGGGTTCGCCGCGGCCGCCGCGTTGGGGACGTGGGTGGTGGTGTTCGCGGCGATGTACGTGCCGGAGCGGTTCCCGCGGGTCCCCGAGTACTGGGCGGGTCTGCCGTTCATCGCGGTCGCCGTCGCCGTGCTCCTCGCCCTGCTGGTCACCGCCCCCAGCCCGCCGCGCCGCCGCTGAGGCGCGGGAAAAGCGGTTGTCGGCGGGGCCGCGGCGGCGGCAGAGTGCGGCCATGCTGCCTGCCGAGGTGACCGCGTTGCCAGCCGAGGTGACCGCCTACTACCAGGCCGGCGGCGAGCGCCACCGGCTCGACCGCGGCGTCGGCCGCTGGGAGTTCCTGCGCACGTGGGACGTCCTGGGCCGGGTCCTGCCGCGGCGCGCCGCGGTCCTCGACGTGGGCGGGGCGACCGGCCGGTACGCGGCGCCGCTGGCGGCCGCCGGCCCCGCCCTCCGGCGGCCGGCCCGGTTCCGCTCAGGCGTCGGCGGTCACCGGTTCCCGCGCCGCGGTGGCGGCGCCGCGCCGCAGGGCCGCGCCCTCCACGTCCAGGACCGGCAGCCAGGACAGCGCCCGCGGCAGCCGCCACGCCCGCGCGCCCAGCAGCGCCAGCGCCGCCGGCACCGCCACCATCCTGACCACGATCGCGTCGAACGCGATGCCCGTGGCCAGCGCGAACCCGATCGGTTTGATCGCCGCGTCGCCGTCGGGCACGAACCCGGCGAACACCGCGAACATGATCGTCGCCGCGGCCACCACCACCGGCGCGGCCTGCCGGAACCCGGTCACGATCGCGTCCCGGGGCCCGGCCCCGTGCGCGTGCGCCTCGTGCATCCGGGCGACCAGGAACACCTGGTAGTCCATGGCCAGGCCGAACAGGATCCCCACGATGATGATCGGCGACAGGCTCATCAGCGGCCCGGTCGCCCCGGCATCGACGACGTCGGCCAGCCACCCCCACTGGAACACCGCCGTCGTCGCGCCCAGCGTCGCCCCGATCGTCAGCAGGAAACCCAGCACCCCGACCACGGGCACCCACACCGACCGGAACACGAGGACCAGCAGGACGAACGCCAACCCGACCACCAGCGCCAGGTACACCGGCAGCGCCTCGCGCAGCTTCTGCGACACGTCGATGCTCACCGCGGTCGTCCCCGTGACGTACACGCGGGCGCCGTCGGTGTCGGCGACCTGGGCGCGCAGCGCGTGCACCAGGTCACTGGTCGCCGCCGAGTCCGCCGCTTCGACCGGCACGACTGTGATCAACGCCGCGGCGGCGCCGCGCGGCGCCGGCCGCGGGGGCAGCGCCACCGCCACCCCGGGCAGGGCGGCCACCTGCTCCCGGACCGCGGCCGCGCGGGCCGCCGCACCGGCGCCGTCGACGAGGACCAGCAGCGGGCCGGCCGTGCCCGGCCCGAACCGGTCGGCGATGATCGCCGCGGCGCGGGCCTCGGTGCTGCCCGGCACCGGCCGCGGGTTCAGCGCCGTGCGCATCGACAGGACCGGTACGGCCACCACCGCCAGGACCGCCACCGCCGCCAGCAGGCTCGCCCACCGGTACCGGGTGACGGTGTGCGCCCAGCGCAGGTAGAAGCCGGGGCCGGTGTCCGCGGCGCTCGCGGTGCCGGGTGCGATGCGGCGGGCGCGGCGGGGCAGGGCCCGGACGCCGACGAAGCCGAGGATGGCCGGTACCAGGGTGACGGCGACGAGGACGGAGATGATGATGGTCGCGGCGGCGGCGAGGCCCATCTCGGTGAGGAACGGGATGCCGGCGACGGCGAGGCCGGCGAGCGCGATGACGACGGTCAGGCCGGCGGTGACGACGGCGGAGCCGGCCGTGCCGACGGCGAGCGCGGCGGCGTCGGGGACGGGTTGGCCGGCGCGCAGTTCGTGGCGGAAGCGGGTGACGATGAACAGGGCGTAGTCGATGCCGACGGCCAGGCCGAGCATGACGGCCAGGACGGGGGTGGTGGACTGCAGCGGGGTGAAGCCGCTGAGCGCGGTGATGCCGAGGGCGCCGATGCCGACGCCGACGGCGGCGGTCAGCAGGTTCATGCCGGCGGCGAGCAGGGAGCCGAAGGTGACGGCGAGGACGATGAGGGCGACGAGGACGCCGACGGCCTCGGCTGGTCCGCCGACGGCGCCGGAGGTGTCCAGGACCGCGCCGCGGACCTCGACGGTGAGGCCGCCGGTGCGGGCCTGGGCGACGGTGTCGCGCAGGGCCTGCCGCTGGGCGGCGGTGACCTCCCGGGCGGGGGCGGCGTAGGTGACGGTGCTGTAGGCGGCGCGCTGGTCGGGGGAGATCGTGGGGGTCTGCGGGGCGAGCGGGTCGGTGGCCGAGGCGACGCCGGGCAGGCGCCGCAGCCGGTCGACGATGCCGGCGACGGCCGCGGCGGCGGGGGGTGCGGTGACCCGGGTGTCGCCGGGGGCCTGGATGACGACCTGGGCGGAGCCGGCGGTGGCGGTGTCGCCGAACCGGTCGGTCATCAGGTCCAGGGCGACGGTCGACTCCTGCCCGGGGATCTTGAACGAGGACACGGTCGGCCCGGACAGGGTCGCCGCGCCCACCCCGCTGGCCAGGAGCAGCCCCAGCCACAGCGCGGTGACCAGGACCCGGTGCCGGACGCAGGCCAGTCCGAGCCGGTGTAGCAGTCGTGCCATGGCAGGTACTCCCGTGGGACGGTCAGTGCGCGGTCGGGGCCGGGTGGCCCAGCGCGTCGTAGCTGACGTTGATCAGGTGCGCGGCGGCGTCGCCGGCGGTGAGCAGGTCGCCGAGGGCCGTGCGGGCGACGGCCAGGGCGCCGACGGCTCCGGCGACCCGGACGGTGCGGTCGAGGTCCGGGTCGGCGGGGTTCAGGGCGAACATGTCGACGATGACGTCGCCGACGGGGGTGAGCAGGGCGCTGCCGGGGTCGGCGGGGTCGCGGAGCAGGGTGGACAGCAGCAGCGCGAAGAACCCGGGCCGGCGCAGGGCCAGTTCCGCCAGCCCGGTGAGGGCGGCGCGGTCCTTGGCGGGGCCGGGCGGCCGGTCGGCGACCTGGCGGGCGACGTCGGTGAGTTCGGCCAGGCAGCGGGTGGCGACGGCTTCCTGCAGCGCCTCCTTGGACGGGTAGTGGCGCAGCAGGCCGCTCTTGGAGTAGCCGACGGCGTCCGCGATCCGCTGCACCGAGGCTTCCTGGAAGCCGTGGCGGGCGAAGAGGGCGGCGGCGCAGTCGACGATCTCGTCGTCGATCTGCTGCCGGGTCTGGCGTGGCATGGGGACCAGCGTAGACGCGGCTGCGACCGTTTCGGTCGCGGAGCGACCGTGATGGTCGCCACCGCGGCGAGTTCTCAGGTCACGGGGTACCAAGCCGGCGGTCTTCGTCGCGTTCGGCAATCGGCGCGCGGGTGCGACGGCCAGAATGGGAGGTCCCTTCCCCCGGCCGGCGTGAGGAGAACAGATGCGTGCGGTGGTGACCGCCGAGCAGGGTGCGGCCGCGTCGCTGGCCGAGGTGCCGACGCCGCGGCCCGGCGCCGGTGAACTGCTGGTGCGGGTACGGGCGTCGTCGGTCAACGGCTTCGACCTGTCGGTGGCCACCGGCTACCTGGTCGGGATGATGGAGCACCGTTTCCCGGTGGTGCTCGGCAAGGACTTCGCCGGCACCGTGGCCGGCGTCGGGCGGGGCGTGTCGCGCTTCTCGGTCGGCGAGGCGGTGTTCGGGGTGGTGACCAAGCCGTTCCTCGGCGACGGCGGGTTCGCCGAGTACGTCACGGTGCCCGAGGCCGTCGGCGTCGCGGCGCTGCCCGCCGGGGTGGCGCCCGCCGCCGCGGGCGCGGTGGGCCTGGCCGGTACGGCGGCCCTGGACTGCCTGGCCGCCACCGCTCCGCAGCGGGGCGAGACGGTACTGGTCAGCGGGGCCACCGGCGGGGTCGGGGCCATCGCGGTCCAGTACGCGGCCGCGGTCGGCGCCCGGGTCGTCGCCACCGCCCGCCCCGGCGCCGAGGCCGACTTCGTCCGCGGACTCGGCGCCGCGCACGTCGTCGACCACGCCGGCGACGTGCCGGCCCAGGTCCGGGCCGTCGCCGGAGACGGGGTGGACGTGGTCCTGCACTTCGCCGGGGACGGCCCGACCGTGGCCGGCCTGCTGGCGGAGAAGGGGCGCCTCGCCAGCCTCCTGGGCTTCGGCGCCGACCAGCACCCGGCCGCGACGTTCGTCATGGCCCACCCGGCCGGCGACACCCTCGACCAGCTCGCCGCGGACCTGGCGGCCGGCCGCCTCACCGTGCCGGTGTCGCGGACCTACCCGCTGGCCGAGGTGCCGGCCGCGTTCGCCGCGTTCACCGCCGGCACCCACGGCAAGATCGCCATCACGGTCCCCTGATCTGCTACGCCGGCCCGGGCTGGCGGTCGGCCGCATGGTGCGCCACTACGCCGTCATCAGCCGGCTGCACCCTGCCCACATCCACTTGAGCGATCCCACGAAGACGTCGCGGGCACTCCGCCAGCCAATTAATAGATTGCTGATTTATGTAATTTATTAATTGGCATCGCGCACTTTAAGTGAGCGTGACTCACAAAAATTCGTTGCACCATAATGACCGTTATGGTGCAACGAAGGTTCGAGGGGGAGAGGGCCGGACCCTATGCTGGCGGGATGCCGCTGATGCGACCCGCGACCGACGAGGACCTGCCCGCCGTCCTGGCGATGAACGCCGACGACGTACCCAAGGTCGCTGCCATGGACCGAGACCGCCTCGCCTACCTGCGCGCCCTGGCGCACCGCTTCCACGTCGTCGACGTCGACGGCACCGTCGCCGGCTTCGTCGTCACCCTCCGCGCCGGCACCGCCTACGACTCGCTGAACTACCGCTGGTTCGCCGACCGCTACGGCGACGGCTTCCACTACCTCGACCGGATCGTCATCCACCCCGGGTACCGCCGCCGCGGCCTGGCCGGCTTCGTCTACGACCAGGTGGAGCAGGACGCCGCCGCCGCCGGCCGACTGGCACTGGAAGTCAACCTGGTACCCCGCAACGAACCGTCCCTGGCCTTCCACACCCGGCGCGGCTTCGCCCCGGTCGGCGAGCGCGGCGACCCCGACCACCTGCTGTCGATGCTGGTCAAGCCGCTGCCCGGCACCACCGGTAAGGGAACTGCCGCGGGCGTGGCCCACTCTCCCCGTGCCGGCGCGGGTCGGGGCCGCGAGCGCCTGTGGCCGTGAGCGCGGCCTGTTGTCGGGTGTCTGTGCCAGGATGCGGTGGTGACACGTCGGACCCCGTTGCAGGAGTTGGCGCTGCTGCGGCTGGTGGCCCAGCGGCTGGTCGGCGGTGGTGCGCCCACGCCCGCGCAGGCCGTGGGCGGCCTGCTGGCGGCGCAGGGCCAGGATCTGCCCGGGGTGTTGACGTCGATCGCGCTGCGGACGGCCGGCCGGTCGGTGGACGAGGTGCGGGCGGCGTGTGACGCGGGGCTGCTGGTGCGGTCGTGGCCGATGCGCGGCACCCTCCACGTGGTGCTGCCGGAGGACCTGGGCTGGCTACGGGAGTTGACGACGGCGCGGCTGGTGGCGGGGGCGGCGCGGCGGCGGGCGGCGCTGGAGCTGGACGAGCGGGTGTTGGAGCGGGCGCGGGAGTTGGCGTTGGCGGCGCTGGCCGGCGGGGGGCGGCTGAGCCGGGAGGCGCTGTACGGGGTGTGGGCGCGGGGCGGGGTGGGCACGGACGGGCAGCGCGGCTACCACCTGCTGTGGCACATCGCGCAGACCGGCAGCGTGTGCTTCGGCCCGTTCGACGGGCGTGAGCAGTTGGTGGTCCGCTGCGACGAGTGGATCGCCGGGTCGCGGGTGTGGGAGCGGGAGGCGGCGCTGGTGGAGCTGGCGCGCCGGTATTTCCGGGGCCACGGGCCGGCGACGGTCAAGGACCTGGCCCGCTGGGTGGGCCTGCCGCTGGGCGAGGTGCGGCGGGGGCTGGCGGACGCGGCGGGTGACCTGGCGCAGCGGCAGGTGGACGGGGTGACCTACTACCTGGATCCGGCGGTGGTCGACGGGTTGGCGGCGCACCGGCGGGAGGCCGGCGGGGTGCTGCTGCTGCCGGGGTTCGACGAGTTCGTGCTGGGGTACGCCGACCGGTCGGCGTGTCTGCCGGCGGAGTTCGCGGAGCGGATCGTGCCCGGCGGCAACGGGATGTTCCGGGCGACGGTGGTGGCCGGCGGGCAGGTCGTGGGGGTGTGGCGGCGGGAGGGGCGCGGGGCGGCGCGGGCGGTCGAGGCGACGCCGTTCACGGCGTTCACGGCGGCGATCCGGCAGGGCGTCGTCCGTGCGTACGACGCCCTGCCGTGATCCCCCCGTGCGCCCGGGTGCCCCTGCCGATGCGTCGCCGTCGGCGAGCTGTTCGGCGGCCGGCAGCGCGTCCCGGGCCTGACTGCCGGCTCCGGCGGCTAGTCGGTCAGGTGGCGCTCGGCGTAGACGCGCATGGCGTCGCGGACGAACTCCACGGTCCCGTCGCCGGGCTCGCCGTAGTTGGCGGCGAACCGCGGGTCGGCGACGTACATGTCACCGAGCCCGACCAGGTAGGTGCGGCTGGGGGTCTGCTGGGTGGCCGTGCCCAGCCAGCGGACGTGCCGGGCGGTGACGGCCTGGACGTCGGCGGCGTCGGCGGGCCTGCCGGCGGCGTGGGCCGCAGCGTAGTCGCGGCCGATGTCGCGCTGGGCCTGCTGGAACTGCTGCTTCTCCGTCTCGGACAGCCCCTGCCACCAGCGGTCGCCGCTGCGGTAGGCGTCCTCCCCCCAGCGTGCGATGACCTCGTCCTTGTACCGGGTGTGGTCGAATCCGTCGAACACCTCTGCGGGCATGAGTGCTTCTCCTCTCTCGGTCTTGCGCAGTGTGGTCCGCACGGAGGCGATCTGCCGGTCGATCCGGTCCCGTTCCTGTTCGAGCCACCGCAGGTGGCCGTGCAGGGCCTCGCGGGTGTCCGGGGTGCCGGCGTCGAGGATCCGTGCGATCGCGTCGAGGTTGAGGCCGAGGTCGCGCAGCAGCAGGATGCGCTGGAGGCGGACCAGGTTGGTCTGGTCGTAGTAGCGGTATCCGTTGCGTCCCACCCGGGCGGGTGCGAGCAGGCCGATCTGCCCGTAGTGGCGCAGCGTGCGGCTGGTCGTCCCCGCTTCCCGGGCGATCTGCTGGATGGACCACTCCACGTCCGTCCCCTTCCCTTCGTGCGATAACTACACGGTAGAAGTTGACGCAACGTCAAAGTCAAGGGTGGAGTGCGGAGGAATCGGCGGACGCCGTCCGCCCCGGCTCAGGCGGCGCCGACGACCACGGTGGCGCCCAGGTCCGCGCAGGTCACCACCGTGGCCGCCAGTCCCCCGCCGGCCACCAGCGCGGCGCTCGCCGCGGCCTGCCCGGCGCTGGTCTCCAGCAGCAGCCGCCCGCCCGGGGCCAGCCAGGCGCCCGCCTGCGCGGCGATGCGCCGCTGGATGTCCAGCCCGTCGGCGCCGCCGTCCAGGGCCGCGCGCGGCTCGTGGTCGCGGGCCTCCGCCGGCAGCGTGCCCAGCGCCCCCGTCGGCACGTACGGGGCGTTGGCGGTGATCACGTCTACGCGGCCGCGCAGGTGTGCGGGCAGCGGCGCGAACAGGTCCCCCCGGTACACCCGGCCCCGCCGCCCCAGGTTCGCGCGCGCGCAGTCGACGGCCGCGGCGTCGATGTCCACGGCGTGCAGGGTCACCGGCCGCCGCCGCGCGGCCACCACGGCGGCGCCGACGGCACCGGTACCGCAGCACAGGTCCACCAGCACCCCGGCGTGCCCGCGCGCGTACCGGACCAGCAGGCCGGTCCGGCGGCGCGGGACGAACACCCCCGGGTGGACGGCGACCCGGGTACCGCAGAACCGGGCCCAGCCCAGCACCTGCTCCAGCGGGGTGCCGGCGACCCGGCGGGCCAGCAGCCCGGCGAGCGCCCCGGGCTGCGGTGCGGCGGCGTGCAGGAGGCGGGCCTCGTCCTCGGCGAAGACGCAGCCGGCGGCGCGCAGCGCGTGGACGGTGGACAGCAGAGACGATGCCGACAAGGGACACCTTCCGGGAGAGCGGGACGCTCCCGGGCCGCCTAGCGGCGGCCGCGCCGCGACGGCGAGGGAGTACCCGGGCTGACAGTGCCGTTGATGGGTCTCACCTCCTCGTCCGACGTTCGCGCCCCACCATACGCCCGGTGGCCGGCGGTGCGCGGCGCCGTGCCGGCCGCACCAGCCGGTCGGGGTGCCCCGCGGGGCGGGTGGGTCACGGGCGGGTGGCATCCGGTGGGGTCCACACGAACGGGGTGGTCGTCGTCAGCGCCGCGAACCCCAGCCGCCGCAGGATCGGCCGGCTCTGCGCGGAGGCGTCCACCTGCAGGTACGGCACCCGCGCCGCCGCGGCGACCTGCGCCCGGTACGCCACCAGCGCCCGGTACACGCCCCGCCCCCGCCAGCCCGGCAGCGTCGCCCCGCCCCACAGCCCCCCGAAGTCCACCCCCGGCGTGATCACCAGCCACGCCACCGCGACCATCCGCGGCCCCGCCTCCGCCGCCACGACGTGCAGGCGCTCGCCGGCGCCGTCGCGGCGCTGGCGCAGTTCGGCGGCCAGCCAGCCGAAGTCGGCGCCCCACACCCGGGCCTGCAGCCGCGCCAGCCGGTCCAGGTCGGCGTCGGTGCCGACCTCCCGCAGCACGACACCCCGCGGCGGGGTCGCCGGGCGCGCCGCCACCGCCCGGGTCGGCGCCACCAGTACCGTCTCCTCGTCCTCGGCGACGAAACCCGCGGCGCGCAGCCGGGCCGGCAGGTCCGCCGGCCGGTCGTGGCCCCACACCTTCCACTCGACGGCCTCCCCGCGGGCCGC
Organism: Pilimelia terevasa; assembly: GCF_014647915.1. Taxonomy (GTDB): domain Bacteria; phylum Actinomycetota; class Actinomycetes; order Mycobacteriales; family Micromonosporaceae; genus Pilimelia; species Pilimelia terevasa. Next base: position 88,153 of record NZ_BMQC01000012.1, read on the forward strand.
GAAGAAGTCCCGCTGCCGGGCGATCAGCGCGTCCAGGTCGGCGCCCGCCACGCCCAGGTCGGCGGGCCCGGACACGAAACCGCGGTGGTGGCCCGCCACCCGCAGCACCGGCCCGTCCCACCGGGCCACCACGCCCGGCGGCAGCGTCGCCTGACCCGCCAGCCGCAACTGCGCGTCGTACGCGGCCAGCAGCCGCTCCACATCCGCCACCGGGCCAGCGTAGAAGCGGCGACCCGGCCGCGCCCGCAGCGGCGCGCGGCGCCGCCGGCCCCGACCGGGGGCCGCCCGGTCGGGTGCCACCGGGGCTGCCCGGACCCGCCGCCGGCCCGCCCCGGCCGCCGGTCAGGTGTCGGCGCGGGTCCGGGAGGCGAAGCCGCGGGTGGCGGCGTGCCCGGCGGAGGTACCGGCGTGCACCAGGACCGGGTTGCCCGACAGGTGCCGGACCACCAGCGCCACCTCGACCCGCGCGCAGCCGGCCAACCGGCTGCCGGGCACTTCCGCGGTGTGGGTGGCGCTCAGGTGGTGCTTGGCCGTGCTGATCCGGTGCTCGGGGGCCAGGGCCGGCGCCCCGCAGTCCCCGCCGTCGGCCGCCCGCGCCCGCACCTCGACCCAGGTGTCGACGGTGCTGCCGTCGAAGTCGGCGCTGCCCCCGGCACAGCCGGGAATCGACGAGGTGGCCTTGCACGTACTCAGGGCCGCGTCCTGCACCACCCGCACGCCCGCGCCGCCCCGCACCGGGTACACCGCCTCCAGTACCCGCACCGACTCGCCGGCCCCGACCAGCCGCAGGTCCGCCGCCGCCAGCGTCCACCGGTCCGCGCCCGGCGCCTTCTCCCGCGTCAACCGCGCCCCGGCCGGGATCCGCATCGCCACCTTCCGGCCCGCGTCGACGATCGTGGAGTACGCCGACACCTTCAGCCCGCACCGGTACGCCCCCGCGGTCGGCGCCACCAGCAGCCACCGCAGCTCCGGCGTGACCTGCTCCTCGCCCGGCGGCACCAGGTTCGCCGCCCAGTAGCCGCCCAGCTCCGCGCCCGGCCCCAACTGCGGCCCGGCGCACGAGACCGCGAACGTGTTGCCCACGTTGTCCCCGGCCGCCAGCGCCGACACCGGCCGGGCGGACAGGTCCTGCGCCGTCAACCGGAACGCCTCGCCCGCGCGGGCGTCGACGCGCAGCTCCGTGCCCGGCACGTCGCGCAGCGTCGCCCGGCCCGTCACCTCGTAGACGAACTCCGGGGCCGGCGGCCCGGCCGGCGGCGCCCACCACGGCAGCGCACCCGCGCCCAGGGCCGCGATGACACCCCACCGACCCCACACACCAGCCACCCCAACCCACATCGACGTCGGCGAATACTAGCCGGTACGGGCGCTGCGGCAACACCACGCGAACGGTCACGCCGGCACCGCCGACACCCCACTAAACTCCCACACCGATGGACACCCTCGACGACACCGCCGCCGACACCGACCCGGCCCCCACCCGGCCCTGCGCCCACTGCGGCCGCCCCGTACCCCAACGCCACGCCGCCGGCCGGCCCTTCCGGTACTGCCGCGACAACGACGGCGCCTGCCAGCGCGCCACCCGCAACACCCGGCTGCGGCAGCGCACCTCCCCCGGCCTCGCCGGCCACGTCGCCCGCACCCACGAACTCGTCGAACGCCTCGAAGCCGCCGCCGACACCCTCGCCGCCGCCCTCGACGGGGAACTGTCCCCCACCGGCGTCGAACGGCAACTCGCCCAGATCCGCGCCGAAGCCGCCCACGCCGTCGCCGCCGCCCACACCGAACGCGACGACGCCCGCCGCGACGCCGACACCCAACGCGCCGCCCGCACCGCCGCCGACGCCACCGCCGACGCCGCCCGCGCCGACGCCGCCCAGGCCGCCGACGCCGCCCGCCGCGACGCCGCCGACGCCGTCCAGGCCCGCGCCGACCGCGACGCCGCCGCCACCGACGCCGAGGACGCCCGCCGCGCCGCCCACGCCGCCGACACCCGCGCCGCCGCAGCCCGCGACGCCCGCGACGCCGCCCTCGCCGACGCCGAGACCGCCCACCAGCAGCGCGCCGCCGCCGACACCCTCGCCGCCGCCCACGCCGCCACCGTCGACGAACTGCGCGCCGCCCTCGCCGACGCCCACACCGAACGCGACGACGCCCGCGCCCAGGCCCACACCGCCCGCACCGACACCCAGGCCGCCCGCACCGCCGCCGCCGACGCCGCCGAGGACGCCCGCCGGCAACGCGCCGCCCAGGCCGACGCCCAGGCCGACGCCCGCGCCGCCACCGCCGCCCTCGCCGAGGCCCGCGCCGACATCGACGCCCTCCGCGCCGACCTGGCCGCCGCCCACACCGACACGCAGACCGCCCGCGCCGACCACCAGCAGGCCCGCGACGCCCACCTGCGCGCCGCCGCCGACGCCGCGGCCGCCACCGACCGGGCCGCCCACCTCGCCGCGGCGCTCGCCGCCGCCGAGGACCGGCTCGCCCCCCTGACCGCCCAGGTCAGCCAGCTCGCCGCCGCCCTCGCCAGCCTCGGCGGCCCCCACCCGGGAACACCGCCCGGGCGTTCCGCGCCGGCCGACGCGCCCCCCACGGCGTAGGATGGTCCGGCCGCCCACCCGCCGCGGGCCACCAGCACACCGGTGCGGCCGCCTCCGGTGGCCACCCGCCAGCGGGGGCACGGCGCCGGGAATCGCGGCGGCGGCACCGCCGTTGCACCGGCGGACACCACGATCGAGGGGAAACAGCCGACATGGGTGAACGTATGCTGCGCGGCAGCCGACTGGGCGCGGTCAGCTACGAATCCGACCGCAACACCGAACTCGCGCCGAGGCAGACCCGCGAGTACCTGTGCGCCAAGGGACACCAGTTCGAGGTCCCGTTCGCCGTCGACGCCGAGGTACCCATCACCTGGGAGTGCAAGTTCGACGGCTCCGTCGCCCGCCTGGTCGACGGCAGCGAACCCGAACAGAAGAAGGTCAAGCCGCCCCGCACCCACTGGGACATGCTCCTGGAGCGGCGGTCCATCGCCGAACTGGAGGACATCCTCGCCGAACGGCTCGACGAGGTCCGCGCCCGCCGCGGCGGCGTCTGACCCTCACCGGTCCAGGATCTCCCCCTCCACCACGGCACCGGGCCGCGGTCGGGCGTCACCGCCCGGCGGCGGCCCGCCGCGCTCCCGGCCCACCCGCGACCGGACCCGCCGCGCACCGAACCAGCCCACCAGTGCCCCCGGCCGGGCCGCCACCACCGCCGCCACCAGCCGCCGCACCGGCGGCGACCACAACACCAGCCCCAGCACGTCGCCCAGCAGCCCCGGCAACGCGATCAACACCGCACCGGCGAGCGCCGCCGCCCCCGCCACCGCCGGCAGCCCCGGCGGGCGGCCCGCCGCCAGCTCCGCGCGCAGCCGACGCCACGCCCGCGCACCCTCCCGGCGGGCCAGCCACAGCCCGCACCACGAGGTCAGCAGCGACACCGCCACCGGCGGCCAGAACCCGAACCGGTGCGCCGCCGCCACGAACACCGCGAACTCGGCGACGGCCAGCACCAGCCCGGCCACAGCGACCGCCGACACCAGCCGCCGCACGCTCACACCCCCGCTACCGGCGCTTGTCGCCGCGCAGCCGGGCCAGCCGCGACGACGTACCCCACACGGCGACCTTCCACATCGCCTCGCCGATGATCGACGAGCTCATCTTCGACACGCCGCGCTCGCGCTCCACGAACCGGATCGGCACCTCCGCGAACCGGAACCCGGCCCGGAACGCCCGCCACGACAGGTCGACCTGGAAGCAGTAGCCCTGCGACTCCACCGCCGAGAGGTCGATCTTGTCCAGGACCGCCATCCGGTAGAGGCGGTAGCCGGCGGTGGCGTCGTGCAGGGGCATCCCCAGCATCATCCGGGTGTAGAAGTTCGCGCCCCGGGACAGGACCAGCCGGTGCATCGGCCAGTCCACCACCTGGCCGCCGCGCACCCAGCGGGACCCGACCACGACGTCGGCGTCGGCCGCCGCGGCCAGGAGCTTGGGCAGCTCCTCCGGCGCGTGGGAGCCGTCGGCGTCCATCTCCACCACGGCGTCGTAGTCGTGCTCCCTGGCCCACCGGAACCCGGCGATGTACGCGGCGCCGAGGCCCTGCTTGTCGGTGCGGTGCAGCACGTGCACCTGCTTGTCGGCGGCCGCCAGTTCGTCGGCGACCGCGCCCGTGCCGTCGGGGCTGTTGTCGTCGGCGATCAGGATGTCGACGTCGGGCGCCGCCGCGCGGACCCGCCCGGTGATCTGCCGGACGTTGTCGACCTCGTTGTAGGTCGGAATCACGACCAGGACTCGACCCACTGCCGGGTACCCCTCGCTCACCCTCGCGCTCCGTCTCTGCGACCGGCCGCCGGCTGCCGCCGACGCACCACCACGGCGCCGACGGCCATCACCGCCGCCCACGCCACCAACACCAGTTCGGGCCAGTAGCCCAACCGGGTTGCCAGGGTACGCCCACCACCTGGGCGGACCTGATGTACCACCACCGCATCGGTGTTGAAACCGGTCGCCCCGACCACCGTGCCGTCGGCATCGACGAACGCCGACACCCCCACCGTCGAGGCCATCAGCGCGTCCCGGCCGTGCTCCACCGCCCGCAGCCGCACCATCGCCAGCTGCTGCGTGGCCTCCGCGACGTCGAACGTCGCGTTGTTCGTCTGCACCACCAGCACCTGGCCGCCGCCGGTGACCGCGTCCCGGACCACCTCGTCGTAGGCGACCTCGAAACAGATCACGTCGCCGACGGTCAGCGGGCCGGTGTCGATGACCCCCGGCGCCCGCCCGGCCACCATGTCCGAACCGACCCGGTCGACCTCCGCGCTGACCGCCCGCGCCAGCCGGCGCAGCGGCACGTACTCGGCGAACGGCACCGGATGCCGCTTCACGTACAACTGGGCGGTGTCGGCGCCCCGCTCCGGCGACCACAGCAGCCCCACGTTGCGGACCTGCCCCCGCCCCGGCCCCCGCAGCACCGCCCCGACCAGGATCGGCGCGCCCACCGCCGCCGCGGCCGCCGAGATCTGCACCGCCGCGTCCGGGCTGCGCAGCGGGTCGATGTCCGAGGAGTTCTCCGGCCACACCACCAGCGCCGGCCGGGCCGCCCGCCCCGCCGCGACCTCCGCCGCCAGCCTGCGGGTACCCGCCACGTGGTTGTCCAGGACCGCCCGCCGCTGCGCGTTGAAGTCCAGCCCGAGCCGGGGCACGTTGCCCTGGACCAGCGCCACCGTCACCGGCGCCCCCGCCGGCCGGGCCGCCGGGACCGCCGCCGCGGCCACGCCCAGCGCCACCCCGGCCGCCGCCGGCACCCAGCAGCGCGCGGACCGGCACCACGCCCACCACGCCCACCACGCCGCCCGCCGGTCGGCGGCGGCCCGGATCCGCGGCCACGCCCGCACCGCCTCGGCCAGCAGCACCGCCAGCAGCCCCCCGGCCAACGCCACCCCCGCCGTCACCAGCGGCGCCCCGCCCAGCGCCGCCAGCCGCAGCAGCGGCGACCCGTCCTGCCCGAACGCCAGCCGCGCCCACGGGAAACCGCCGAACGGCGTCCGGTCCCGCGCCGCCTCCTGCGCCACCCACAGCAGCGACGTCGTCACCGCCGGCCACCACCAGGCGCGCGCGCCCCACGGCGCCACCCACGCCAGCGCCCCGCCCAGCGCCGCCACGTACAGCGCCTGCAGCGCTGCCAGCAGCAGCCACGGCAGCAGTCCCGTGTGCAGGTTCGACCACGCCAGCACCGGCGCGAAGAACACCCACCCCGTCACCAGGCCCAGCACCGCCCCGGACCGCACCCGCGCTCCGGACACTGCCACCGTCAGCAGCGCCACCGCCACCGGCGCCAGCCACGACCAGCCGTACGGCGGGAACGACACCAGCAGCAGCAGCCCCGCCACCGCCGCCACCACCGGCCGCCACACCCGCACCGTCACCGCACGCCACCGGGGCACCGGCCAGACACCCCCCACACGACGATGGGGGCGTGGTCGCCACCGCGACCACGCCCCGCGCTCCCAGATCCTCCCCAAGACCGGTGTAGGCAGTCACCGCCGCCACGACCTTCGGACCGACCCGACGAGCGCTGGGTGCACCCGCCGCGCCGTTGTCTACTGGCCGCGCGACCCGCCTGCCCCCGCCGGCACCCGCGATCAGGCACCGGCACACCGGCAGGACACGGCCGGTCCGCGCCGCCCCGCCGACCCCCGCCCGCTGGACCTGGGAATGGTCGAGGCCCGAAGACCCGCCACGTGGCCAGCCGGCGGAGGGACGAAGCGAACAACAGCCGCTTCCCGTTGTGAGGACCACCAGACGGTACGCGACCCCACCGACCCAGCGTCAACCGGGACACGCCCACATCACCCCCGCACGCCCACACCGTCGAGTGACGACACCAGCACCCGCCGCATCACCAACCGCGGCCACGCCGTCAACCCCTCACGCTCCTCGCACCGCCACAGCTCCCGCAACCCCGCGCCCCAACACTCCCGCGGCCACTCCACGAACCCCTGCCCCGCATAGAACGGACCGTTCCACGGCACGTCCCGGAACGTCGTCAACGTCACCGCCGACACCCCCGCCGCTGCCGCCTCCGCCACCACCCGGTCCAGCAGCAGCCGGCCCGCACCCCGCCGCCCGAACGCCGGATGCACCGACAACTGCGCCACATGCACTAGGCCGTCCACCACGTCCGTCAACACGAAACCCGCCGGACGCCCACCCGGCGGCACCGCCACCCACACCGCCGCCCGCCCCACATACTCCGCCAACACCCGCCCCGACGGCGGCGGATGAGCCGCCACCTCCGCCATCCCCACCGCCCGGAACAACCGCCCCGCCGCCACGTCCACCGCCCGCAGCCGCGGCACCTCCGCCACCTCCGCCAACCGCACCCGGAACACCCGGCCCCCTACCATCGACACCATGCAGACCACCGGCACGTTCACCGTCTCCGACTGGACCCCCCAGCCCTACGCCAGCGGCATCACCACCGGCGTCGACGTCGGCCACGCCCACATGCGCAAAACCCTCGACGGCGCCATCACCGGCACCGCCCACACCCAGTTCAGCTACGCCTACGACAACACCACCGGCGTCGGCACCTACGTCGCCCTCGAAACGTTCACCGGCAGCATCGACGGCCGCACCGGCACCCTCAACCTCGCCCACACCGCCACCACCACCGGAGCCGACACCCGCCACGCCGCCCAACTCGTCATCGTCCCCGCCAGCGGCACCGGCGACCTCACCGGCATCACCGGCACCGGCGACATCCGCATCGACCCCGACGGCACCCACCACCTCGACCTCGACTACACGCTGTAGATCTCCCGGCCCCGCAGCACCGTCCGCGTACACACCGGCGCCGGCACCCCCGCCCCCACCCGCGGCAGACCGTCCGCCCAGCCGCCCGGCACCTCCCACACCGCGAACGTCGCCGGAGCGCCCGGAGCCACCGTCCCCTCCCGCTCCCGCACCGCCCGCGCCGCCGGACCGGCCACCGGACCCAACGCCCGCCACCCCCCACGCGTGTGCGCCGCGAACGCCGCCCGCACCCCCAGCCGCTGCGCCGGCACGTGATGCCCCACCGCCGCCGCCACCGCACCCCACGGATCCACCGGAGTCACCGGCGCATCCGAACCGAAAGCCAGCCCCACCCCCACCGCGTGCAGCGACCCCAGCGGATTCGTCGCCAACGCCCGCGCCACCCCCAACCGCTCCGCGTACATCCCCGCCGACCCGCCCCACCACGCGTCGAACACCGGCTGCACCGACGCCGTCACCCCGAACTCCACCAGCGCCGCCACCAACTCCCGGTCCAGCACCTCCAGATGCTCCATCCGGTGACCACCCGCCCGCACCCGCGCCACCCCCAGCCGGTCCGCCGCCCACCGGAAACCCGCCAACACCTCCCGCACCGCCGCGTCCCCGATCGCGTGGAAGCCGCCCTGCACCCCCACCCCCGCACACTCCACCAGATGCGCACCCACCTGCGCCGCCGTCACATACCCGTGCCCACACCCGCCCGAGGTGTACGGCTGCGACACCCACGCCGTCCGCGAACCCAACGCCCCGTCCGCGAACAGGTCACCCGCCGCACCCACCGCCCCCAACTCCCGCGCCCGCACCGCCCCGCCCAACTCCCCCCAGTAGCCGTACACCTCCGGCAATCCGTCCCCCGACAACGCCAGCACCCCCAACAGATCCGCCTCCGACGAAATCTCCGGCCCCGCGCACTCGTGCACCGCCGCCACCCCCGACGCCGCCGCCCGCCCCAACATCACCCGCTGCGCCCGCGACCGGTCCCCCGCCGACAACCCCGCGAACGCCGCCCGCCGCGCCACGTGATGGGCCTCCCGCGACAGCAACCCCGACGACGACCAACCACCCGCCGACGCCGGCACCTCCGCCAACAGCGCCGAGGACACCAACGCCGCATGAACCGACGCCTGCGACAGGTACACCCGGCGACCGCCCGACACCCGGTCCAACTCCCCGGCCGACGGCGGCACCCGCGCCCCCACCGGCCACCCCGACTCGTCCCACCCGTGCCCCAGCACCGTCGCCCCCGCCGGCAACCCCCGCGCAAACGCCGCCACCGCCGCCAGCAACGCCCCCGCCCCGTCCACCCCCGACAGGTCCAGCCCCGACAACACCAGACCCGTGTCCGTCGCATGCACGTGGGCATCCACGAACGCCGGCGCCAGCCACGCCCCCGCCAGATCCACCACCCGCTGCGCCCGCGGCGCGTCAGCCACCTCCCCCACCCACGAGAACACCCCGTCGGCGACCACCACGGCGCTCGCGGACGGGACGGCGCAGTGGACGACAGCGTTGCGGTACAGCGTCGAAGGCTCGCTCATAACGCCACAGTCTGCCCGCGCCGACGGCGCGCTCCAACCGTCCGGCGGTTCCCGGCTGCACGTGACCCGCGAGGCAACTCTGGCCACGCGCGGTGACGATTTCCTCACCAAAACCACGTGCGACAGCAGATTTTGCGGCCTCGCGCTATCACCGCCGGAAGATTTTCGGTACCCTGCAATGATGACCGCAATCACCAAGGCTGATGGGCACAGCACCCTGGGCCAGCCGTACTACTACCGCCGCCGCCCGCTGGCGGAGCCGGACTGGACACGCTTTCCCGGCTGGCGCGACGTCACCCGGGAGCAGTGGGAGTCCGCGCAGTGGCAGCGGGTGAACTGCGTGAAGAACCTCGCCCAGCTCCGCAAGGTCATGGGCGACCTGCTCGACGACCGCTTCTACGACGACCTTGCCGCCGACCAGGCGCAGATGGCGACGATGTCGATGTTGGTGCCGCCGCAGATGGTGAATACGATGGTGCCGTTTGAGGTGATGTCGACGGAGGCGTTTTATGCGGATCCGGTGCGGCGTTACATGATTCCG
>NZ_BMQC01000013.1 GCF_014647915.1 Pilimelia terevasa
CGCTCCTGCTGCACCCGCGCCTGCGCAGAGAGCTGGCTACCCGCCTCCTGCGCCAGATTCCGCACCTGCCGACCCGCCTCGGCGGCCACCTCCCCACCCTGCTCCTGCACCGACCCCAGAACCTGCGCGCCCTGGGTGGCCGCGGTGTCCGCTACCGCGCGCACGGAATCCGACGCCGCGCCGCTTCCGGCGGGGGCGGCAGAGTGGCCCGTGCCGGCAGGCGATCGTGTGCCGACGACATCCGCCATCGTGGTGACTCCTCGCGTGTGATGGACCGCCTCCCGGACGGGGGCTTGTCGCGACCTGTACCCCGCACACGCACGGGATACTCGTCCACCGTCCGATGGGGTGCCACGTACCGCGCCCCGCGAGCGGCGTCGGTCAGGCCCGACGGTCGGGGCCGACCGCGGCGGCCTCGGCCCGGTGCACCACGTACCGGCTCTTGCCGGCCTGCTTCGCCCGGTACATCGCGGCGTCGGCGGCCCGCAGCACCTCGTCGGGGTCCGGGCCGGCCGAGCCCGCCACGCCGATGCTGACCCGCAGGTGCAGCGGGTGGCCGTCCACCGGGACCGGCTCCCGCAGCGCGTGCAGGACCCGGTCGGCGACCCGGACCGCCTCGGCGGCGTCCGCCCCGGGAAGCAGCACGGCGAACTCGTCGCCGCCCAGCCGGGCCGCCGTGTCGGAGGTACGCAGGCAGCTCCGCAGCCGCTCGGCGAGCCCGACCAGCGCGGCGTCCCCCGCGTGGTGGCCGAGCGTGTCGTTGATCCCCTTGAAGTCGTCCAGGTCGATCGCCAGGACGGCGGCCCCCGGCGCCTGCGCCGCCGGGGCGGGCCGGGGGGCCAGCGCCTCCTCCAGCCGCTCGCCGAACAGCGAACGGTTCGCGAGCTGCGTCAGGGGGTCGTGGGACGCCTGGTGCTGGAGGAGCTGCTGCAGCTCGCGGGCCGCGGTCACCTCGCGGCTGTTGCTGATCAGCCCGCCGACGTGCGGGGCGTCGATCAGGTTCGTGGTGATGACCTCCAGCCAGCGCCAGGTGCCGTCGGCGTGCCGGTACCGGGCCTGGTGGGTGTGGCTGCGGCCGGGCGTGGCCAGCAGGGCCCGCATCGGCGCCTCGACCTGTGCCCGGTCCTGCGGGTGCAGGAACGTCGCGGCGGACCGGCCGTGCAGCGCGCCGGCCCGGTAGCCCAGGATGCGCTCGGCGGCGGGGCTGACATAGGTGACCCGCAGGTCGGCGCCGGTGATGGTGGTGATGTCGGAGGAGTGCTCCAGCAGCGCGCTCATCCGCTGCTCCTGCCGGCCGAGCTGGGCCAGCAGCCGGTCGTTGTCGGTGAACGCGACGAGCTGGCGCGCCACCACCAGGGCGACGCTGAGGAGCACCGCCGACAGCACGCCGACGGCCTGCGCGTTGACGCCCCGGCCCGAGGCGTTCAGGAGCTGGGGCAGCGAGACCAGCAGCAGGCCGAAGACCGCCGCCAGGGTCAGGTACGGCAGCAGGCTGTACGAGCGGCGGCGCCACCGGCCGCGCGCCGCCCGGCGCACCGACCAGCCCGTCCGGCGCTGGACGAGGACGCCGGCCACGCCGAGCAGGGCGGGCAGCAGCCAGACCAGCATCCGCAGGCCGTACACGTCGGCGTTGGCCAGGTCGGGGATGGGCAGGGTCAGGTTGGCGACGCTGATCACGCCGACGGAGGTGACCAGCAGGACGGCGGCGGGCCAGACCACGGGCGGGTCGTCGCTGACGGCCAGGCGCGCCCCGGCGAACGTGGTCAGGACGAACACCGCGGCGGTGACCAGCGCCAGCGCGATCTGGCTCCAGCTCGACCCGGGCCGCACGACGAGGAACCAACTGAACGCGGCGGCGCCCACCGACACGGTGCCGGTGTCCAGCCAGAAGGCGAGGCGGGCCCGCCCGCTGCGCCAGCGCACGGGGTGCCGCAGCATCGTCACCAGGACCGTGAGCAGCCCGCTGGACAGCCCGACCGCCTGGAGGATCGCCAGCCCCTGCGGCCACTCCAGGTACCGCAGTCCGGCGAACGCCGAGCCGACGTCGCCGACCATGAACACGGCCGAGGCGAAGCTGAGCGCGCGCCAGAACGCGCGGGCCGGGCCGGCCGGCAGGCTGCGCGCGACGCCGACGCTGACGGCGACGAGGACGACGTCGAGCAGCAGCATGGCGGCCCAGAAGACCTGGAGGCGGGCCGCGGCCCCGCCCCAGCCGCTGCCGAAGTACGCCGCGAGCGCCGCCGTCGCCACGGGCAGGCCCACGACGAGCAGGCCGCCCCCGGGACGCGGTGCCTCGGCGGACGGCTGCGGCTCAGCTCTCGACATCAGGCGCCCCGGCTCCTCTCGTGCGGCCCACCGTGCCCTGTCGTCGGGCCGGGCCGGAAGTCAAGAAGAAGTAAGGAGCCGATCGGTATTTGCTGGTGAGCCGCGCGCGTCGGCCCCCGGGCACGGGTCCGGGCGCGCCCGCCGTCCCGATCGTCCCCGGCGTCCGGGGCGGGCGGCGGCGTCGAGCTGACATTGAGGTTGGTCATCCACCGTGTCGGCGGACCCGGCAACCGTGCCGGGGGCCGACTCCCCGCAACGGAGGACATTTCCATGCGCAAGACCGCTATCGGGTGCGGCGTCGCCGTACTCGCCCTGTTCGGCGGCCTCACCGCCGCCGGGCCGGCCGGTGCTGCCGCTGCCGCGGCCAACGAGATCTACCTCGGCGACGCGACCCTCGCCCCGGGCGCCACCTCGGACGCCAACGCGCTGTATGTGAACTTTGACAGCGACTTTCTGTTCGTGCAGAACGCGACGGTGACCTACGACTACAGCAAGGCCGCCGGCGTCGTCGGCATCACCTCCGACGACGAGGACTGGGACTCCTGTACGGCCGGCACGGGCAAGCTGAACTGCAAGCTCTCGGAGTGGGAGCTGTACGACGGCTCCGACGTCCTGCCGACCGTCGCCCTGAACGCCCCGGCCAACGCCAAGGTCGGCGCCTCCGGCACCGTCACCGTCACGATGACCGACGCCGCCACCGGCACCCTGACGACCGCCTCCCGGGTCCGGGTCGCCGAGGCCGTCGACCTCGTGGCCGGCGCCGCGCAGAAGGCCACTGCCGCCGTGAACGGCACCTTCGACCAGAAGGTGAGCGTCCGCAACGGCGGCAAGAAGGCAGTGACCGGCGTCGTGGCCGTCTTCGGCGGTACGAACAACGTCGTCGACGACGAGACCGACTACGCCAACTGCAACTACGACGCGGACGGCGTCGCCGTCTCGTGCGCGTTCGACGACACGCTGGCCGTCGGCAGGACGTACACGGCGACCATCCCGATGCTCGTCGGCGCGGCCGCGATGGCGCCGGGCAGGCAGCGCAGCGAGATCACCTGGATGACGCCGGCCGAGGCCGAGGACGCCATCGACGAGGACGACGCGGGCGAGCCGGGCGAGGGCGACCCGCTGGTGCTGACCGAGGCCAAGGGCGTGCGGGCCGGCGAGCAGGCCGACGCGAACCCGGACAACAACACCTCCGTCACCGACGTCACCGTCACCGGCAAGAACGGCGCGGACGTCGCCGTCGCCGGCAGCACCGCGACCGGCAAGGTCGGCAGCACGGTCGAGCTGGAGCTGACCTACACCAACAACGGCCCGGCCGACCTGGAGACCACCGACGAGAACCTCGCCGTCACCGCGGTCGACGTGACCCTGCCGCAGGGCACCTCGATCGTCGGCGACCCCGACCAGGGCTGCGAGCTGCTGGAGGGCAGCACCTACCGGTGCTACGCCTTCGGCGCGCTGCTGGCCGTCGGCGAGTCCGAGTGGTGCGCGTTCCAGGTCCGCGTCGACCGGATCGTGCCCAACGGCGCGGGCAGGGTCAGCCTGGTGACCGACGACGAGTTCGTCCTCCACAAGAGCGACACCAACGCCGCGAACAACAGCGCGCAGCTCGTCGTCAAGGGAAGCTGAGCGACGCCGCGGGGACGCCGGTCCGGCGTCCCCGCGGCACCTCGGCCGTCGCGCCCACGCCCGGGGTGAGGCGGTCAGTAGCCGGGCAGGGTCGGGTCCACGTCGCGGATCCAGGCCAGGATCCCGCCGTCGAGGTGCACCGCGTCGGTCCGGCCGGCGGCCCGCAGCGCCGCGAGCGCCCGCGCCGAACGGGCGCCGGACTTGCAGTGGACCACGACGCGGCGGTCCGCCGGCAGCTCCGCGACGCGCGCGGGGTCGGCGAGCAGCCGGTCCAGCGGCAGCAGGACGCTGCCGGCCAGGCGGACCAGCTCGTGCTCCCACGGCTCGCGGACGTCCAGCACCAGCGGGTCGCCGCCGGCCGCGCGCAGGTCGCGCAGGGCCGCGGGCGAGATCGTGTCGCCGGCCGCCGCCGGACGGACGCCGCAGAAGTACGCGTAGTCGGCCAGCAGGTCGCGCTGGGTGGCCCGCGGTCCGCACAGGACGCAGTCGGGGTCGCGGCGGAGCGCCACGGTGCGCTGCTGCATCCGCAGGGCGTCGTGCAGCAGCAGGCGCCCGACCAGCGGTTCGCCGATGCCGGTCACCAGCTTGACGGCCTCGGTCGCCTGGACCGCACCGACCGCGGCGCACAGCACGCCGAGCACGCCCCCCTCGGCGCAGGACGGCGCGTCCCCCGGGGCGGGCGGCTCGGGGTACAGGCAGCGGTAGCAGGGGCCGTGCGCCGCCCAGAAGACCGACGCCTGGCCGTCGAAGCGCAGCACCGAGCCCCACACGTACGGCTTGCCGAGCAGGACGGCCGCGTCGTTGACCAGGTACCGGGTGGCGAAGTTGTCGGTGCCGTCCACCACCAGGTCGTACCCGGCGAACAGGTCGCGGGCGTTGCCGACGTCCAGGGTCGTCGGGTGCGGCTCGACCCGCACCAGCGGGTTGACCGCGGCCAGCGCCGCCGCCGCCGAGGCGGTCTTGGCCCGGCCGATGTCGCCCTGGCCGTGCAGCACCTGGCGGTGCAGGTTGGACTCGTCCACGGTGTCGGGGTCGACGACGCCGATCGTGCCGACCCCGGCCGCCGCCAGGTAGAGCAGGACCGGCGAGCCCAGCCCGCCCGCGCCGACGCACAGGACCCGCGCGTTCTTCAGCCGCCGCTGGCCGACCTCGCCCACCTCGGCGAGGGTGAGCTGCCGCGCGTAGCGGCGGCGCTCGGCGGCGGTCAGGGCCGCCCCCGGGGCGACCAGTGCCGGCAGTGCCATGGCTGCCCCTTCCCTCCGGTCCCGCGGCCCGGGCTGCCGTGCCGCCGGGACGCCCGCGGCGTCCCGCGCCATCGTGACACGGCCGGGCGGCGGCCGTCAGCGGGCGCCCTCGCCGTAGTCCTTCAGCGGCGGCCCGGCCGTCAGCAGCGGCGGGGCGTTCCACTTCTGGAGGGCGGTGTCGTCGCAGGCGGCCACCACCAGCTTGCCGATCTCGGGGAAGTCCGCCGGCCGGTAGAAGTCCGCCCGGGTGGCGGTGTCCGTCGGGGCCAGGCAGTACCCCTCGGCGACCGCGTCGCCGTCCTCGTCGGCCTCCCGGATCCGGTAGCTGGTCGCCGGGTCGCCGGTGTCGCGGCTGACGGTCCAGCGGGTCCGGTCCGGGGTGGCCCGGGCCGGGTCGCAGCGCACCGGCACCACGTACCGGCCGGGGGCCGGCGTGCCCGGGCTCTGGAGGCAGTAGGTGCCGAGCGCGGTGCCGTCGTAGTCCTCGGCGCCGATGGTGATCGGGCCGGTGGCGGTCGCGCCGCCCGCCGCCGGGGTCGGCAGGGTGAGCCGCTGGTTCCAGTCGGCCGTCCCGGCGACCTTCTGCTTGCAGGGCCACAGGATCAGGTACCCGAAGTCGATCGTCATCTCGGTCACGTCGATGCACCGGCCGAACTGGTGGAAGTTGACTAGCTGCCCCAGCTTCGCGCCGGCCCGGCCCGCCCCGACGGTCGCCTCCGGCGTGAACGACTTGCGCGAGTTGTACGTCGGGGTGTCGGTCGTCGAGTCGTGCTCGCAGTTGTTGGCGGCCCTGGCGCCGAGCGTGACCAGGCTGTTCACGGCCCCGGGTGTGGCGGCGTTGAAGCAGAACTGGTCGACGCCGGTACCGCTGGTGTCGATGCCCTGGAAGTTGGCCCAGTCGTTGAAGGCCCACTGCTGGCGCCACGTCACCGGGGACAGGCACCGCTGGAGCCGCACCTGGTCGCCGGTGCGGTGGCTGCCGCCCGCGTCCAGGCACAGCGGGGTCGCGCCGCCGGACACGAGCGTCAGGCTCAGGTCGGGCCGGTACGCGAAGCTCTGCCGGGGGGAGCCGGGGTCGCAGGTCTGGAGGGTGAGGGGGAGGCCGGCGGCAGGGGCGGCGCCGCCGTCGAAGCACAGGTTCGTGCCGTACTCCCGGATCAGCCCGCCGGGGATCACCGCGTCGGTGGTCTGGAACACGTACGTCACCCACAGCGCCCGCTGCCGGGCGGCGGCGTCCGGGCCGGCGGCGGGGGTGCCCCACGCGTGGATCAGCGCGAAGCGGGGGCTGGCCGCCGGGCCGTCGGCGGTGCAGGCGACGGCGTTGGCGGCGGCCCACTGCGCCGAGCGCCCGTGCGGGTCGGCGGTGAGGTAGTCGACGCGCACCCGGTACCGGTTGCCGCCGGCCTCGGTGCCGGCCCACTCGCCGCAGGGCAGCTTCCGGTGGTCGCCGACGGTGGCGTCCTCGGCGGCGTGCGCGGCGCGGATGTGGCCGACCGCCGCGTCGATCCCGGACCGGGCGGCCGTCAGCGCCTGCTCCCGGTCGACGTCGAGCCTGGTCGCCGCGGTCTCCACCAGGACCGCCGAGAGCGCGACGGTGCTCGTGGCGACGGCCGTCAGGACCAGCAGCAGCGCCATCGGCAGCGAGCCGCGGTCGCCGCGGGGCCGCCACGCCGCCGCGGGGTGAGACGGGCGGGTGGCGCTCACCGGGCCTCCGCCCGGCAGTCCGCGGCCCGCCCGGCGCCCCGGTTGGCGCTGTTGAGCGCGACGAAGGTCGTGTCGGCGAGCCGGCTGACCACCGCCCCCTCGTCGACGAGCCGGGCCAGCACCCGCACGCGCAGCCGCTGGTACAGGTGCGCGGCGTCGATGTCGTACCGGGTGAAGGCCGGCGCGTCGGCCGGCGCCGACACGGGCGCGGCGACCAGTTCCCATGCCGCCTGCGGCGCGCCCAGCGGCCAGGCGCGCCGCTCCAGCCGCGTACCGGCCAGCCGCAGTTGCAGGCAGCGGCCCACGGCGGCGTTGCTGAGCAGCAGGGTCACGGCGGGGTGGCCGGCGGCCGTCGCGGACGGGTCGACATCGGCCGCGTACCGCACCTCGGTCTCCAGCCGGGCGAACGCCCGCCGCGTGCTGCCCTGCGCGTCGGCGGCCCCCTCGATCGTCCGCGTCGCGCGGCTGACCTGGACGATGCCGGCGGTGACGGTGAGCAGGACGACCAGCAGGATCCCGCTGGCCACCAGCACCTCGGCGAGGGTCACCCCGGCGTCGTCGCCGCCGCGCCGGCTCACCGGGTCCCCCGGGTGACGGCGGCTCCGGCGATGGCGGTGAGCCGCACCGACGCCGCGGTACCCGCCGCCGCGCCCTGCGCCGTCGGTTCGGCGACGGCCGGCGCCAGGGCGTGGAAGACCGGGTCGGTGGTGCCGGCGGTGCGGGTGGTGGCGCTGAGCCGGGCGCAGCCGGCCGCCGGGCACTCGACGCCCGACCAGGTCAGCGCGACGACCACCCGGACGAACTCCGCGCCCGCCACCGCGGTGCCGCAGGCTGCCGACGGAGTGCGCTGCCAGCAGCGCCCGACGAAGTACTGGCGCCGGACCGTGACCCCGTCCACCCGCGGCAGCGCCACCGCGACGGTGGGCAGCCGCGCGCCGACGCCCGCGCCGGCCGCCGCGGCGGGGTCCACGGCGGCGACCATCGAGGCCAGCGCGGGGCGGGCCGCGGCGGGCGCCGCCGCCCACTGGGCCGCCACCCCGGCCGCGTCCCGCCCGCGGACCAGCTCGCCGACCGGCAGGGCGCGCACGGCGTCCAGGCTGTCCCCGGCGACCCGCCCGGCCTCCTGGAGGACGCCCTGGGCGTCGGTGGTCCGCAGCGCCCGGGCCAGGAACGCCGTCACCGGGAACATCACGACCCCCACCAGTGCCGCTGCGACCATCGCCTCGACCAGCGTGAAGCCGTCCGCCGACCGGGCTCGGCGGACCAGCCGCGTGCGGACGGAGGACACCTTCTGCCTATCGGCAGCCCCCGGCCCGAACCGAGCGCCTCAGCGGGCCAGCGGCCGGAACCCGCGCAGCCGCAGGCTGTTGGCCACCACGAAGACCGACGACAGCGCCATCGCCGCCCCGGCGATCATGGGACTGAGCAGCCCGAGGACGGCCAGGGGCAGCGCCACCACGTTGTAGGCGAACGCCCAGAACAGATTGCCGCGGATCGTCCGCAGCGTCCGCCGGGCCAGCCGGATCGCGTCCGCCGCCACCCGCAGGTCCCCGCGGACCAGGGTCAGGTCGGCGGCCTCGATGGCCGCGTCGGTCCCGGTGCCCATCGCCAGCCCCAGGTCGGCGCGGGCGAGCGCCGCGGCGTCGTTGACCCCGTCGCCGACCATCGCCACCACCCGCCCCCGCGCCTGGAGGGCGGCGACCACCGCCGCCTTCTCCGCCGGCAGCACCTCGGCGTGCACCTCGGTGATGCCCAGGGCGGCGGCGACGGTCCCGGCCGCCGCGGCGTTGTCGCCGGTTAACAGCACGGGTGTCAGGCCCAGCCCGCGCAGGGCGGCCACGGCGTCGGCGGAGGTCTCCTTCACCGTGTCGGCCACCACGCACGCGCCGCGCGCCTCCCCGTCCCACCCGGCGAGAACCGCGGTGTGGCCGCGCCGCTCGGCGTCGGCGACGGCGCGCGCGACCTCCTCCGGTACGACGAGACCCGACTCGGCGAGCAGCCGGGGCCGGCCGACCACCACGCGGACACCGTCGACCTCCCCGACGACGCCCAGGCCGGGCCGGTTGGCGAACCCGGTCACGGCGGGCAGCGGGCCGGTCCGGTCGGCGGCGGCGCCGGCCACCGCCCGGCCGACCGGGTGCTCCGAGGCCGCCTCCACGGCACCGGCGCGGCGCAGCAGCAGGTCCGGGTCCGCGCCGGGCGCCGCCACGACGTCGACCAGCGCCATCCGGCCCGTGGTCACCGTGCCGGTCTTGTCCAGGACGACGGTGTCGACCCGCCGGGTCGACTCCAGCACCTCGGGGCCGCGGATGAGGATGCCGAGCTGCGCGCCGCGGCCGGTACCCACGAGCAGCGCCGTCGGCGTGGCCAGCCCGAGCGCGCAGGGGCAGGCGATGATCAGGACGGCGACCGCCGCGGTGAACGCCGCCGCGGACCCGTACCCCGCCCCGAGCCAGAAGCCGAGCGTGCCGGCGGACAGCGCCAGCACGACGGGGACGAAGACGGCCGAGACCCGGTCCGCGAGCCGCTGGACGGCCGCCTTGCCGGCCTGCGCCTCCTCCACCAGCGCGGCCATCCGCGCGAGCTGGGTGTCGGCGCCGACCCGCGTCGCGCGGACCGTCAGCCGGCCGCCGGCGTTGACGGTCGCGCCGACCACGGCGTCGCCGGGGCCGACGTCGACCGGTACGGACTCGCCGGTGACCGATGCCGCGTCGACGGCCGAGCTGCCCTCCTCGACCACGCCGTCGGTGGCGACGCGCTCGCCGGGCCGGACCACGAAGCGGTCCCCGACCACGAGCTGGCCGACGGGGATCCGCTGCTCCTGCCCGCCGCGGCGGACCGTGACGTCCTTGGCGCCCAGGGCCAGCAGCGCGCGCAGCGCGGCGCCCGCCCGGCGCCGCGCCCGGTGCTCGAAGTACCGCCCGGCCAGCAGGAACACCGTCACACCCGCCGCGGCCTCCAGGTAGATCGCACCGGCGCCGTCGGTGCGGGCGACGGCGAGGGTGAAGCCGTGCCGCATCCCGGGCACCCCGGCGGTACCCAGGAACAGCGCCCACGCCGACCAGCCGAACGCGGCGAGCGTCCCGACGGAGACGAGGGTGTCCATGGTGGCCGCGCCGTGGCGCAGGTTGGCCCAGGCGGCGCGGTGGAACGGCCAGCCGCCGTACGCGACGACGGGTCCGGCGAGCGCGAACGACAGCCACTGCCAGTACGTGAACTGCCACGGCGGGACCATGGCGAGGGCGACCACCGGTACCGCGAGGACGGCCGACACGGCGAGCCGCTGGCGTACCGGGCGCAGGTCGTCGGCGCCCTCGGCCGGGTCGGCGCCGGTGCCGGCGTCGCGGTCGGCGAGCGGCGGCGGGAGGGTGGCGGTGTAGCCGGTGCGGTGGACGTCGGCGACGAGGTCGTCGACGCTGACCGCGCCGGTGTAGTGCACCGTGGCCTTCTCGGTGGCGTAGTTGACGGTCGCGGTGACGCCCTCGCGGCGGTTCAGCCGCTTCTCGATCCGGGCGGCGCAGGAGGCGCAGGTCATCCCGCCGATCACCAGGTCGACGCGGTGGGTGGCCGGGTCCTGGACCCGCGGCCCGGTCACCGGCCGGCGCCTTCGTGGTCGGCGCCCGGGTGTGCGAGGCCCGGGTGTGCGAGGCCCGGGTGTGCGAGGCCCTGGTGGACGTCGCCCGGGTGGGTGTCGCCCGGGTGGACGGTGGCCTGGGGGGCCGGCGCGGGGCCGGGGCGGGGCGGGGCGGCCGGGGCGACGACGCGGCCGAGCCCGAAGGCGGCGGCGAAGACCGCGACCAGCACGGCCGCGAACAGCCCCAGGCGGGCGGGCACGGCCATGTCAGCCGACCAGCTCGTACCCGGCCTCGTCGACCGCCGCGCGCACGGCGGCCGGGTCGGGCGGGGTCTCGCTCACCACGGTCGCCGTACCCGCGGCGAGGTCGACCGTCACCTCCCGCACGCCGGGCAGGGCGCGCAGTTCGCGGCCGACCGCCTCGACACAGTGCTGGCAGGTCATCCCCTGGACCGCGTAGCTGGTCTCCATCGGTGCCGTCCTCTCAGCCGGTATACCCACCTGGGGTATGAGGAAACCAAGATTACCTCATACCCCCGAGGGGTAACCACCCGCGCCCCCGCGCGGGGGCGCTGCACGGTCCCGGGTGCACCTCCGGCGCCACCCGTGGGCGGGGGGCTCAGGGGCGGGCGGCGAGCTGCTGGATCCGGGCGATCTCGGCGGACTGGGTGTCGGCGATCGTCGCGGCGAGCGCGCGGGCCTCGGGGTTGGCGC
The DNA here is from genome assembly GCF_014647915.1 of Pilimelia terevasa. Taxonomy (GTDB): domain Bacteria; phylum Actinomycetota; class Actinomycetes; order Mycobacteriales; family Micromonosporaceae; genus Pilimelia; species Pilimelia terevasa. The sequence goes on from NZ_BMQC01000013.1 coordinate 11,188, forward strand.
CGTTGGCCTTCTCCCTGCCCGCCGTCTTCGCCGTACCCTCGTCATGCGCGATCATCAGCGTCAGGAAACGCCGGTCGAAGGCCGCCCCGCGGAGCCGGGCCAGCGCGCGCACCTCGGCGGGGCCGACCAGGCCGGGCAGGTCGCCGGACCCCGGGTGGCCGGCGGCCGGGCCGGCCGGCGGTACCGGCTCCCCCCACGCGCGCAGCCAGCCCGCGAGTTGGTGGAGCTGCGGCTCCCGGGCGCCGCGGGTCGCGGCCGCGAGCGCCCGGACCTCGGCGCCGGCCCGGGTACCGGCCAGCTCGGCCAGCTCCAGGGCCTGCCGGTGGTGCGCCGTCATGCCGGCGGCGAACGCCACGTCCGCCCGGCTGAAGACGGGCGACGCCGTCGGGCCGGCGACCGCGGCGGTCGGGGCGGCCCCGCCGCAGCCGCCGAGCGCCACCACAGCGACCAAGGCGGGCACGGCAGCCCACGCGGGCTGACCGGCCCGCGCAGGCAGAGCGGCCCACACGGGCAGAGCGGCCCGCGCCCGCGCCGCGGTCGAGACCGTCGGGGCGGGGCCGGGCGGCGCCGGACGGCAAGCGGTCCTGCGGGACATCGGTGTTCCCCTCCCGGGTCGTCCGGTCGGCGGCGGCGGGGTCCCCGGCCCGCGCGCAAGGTCCGCGGCACGGGGCGGCGCCGGTGATCATCGCCGCGGAGCCTAGCCGCGGCGGCGGCGTGGTCGCGCGATACGCACCGGTACATCGGGGGGCGTTTCGGGCCGGCGGCAACGCCCGCGCGTCGCGGCGCGTCTGACCTGCTGTCAGTACCGCACCTGCCGCGGTCGGCCTGCGGGCCGGTGTCCCGGCGGGAGGAGGCAGCACATGCACCGAATCACCGCCGCCCTGTTCGGCACGCTGGCCGGCACGGCCGTCATCGTCGGCCTGCGCCTGGTCCCGCCGGAGCCGCCGCCGGCCGAGGTCGACCCGGCCGGCTCCGCCAGCGACGACACGGGCGGCGCCGGCACGGGCGGCGGCGCCGACAACGCGACGGGCGGCTCCCGCCCCGGCGACCCGCCGCCGGCCCCGACGGTCCGCCCCACGCCGGACATCGACAAGGGCAACGACGGCAGCGGCAACGGCAACGACGGCGGAGACGGCGGAGACGACGACGGAGGCGGCAGCGGCGTCTTCCCCGGGAAGTCGGTCACCGACCGGTACGGCGCCGTGCGGGTCACCGTGACGCTGGCCCGCGGCAGGATCACCGAGATCGCCACCCGGCACCCGGACAAGGGGGAGTCCGGGCAGATCAACGACCGCGCGGTGCCGCTGCTCAAGGAGCGGACCCTGGTCGCCCAGAGCGCCGAGGTGGACACCGTCTCCGGCGCCACCTACACCAGTCGCGCGTACCGCAAGTCCCTCCAGTCGGCACTGGACGCGGCGAAGCCGGCCCGCCGCTGACGCGGGGGCCGGCTCCGGTGCCCGGCGGTGCGCGGGTCCGCGACCCGCTCCGGTGCGGTGGCGCTCAGTCGCCGGCGCCGCAGGCGACCCCGTCGCGGTTGCGGTCCAGCCCGTGCGGGTCGCCCGCCCGGACGGCGAGCCCGCCCAGGCCGCGCTCGCGCAGGTACCCGCACCGGTCGGCGACCATCGACGGGAACGTCCGCGGCACGCACTGGCTGCCGTTGCCGTAGCTGCGCAGGCAGCCGTCCACGCCGGCCGGTACCGGTACGGCCGGCGGGCGGACGGCGGCGGTGCGGCGGGCCCGGGGCGGGGCCGCGGCCGGCGCCTCGATCTTCACCCACTGGGCCGCCGAGGGCACCCCGCGGGCGTCCGAGGCGTACAGCATGTACCAGCCCGGCGGCGCAATGTTCGGGTTGTCGGTGACCTGCACCTCGACGGTGCCGTCGTCGTCCTCGTCGGTGACGGGCAGCACCACGTACCGCTGGTTCGGGTCCGAGGAGTGGGTGACGGCGGCCGGCCGGATGAGGGCCACCTCGGCGATCTCCCGGTCGACCGTCAGCTTCTGCCGGCTGCCCGTCGACCAGGTGCGGGACGCGACCGCGGTGATCGCCGGCCGGTTCTTCTCGAACAGGTACCAGGGCGAGTACACCGAGATCCGGTTGTCGAACGAGCCGTCGCTCGGGTTGTCGCCGACCGCCATCACCCGGCCGTCGGGCAGCAGGAACGCCGACGAGTGGTACCCGCGCGGCACCGGGTCCCGGGCCATCCCGTCGTTGAACCGGTCGGTCGACGGGTTGTACATCGACGCCTCGAACACCGGGTCGGCCCGGTTGTGCAGCGCGCCGCCGGTCTCGAAGACCTGCCCGTCGGGCAGGATCACCGCCGAGACGTACATCTTGCCCTGGTGCGCCTTCTGCACCGACCCGTCCTCGCGGTAGCCGGTGGGCAGCTTCGGGCCGGGCATGTACTTCGGCTTGCGGGCCGTCAGGTCGATGATGTCGGTGTGCCGCACGGCGTCCGGGTTGGAGTTGACGTTGCCGCCGCCCATGGTGAGGACCCGCTGGTCCTGGGCCGGCGGCAGCAGCACGCTCATCGACTGGTCGCGCCGGTCCTTGTCCTGCAGGCCGGGGACATCGGTGACGACGCCGGTGTTGTGGTCGTAGAGGGACGCGCCGGTGCCGGGCTGGCCGTCGCCGAAGACGTGGCTGCCGGTGTAGAACAGCTTGCCGTCCGCGGTCAGGATCATCGCCGGGTACAGGCCCCAGAAGCGGTACGTCTGGGTGACCTCGTCCGGCTTCAGCCAGCGCTGCTCGGCCGCCGAGAAGTACTCGGTGCTCACCGCGCCCTCGGACCGCTCGTTGAGCCCGCCGACCGAGAGCACGTCGCCGTTGCCGAGCACGGTCGCCGACGGGTACCAGTGGCCCTCGTTCATGTCGTTGGTGCGGGTGTAGCTGTTGGTCGCCGGGTCGAAGACGTACGACACCCGCAGGCCCTTGTACCCGTGCGAGCCGTCGGCCGCCGGGTACGCGGCGTTGCCGCCGAGGACCAGCAGCCGCCCGTCGGGGAGCTGGGCGTGGCCGGCGCAGAACAGGTCGGCCGGCGTCGGGATCGACGTGAACGCGCCGGTTCGCGGGTCGTACAGCGTCGTGCTGAACCGGCCCTTGGCGAACTCCCCGGTGTCGTTGCCCGACCCGGCGATCAGCAGTACCTTGCCGGTGCGCAGCAGCGCCGCGTGGATCCCGCGGACCGGCGACTGGTACGGCAGCACCTCCCAGGCGCCCGTCGGACACCGCTTGCCCGGCCGGCAGACCGGGTTCTCCGGCGGCTTGCCGGCCTCGTTCATCCGGTAGTCGTCGGTGGTCACCGCCCCGGCCCCGGCGAGGCCGACGCCCCACTGGACCCCGGTGGTGCCCGGCGGGACGACCGGGGTCCGGGCGGTGGCCTCGGTGTACTTCGCGGCGGCGGGCAGGTTGGCCAGTTCGGTCCAGTACTGCCACTGGGTGCCGTCGTACCGGAACAGCGTGATGGACGCGGCCGCCGCGGTACTGCGGTACCAGAGCGAGAGGTCGTAGCGCAGGCCCGGCGTGACCGCCGGGGCACAGCCGGCCTGCTCGGCCATCATCACCTTCGCGTCGCCGTCGGTGTACGCCGACACCGTCAGCGTCATCGCGCGGCGGCCGCCGTGCGCCTCCCGGGTGCTGGTCAGCTCGGCGGTGTTGGCGCCGCGCCGGTAGAGCTGCCAGCACTCCGGCTGCCCGTCGGCCAGCTTCTCCGTGCCCGGGTTGGCGACCAGGTTGTCGGGTGCCGCCGCCGAGGCGGGTGGGAGCACGCCCGCGGCGAAGATCATGGTGGGAAGGAGCAGGCCCAGGGTCAGGCCCGCCGTTCGACGGATCATGGCGTCGCCTCTCTCAGCTCGGTCAGGACGCGGCGGACCTCGATCCGCTCCGCGCCCGCGCCGAAGGCGGCCACCACCTCGGAGTGCGTGATGGCCTCGGTCAGGGTCGGCAGGCCGTCGGGGCGCTGCCGCATCATCGGGGTGACCACGACGTAGTGCAGGTCCCGCCAGCCGCCGGGCAGGTGCGCCATCACCGCCGGGTCCAGGTCCAGCTTGTAGAACCAGATCGCCCCGGTCCCGGGCGCGAAGCCGGCGCGGACCATGTCCGGCCACAGGGCGTCGTCCACGACGATCCGCGGCGTCTGGGCCGGGCGCACGTGCTCGCGGACCCAGCGGCCGGCGGTGACGTACCCGGCGTTGGCATCCTCGCGCCACAGCCGCCGGTTGCCGTCGTACCAGCTCGCCCCCACCCCCGCCGCCAGGGCGGCGGCCAGCACCAAGGCGGCGGCCCGCACCGGGCGGCGCAGGCGCGGCGGCGCCCAGGTGCCGCGGCGGAACAGCACCGTCGCGGTGTGCGCGAGCCCGGCCAGGCAGAGCGCGAAGAACGGGAGTACCTGCGTGACGTACATGGCCGGCAGGTAGCCGCCCGGGCGCAGCGCGATCAGCGACATCACCGTCGCCGCGACCGCCGGTACCCGCAGCCGCCGCACGCCGAGGGCCAGCAGCGCCGCCGCGGCCCCGGCCAGCACGACCACCGGGTCCTGGTACAGCCAGGCGTCGACCGTCCGGTACGCGTCGCTGCCGGCGTCCAGTACGTTGCCCGACGAGTGCCGACCCGCCACCTGGTGAAACCACGCCCCCAGCAGCGACACGTGGCCGCCGCCGGGCATCAGCTCGCCGTTGAGCGCGGCGTACAGCGGGTACACCGACAGCGTCAGCACGAACGCGGCCACGAACCCCGTGAGGCAGAACGCCCGGGTGCTGCGGTGGCTGCGCTGCCAGATCGCCAGCGCGACCGCCGGTACCGCCAGCACGACGGTCTCCTTGGACAGCACCGCGCCCGCCGCGCAGCCGCCGGCCGCGATGTAGTGCCACAGGTGCCGGCGCCGCGACAGCGCCAGCAGCAGCGCGCCGAGCAGCCAGGTCACCGCGATGTTGTCCAGGTACACCTGCCGGTGCAGGGCCAGCTCCAGCGGCGACAGGACGAACAGCGCCACCGCGGTGGCCGCGGCCCACGGCGGCAGCCGAAGCCGGCGCGCCAGCAGGTACACCAGCACCGTGCTGGCCAGCGCGAACACCATCATCGCCACCCGCCCGGCCACCAGCGACGGGCGCGCCGACAGCGCCAGGTCCGGCAGCCATCCCAGGGCCGCGAGCTGCATCCAGCCGAACGGCGGGTGGTCGTACCAGTAGGTGTAGTGCGCGAGGCCGACGCCCTCCCGGACCGCCCACGCCTGCGCCAGGTAGGTGCCCTCGTCGGCGCCGAACACCGGGCCGCCGCCCAGGTTGACCCCGTGCACGAGCGCGGTGAGCGCGGTGAGGCCCAGCAGCAGCGGCCGGTCGGCGCGGTGCCGGCGGCGACCCAGCGGTGCGGGCGCGGCCGGCGGCGCGGGCCGGGCGGGCGGACCGGCGACGGCCGGCGCCTCGGTGACCACAGTCGTCATCGCACTCTCCGTCAGGCGTCGGCGGTGGCGGGCGTGGGCGCGTCGGGCAGCAGGTGGGCGCCGACGTGCCGGGTCAGCTCCCAGTCCCGCCGGCCGCGCCACTCGCGCAGGACGGCGCGGGTCGCGGCACCGGCGAGCAGCAGCATGTACACCGGCACGCCGACGACGAGCTTGGCGTAGTCGAGGGCGCGGATGCGCAGCCCGTACTGCCGGCCGAAGTCGTGCAGGCCGATGATCTCGAAGAACAGGGTGCCCACGGTGGGCAGCAGCGGCAGGTAGGACAGCAGCGCGATCCCCACCGGCAGGTCGAACAGGATGGCCATCGTGAACCCCGCCAGCGTCGTCACCCCGGTGAACGCCTGCACGAACGGCGAGGCCAGCGTGTACCGCGCGAGCAGCCGCTGCCGGCGGCTGGGGAGCTGGCGCCAGTCGCCCTTGCGCAGTACCTGGAGGAAGCCCTGGTTCCACCTGGTCCGCTGCTTGAACAGCGCCATCGCCGAGTCGGGCGTCTCCTCCCGCGTGACCAGCAGCGCGTCGTAGGCCACGACGACCTTGCAGCCGATGCTGGACAGCCGCACGCCCAGGTCGCAGTCCTCGGCCAGGCACTGCGGGTCCCAGCCGCCGACCTGGCGCAGCGTGTCCGCCCGGACGAAGACGGTGTTGCCGCCCAGCGGGATGAAGCCGCGCTGGGCCTGCAGGTGCAGCCGGCTGCGGAACCAGAAGAAGTACTCCAGGCAGTTGCGGACGCTGTACCAGTTGGAGTGGAAGTTGATGAGCTGCACGCCGCCCTGCACGACCGTCGCGTCGGTCGTGCGGAACGCGTAGTCGACGTGGGTGAGCAGGTCGGCGTGGACCTGGTCCTCGGCGTCGAAGACGCCGACGATGTCGCCGGTGCACGTCGGCAGCGCGGTGTTGAGGGCCTTGGGCTTGTTCTTCACCGCGTGCTGGTCGACGACCACGCGCACCTGCGGATACTCCGCGGCCAGTTCGTGCGCGACCGCCGAGGTCGCCGGGTCGTCGTGGCCGACGATGAGGATCAGCTCGAAGGCCTGGTGCCGGGACTGGAGGAGCTGGCGCACGGTGCGGGCGAGCACCGCCTCCTCGTGTCGCGCGGGCAGGAGGAGCGAGAAGGTGTACGCGTGGCTGCCGTCGGGCGGCGCGAACCGCGTCGCGTGCAGTGTCTGCGGTGTCCGCCAGGCGTGCAGCGTCCACCACAGCGTGATGGTGGCGGCCAGAAAAAGGGTCGCCGACATTGCTACGGCAAGGCCAGTCAGGACCACCGTGCACCCACCCGTTCGCGCAGTAAGGACGGGGGCACGGCCCCAGACCGTCCCCGCCATCGGGCGCGTCCACGGGCACGGCGAAGCAGCGCAGTCTCAGCTTCGTCCGGGCACCACGCAGACACGCACGTCGATGGCATCCCCAGTCACCGACGCGTGAAACTCATCCTTGTGGACCGGCCCGACCGCTGGCAACAGCCATCGATGGGCCACCACACCAGCCAAGTCCGAAATCTTTGTGTTCGCCGGAAGGGTCGGAGCTTCGCCGGAGTGTCGTATCGGCAGATACCCGGCCACATGGCCGACACCGGGGCTCCACTATGGCGCAGAACACAGTTCAGAGTGTCCATTCCCGGAATGGACCGCAGCGAAACCCGGCGGCCGGATGCGCGCGGGTGGACGTTCACGCCGACCGACTCCTGCGCCGCGGTGGTGTAGCGCGCGGCAGGACGGGGAATGGCGGACCGAGACGGCGGTGCGCCGTCGTCCGCCGGCCTGAGGAGGTCCCATGAGCACTCCCGGAATCATCGTGCTGGTCGTCGTACTCGCTCTCGTGGCCGCCGCGGCCGCGGTCGGTGCCCTCTGGTACCGCCGGCAGCGGCTGCGCCGCGTGTTCGGGCCCGAGTACGACCGCGCGCTCGCCTCGGCGCCCGACCGCCGGGCGGCCGAGGAGGAGCTGCGCGACCGCGAGCGCCGCCACGAGGACCTGACGCTGCGCGAGATCCCGGCCGAGGCGCGCCGGGCCTACCACGTGCGGTGGAACCAGATCCAGGAGCAGTTCGTCGACGACCCCGCCGGTGCGGTCCGCGCCGCGGACGTCCTGCTGACGACCGTGATCGGCGAGCGCGGGTACCCGACCGACGGCTACGACCAGCAGGTCGCCGACCTGTCCGTGGAGCACGCCGACGTCCTGCACCACTACCGCGCCGCGCACGCGGTCAGCGACCGGGCGGCCGCCGACACCGCCTCCACCGAGGACCTGCGCCAGGCGCTCGTGCACTACCGCCAGCTCGTGGCCACCCTGCTCGGTGCCGACACCGACACCGGCCGGCACCGCACCGACGGAGCCGCGCACGGTACCGACCCGCGGCACACCGACCCGCGGCACCTCGACGGTCACGACCCGGCGCACGACGACCGGGCGGACGCGGACGCGGACGGTCGCGGCGCGGACGCGGCGGGCGACCGGGGCGCGGGGCGGTTCACCGACCGGCAGTACCACCCGGGGACGCACGGCGAGCCGGGCCGGGACCGGGAGTACGGGGAGCGGGAGAACGGAGCGGAGGCGGCCGACGGCCGCCCGCGCGCGACCCGCTGACCACCCCACGCACTTCGTCATCGAACCGAGTGAGAGGACCACCATGAGCCGCACCGTTCCGCAGCAGCCGCCCGCCGTCGGTCAGGCGACGGTCGACCGGAGTACCGACGACGACCGCCGCGGGGCCGGCAGCTCCACCGAGCGCCCCGACACGTCCACGGCGCGACCGGGCACCTCCACCGAGCGGCCCGAGCCCCGCGGCGGGGACGGGACGGGCGAGTCGGTCGAGCGCCCCGACCCGGCGACCGGCCGCACCGCGTCCGCCGCCTCCGGCGCGACCAACCCGCCCGCCGCCTCCGGCGCAACCACCCCGCCCGCCGCGTCCGGCGCGGCTGCCGCGTCCGGGGGCGCGGGCGGGTCGGGTGCGCCGCGCGCGGGCGGCGAGGGGGCGGCGATCCCGCGCCAGGTGCGCGGGTCGGACCGGGACGCCGCGGCCCGGGACGCGGGCGGCCGCCCGGCCGGCGCGGCCGGCGGGCGCACCGGCGACGCGGCGGAGGACGGCCTGTGGCCGGACGGCGCCGCCGACGACTTCGACCGGCAGTGGCGGGACATCCAGTCCGGCTTCGTCGACGACCCGCGGACGGCCTACACCGAGGCCCGCGAGCTGCTCGACGGCGCGGTCGCGCAGTACACCGAAGCCCTGCGCCGCCGGCTGGCCGACATCGCCGAGGGCGCCGGGGACGACGCCGACACCGAGCGCCTGCGGACGGCCCTGCGGGCGCAGCGGCGGCTCCTCACCCGCCTGACCCACTGAACTCCCACGCCGACGGCGGCGCACCAGCGGCCCGTGGGCCTCGGTGCGCCGCCGTCGGCCTGGGGGCTCACACGGGCGGGATCACGAGCCGGTAGTCGTACGACGTCTCGTTGTCGCGCAGCGCCAGGTAGCCGGTGTGCAGAAGCTGCTCCATGGTGGACATGAGGACCAGCGCGACGAACCGGTCGTAGGCCAGCGACCACTCCGCCGCGTCGTCGCCGTCGCGCAGGACCGCCGACATCTCGGCCGCGTAGAACTCGTGCAGCCGGAAGTTGAGGATCTCGCCGTTGTCGTCGGCGGCCAGGGCGAGGGCGTCGAGCAGGACCGTCACGTACGGCGGCCACGTCCGCTCCTCCACGACCGCGCGCCACTCGGCCACGCTGAGCAGCATGACGTCCGGGCGGTGGCGCCACCGGTCGCCGCTGACGGTGAACTCCTCCGTCGCCGACGGTTGAAGTACGGGCATGACAGTCTCCGAACGTCCAGGGTGGTCCCGGCGTCGCCGGACGCGGCGCCGTCGGGGCTGCTCTGCCCTACCCTGCCGCCCGCGAAACCCGGGCGCGACCCGGACCCCGGCCGGATGGCACGAAGGTCACAGTGGAGGGTCGCCCGTACCGGTGACCGCGGTACCACCCGCGGCCGGCCGGTCAGCCGAACGGCCGGCCGGTCAGCCGAGCGGCTGGCCCGTGAAGACCGAGACGGCGACCGTCGCGAGACCGCCGCCGACGACGGCCGCGGCGAAGCCGACCGTCGAGGCCTTCCACGACGTACTGACCTTGCGCAGCACCAGGGCCACGCCGAGGCTCAGCAGCAGGATCGCGCCGGCCTTGGGCACCTCGCCGAGCAGCGAGGCGAGCGCGGCGCCGCGCTGGGAGTTGCAGGGCAGTCCGTCCACACAGTTCGCGGACGCCTCGCCGTTGAGGGTCAGGCTCCACAGCACCAGCACAACCAGCGGTACCGCGAACCACAGTGCCGTGTACGCCATCGCCTGGTTGTAGCCGTTGGACAGCCGCCCCGGCGCGGCCTCGTCGGCCTCGGACCGGCGGATCCGGCTCTGGGTGGACGGGCCGGGCGCGGCCGGGTCGCCGCCGCGGTACGGGGACACGCTGCCGGTGCCGGAGGTCGGCGCCGACTGCCGGTAGGCGGCCGGGCGGGTGGTGACCGCGCGGGAGCCGTACCCGTCGGCCGGCTGGTCGAGCATCCCCGTCGAGGTCTCGTCGCTCAGGAGCGGGCGGCGCGCGGGCGCACGGTCGCCGGCGTCCCGGTAGTTGGCCGGCCCGCGGTACCCGCCGTCGGTCTGGTCGCGCCGGGGGCGCGGGGCGCCGTCGCCGCGCTCCCGGGTCGGGCGGGCCGGGGGTTCGCGGCGGGTGCGGGCGCTGCCGGGCGGATCGTCGACCGGGCGCCGCTGGGCGGGAGGGTACGCACGTTCGTCGATGGATTCCACGCCGGGACGGTACCCGGCCGGCCGGCGTGGGCGGCCTTCGGCGCCGGTCCGGTAGCCGGCCGGCCGGCCGGCGCCGTCGGTCTGCTCCGCCGGCCAGTCCCGGTCCCGGTCGTCGGTGTCGTCGGCGCGGACCGGCCGGCGGCGGACCACGTCGGTGCTCGCCGCCGGGTCGCCGTCGCGCCGCCGGGTCGGCCGCGGGGGCTGGCCGTCGGTCAGCTCGCGGCCGCGGGAGGGCCGGCCGGCGCGCGGGGGCGGGCCGTCGGCCCGGTCCCGGCGGACGCGCGCCTCGCCGGCCTCCGGGCGGTCGGGCCGGGGCCGCTGCGGGCGGTCCTCGGGGGCGTCGGCGAGATCGCGCGCGGAGCGGCCGGCGTCCCGCGCGCGGGACTGGCCGGCCTCCGCGCCCTCGTCGCGGCGACGCGGCCGGCCGGTCGGTCCGGGGCGATCGGCGTCCGCGGGCTCGCGGCGGCGCGGGGGCTGGCCGGCCTCGGTCATGGAACGGTCCGCGGAGCCGCGGCGGCGCGGGGGCTGGCCGGCGTCCGTCATGGACGGGTCCGCGGGGTTCCGGCGGCGCGGGGGCTGACCCGCGTCCGTCATGGACCGGTCCGCGGGGTCCCGGCGGCGCGGCGGCTGACCCGCGTCCGTCATGGACCGGTCCGCGGGGTCCCGGCGGCGCGGCGGCTGACCCGCCTCCGTCATGGAGCGGCGGCGCGGGGGCTGGCCGGCGTCCGTGAGGCCCTGGCGGCGGGGGGACTCGTCGTCGTCCCGCAGGTCCCGGCGCGGCGGCGGCTCGTCGGCGTCGGACACGGACCGGCGGCGCGGCGGCCGCGCGGCGCCGGGGGCGTCCCGGCCGGCGCGCGGGAGCCCGGCGCCGGCCCGGGCCGACCGGCCCCGGCCCGCCGGCCCGTCGGGGCGGCGCGCACCGGCGTCCGGGTCGTCGCCGCTCCCGCGGGCGTAGTCGTCGGCGTCCTCGTCCACGTCGTCGGGCAGCTCGGACCAGGAGACGTCGACGGTGTCCCGGGACCGCCCGCGGCCGCGGGCGGGGGCGTCGCGGTAGCTGCGGCTGACGGGGTCGTCGGTGCGGCCGCGGGCGGCCGGGCGGGGTTCCTGGCCGCCGTCGGTGTCCTCGTCGAACTCGGGCTCCGCGGCGACCGGCCGGCGGCGGCGCGGCGGGTAGGGGGCCGCGTCGGCGCGGTCGGCCGGCGGGTCGTCGCCGCGCTGGCGGCGACCCCGCGGCGCGTCGGTGTCCGCCGCACCGGCGGGCCTCCGCTGCTCGTCGTACCGGTCGTCGTCGTACCGGTCGTCGGCGGACGGCGCGTCGTCGTCGCGGAACCCGTCCTCGTACCGGTCCTCGGCGTAGCGCTCGCTGTAGCGGGCGTCGTCGTCGTACCGGTCCTCGGCGAAGCGGGCGTCGTCGTACCGGTCGTCGTCGGCGCGCCCGGACCCGTTGTCGGCGTACCGCGGTTCGTCGGCGTAGCGGACCTCGGCGACGTACCCGGACCCGTCGGTGTCGGGCGCGTCGGCGTAGCGGGGACCCGCGGAACGCGGCTCGGCGGCGCGGGGGGCCGGGCGGGGTTCGGGGTCGTGCGCCGGGGCGTCGGCGTAGCGCGACGCGGCGTAGCGGATCCCGGCCTGGGGAGGGCCGTTGTCAGCCGGCCGGTCCGCGTACCCCGTCGCCTCCGCCCGGTCCTCGACGCGGCGGGGGGCCGCCGCGTCGGCGTAGCGGGGCGCGGCGGCCTCGTCGTCGGCGTAGCGGGGTGCGGCGGGGCGCTCGTCGGCGTAGCGCGGGGCCGCAGCCCGGTCCTCGGCGTAGCGGGGCGGGGCGGGGGGCTCCTCGGTGTAGCGCGGGGGGCCGGCCTGGTCGTCGGCGTAGCGCGGAGCCGCGGTCCGGTCGTCGGCGTAGCGGGCGGCCGCGGCCTGGCCGCCGGCGTAGTGGGCAGCCGCGGCCTGGCCGCCGGCGTAGTGGGCAGCCGCGGCCTGGTCGTCCGGGTAGCGGGCGCCCCCCGCCTGGTCCCCGGCGTAGCGGACACCCCCGGCGTGGTCTCCGGCGTAGCGGGCGCTCTCGGCCTGGCCGCCGGCGTAGCGGGCACCCCCGGTCTGGTCTCCGGCGTAGGGGGCGGCCGCGGTCCGGTCCCCGGCGTAGGGCGGGCTTGCGACCCAGCCGTCGGCGTGGCCCCGGTCGCCCGCGTGGCGGGAAGCGGCCTCCCGGGCGTCGGCGCGCGGAGCGGCCTGCGGGTGCTGCGCGGCGTCGCGCGGCGTCGGCCACCGGTCGTCGGCGTCGCGCGGTGCGGGAGCGGCCTGGGGGTCCGCCTGCGGCGCGGCGGCGTAGCCCGCCCCGGCCGCCGCGGACCAGCCCCCGCGCGCGGCCTCGCGCGCGCGAGCGCCGGCCTCGTCGGCCGGCGGGTAGGCGCGGCGCGCGTCGGGCGCACCGGCGCCCGACGCCCAGCCGCCGGCAGCCGGTGCCGCGTCGGAGCCCGCGGCGGTCCACGCCGGGGCGGCGCCGTAGGGCTCGGCCCGCTCGGGCTCGGCGCGGCGCGGGTGGTAGCCGGCGAGGTCGCCCGTCTGGTCGGCCTGGCGGCGACGCCCCTCGTACCCGTCCGCGGCGTGCGCGGCCGCGCCGTACGACCGGCCGGCCGGGTCGGACCACGCGCCGCCGTACTCCGCCCCCGGCACGGCGTGCCGCTGCGCGGACCCGTACCCGGTCGCGGCGCGGTACCCCTGCGGGGGCGCGCCGTAGTCCGGCGCGCGGGCACCGTAGTCAGGCGCGCGGGCGCTGTAGTCCGGCGCGGGGGCGCCGTGGTCCCGGGCCGGAGCGCCGTAGTCCGGCGCCGGGGCGCGGTAGTTGCCGGCCTGGGTGCCGTAGTCCTGCGTGCCGGAGTCGGCAGAGGGCGCGCGGTGGCCCGGCGACGGTGCGCCGTAGTCCCGCGTGACCGGGGCGGACGACGGGGTGGCGCCGCCGCCGTACTCCCAGGTGGGGCTGGGGGGCGGCGCCGGGTACGGCGCTGCCGGGGCGGAGCGCTGCGCGGCGGCGGGGCGGTCCCACGACGGCCGGGCGGACCACGCCGACGGCGCCGGTGCGGAGGTGGCCGGCGTGCTCCAGCGCGGGTCGGTCGGGCGGTCGTCGGCCGGGGGCGGCGCGGCCGCGTCCGGCCAGGCGGCGGCGCGGGGGTCGCGCCAGGGCGTCCCGTTGGGGTCGGACTGCCGGAGGGCCTCGTAGCGTGAGCTGCCGGGCCCGTAGTCGGCGCGGCGCAGGGCCGGCAGGACCTCGCCGACGTACGCCGTGTCCTCCTCGTCCGCCGGGGGACGGTGGGCGCCGGGCCGGTCGGTGCCGGACCCGTCGGTGCCGGCGACCCGGTGCCGGCCGGAGTCGGCGCCGCCGTACGGCGGCCAGCCGCCAGCGGAGCCCGCGACGGGACCCGGGTCCGGTGGCGGGGGCCGCTCAGGTTCGAGCCACCCGTCCGCGGAGGACCGGGGCGTCCGCGTGCGCGGGCCCTCCTCCCAATCTCGGTGGTAGCTCACCTGGGTGATGGTTTCGCCTCCGTCATGCGATCGCAATGGGCTACACGGACCACCGACCGGCGCCGGACCGACCGGCGCGGGGTGGCACGGGCCGTCCGGCCGGATCGCCGCGGGTCCGCTGATCGGCGGCGGGAGGGGCGGTTCGGCGGGACCGACGGCTGTTCGGCGGGCGACCGGGCGGCGGCGGAGCGGCGGCGAGGGCCGAGTGGAAAGCGTAGCCGGCCGAGCGGCGCGGGCGGAAGGGGACAGTCGGCCCCGTACCGCCACGATGGAGACACCGAATCACCGGACTTTCTTCTGTCCACAACACCGACGCCACGTAGACGCAGGCCAGGCAAACTATGTGGTTTTTTCTCATGTTCTTGTCCACAGGCTGTCCCCAGGGTTATCCACAGCATCGGACGAGTTATCCACAGGTTTTCCCCAGGACTGTCCACCGGCCGACTGGCAGGCGTCGGCCCACTTCCCTATCGTTTGCCAACGGCCTCCGCACGCCGGCGCGGTACCACCCCCTGCCGCGTCCCGCCGGCCCGGCGACGACCGCCGACGACGCTCAGCGAGGGGGACCCAGTGCCGACCGACGACGGCGCGCGACCCGAGCCGCGGGCCGGCGCGCGACCCGACACCCGGACCGGACCGCGGACCGACGCCGCCCCCGCGGTACCCGAGCGGCGCCCGCCCGCCGACGACGCGCCCCGCGGCGGCTACGACCGCACCCCGCCCCAGGACATCGCCGCCGAGCAGTGCGTACTCGGCGGAATGCTGCTGTCCAAGGACGCCATCGCCGACGTCATCGAGATCCTCAAGCCGAACGACTTCTACCGGCCCCACCACGCGACGGTCTTCGACGCGGTCCTCGACCTGTACGGCCGCGGCGAGCCGGCCGACGCGATCACCGTCGCCGCGGCCCTCGCCGACTCCGGCGAGCTGGGCCGCGTGGGCGGCGCCCCGTACCTGCACACCCTCATCGCGGCCGTCCCCACCGCGGCCAACGCCGCCTACTACGCGCGCATCGTCGGCGAGCGGGCCATCCTGCGCCGGCTGGTCGAGGCGGGCACCCGGATCGTGCAGATCGGCTACGGCTCGGCCTCCGGCGGCACCCGCGACGTCGACGACGCGGTCGACCTGGCCCAGCAGGCGGTGTACGACGTCACCGAGCGCCGGGTGAGCGAGGATTTCGCGGTACTGGCCGACATGCTCCAGCCGACCCTCGACGAGATCGAGGCCGTGGGCGCCTCCGGCGGCATGATGACCGGGGTGCCGACCGGCTTCTCCGACCTGGACCGCCTGCTCAACGGCCTGCACGCCGGCCAGCTCGTCATCGTCGCCGGCCGGCCCGGCCTGGGCAAGGCGCTGGCGCTGGAAACCCCGCTGGCGACGCCCGCGGGCTGGACGACGATGGGCGAGGTCGCGGTGGGCGACGAGGTCCTCGGCGCGGACGGGCGTCCGACGCGGGTGACGGAGGCGTTCGCGGTCCGGTACGGCCGGCCCTGCTACGAGGTGGCGTTCTCCGACGGGTCGGTGATCGTCGCCGACGCCGCCCACCTCTGGGTGACGACCGACCGGGCGCGGCGCCGGCAGCCCCCCGCGCTCGCGCCGACCGGCGCCGGCCGCGCCACCACCGGGGACGCCGCCGCCGGGCACGTCGCCGCCGAGGATGTCGTCGCCGCCGAGGATGCCGCCGTCGCCAGGGACGCCGTCGCCGCCGGGGATGATGTCGTCGCCAGGGACGCCGTCGCCGCCGGGGATGATGTCGTCGCCGGGGATGATGTCGTCGCCGGGCCGGCGATCGTCACCACCCGGCAGATCGCCGAGACCCTGCGCGACCCCCGCGACGGGCGGCCCCGCCACGCGGTCGCCACCTGCGCGCCGCTGGCCCTGCCGCACCGGGACGACCTCCCGGTCCCGCCGTACGCGCTCGGCACCCGCCTGGGCACCGCGGGCGCCGCCGCGCCGCACGCCCCGGAGCCGGGCGCCGCGGCGACCGCGTACCTCCCCCGGCGCTACCTGCGGGCCTCAGCGGCCCAGCGCCGGGACCTGCTCGCCGGCCTGGTGGACGCCGCCGGTACGGCCGTCGACGGCGGCGCGGTGCGGATCACCACCTGGTCGGCGCGGCTGGCCCGGGACGTCCGCGAGCTGGTGAGCAGCCTGGGCCGCCGCTGCACGGCGACCGGCGGGCCGGTGCCGGCCGCGCCGTACCGCCTGACCTTCCCCGCCGACGCCGGGGACGACCGGCGGTACATCGTCGGCGTCCGGCCGGTGCCGAGCGTGCCGGTACGGTGCATCGCCGTCGACAACGCCGACCACCTGTACCTCGCGGGTCCGAGCATGATCCCGACCCACAACTCGACGGCGGCGATGGACTTCGCGCGCTCCGCCTCGCTGAAGCACAACCTGGCGAGCTGCATCTTCTCGCTGGAGATGAGCAAGGTCGAGATCGTGATGCGGCTGCTGTCCGCCGAGGCCCGGGTACCGCTGCACACCCTGCGCTCCGGCCAGCTCTCCGACGACGACTGGACCAAGCTGGCCCGCCGGATGGGCGAGATCAGCGAGGCGCCGCTGTTCGTCGACGACACCCCCAACATGAACCTGATGGAGATCCGGGCCAAGGCCCGCCGGCTCAAGCAGCGGCACGACCTCAAGCTGATCGTCGTGGACTACCTGCAGTTGATGTCCTCGCCGAAGCGGGTCGAGTCCCGGCAGCAGGAGGTGTCGGAGCTGTCGCGGGGGCTGAAGCTGCTGGCCAAGGAGATCGAGTGCCCGGTGATCGCGGTGAGCCAGCTCAACCGCGGGCCGGAGCAGCGGACCGACAAGCGGCCCCAGCTCAGCGACCTGCGCGAGTCGGGGTGCCTGACCGCCGAGACGCGCGTGCTCCGCGCGGACACCGGCGCCGAGACGACCCTGGGCGAACTGTTCGCCACCGGCGCCCGGGACGTACCCGTGTGGGCGCTCGACGAACGGCTGAAGTACGTGCGCCGGCACCTCACGCACGTCTTCAGCACCGGCGAGAGGCCGGTGTTCCGGCTGCGCCTGGCCTCCGGTCGGGAGGTCCGCGCCACCGGCAACCACCCGTTCCTCGCCTACCGGGGGTGGGCCGCCCTGGACGACCTGGCGGTCGGCGACCGGGTCGCCGCACCGCGGCACGTGCCCGCTCCCGAGCGGGCCACCGCCTGGGACGACCGGCAGGTGGTGCTGCTGGCCCGCCTGCTGGGCGACGGGTCGGCGTCGGAGCGCGGGAGGTCCGTGCCGGCGGAGGTGTTCGGCCTGCCGAAGCGCCAGATCGCGCTGTTCCTGCGGCATCTGTGGGCCACCGGGGGGTCCGCGCGCGTCCGCCCGGATGCCGGCGCGGGGGCACTCGGGCAGGTCTCCTACGCCGCCGCCAGCCGGCGGCTCGCGGACGACGTGGCGCGCCTGCTGTGGCGCTTCGGCATCCAGACGCGGATCGGGACCGCCGGGCGGGTCGGCCGCCGGTACGGTTTCCGGCTCGACGTCCACGACAGCGGCGACCAGGAGGCGTTCTGCCGGGTCATCGGCGTGCACGGCGAGCGCGGCGCCGCCGCCGCGTTGCTGCGCGAGCGGCTGCACGAAGTCAGGGCCCACACGACCGTCCCCCGGGACGTGTGGGAGCGCGTCCGGGATGTCCTGGCCGAGCGCGGCACGGCGCACCGGCACGTCGCCGCCGCGGTGGGCACCCGGTCCCGCGGCGGCGTCCCGGACAGGAGCCGGCCGTCCCCGGGCCGCATCGCGCGGGTCGCGGCGCTGCTGGAGGACAACCGGCTGGAGATGCTCGCCACGAACGACGTCACCTGGGACGAGATCGTCGCCATCGAGCCGGACGGAGTCGAGACGGTCTACGACGCCACCGTCGCGGGGGCGCACAACTTCGTGGCCAACGGCATCGCCGTCCACAACTCGATCGAGCAGGACGCCGACGTGGTGATCCTGCTGCACCGCGACGACTACTACGACAAGGAGTCCCCGCGCGCCGGCGAGGCGGACTTCATCGTCGCCAAGCACCGCAACGGCCCCACCGACTCGGTGACGGTGGCCGCGCAGCTACACCTGTCCCGCTTCGTGGACATGGCCCTCTGACCGCGCCCGCGGACGGGAACGACCGCGCGCCGGCCCCCACCAGAAAGGGGCCGACGCGCGGCGACCGGTGCGGCGGATCAGAGTCTCGGGGCCGGGCCGCCGGAGCCCCCGGCGTTGCGCCGGACCTTCGCGGCCTCCTGCGGGTTCGGCTCGGCGTTCCGGCACGTGGCAGGGGCGCTGCTGCCCGACATCAGGTCCGTGCACCGGCCGGTGCGGTCGTCGGGCAGGCCGAAGATGTGGCCCATCTCGTGGGCGGCGATGCGCGGTACGTGGTGGCCCAGGTCGACGGCCTCCTTGCCCATGACGATCCGGCCCCGGCCGAAGCCCGACGGGGACGCGGACGGCCAGCCGTTCTCGGCGACGATGGTGATGGCCGCCGGCGAACCCTCCCTGACCTCGATCTCGGGCACCTTCGCGTTCCAGATCCGGGCGGCCTCCGCGAGGCCCTCCCGGTACTGGCTGGCGCGGCTGGCGTCGTAGGTGACGACCCGGACGGCGGCGGTCGCGGCCGGGGTCGCGGCACCCGCCGCGTGCGGCGCCGCCAGGCCGGCGCCGACGACGCCCGCGGCGACCAGGGCGCGGATGGCGGTACGCCTGAGCATGTGGGCTCCTAGCTCGGGGCCGGCGGCGAGGTCGTCGGTCACCGGTGGGGCGGGGGCAGCGCCGGGGCGGCCGGTGCCGGTGCGTAACCCCGGACAGTCCGCGCGTCAGGGCGTCTGACACATTCAGCACCGTCAATCTAGCGCCGAAAAGTGATCTGGACAACAGCGGTCGCCGCCCGGATGTGGCGCCCTCACGCCGCCGCGGCGGCGCCGGCCGCGACGGCGGCGACGGTGCGCGGCGTGGGCCGCGGGCGGGTGCTCACGCCGCCCGGCGCGGCGCGACCGCCGGCCGGCGGGGTGCGGGGCCGGCGGCGGGGCGCAGCGCGGGGACCCAGAGGGCGAGGGCGGCGGGGTAGAGCAGGTACCCGAAGCGGGTGGCGGGCAGCAGCAGCGTCGCGGCGAGCAGGCCGGCGGCGCAGACGGCGGCGGCGCGGGCCGCCGTGCGCGGCGGGTCGCGCCGCAGCCACCAGGCGATCGCAAGGCCGGCGGCCAGGAGCAGGCCGAGCGCGAGCGGCCGCCCGTACGGCAGGTGCGTGCCGATCAGGTGGCCCGGCAGCGGCGAGGCGGCCGGGCTGCGCACCACGCCGTGGCCCAGCGGGAAGCCGACGAGGTTGTCCGCGGCGGCACCCGGGTCGACGAGGACCGCCGGCAGCGCCGAGGCCAGCGGGATGCCGACCGCGCCGGCCAGGTACCGGCCGAGGTCCCGGGGGCGGCGGGCGGCGACCGCGACGGCCAGGACCAGGGCGACCGGCCAGGCGAGCAGCTTCAGCGCCCCGGCCGCGCCGACGGCGGCCCCGGCCGCGCCGGGGCGGCGGCCGGCGAGCAGCGCGCAGGCGAGCAGGCAGAGGGCCAGCACCGGCAGGTCGTCGCCGCCGGTGGCCAGGGTCAGGGCGCAGACGGGCAGGACGGTGGCAGCCTGCGCCGCGCGCACCACCGCCGGGCGGCGGCCGGCGGTGGTGGGGAGCACGGCCAGCGCGGCGCCGAGGGCGACGAGGGCGACGAGGGCGAAGCCGACCCGGGCGTCGGTCCACCAGTGGGCGCCGGCCAGGGCGCGCGGCAGTCCGAACACGACCATGCCCGGCTGGTACGGCAGGTAGCCCAGGAGCTGCTCGGCCGCGGGGCGGGCGGCAATGGCCGCGTCGGCGAGGTACGGCGTGCCGGTGGCCAGGAGCCGGCCGGCGCCCGCCTCGACGACCGCGACCTCCTCCTGCGCCCGGTGGGCGTTCCCGCCCGCCCGCTGGACCGCCTGCGCGAGCAGCGGGACCAGGCAGGTCGCGGCGAACGCCGCCGCGGTCAGCGTCGCCCGCGCGGCCGCGGACGCACCGCGCGGCCACCGGCGGCGCAGCGCCCACTGCCCCCCGCAGACCAGCGCCGCCGCCGCGTACCCCCAGAGGGCCAGCGCACCCCAGGCCCGGTGGGCGGGCAGCGTGGACGAGGCGGCGGTGAACCCGGCGAAGGCCGCCCCGGACAGGTACAGCGCGAGGTCGAGCGGGAGGCCGCCGGCGGTGCGGTCGAGGCGCCGCCAGCGGTCGTGGATCACGCCGGCAAGTGTGGCAGACGGGGCTGGCGCCCGCCGGCCCGCCGGGCCGTCGGGATGCGGATGACGGCGCCCTCGTCGTGCAGCGGGGCGGCGAGCAGGCCGGGCCGGCCGTGGGTACCCCGGTGCAGCGCCGCGAGCAGCCGGTTCGCGGCCATCGGCCGGGCGAACAGGTGCCCCTGGCCGGCGGCGCAGCCGAGTTCCCACAGCGCCCGGCGCTGCGCGTCGGTCTCCACGCCGGTGGCCACGACGGCGACCTTGAGGCTGCGGCCCAGCTCCACGGCGGACCGGACGACCTTGGCCGCCTCGTCCGAGGACGCCATGCCGCGGACGAACTCCGGCCCGATCTTGATCTCGTGCAGCGGGAGCTGCGACAGCACCGCCAGGGATGCCGGGCCGTGCCCCACGTCGTCGAGGGTGAGCTTCACCCCGGCGGCGCCGAGCTGGCTGAGTACGTCCTGGACCACGTCCAGCGGGGTCAGGGCGAGGCTCTCGGTGAGTTCGAGGATGAGCCGGTGCGGGGGGATGTCGTGGGTCCGCAGGCGGGTGATCACGGCGGCCGGGAAGCGGGGGTCCAGCAGGCTGCGCGGGGCGATGTTGACGCTGACCGGGAGGTCGAAGCCCGCCTCGCGCCAGTCCGCGGCGGCCAGCAGCGCCATGTCGAGCACGATGTCCTGGAACTGCGGCAGCAGGCTCGGCCGGTCCACGGCCTCCAGGAGGCCGGCCGGGTCGTCGGCGGGGGTGGGGAAGTCCTTCAGCCGGACCAGCGCCTCGGCCGCGACGACCTGGCCGTCGGCGAGGTCGACGATCGGCTGGAACAGCACCGAGAACTCCTGGTCGGCGACCAGGCCCGGCCGCTCCCCGCCGCGGGCGCGGCGGCCGACCTCGCTGGTGTCCCGGCGCCGGCTGTAGACGGCCACCCGGTTGCCGGCCCGCTTGGCCTGGTACATCGCCACGTCGGCGCGGCGCAGCAGCTCGACCATGCCGCTGGTGCCGGTGGCGACGGCGACGCCGCCGCTGGCCTCCATGGCGACCTGCATCCCCTCGATGTCGACGGGGTGGTGCAGCGCGTCGACGATCCGGGCGGCCCGGTTGCTGGCGACCGCGGGCGCGGGCAGGTGGGTGAGCAGGACCGCGAACTCGTCGCCGCCGAGCCGGGCCACCACGTCGTCGGGGCCGGCGGCGGCCTCCAGCCGCTGCGCGGCGGCGATGATGACCTGGTCTCCCGCGGCGTGCCCGAGGGTGTCGTTGACCTCTTTGAAGTGGTCTAAATCGATCAGCAGCAGCGCCATCACGCCCTGGGTGTGCCGCTGGCCGAGCAGCCGGGCGCCGGAGTCCAGCAGCGCGCGGCGGTTGGTCAGGCCGGTCAGCGGGTCGTGGGCGGCGGCGTGGGCGTGGGCCGCGGCGACCCGCTCCAGTTCGGCGTACGCCGCGGCGTTGCGCAGCGCGGTGCAGAGGGCGGACGCGAAGGTCCGCAGGGTGTACCGCTCCCGCTCCGAGAGCGTGACCTTGCCCCGGAACAGCAGCCGCAGCTCGCCGATGTCGGGACCGTCGTCCCGGCTGCTCAGCGGCGCCGCGATGGAGTCGGCGGCCTCGGTCGGCGCGGCGGTGTGCCGCGGCCCGTTGTAGTGCACGCCGCGGCTGTTGCCGCGCAGCAGCCGCGGGGTCTCGGCGCCCCGGTAGCAGATCTCGACCTCGTCGGCCGAGAACAGCTCCGCCGCGCGGATCACGCCGAGGGTGAGGACGGCGTCGAGGTCGACGTCGTTGAGGCTCTCGGTGGTGCTCGCCAGTTGCTGCCAGGCCTCGCGTTCGGCCCGCCCGCGCAGCCGGCTCGCCGACCACAGGTGCAGGCTGAGGACCAGGCCCGGTACCGCGACCAGCAGGGAGGGCGTCAGCCGGACGAGGACGACCGTGCCGATGGCCATCGCTGTCTGTGCGGCGACCAGCAGCAGGCGGATGTCGAGTTCGTCGGTGAAGCGTTGCAGGACCGGCGTGCGGCTGGCCAGTGCCACCACCGGCACCACCAGCAGGTCACCCACCACCTCCATCGCCACGTAGGCGAGGAACAGGCAGCCGACCAGCGTCCACGAGAGCGGGTCGTCCACCGCCAGGCCCGTGGCCGCGAACACGGCGCACCCGGCCGCGGCGACGACTGTCTCCTTGGCGACGCTGAACAGAAAACGTTGGGGCGCCAGTCGCAGAACCGCACCGTAGACAATCGCGCTGACAAAGACGATCAGTACGACCCAGTACGGCTCCTTGGCCGAAAGTGCAATGAGTATTCCGAAGCAGTTCCAACTTGATGCCTGATGTGTGCCGCCGATCCTCATGCGGACGTACGCGAACCGGGAAACCGAGGTCAGCGCGACGAGTGTCACCGCTGTCGCCGCTTCCAGCGCGGAGCTGTTCGCACCCAGGGCAGCAACGATCGCCCAGGTCAGAACTGCTGCCGCCAGCAGGGAGGCAACACCGACCAGTCGCCGCAATTGGCGTTCTGCCCGTACGTTGCCCGATTCAGTCATGCAGTTACTTCCCACTCGCCCATCTGTGGTGGATTTACTTTCTGATCGGCCGCTGCCAGGGGAGCCGGTACGGCCCGGGCCGATTCACTCACTGCCAGTCCTGTCCACGCATCGTAACCCTCCCCCACGCTCTCCGTCAGTGATGAAAGCCGTTGTCTTGCGATGCGGAGAACGTTAGAGGAGATTTGAAATGGACGGTACCAATAAATGTCCATTTATACACATTCCGATAATGCAGGCATGTTTTGCGACAGATTGTCCACATAAGACCACCGCTGGTGGCGGGGTGGGAAGGGACTCGTAGATGGTCCCACCGGGGTGCGGACTTCGCGCCGATGGAAATTGCAGGAAGCGCACACCAAGACGCACTTTTACCATAAGAAATACTGATATCAACGTCCGGTGTCCGCGCGTAGGATCGGCCACATGCCCGCCTCACCCGGCCCCGCCGCCCCGGCCCTGACCCATCTGGACCCCTCCGGCGCCGCCCGGATGGTCGACGTCAGCGGCAAGGAGGTGACGGCCCGCTCCGCGGTCGCCGCCGCCGAGGTCCACACGACGCCGGAGGTCC
Organism: Pilimelia terevasa; assembly: GCF_014647915.1. GTDB lineage: Bacteria > Actinomycetota > Actinomycetes > Mycobacteriales > Micromonosporaceae > Pilimelia > Pilimelia terevasa. Next base: position 34,259 of record NZ_BMQC01000013.1, read on the forward strand.
TGGCCGCCCTCCGGCGCGACGGACTGCCCAAGGGCGACGCCCTCGCCACCGCCCGGCTCGCCGGCATCATGGGCGCCAAGCGCACCCCCGACCTGATCCCGCTGTGCCACCCGATCACGCTGCACAGCGTCGCCGTCACGCTGACGCCGCACGACACCGGCGTCGCCATCACCGCCACCACCCGGACCGCCGACCGGACCGGCGTCGAGATGGAGGCGCTGACCGCCGTGGCGACCGCCGGGCTGGCGCTCATCGACATGATCAAGGCACTGGACCCCGCGGCCACCCTGGACGCCGTCCGGGTCCTGCGCAAGGACGGCGGCGCGACCGGCCCCTGGACCCGCCCGTGACCGCCGGGCCGCAGCAGCCCCCGCGCGCCCGGGTCATCGTGGCGTCGCAGCGGGCCGCCGCGGGCGTCTACGCCGACCGCAGCGGGCCGCTGCTGGTGGAAGGGCTGCGCGCCCTCGGGTTCGCGGCCGACCGGGTGGTCGTCGGCGACGGCGCGCCCGTCGCCGAGGCGCTGCGGGCGGCCCTGGACGGCGGCGTCGACCTGGTGGTCACCAGCGGCGGCACCGGCGTCTCGCCGACCGACCGGACGCCAGAGGTGACGGCGCCGCTGCTGGGGTACCAGATCCCGGGCATCGCCGAGGCGGTCCGCGCGTACGGCGCCCGGACGGTGCCCACGGCCGCCCTCTCGCGCGGCCTGGCCGGCGTCGCCGGGCGGACCCTCGTGGTCAACGTGGCCGGCTCGACCGGCGCGGCCCGCGACGCCCTCGCCGCGCTCGGCCCGCTGCTGCCGCACGCCCTGGCCCAGTTGCGCGGCGCGGACCACCCGCCGCCGGCCGAGACCCGGGCGCCCCGGCCCGCGTCAGGGTCGGCGTCGGCGGCGGCGTCAGGGTCGGCGGCGGCGTCAGGGTCGGCGGCGGCGTCAGGGTCGGCGGCGGCGTCAGGGTCGGCGGCGGCGTCAGGGTCGGCGGCGGCGTCAGGGTCGGCGGCGGCGTCAGGGTCGGCATCGGCGCCGACGTCCTGGGAGCAGGCGCGGGCGGCGGCCCACGCCGCCGGCCTGGCCGCCCTGCTGCCCGCGGCCGACGTCCCGCTCGCCGGGGCCGACGGCGCCACGCTCGCCGCGGACCTCACCGCGCGCACGGCGCTGCCGGCGTTCGACACCTCCAGCGTGGACGGGTACGCCCTGCGCGGCGCCCCGCCCTGGCGGGTCGTCGGCCGCGTCCTGGCCGGTGCGCGCCCGGCGCCGCTGCCCGACGGCGGCACCGCCGCCGAGGTCGCCACCGGAGCCATGCTGCCGCCGGGCACCGACGCCGTCCTGCGCGTCGAGGAGGCCGAGGTGGCCGGGGGCGTTGTCACGGGCACGCCCCGCCCGGCCGGGGCCGCCGTGCCCGAGTGGCGGGCCGCCGGTGCGGAGGCGGCGGCCGGGGCGCTGCTGGTGCCGGCGGGTGCCGCCGTCACGCCGGCCGTGCTCGGGCTCGCCGCCGCGGCCGGCCACGACGTGCTGCCGGTCCACCGGGTGCCGCGGGTCGCCGTCCGGGTCTTCGGCGACGAACTGCGCACGGCCGGCCCCGCCGCCGACGGGCAGCTACGCGACGCCCTCGGGCCGGCGCTGCCGGCGCTGCTGCGCCGCTGGGGCGCCGAGGTGGACGCGCCGCCGCCGCCCATCGCCGACACGCTGGAGGCGCACGTGGCCGCCCTGCGCGACGCGCTGGCCGACGCCGACGTCGTGTGCACCACCGGCGGCACGATGCGCGGCCCCGCCGACCACCTGCACGCCGCGCTCGACGCGCTCGGCGCGACGTACCTCGTGGACACCGTCGCCGTGCGGCCCGGGTACCCGATGCTGCTGGCGCGCGTCGGGGACCGGTACGTCGTGGGGCTGCCCGGGAACCCGCAGTCGGCGGTGATCGCGGCGCTGACCCTCGCGGTACCGCTGCTGGCCGGGCTCGGCGGGCGGGACCTGCCGGCGCTGGCCGCCGTACCGCTGGCGGCGGCGCTGCCGGGCCGCGGCGGCGACACCCACCTGGCCCTGGCCCGGCTGACCGGGGCGGGCGCCGAGCCGGTACCGCACGGCGGGTCGGCGATGCTGCGCGGCCTGGCGCTGGCCGACGGGTACGCCGTGGTGCTGCCCGGGGCGGCGGCCGGCGCGGGCGCGACGGTGCCGTTCCTGCCGGTCCACCCCGCGGCCGACGCCGCGGCCCCGCCGGTGTCCGGGCGGGCGGACGGCGCAGTGGTCGTCGTGGCGGAGGTGACCGGGGCCGCCTGGGACCCGGCCGCCCTGGCCGACGCCGTGCGGCGGCCCGCGGCCGGCGCCGTCGCCGCGTTCCACGGGGTGGTGCGCGACCACGACGGCGGGCGCGGTGTCACCGCCCTCACCTACGAGGCGCACCCCGACGCGGGGGCGGTCCTCGCGGCCGTCGCCGCCGAGGTCGCCGCGGACCCGGCCGTGCACGCCGTCGCCGTCCGGCACCGGGTCGGCGCCCTCGGCGTCGGCGACGTGGCGCTGAGCGCGGCGGTGAGCAGCGCCCACCGGGCGGCCGCCTTCGCCGCGTGCGCCCGGCTCGTGGAGCTGGTCAAGGAGCGGCTACCGGTGTGGAAGCACCAGCACTTCGCCGACGGCACCGCCGAGTGGGTCCACTGCGCCTGAACGCCGCGGCCCGCCGCCCCGACCGGGGTGAACCGGCGGGGCGGCGGGCCGCGGGCGTGGGCTCAGCGGGAGGCGGTCAGCGGCGCTTCATGCACAGGACGTAGCTGTCCGCGGGCGGGTTGATCCCGTTGTGCGTGTACGTGTGGTCGTACCGGCCCTTACCCGCGCCGAGGAACGCGTTGTCGCACTTGGTGCGGTCCGTGGTGAACAGCACCCGGGCCACGACCTCGAAGGTGCCGACGGCGCACGGCACCTTGCGCAGCTTGGCGTTCTGGTCGGTGCCCTCGTTGACGGCGCAGTCCCCCTTGGCGAAGGAGTCCTCGTCCAGCGACGGCGCGGCGGTCGGGGAGGCGAGCGCCGTCGGCGCCGTGTCCTCCTTCTTCTTCGCCTCGTCGAAGCCGCGCTTGGCGAGGTAGATCGCACCGGCGCCGCAGAGGCAGAGGATCAGCAGCACGACGCCGAGGACGATGGCGACGATCTTGCCGGTCCGCCGCTTGCGCGGCGCGGCCGGGAAGCCGGGGCCGGCGCCGTACGGCGGGGCGCCGGGCGGGTAGTCCGACGGCGCGCCGATGGGCGGCAGCGCTCCCGGCGGGCCGGGCGGCAGCGCGCCGCCGGGCGGCGGCACGGCGCCGGGCGGCGGCGGGAAGTCGCCGGCCGCCGGGAACGCCCCGGGCGGGGGCGCGTGGGGCGGGGGCGCGTGGGGCGGCGTGGCCGCGGGCGGTGGCGGGCCCGGCGGAGGTACGGCGCCGGGCGGCGGGGAGGCGGGAGGGGGCGTGGAGCCCGGCGGCGGTACGGCGCCCGGCGGCATCCCGGGCGGGCCGGGCGGCGCGGCGGGCGGCGGTACGGCGGCGGGCGGAGGCGGCGGCGGAGGCGGCGGGGGCGCGGTGGGATCGGCGGCCGGGTGCAGCGGGGCGGTCGGCTCCTCGCCGGGGTGGATCGGGCGGGTCGGCTCGTCCGGGTCGCTGCCGTACGGCGGCCGGGGTGGTTCAGACATGACTCTCCTCGCGGTGGACGCCCGTTAGCGGCGGCGGCGCACGCGGCGGGTGTCCACGCCGCGTCCGACGGTCACAGTGTTCCGGCTTGACAACCTAGCGGGTGCGCGACACGCACATCACCCGTGCGCCCCGACGGCAGGTCAGCGCGGCCCGGCGCCCGGGCGCCGGCGCAGACAGAGCACGAAGTCGTTGCTGTTCTCGGCGGCGTCGAAGAAGTAGTAGAACTCGTACCCCCTGATCTTCCCCTTGCATTTCGCGGTGTAGTCGAGCGTGCCGTCGAACCGGGCCAGGACCTGGTAGTCGGCGTTGGCGCACGGGGCGATATGCAGGTCGGGCTTCTTCTCGTTGCCCCGGTTGACCAGGCACTGGCCGGTCACCGCGATGCGCGCGTCGGCGTCGGCCGGGCTCGGGGCGGCCGTGCTGGGGCGGTACGAGGTCGGGGCGACGGTCGGGACGGCCTGGCCGGGTGCCGCGCCCTGGCGTCCCCACAGGTAGATGCCGACCCCCCAGCCGGCGACGGCGAGCAGGGTCAGCACCCCCATCGCCAGGGCGATCATGAACGAGCGGCGGCCCCGGGAGCGCGGCTCGGGAGCCGGCGGCGGCGCCGGCCAGGCCGGAGCGGGCGCGTCGGCCGGCGGCGCCTGGGCCGGCGGGGCGTACGACTCGCCGGTCGGGTCGTAGGGCGGGAGGTCCTGGGGCGGGTGCGCCCACGGTCCGAGCGGGGCGCCGCTGCCGCCCCAGGGGTCGGAGGGTGCGTCCCAGGTCTCGGCGTCCTCGGGGGCGGGCCGGGGGGCGCCGGGGGACACGTCGGCGTCGTCGGGGCCGCCCCACGGCTCGGGGGGCCGCCCGGATGCGGGGGCGTCGTGCGACATCGGTCCTCCTGGCTGCCCGGCGCCGTCGGCACCGGGCCGGGCGGGCACCCGTCACCGTAGCGTGGACGCGGCGCCGGGGCGCCCCCCGACCCGGGGCCGCGCCCGCGCCTCAGGACGGCCGGATCCCCCGCACGCACAACGGACAACCCGCAAAACCTGGGGTAACTCCGCGGAAAATGCTGCTGATCACCCTGTACCCCGACCGGGTCGGGCGTCGCCCGGACGGGGGAGTCACAGGAGTCCGTGCTCGGTGGCGGCGGCCAGCGCCTCGGCGCGGCTGTGCACGCCGAGCTTGTCGTAGACGCGGGCCAGGTAGGTGCGGACGGTCGACTCGGTGAGCCGCATGCTGTCGGCGATGGCGGCGTTGTTCGCGCCGACGTACAGGTGGCGCAGGACCTGGGTCTCCCGGGGGCTCAGCGCCGCGGGGGCCAGCCGCTGGGTCGCCGTGGCGTCGAAGTCGGGCGCGGCGAAGTTGGTGGGGGCCAGGGCCGCGCGGTGGATCGCGCCGCGGACGCTCTCCACCCCGGCGGTGCGCGCCAGGTAGCCGGAGAACCGCTGGCGCAGCGCCCGCAGCAGGAGCCGGTCGTCGGGCGGGCCGACCAGGACCAGGCCGACGTGCGGCAGGTCGGCGCGCAGCAGCGCGCCGAGGCCGAGCCCGTCCACCCCGGGCAGGTCCAGGTCGAGCAGCACGACGTCCGGGCGCTGCCGGGCGACGAGCTGGCGGGCGGGCGCGGCGTGTCCGGCCTGGCCGACGAGGTCCAGCTCGGGGTCGGCGTCGAGCGCCGCGGCGTAGCCCAGTTGGGCCATGGTGTGCGGGTCGGCGGTGACGACGCGGATCACGGCACCCTCCTCTGGATCGGCGTACGGGTTACCCAACGCGCCGACACCCGCGGAGGAAACCCTCTCCAGTCAGGATGAAACGGACCAAGCTCCCGGTGACCGGTCCCGGGGGCGCGTCCTCACGGCAGGACCAGCAGGTCGCCGAGCGCCGCCCCCTCCTCCACCAGCGCGCCGAGGCCCTTGATCTGGAGCTGGCGCAGCGACGTGCCCGCGTCGGCGTCGTACGTGGTCAGCGTCGCCGGCTGGCCGAGGTCGGCGGGCTGGTGCAGGACGTGCAGCCGGTTGCCGCTCCAGTAGGTCAGCGCCATCCCCACCTGGTACGGCGGCATCGGCAGGACCACGTCCCGCCGGACCGCGCCGGTCGCCACGGTGACGGCGGTGATCCGGCCCTGGCCGTCCACGTGGTACAGCCGGCCGGCGTGCAGGTGCGTGGCCCGGTCCACGTGCCAGGCGGCGGACTCCTGCTGCTCGTCGCGGTCGGCGTACCGCCGCACGACCCGGTGGGCGGCCGTCCCCCGCCGCGGGTCGACCGAGGCGACGAGCGCCTGCGCCGCCCCGGCCGTCGTCTCGTACCAGAAGTGCACCCCGCCCGCGGCGCAGAACAGGCGCCCCATGACCGTGCCCGCCGTGGCGGGGGTCCGCGGCCACCGGGCGACGGTGTCGACGTCCAGGGTGCCGCCGAAGCGCAGTCGCAGCAGGGACAGGTCGGCGCCGGGCCGCCCGTCGGGGCCGTGCGTCTCGGCCAGCGCGAACACCTCGTCGCCGCAGTCCCCGGCGGCCAGCAGGTAGCGGTCGACCGTGCCGCCGCGCTGCCGGCCGCCCGCGCGCCAGCCCACGTCGAACCGGTAGCCGCCGGAGCCGGCCGCCCGGCCGCCGTTGAAGACGGTGACGTACCCGACCGTCGGCAGCCAGGCGGCGAAGAAGCCGATCGCCTGCCCGCCGCGGGCGTAGGTACCCGCCTGGGCGCCGACGACGGTGTCGCTGGCCGCCTCGGAGACCTGTACGGACTCGCGGGCGTGGGCGGCCAGCCGGCCCATGTCCAGCCCGCCGGTGCGGTACACCCGCGCCGCGCCGTCCTGGCCGACGAAGACGACGCGGCCGTGCTGCCGGGTCTCGTAGGCCTGGGTGGAGAGCTGGATCACCGCGGCCTTGTCGCCGAGGAACCCGGCCGCGAACCGGTGCCCCGCCAGCGGCGGCACCCGCCCGCCGCAGCCGCCCAGCAGCAGCAGGACGGCGCCGAGCACCGCGAGGATCCGCACCGCCACCGCGCCGACTACCTGCCGATGACCCGGTACGTCGTCGACTGCGCCGCGTCCCGCACGTCGCGCGGGTACACGCCCGCGCCGCCGTTGGCGTCCAGGTCCATGCCGCCGGTCACCCGGTAGGCGCTCCAGATCAACTTGCTGCAGTTCTTCGCTCCGGTGTGGCCGGTCAGCCGGTTCGTGGCGAAGTTGAGTGAGTAGGCGTCCCGGCCGACCCGGCTCAGCGCCCAGCCGCTGGCGGCCCCGCGCTGGCTGTCGGAGGCGCGGATCTCGAACAGCACCGCGCCCGGCCTGACCCACCGGCCGTGGTACGGGATGGTGTGGACCCGCTGGCCGACCACGCTCTCGGTGATCTGGTCGACGGCCGTGTACAGGCCCACGTGGCCGTGGTCGACCCCGCCGGTCGACGCCGGGGTGTAGTAGGCGTCCCCGACGCGCCGGGCCGGTACCAGCCGGCGGTCGCCGGCACTGCCGCCGCGCGGCCGGGCGGCCGCCTCGGCGGCGCCCTGCGCGCGGTCGGCCTCGACCTCGGCGAGGATCCGCCGCGCCACGACGCGCTCCGGCGCGCCCGCGGACCGGGCCGCCTCCCGCAGGCCGGCTCGCACCTCCTCGGCGTCAGCGCCGGGCAGCGCCGCCGCCAGGGCCGCGGCGGGATCGGCCGGCGGCGCCGCCGCCGGACCGCCCCACACCGCCACCAGCACCGTTCCCCATACACCCAGTACCGACATCGCCACCTCCCGGGCCCCCGGCACCGACCCGCGGGCCGGACAAGCTGACGGTATGGCGCCCGCGGACCCGGGGTCAACGCCTCCGCGGCGATCACGCGGCCACGGTGCGACACGCCGCCCGACACGCCACCGCGACCGCGTGATCGACAACGGATCGCCGACCGGCGGCCGCCCCGGGGTGGCTCAGAGCAGGCGGAGCTGGCGGTCGCGGGGCGAGCGCGGGGTCAGCGTGTGCAGCGGGTGCAGGAGCGCGCCGTCGATCGCCGCCAGGAACGGCGACTCGCGGGTCTCCCGCTCGGCCCCGTGCCGGAACCGGCGCGCCGCCGACGACACGTACAGCCGGTTGCGCGCCCGGGTGATCCCCACGAAGAACAGCCGGCGCTCCTCGGCGACCGCGCCCTCCGACGGCGGGTCCCCGGGCAGGCGCAGCGGCAGCAGGCCGTCCTCGCAGCCGACCAGGAAGACGACCGGGAACTCCAGCCCCTTCGAGGCGTGCAGGGTGAGCAGGGTGACGGCCTCCGCCCGCGGGTCCAGGGCGTCGACCTCCGCGCCGGTGGCGATCTCGGTCAGGAAGCCGGTCAGGTCCTCGTGGTGCCGGGCGGCCAGCGGGCCGAGCAGGTCGGCCGCCGTCCAGACGTCCTCGGGCGCGACCGCCGCCGCGCCGTCCAGCGTCGGGGCGGTGTGCCGCGCGGCCAGCGCCCGCGCCGCCGCCGCCAGCCGCTCCGGGACGGTACCGCCGCCGTTGGCCAGGCGCAGCTCCCGGGCCAGCGGGGCCACGCCCGGCCGGTCCCGGAGCCGGTTGTGCGACCGCTTCTGGACCGGGATGTTCGCCCGCGACAGCGCCTCCACGATCGCCGCCGACTGGGCGTCCGTGCGGTACAGGACCGCGACGTCGCCGAAGGACAGCGGCTCGGCGGGCACCGCCCGCGGGTCGACCCGCGCGTCGAAGGACCGGTGCGACAGCCCGCCGACCAGCTCGTCGACGGTGCGGGCGACGAACTCCGCCTCCTCCGCCGCCGTCGCCGCCGCGTACCGGCCGATCAGCGGGGCGTCGGGGTCGAGCCGGGCCGGGTCCAGCCGGCGGTCCCGGACCAGCGAGGTCGGGGCGATCGCCTGCACCGCCGCGGCGACGATCGGCGCGGTCGACCGGTAGTTGCGGGTGAGGCGCACCTGCCGGGCGTCGGTGAAGTCGTGGGCGAACCGCAGGAAGTACTCGACGTCCGCGCCGCGGAACGAGTAGATCGCCTGGTCCGGGTCGCCGATCGCGTACAGGTTCCCGTCCGGCGGGGACAGCAGCCGCAGCAGCGCGTACTGGTCGGCGTCGACGTCCTGGTACTCGTCGACGAAGATCCAGACCCAGCGGTCGCGGTACTCCCGCACCAGGCGCGGGTCCCGCTCCAGCATCGCCACGGCCAGCGGCACCAGCTCGTCCAGGTCGACCAGGTGCGTGGCGCGCAGCGCCCGGCGGTACGCCTCCGCGCTGTCCCCGGCCTCCGCGCGCGCCGCGGCGCACTGCGCCTCGTCGGCGATGGCGAACCCGTCGGCCAGCCCGGCCGCCCGCGGGTGCGCGCGCAGCAGGGTCAGCGCCAGGGCGTGGAAGGTCCCGACGGTGACCTCGTCCGCATCGTCGGCGAGCAGGTCGGCGAGGCGTTCGCGCAGCTCCTGGGCGGCGCGCCGGGTGAAGGTGATCGCCAGGCAGCGCTGCGGGTTGACGTTCAGCTCCGCGCACAGGTAGGCGATGCGGTGGGTCAGGGTCCGGGTCTTGCCGGTACCCGGCCCGGCCACGATCAGCATCGGCCCGCCGTGCGCGGAGGCGGCCACCCGCTGCATCGCGTCGAGCCGGTCCAGCAGCCCGGTGCCGACCTCCTCCATGCCGGCGAGCATCGGCTCGAACGGCTCGTGCGGGGACGCGCCGCCGGCCGTACCCCCGCCGGGCGGGCCGTCGCCGGCCGGCGGCCGGGGGGTGGGCGGCGGTGCGGCCGGCCCCGCCGCGGGCGCCTCGCTCTCCCGGCCGACCGCCGGCACCGCGGCGACCCGCCGGGCGGCCGGGCGTGCGGCGGCGGGCCGCGCCGGGGCGGGGCGCGCGGCCGGCGGACCGGCGGGCTCCGGGGCCGGGCGGGGCGCCGGGATGTCGAACAGCGCCTCGGCCTGCACGGGCGCGGCGCGGCGCAGCTCGCCGGGCGCGAACGCCGTGATCACGCCGTACACGCCGTCGTAGCCGGGCTCCCGGTGCACCGCCCCCCGGCGCAGCCGGTCGACCGCCTCGCCGAGCAGCTCGCCGCCGGCCCGGGCCACGTCGGCCAGCGGGACCCGGGTGAGGATCTCCAGCTCGGGGCCGAGGGTGGCGACCAGGTGCTGCAGCCGCCCGTCCACGGTCTTCGTCCGCGGGCCGACGCCGTGGATCTCGCCGAGCAGCTCGGCCAGCGGGATGAGGTGGGTGACCGCCTTCGCCCCCGGCCGGACCGTGCCCTCGGGCCGGTCGGCCAGCGCCTCGATCCGGCTCAGCACGCCGACCGTCACCGGCTGCCCGCACCCGGGGCAGCGCCCGCCCGCGGCGCGGGTCTGCTCCGGCGACCAGCGCACGTCGCAGGCCCGGTGCCCGTCGGCGTGGTACTTGCCCTCCTCGGGGAAGAACTCCAGCGTCCCGTGCAGGCCGTCGCCGGTGCGCAGGGCGGACCGGATCGCGTGGTAGTCCAGCGCCGCCGTGAACTGCGTCGCCTCCCGGCCCAGCGCGGGCGGCGAGTGGGCGTCGGAGTAGGACACGAGCTGGTACCGGTCCAGGCTGGAGATCCGCCAGTTCATCGCCGGGTCGCTGGACAGGCCCGTCTCGACGGCGAAGATCTCGTCGGCGAGGTCGGCGTAGCAGTCGGCGATCGCGTCGAAGCCGGACTTGCTGCCCAGCGCGGCGAACCACGGGGTCCAGATGTGCGCCGGCACCAGGTACCCGTGCTCGCTGGCGGTGAGCGTGATCTCCAGCAGGTCCCGGGAGTCCAGGCCCAGGATCGGCCGGCCGTCCGAGCCGAGGTTGCCGATGCGCCCAAGCACCTGGTTGAACCGGGCCGCCGCGCCCAGGTCCGGCAGGTACACCAGGTGGTGCACCTTGCGGGTGCGGTCGCCGCGCTTGTAGATGGTGGAGATCTCGACCGAGAGCATGAACCGGGTCGCGGTGTCGTCGGCGGCCAGCAGCGGCGGCAGCCGGCGGTCCACATCGGCCTGCGGCCCGGGGCGCAGCCGGAACAGCCCCGGCTCGGCCGGCACCAGCGACTCGCGCAGGTGGTCGTACCAGGCCGGGTGGGTGAAGTCGCCGGTACCGACGAGGCTGATCCCCTTGCGACGGGCCCACCACGCCAGGTTGGGCAGCGTCAGCGCGCGGCTGCACGCGCGCGAGTACGAGGAGTGGATGTGCAGGTCGGCCACGTACGGCGTCGACCGCGGCGGGGGCAGCGGGGCCGGCGCGGGCCGGGCCAGCGGCGACCCCTGCGCGCCGTACGGCGACACGACCGGCCCGCCAGCGGTCCCGTCACCCGGTCCAGTACGCAGCGGAGGCACGCCGCAGTGTGCCACGGCGCCGCGAGCCGCCCGCACGCGCCACGCGCGGGAGTACCGGGCAGCGCCGGGCTAGGCGGTGGACCGCAGTTGCACGAGCGCCACCTCCGGCGGCGCCCCGACCCGCACCGGCGGCCCCCAGAACCCGGCGCCGTCGGTCACGTACACCCGGGTGCCGTCCACCTCGCCGAGGCCCGACACCACCGGCTGCTGGAGGCGGACGGCCAGGTTGAACGGCACCATCTGCCCGCCGTGGGTGTGCCCGGAGAGCTGGAGGTCGACGCCGTGCCGCGCCGCCTCGTACGCCTGCACGGGCTGGTGGGCCAGCAGGACCACCGGGCGGGCGGGGTCGCGCCCGGCGAACGTCCGGCCGAAGTCGGGCGCGAAGCCGGCGTCCTGCTCGGCGCCCGCCACGTCGTGGACGCCGGCCAGGTCCAGGCCGTCGACGGCGAGCCGCTCGTTGGCCAGGACCCGCACCCCGAGCCGCGGCAGCTCCGCCAGCCAGGGCGCCGCGCCCGAGTAGAACTCGTGGTTGCCGGTGACGAAGAAGGTGCCGTGCCGGGAGCGCAGGTCGCGCAGCGGCTCGGCGGCGCGGCCCAGCTCCTCGACGGTCCCGTCGACCAGGTCGCCGACGATGGCCACGGCGTCGGCGTCGAGCCGGTTGAGCGCGGCCACGATCCGGGTGGTGTGGGCGCGGCCGCTGAGCGGGCCGAGGTGGATGTCGGAGACCAGCGCGATCCGGAAGCCGTCCATCCGGCGCGGGAGCCGGTCCAGCGGGACCTGCACCCGGTCCAGGCGCGGCGGGCCCAGCGCGGTGCGGATGCCGTGGCCGGTCACCCCGGCGGCGGTGAGGCCGGCGACGATCGCCGCCCCGCGCCGCAGGAGCAGGCGCCGCTGGAGGTCCGCCGCCGCGGTGTCCGTCGTCGGGGTGTCTGCCGTCGGGGTGTCTGTTCCCGCGGCGTCCGTCGTCGACCTGTCGGGGGGCGGCGCGGGGCGGCGGGAGCGGCGCAGGGCGAGGGCCACCGGCACCTCCGCCAGGAGCAGCGCCACCAGCAGGTAGAACATGAGGGCGATCCAGACCGCGGCCCAGGCGGTCCACGCCCGGCCGCCGCGGGCGAGCGCGAGGGTCACCGGTACCGAGAGCGCCAGCGCCAGGACGGCCAGCCCGCCCAGGCGCCGCCCCCGGGTGCCCGGCCGGGTGGTGGCGACGACGAGGCGCCGCCAGAGGTACAGGTGGATCCCGCCGACCACTCCGAGCACCACGGCAAAGAAGATCAGCATCCGCACCCGTCACCCTCCTTCCGGCTCCCCAACGTACCCGCGCCCGCGCCGCCGCCGGCCCGGCCGGCTCAGCCGCCGGCGAACGGGGGCAGCACGTCCAGGGTGGCGCCGGCCGGCACCGGGCGCCCGCGGTCGTGGGCGGCGGTGCCGTCCACGAGGTACGAGCAGCGGTCCAGGACCGCGGCCAGCGCCGCCCCGTGGCGGGCGGCGGCCGCCGCGAGCACCGCCGCCAGCGAGCCGGCCGGCACCCGCTCGGCGGCTACCCCGGCGGCCTCCCGGGCCGCCGCGAAGTACCGGATCGTGATCATGTGCTCGCTCTCCTCGCGGTCAGCCGCCGATGGCCGACATCGGGCGGTCCGGCGGGGCGAAGCCGGCGTCGTCGATGCCGTGCCCGGGCGCCTTCGGCCACATCGCCGCCCGCCACGCCGCGGCCAGCGCCTCGTCGTCCGCCCCGGCCCGCAGCGGGCCGCGCAGGTCGGTCTCGGTCCGGGCGAACAGGCAGCTCCGCACCTGCCCGTCGGCGGTGAGGCGGGTCCGGTCGCAGGCGGCGCAGAACGGCCGGGTCACGCTGCCGATGACCCCGACGGTGGCAGGCGCGCCGGCCGCGTCCCGGTAGCCGGGCACCTGCCACCGCTCGGCCGGCGCGGCGCCGCGGGCGGCGGGGTCGGGCACCAGCGGCACGTGGGCGCGCAGCCGGTCCAGGATCTCGTCGGCCGTGACCATCTGCGCGCGCCGCCAGGTGTGGCCGGCGTCCAGCGGCATCTGCTCGATGAACCGCAGGTGGTAGCCGTGGTCGAGGGCGAACCGCAGCAGCGCGGGCGCCTCGTCCTCGTTGACGCCGCGCAGGAGCACCGAGTTGATCTTCACTGGGGCCAGGCCGGCGGCCGCGGCGGCGGCGAGGCCGGCCAGGGTGTCGTCGAGGCGGCGGCGCCGGGTGAGGGCGGCGAAGCGGTCGGGGTCCAGCGTGTCGAGCGAGACGTTGACCCGGTCCAGGCCGGCGGCGCGCAGGTCGGCGGCGCGGGCGGCGAGCCCGAGGGCGTTCGTGGTGAGCGACAGCCGCGGCCGCGGCGTCAGGGCGGCCGCGGCGGCGACGATGTCCACCAGCCCGGGCCGCAGCAGCGGCTCGCCGCCGGTGAACCGCACCCCGGTCACCCCCAGCCGGGTCACCGCGACCCGCACCAGCCGCCCGACCTCGGCGTCGGTGAGCAGGGTCGGCGCGGGCAGCCAGGCGGTCCCCTCGGCGGGCAGGCAGTACGCGCACCGCAGGTTGCACCGGTCGGTCAGGGAGACCCGCAGGTCCCGGGCGACCCGGCCGGTCCGGTCCAGGAGCACCGGGACGTCCGGCCTGGCCGGGGCGGGTGGCGCGGGAGGTCTCACCCCTGCCACGGTACCGCCGCCGCTCAGAGCCGGTCCACGGCCGCGCGGACCGCGGCGCGCCAGCCGGCGCCGAAGGCGGCGGCGTGCACGAGCAGCAGGTGGAGCTGGTGCAGCGGCACCCGCTCCCGCCAGCCGTCGGCCAGGGGCCACACCTGCGTGTACCCGGCCAGCACCCGGTCCCTGTGCGGCAGCCCGCCCCACAGGGCCAGGGTCGCCAGGTCGGTCTCCCGGTGCCCGCCGTGGGCGGCCGGGTCGACCAGCCGCGCGCGCCCGTCGGCGGCCCACAGGACGTTGCCGGGCCACAGGTCGCCGTGGATCCGGGCGGGCGGCTCGGCGCCGCCGTACTCCTCGATCCGGGCGAGCACCCGGTCGACCGCGGCGGCGTCGGCGGCGGTCAGCGCGCCGCCGTCGACCGCGGCGCGCAGGTAGGGCAGCAGCCGGCGGGCGGCGAACCACGGCCCCCACGGCCCGTCCCCGGCCGTGTTGTCCAGCGGCAGCCGGCCGATCCAGCCGGCCCACCCGGCGCCGAAGGCGGGGGCGCCGGCCCGGTGCACGGCGGCCAGTTCCCGGCCCAGCCGCTCGGCGGCGGCCGGACCGGGCACTCCGGGCTCGACCCACTCCAGCGCCAGCAGGTCCGGCAGCGCGGTGATCACCTCGGGTACCGGCGCGCCGGCCTCGGCGAGCCAGCGCAGGCCGGCGGCCTCGGCGGCGAACAGGCCCGCGGGCACCGGCGCGGGCGACTCCTCGGGCCAGCTCTTGGCGAACACCGAGTGGCCGTCGTCGAGGGTCAGCCGGCGGGCCGCGCAGGTGTCGCCGCCGGGCACCGGGGTCTCCCGGATGCGCTGGTGGGTCAGGAACGTCGGCAGGTGCTCCGGGTGGCGGCGCAGGTAGGCGAGGTCCATGCGTTCTCCCACTTCGGCGGCGGCGGGACCGGATGGGGTTCATTATGGCGACATGACGGAAGCTTACGGAACGACGGCTGTCAGTGAGCAGGCTGCGGTGACCGTGCGGCCGTACCGGCCCACCGACCACCGCGAGGGCCGGCACCTGTGGGCGGAGCTGGCCGAGGAGCGCGCCCGTCAGTACCCGCTCAGCGCCGCGGACGGCGGCGGCGAGACCGCCCGCGGCGCCGGCTTCGAGGAGTACCTGGCCCGGATCGACCTCGCGGGCGTGTGGGTCGCCGAGGACGACGACGAGGGCGTCGTCGGCCTGGCCGGCCTCGTGCTGCGCGAGGACGCGGGCGAGATCTGGCCCATCGTGGTCAGCGAGAAGTGGCGCGGGCTGGGTATCGGCACGGCGCTGGTGGACGAGGTGGTCGAGGTGGCCCGGCGGCGGCAGATGCGGGCGCTGAGCGTGTCCCCGGCCGTCCGGGACACCGCCGCCATGCACTGCCTGCACCGGGCGGGCTTCACGGCGGTCGCCTCGGTGGAGCTGTCGCTGGACCTGGGCCGGCGGCAGCGCGACTGGCACGACGGCCTGGAGCTGACCGACCTGCCGTTCCGCTACTGACCCGACCTGCCGTTCCGCTACTGACCGGCGGGCGGGACGTCCGCTGACTGGGGCGGGACGCCGCGAGGGCGGTGGTCGCGGTGACCACCGCCCCGTTGGCGTCCGTTGCTCCCCGGTGGCGGGGGCCTCCCCCGCGCGGTTCAGGACCGGGCCGCGGCCCGCCGCCGACGGGACGCCGCGAGGAGGACCCCGCCGGCACCCAGGCCGAGTACGCCCGCGCCCACCAGGGCGCCGAGCGAGGCGCCGGTGACCGGCAGGCCCGAGAGCGCGCCGCCGGTGACCGGGGTCGCCACCGGGGCCGGCGCGCCGCCGGTCACCGCCACGCCGACGCCCACGGTCTGGGCGAGGTCGTCGATGTCCCTGTGCGCGGCGACCACGACGTCGTCGTCCCGGACGGTCTCGAACGCGACCAGCGTCTGTCCGGCCAGCGCCGCGGGAACCGCGAACTCGACCTCCACCGTGCCGTCGACCCGGGTCGCGCCGCCGGTGGCCGCCGGGGTGGTGAACGTGCGGCTCGCCCGGACGCCCGTGGCCGTGCCGGTCGCCTTGTCCATGAGCACGCCGGTGACGGTGTGGGCGGTCGACGGCGTGAGGCCGGAGTACGTCACCACGTCGACCACCCTGCCGCCGGTCGGGGCGATCGTCTTGTCGCCGTCGGCCCTGTCGCTGGCCGAGGTGGTGACGGCGGGCGCGACCGGGGCGGGCGGCCCGCCGGTCGCCGGCGGGGTGGTCGGGGGCCGGGGCGCCGCGGTCCAGCGGATCACGGCCGAGTCCGTCGCGGTGCCGTACTGGTGCGAGGCGACGACGTAGGACTGGGTCCGCACCGAGGCGCCGGTGAAGACCTGGCCCGCGTACGCCTGGACGGTGCGGTCGGAGGCGAAGGTCAGGTTGACCGCGCCCGCGGGGGCGTCGGCGGCGGTCTTGACGTAGACCTTCTGGCCGTCGCGGAGGTCGTCGGCGGCCACGGCGGCGCCGGTGGAGTCGACCAGGTTCACGCCGGCCGGCAGGGCGGAGGTCAGTCGCACCTTGTCGCCGGTCGTCCGCACGGTCATCGGGCCGATCAGGCCGCCCGCGACGCCGGAGGAGTCGGCCGGGCTGACCGACATGCCGCGCGGGCCGGCGTCCTCGGCGCGGTCCTGCGCCTGGGCCAGGAAGTACTCGTACACCTTCCGGGTGTCGGCGGCGGCGCCGGCGGCGGTACTGCGCGCGTCGGGGCTGCGGACGTCGGCCAGCGTGCGGTCGTCGCTGAGGTGCCACAGCGCCGCCTGGGTGCCGGACAGCGCCTCCTGGGCCTGGAGGCCGTTGGTCAGCGGCGGCCTGCCGGCGTCGGACAGCCAGCGGGCGACAGCCGTCTCCATGTCGGCGCGCCCCGTCGCCGCGATGCTGTGGTTCACCACCCAGTTGATCTTTGGCAGGTTGTCCCCGGCAGCGTTGGCGCCCGGGTACCGCGACCACGGGATCTGCTGCATCGCGACGCCGGTGCGGGCGGTCCGGGTCAGCTCGATGCAGTACGCCAGCAGCCGGTCGTCGGGGTTGCCGTTGACGTCGATCCCCTGCCGGGAGCTGGACCACGGCTGCCCGGACATCTTCACGGCGATCGGTGCGCGGCCGAGCGCGGTCTGCGACCAGGCGGTGGGGGCGCTGGTCGCCTTCCCGGTCGTGGCCGGGTCGGCGAGCGCGGCCTCGGCCGCCAGGGCCGTCGCGCCGGC
Organism: Pilimelia terevasa; assembly: GCF_014647915.1. Taxonomy (GTDB): domain Bacteria; phylum Actinomycetota; class Actinomycetes; order Mycobacteriales; family Micromonosporaceae; genus Pilimelia; species Pilimelia terevasa. The sequence goes on from NZ_BMQC01000013.1 coordinate 51,031, forward strand.
GACGCCGACGAGGGCGGCCAGCGCGAGCGTCCGGCGGCGGGGGGAGGAGTGAGCCATCGCTGTTCGGGAACCTTCCTGTCTACGTGCGTCTGCGTCCGTGGGTTCAAAGCCTGCGGAGAAACCGGTCGACCGGGAAGGGCGGGCGCGCTCATCTGCCGGGGCGGCCGGGCCGGTCGTACCGGGGCGGGCAGCCGTCCATCGGGCGGTCGCGGCCGGGCGGCCCCGGCTGCCGGACGCCGGTCCCGACGCCGCGGGCCACGGCGGATCCCGGTCCCGAAAGAGGACGAACGCCGAATTCGCGGCGGCACTCCCGGGGAGGCAGTGACTTTTAGGTAAGGCTTCCCTAAGATGCGAACCATGGCGATGGACATGGGCGAGGTGACGCGGACGCTCCTGCGGGGGCGGCTGGCCGGCGAGCTGCACGTCAGCGGGCTTGACGAGCCGGTCCCGGTACGCCACGGGACGGACTGCGCGGGCCGGCCGATGGTGCTCGTGCGCGACGGCGACGACCTCCTGGCGGCCCTGGCCCGGGCCGGCGACCCCGCCGTCCTGCTCACCGTCGTCGACGAGCCGCCCGCCGACGACGCCCCCAGCCTCGGCCGGGCGACCGTCGCGGGCCGGCTGCGGCCGGTCCCGGCCGCCGCGCTGGCGCTGGCCGCCGTCGAGTTCGCCGACGCCAACCCCGACCCCGACCTGCTGGACGTCGGCCGCGGCCTGGGCCTGCACCGGATCGAGGTCGACGCCGTCCGCCTGCGGACCAGCCAGGCCGACCACCTGGTGCCGCTGGACGACTACATCGCCGCCGACCCCGACCCGCTGCACGCGGTGGAGGCCGACGTCCTCGCCGACCTCGCCGACCACCACGCGGCGGAGATGGAGGGGTACCTGCACGCCACGCTCGTCGCCGCGGGCGTGGCGTGCGCCCAGCCGCCCCGCGCGGTCCGGCTCGACCGGTACGGCTTCACCGTCCACATCGGCGGCACCGCCCCGTACGTGCGCCTGCACTTCCCCGGACCCGTCCGCGACGAGCAGGAACTCGCCCGGCTGCTGCACCCGGTGCTGTTCCACTGTGCGGTGCACGGCGCCGGCTGAGCCGGCCGGACGGAGGGTGTCGTCGATGCGGCCGGCGCCGTAGGCTCGGCACTTTCCGAACCGGGAGTCCCGCCGTGCTGATCCGAATCGCCCTGGCCGGTGCCGCGCTCGCCGCCGCCGGCACCCTGTCCGCCTGCGCCGGGGACCCGGCCCCGCCGGCCGCCGGCCCCACCGCCGCGCCCACCGCGGGCGGGGCGGGCGGCGGCCAGCCGTGGCTGTGCACCTGGGAGAAGCTGTGGCTGTCGGAGGCCGCCGACCAGGGCGCGCGGGACGCCGCGCTGAAGAAGGTCGAGGAGTTCAAAACCAAGCCGGGGTACCAGGAGCTGGACGGCGTCGGCCGGCAGAGCCTGGACGAGGACATCGCCAAGGCGCGGGCCGGCGACGCCAGCGCCTTCGAGGCGTACGTGCGCGACCGCTGCTGATGCCCGGCCGCCCTGGTCCCGCGCCTGGTCCCGCGGCTGGCCGGGGCGTCCTCACGGTAGGTGATCACGGCGGCGGCGACCGGATTTCCGGGCGACCGGTGTCGGAAGTGCCGTGATCGCGGGACCGGAAGTTGTCCCGGCCGGGCGGGCCGGGGAGGATCGGGGGCGTGGAGCGGACGGCGGCAGCGACAGACACGGCGACGAACGACGACCGGGTGCGCGACGACCCGGCGGGCGGCGGCGCGGCGGGCGGGGCGGCCGAGGTGCTGCGGCGGGTGTTCGGCTACGACGCCTTCCGGGGCGAGCAGGAGGCGATCATCTCGCACGTCGTCGGCGGCGGCGACGCGCTGGTCCTCATGCCGACCGGCGGCGGCAAGTCGCTGTGCTACCAGATTCCGGCGCTCGTCCGCGACGGCGTCGGCGTCGTCGTCTCGCCCCTCATCGCGCTCATGCAGGACCAGGTGGACGCGCTGCGCGCACTCGGCGTCCGGGCCGGCTTCCTCAACTCCAGCCAGGACGCGGCCGCCCGACGCGAGGTCGAGCGCGCCTTCCGCGACGGCGACCTGGATTTGCTGTACCTGGCGCCCGAAGGGCTGAACACCGGCGCGGCCACCCGGCTGCTGGAGCAGGGCCGGGTGGCGCTGTTCGCCATCGACGAGGCGCACTGCGTGTCCCAGTGGGGCCACGACTTCCGCCCCGACTACCTCGGCCTGTCGATGCTGCACGAACGCTGGCCGGACGTGCCCCGCATCGCGCTGACCGCCACCGCGACCACCGCCACCCGCGACGAGATCGTCCACCGGCTCCAACTGCAGGACGCCCGGCGGTTCGTCTCCAGCTTCGACCGCCCCAACATCCAGTACCGGATCGCGCCGAAGAACGAGCCGCGGCGGCAACTGCTGCACCTGCTGCGCGACGAGCACGCCGGCGAGGCCGGCATCGTCTACTGCCTGTCCCGCGCCTCGGTGGACAGGACGGCCGAGTTCCTGGTGGCCCAGGGCGTCCCGGCCCTGCCGTACCACGCCGGGCTCGACGCGGGCACCCGCGCCCGCCACCAGTCCCGCTTCCTGCGCGAGGACGGCGTGGTCATGGTGGCCACGATCGCCTTCGGCATGGGCATCGACAAGCCGGACGTCCGCTTCGTCGCCCACCTGGACCTGCCCAAGTCGGTCGAGGGCTACTACCAGGAGACCGGCCGCGCGGGCCGCGACGGCCAGCCCTCGACCGCCTGGCTCGCCTACGGGCTCCAGGACGTCGTCCAGCAGCGCAAGATGATCGACTCCTCCGGCGGCGACGTCGCCCACCGCCGCAACGCCAGCGCCCACCTCGACGCGATGCTGGCGCTGTGCGAGACGGTCGAGTGCCGGCGGGTCCGCCTGCTCGCCTACTTCGGACAGCCCAGTACGCCCTGCGGCAACTGCGACACCTGCCTCCAGCCGCCCGAGTCCTGGGACGGCACGGTACCGGCGCAGAAGCTGCTCAGTACCGTCCTGCGCCTGCACCGCGAGCGCGGCCAGTCCTTCGGCGCCGGCCAGACCATCGACATCCTGCTGGGGCGCCGCACCGACAAGGTGGTCCAGCACGGGCACGACGGGCTCAGCACCTTCGGCATCGGCGAGGAGCTGGCCGAGGCGGAGTGGCGCGGCGTGGTCCGGCAACTGCTGGCGCAGGGCCTGCTGACCGTGGCCGGCGAGTACGGCACCCTCACGCTCACCCCGGACAGCGCCGAGGTGCTGGGCCGGCGCCGCCAGGTGATGCTGCGCCGCGAGCCGAAGCGGGCGCCCCGGTCCTCGGCCGGCCGGCAGCGCAGCGCACCCGCCGTCGCCCTCAGCGCGGAGGCGGCGCCGGTCTTCGAACGGCTGCGGGGCTGGCGGGCGGCCGCGGCCCGGGAGCAGGGCGTGCCGGCCTACGTGATCTTCCACGACGCCACCCTGCGCCAGATCGCCACGGACCTGCCGGGCGATCTGGCGGCCCTCGGCCAGGTCAGCGGCGTCGGCGAGACGAAGCTGGAGCGGTACGGGCCGCAGGTGCTGGCCACCCTCCGCGGCGAGGAGCCCCCGCCACCCGCGGACCCCGCCACCTGATCCACCCGCGCCGCCGCGCCCGCGCGGCGGCGGGGCCGGTCAGCCGCCCGCGATCTGGCGGACCGCGGCGATGGCCCTGTCGACCTCCTCCGGGGTGTTGATGCAGGCCGTGCCGATGCGCGCGTAGGGGACCTGGTACGTCGCGTGCGACGCCAGCAGGTTGCGCTGCTTCAGGCCGTTGACGATGGTCGAGTCGCTGACCCCGTCGATCTGGAAGCAGGTGATGCCCGCGGACATCGCCGGGTCCGTCGGCGTCTTCAGCCGCATCCCGCGGATCCCGCCGAGGCCGTCCTTGAGCCGGCTCGACAGCTCGGTGATCCGGTCGGCGATGTTCTTGCGGCCGATGTTGTCGTGCCACGCGATCGTGGCGGGGATGGACCAGCGGGCCTCGAAGTCGTGGAAGCCGCCCGGGTTGAGGCTGCCGCCGCCGTACGAGTGGTGCTGGGCGTGGAACTGCGAGACCGCGTCGCCCTTGTACCAGACCACGCCGGTGCCCCGCGGCCCGAACAGCCACTTGTGCAGCCCGGCGATGAACACGTCCACCCCGGATGCCGCCGGGGTGTCGTCGACGGCGCCGAGCGCGTGCACGCCGTCGACGATGAGCAGACATCGGTCGGCCGGGGCGCGGCCCTTGTTGGCCTCGGCGACGACGGCGGCCATCGCCTTGAGCGGCATCCGCACCCCGCAGCTCGACATGCCCCAGGTGGTGCCGACGGCGCGGGTCTTCGGCGTGATGGCCGCCTTCAACTTTCCGGTGATCTCGTCCGCGGTGGCCCTGCCGGGGTCGGCGAACAGGCTGATCTGCCGCTTGCGCGCCCCCGCCCGGCGCACGCACAGGTCGACGGAGCCGTGCGCGACGAAGTGGTCGTAGTCGGTGAGCAGGATCTCCTGGTCAGCCTTGATCTTCAGGCTGCCCCAGACGAGGCCGTGGCCGGTGGTGGTGTTCCAGCACAGGGCGGTTTCGCCGCCGGACGCGCCGAGGTACCGGGCGACGACGCTCGCGGCGTTGTTGTCGCCCTCGTACGCGAGCATCGGGTCGGCGTCGAACTGCTCGGCGACCTTGGCGATCTGGTCCCGGATGGGCTTGGGGTTCGAGGACAGCAGGAACAGGGAGAAGTGCACCTTGTCGGGCTTGAGCCGGAACTGCGCACGGACCGCCGCCCAGTCGACCGCGCCGGTGACCGGGTCGACGACCCGGGGGCCGGGGTCGACGCGGCCGAGCGGGCCGGCGGCCGCCGCGGGCGGCGCCGCGCAGGCCGCCGCGGCGGCGCCGAGCGCGCCGGCTGTCGCGGCCGCGCCGGTGACCGCGCCGAGACCGGCGAGGAGGGTACGTCTGTCCAGGCCGCCGGTGGATGGCATCGGGCCTCCCGAGCGAAGCCCCGCGCGGCCGGTGGGCAGGTCCCCACACATTGATGGAAGCCGATGGCGAAGATTCGTGGGCGACAGCTTGCACCAGGAAGTCCTACGAGAAAAGCCCTGGTCAGAGATTTGCCCCGCCGAGGTCCCGAATGCGCCGCCTGCGGCCGTCAGTGCAGAGAGAACCGCTGCCGGCGCAGGGTCCGCTCGCCGTCCTCGCCCTCCTCGATCTCGTGGGTGGCACCCGGCGGCAGCGGCGTGCCCGCCGGTACCGCCTCGCCGCGCGCGACGAGGTCCTCGGCGAACCGGTCCGCCGCTACCCGGGCGCGCTCCTGCTCCTGCCGGTCCCGCTCCGCGGCCGACCCCTGCGGGTCGTCGCCGGTGCGGTCCGTGGCGTCGTGCGGGGTGTCCATCGCTGCTCCCGTCGGTCAGTCGAACAGTCGGCGGGTCAGGGTCGGCCCCGCCCCGTCCTCCATGATCTCGTGCGTGTAGAGCGCCTCGTCGTCGCCGCTGAGGTCGGTGTCGGCGCGCAGGTTCTCCGGTACCGCGACCCGGCCCCGCCGGAACAGGTCCTCGACGAACGACTCCGCCACCAGGCCCGCCCCGCTCGGCGTGACGGCCCCGACGTCCAGTGCCGCCCCCGCCACCGAGAACCGGCTCGCCGCCGTCGGCGCCGCCACCGCGAACGAGTGGGTCAGACCGTACGCCTCGCCCGGGATGGTGACCATCGCCAGACCGGGCTGCTCCAGGGGGACCGCCCCGACGATCCCCGCCGACTTGCGCTGGAGGGTGTCGGCGGTCAGGCTCGTCGCCGCCGTCGGGGCGAGGATGCCGTAGCGCACGAACGCCGTCCGCAGCCGCCGCCCGTACCGGCCCTGGTAGAGCTGGCTGTCGGCGGCGAGCATGTGCGCGGCGACCTGCGCGAAGTACCCGGGTACCAGCGGCGCCGCGGCCACCGCGGCCACGAGCAGCCGGCCCATGTCGACGCTGACGGCCGCCAGGGACGCGGTGTCGGTGGTGCCCTGCTGGCGCCACATGCCGGCCAGCGCCCGCAGGAAGGCGCCGGTGAACACCCGGGAGAACGAGTGCGGTTCGCTGCACAGCCGGCTGGCCGGCCCGCGCGAGGGCAGCGTCACCGGGTCGACGTAGAAGAAGCTGTTGGCGGCGTTGCGCAGGCAGTCCGGGTCGACGGCGGCGGGGTTGATCTCGCGGATCGCCCAGCCGAGCTGCTCGGCGATCCGGGACAGGGTGCTGGTGCGGGACAGGTCGCCCAGCGTCTCGGCGATCACCTCCGCCCGGACCGACTCCAACTGCAGCGCGCACAGGATGGCGCTCATGTCCCCGAACGACTCGTGGAACGCGGCGCCCTCGGCACTGGCCACCGACCACAGGCCCGGCTGGAGCGAGTCCAGGACCGCGTGCCCGACCTCGTGGCACACCACGTCCGGGCTCTCGGCGGAGTAGACCACCATGCCGCTGATCGCGTGGTGGAAGAACACCAGGCCGGTGCGGTCGTAGTACGCGTTGAGGTCGTCGCCGTGGTCCATCGTGGCGTGCAGCGCCAGCCCGACCTCCGGGCGCCAGGCCAGGCCGAGGGGCATCAGCGGGCCCCAGTAGTCGGCGGCGCGGCGCAGGGCGGCGGCGAGGTTCCAGTACCGGAACTCCAGCGATCCGGGCTGGTCGCCCTCCGGCGACGGGACCGCGCCGCGGATGCCGACCGGCATCGGGCCGGCGGCCATGTCGGGCCGCGGGCAGAGCATCGGTGTGCGCTTGGCCTTGGGGTGGCCGGGATCGTCCGCCCACGCCCACACCGGGTCGGTGAGCTGGGTGTTCTGCAGTGTCCGCATGGTGGCCCCCCTCTGCCTGAGGCGAACGCGGCGGCGTCGCCCTGTCGCCTCAGTATGTGCACTGCGGAGCACCTATATCGGGCCTTACCCGATTTACACAGACTTGCCTACAGAAAAGGGGAAATTAAGCGTCAGACAGCAGCGCGGACTTCCGCACCTTGCCCAGCGGCGTGCGCGGCAGGTCGGCGACGAACCGGACCGACCGCGGGCGCTTGTGGCCCGACAGCCAGGCGCCGACGAAGCTGATCAGCTCGGCCTCGGTGACCCCGTCGGCGACCACGTACGCGGTCACCCGCTGGCCCAGGTCGGGGTCCGGCACGCCGACGACCGCCGCCTCCCGGACGGCCGGGTGCCGGCACAGCGCGTCCTCGACCTCGCCGGCCCCGATCCGGTACCCGCCGCTCTTGATCAGGTCCACCGAGGCGCGGCCGACGATCCGGTGCCCGCCGTCGGGCGCGACGACGGCGACGTCGCCGGTGCGGAACCAGCCGTCCGCCGTCCGGGCCGCCGCGTCGGCGTCCGGGCGGCCCAGGTAGCCGTCGCAGAGCGTGGCGCCGCGTACGTGCAGCTCGCCCATCGTCGCGCCGTCGGCCGGTACCGGCGCGCCGTCGGCGTCGACCACCCGGGCCCGCACCCCCGGCAGCGGCCGGCCGACCGTCGCCGGGTCGGGCGGCCCGTCCGCGCGGGCGCTGAGCGTGATCAGGGTCTCGGTCATGCCGTACCGCTGGAGCAGGCCGTGCCCGGACGCCGCCCGCACCCGGTGCCAGACCGGGGCCGGCAGCGCCGCGCTGCCCGAGACCAGCAGCCGGGCCGGCCGCAGCGCCGCGGCGGCCGGCCCGGCCGCGATCCGCGACCAGACCGTGGGCACCCCGAAGTACAGCGAACCGCCCGCCGCCGCGTACGCCTCCGGCGTCGGCCGCCCGACGTGGTGCACCGCGCCGCCGACGTGCAGCGGCCCGAGCAGGCCCAGCACCAGCCCGTGGACGTGGAACAGCGGGAGCCCGTGCACGAGCAGGTCCGCCGGGCTCCACTCCCACGCCCCGGCCAGCCCGTCGAGGCAGGCGGCCACGGCGCCGCGGGAGAGGACCGCGCCCCTGGGCGGGCCGGTCGTCCCGCTGGTGTACAGGATCAGCGCGGTGCCGGCCGGGTCCCGCGGGGCGGCCGGCGGGGCCGCCCGGTCGCGCAGCGACACCGGGACGAACGGGGGGTCGGCCGCCGTGGCCGGCGGCGGCGCCGCGCCCAGCAGCAGCGCGGCGCCGGAGTCGCGCAGGAGGTGCTCCCGCTCGACCGGGCCGGCGTCGGGCGGGACGAGGACGGCGGCCGCGCCCGCCAGGAGCGTACCGACGACCGCCGCGGCCGTCTCCATGGTCGGCGTCGCCTCGACCGCCACCCGGCCGGCGCCCGCCACGCGCGCGGCGACGGCGCCCGCGCCGGCCAGCAGCGCGGACCGCGACCAGGTCACCGACCCCAGCCGGACCGCGTCGGCGCGGTCCCCGTCCGGGTCGGCCAGGCGGGCGAGCAGCGGTACGGGCACGCGGGCACCTCCGTCGTCCAGCGGCGCGGCCTGCCCCGATGGTACGGCCGAGGTGGCCGCTCGGTCAGCCGCCGCCGGTCCCTACCCTGGACGCGACACTTCGGACAGTCGGAGGAACGACGCATGGCGTGGGCGCGGGGCCGCACGACGATCAGCTCGGCCGCCGCCGCGCTCCTGCTCAGCCCCGGCGGCTGGCTGTTCGGGCCGACGACCCCGCCGCGCGCCGCGGCGCCCGCGGGCCTGGCGGCCTGGCAGCAGGACCGCGCCGCGCCCCCCGCCCCGCTGCGGGCGACCCCCGCCACCTGGGCGCGCTACTTCCGGGCCCGCGGCGCGCGGGAGTCCGGCCGGCTGGCCGACGCCTACCCGGCGGTCGTCGGCAACCTCGACGGCGCCCCCGCGGCCCTGCGGTACCGCGCGAACGCCCGGCGCAGCGGCCGGCCCGCGCCGCGCCAGGTGCTCGCGTTCGACCCGCGCGGGGACGGCCGGGTCGTCGAGGTGTTCGGCGACCTGCGCCGCGCGCGCCGGGTGGCGGTGCTGGTGCCCGGCGTCGGTACGACGCTGGCGAACTTCGACGGCGGGCGGGTGCCGCGACGGGCGCCCGCGGTCCAGGCGCAGGTGCTGCGCGAGGCGCTGGGGCGGGTGCGGCCCGCCGCGGAGACGGCGGTGATCGCCTGGCTGGGCTACGACCCGCCGGAGGCCGTCGACCGGGGCGCGCTGCGCGAGGACCGCGCCGCGGCCGGCGCCCGGTCGCTCACCCGGTTCGTCGCCGGGCTGGCCGCGCAGCGGCGCGGGCAGACGTACACCCTGGTCGGGCACAGCTACGGCTCGACGGTGCTCGGGCTGGCCGCCCCGCACCTGCCGGCGTCGGTCACCGACGTCGTGGTGCTCGCCAGCCCCGGTCTCGGCGGCGCGCGCAGGGTCGCCGACCTGCGCACCCCGGCGCGAGTGTGGGCGGCGACGGCGGACCGGGACTGGATCCGGCGGGTCCCCGGGGTGCGGGTCGGCGGCCTCGGCCACGGCCCGCAGCCGCACACGCCGGGCTTCGGCGCCCGCCGCCTGCCGACCTCGGGGGTCACCGGCCACGACGGCTACCTCGTACCCGGCACCGACCTCGTCGCCGCCCTGGCCGCCGTCGTGGCCGCCCCGCCCGGCCGCTGACGGGCGCCCGTTTCGGCGACCGGGGCGGCGGGGTGTCCCGGCATGGTCGTTTACGGGCGTTTCCCGTGGTCAAAGGGGGTGTCGCACGTGTTGACGAGGGGGGAGGGCGTCATTAATCTCAGTCGATGTAACGAGCGCCACATCCGCATCCCTGAGCAGCGCGTACACCCCTGTCGGACCCTCCCTGGCCGACTCGCGCGCTCGGAGGGCGCGGTGGCGCGCCGCGGCCCCGCCACGGCGACCGACCCCGCACCCACCCCCCGAAAAGCCTTCAGGACGCCGCCGGCCACGGCGGTCCCGGAGAGGAGTCCCCTGATGGACAACCGGACCCGGTTCGTCAGCGTCGTGCTCGGCACGATGGCGCTGGCGGTCACCGCGGCGTTGCCCGCGTCCGCCCACGACATGTCGACCGAGGAGGGCAGGGCCGAGGCCGCCGCCGTCGCCCGCGAGTACCGGCCCGGCTGGGAGGCCCCCGCCGCGATCCGCGGCGCGGCGAAGCCCTGCGTCAACGGGAAGATCGAGAAGTACCCGTGCAAGAACGTCGAGCTGCTCAGCTTCACCCCGCAGAACTCGGCCGGCGGCAGCAACAGCTCTAGCAGCATGTGGGAGTGGGCCGACGGCAGTGAGGAGTACATCCTCTTCGGCCGAGACAACGGCATCTCCTTCATCAAGGTCACCGACCCGCTGAACCCCGTCTACCTGGGCAACCTCCCGTCGTGGAAGGGCGTCAAGGCGACCTGGACCGACGTGCGGGTGTACAAGAACTGGCTGTTCACCGGCAAGGACTCGGTCAACAACGGCATCCAGGTGTTCAACCTGGAGAAGCTGCGGGGCGTCACCAGCCCGCAGACCTTCAAGGAGGACGCGCACTACGCCGGCCTCACCAACAGCCACACCATCTGGATCAACCAGAAGACCGGCTTCCTGTACGCCTCCGGCGCCAGTAGCTGCTCCAAGGGCCTGACGATCATCGACGTCAAGGACCCGATGAACATGAAGCAGGTGGCCTGCTACGCCTCCGAGGTGTACTCGCACGAGGCGCTGGTCTGGAACTACGACGGCCCCGACACCCGGTACACCGGCCGCGAGATCGCGTTCAACTTCACCGGCCAGGGCCACACCGTCTCCATCATCGACGTCACCGACAAGAGCAACCTGAAGGTGCTGTCGAAGACCACGTACACCGGCGCCAGCTTCACCCACCAGGGCTGCTTCTCGCCGGACATGAAGTTCCTGTCGATCAACGACGAGACCGCCTCCACCAAGGGCGGAAGCTGGAACGTCCTGTTCAACATCGAGAAGCTGGACGCGCCGAAGTTCACCGCGAACTTCAAGGACGGCTTCGAGGCGATCAACCACAACTGCTACACGGTGGGCAACCGGGCGTACCAGGCCTCCTACAAGGCCGGGATGCGGATCCGCGACATCACCAAGATCGCCTCCGGCCAGGTCCCGGAGCTGGGCTACTTCGACACCGAGCCCAACTCCGACGCCAGCGGCTTCAGCCACACCTGGATGGTCCTGCGCCCGCTGCGCAGCGGCGCGGTCCCGGTCGGCGCCATGGGCATCGGCCTCTACCTGGTCAAGCCGACCGGCGAGGCCGTCGGCACCGGCACCGGCCCGTGGCCGGCCGGCACCTGATCCGGTAGGCAGCACCACCCGCACCACGCGAAGCGGCGGCCCGGTCCCTGAGGACCGGGCCGCTTTCGTCCCGATACCCTGCGCAAACGCCTCCGGGCGGAGCCGGTACTGCTGGTGCGGCGAGCGTCGTCGTGGCTGCCCTGACGACTCAGATCGACGCCTCGGCAGGCCGTACCTTGAGGCGTGATCTCACTCCGATGTATCGTCGCGGCCGCCGTGATGTCCCTGCTCACAGCCTGCGGGGACGACCCGGCACCTGGCCCCACGCCGACACCCACGGCCCCCGACCCGACGGTCTCGACGCTGTCGCCCGATGACACGCCGGCACCGACTGAGTCCTGGGCCTCCCGGATCCGCAAGGAAGACAACACTTTCTGGATGTCCATTGGCGCACTTCCGAGCGGAATCACCGACGTCACGAAGCCGTCGCGGACCTCGCGCCTCACCTTCCGACTGGAATGCAGCCGTGGTCACCTGACCGCACAGATCCGGTTCAACGGTGCGCCGCGCATCTTCGAGCACGAGTGCAGTGACGGCACGCTGACCTCTGACCTCGGTGTAGTCCAGAAGGGTACGGAGCTGCGGATGTCGATGACCGGCACGGACGGGACCAGGTACGTCGCCGACATGCGCCGCTGATCGCCTCCTCTGCATGGCGCTGAGAGCGGAGGTGCCGTCCGTCTAGACTGGAACTTTATGCGTCGAGTAGCTGTCCTCTGTATCAGCGCCTTCAGTCTCTTGTCGTTCGCCGCTTGCGGTCTGGTGGGGGATCGGCCGAAAGCCTCCCCCGACGGGAGGTCGTCGCCCGCGGTCACCACACCCGACACCGCCGGCCCGTCGCCCAGCTCGTCGCCGGGCCAGGATTTCGACAACAAGCCGGGGATGCGTCGACTGCTGGATATCGGCACCGCGAGCGGCTCCCGGAATGCAGGTACGGTGCGGGTGGCGAAGGGCGTCGTCTGGGTGCGGTTCTCGTGTAAGGGGACCGACAGCGAGGTCGCCGTGATCTTCAGGCCGCTCGGCAGTTTCGACTTCACCTGTCCCGAGGCGGGGCGCGAGACGTTGAACCAACTCGACTTGACTGGTTCGCGTTCGCTGACGTTCGTAGTCGCCGACGGTGCGGACGAAGCCACTCAGTGGGCTCTGCGCGTCAGTCAGATCTGAATTTCCCCACTGCTCTGTATCGACTCGCAGCGGCGGTGCGGCAGCCGGTGGACGGGGGTCGGCGGCGAGCGGTGACCGCGGTACCCGGGAGACGGCGGCCCGGTCCCCGCTGGGTCGGGCCGCCGTCGCGCGTCAGAGGTCGAACTCGCCGTCGCGGACGCCGCCGACGAAGGCGTCCCACTCGGCGGCGGTGAAAGCCAGACCGGCAGCATCGGGGTTCTTGCTGTCCCGCACGAATACCAGTCCCTCGCGGGCGAGCAGGTTGTCGGCCACTTCGACGCAGTTTCCGCCGTTGCCGCTGCGCTGGCTCTTGCGCCAGATGGCGCCGGTGAGGTCAGCCACGGGTGTGCTCCTTCCAGATGGTGGTGATCATGTCCCTGGACGAGGCTTCATCCAGGGCTCTGCCCTCCAGGTTGCTCCATACGCCCCGGTAGGCGAGGACTTCCTCAGGGTGAGTCAGGTAAAGGGCGCCGGTCAACGACTCGGCGTACGCCAGGGGCGGCTCGATCGGTCCACCACTGAGGTGATCGAGCGGAAAGTCAAGGATGGTGAACGGCGCCACGGCTGCCATGCCGCCGTGGACGCCTGCGGCGAACGGGACGACCCGGACCGAGATGTTGGCCTGTCTGGTGGACTCGACGAGCAGCGCGAGCTGGTCGGCCATGCCGTCGGGGCCGCCGACCTGCCGGCGCAGTACCGCCTCGCTGAGGATCGTGTCCAGTCGCGGCGCCCGGGGGCGGGTGAGGACGGACTGGCGCGCCATCCGCACGGTGACCCGCCGCTCCCGCTCCTGGTCGTCCAGGTAACCGTCAGGGATGCGCGTCAGTTCCGCCGCGTACGCGCGGGTCTGGAGCAGGCCCGGGACCAGTTCGGCCTCGAACTGACGGATGGTCTCGGCGCCGTCCTCCAGGGAGACGTAGAGGCCGAACCAGTTCGGCAGCTCCGTTTCGGTGTAGTCGTGCCACCAGCTCTTGTGGCGGCCGTTGCGGGTCTCGGCGGTCATGCCGAGCAGCAACTCGCGCTCCTCGTCGCCGGCCTGGTACAGGTCGAGCATCGCCTTGACGTCGGTCGACCGGAAGCGGACCCGTTCGTCGCCGTCCTCGATCCGGCCGAGGGTGGCGCGCCCGCGCTCCAGTGCCTCGGCGGCCTGGACCTGGGTCAGCCCGGCCCGGCGCCGCAGCGCCTCGAAGCGCCGACCGATGTGCCGTCGGAGCAGGGTCGATCCGTGCGCGTCGGTCACGCTCGCCTCCGGGAGTGGGCGCAGGGGTGCCCAAGTAAAGCACGGCGGCAGGAGCAGGCAACAGAGGTCCACAACGGAATGCGGCGTCTCACGACACACATGAGTAATGTAAATCGTCCAATTAAGATTGACGTTATTGAAGCCATTGCTTTTTGGGCAGACTCACAGTTGAATCGGTGACAGGTCGACGGCGGTCCGCAGCCCGGACCACGGTGGCCGTGTACCGGCACCGACCAGCCCGCTGCTCCCCGAAGCCGGGCTGGTCGGTGCCCTCCGAAATCCGTCGCCCCCGCGGCGACTTGGCAGGGAGGGCGCCATGTCCGCCGCTCCCGCGTTCCTGGTACCCGCAGCACCGCCCGGCCGGGTGGTGGGGCGCAGCGCAGTCACCCCACGCCCGTCCGGTCGGCGGGCCGTCGAGGCGGGAGAAGCCGGGATGCCGATGACCCGCGAGGAACTGACCGCCTACGCCGCCGCACAGGTGGCCGTCGCCGACCAGCTACTCGCCCGGCACCGGCCCGGCACCCACCACTGCTGCGCCTGCGGACAGCCGATGCCGTGCAGCCACGCCGAGACCATCGCCCGCCGCCGCGACCACTACGCCCAGTTCCTGGACCCCCGCTAGTACCGGAAGCCGCGGACCAGGGTGACCAGCTCCTCGGACAGCACCGAGAGCCGGGCGGCGCCCGCCCGCGACGCGCTGGCCTCCTGCGAGGACAGCTCGGCGGCCTCCGACAGCCCCTGCATCGACGCGGTGATCCGGGACCCGTGGTCGGCGGCGACCGCCATGCTCCGGTGCATCTCCGCCGCCGTGGCGGACTGCTCGGTCACCGCCGAGGCGATCGTCGTCTGGAAGCTGTTGATCCGTTCGATGATCGTCGCGATCTGGGCGATGCCGTCGACGGCGCGGGCGGTGTCCTCCTGCATGGTGCGGACCCGGGCGGCGATGTCGTCGGTCGCCCGGGCGGTCTCCTGGGCCAGGTCCTTGACCTCCCCGGCCACCACCGCGAACCCCTTGCCCGCCTCGCCCGCCCGGGCCGCCTCGATCGTCGCGTTCAGCGCCAGCAGGTTCGTCTGCTCGGCGATCGAGTTGATCGTCTGTACGACGGAGCCGATCTCGGCCGACGACTCGTCCAGCTTCACCATGCCCGTGTTGGTCTGCTGGGCCATCGTCACCGCCTCGGCGATGACCCGGACCGCGTCCTCGGCGTTGCGCGCGATCTCGGTGATCGAGGCGCCCAGCTCCTCGCCGCCCTGCGCCACGACGCTGATGTTGTGCGACACCTCGGTCGACGTCGACGTCACCGTCCCGGCCTGGGCGCTGGCCTCGGACGCGGCACCGGCGATCCGCTCCGCGAGGCCGGACATCTCGCTGGCCGAGGTACCGACCTGCTCGGCGGAGGCCGAGACGGCGCCGATGGCGCGGCGCAGGCTGCACTGGGTCCGCACGAGCGCCTCCGACATCTGCCCGAACTCGTCGCGGCTGATCACCGCCGGTTGGCGGGTCAGGTCGCCGTCGGCCATCGCGCCGAGGACGGTGGACACCTCCCGCAGCGGCCGGCGGATGCTCACCAGCACCCAGCGGATGGCCAGCACCAGGACGACCGCCGCGCCGAGCGCGGACAGCCCCAGTACCTGCAGCGCCCGCCGCCGCTGGTCGGCGACCTGGGCGGCGGCGCGGTTCGCCTCGGCCTCCAGCGCGTCGGTGATGGCCGGCATCCCCTCCTCGACCGCGGTGAAGCTGGTCTGGAACCGGGCGTAGGCGGCGGCGGTGTCGACGCCGGTGCCGGCGACCCGGGCCACCTCCGCGCCCAGCGCGACGTACTGCTCGATCTGCGGGGCGATGTCGTCGGCGGCGGCCCGCACCGGCGCCGCGAACGACGCGTCCCGGAACTGCCCGACCTTCTCCTCCAGCGTCCCGCCGTGCTCCTCCAGGTCGGCGAGCGCCTCCCGGCGGTCGGCGTCGGCGGCGGCGAGCCGCAGGCGCAGGACGTCGCTGCGGATGGCGTCGTGCGCCATGTCCGCCTCCATCTGCGCGCGGACGTGGCTGCTGGCGCGGGCCAGCTCGGCGGCGCGGTCGGCGGCGGTGTTGAGGTTCACCGCCGCGACCGCGCTGGTGACGGCCACCGCGGCCAGCGCCAGCCCGCCGACGACGGCCAGCTTGGCGCCGACGCTGCGGTCACGCAGCCAGGAACCCCACTGGGCCATGTCCACTCCTCGGGTACCTCGCGCCAGCCGGTCGGCTCCGCGGTGTCCGACGGGGCCGGTCGGTGACACAGGATGCGCCTGCGCCAGGCTTGATTGTCGGAACATACCGGCGGGTACGAGGATGATTCCGCCGATGTCGATTGATCAGACTTTTAACCGGCCGATCCCGGCGTACACGTTCATCCGGGTACCGCGCAGGAAGCCCACCAGGGTGAGGCCGACCTCGGCCGCCAGGTCCGCGGCCAGCGTGCTCGGCGCGGACACCGCCGCGAGCACCGGCACGCCGGCCATCGCCGCCTTCTGGGTCAGCTCGAAGCTGGCCCGGCCGGAGACCAGCAGCACGTGCCCGGACAGCGGCAGCCGGCCCGCGCGCAGCGCCCACCCGACCACCTTGTCGACGGCGTTGTGCCGGCCGACATCCTCGCGGGCCACCACGAGGTCCCCGGTGGCCGTGAACAGCCCCGCCGCGTGCAGCCCGCCGGTCCGGTCGAAGGTGCGCTGGGCCGCGCGCAGCCGGTCGGGCAGCGCGGCCAGCACGTCCGGCGCGACGGCCACCGGGTCGGCCGCCACGTCGTACCGCGAGCGGGTCCGCACGGCGTCGATGCTGGCCTTGCCGCAGACGCCGCAGGCGCTCGTCGTGCCGAACGTCCGGCGCGGGTCGACGGGCGGGGGCGGTACGTGCGCGGCGAGCGCCACGTCGATGACGTTGTAGGTCTGGGGGCCCTGGTCCCCGGCGCAGAGCTGGGCGGTCAGCACGTCGTCCGCGGCGCCGATGACGCCCTCGTTGTGCAGGAAGCCCAGGGCCAGGTCCACGTCGTCGCCGGGGGTGCGCATGGTGACGGTGAGCGCCGGGCGGACACCGGTCGCCGGGCCGACGCGGATCTCCAGGGGCTCCTCGGCGGCGAGGGAGTCGGGGCGGCGCGCGGGTGCCCCGCCGCCCAGGTCGATCCGCCACACCGGCCGCCGGTCACTCGCCCGCCCCATGACCACCCCTCTGCCGCGCCGCTGCCGCGTGAGTACCCTCCGCCGCGCCGCCGCCGGGTCGCCGGCCGGTGCGCCGCCACCCCGCCGATCCCGACCGACGGCGGCACCCGCACCCTACGTGCGTCGGGCGGTGGCGGCGGAGGCCGCGTGGTTCGATGGGTGGCGCAGATGTCGGACGGCGGCGAGGGTGGCGCGATGACGGTACTGGACGACTGGACCGAGGCGGCCTGCGCGGAGCTGGGCCTGGACCCCGCCGACGTGCCGATCACCCTGGTCCTCCAACTGGCCAAGGACGTCGCCCACGCCGTGACCCGGCCGGCGGCGCCGGTGACGGCGTACCTGCTCGGCATGGCCGCCGCCCGCGGCGCCGACCCGATGGCCGCCGCCACGGCGCTGGCCTCGCTGACGGCCGCCTTCCCCCGCCCGGGCACCCGCGCCTGACCGCCCTGCCGGCTACCCGGCGGGCAGGTCAGGGGCCGGCGGGTCGCCGGGCGGCGGGTACGTGGCGGGTTCGAGGCGGATGATGATCGACTTGGAGGTCGGGGTCTGCGAGCCCGCGGCGACCGAGTCCAGCGGGACCAGGACGTTGGCCTCCGGGAAGTAGGCGGCCGCGCAGCCGCGCGCCGTCGGGTAGGCCACCGCCCGGAAGGCCGGGGCCCGCCGCTCGGTGCCGTCGCGCCACTCCGAGACCAGGTCCACCGCCGCGCCGTCGGCGACGCCGAGCGCGGCCAGGTCCTCCGGGTGCACGAGCACGACCCGGCGCCCGCCGCGCACGCCGCGGTAGCGGTCGTCCAGGCCGTAGATCGTGGTGTTGTACTGGTCGTGGCTGCGGACCGTCTGGAGCAGCAGGCGGCCCGGGGGCACCTGCACGGTCGCCAGCGGCGTGACCGTGAACCGCGCCCGCCCGGTGGCGGTCGGGAACGCCCGGGCGTCCCGCCCGGGGTGGGGCAGCGTGAAGCCGGCCGGGTCGGCCACGCGGGCGTTGAAGTCGGCGAACCCGGGCACCACCGCCGCGATCACGTCGCGGACGGCGGCGTAGTCGGCGGCCAGGGTCGCCCACGGCACGGCCGAACCCGGCAGGGTCGCCGCGGCCAGCCGGGCGATGATCGCCACCTCCGACAGCAGGTCGGGCGAGGCCGGGGCGAGCCGGCCGCGGGAGGCGTGCACGCAGGACATGGAGTCCTCGACGGTCACGAACTGGGCGCCGCCGGCCTGGACGTCGCGCTCGGTGCGGCCGAGGCACGGCAGGATCAGTGCGGTGCGGCCGGTGACGGCGTGTGCGCGGTTGAGCTTCGTGGATATCTGTACGGTGAGCCGGCAGCCCCGCAGCCCCGCCTCGGTGACGGCGGTGTCGGGGGTGGCGGCGGCGAAGTTGCCGCCGAGCCCGACGAACACCCGGACCCGCCCGTCGCGCATGGCCCGGATCGCGTCGACGGTGTCGTACCCGCGCGCCCGCGGCGCCGTGAACCCGTACCGGGCCGCCAGCTCCGGGACCCAGGCCGGCGGCTCGTGGACGATGCCCATCGTGCGGTCGCCCTGCACGTTGGAGTGGCCGCGCACCGGGCACAGTCCGGCCCCCGGGCGGCCGATCATGCCGCGCAGGAGCTGGACGTTGACGACCTCCTGGATCGCGGCGACCGAGTCGGCCCGCTGGGTCAGCCCCATCGCCCAGCAGGTGATCGTGGCCGGCGAGGCGGCGCACAGGCGGGCCGCCTCCTCGATCTCGGCGCGGGTGAGGCCGGTGGCGGCGAGGACGGCCGGCCAGTCGACGCGCGCGCGGGCGGCGGCGTACGCGGCGAACCCGCTGGTGTGCCGGTCGACGAACTCCCGGTCGAGCGCCCCCCACTCCAGCAGCAGCGACCCGATCGCCTGGAACAGGGCCAGGTCCCCCGCGACGCGGACCTGGAGGTACAGATCGGTCAGCGGGGTGTCGCGGCCCAGCAGCCCGCTGACCTTCTGCGGGTCCCGGAAGCCGCGCAGGCCCGCCTCCGGCAGCGGGTTCACCGTGATGACCTTCGCGCCGCGGCGGCGGGCCTCGGCCAGGGCCGAGAGCATCCGCGGGTGGTTCGTCCCGGGGTTCTGCCCGATGACCACCAGCAGGGCGGCGGCGTGGATGTCGTCGAGGGTGACCGAGCCCTTGCCGACGCCGATGGCCTCACCCAGCGCCACACCCGAGGACTCGTGGCACATGTTGGAGCAGTCCGGCAGGTTGTTGGTGCCGTACGCCCGGACGAAGAGCTGGTACAGGAACGCGGCCTCGTTCGACGTGCGCCCGGAGGTGTAGAAGACGGCCTCGTCGGGGGAGTCGACGGCGCGCAGCTCGGCGGCGACCAGCGCGAACGCCTCGTCCCAGCCGATCGGCGTGTAGTGCCCGGCACCGGGCCGCCGGACCATCGGCGCGGTGAGCCGGCCCTGCTGGCCCAGCCAGTACCCCGACCGCGCGGCCAGCGTGTCCACCGGGTGGGCGGCGAAGAAGGCGGCGTCGACCCGGCGCAGCGTGGCCTCGTCGGCGACGGCCTTCGCCCCGTTCTCGCAGAACTCGGCGTGCCCCCGCCGCTGCGGCGGCGGCTCCGGCCAGGCGCACCCGGGGCAGTCGAACCCGTCGGGCTGGTTCAGGCGCAGGAGGGTGCGGGCGGTCCGCGCCGCGCCCATCTGGGCCAGCCCGGCGCCGAGGGCGTGGGCCACCCCGGGCAGCCCGGCGGCCGACTCCTGCGGCGGGCCGACGGTCAGGTCGCGGTCGCCGGGGTCCTCGCGGGGCGGGCGGACCCAGCCGCGGCCGGGACGGATGCGCCGGTCTCCTGCCATCGCCCCACCCTATCCGCGCCCCCATACCGGCGATCCGGGCTGGTCGGCGCCGGTTAGCTGGTATGCCCGTTATATCCACGGCCGGAGGGTTGAATCTGTAACGGAGGGTTCAAGCGCACGCCGGCGGGGCCGATCCTCCCTGTGCGCGGGTGCCGGTCCGCGCGGCGCGGCACCAGGACCGGGCCCGGCCGGCGCGAACGGACACGACGGGAGGGGACGCACGTGACCGTGGAGGCGCACGAGGTGCCTGGCGCCCCCCGCGGCGAGGCCGGCTTCAGCCTGGTCGAGGTCATGGTGTCGCTCGGCCTCGTCGGGACGGTGATGGCGGCGATGTCGGCGTACTTCGTCTCGGCGGTGACCCTCACCCACGGCCAGGGCCAGCGGGAGGTCGCCGCCCAGGTCGCCACCGACGCCATGGAGTACGTGCGGACCCTGCCGACCGCCGACGTCGGCACCCGGGTCCGCGCGCTGCCGCCGCGCACCCTCACCGTCAACGGCATTGCGTACACCCAGCGCTGGACCGTCTGCTGGCAGGCGGTCGACGGCGGCGCCTGCGCCACCGTCAAGCCGGCCGCCGCCGCCGCGGCGGCGATGGTCCGGGTCACCGCCACGGTCGAGTGGGACCAGAAAGACTGCCCCGTCAACCCCACCGCCCCCGCCCGCCGCACCTGCGGCCAGACCACCGCGACGCTGTTCAGCGCGGCGACGACCGAACCGATCGTGGAGGTGGTCTGAGATGGGCCGGTACCCGTCCCGCATCCGCCGCTGGGCCGACTCCCGCGGCTCGATGCCCATGGCCGTCCTGCTGACCCTGGCGGGGGTGTCGGTGACCGCCGCCGCCGCGCCGGTCGTCCTGCGGCAGGACACCGAGACGCGGCAGACCGTCAGCCAGGGCCGGGAGCTGGACGCCGCGCAGGCCGGCCTGGCCGCCGCCCAGGGCCGGATCCGCGCCGCCACCCGCACCGACCGGCCCACCGTCCTGGACCGGACCCGGCTGCTGTGCGGCAGCCCGCTGACCGCGACCCTCGACCCCGGGGTGGCCGGCGCGGTGGCGGCGCGGTACCACGTCGAGATCGAGTACTTCGGTACCGACCCGCTGACCAGCGGCGCCGCGCGGATCGCCTGCGCCGCGGGCGGCGGCCCGGTGACGGCGCCGTCGTACGCGCGGATCCGCTCGTGGGGCGCCCTGGTCGGTACGGGCGACATCAAGACCCCCGCGGTGTCGCGGTACCTGGGCGGCACGTACGCCTTCGACACCGTCCGCGGCGGCTTCGACGCCACGCTGCCCCGGCAGATCGCGCTGTACAGCCCGCCGCAGACCGTCCTGGGCACGCTGGCGTCCCTGGCCAGCCCGATCCTGGGCGCGTTCATGCGGCAGCGGCTGTGCCTCGACATCGGGACCGACGCCCGGGTGCCGGCCGCCGGTACCCCGGTGCGCGCGCGCACCTGCGGCCCGAGCGACCGGCTGCGGCAGAACTTCCTGTACCGCTCGGACATGTCCATCGTGCACGCCGGCTCGTACGGCGCCGACAAGCCCATGTGCCTCGACGCCGGGGCGGTGCACGCCGCCGGGGTCACGGTGACCCTCCAGCCGTGCGCCACCGGCGCCGACGGGTGGCGCCACCGGTGGTACTACAACGCCACCAACAACTTCGAGGGCGTCCGGCCGCATGCCGGCGCGCGGGCCGAGGACCAGCTCGACGGCTTCTGCCTCAACCGCGGCGGCTCGGCGTTCACCCTCGGCGGCGCCGGGGACTACCCGCTCATCCTCGGGTCCCGCGCGGCCCGCGACTGCGGCAAGGAGATCCCCGTCGGCCTGATGACCATCGATGTCCTCTCGGACCTGGTCAACGCGTTCGAGGGGTACTCGCTCCAGGTCTTCAGCTACCTCGACGACGTCGGGCCGGGCCTGGCCGACGAGCTGCCGCCGGCCGACTGCGCCGCCGAGCTGGGCCGGCCGTGCCGGATCAGCCAGCTCGCCAACGTGGGCCTGCGCAGCATGTGCCTGGAGTACCGCGAGGGCGAGATGTACGGGCCGATGGCGACCAAGGAGTGCGCCGAGGCTCCGGCGACCGCCGAGCGCGACGTGGAGCAGACCTGGCGGGTGCCGATGCCGGCCGCCGGGCAGACCTCGGTCACCGGCCCGATCTACCAGGTCGGGGCCGACGGCAAGACGTACTGCCTCAGCTCGTCCGAGGGCAGCTTCTCGCAGGTCTTCGGCCTGGTGATCGCGCTGGCCACGATCAACCCGTACTGGCCGGACTTCGCCGGCCGGGTGGCCTGCAGCCCGAAGACGGTGACGGGGTCGGGGCCGCAGGTGTGGCGGATCCGCGCCGAGACCGGCGACCCGGCCAACCGGTACCGGATCGAGAGCCTCAGCACCGGCCGCTGCCTGTCCGTGGGCGAGGAGTCCGACATCGGCCAGCCCAGCCTCGCGTCCCTGCTCAACTCCCTGGTGAAGACGATCACCAGTCTGCTGGGCAACGAGATGGTGGTGCCGCTGGACCCGTTCGTGTACGAGTGGACCGGCACCCACAACAGCCTCAAGGTCGTGATGAAGCCCTGCACGTCCTCGGACCGGCAGAAGTGGGCCGGGCCGGCGGGCGGGCCGACGCCGACCTACACCGCGTCGACCGACACGCCCGAGCCGACCGGGCCGCGCCCGCTGCGCGACATCGGCGGCGAGGACCCGGCGGGTGCCGCGGGATGACCGCGAGCGGCCCGCCGCCCGCGACCGGGGCCCGCGACGACCGCGGCGCCAGCCTGGTCGAGGTCCTCGTGGCGTCGGGTCTGATGATGGTGGTGTCCGCTCTGGTCACCAGCGGCATCGTGACGATGAGCCGGTCGCTGTCGCAGGTGGAGGGCATGAACCAGGCGCAGGCGCGGTCCGGGCTGGCGTTCGCCCGGCTCGACGGGGAGGTGCGGTACGCCTCGGACATCGCGCCGCCCGCGGTCGTGTCCGGCGTGCCCACCGTGACGTACTACGTGCCCGTGTCGGCCGGCGGCAACCAGTGCCGGCAGTGGCGGCTGGCGGGGGACCGGCTGGAGCGGCGCGGCTGGCCCGCTGGCCGGCCGGCCAGCGGCGGCTGGCAGCTCATCGCCGACGGCGTGGCCGCCAGCGGCGCCGAGGCCGGCCAGGTGGGGCCGTTCCGCCGGCACGCGCCCGAGACCGCCAACGGACACCAGCGGCTGGAGCTGCGGGTCCGGTCCAGCGGCGGGGGCGGCGTCGGGGCGGCCGCCCGGGAGACCGCGATCACCTTCACGGCCTGGAACTCCGTCGAGGGCCTGGCCGGAGCCGGCGCATGCACCATCGAGTCCCGGTGACGCCGGTGGGGGCGGCGACCGAGGTCACCGCCCCCACCGGGCGCAACGGGGCGGGTCAGCCGACGGTGACCCAGGCCGCCGTCGTCGGGCCGTAGTTGCCCGCCTTGTCCTTGGCGCGGACGTAGACGAGGTGCCGGCCCGCGGCGCGGCCCGCGGTCTCCACCGTCGCCGTGGCCGTGGCCAGCGGCGCACCGGCGCGCAGGCTGACCGCCAGCGGACGGGCGCCGGCGAACGACGGGTCGAACGCGTACTCGGCGACCGTCAGGTCACCGCCCACCCGGTCGCGGCCGACGTTGGCCAGCTCGTAGGTGCGGGTGTCGACCTGCGCGGTGAGCGTGCGGCCGGCCACGTCGGCCTGCCGGACGTTCGGGCCCAGGCTGGACCGGTACGGCGCGCTGGCCATCTTGGTCAGGTACATGAGCACCGGAAGGTTGGCCTTCCAGTACGTCTCCACACAGGAGTACGGCGGGTGGAAGTTCGTGCCGCCGCACGCGCCGCTGCCGCCCAGCTCGATGGTCGACGACGCGATGCCCAGCTTGTCGTACACCCAGTCGTCGTGCCCGCCCGAGGCCGCGTACAGGATCTGCGGCGCCTGGCCGGTCTTGTAGCCGTTGTAGGACTTCATCTGGGCGCCGATGGCCTTGAGCGGCCGGTCGTTCGGCGTCGGGGTGTTGGCGTACTGCCACGGGATCAGGTTCATCCCGGCGACGGTGTGGATCGACAGCATGTAGCCGGTGGCGTCGGCCGGGGCCGGCGAGTTGCCGCCCTGCCGCTGCTTCTTGAAGATCCGCTGCCAGGTGCTCTGGAGCGCCTGGGTCTCGACCTCGCTGTCCGGGCGCGGGCCGAGGTAGGTGTCGTTGCACGGGTCCTTCGAGGTGCTGGCCCCGCCCCAGTTGCTGCTGTTGTTGCGGTTGAGGTCGACGCCGACGCGGTCGCCGGTGCAGTTGCCGCCCGCGGGGTTGCGGTTCTTGCGCTGCATCGACGGGGTCGAGCCCTGCGCCACGATGTCCAGGCCGTCGGGGTTGTGCGTGGGCACGACCCAGATCTCGGTCGAGTCCAGCAGCGCGGTGACCTCGGCGTTGGAGCCGTAGCTGTTGGTCAGGTGGTCGATGAACCGGTACGACATCTCGCCCGCGGCGATCTCCCGCGCGTGGGTCTGGGTCATCAGGAAGAAGCGGGGCTTCTTCACGTCGGTGCGCTGCTCGCAGTCACCGGCGGTCATCTTGGTGATGCACAGGACCTGCAGGTCGTACTTGCCGGTGTGCGACTTGCCCATGGTGTACATCTTGGCCAGGTCTGGCTTGGACCGGGCGACGGCCTCGACGTGGTTCTTGTGGCCCATCGAGGTGTGGTAGCCGCCGTAGAACGTGTCGGCCACGCGGGCGGGGTCGGGCTTGGCCTGGCCGATGAGGCCGCCCGGGTTGGCCCAGGCCGGCCGGAGCGTCTCGGACACCTCGGCCTTGAAGCCGGCGCTGGCGAGCCGGGTGCCCACCTCGGCGTCCCCGGCGACGAACAGCTTGTTGCCCTCGCGGCCCTCGACGAGGTCGAAGCTGTCGGCCAGCTTCTCCGCGTCGGCGGGGCCGCGGGTGTCGACCGCGTAGATGAAGGTCTCGGCGGGACCGCTGGCGGGCTGGCCGACCGCGACGTCGACAGCGCCGGGCAGGCCGGCGCCGGCCGGCTGGGTGAAGGCGGTCGCCGCGGCGGCTGTCACCGCGACCGCGACGGTCCACATCTTCCGTTGTTGGCTCATCAGCAACCTCTGTGGGTGGGGGAACCTCGGGGAATTCGCCGGTGAACTGGCGCGGACCGGGCGCGCGGGCAGCGGTGACCGCGCAATCGATCCATGTCTATACAGGGGTACCGCGGGACGAAAGTCAAGCGCTCACGGCCGCATTCTGCCGCGGCAGGGTGAAGGTGACCCGGGTCCCGCCGCCCGGGTTCTCGGCCGCGGTGATCTCCCCGCCGTGCCGCTGGACCACCCGTAAGCAGATCGCCAGACCCAGGCCGGTGCCCTGGTACCCGCCCCGGGCGGCGCGGTGGAACGCCTCGAACACCGACTCGCGCTGGTCCGCCGGAATCCCGATCCCGCGGTCGGCGACGACGACGCGGGCGCACCCGTCCTCGGCCGGGGCCGCGTCGATCTCGATCTGCGCCGGCCGGTCCGGCGGCGTGTACTTCAGCGCGTTGCCGATCAGGTTGTCCAGGAGCTGGCGCACCAGCACCGGGTCGGCGTGCACGACCGGCAGCGGGCCGACCCGGACCCGCGGCGGCGTCCCGCCCGCCCGGCGCACCGGCTCGACCAGCTCGGCGAGGACGTCGGCGACCACGGCGCCCAGGTCCACCGGCCGCAGGTCGAGCTGGCCGTCCCGGACCGTCGCGTAGGCCAGCAGGTCCTCGATCAGCCGGCGCATCCGCTGCACCCCGGCCCCCACCCGGGCGGCGGCGTCGGCCAGGTCCGTCGGGTCGGTGTCCTCGCGCAGCCCGATGATGATCAGTTCGGCGTACCCGGCGATGCCGCTCAGCGGTCCCTTCAGGTCGTGCGCGACCACCTCGGCGAACGCCCGCAGGTCCGCCTCCCGCTCGCGCAGCGCCACCACCGTGGCGGCCAGCTCCCGCTCGGCCGCCTTGCTGGCCGTCACGTCCCGGAACACCGCCACGGCCCCCTGCTGCCGGGTGCCGCGCAGGGGCCGGCCGGAGACCGAGATGTGCACGCCCTCGGGCCGGTTCCGGTTGCGAATGATCATCTCCACCTGCTCGGTGGACTCGCCGCGCAGCGCCCGCACCAGCGGCAGCCAGTCGGTAGGGAAGGGCTCCTTGCCGTCCGGCGTGAAGATCCCGTAGTGGCCCTGCCAGTTGTCCGCGCCGCCCCGGTCGTCGGAGATCCCGAGCATCGAGCGGGCGGCCGGGTTGTGCAGCAGGAACTCGCCGTCGGTGTCGACCACGCCGACGCCGTCGGAGATGCTGTCGAGGATCGCCGCGAGCAGGCCCGCCTGGTCCTCGGCCTGGGCCCGCTCCACGGCCAGGTCGGCGGTCGCCTCGACCACCTGCGCCTCCGCCCGGCGGCGGGCGGTCGCCAGGACCCAGACCAGGCCGCCCAGCAGCGCCCCGACCAGCACCCCGGCGAGGGTGACCAGCGCCGGCAGGGGCGTGGCGCCGCCGGGCAGGTGCCGGCTCGGGGCCGCCACCCGCAGCCGCCAGGACCGGTCGGCGATGGGGACGTCGCGCGCCTCGGCCAGGTCGCGGCGGCCGCCCACCGGGGCGCGCAGCCGGGCGACCTCGACCGACTCGCCGTCGCCCAGCGGCGCGGCGAGCGCCACGTCCACCACCCCCTGCGCCGTCCGGTCGAGGGTGGCGGCGACGAGGTCGCGGCCCCGGATGCCCAGCACCACCCAGCCGCGGAAGTCCCCGGGGCCGGCGGCGGCCGAGGGCGTGTACACCGGGGCGGCCAGGGTGAACGACAACTGGCGCTGCGCGGGCGGCAGCGACCGGTCGATCAGCAGCTCGTACGGCGCCGAGAGCGCGGCCTGGCCGGTCCGCCGGGCGGCGGCGAGCGCCGCCGCGGGCGGCACGGAGGCGGCGGCGTCGATGCCGCCGGACTGGGCGTTCGCGCCGTCCAGCGGGCGCCGGAAGATCACGAACATGTGCTCGGGGACCCCCGGGGTCGGCTGCAGGCGCAGTCCGGGGTCGCCGCGGGCGCGCCAGTACGCCTCGGTCCGCGGCACGTCGCCGGGTCGGGCGGGGACCAGGTAGGCCACCGAGGAGGCGCCGGCCAGCCGCAGCTCCGGCAGGGCGGTGGTCGCGGCGAGGAACTCGCGCCGGTCCAGGTCGGCGTGGCTGCCGAGGGCGCCGGCGACGGTCCGCACCGCCCCGACGTAGCGCGCGACCTCGCCGCCCACCGCGGACGCCGCGGCGTCCGACCGGCGGGCGATCTGGTCCTGCGCGGCCTCCTCCTGCCCGGCGGCCATGGCCGCGCCCGCGGCGACGGCGGCGGCGCCGAACAGCAGCAGGACCGCCGCGGCGGGTACGACCGGCGACCGGGAGCCGGCGCGCAGCCAGGCGCGCAGGCCCCCTGCGGCGCGCGGTCGGGCGGGCCGGGGGCCGGAGGGCGCGGAGGTGGCACCCGTGGCGGGCGGCGCGGGCGACGGGGCGGCGGCGGGCCGCTCGGTCACGGGCGCTCCCGGGTGACGAAGCCGGCGCGGCTCATCTCGCCCCACACGTGCCGCCGCCCGCGCACCGCCGCCCACAGCCCCTCCACCTGCCACAGGGCCAGGACCTGCCGGTAGCCGACGTTCTCCAGGACGGCGGCGGCCAGGCCGATCCCGAGGTCCCGCCAGCGGGGATACCGGTGGTAGGCGATCTCCTCGGCGAGCAGCGCCACCAGGCTGATCACGACGGCGTACCCGTAGCTGGCCAGCAGGAACCGCCAGGCGAAGTCGATGTCCACCACGGACAGCGCCAGCCCCAGCGGCACCAGGACGAGCGCGGCCAGCTCGATCACCGGGGCGAGCAGCTCGAACAGCAGGTACCACGGCATGGCGATCATCCCGATCCGCCCGTACCGCGGGTTGAAGACCATTCCCCGGTGCCGCCAGATGATCTCCGCCAGGCCCCGGTGCCAGCGCGCCCGCTGCTTGCGCAGCACCCGCCAGGTGTTCGGCGCCTCGCTCCAGGACACCGGCTCGGAGACGAACGTGACGCGGTAGTCGCGCTCCGCCCGGCGCAGCGTGTGGTGGAGCCGGACGACCAGTTCGGCGTCTTCGCCGATGCAGTCGGTGGCCATGCCGCCGGCCGCGATCACGTCGTCGCGCCGGAACAGCCCGAACGCGCCGGAGATGACCACCAGCGAGCCGACCCGGGACCAGCCGGCCCGGCCGAGCAGGAACGACCGCAGGTACTCGATCACCTGGATCCGCGGCAGCCACCGCCGGGGCATCCGGGCGCCGACCACGCGGCCGGCGACGACCTCGCAGTCGTTGACGATGCGGATCACGCCGCCGGTGGCGACCACCCGCAGCGGGTCGTCGGCGAACGGGCGGGCGACGGTGAGCAGCGCCTCGGGGTCCAGCAGGGAGTCGGCGTCGACCATGCAGACCAGCGGCGAGCTGGCCAGGGCGATGCCCACGTTGAGGGCGTCGGCCTTGCCGCCGTTGGCCTTGCGCACGACCATCAGCCGGTCGGGTTCGTCGGCGGCCACGTGCACCGACCGGACCGCGCCGAGCGCCCGGAGCCCCGGCACCGGCGCCCGCGGCGTCTCCACCAGCCCGAAGGCCGCCGCCAGCGCGGTGAAGGTGTCGTCGGTGGACCCGTCGTCGACCACGACGATCTCGAACCGCGGGTAGTGCAGCGCCATGATCGACCGGACGGCCTCGACGATCCCCGGCCCCTCGTTGTATGCGGGCACGATCACGCTGACCGGCGGGGTCAGCGGGCTGCGGAACATGTCGTCACCGCCGGAGTACCGGGTCCGCCGCCGGTGCCCGGCGAACTCGATCGAGGCCAGCAGCAGCAGGATGAGGTAGCTGGTGTTGAGGAGCAGGAAGTAGACCATCGCCGCGACGTCGATGCGGTACAGCGCCTCGCGCAGCCACCCGGTCATCGCGCCGCCCGCAGCTCGGCCAGGGCCAGCGACTGCGCGGCGTACGCCCGCCCCGGCCCGTCGGTACCGGCGGCCACCCGCAGCGCCCGGACCCCGTCGGGCTCCAGCCGGGCCAGCGACTCGGCGGCCGCCGAGGCCACCTCGTACCCCGGGTCGGCCAGCAGCCGGACCAGCGCCGGTACGGCCGCCCGCGCGCCCAGCTCGCCGAGCGCGACGGCGGCGGCGGCGCGCAGCGGGGGCGCCGCGCCCGAGCTGGCCACCTCCACCAGCGGCGGTACCGCCGACCGGCCGCCGAGCACCCCCAGCGCCGTGGCGGCGACGCGCCGGACGTCCGGCACCGGGTCGCCGTCGAGGACCGCCACCGCCGCCCGGGCGGCGGTGACCGCCCGGCGGACCCGCAGCGCGTCCAGGACCGTCATCCGCACGAGCGGGTCGGCGTGCCCGATTGCCGCCACGATCTCCGGCTCGGCGGCGGCGTCGAGGGCGGAGAGCGCGTCGGCGACGAGGATGGCGGGCAGCCGGGCCCGGCCGGTGAGGGCCGCCAGCAGCGGCGCGACCGCGGCCGGGTCGCCGACGTGGCCGAGCGCGCGGACGGCGGCGGCCCGGACGTCCGCGTCCGGGTCCCGCAGCGCCCGCGACAGCGCGGCGACGATCGGCGGCTGCGCCACCGCCAGGTCGCCCAGGGTCTGCGCGGCGGCGGCCCGCCGCGCGGCGCCGCGTCCCCGCAGGTCGGCGAGCGCCTCGTCGGCCAGCCCCCGGCGCAGCAGCAGGTCGACCAGGCCGGCCCGGGCGTCCCCGCGGACCTGGCCCAGCAACCGGACCGCCGTCGGGAGCAGCTCCCGCCACACCGGGGCGGGCAGGGCCAGCAGCGGCGCCGGGTCGTCGCCGTCGGCGGCGAACGCCAGCAGCTCCCGGCGGGGTCCGGCGGTCAGGGCGGCGCGGTGCCGCTCCCGCCGGTGCCGGGCCGCCCGGACCAACACGATCACCACGGTCATCCCGACCACGGCCGCCGCCACCCCGGCCAGCACCCAGCGCAGGTCGCCCGTCACCCGTCCACCTCCCCTGTCGGCAGGGACAGCAGCACGCTCGTCCCCTGGCCGGGCGTGGAGCGCAGGTGCACCCCGCCGCCGTGCCGCGTCGCGATCGTCCGCACGATCACCAGGCCGAGGCCGCTGCCCTGGATGGCCTGGTCGACGGCGTTGCTCGCCCGGTAGAAGGTCGTGAACAGGTGCGGCTGGTCGGCGTAGGGGATGCCCATCCCGGTGTCGGCGACGCGCACCGTCACGTGGTCCGGCTGGGTCGTCACCTCGACCGTCACCTCGCCGCCGCGGGGGGTGAACTTCACCGCGTTGGCCACCAGGTGGCCGACGGCGCGCAGGATCTGGCCGGCGTCCACGTGCGCGACGGCCGGGCCGGGCGTCGCGGCCCGCAGCGTCACGCCGGCCTCGGCGGCCGCCTCGCGGACCTGGGCCGCCGCGGTCTCGACCAGCGCCGAGATGTCCGACTCCGCCGGGCTGGCGGTCATCGTGCCGGCCTCGACCTGGGACAGCACCAGCAGGTCCTCGATGAGCGAGCGCAGCCGGTCGGTGTTGCGCTCCAGGACGGCCAGCGTCTTCTCCTGCCGCGGGGTGAGCGCGCCGACGGTGTCGTCGCGCAGGATCTCCAGGTACCCGGCGATGCTGGTCAGCGGCGTGCGCAGCTCGTGGGACACGGTGGTCATGAACTCGTTCTTGGCGTGTTCGAGCTGCCGCAGGTCCCCGACGAGGCGGCGCTCGTCGGCGAACAGCCGGTCCTGCCGGCCGCGGGACTGCTGGATCTCGGCGGCCATCGCGTTGGTGGCCTCGGCGACCGCGGCGATCTCGGCGACCCTGGCGTGCGTCGGGGCGCGGGCGGTCAGCTCGCCGTCGCGCAGGCGGGTCAGCACCGAGGTCAGGGCGTCCAGCGGCGCGACGATCCGCTGGGTGGTCCGCCGGGACACCACGTACGCGAGCAGGGCGGCGCCGACCACCAGGGCGAGGAGGGCGACCAGGCGCGCGCGGTCGACGGACGCGGCCCGGTCGGCGAGGCGGCGGGCGCGGGCGTCCAGGGCCTGCCCGGTGGCGCTGTTGGCCGCGAGGGTGTCCTCCATCAGCCGCTGGCCGGCCAGGACGGTCGCGGCGGTGACGGTACCGCCGGGCCGGCGCGGCCGCTGCGCCTCGGCGTACGCCCACCACCGGTCGGCGGCGGCCACCTGGGCGTCGATCGAGGCGGCCGGGTCCGGCCCGGTCATCCGGCGCAGCTCGGCGACGGCGGGCGGGTACGCCGCCCGCGCGGCGTCGTACTCCGCCCCGGCCCCGGCCCCGGCGGCGAGGTACCCGCGCAGGGCACGCTGGGCGTCCAGCAGCACGATCCGCAGTTCGAGGTTCGCGCTCACGCTGGGGCCGACCCGGGTGCTCAGCTCCCGGACCACCTGCTGCTGGAGGAGGGTCGCCACCGCGCCGCCGACCCCCGCCACCCCGATGAGGGCGACGAGGAGACCGAACGCCCGGTGCAGCAGCCGACCCACCGTCGGCGGACCGCCCATCGGCGGCTAGGTCCGCGACCGGGCGAGGAGGGACTGGACGCGCGACACCAGTTCGCGGGGGCTGAACGGCTTGATCACGTAGTCGTCGGCGCCCACGGCGAACCCGCGTTCGACGTCGGTCTCCTGGGCCTGCGCCGTCAACAGGATGATCAACAGACCCTTGGTGCGCGGATCGGCCCGCATCTGCCGGCACACGTCCAAGCCCGACAGGCCGGGCATCGCGACGTCGAGTACCACGAGGTCGGGCAGGTCGTCGCCCTCCACGGCGGCCAGGGCCCCCAGGCCGTCCCCGACCTCGACCACCTCGTGTCCGGCCTGTTCCAGTTTAAAGACCACCAGGTCACGGATGTCGGGATCGTCCTCGGCGACCAGAACTTTGGACACGCTCCGCACCTCCCTGCGTGACCGGCTTGCCTACCCCGACAACATAGCTCCATAAAATGCCTGATTTGGGTGAATCTTGGGGGGCAGGCAGGTCGGCGCGCTCAGCGGCGCGGCGGTCCGCGGCGGCGCCACGACGACGGCGGCCCGGGAGGATCACTCCTCCCGGGCCGCCGTCGTGACGTGCGGGGTGCTACTTGGCCCGGATGACGTCCAGGTTGACCGTCGCCACGACCTCGGCGTGCAGCCGGACCGTGACCGCGTGCCGCCCGACCGCCTTGATCGGCGACACGGTCATGCGCCGCCGGTCGAGGGCCGGGCCGCCGGCGGTCTCGACCGCCTCCACGATCTCGTTGGCCGTGATCGCGCCGAACAGCCGACCGCCGTCACCGGCGCGGACCTTCAGCGTGATCTTCAGCCCCTCCAGCCGCTCCTTGACCGAGGTGGCCTCGCCCAGGTCGCGGATCTCGCGGGACTCGCGGGCCCGCTTGATCGAGGTGACCTGCTTCTCGGCACCCTTGGTCCAGCCGATCGCGTACCCCTGCGGGAGCAGGTAGTTGCGGCCGTAGCCGTTCTTGACCTCCACGACGTCGCCGGGAGCGCCGAGACCGGAGACCTCCTGCGTGAGGATGATCTTCATATTCGTGCCCCCTCTCAGCGGGCCGTGGCCGTGTACGGCAGGAGCGCCATCTCGCGGGCGTTCTTGACCGCGCGGGCGATCTGGCGCTGCTGCTGGGAGGTCACCCCGGTGACCCGGCGGGCGCGGATCTTGCCCCGGTCGGAGATGAACTTGCGCAGCAGCGCGGTGTCCTTGTAGTCGATGTAGGTGATCCCCTCCTTGTCGAGCGGGTTCACCTTCTTCTTGGGCTTGCGGATCGGCGGGTTCTTCGCCATGTCTGCTGTACCTCAGGGTCTAGAAAGGAGGCTCTTCGTCGAAGTTCCCACCCTGGCCGCCACCGGAGCTGCGGCCGGCCGGCGCGGCGGTCGCCCAGGGGTCGTCGGCGGGGGCACCGCCACCGCCGCCCTGGCCGCCGCCGGAGGCACCGAAACCACCACCGCCGGAGCGCGACATCTTCTGCACCTTCGCCGTGGCGTACCGCAGCGACGGGCCGATCTCGTCGACCTCCAGCTCGTAGACCGTGCGCTTCTCGCCCTCGCGCGTCTCGTACGTGCGCTGGCGCAGCCGGCCCGTGACGATGACGCGGGAACCCCGCTGGAGGGACTCGGCGACGTTCTCCGCGGCCTGGCGCCAGATGTTGCAGGCCAGGAACAGCGGCTCGCCGTCCTTCCACTCGCCCGAGGCCTTGTCCAGGAACCGGGGCGTCGAGGCGACCCGGAACTTGGCCACGGCCGCGCCCGACGGGGTGAAGCGCAGCTCAGGGTCGTCGGTCAGGTTCCCGACGACGGTGATGGTGGTGTCTCCTGCCATTGCCAACTCCTCAGCACTCGTCTGTCCGCAAGGTTTACACGCTCGCTGTGACAGTGCGGGTGGGAGCCGTACGCCGCTGCTAGCGGACGTCCGGCCGGATCACCTTGGTCCGCAGGACGGACTCGTTGAGTCGGAGCTGGCGGTCCAGCTCGGCGACCGCTTCCGGGGTGGCCTGCAGGTCCACCACCGCGTAGATGCCTTCGGCCTTCTTGCTGATCTCGAAGGAGAGCCTGCGGCGGCCCCACACGTCGAGCTTCTCGACCGAGCCACCCGCCGTGCGGATGACGTTGAGGTACGTGTCCAGCGACGGGGCGACGGTGCGCTCCTCCAGGCTGGGGTCGAGAATCACCATGACTTCGTAGTGACGCAAGACGTACTCACCTCCTCTGGGCTGTCGGCCACGGTCGGTCCGTGGCAGGAGGGTCTGGCGTCCGCGCACCGCCCAGGATGGCGGCGAGCCTGGTCAGGATACCGACAGCGGCCGGGCGCACCCGCGGCCGGGGTGCGCGGCGCCGGGGAGGAGACCGCGGGGACCGCCGTTCCGCATTCCCTGGGGTGGGACCTGGGGAGGAACGACCACACCGACGAGTGTGGAGCGGCGGTGCCCCGCGGAGCACGGGAAGCGGTGTACGGAATCGCCCAGTTAAGGGCTTATGCCCCGTATCGACCGCTGGGCGAGGATAACACGGAATGCACCGATAGAGACGCCGGCGATGCAGACGAAGGCGACCAGCCCCAGAAGGGTGACCGCCCCGCGGTCGGCCAGCGGCTCGACCGCGGCCATCGGCTCCGCCGCCGGGTGCCCGTCGGCGGCCAGCGCCTCGTCCAGCACCGGGACCTCCGCCGCGCCGGCCGCGCCGCCCGGGCCGAGCCCCATGAGCGGGTGCGGCGTACCGGCCGCCGCGCGCGGCACCGGCGGCGGCTGCGGGGACGGCGACGCCGGGGCCGGCGCGTCGGGGGTGGGCACGGGCGACGGCAGCGGGACCGGCGCCGGCTGCGCGGGCTCGCCGACCGGCTGGCCCACGACCTGTACCCGCAGCGACTCCTGGCGGGTCACGACGCAGTGCGGGCGCAGGGTCAGCTCCACCGGCCCGCGGTGGAACAGCACCTCGGCCACCCGGCCGGCGGGCACCTCGCCCCGCTCCTCGTCGTCCATCACGAGCGTGGCGCGGTGGCCGGTCTCGTTGCGCACGCGCAGCGTCGACTCCGCGGTCACCGTCACGGCGTCCTGGTCCGGGGTGGCCGCGCAGCGCAGCCCGAGCAGGCCGCCGCCGTCGAAGACGACCTCCCGGACCAGCACCGCCGCCGGCCCGGCCGCCGCGGCCGGCGCCGCCGGCCCGGCCAGGGCCGCGGCCACGCCGGCCGCCGCCAGGACCCGTCGCGGTACCGCCATCAGAAACCCCCAGGTCGGTGGAGCGGGCTCACCTCATGCAACGACACGCCCCCCGGTCGGGTGACGTGCGCGGCGTCGCGGCCGGCGCGC
Organism: Pilimelia terevasa; assembly: GCF_014647915.1. Classification (GTDB taxonomy): domain Bacteria; phylum Actinomycetota; class Actinomycetes; order Mycobacteriales; family Micromonosporaceae; genus Pilimelia; species Pilimelia terevasa. Next base: position 85,339 of record NZ_BMQC01000013.1, read on the forward strand.
AGCGGGGCCAGTATGGGCGCCCGGCGCCGGCCCGGCCGCCGCGCACCCGCCCCGCCGCTGTCGGTGCCGCGCCGTACCCTCGACGCCATGCTCATCGGTGCCCACGTCGACTCCGCCGCGCCGCTGGACGAGGCCGCGGCCCGCGGCGCGGACGCGGTGCAGTTCTTCCTCGCCGACCCGCAGGGCTGGAAGGCTCCGGTCCCGCGCGCCGACGCCGCCGCGCTGGCCGCCGCCGACACCGTTCTCTACGTCCACGCGCCGTACGTGCTCAACGTCGCCACCGCCAACAACCGAATCCGCATCCCCAGCCGCAAGCTGCTGCTGGCGCACGCCCGGGCCGCGGCCGCCGTCGGCGCCGCCGGGCTGATCGTCCACGGCGGACACGTCAACCGCGGCGACGACCCGGAGACCGGCTTCGACAACTGGCGCAAGACGTTCGCGTACGCGGCGGACAGCGGCGGCTTCGGCCTGCCCCTGCTGATCGAGAACACGGCCGGCGGCGAGCACGCCTGCGCCCGCCGCCTCGACGCCCTCAAGCGCCTGTGGGACGCCGTCGGCGACCACGAGGTCGGCTTCTGCCTCGACACCTGCCACGCGCACGCGGGCGGCGAGGAGCTGCTGGGCCTCGCCGACCGGGTGCGGTCGGTCACCGGCCGGATCGACCTGGTCCACGCCAACAACTCCCGGGACCCGTTCGACTCCGGCCGCGACCGGCACGCCAACCTCGCCGACGGGGTGATCGACCCCGCGCTCCTGGTCGCCGTGCTGCGCGCCGCCGGCGCCCCCGCGATCGTGGAGACCCCCGGCGGCGCGGCCGGCCAGGCACGCGACATCGCGTACCTGCGTGACAAGCTAGGCCGGTGAAGGCCACGCCCACCGGCTCGACCCCGCACCCCCGCGCCACCCCGGCGGCCGGGCCGCCACCCGACGGCGGCCACCGCGGCACCCCGGTCGCCACCGCCGCGGGCACGCCGGCGGTCGCGGGCACGTCCGCTGAGGGCGGCGCGGGCAGCGGCGGTGCGGCGGGCGACCGCCCCAGCCGGCGGCGACGGTTCGGCCGGCTGCCCGGCCGGCGCCGCGCCGCGCCGCCGGCCGCGGAGCCCGGCGCGGAGCCCGGCGCCGCCGACCCCTTCGCGCGCTTCGCGCCGCCGCCGGCCGCGCGGCCGGGCCGGGCGCGCCGGTACGCCCGCGCGGCCGGCCGCACCCTGCGCCACGAGTGGAGCCTCGCCGCCCTGCTCAGCGTCGTCACCGCCGCCGCCCTCACCTGGCCGACACTGCGGGACCCGACGCGCACCGTCCCGCAGGACACCGTCGACCCCGCCCTCCAGGCGTGGCAGATCGCCTGGGGCGGCCACGCCCTGCGCACCGACCCGCTGCACCTGTTCGACGGCAACGGCTTCCACCCCGAGCGGTACAGCTATGCCTTCTCCGACACGCTGCTGGGGTACGCGCCCGCCGGCCTGCTCGGCGAGGGCATGTACGCGGCGCTGCTGCGGTACAACATCATCTTCGTGCTCGCGCACGCGCTGGCGGTCTTCGGCGCGTACGCGCTGGTCCGGCAGCTCGGCGCCGGCCGCGTCGGCGGCGCCGTCGCGGGCCTGGCGTTCGCGTTCGCCCCGTGGCGGCTGGCGCAGACCGGACACCTCCAGGTGCTCTCCACCGGCGGCATCGTGCTCGCCGCCGCGATGCTGCTGCGCGGCCACGACTGGACCCTGCGCCGCCCCCGCCGGCCCCGGCGGCGGCGCCCCGGCTGGGCCCTGGCCGGCTGGCTCGTCGCGGCGTGGCAGCTCAGCCTCGGCTTCGGCATCGGCCTGCCGTTCGGGTACCTGCTCGGCCTGGCCGTCCTCGCCGCGCTCGCCTGGTGGGTCGCGGCCCGGATCCGCCGCGCGCCCCGCCGGCCCTGGGGCTGGCGGCTGCTCGTCGCCGACGGTGTCGGCGGCCTCGTCTTCGCCGGGGTGGGCGTCGGCATGGCGGTCCCGTACTTCCTCGTCGCCGAGGCCCACCCCTACGCCCGCCGGACCGCCGAGATGATCGAGATGTACTCCCCGCCGGTGCGGTCCCTGCTCGTCGCGCCCCCCGACTCGCTGCTGTGGGGGGCGGCGCACGCCCCGCTCCGCGCCGACCTCGTCTGGGCGCCCGAGATGACGCTGCTGCCCGGGTACACGCTGTACGCGCTCGCGGCCACCGGCCTGCTCTACTCCGTCTGGACGCTCCGCCAGCGGCTGCTGCTGCTGGCCGGTGCGGCGGCGGCCGCGGTCCTCGCCCTGGGCACCACGGTTTCCGGCGGCCGCTACACGTACCTGCCGCTGCTGGCGTACGTCCCCGGCTGGGACGGCCTGCGCACCCCCGGCCGCCTGATCCTGTGGACGACGCTGCTGCTGGCGGTCCTCGCCGCGGGCGGCGTCAGCGCCGTCCTGCGCCAGGCCGCCCGGATGCGGCCCACCGCGCTGCGGTTCGGGCTGCGGACCGTCCTGCGCGCCGCCACCCTCATGCCGGTGCTCGTCCTGCTGGTCGAGTCCCTGAACGCGACCCCGCACCCCGCCGTCCCGCGCGCCCCGGCGGCCCTGCGGACGGCGGCGGCCCCGGTCCTCGTCCTGCCCAGCGACTTCGCGGTCGACAGCCACGCGCTGCTGTGGTCCACCGCCGGCTTCCCCCGGCTGGTCAACGGCAACAGCGGCTTCACCCCGGCATCGCTGGAGGAGGCCCGCCAGGCGGTGGCCGGCTTCCCGGACCTGGCCAGCATCCAGTACCTGCGCACACACGGCATCCGCACCGTGATCGTCCTGCCCGACCGGCTGGCCGGCACCCCGTGGGCGTCGGCGCTGACCGTCGGCCCCGGCGACTACTCGGTCGCCCGCGCGACCGTCGACGGCGCCGAGGTCTTCACCCTCAACTGACCATCCGGTGGCGGTCCGGCCGCACCGCCGGGTCGGCGGTGACGACCTCCGGCAGCCGGACGATGAAGGTGCTGCCGTGCGCCGGCCGCGAGCGCAGCGTGATCTCGCCGCCGTGCGCGTGCACCAGCCGCCGCACCAGCGCCAGCCCCAGCCCCGTGCCGGCGCGCCGCTGGGTCGCGTCGCCGGACTGCTGGAACTCCTCGAAGATCCGGTCCTGGTCGCCGGGGCTGATCCCGACGCCGGTGTCGGCGACGGTCAGCACCAGCGCGCGCTCCTGCGCCGCCACGGTCAGCGTGATCCGGCCGTCCGGGGGCGTGAACTTGATCGCGTTGGAGAGCAGGTTCTCCACGATCTGCCGGAACCGGATCGGGTCCAGCAGCGCGACCACGTCCGCCACCTCGACGCGCAGCTCCAGCCCCTTGCCGGCGACCAGCGGCCGCAGCCCGACGACGAGCTGCTGCACCACGCTGCGCACCGACAGCGGCGCCGGCTGCAGGTCGAGCTGCCCGGAGTCCACCTTGGCCAGGTCCAGCAGGTCGTTGATCAGCCGCAGCAGGTGCGTACCGCTGGAGTGGATGTGCCCCAGCCACTGCGCGCTCTCGGACTCCGGGTCGCCCGCCACGTCCGCGCGCAGCAGGTCGCTGAAACCGATGATCGCGTTCAGCGGGGTGCGCAGCTCGTGGTTCATGCTCGACATGAACCGGTCCCGGGCCTCGGCCGCGGCGCGCAGGGCGTTGACGGTGTCGGCGAGCTGCCGGGCCAGCCGGTGCTGCTCGCTGAGGGCGGCGCCGCGCGCGGCCAGCACCGCCCCGCGCTCGGCGAGGACGGCCGCGTGGCCGCCGAGGTCCGCCAGCAGCCGCATGTCGTCCTCGGTGAACAGGCTGCGGCCGCGGTGCAGCACCAGCAGCACGCCGGTGCGGGCGTCCGGCCCGGTGATCGGCAGCACCGTCAGCAGGCAGCGGCCGCACTCGCCGGCCCACTGCCGCAGCAGGGGCGACCCGGCGTCGCGGCCCGGGTCGACGGCGACGGGCTGGTGCAGGTCCCGCAGCCGCCCCAGGTCGGCGGCGGCCACCGCCGCGGGCAGGTCGGCGGCGTTCCCCGCGGCCCGGCCGGCGGCGGTCCGGGCCGCGTAGGCGTACCGGCCGTCGCTCTCCCGCAGCAGCACCGCCGCGGCGTCGGCCCCGACGACGGTGCGGACCACGTCGACGTACCGCTGCCACACCTGCGCCGGCGACTCGGTGGCCGGCGCCTCCAGGATCCGCCGCCCCACGACGTGCGCGGCGCGCGCCGACCACACCCGGCGCAGCCACCGCGGGGGCAGGAACGCCAGCCAGTACGCGAGGGCCCCGGCGAGCCCGAGCAGGCGGAAGCCGAGGTTGAACGCCTCGCCCAGCGCGTCGTGCGGCACCAGCTCGTTGCGGCCGCTCTCGGTGAGGATCCCCGTCGCCGCCGCGGCCGCCGCGATGACGCCGACCAGGCCGCTCGCCGCGGTGGCCACGGCCGCGACGCCGAGCCGGACCGCCGAGCTGCCGGTCCGGTGGCGGGCCTCGGCGGCGAGCAGCCGGGTCGCCACGGTGTACAGCGCGGTCGTGACCACCAGGTACGCGAAGCCGACGGCGGGCGGGTGCTCCCGGGGTACGGCGAGGATCGCGGCGGACAGGCCGGCCACCCCGGCCAGCGCCAGCCGGTCCGCCCGCCGGGACACCGGCCGCAGCCGGTCCGCCATCCGCACGATCAGGTACGGCCGCGCCGCGAACCCGACGAGCACGATGTCGGCGAGCAGCTCCGGCTGCGCCGTGCCGGCCCGGGTGGCCAGGTCGACGGCGAGGAACAGCGTGTCCGGCAGGAACACCACGGCCAGCCAGCCGTGCAGCGGGTTGCGGTGGCGCAGGTAGCTGGCGAGCGCGTACGCCCCGATGGCGACGTTGAGTACCGCCCCCACCGTCACGATCCACGAAAGCGCACCCTGGCTCATCGACACCGCCACCGACACTCGCGCACCGACACCCGCGGCCGGAATCCGGCCCTCGTTGCCAGTATCCACCGCCGCGCCGCCCGCGTTGGCGAACCGCCAGGCTCGCCGACCCGGGCCGGCGTCAGGCCGCTACGGGCGGCGCCGCCCGCGCGGACGGCGTCAGGCGCCCGCGCGGCCGGCGTCAGGCGCTGACGGGCGCGGCGGCCGGCACGGGCGGCGCGGCGGGTGTCGGTGGCGGCGCGGCGAGCGGCCCGGCGTCGGGGTCGTCGTCGTACGTGTGCCGCACGACGTCCCGCTCCGGTCGCCGGATCTCCCGAATGATCAGACAGCAGAGCAGCACCACGGTGCCCAGGCGCAGCGCCGAGGCCAGCACGAAGACGCCCTCGGGGAACACCGGCCTGCCCCCGGCGCCCATCAGCTCGCCGTAGAAGGCGGCGAAGTAGCAGACCTCCGCCGCCTGCCAGGCCAGGAACGCCCACCAGCGCGGCCGGGCCAGCACGACGAGCGGGACCAGCCACAGCACGAACTGCTGCGACCAGACCTTGTTGAAGATCAGGAAAGCCGCGACCACCAGGAACGCGACCTGTCCGAGCCGGGGCGCGCGCGGGGCCCGCAGCACCAGCACCCCGATGCCGACCCAGGCCAGCCCGATCAGGACGTACGTGACCAGGTTCAGCCGGGGGATGTCCTGGGCGAGCGCCTGGAACACCGGCAGCCCGTACCGGCCGCCGCCGCGCGGGAAGTGGTCGCCGATGTACCAGAGGGTGCCCCAGTCGACCTGCCGCTCCCGGTTCAGGACCAGGAACCGCGACCAGTTCTCCAGGTTGGCGACCATGACCGGCGCGTTCACGGCCGCCCACGTCAGCACCCCGGCGCCCGTGGCCAGGGCGGCCGGGGCGAGGCGCCGGGCGCGCAGCGCCAGGAAGATGATCGCCAGCAGCAGGAAGCCGGGCCAGAGCTTGGCCGCGGTACCGAGGCCGAGCAGGACGCCCGCGACCACCGGCCGCGACCGCGACCACGCGAACAGCCCCGCGACGGCGAAGAAGATCGACAACAGGTCCCAGTTGACCGTGGCGCTGATGAACATCGCCGGGGCGAGGGCGAACAGCGCGACGTCCCACGGGCGGCGGCGGCGCATCGCCAGCAGCAGGCCGACCGCGGCGACCGCCAGCGCGCCGAGGACGAACGCGTTGAGGTGGTAGAAGGTCATTCCCTGGTTGAGGGTCGGGTCGGCGGCGGCCGCGGCGTGCACCGGCAGCCCGAGCAGCCCCATGAACGCGCCGGTCAGCACCGGGTACTCGACGGGGTGGTCGAGGTAGGGCACCTTGCCCTCGTTCAGGCCCTCGGCGAAGTACAGGGCGAGGACGTCGGTGTAGCAGTACCGCTTGTACTGGATGTTGTCGGTCCAGGCGCCGTCCATGCACGGGGACTTCTGCACCCAGTGCAGGACCAGCGTCAGGCAGGCCAGCGCGAGGACGACGCGGGCGGCGGTCCAGAAGCGACCCCGCCACGGGCCGCCGGGGGTGTCGGCACCGGCGGTGTGGGTGCCGGGCGGGCCGCCGATGGCCTCGCTCAGGCCCCGGACGAAACTGTCCGACCGACCGGGCAGGTCGACCACCGCACGCCGCAGACTCATCCCCTCATCCTGCCGCCCCCGCCCGCGGGTTCGCCCCCGCCACGCGGGATCACGGACGCAGAGGCACGTCAGTGAGGCGGAGTCCGGCAGTGATGGTCTCCCGGCTTGGCCGGAGGTCATTACTCGACGCCTACTGGCGCGGATTCTAGGAGGCCTGACGGATTGGTCGATAGATGCTTTCATGACTGACCAGCGTCAACGGACTTTCGGCGGACTGGAGCCGAGCTCGCTCGAGTCCAGTCTCGGGTGAGACGGACCACCAGTTGAAGAGCCCGACGGGCTACTCCAGGAACCACTTGTTGTCCCATCCACTCGACCACGACGTAGCGCAGGAATGGGTTGGGTTTGCAACACAGAAAGTTTGGAGCGACTGACCCTTATCGCAGCCCGCTGCTGAGCGGCGATCCGCCCAGGTAGGCCACCCGGCCGCCCTGCGGGCGACGTGACCTGCCATCGGCCGGGACTCCCAAATCGACCTCGGCGAATCGCTTGCGATGATTTACCTGCTTCCAGACTGCGCGAGATTTTCGCACGGTCACTTGCGGTTGGGTGACCTCCTGACGCACATGTGCCGCGGTTGAGGTCCCGTGGTGTTTGCGCACAGTGAAGTGATCTCAGCAAGATTCGGGTAGGTACTTGTACTCGAAATGGGTCAGGTGCAGCGCGGCGGCGACGATGTCACCAATTCGGCGGGGGCTGACGGTAGTGTGGCGCAGCGTTCTCCAGCGT
>NZ_BMQC01000014.1 GCF_014647915.1 Pilimelia terevasa
AAACTCTCCAACAAAACTTGGAAAATCATCCCGACAACATGATGTTGCCAAAGGAATCACACCATCAAAACACCCACACACAGTGAATGCCGACGGGGTAAAAAATAACTTGGCACTGGCATTACTTGAAGCACCCTGTTGAGTTCTCAAAGAACAAACACACACCGTCGAAACCGCCAGTTTACCAGCGCATTTTTCCGGGGCTGTTATTTGCTTAGCTTATTCGGTCAATTTCGCGCCTGTCAAATCCGCTTTTTGCGTTTTGCTGCGCCTTGCCCGAGTCGGTGCAAACTGTTTCGGCTGGAGCCTAGCAGTTCGAGTTTCTGGCAGACCGGCCGGCCTCGTCGCTCCCGCGCCCGTGTCGGTCGCGTTTCGCGGTGGCCCGCCCGGCTCCTGCCGGCCTAGCTACCTTACTCGGTCGGTCCCGCGTTGGCAAATCTAGTTTCGATCTACCTTCGCACCGCCCGTGAGGTGGGGAAACTCTAGCACAGTAGTGCCGACTTTGCCCTGAACCTCATGCCTGCGTGGTTCGTACACTTTCCGGCTGACCGGCTGTTTTGTCCGTTCCCTGCTGGCAGAGAGAAAGTTACGCGGCTGGCCACCGCGGCGTCAAATCGCGGACATGTGGCCTGGGCCACACCTAGACAGGGCCGCCCGGCCCTGCCGTGCTGACCTGCACTTTCCCCACCTGACAGCAAAGACGGGTGCCCGGACACTGACCATGTCCGGGCACCCGTGCCGTACGTCGCCGCGTCAGGCGGACTTCTCCTCACGGTCCCGGCGTGCCCGCCGGCCCACGAAATCCCGCGGCACGATGGTGGGGTAGACGTTCTCCAACACGACCTCGCGGGTGACGAGCACCCGGGCGGCATCAGGGTTGCTCGGTACCTCGTACATGACGCTCAGGAGCACTTCCTCCATGATCGCCCGCAGGCCGCGCGCACCGGTGCCGCGCAGCAACGCCTGGTCGGCGATCGCCTCCAGCGCGTCCGCCTCGAACTCCAGTTCCACGCCGTCCAGCTCGAACAGCCGCTGGTACTGCTTCACCAGCGCGTTGCGCGGCGCGGTGAGGATCTGGACCAGCGCCTCGCGGTCGAGGCTGCGCACGTTCGTGAGAACCGGCAACCGACCCACGAACTCGGGTATCAGGCCGAACTTGAGCAGGTCCTCCGGCATCACCTGACCGAAGATGTCGTCGGTCGACCGCTCCGATATCGCCCGCAGGTGGGCGCCGAAGCCGACGCCGCCCTTGCCCGTGCGGGATTCGATGATCTGGTCCAGGCCGGCGAACGCGCCGCCGCAGATGAACAGCACGTTCGTGGTGTCGATCTGGATGAACTCCTGGTGGGGGTGCTTACGTCCGCCCTGCGGCGGGACGTTGGCCACCGTGCCCTCCAGGATCTTCAGCAGGGCCTGCTGCACACCTTCGCCCGACACGTCACGGGTGATCGACGGGTTCTCCGACTTGCGTGCGATCTTGTCGACCTCATCGATGTAGATGATGCCGGTCTCAGCACGCTTCACGTCGTAGTCCGCGGCCTGTATCAACTTCAACAGGATGTTCTCGACATCCTCGCCGACGTAGCCCGCCTCGGTCAGCGCCGTGGCGTCCGCGATTGCGAAGGGCACGTTGAGCATCCGCGCCAGGGTCTGGGCCAGGTGCGTCTTGCCGCAGCCGGTGGGACCGATGAGCAGGATGTTGGACTTCGCCAGCTCGACGGCGTCGGCGCCGCTGGAGCCCGCCTCGGCCTGGATGCGCTTGTAGTGGTTGTAGACCGCGACGGCCAAGGCCTTCTTCGCCGAGTCCTGGCCCACGACGTACGAGTCGAGGAACTGGCAGATCTCCCGGGGCTTGGGCAGCTCGTCCCATTTGACCTCGCCGGACTCGGCCAGCTCCTCCTCGATGATCTCGTTGCACAGATCGATGCACTCGTCGCAGATGTAGACCCCGGGGCCTGCGATGAGCTTCTTGACCTGCTTCTGCGACTTGCCGCAGAAGGAGCACTTCAGTAGGTCGCCGCCGTCTCCGATCCGTGCCACCTACGCATCTCCCTGCACTCGGCGCCGCGCGAACGCATCGGCGTGCGGATGGTCCGTCACACACATCCCTATCGTCAGGGGCCGCCCGCGATCCGAGAACACCCCGTGGGCGGGTGTTCGCCGACCCGACGGTGTCCCGGCGGACGACTCCGATTCGACGTTACCCGTTCCCGTGGAATTCTCCGACCCCTGGCGGCGGTGTGTCCGCGGCCCGGCCGGCGCCCCGCACCAGCCGACCGGCCCGCGAAAACCGGACAACCGACGTGGTCAGGCGGGCACAAGGCCCTTCTTGCGGCTGGCCAGGACGGTGTCGACCAGGCCGTAGTCCAGCGCCTCGGGCGCCGTCATGATCTTATCCCGATCGATATCCTTGCGGACCTTCTCGATCGGCTGCTTCGAGTGCTGGGCGAGCAGCGTCTCCAGCATTGTCCGCATTCGCAGTATTTCGCGCGCCTGGATCTCGATGTCCGAGCCCTGGCCGTAGCCGCCCTCGGTGGCCGGCTGGTGGATGATGATCCGCGAGTTCGGCAGCGCCATCCGCTTGCCCGGGGTCCCCGCCGCCAGCAGGACCGCGGCGGCCGAGGCCGCCTGTCCCAGGCACACGGTCATGATGTCGGGCCGGACGTACTGCATCGTGTCGTAGATCGCCGTCATCGCGGTGAACGAGCCGCCCGGCGAGTTGATGTACATGATGATGTCGCGCTCCGGGTCGGTGCCCTCCAGCGTCAGGAGCTGCGCCATCACGTCGTTGGCGGACGCGTCGTCGACCTGGACGCCGAGGAAGATGATCCGGTCCTCGAACATCTTGTTGTACGGGTTCGACTCCTTGATCCCGTACGAGGTGCGCTCCACGAACGAAGGGAGCACGTACCGGTTGTGCACCGGCGCGAACCGCGGGGGCAGGTTGAGATCCGTCATGTGCACCTATCCTCAGCTCAGCGTGCCGGCGCCCTGCGGAACCTGGTTGGCTCCGGTGATCAGCTTGTCGATGAAGCCGTAGTCCAGCGCCTCCTGGGCGGTGAACCAACGGTCGCGGTCCGAGTCGGCCTCGATCTGGTCCGCGGTCTGTCCGGTGTGGAAGGCGACCCGCTCCTGGAACATCTTCTTGGTGTACAGCATCTGCTCGGCCTGGATGGCGATGTCCGCCGCCGTGCCGCCGACGCCGCCCGAGGGCTGGTGCATCATGATCCGGGCGTGCGGCAGCGCGTACCGCTTGCCCTTCGCGCCGGCGCACAGCAGGAGCTGGCCCATCGAGGCCGCCATGCCCATCGCGCAGGTGGCGACGTCGTTCTTGACGTACTGCATGGTGTCGTAGATCGCCATGCCGGAGTACACCGAGCCGCCCGGCGAGTTGATGTACAGGAAGATGTCGCGGTCCGAGTCCTCCGCGGCCAGCAGCAGGAGCTGGGCGCAGATGCGGTTCGCGACCTGGTCGGTCACCTCGCTGCCGAGGAGGATGATCCGCTCCTTGAGCAGCCGGTTGAAGACGGAGTCATCCAGGCTCGCGAGCTGGTCACCGCCGCCGCGGAGCTGCGGGGAGGCGGGGAGGTGTAGGTCAGTCATGGCAGCCCTTCGCCGTCACGCTGCCGACCCGGGCCGGCGGCGCCCGGAGGGGCCGCGAGGCGGTGAGCCGACGCTACGTCTGTCGTACGTCGACCCTAGCCGGTCGGGACCGGCCGGCGGGGCGCCATCGGGGCCTGTTCGCTCAAAGCGCACGGCGGAACAGGCCCCGTCGGACGTCGGTCAGCCCTGCGCCCCGTCGCCACCGTCGGCCCGGACCGCGGCCAGGTCGATGACCTCGCCGGCCGAGTCGGTCAGGGTCGCCTTCTCCATGAGCGTGGTCAGCGCCTTGCCGCGGCGCACGTCGCCGTACACGGCGCCGGCGGTGCCGCTGCGGGCGAGCTGGTCGTAGTACTGCTGCGGCTGCATCCCGGCCCGCTGCGCCCGCTGGACGATCTCGCGGCCGAACTCGTCGTCGCTGACCTCGACCTTCTCGGCCTCGGCCAGCGCGTCGAGGATGATCTGGATCTTGACGGCCTCGACGGCGGCCTCGTGCAGCTCAGCGTCGAGCTGCTCCTCGGTCTTCTCCTCGGCGGCCAGGTAGCCGGTCAGGTTGGCGCCCATGCGCTCAAGCTGGTCGACCATCGCCTGCTTGCGGTGCTCGACCTCCTCGCGCACGACGCCCTCGGGCGCCGGGACCTCGGTGGCGGCGACGAGCGCCTCCAGCACCTTGTCGCGGGCGGCGTAGACCTGCTCGACGCGCTTGACCCGGGTGAGCCGCTCGCGGCTGTCGGCGCGCAGCTCGTCCAGGGTGTCGAACTCGCTGGCGAGCTGGGCGAACTCGTCGTCCAGCGCAGGCAGGTCCTTCTCCTTGACGGTCCGCACCGTCACCGACACGTCCGCCGTCCGGCCGGCGAACTCGCCGCCGACGAGCGCGGTCTGGAAGGTCGCCGTGTCGCCGGCCGACATGCCGACCAGGGCGTCGTCCAGGCCCTCCAGGAGCTGCTTGCTGCCGACCTCGTGCGAGATGTTCTCCGCGCTGCCGCCGGGGACCTCCTTGCCGTCCACCGCGGCCGACAGGTCGATCTGCACGTAGTCACCCTCGACCGCGGACCGCTCGACGCCCTTGAGCGTGGCGAACCGCTGGCGCAGCCCGTCGACCTGCTCGTCGACGTCGGCGTCGGTGACCTCCAGCGCGTCGACGGTGACCTTCAGGTCCGCCGGGTCCGGCAGGTCGACCTGCGGACGCACGTCGACCTCGGCCGTGAACTTCAGCGGCTCGCCGTCGTTGAGGTCGGTGACCTCGACGTCCGGCCGGCCGAGGACCTTGAGGTCGTGCTCCTGGTACGCGGCGACGAGCTGCTGGGGGATCGCCTCCTGGACGGCCTCGTTGAGCACGGCGCCCCGGCCCACCCGCTGGTCGATGACCGCGGTGGGCACCTTGCCGCGCCGGAAGCCCGGGATGCTCACCTGCTGGGCGATCGCCCGGTACGCCTTCTTCAGGCTCGGCTCCAGGTCAGCCCACGGCACCTCGATGGCGAGCCGCACGCGGGTCGCGCTGAGAGTCTCGACGGTGCTGTTCACAGACGTACTCCTTGCAGATCGGGGTCGGTCTTTGTGGTGCCCGCAGGCGCGGGTACCCCGGGGACGGGCCATGCGGGCCCGGCCAACCAGACGCACCGACAGCGGGTGACGGACAGTCGGGGTGGCGGGATTTGAACCCACGGCCCCTCGCTCCCAAAGCGAGTGCGCTACCAAGCTGCGCCACACCCCGTGGCGAGGAGCAGTCTATGTGCTGGGTCCGCGCGGCCGTGGGTCGGCCCGACCCGGTGGGGCGGCCGGGTGCGCGGGGCGGGACGAGATTCAGTAGGCTGGTGCTCTCGTGGGCCGTTCCGCCGGTGCGCGAGGGGCCCGTAACGGGCCCGGGTCCCGCAACAGGGCCCGCGGGCGTAGCTCAATGGTAGAGCCTCAGTCTTCCAAACTGATTACGCGAGTTCGATTCTCGTCGCCCGCTCCACACGAAGAAGGCCCAGGTCAGCGGCAAGATTTCCGCTACTGGGCCTTCTTCGCATCTTGAGCTTTCTGATCTTGCGTGCCATTCCCGTGCCACTACCCGCCGGCCGACCCCTCGGACTCCCCTTCCGGGGGCTGAAGCTCGGACTTCTGCGTGCCCTTGGCCTGGGTGATGCGCCGCTCGATCTCGCGGGCGATCTCCTGGTCCCGCTCCCGGGTCGCGTGCTGGTAGATGAGCGCGGCCCGCATGCTGGCGTGACCCATCCGGTGCATCAGCTCGCGGGTGCTGGCGCCCGTGGTGGACGCCAGCGTGTTGCCCGTGTGCCTCAGGTCGTGGAAATGGAACTTCTCCGGGAATCCGAGCCGGTCCAACGTCTTGCGCCAGGACACCGCACTGGCCCAACTCCCGGACCGCAGGAGAGCGTTCTTGGCCCCGGTGAAGACCAGGCCCTCGACGCCGTCCTGCACGAATCCCCCGTCAAAGTGCTGTTGAAGTGCCGCCACGGCCGATGCCGGTAGCGCCACCGTGCGGACCCCGCTGTCGGTCTTCGGCGGCCCGAACTCCGTCTTGCCGCTGCGGAGCGTGGCGAGCTTGCGCTGAACCCGCACCGTGCCTGTCTTAAGGTCGAGGTCGCTGCGGCGCAGCGCGATCAACTCGCCCCAACGCAGGCCGGAGAGCGCAGCGAGCAGCACCAAGGCCCGGAACCGTTTGGGCATCGCGTCGGCCAGCTCGTAGACCTTGACGATGTCGACCGTAGGCCGCTCAGGGGTGTGGTATCGGTCGTATCCGCGGATTCGACACGGGTTGTCCCGGATAATGCCGTCTTCCTTCATGGCCGTGTTCAGGACCGCGCGTAGCACGCAGTACGCCTTCACCGCCTGCGGCTCCGGGTGACCGTCGTCAAGCAGTTGTTTGCGCCAGCTTCGGATGGTCGCCGGACGGATGGCGCCGAGAGCGACCTTGCCGAGATATGGGGCAGTGTGCAGCCGATAGAGGTCCTCGTAGTTCTCCCGGGTGCGCGACGACAGCTTGCGCTCAGCGATCCACCGCGGCGCGTACTCATCCAGGGTGATCCCGCCGGCCTCGGGGGCGACCCACTCCCCCCGGATGACTGCGGCCTCCTCCAGGGTCAGCCACTTGCTGGCCTTCTTCTCCGACTCGAACGTCAACGGCGCGGTGCGGGTCAGCCCGTCCGGCCCCTGGTAGCGGACCTGCCAGCGGCCCGAGGGAAGCTGACGGACGCTGCCGAAACGTCGACGCCCAGGCTTGTTAGCCATCAGGCGGCCACCTCGCCGCGCAGGAACGCCAGCCGCAGCTCGGCGCGGCTGAGCGGGGCCACCCGCTGACGCCCGACGTACTCCACGACTGCTGACTCCTCGAACCGCACGCTGCGGCCCACCTTCACGAAGGCGATCCGGCGGTCCGCGACCAGGCGACGCACGAACCGAGTCGTGCAGCGCAACCGGGCCGCCACCTCATCCGGCGTGAGCAGGCCCGAACCGATACGCACCACTCCCCCGCTGCTCACGCTGCCTTCCCTTCCTCCGTTGCCGAGAGCTCGGCTTGTCGTTGTTTTGCCTGTTCGAGGCTTTGGCGCCATTGGCTGCGGGTGGCGATGGCGGTCATGAGCCGTACGCGTAGTGGTGGCACGTCGGCGTCGGTGTTCTTGGCGAACTCGTAGACGTACTGGCCGTCGGTGCGCACCGGGCCGTCGGGGATCTCGCCGTCGGTATCGGCCAGCAGCGCCCGGACCCACGCGCGGTTGTCTTCGCGGATGTCGGTCAGGGTTTTGTCGGCCCACTGCCGGGAGATGAGCACTCGCCGTCCGGTGAACCCGAGCGTTTCCCGCCGGTGGACCTTCCCCCTGCACAGGCCGGGCCGCTTCTCGGTACCGTCGCAGTTGGCCGGCTGGATGCCGTAGAGCAGCCAGTTCGGGCAGCTCGGCGTGCAGGGCAGGTGCACCAGTTCGGCGTGGAGCCGGTCGAAGTGCTGCCGTGCCCGGTCGTTGCCCGGCTTCACGGTGTCGGTGAGGTCCTTGGCGATGTACTTGGTGACGTAGCGGATGGTGCGTTCGGCGTCTTGGCTGCCGGCGTTGACGCCCTTGGCGTCGATTTTGCCGAGCCAGACGACGTGCGCGGGTTCGGCGTCGGCGCCCTGGGCGTCGAGGTCGTCCATGGCCTGGTCCCAGGTGGGTAGTAGGTCACCGGTGCGGGGGTCGACGTAGCCGCCGGCCTGGTTGTTCCAGGTCGGCGCGTCCTGCGCGGAGTAGACCGGCTGATCGTGGGGCGGCCACCAGACTTGGTGGTAGGTGGCGGCGGCGACCTGGGCGAGCAGCCGGCGGGGGAAGGTGCCGCGCATGGCGAAGTGCCAGTGCGGCGCCAGGCGGCGTTGTAGTTCGATGGAGCCGGCGTACTGGACGTTGATACCGGTGGCGCGGCGGAGGTTCTGCCAGAACCGGTCCACGATCTTCGCCCCGTGGATGGCGTCCAGGGCGGCGCGTCGGTAGTCGTAGGTGTCGGGGTCCAGGGGTGTGCCGACGGTGGGGTCATCGCGGTGGTGCATGACCCCGCACCCGCATTCAGGCCGCCCCGGCCGGCGCCGGGTGTGGACGGGGCCGTAGCTGTCGAGGGTCAGGGTCAGGAACATCGAGGGCCGGAACGTGCGCCCGTCCGGGGTGGTGAACGCCCGGCCGATGGTCCGTCCCCGGTCCACGGTCAGCGACGGCAGTTCGGGGGCGTCTTCACGGCGTCGGGTGGTGCGCTTCTTGCGCTCCTTGCTCTGCCGCTCTCGTTCGGTGGTGGGGCCGGCGGTGCCGCGCAGGCCGACGCCGGACATCAGGTTTTCAACCTCGGCGATGGCTTCGTCGCAGGCGGTGACTTCGGGCCAGTCTGATGTGGCTCCGGCGTGGGCTCGGGCGTGTTCCAGATCGGCGCGCAGGGTGACCAGGGCGCGCATCTCATCGTCGGCGGGTTCCGGCGGGGGGATGGGTTCGGTGTCGAGGTGCCAGCCGCCGCGGATCTGTTGAAGCCGGATGCGGCGGTTGCGTTCGGCGCAGGGGGTGCACTTGGAGGCCAGGCGCGCCCCGCAGGGGATTTCGATGATGGAGGCGACGCCGGTGGTGGTGTCGATCCGGCGCAGTAGAACGGGTTTGAGGCAGACGCCAAGCTCGCGGGCGTAGTCGCGTAGGACGTCGACTTTCAGGGGGATGGTCAGCCGGGCGGCCCGGGATCCGGGTCGGGGGGTCTGGTCTGCGGTGACGGGCATGGCTACTCCTTCCCAGCGCCGGTGGATGAAGCGGCGGCGAGGACTGTGCGGACGGCGGTGTCGAGGGTGGGGACCAGGGCGCGGGCGGCCTGCCGGTAGCGGTCGGGGTCCAGCCGGATCACGGTGGTGACCTCAATCCGGGGACTACCGGTCAGCGGTGCGACGGCGGCGACGTGGATAGCGCCATACCGGGTGTGCCAGATGATCGGGGCCGACCGGTGTTCACCGGAGGGGTAGCCGTGTCGGGCGGTGCACCGGTGATCCTGCGGGCACCAGGGCGGGCAGGTGCGGGGCGGGCGACGCCAGCGGCGGCCGGTCATGACTTCACCTCGCTCTTGTGTGCGGCGGCTGCTGCTTGGCGGTTGCGGGCGATGGTGCGGTGCAGGTTGCGGGCGTGGACGGCGCCGTAGGCGAAGACCGAGACCAGGAACCCCCACTGCCCGGTGGTAACCGAGTAGGCCAGCCACAGCAGTTGGGAGGCCAGGCCGACGGCCCAGCCGGTCCAGGAGTTGCGTCCGGCGAGGTAGAGGCCGGTGACGCCGACGGCGGTGAGGAGCCAGGACCACAGTTGGTAGCTCATGCCGCCCACCCGATCCCGTAGCCCTCGGTGTCCTCGGCGGCCAGGTCGACGGCGTGCCGGCGGACAGCGGTGATGATCGGATCGCGGGTGGGGTCGCAGACCGAGCAGCCGTCACCGACACAGGCGGCACACGGGTCGGCGGCGGGAAGTCGGCGGAGTTTGCGGGTTCCGATGGTGCTCATGGGGTGCTCCAAGGTGGTGTGTGGGCGCCGTGCGCCAGGCCCCGGACACGCGGGGCCGAACGGAAGGAAGATCAGCGGGGGGTGGGGCGGATGTGGACCTGGATCCAGTCCGGAGGGCTGCCGGTGGAGGCGACAGCTTCGGACAGGCACCGCCACAGCGCCCACGCCTCATCCACGCTCAAACCCATCCGCCGCCGGCCCGAACCCACCGCCAGGTAGACGCCCTCCCCGGGGGTCACCCGCACCGTCACGGCGGTGGAGGTCCGTTCGATGTCGGGGGCGCGTAGCCGGTAGAAGCGGCGCGGTTCGGGGTCGGGTTCGTCGGCGAACGGGGGCCGGCGGGGCGGGTCAAGTTCGGGGATCATGCCGACTCCCCCAGCTCGTCACGAGGATTCACGACGCCCATGAGGCTGTCGGGCAGCAGCGGCCGGGGCCGCTTACCGGGCCGATACGTCGTCCGCATGCCGCCGTCGATCCCGCTGGCCTGTTTCGGGGCCACGACCGCCGCCGGCAACGGGGCCGGGTAGGTAGCGGCCATCTCCTGGATCAAGTCGTCGTCGATGAAGGAGAACCGGAGCCGGACCGGTTCGGGGCGGTGTTCGACCACGACGTAGCCGGTTCCGGCCATCGACCGGGGGATGTGATCGGCCACCGCACCCCGACCACGGGCACCCAGCCCGAGAGACATGTCCACGTGATCGGCCTCGTTGAGACGCAACGCAATCCGGGTGGGGAACAGATCCCGCAGCGACAGAACCTCCTTGCGGGGGTCCTGGGTGGCACCCACGACCAGGACGCCAAGTCCGGCGCCTTGGCAGAGCAGGACCGCCATCGACTGAGTGATCCGATCACGAAGCCGGTTGTCTTGCAGGTACGCCAGCAGCGCGGCCAGCTCATCAATCACGATCAGGATCAGCGGCTCATCGGTGGTCGGGGTGTGGACCCGCACCTTGCCCCGCAGCCTGGTCTTACGCCGGTTCATCTCCCCGATCGCATCATCGAGCAGATCAGCCATGGCGACGAAATCGGAGTCCTCATAGCGGGTGAACATGTCCTCACCCAGCGCCAACTCCATGCCGCCCTTGGGATCGATCACCCACAGCCGCACCAAACCCGAAGCCACCCCGGCGGCCACCGAACGGATCAGCGACCAGATCACCGACCCCTTCCCGGCCCGGGTAGCGCCGACGATCAGGACGTGGGTGGCCAGCAGCCGCAGCCGGTAAAGGGCCAGGTCCTCACACAACCCCAACCCCAACCGCGTGAAGTCCGGGACCGACGGCACCGGCAGCGGCGCCACCACCGCGGTCAGCGGGTCACGGCGGATCAACACCAACGTGATCAGCCGAGGCCGGTCCCGGAACCGCGCCCAGTCCACCGGCTTCCACAACCACGCCAGCCGACCCGCACGCACCGGAGCGGGGTCGCGGCGGGTGGAGAACACCCGACAATGCCGGGTACCGAACGACAGGGCCAGGGCGTGGGCCTGCTTGTGCCACACCTCCGGGACCTGACCGCGCGGCATCCGAACCCGTACGACATCGGTGGCGTCCGTGCACCGCACCGACAGCAACGCCGGAACCTTCCGCCCGCCCTCATACGTCTTGACCAGCCCGGTCAAGGTCAGGGTTTCGTCCCACTGACGGCGGTACACCCAGCAACGCCGCCACCGACCCAACAGCGGCCACACCACCAACCGCCGACACGACGCCCGCCACCGCCACCACCAGCCGGCAAGCACCGAACCGAGGAAGACGGCGCCCAGGGCGACCGGCTGCCAGCCGTACCGGTCGACCGCCCACACCAGCAGCAGCCCCGCCGCCACCTCAGGCAGGGCACGGCGGTAGCGGACCATCGCGACCAGGAGCCCGACGACCAGCCGGACGACCACCACGACCGCGTACAGGGCGATGACGAAGATGACCAGGTACCACGGGACCGGGACCGCCAGCCGCCGGACGTTGACCAACGGCATGCCCTTCACCGGGCACCCCCGGCAGGAACGAACCGGCCCCGAGCATCCCGCACCGGCGCGACCGGCGGGAACGGAAGGATCAACTGGTTCTCGCACAGGTCACAGACCTCGGACGGGTCACCGGGGGCCGTGGGAGTGAACAGGCCCCGACACTGCGGACACCGCGTTTTGCGCACACGCTTGGAAGGCATGATGAGGACGCCCTTTCAGGCTGTAGAAGGTTCGGGAGGGGTAGCGGGGCGGTCCGGCTTCCTACGGCCTTACGGACCGCCCCGCGTCACAACACTCAGCAAGACCTACGCAGCGGCGGCGGCTCCGCCTCGACCGGCAGACTGCACAGCAGCCGCACCGTCCACCCCTCGTAGATCGCCTCGCTGGACACGCTCACCCGCGCCGTGCCGTCGTTGTCCCAGATGAACCGCAGCCGCTCCACCGCATCCAGCAGCACCCGCCACCGCTCATACACAGCCGCGTCGTTGAACTGCACCGTCAACGACGGGCAACGCAGCGAGAAGTCGAAACAGACCGGCGACCCCAGACCCAGCCCCAGCCAGCCCGACAGCAGCGCCATCACCTGCACCACCGTCGCCGTCTGCTCACCGACACGCGGCCCAGGAACAGCCGTCACCGCCGTCGTCATCAGGCACCCGCCTTCGCAGCCGGCTTACCCTCAGCCGCACGAACCTCGCCGGCCGACCGCGGAGCACGCATCCCGGTCGCCCGGATCGAGTACTGCTGACGGCCCTTGTCGTTCACCCACGGCGTCACCGTCAACCCCTCGAACTCCACCGGCTGGAACGCGCCCACCGGCGGAACCGGCTGCACCGGAGCCGAAATCTTGACCACCACCTCACGGGAGCGGCCTTCCAGGTCCGGGTCCAGGTCGATCACCCGGACCGACCACACCCGCAGGTTCGTCTGCTTGTCGATGTCCTGATCGTCGGCCTTCCCCTTCTTCTCGAAGTCCGTCACCTTGCTGACCAGCGCATCCGCGCTCATCGCACACCCCGACGGGAACATGTCCTCGAACCGGACCGCGAACCGCCATCCACCCTTGAGAGCCATGAGTTACCTCCTCGTTGCGACCGAGCCGTCCGGTTCGGTCGTGGCACTCATAGTTATAACAACACTGAGTACGACAGCGGTAGACTGTAGCCAAGATTTTTGGAGGGAGATCCAGTGATGGCCCGGACGCCGCAGTACGCGGAGATCGCCAACGACATCCGCGCAGAGATCACCGAAGGGCGCCTGCCACCAGGCGCGAAGCTGCTGACCGAGCGTGAGCTGATGGACCGCTACGACGTGTCGGTCACCGTGGCGCGCAACGCGATCGCCCAGCTTCGCGGCGAGGGTCTGGTGGAGTCGCGGCAAGGGAAGGGCAGCTTCGTCCGAGAGCGACGCGAGCTTGTCCGGTATGCCAGCAGGCGATACAGGAGGACCGGCCTGGCGCCCAACCGCGCAGAGGCGGCTCGTGGCGGGTGGAACGACACTGTGTCCGATGAACGGCGGGTGGTCAGCGCAACCCCCGACGTGGCCGAACGACTCGCCATCGAGCCGGGTGACATGGTGTCCGAAGCGGTCTACCGCTGGCGTGCTGACAATGAGCTGATCCAGATCAGCCGACAGTGGGAACCGCTGAAGCTGACCGCCGGAACTCCGATCGAAAAGCCATCTTCTGGCGAGCGGGGCCAACCAGATGTCATCACTCGGTTCGACTCTATCGGCATGAAGGTCACTCACGTACAGGAGTACATCCGAGCGCGGATGCCACGGCCAGATGAGAGTCGGGAATTGTCGCTCTCTAGCGGCGTACCCGTGCTCCACATCATCCGTACGCACTTCGCGGGTGACCTACCTTTAGAAACTGCCGACATCGTGATCCGAGCGGACCGCATGGTAATCGAGAACATCAACGACGTTGCGCCGGAGGATGCGGATGCCTAGGACCCTCTCGATCATCACCGCCGCCCATGCCCCAAGCGCCTCATACCTAAAGGAAGCGTACGAGTCGCTGTCAGCCCAGGAGTTGCCCGATGGCTGGCAATGGGAATGGCTCGTACAGGAAGACGGCGAGACGGGCACCGTCGCGGCAGCCCTCCCCGCTGACGAGCGCATCAAGGCAGCTTCCGCCCGGCCAGGGGGACCTGGAGTCGCCCGCACCGTAGCTCTTTCTCGAGCAACCGGTGAGCTGATCAAGAACTTCGACGCCGACGACAAGCTGCTCCCTGGCGCCCTGGCGCGTGACATCAAGAAGCTTGACGAACTCCCTGAGATTGGCTGGACCACCTCACGCGTACTCGACCTGTTACCTAATGGTGAAGTCGTCAGTTGGGAACATGAAGACCCAGCCGAGGGGCTTATCCCACGCGGACAGACACTTCGCGAGTGGCGCGAGAACGCCTGGCGCCTCCCTATTCATCCTGTGACGATGTGTATGCGTCGTGACCTGTGCATCGCTCTTGGGGGCTGGATGGCCCTCACTAGTGCCGAAGACACAGGACTACTCATCCCCGCGAGCGTCCTGCGCGATGGCTATTTCATCCACGAACCCAGCATGCTCTACCGCAAGCACCCCGAACAGGTAACCGTACAGCAGTACCATGTGGACGAGATCGAACGGGAGCGAAGGCGTCTACTAATCGCTAGCCGTGCCGATGCCTTGGCCCAGCTCTGCGGTTGATCGGCAACCATGTTCGGGCGAAGTTTGACCTGCATGAGCAGCGAGGCGTCATCTACTAGACGGTTGCCTAGTCGGAGATGTGGGTCCGTCAGCGAGCATGCGTGCAGTCCGCGACGGCGTCGCCCATGTCGTGATGCACCGACGTACGCGCGGGGCATCCTGCGATCACCGCGTCTCAGCACCGATTGACTGCCGAATTGTTCTCTTAGGGATCAAGGCGCCGCGCTTCGCGCGACGCACGAGGGGGCGTGGCCGGTGCCTGCGGCCCGCCCCGCCCGCGCCCTGCGGGGGCGCGGACGGGGGACGCCGCAGCCACCGGTTCGCCACCTCGTTCGACTCGACACTGAGCCCCGAGCCGACAGAACATCCCGGCATCCCACCTCCGCATGGACGCAGCTCATCCCGAATGCCCCGCACCCATCGTCGTGCACCCGCCCAGCCATCGACAGTCGAGGACAGCACCGCGCCGGCCGCCACACCGATCCACGAAGGGTGGGATGGGGGTGAAGGAGGGGTGGTGGATGGTTGAGGCGGGACGGAAGCTGTGGGTGGCTGAGGTCCGTCGTGGTTCCGGCTTCCGGCTGCCGCACCAGTCCTACGGACTGGCTTGCCCTCGTGCCCGTGGTCACCGCAGTCGACACCACAGCCGCCACCGACCGATTGCCGGGAGTTTGGGCCGGCGTCGCCTCAGCCAGACCGGTCCGGCTAGAAGAGCGAGCCTCCGGCGGGGGTGCTCCAACTCCGGGATATCCCGTCTACCGACGCCCCAGGCAAGCCGAGCAGAGCTGCCCCAGGCCGGCAAGGTCGTACGTCCGCAGGGCGCTCCACCTTGCCGGCCTGGGGCAGCTCCGCACCCCTCACGGGTGGGACGACGGCAGACGGGATGACAGGCGGCGGATAGGTGGAGCTGGCTAATTTCGTGCCAGCTACGTGCCACTAACCCGTTCCGCGGGCGGTCACGAACGGGCACGAGACGATCCGTTGGCAGGCCGCTGACCAGGAATTTCCGGCACATCGATCAACCACGGACGTTCTTCCAAACTGATTACGCGAGTTCGATTCTCGTCGCCCGCTCCACACGTCCGGTCGGATGCGACTCAGGCCCGGCCGGGGTGCAGGTCAGGCCCGGCGTGGCCAGGGCGCCCAGTCGATCCGGGCGGCCGGCCCCAGGCGCGTCGCCTCGGCCCGGGACAGAGCCGTCCATCCCCAGGCGCTCTCGGGCAGGTGCGTCCGTCCCCAGCTCTGCCGTGCCGCGCGGCCGTGGGTCAGCCGCTCCGAGAAGGTGCCGTCGACCAGCGTCGCCACCTCGGTGCCCAGCTCTTCGACCAGGTCAGCCGGCTGCTCGTCGCAGGCGTCGCAGCCGCAGGACGGGAGACTCAGGTCCCGCCACCGGCCCAGGGTGACGCGTAGGCCCGGAAAGTCGCTGAAGACGACGCGCAGCGGGCCGGCCGCGGGCACGACCGGCACCAGCGCGACGGCTGGGACCGCGCGGCCGGCCGGCCCGGGGTCGGGCGCGCGGTGGTCCCGGCGCCGGACGTCGTACGTCGCCGCGAGCGCGTCCAGGAGTCGGGACGCGGCGGCGTGCAGGGGCCGGTACCGCTCGGGGTCGGTCACCGTGCCGTACGCCTCGGGCGGCGGCTCCTGCCAGTCGTCCACGCGCCGAGCCTAGAGGTCGCGGGGCACCGGGGGCGGCCCGCGCGTCAGCCGAGGCCGCGCAGGAAGCGCAGCACCTCGACGAACCACGTCGTCTGCCCGAGGTAGGCCACGCCGGTGGCCACGCAGAACGCGCCGGCGGCCAGGTGCGCTCCCCAGGCGCTGGACCGGGCGCGGCCCAGGCCCCGCTCCAGGACGACGGCCCCGAGCAGCCGGGCCAGGCCGAAGACCCCCGCCGCCACGGCCACCATGGTAAGCAGGCCCAGCGCCGGTACGGCGATGCTGCCCCCGCGCACCGAGATCGCCCAGACGCCCCAGCAGACGAACGCGAAGATCCCGCCGAACCAGCTCCAGCCGCCGCCGCGGCGGAGCTGCTGGCGGCGCACCGACCGGGGCGGCCGGGCGGGGCCGAGGACCCGTTCGGCGTGCTCGCGCAGCTCGGGCGGGTACTCCGACGTGGTCTGCATAGGTGGCTGGACGGTCGCCGCGCCGATGACGGCCCGGCCCGGGTGGTACGCCGGGAGGGCCGGCACGGGTGGGTTCCAGGCCCCGCCGGCCGGGGGCGTGGCGCCCGCGGCTGCCGGGCCGGTCACCCGGAACGCCCCCCGGGCGCCGGGCGTGGGCGCCGCCGCCCACGGATCCGCCGCCGGTGGCAGGTCGCCCGCCGGCCTCGTGCCCTCCGCCATGCTCGTGACTCCTGTTCCGCCGACCGGGACCGGGACCGGGTCGGCGACCCGCCCGCACTGACGATGCGCCCGCCCTGTCGGACGCCGCGCCCGCGTGGAACAACGCGCGAGGCCGGGCTCCGGTACCGCGGACCCGGCCCGGCAGTCGCGCCGGCGGGACCGGACCTGGCCGACCGGAGCCGGCATCGATGCCCGAACTCGACGATAACCGGGCAGGCCCACCCGGTGCCTCCGCCGCCGGGGCGGTGCCGCCGGCCGGACGACGCCGGTCCCGCTCCGGGTGACAGGCCCCGGTGCCCGGCGTACGGTCGCCGGATGGACGAGCCGCCGGCCCCCGCTCCCCCGCCTCGCCCCGTACCGGTGCCGCCGCCCTCGGCCGTCCGGCCCCGGCCTCGACCGCGCGGGCGGCCGGACGCCGGCCGCGCGGCACCGACGGGCGACGCCGACGGCCGGGTGGCCGACGCGGACCGGGCCGCGCGCCCGCCGGCCGACACCCGCCGGGGCGACGGCCGGGGGCTGCCGAGCCGGGACGCCGGGGTCGAGCCCGGCCTGCGGGCGCTGGTCGGCGCCGGCCCTAGCCAGGTGAGCCTCAGCGCCGCGCTGCGGGCCCGGGACGCCTGCCGGCCCACGGCCGCCGACCTCGCGGCCGCCGACCGCGAGCTGCCGATCGTGCGCCGCGGCTGGCGACCCGACAGCGCGCTGCCCGGCCACCGCGCCTGACGCCCGCGGGAGCCCGGCCGGGCTCCCACCCGCAGCGCCCCGGCACGTCCCGCGCTCAGGGCAGCGGCGGCAGTTCGCCCGACTTCTCGTACTGCGTGATCTGGCCGATGCGGCGCGAGTGCCGGTCCCCGGCGCTGAACGTGGTCGTCAGGAACGCCTCCACGATCGCCGCCGCCTCGTCCAGCGTGTGCTGGCGGGCACCGACGCCGACGACGTTGGCGTCGTTGTGCTCGCGGGCCAGCCGGGCGGTCTCGGTGCTCCAGGCCAGCGCCGCGCGGACCCCGGAGACCTTGTTCGCCGCGATCTGCTCACCGTTGCCCGAGCCGCCGATGACGACCCCGAGGCTGCCGGGGTCGGCGACGACCCGGGCGCCCGCGTGCAGGCAGAACGCCGGGTAGTCGTCGTCCGGGTCGAACTCGGCCGGCCCGACGTCCACCACGTCGTAGCCGCCCGCGGCGAGGTGGCGGGCGAGGTGGACCTTCAACTCGTAGCCGGCGTGGTCGGCTGCCAGGTAGACGCGCATACCGCGCAGTCTGTCAGGCGCCCGCGGCCGGCGGTCGCGCCGCCCCGGTCACCGCTGGGCGATGACGAGGCCGGCGCGCGCCTTGGGGGTGAACCAGGTGCTCTTGCGCGGCAGCTTGTGCCGGGCGAGGTTCACCGCCAGGAAGTCCTCGACCGTCACCGGGGCGATGAGGATCGCCAGGTCGGCGCGGCCGGCGTCGACCTCCCCGCACAGCCAGGACGCCGGGTAGTCGCCGCCGACGTAGGTGACCCGCTTGTCGCCCGGGTCCAGGCCCAGCGGCGTGGCCAGGACGAGGCGCTCGACGAGCGCGTGGTCCAGGTTGTCCACGTCGCTCGCGCCGGGCGTCGCGGGCAGCCGCACGGCCCAGCCCCGCCCGGCCGCGTACAGGTGGACGGTGCCGCGGGCCGCGGGCGGGCCGGGCCGGCCGGGCAGCGGCGTGACCTGCGCGCCGCCGGCCACCAGGCGGTTGACCAGCTCGGCGGGCGAGATCGGCAGGGGGCCGACGAGGCGGTGGTACCCGTCGATGGTGACCGACTCGGGCGTGGTCACCACCGCGAGGAACCGGTCGAGCCGGCCGAGCTGGGCGGCGAGGCTGCGGTGGTTGCCGTCGGCGACGACCAGCTCGCCGTCGCCGGCCAGGGCGCACAGGCGGTCGGTGTCGGGGCCGGGCGGCAGGGGCCAGACGGCGTGGGTGCGGCCGGCGTGGTCGACGTCGACGGCGGCCGGGGCGCCCGCGGCGTCGCAGGCGGCGGCGAGCGCCGCGTGCAGGCGGGACGGCCCGGCTCCGCGGTCGGCCTTGAGCAGCAGGACCGGCGACAGCAGGTGCCCGGTGGCCTCGGCGAGGGCGACCCGTTCGCGGACCTTGTGCGGGAACACGTCCTCGTTGCGGATCACCGCGCCGGGCTCGTCGGCGGAGGCGGAGATCTGGTCGGTGTCGACGGCGCAGAACAGGCCGTAGGAGGCGCTGCGCTCGCCGCCGGAGATGCGGTACAGCACGGCGGCGGCGCCCACGTCCCGGTAGGCGCCGGCGTGCTTGGCCTGGTCCAGGCGCGCCACGGCGTCGGGCAGGCAGGCGTGGAAGTCCCGCCCGTGCGCGCCGGGGGCGCAGTGCGGCATCTCGACGGCGAGCGCGCTGTACGGGTTCTCCTCGATGATCGCGGTGATCTCACCGTCGGAGGCGAACTCGTCGTAGTTGCGGGCGCCGGTGCCGCCGGTGGTCAGCCAGGCGTGCGGGACGGGGTGCACGACGGTCATGGTGGCTGACGGTACCTCCCGCGGCTCCCCGGGCGCGCCGGCCCGGGCGTGCCGGCCCGCCCGGCGGGGTCGGACGATCGCCGGCACGGCCGGGCGGGCCGCGGGGTCGGCGCCGTGGCGGGGCAGGGGCTCGGCGCTGACGACGATGGCCGGGGCGAGGTGGGCGGAGCCCGGTTCGGCGACGGCGACGGCCCAGCGGCGCGGCCAGCCGCGGTCGATGGCGGGCTCGGTGCGGGGCGCGCGGGGCGCGGGGTCGTACGTCGACATCGTGGGGCCCTTCCTCGACCCGGGGGGCCGGCCCGCCACCCGGTGTCCGATTCGGGTTATCTTTCGCCGCTTGCCCGCATCTGGCAATCATCCTCGCCCGACCGAGGTGCCCCGGCGCGCGGCAAGTCGGACAGGCGCCGCGTCGGCGCGCCGGCAATGGCAGGATGACCGGACGGGCCGGCCACCGGTGGGGTGTCGGCGCTGGAACGCGGATGGAGACACCGGTGGCCGGAGTGCGCAACCTGACCCAGTTGGAGGCGGCGGAGCGGGCGCGCCTGCTCGCGGTCGACAGCTACGACATCAACCTGGACCTGACCGACGGCGCGGGCGGGGCGGGCGCGGACACGTTCCGGGGCGTGACGCGGGTGCGGTTCCGCTGCACCGAGCCCGGCGCGTCCACGTTCGTCGAGGTGGCGGCGGACTCGGTCCGGTCGGCGACCCTCAACGGCGCGCCGGTCGACATCGGCGGCTGGTCCGCGGACTCCGGGCTGGCGCTGCCGGGCCTGGCCGCCGACAACGAGTTGGTCGTCGAGGCCGACTTCGCGTACTCGACCAGCGGGCAGGGCCTGCACCGGCTGGTCGACCCGGTCGACGGCGAGGTGTACCTGTACAGCCAGTTCGAGACCAACGACGCCCAGCGGGTGTTCGCCTGCTTCGACCAGCCCGACCTCAAGAGCGTCTACACCTGGCACGTGACGGCGCCCGGGCACTGGAAGCTCATCTCCAACGCGCCGGTCGCCGGCAGCGAGCCCGCCGCGGGCGGCGCCCAGGTCGTCCACTTCGCCGAGTCGGCGACGATGAGCACGTACATCACGGCGCTGTGCGGCGGGCCGTACCACGAGGTGCGGCGGGACCACGACGGGATCGCCATGGGCTACTACTGCCGGGCGAGCATGGCCGCGCACATGGACGTCGACGACCTGCACCTGGTCACGACGCAGGGCTTCGACTTCTACCACGCGCAGTTCGGCATCCGGTACCCGCTGCCCAAGTACGACCAGGTGTGGACGCCGGAGTTCAACGCCGGGGCGATGGAGAACTTCGGCTGCGTGGTGCACGCCGAGGAGCACTACATCTTCCGCTCGCAGGTCACCGACTTCGAGTACGAGCAGCGGGCCAACACGATCCTGCACGAGCTGGCCCACATGTGGTTCGGCGACCTGGTGACCATGCGCTGGTGGAACGACCTGTGGCTGAACGAGTCGTTTGCCGAGTGGGCGAGCCACTGGTGCAACAGCGAGGCGACGCGGTTCACCGACGCGTGGGTGACGTTCCTGTCGCTGCGCAAGGCGTGGGGGTACCGGCAGGACCAGATGTCCTCGACCCACCCCGTGTACTGCGAGATCCCCGACGTCGCGGCGGTCGAGGTCAACTTCGACGGCATCACGTACGCCAAGGGCGCGAGCGTGATCAAGCAGCTCGTGGCGTACGTCGGCATCGACGCCTTCGTCGCCGGCCTGCGCACCTACTTCCAGAAGTACCAGTGGGGCAACGCCACGTTCGACGACCTGCTGACGGAGCTGGAGGCGGCCTGCGGCCGGGAGCTGCGCAAGTTCGCGGCGCAGTGGCTGGAGACGGCGCAGGTCAACACGCTGCGCCCGGAGCTGACCATCGGCGCCGACGGCACGTACGGGGCGGTGACGGTGCTCCAGCAGGCGCCGGCCGGGTACCCGACGCTGCGCACCCACCGGATCGGCGTGGGCCTGTACGACCTGGTGGACGGGCGGCTGCGCCGCCGGGAGCACCTCCAGGTCGACGTCGGCGGCGAGCGCACGGTGCTGGACGAGCTGGCCGGCCGGCGCGCCGCGGACGTCCTGCTGCTCAACGACGAGGACCTGACGTACGCCAAGCTGCGCCTGGACCCGCGCTCGATGGCGACGGTCGTCACCCACCTGGCGACGCTGGAGGCGCCGCTGGGCCGGGCCCTGGTCTGGGCGGCGGCGTGGGACATGGTGCGCGACGCCGAGCTGGCCACCCGCGACTACCTCGACCTCGTCGTGGGCGCGCTGCCGGCCGAGGAGGACATCAACCTGATCACGGCGACGCTGCGCCAGGCGGCGTCGGCCCTGACGTTCTACGCCGACCCGCAGTGGGCGGCGCAGGGCTGGGAGACGCTGGCGGCCACGGCCCGGCGGACGCTGGCGGCCGCGCCGGCCGGCAGCGGCGCGCAGCTCGCCTGGGCGCGGGCGTACGCGTCGGCGGCGCGGACGGACGGCGATGTCGCCGTCCTGCGGGGCTGGCTCGCCGGCCAGGATGTCGCCCCCGGCCTGGTGGTCGACGCCGAGCTGCGGTGGAGCGTCCTGCAGTCCCTCGCGGCCGTCGGCGGCGCGGGTGCCGCGGAGATCGCGCAGGAGCTGAAGGGCGACCCGACCAACAGCGGCGAGCGGGAGGCCGCCCTGGCCGAGGCGTTGCTGCCCGAGGCGGCCGCCAAGGAGCGGGTCTGGCAGCAGCTCGTCGGCCCCGACAGCCTGCCGAACTGGAAGCAGCGCGCGCTGCTGCAGGGCTTCCAGCACCCGACGCAGGTGGCGCTGACCGCGCCGTACGCGGACCGGTTCTTCGAGTCCGCCGCGCGGATCTGGGCGGAGCAGGACAGCGAGACGGCGCAGGCGTTCGTCGGCCTGGGCTACCCGGCGTTCCAGGTCACCGATGCGGCGATTGCCGCGGCCGAGGCGTGGCTGGCGGCGAACGAGGACCAGCCGGCGCCGCTGCGGCGGCTGGTCGCGGAGGGCCGGGACGGCGCGGTGCGCGCCCGCGCGGCCCGCGCGCGCGACACGGCCGCCTGACGGCGACAGCACAGGGTGAGGGGCGACGGGATTCCGTCGCCCCTCACCCTGTGCTGGAAGAGTGCCGGCCGTGGGCCGGCGGGCCGGTCAGTCGCGGCCGGCGTGGGTGACGAGCTGGTCGAGGCCGAGGATGATGCCGCCGGCCAGGTCGCCGCCGCCGAACGCCGCGACCATCGACAGGGCGGCCAGCTTGGCGTCGCGGTCGCTGAGCCGCTTGCGCGCCTGGCCGCCGGTCACGATCTCCAGCAGGCGCTGCCCGGGCGAGACCGCGATGAGGACCGACTGGGCCGGCGCCGGCAGCTCCCGGTGCAGCCGCTGGGCGGTCTCGCGGGCGGGCGCGGCGAGGTCGCCGACGTACACCGAGAAGGTCAGGCCGGTGCTGCTGTCGGCCGTCCGCAGCGCCTTGTCCAGGCGCAGGAGCTGGCGGGTCGTGAAGGGGTTCTCCCGCACCTCGGTCGCGTTACCAGCGGTCACTAGCGCCTCCCGTCACACCGGCGGCCGGCAGGGCCGCGCGTCCCGCGATGGCCGGGGTCGCGTCGCGGTCCTCCGCGGCGACGAACCAGACCGGCTCCGCCTCGTACGGCCGGCCCGGGCGGTACCGCTGGCCGCCGGCCGGGGCGCGCTCCCCCAGGTAGGCGAGGCCGCCGACGACCAGGATGACCAACGCCGGGAGCCCGACGAAGACGAGCACCGTCTCGGAAACAGTCACTTCACAGCCCTCTACCGCGTCTCAGGTTTCCTCTGCCGCGCCGGAGCCGGCCCCGCGGACCCTTCTCCGCCGGCGTCGCGCGCCGGAATGCCCACCCGCCGGCGCGAACGTCCCGGCGTCTGTCACGGTAGCCCAGACAGGTGTCTCCACGGGCGTCGGGGGCTCAGGCCGCCTGGTCGAGCATGGCCGGATCCAGGTCCAGCCAGCCGGCCCAGCGCGGGTCGGCCGCCCGGTGCCCGAGCACCCGCCAGGCGGTGCCGCGGGGGCTGGCGGGGGCGGTGTGCAGGCGCCAGCCCAGCTCGGCCGGGGTGCGGTCGCTCTTGGTGTGGTTGCACCGGGCGCAGGCGGCCACGACGTTGTCCCACGTGTGCCCGCCGCCGCGGGACCGGGGCAGGACGTGGTCGACGGTCTCGGCGGGGCCGCGGCAGTACGCGCACCGGCCGCCGTCGCGGGCGAACAGGGCCCGGCGGGACAGCCCGACGTGGCCGCGGTACGGGACGCGGACGTAGCGGTGCAGGCGGACCACGCACGGCACGGGGATGCGGTGGCGCGCCGAGTGCAGGACGCCCTCGCCGTCGGTGACGCAGCTCGCCTTGGCGGTGAGGACGAGGATCGCCGCGCGGCGTACCGACACCACGCACAGGGGCTCGTAGGTCGCGTTGAGTACCAGAGCGACGCCTAAGTGGGCTCCATCCATCGGCGGACCTCCCGCGATCGGCCGCCGGCCGCACCGCGCCGTCGGCACCCGGGCCACGCGGCACCCGGGCATACATAGTCCCTGATAGATCGGCCTGGCGCATCCCCGAAAACGGTCAGTTCACCGACCGCCGCCCGGCCGTGGCCCACCTGTCACCCGCCGGACGCCCGACGCGCCCCCGGACGCCCCGTCCGCCGCCGCCGGGCCCCATGCGGTAGTAAGGACCGGTGACGACGCCGAGCCCCTCGCCGAACTGCCTGAAGTCGACCTTCTGCTCCCAGGTCTACGAGTGGACCGACAACGTCTGGCTGTCCGACACGGCGGACTGGGTGCTGACCAGGCCGGTCTGGATCGCCGCGGTCATCGCGGGCGCGACGCTCGTCCGCCTGGTCCTGCACCGGATCATCGACCGGTTCGTCCGGCGCCGCGGCGGCGACGCCGGGCGCGGCTTCCTGCGCCCCGCCCGCCAGCGGCCCGAGGAGCCGGTCGACCCGCTGCAGCCCGAGCGCCGCCAGCAGCGCGCCGCGGCGGTCGGCTCGGTACTCAAGATCGCAATCAGCGGGATGATCTACGCGATCGTCACGCTGTGGTCCCTGGACCGGCTCGGCTTCAACCTGGCCCCGCTGCTCACCAGTGCCGGCATCATCGGCCTGGCGCTGGGCTTCGGCGCGCAGCAGCTCGTCCGGGACCTGATCGCCGGGGTGTGCATGCTGCTGGAGGACCAGTACGGCGTCGGCGACGTCGTGGACGTCGGCCCGTTCAGCGGCGTGGTGGAGGCGGTCGGCTGGCGGATCACCACCGTGCGCGACGCCGCCGGGGTGATCTGGCACATCCGCAACGGCGAGATCACCCGGGTCGGCAACAAGAGCCAGGGCTGGGCGATGGCGGTGGTGGACGTGCCGATCGGCTTCGCCAGCGTCGAGCAGGCGACCCGGGTACTGGAGGAGGCGGCCGCCGCGCTGGCCCGGGACCCGGCGTTCAAGAGCGAGTTCATCGAACCCCCGGCCGTGGTCGGCGTCGAGGCGCTGACGGTCGACGGCGCGGTACTGCGGGCGACGGCCAAGACGACGGTGGACGCGCACGTGTCGGTCGTCCGGGAGCTGCGCCGCCGGCTGGCGGAGGCGCTGGACGACGCGGGCCTGGAGGTGCGCGGCGCCGCGCGGACCAACGGCGACCCGGTGACCGAGCCCGGCGGAGCCACCTGAGCATCCGAATCGTCTGGTAAATCAGCAATTGCGGCGTAGGCGCGGTGGCTGATCGCACTAGCGTACGGTCAGTCGATCGGGCACAATTCTCGACGCCGCCGCAATTTCGCGAGCAATCCCCACCAGCGGCCTTGACACACCGTCGATGCGCGAACTATGCGCAACCAGTCACCCGAAGACGCGCCGGTGGGGCACCTACGAGCCGGAGCACCGGCGCGCCCACGGTGGGGACCACGCCCGCCCCCGGCGCGACCGACCCGGCCGCCGCCGTACGACGGAGGGTTGAGTGACCGACGACGCGCGTCGCGCCGACCGACCGGCCAGCTTCGGCGAGGTCTTCCGGGTCCGCGAGTTCCGCGCGATCTTCACCGCCAACTCGCTGTCCTGGTGGGGCGACTACGTCGCCAAGGCCGCGGTGGCGGCGCTCGTCTTCCAGACCACGCGGTCCATCGGCCTGGCGGGCGCGACGTTCGCGCTGAGCTACCTGCCCTGGCTGGTCGGCGGCCCGCTGCTGACGGCGCTCGCCGACCGGGTCCCGTACCGGCGGGTCATGATCCTGTGCGACCTCGCGCGGATGGTGACGATGGCGCTGGTGGCGATCCCGGGCATCCCGATCCCGCTGATGCTGCTCCTGCTGTTCCTCACCAGCCTGGCCACCCCGCCGGCCCAGGCCGCCCGGTCGGCGACCCTGCCCGAGATCCTGAACCGCGACCAGCTCGTGGTCGGAATCGCGCTGGCGAGCACGTTCGGGCAGGTCATGCAGATCGCCGGGTACGTGGCCGGCGGGCTGCTGTCCTCGGTCGCCGCGCGGGAGGCGATCGTGCTGAACGCGGCGACCTTCGGGCTCTCGGCGCTGATCATCTGGCGCGGCGTGCGCCTGCGCCCCGCCGCCCCGCAGGAGCGCCGGCACCTGCTGCGGGAGACCGCCGCGGGCTTCCGGCTGGTGTTCGGCCGGCCGACGCTGCGGGCGATCGCGCTGGTGGTCTTCGGCACCGCGCTGTTCTCCGTCGTCCCCGAGGGCCTGGCGCCCGGCTGGGCCGGGCACCTGTCCGCCGACGCGACCGGGTACGGCGTCGCCCAGTCGGTGATCATGGCGGCGAACCCGATCGGCTTCGTCATCGGCAGCCTCGTGGTGACCCGGACCCTGCGCCCGCACCTGCGCGAGACCCTGGTCCCGGTCTTCGCGGTCCTGACCCCGGCCTGCCTGGTGCCGGCGCTGATCGATCCGTCGCTGACCTGGGTCGCGGTGATGACGCTGCTGTGCGGGTTCGCCACCGCGGCGCTGCTGCCGACGGCGAACGGCCTGTTCGTCCAGATGCTGCCGCCCGCCTACCGGGCGCGGGCGTTCGGGGTCATGCAGACCGGCCTCCAGGCCAGCCAGGGCCTCGGCGTCCTGATCACCAGCGCGCTCGCGGAGTCCTACGCCCTGCCGCGGGTGGTCGGCCTGTGGGGGCTGGCGGGGGTGGGGCTGCTCCTGCTCGCGGCGGCCGTGTGGCCGAGCCGGGAGATGTTCGCCCGCGCCATCGCCGCCACCACGGCGACCGCCGACGCCCCCGCGCCGGCGGCGGGCCGCCGCGTGCGGACCCGCGCCGCCGCCTGAGCCACCCCGCCGACAGCGCGCGGGCGGGTGGGAGACCGCGGCCCCGGCGCCGTACCGTGGGGGCGGGCGCCCCGGGGCGCCGGTCGGCGGCGGAGGCGGGGTGCGATGGGCGAGCAGGTGACGTTCTTCGAGGCGGTCGGCGGCGAGCCGACGTTCCGCCGCCTCGTCGGCGAGTTCTACGCGGGCGTCGCGCACGACCCGCTGCTGCGCCCCATGTACCCCGAGGACCAGCTCGGCCCGGCCGCCGACCGGCTCACCCTGTTCCTCATGCAGTACTGGGGCGGCCCGCGCACCTACGGCGAGACGCGCGGCCACCCGCGGCTGCGGATCCGGCACGCCCCGTTCCGGGTGGACGCGGCGGCGCGCGACGCCTGGCTGCACCACATGCGCCGGGCGCTGGACGCGGTCGCGCTGCCGCCGGACCAGGCGGCCACCCTGTGGGAGTACCTGGAGCGGGCGGCGCACTTCCTCGTCAACACCGAGGATGACGTACAGCCCCCGATAGCGGGTTAACTGCCCCAAAGATCGCGCTATCGGTCGTAATCGGGCATCGTGGTGGATCTCGACATCCGAACCGCGAAGGAACGACCGACCATGCGACGACGTCTCACCGCCACCGTCCTCTCCGGGGTGCTCGGCGCCGCGGGCCTGGTGGCCGCGCAGCCGGCCCGGGCCAACTTCCCGCTGCCCGCCGTGGTCGGCACCAACCCCGTCGACTACACGCCGCACGTCACCAACGGCACCGTCTGGGCCGTGGCCGTCGTCGGCGACGTGGTCGTCGTCGGGGGCGACTTCACGGGGGTCACCGACGGCGCGGGCCGGCTGCGGTACCCGCGCAGGAACCTGTTCGCCTACCGGCTCACCACGGGCGCGGTGCTGCCCTGGACCCCCGCGGTGGACCGGCCCGTGTACGCGCTGGCAGCCGGCGCCGACCAGAGCGTGTACGCCGGGGGCTGGTTCCGGACCGTCAACGGGGTCGCCCAGCGCGGCCTCGCCCGCCTGTCGCTGCGCGACGGCCAGCGGGTGGCCGGCTTCGCCGCGAGCATCAACTGGGGCGACGTGCGGGCGCTCGCGGTGCACGGCAACCGGCTGTACGTCGGGGGCACCTTCTCGATGGTCAACGGCTGGGCGCGCGCCGCGCTGGCCCGGATCGACGCCCGCAGCGGCGCCGTGGACCGCCAGTTCAACGCCCGGATCACGGCGCCGGGGCTCCAGCGGCCCCGGATCGAGGACTTCGCGCTCTCCCCCGACGGCGGCCGGCTGGTGGTGGTCGGGGCGATGCGGTTCGTGGCCGGCTGGGGGCGCAACAGCCTGGCGGTACTGAACACGGCCGGGCCGACGGCGCTGGTGCACAACTGGTACACCAACGTCTACGTGCCCCCCTGCCTCGTCGGCTTCGACACCTACGTGCGGGGGGTGGACTTCGCGCCGGGCGGCGACTACTTCGTCGTGGTGACCACCGGGCGGGCCTCGGGGCCGACGGCGATGTGCGACTCGGCGGCGCGGTTCAACGTCCGCGGGACCGGACCGCAGCGGCCGGTCTGGGTGAACCGGACCGGCGGCGACTCGCTGTACGCCGTGGCGGTCACGCCCGCGGCCGTCTACGTGGGCGGCCACCAGCGCTGGATGGACAACCCGTACGGGCGGGAGACCGCCGGCCCGGGCGCGCAGCCCCGCTCCGGCATCGCGGCCCTCCACCCCGTGACCGGGCGGGCGCTGGCCTGGAATCCCGGCAAGTCGCGGGGCGTCGGCACGCGCGCGCTCCTCGCCACGCCGGCCGGCCTGCTGGTCGGCAGCGACACCGAGCGGCTGGCCGCCGAGCGGCACGCCCGGCTGGGGATGTTCCCGACCCCCTGAGCCGCGCGGACGACGGATCCCCCGCGGTAGACCAGGGTGGGGGGTATCCGTCGTCCGACGGCGCGGACCGGTGCGGCCTAGAGGAGGCCGCCCTCGTCGTGGAGCCAGTCCACGAACGAGGTGGCCACCGCGGCGGCGCAGTCGACCAGCTCGACCAGGAGCTGGTCGTGCACGCCCGCGGCCAGGGGCACCTGGAGTTCGGCGTAGATCGGCAACTGGCCGCGCTCGGTCGGGTCGCCGATGTACGCCTTGCAGAACCGGCGCGTGTGGTTCCACTCGTTGACCACGCGGTAGGCGCGGTCCGCCCAGTCCGGCGGGACCGTGGCATGCGGCCGGGCCCGGATGACCAGGATCTCGTCGTCCGGCCCCTCGACGGTGAACAGCACCGCGTGCCGCTCCCACATCGCCAGCAGGCTGCCGTCGCCGTCCGCCAGGAACCGCACGTCCAGCTTGTCGAGCGCCTGCCCGATCCGCGGCAGCGTCACCGGTCCGACACTGACCGTCGTCGCCACCATCATCTCGACGGCCGCCGGCCCGGCCTGCGCCGGGATCGACCGTCCACGTACGACCTCCGCCGCCGCTGCCGGCGGCGGATCACTCTTGGTATCGGTCTCCATTCCGGTCTCACCCGGACGCCATGACCACCAGGACATCGCCTACGCCACCTCGCTCCCAGCGGAAATCCCCGCCCAGTCCCGGCCGCGTTCGGCCCGTCGCCGGGGGGAGGGGTTCCGCCGCACGACCGTACCCACACTGCCGCCCGTAGACACAGCCCTAAGTCCACTGCCGGACAGAAGAGGCTAGCTGGCCGTGTCCTAACGTATGAACAAACTGTGTATTCAGTGTGAACCCACCCGATCTTGGCAGCCACGCCGTTCCGTACGGCGCTGCCAGCCCGACCCAGGTACCGCTCACACACACGTCCACGGACCGCTCCGCAATGCCGTTCAGGGCTCCCAGGAAACCCATCCGTACGACAGCTTGGATCAACCTTTGCGGTACCGCCACAGGTTCACCGGGAGGACTCCGAAAGTCGTCCGGTTTGCCCGGTGTGTGCGGGGCATCGACGGTGATCGTCACGTGGTCCAGCAGGGCGTCGCGCAGGACCCGCTCCCCCGCGGTACCCCGGTCGCGGGCCTCGCGCAGCGCCGCGGCGGCCGCCTCGGCGGTCGCCGCCAGCGCCGCGGCCGGGACCCGCTCCAGCACGACCGCCGCGGCGGTCGGCAGCGGCCACCGCCACCGGGTGTCGGCCCGGGCGGGCAGCTCCTCCCGCCCCGCGGCCAGGACCTCGCGCAGGTCGGCCGCGCCGACCGTGGCGTCGGCGGCCGCCCCCTCGGGCGTCGCCGGCCCCGGGCCGGCCACCGCCCGGGTGACCAGCACCCGCCACGGCAGCGGCGCCCACAGCGCCGTGGCCGCCCCCCGCCGCGGGTCCGGCGGGGCCGGGCGCAGCCGGACCAGCGCCGCGCGGTCCACCCGCAGCAGCCGGGTGAGGAACACCCCGGCGTCGGCGACGCCGTCCAGGCCGTGCGCCGCCGGGTTCACTCCCCGCCCGCCGGGACCTCCGCCGGCACCCCCGGCGCCGCGGTGCCGGCCGCGCCGTCGGCGGCCGAGCGGTGCAGGAACAGCAGTTCGTCGTCGGTCAGCCGGCGCGGCCGCTCCGCCGCCACGTCGTAGGCCACCAGCACCGACCGGGCGCGGCTGACGAGGGTGTCGCCGTCGTGCATCTCGTACCGCACCGCGAAGCTGGCCTGGCGGACGTCCTCCGGCCACAGCGTGATCCGCACCGTCGCCGGGGCCGCGGCCGCCGCCTTGGTGTCGTAGGTGACCGGCCGCAGGTAGTCGACCTCCTGGCGGGCGATCACCACGCCGGCCGTGAACAGCGGCCGCCCCTGCACCCGGGCGTCGACGAACATCATCGCCACCCGCGCCTCCTCGTACAGGGTGAGGAAGCGGGCGTTGTTCACGTGGCCGTACGCGTCCATGTCCGACCAGCGCAGCGGGCAGTCGTACGCGAACCGCCCCGGCGGCGGCGCTGCCGGGGCGGTCGGGAGGGCGTCGTCAGTCACGGGTGAGCTTGCGGTACGTCACCCGGTGCGGCCGGGCCGCCTCGGCGCCCAGCCGGTCGACCTTGTTCTTCTCGTACGCGTCGTAGTTGCCCTCGAACCAGAACCACTTCGCCGGGTTGGCGTCCTCGCCCTCCCAGGCCAGGATGTGCGTGGCCACCCGGTCGAGGAACATCCGGTCGTGGGAGATGACCACGGCGCAGCCCGGGAACTCCAGGAGCGCGTTCTCCAGCGACGACAGCGTCTCGACGTCCAGGTCGTTGGTCGGCTCGTCGAGGAGCAGCACGTTGCCGCCGATCTTCAGCGTCAGCGCCAGGTTGAGCCGGTTGCGCTCGCCGCCGGAGAGCACCTTGGTCGGCTTCTGCTGGTCCGGGCCCTTGAAGCCGAACGCGGCCACGTACGCCCGCGACGGCATCTCGACCTTGCCGACCATCAGGAAGTCCAGGCCGTCGGAGACGACCTCCCAGACGCTCTTGTCCCCGTCGAGCCCGGCACGGTTCTGGTCGACGTAGGACAGCTTGACCGTCTCGCCCACCTTGACGTCTCCGGCGTCCGGCTTCTCCATGCCCACGATCGTCTTGAACAGCGTCGTCTTGCCGACGCCGTTCGGGCCGATGATGCCGACGATGCCGTTGCGCGGCAGGGAGAAGTTCAGGTGGTCGATCAGGGTCCGGTCGTCGAAGCCCTTGACCAGGTCCCTGACCTCGATCACGGTGTTGCCCAGGCGCGGCCCCGGCGGGATCTGGATCTCCTCGAAGTCCAGCTTCCGGGTCTTCTCGGCCTCGTTGGCCATCTCCTCGTACCGCTCCAGGCGGGCCTTGCTCTTGGTCTGCCGGGCCTTGGCGTTGGAGCGCACCCACTCCAGCTCCTCGGTCAGGCGCTTCTGCATCTTGGCGTCCTTGCGGCCCGCCACCGCCAGCCGGGCGGCCTTCTTGTCGAGGTACGTGGAGTAGTTGCCCTCGTACGGGTAGGTGCGGCCGCGGTCCAGTTCGAGGATCCAGGTGGCGACGTTGTCCAGGAAGTACCGGTCGTGCGTGATCGCGATGACGGTGCCCTCGTACTTGGACAGGTGCTGCTCCAGCCAGTGCACGCTCTCGGCGTCGAGGTGGTTCGTCGGCTCGTCGAGCAGCAGCAGGTCCGGCTTCTCCAGCAGCAGCCGGCACAGCGCCACCCGGCGGCGCTCGCCGCCGGAGAGCTGGGTGACGTCGGCGTCCGGCGGCGGACAGCGCAGGGCGTCCATCGCCAGTTCCAGCTTGGAGTCGATGTCCCAGGCGTCGGCGTGGTCCAGCTCCTCCTGGAGCCTGCCCATCTCGGCCATCAGCTCGTCGGAGTAGTCCGTCCCGAGCTTCTCGGCGATCTCGTTGAACTTCGCCAGCTTGTCCTTGACGTCGCTGACGGCCTCCTCGATGTTGCCGAGGACCGTCTTGGACTCGTTCAGCGGCGGCTCCTGCGCCAGCATCCCCACCGTGTGGCCCGGCATCAGCTTGGCCTCGCCGTTGCTGGGGCGGTCCTGGCCCGCCATGATCCGCAGGAGGCTGGACTTACCGGCGCCGTTCGGGCCGACGACGCCGATCTTGGCGCCGGGGAGGAAGTTCAGCGTCACGTCGTCCAGCACGACCTTGTCGCCGTGCGCCTTGCGCGCCTTCTCCAACACGTAGATGAACTGCGCCACAGGTAAGCGACCTTCCGGGAGTACGGCATACTCGTCGCCGCCATTGTCCCAGCCCCGCCGCGCGCGCCGCGCACCGGCCACGCCCCGCGCCGGCCGCGCCGCGACCGTTCCGGGCCGGAGGCCGGCGCGGCCGCCGGGCGGCGGCGCGGCGCCGGGGCGGAAACGCCGCCGGATCTTGGTTTGAGCCAGGTCGGGCGGGGTATGGGCGCCGCGCGTCTGCCGTGCCTCGCACCTGTCGCCGGGGCGGTTCAGTAGGCTCGTTCCAGACCCACTCGCCCCCGGAGGTGCATCCCGTGACCGAACGCAGTGCGTTCGTCGTCGTCGCCAACCGTCTGCCCGTCGACGAGGTCGCCGCCGAGGGCGGGCGGGAGTGGCGGCGCAGCCCGGGCGGGCTGGTCACCGCGCTGCACCCGGTACTCGCCGCGCACCAGGGGACCTGGGTGGGCTGGGCCGGCGGCACCGACGCCGCGCCCGGGCCGTTCGACGTCGACGGGATCCACCTGCACCCGGTGCCGCTCAGCGGCGACGAGCTGGAGAAGTACTACGAGGGCCAGTCCAACGCGACGATCTGGCCGCTCTACCACGACGCCGTCGAGCCGCCCATGTACAAGCGGAGCTGGCGCGACGCGTACCGCCGGGTCAACGCGCGCTTCGCCGACGCCGCCGCCGAGGTCGCCGCCGACGGCGCCACCGTCTGGGTCCAGGACTACCAGCTCCAGCTCGTCCCCGCGATGCTCCGCGAGCGCCGCCCCGACCTGCGGATCGGCTTCTTCCTGCACATCCCGTTCCCGTCGATCGAGCTGTTCATGCAGATGCCGCAGCGGGTGGAGATCCTGCGCGGGCTGCTCGGCGCCGACCTGGTGGGCTTCCAGCAGCGGCTCGCGGCGCAGAACTTCATCCGGCTGGCCCGCCACCTGCTGGGCCTGCGGTACGTCGGCCAGACCGTCGAGGTCGACGACCGGCGGGTCAAGGCCGGCGCGTTCCCCATCTCGATCGACACCGCCGAGATGGAGCGGATGGGCGCCGACCCGGAGGTGCAGGCGCGGGCCAAGCAGATCCGCAAGGAGCTGGGCGACCCCAAGACGGTGATCCTCGGCGTGGACCGGCTCGACTACACCAAGGGGATCGAGCAGCGCCTCAAGGCGTTCCGGGAGCTGCTGGCCGAGGACTTCCTCAGCGTCCCGGACGCGGTGATGGTCCAGGTGGCGACGCCGAGCCGCGAGCGGGTCGAGCACTACCAGACGCTGCGGGTGAAGGTCGAGCGCGAGGTCGGCCGGATCAACGGGGAGTACGCCCGCGTCGGCGTGCCGGCCGTGCACTACCTGCACCAGTCGTACTCGCGCGCCGAGCTGGCCGCCCTGTACCGCGCCGCCGACGTGATGATGGTGACTCCGCTGCGGGACGGGATGAACCTGGTCGCCAAGGAGTACGTCGCGGCCCGCGGGGACCTCGGCGGCGCCCTGGTGCTCAGCGAGTTCGCCGGGGCGGCCAGCGAGCTGAAGCAGGCGTTCCTGTGCAACCCGCACGACCCCGACGGGGTGAAGGACGCGCTCCGCCGCGCCGTGACGGTGGACCAGGTCGAGGCGCGCCGCCGGATGCGGATCATGCAGCGGCACCTGCGGAGCCACAATGTCGAGCGGTGGGCCAACACCTTCCTGACCGAGCTGAGGGGCGAGGCGTGAGCAACCTGATGACCGAGCTGGACGCCGAGGTGCGGGTGGCGATCGGGCGCATCGCCCGGTCCCCGCACCTGCTCGTCGCGTGCGACTACGACGGGACGCTCGCGCCGATCGTCGCCGACCCGACCAAGGCGGTGCCGCTGCCGGAGTCGGTGGCCGCGGTCCGGGCGCTGGCCGCCCTGCCGCAGACCACCGTGGCGGTGGTGTCCGGGCGGGCGCTGCGGGACCTGGCCGCGCTGTCCCGGCTGCCCAGCGAGGTGCACCTGGTCGGCTCGCACGGCTCGGAGTTCGACATCGGCTTCGTGGAGCGGCTGCCCGCGGACCTGGTGGCCCTGCGCGCCCGGCTGCTGACCGAGCTGGAGAAGCTGATCCAGGGCCACGAGGGCATCCGGCTGGAGGTCAAGCCGGCCAGCGTGGCGGTCCACACCCGCGGGGCGGTGCCGGCGGTCGGCGCGCACGTCGTCGCCGAGGTCAGGGCCGGCGTGGCGAGCTGGCCGGACGTCCACGTCACGCACGGCAAGGAGGTCGTCGAGCTGTCCGTGGTCGCCACCCACAAGGGGACGGCGCTGGACGCCCTGCGGATGCAGCTCTCGGCGAGCGCCGTGCTGTTCCTCGGCGACGACGTGACCGACGAGAACGCGTTCGCCCACCTGCACGGCCCGGACGTCGGGGTGAAGATCGGCGGCGGCGACACCCGGGCGCACTACCGCGTCGCCTCCCCGCTGGACGCCGCCCGCCTGCTGGGCCTGCTGCTGGACACCCGGCGTAGCTGGCTGTACGGCGAGCGCGCGACCCCGATCCAGCGCCACTCGATGCTCTCCAACGGCCGGACCGTCGCCCTGCTGACCCCGGAGGCGCGGGTGAGCTGGCTGTGCCACCCCAAGCCGGACTCCCCGGCGATCTTCGCCGACCTGCTGGGCGGCCCCCAGGCCGGGCACTTCACCATCACCCCGGAGCGCGGCGGCCTGCCGCTGGGGCAGCGGTACCGGCCGGGCACGATGACGGTGGAGACCCGCTGGTCCGGCCTGACCGTCACCGACTGGCTCGGCGGGGCGGCGCAGACCGCGCGGGGCGACGACGCCCAGAGCGGCCGCTCGGGCCTGGACTCGACGCTGCACCGCACCCTCCAGGGCACCGCGACCGCGCGGCTGGACTACGCGCCGCGGCCGGACTTCGGCCAGATCGGCGTCCACCTGGAGGCGGCCCCCGGCGGGCTGCTCGTGGTCGGCTCCAGCGAGCCCGTGGCGCTGCACTCCCCCGGGGTGACCTGGGAGATCGTGCACGAGGCGTCCGGCGACAGCGCCCACGCCCTCGTGGACCTGCAGGCGCACGGCGGGGAGCTGACGCTGGAGCTGCGGTTCGGGGCGCACAGCCTGGAGACCAACCCGGATCCGATCGCCGACCGGCTCGCCGACCAGGAGGGGCCGTCCAAGGAGTGGGCGGCGTCGCTGCGGCTGCCGAAGCTGGCCCGCGAGCACGTCCTGCGCAGCGCGCTGACGCTGCGGGGCCTGTGCCACACACCCTCGGGGGCGATCCTGGCGGCGGCGACGACCTCGCTGCCCGAGGAGCTGGGCGGCATCCGCAACTGGGACTACCGCTACTGCTGGCCGCGGGACGCGTCGATGACGGCGCGGGCGCTGGTCGACCTGGGCTCGCTGGCCGAGGCCGAGGCCCTGCTGCGCTGGGTGGACGGGTGTGTGGAGCGCACCGGCGGCCACCCGGAGCGGCTGCACCCGCTGTACACGCTGGACGGCTACGAGCTGGGCCCCGAGGCCGTGATCGAGACGCTGCCGGGGTACGCCGGCTCACGGCCGGTCCGGGTCGGGAACCTGGCCAACCGGCAGCTCCAGCTCGACGTCTTCGGACCGGTCGCCGACCTCATGGCGGCCGTGGCGCAGGCGCGCGGCGGGGTCCGGGAGGAGGAGTGGCGGGTCCTGGAGGCGATGGTCCAGGCGGTCCAGCGGCGCTGGCACGAGCCCGACCACGGCCTGTGGGAGGCGCGGCTGCCGCCGCGGCACCACGTGTACTCGAAGGTGATGTGCTGGGTCACGGTCGACCGGGCGCTGCGGGTCGTCCGCGCGTTCGGCGACGGCGACAGGCCGGACTGGGTCGCCCTACGCGACCAGATCGGCAAGGACGTACTGGACCGGGGGTGGAACCCGGAGGTCGGCGCGTACACGGTCGCGTACGGCGACCCGGACCTGGACGCGTCCTCGCTGTGGATCGGCCTGTCCGGCCTGCTGGCCGACGACGACCCGCGCTTCCTGGCGACCGTGCTGGCCGTCGAGGCGGAGCTGCGCTCCGGGCCGGTGGTCTACCGGTACCGCTGGGACGACGGCCTGCCGGGCCGCGAGGGCGGCTTCCACATCTGCACCTCGTGGCTCATCGAGGCGTACCTGCGCACGGGCCGGCGCAGCGACGCCGAGGAGCTGTTCCAGCAGATGGT
The DNA here is from genome assembly GCF_014647915.1 of Pilimelia terevasa. GTDB lineage: Bacteria > Actinomycetota > Actinomycetes > Mycobacteriales > Micromonosporaceae > Pilimelia > Pilimelia terevasa. The sequence goes on from NZ_BMQC01000014.1 coordinate 36,050, forward strand.
CGACACGGCCGGGCCGACGGGGCTGCTGCCCGAGCAGTACGACCCGCTGGCGGAGTCGGGCCTGGGCAACCACCCCCAGGCGTACAGCCACCTGGGTCTGATCCGCTGCGCCGTCCTGCTGGACACCGACTGACTCCGCCCGCGACCCGCTCACGTCATCGGCTGCTGCCTGCGCGGCGGACGCGGTTGTCCCTTCTCTGACCTCGTTTCGCCGCCGGGCACCGCCGACCGACCACGGACACCAGGGATCGAGATGGATCTGATCTCGATGAACCTGGTGTCCGGCCGGGCACGCCAGGTTGTCTGCGCGCACGTCACCGGCAGCCAGTAGCCGTCGGCGTGCGGCGAGCCGACCGCGTACTCCCTCACCGACGAACCGGGCGTGGTCTCCGCGGGCGGGACAGCCTTCGCGCGGGCGTGGACGTTGTCCGTGGACCATGCCGTCCACCGGTCGTCGTAGCGGGACGCCTCCTGCGCGGTGTCACCAGCAGGTGCCGCAGACGCCGCCGCCGTCGGGGATCCCGGTCTCGTCGAACCGGTACCGGACCGGCGCCGGCCGCCCCACGTGGATCTGCGGCTCCGCGCCCTCGACCAGCACGACCCGCACGCCCCAGCAGTGCAGCGACACGCTGTCGGCGTGCAGGCACACGTGGTCCACGCCACCCGGGCCGAGATCCAGCAGCGTCGAGAACCGCCGCACCTCCCGCTCGTCGACGTACCGCTGGTACCCCATCCGGCTGGGCTGCGCCCCCGTCCGCGAGTGCATCCCGAACGCGTACCAGCTCCACGGCGACGCGTCCTCCAGCGCGGGCCGGCAGTGCCGGCTCCACCCGTCGAGCCGGATCCAGCCCGGGTTGTCGGGCGCGGGCACGACGGAGGTGAGGACACCGCTGTTGCCCTCCCGGGGCAGGCAGCCGAGGCCCGCGCCGCGCAACGCGGCGTCGGCCGGCCCCGCCGGGGCGGCCGCGACCCCGAGGGCGACGGCGAACCCCAGTGCCGCGCGCAGCCACCGCGCGCGGCGACCGGACGGTCGACCCTCGCCTGTGGACGGTGTCGTCATTCCGGCAGGTTAGCAAGATCGCGCGAGCGCGGCGGCTCGGCGCCCGGCCCGGCCGTCCCCGCCGGCACTCAGCGGTCCAGCGCCGCCACCACGGGGCCGACGACCGTGACCGCGGGCGGTCGGATGCCGGCGGAGGCCGCCGCGGCCGCGACCGTGTCGAGGGTCGCGCGGACGGTCCGCTGCGCCGCCAGCGTGCCCTCCTGCACCACCGCCACGGGGGTGTCGGCCGGCCGGCCGTGGGCCCGCAGCACCGCGGCGATGGCCGCCAGGTTGCGCACCCCCATCAGCACCACCAGCGTCCCCCGGAGCCGGGCCAGCGCGGGCCAGTCCACCAGGGACTCGGGGTGCTCGGGCGCCAGGTGTCCGGACACGACGGTGAACTCGTGGGCCACCCCGCGGTGGGTCAGCGGCACCCCGGCCGCGGCCGGGACCGCGAGCGCGCTGCTGACGCCCGGGACGACGGTGACCGGTACCCCCGCCTCGGCGCAGGCCAGCAGCTCCTCCCCGCCGCGGCCGAAGACGTATGGGTCGCCGCCCTTGAGCCGGACCACCCGCAGGCCGGCGCGGGCCCGCTCGACGAGGGTCCGGTTGATCTCCTCCTGGGCGACCGACGGGCCGTAGGGAATCTTGGACACGTCGACGATCTCCACGTCCGGCGCCAGCTCGTCCAGCAGCGGGCCGGGGACGAGGCGGTCCATGACGACGACCTGCGCCGCGCGCAGCAGCCGCAGGCCCTTGACCGTGATCAGTTCGGGGTCGCCCGGTCCCGCGCCGACGAGCGCGACCTCCCCGACCGGTACGCCGCTCACTTCTCGGTCACACCCGCGCTGTCGAAGGTGGCGACCTCGCGCAGCGCCCGGACCGCCGCCGCGACCACCGGCAGGGCCAGGACGGCGCCGGTGCCCTCGCCCAGGCGCAGCCCCAGGTCCAGCACCGGCGCGAGCCCCAGGTGGGCGAGCGCGACGCCGGCCCCCGGCTCGACGGACAGGTGCCCGGCGACCATCGCGTCCACGGCGGCCGGCGCGAGCGCGGCGGCGGCCAGCGCGGCGGCGGCGGCGATGACGCCGTCGACCACGACCGGAACCCGGCGGGCGGCCGCGGCGAGCAGGTACCCCGCCAGCGCCGCGTGCTCCAGGCCGCCGACCGCCGCCAGGACCCCCACCGGGTCGGCCGGGTCGGGCCGGTGCCGCGCCAGCGCGGCGGCGACGACCTCGACCTTGCGGGCGTACGTGGCGTCGTCCACGCCGGTACCCCGACCGGTCACCGCGCCCGGCGCCGTCCCGGTGAACGCGGCGACCAGCGCCGCCGAGGGCGTCGTGTTGGCGATGCCCATGTCGCCGCAGAGCAGGATCCGGGCGCCGCCGTCGCACAGCTCGCCGGCGACCGTGATGCCCGCGGCCAGCGCCTGGACGGCCTCGTCCCGGGACATCGCCGGTCCGGTCAGCAGGTTGCCGGTACCGGGGCGGACCCGCAGGTCGCGCAGGTCGGGCGCCGCGGGCAGTGGGCCGGCCACCCCGACGTCGACCACCGTCACCGCAGCGCCGACCTGCCGGGCGAACGCGTTGACGACGGCGCCCCCGGCGAGGAAGTTGGCGACCATCTGGCCGGTCACCTCCTGCGGCCACGGCGTGACGCCCGCGGCGTGGACGCCGTGGTCCCCGGCGAAGATCGCGAGGGCGGCCGGCTCGGGCAGCGGCGGCGGGCAGACGCCCGCGATGCCGGCCAGGCGCACGGAGAGGTCCTCCAGGGCGCCGAGCGAGCCCGGCGGCTTGGTCAGCCGCGCCTGCCGCTGCCGGGCGGCCGCCATGGCCGCGGCGTCGGCGGGCCGGACGGCGGCCACCGTCGCGGCCACCCGCTCCTCGAACGATCCGGTCACGCGGCACTCCTGATGGTCTCTGTCAGCACGGCGACGAACGCATCCGTCGTGGCAGTGTCCCGCACCGCCACGCGCAGCCAGTCGGCGCCCAGCCCGGGGAAGGTGTCCCCCCGCCGCACCGCCCACCCGCGCTCCCGCAGCGCCAGCCGGATCCGGTCCGCGCCGGCACACCGGATCAGGACGAACGCGCTGGCGGGGTGCCCGGCGACCCCGACGCCCGGGACGCCGCGCAGGCCCGCGACCAGGTGCGCCCGCGCGGCGGCCAGCTCCGCGGCGAGCACGCGCTCCGCGGCGACGGCGGCGGGCGTCGCGCAGGCCGCGGCCGCGGCGCAGGCGGGGCCGGAGACCGACCACCGCGGCTGGGCGTCGGCGAGCGCCGCCAGCAGGTCCGGCTCGCCGAGGACGTAGCCGACCCGCAGCCCGGCCAGCCCCCACGTCTTGGTGAGGCTGCGCACGACCAGCAGGCCCGGCAGGTCCCGCCGCCCGGCCAGCGACTCCGGCTCGCCGTCCGCCGGCGGCCCGGCGGCGGACGGCCCGGCGGCGGGCGGCCTGGGGGCGGGCGGCCCGGGGGTCGGGCCGGCGGGCCGGCAGGTGGTGTCGGCGAAGGCCTCGTCGACGACGAGGATCCGGCCGGGGCGGGCCAGCGCGGCCACCGCCGCCGCGGGGTGCAGCACCGACGTGGGGTTGGTGGGGTTGCCGAGCACGACGAGGTCCGCGGAGGCCGGGACGCGGTCGGGGTCGAGGGCGAAGTCCTCGTCCGGGTGCAGCAGGAGCCGGTCCACGGGGTGCCCGGCCTGGCGCAGCGCGCGCTCCGGCTCGGTGAACTGCGGGTGCACGACCACGGCGTGGCGGGGGCGCGCGGTACGCGCCAGGAGCACGAAAGCTTCGGCCGCACCCGCGGTCAGCAACGCCTCGTTAGGAGGTCTAGCGTGCCGCCGCGCCAGCGCGTCGCGGGCGGGACGCGGGTCAGGGTAGCTGGCGAGGCGCGCCAGCGACGCGGCGATCGACGCGGCCAGCCACGCCGGCGGGCCGGGTCGGACGTTGACGGCCAGGTCCACCAGTCCGGGACCGACCTCGGCGTCGCCGTGGTGGTCCAGATCCGGCCCGACCGTGTACTCCGGCTCGGTCATGGGCGCCTCCCGTGGTCGCCCCATCATCCCCTCCGCGTCACCCCCGCGGTACCTCCACCACCCCCTGTTGGTCGATTCACACCTCTTGGACGGTTTCTCCTGTGCGGATATGGTCGTTGACATACTTTCTGTATGTGTTCACCCGCGCCTTGGCCTCGCTTCGGATCAGTTCCCACGTCCTGCGTACGGGCGTCATAGCCGGCGTCGCGCTGGCCGCCGTCGCCTACCCGATCGCCGCGGTCGGCGGGCTGGCGCTGAAGGCCGGCGCCGAGAAGCTGGACGCGCTGCCCCGCGAGATGCACATCACCTCGCCGGCCCAGACCACGTACGTCTACGCGGCCGACGGCAAGACGCTGGTGACGATGTTCTACGAGGAGCACCGGCGGTACACCTCGATCACCAAGATGTCGCCGTACATGCGGCAGGCGATCCTGGCCGCCGAGGACAACCGGTTCTACGAGCACGGCGGCGTCGACCCCAAGGGCGTGGCCCGGGCGTTCGTCGCCAACCAGCAGGCCGGCGGTGTCTCGCAGGGGGCGTCGACGCTCACCATGCAGTACGTGCGGATGGCCCTGCGCGACGGCGCCCGCACGCCGCACGAGGTGCTGGCCGCCACCGAGCAGACCAGCGGCCGCAAGGTCCGGGAGATGCGGCTGGCGCTGCTGCTGGAGAAGAAGCTGAACAAGGACCAGATCCTGGAGCGGTACCTCAACGCCGCGTACTTCGGGCACCGGGCGTTCGGCGTCTTCGCCGCCTCGGAGGTCTTCTTCTCCAAGTCGCCCCGCGACCTGACCCTGGTCGAGGCCGCCACGCTCGCCGGCCTGGTGCAGGCGCCGTCGGCGTACGACCCGGCGGCGCACAACCGCAAGGCCGCCGCGACCCGGCGCAACTACGTGATCGACCGGATGGCGGCGCTGCACTTCATCACCCCGCAGCAGGCGGCCCAGTCGAAGAAGCAGCCGATCGTGCTCAAGCTGACCGACCCGCCCAACGACTGCACGTCGATCCCGAAGTCGCACAACGACTGGGGCTTCTACTGCGACTTCTTCAAGGGCTGGTGGCTCAACAACCCGGCGTTCGGCAGCAACCCGGCCGACCGGGAGGACAACCTGCGCCGCGGCGGCTACCGGATCACCCTGGCGCTGGACCCGACGCTGCAGGCCCGCACCCAGCGGCACGTGCTCAACAAGCAGGAGGCGCGCAGCAAGTTCGCGCACGGGGTCGTCGCGGTCCAGCCGGGCACCGGGCGGGTGCGGGCGATGGGCGTCAACCGGGTGTACTCGCTGGACCAGGACGGCAACGGCGAGCACAGCGACCCGGGCAAGCGGGGCGAGGCGCGCGGCAACTACCCGAACACGGTGAACAAGCTGCTCGGCGGCGGCGACCTGCCCGGGTACCAGGCCGGTTCGACGTTCAAGATGTTCACGATGCTCGCCGCCCTCGACCGGGGCATGAGCCTGGACACGAGCTTCTACGCGCCGTACAAGTACCGGTCGAAGTACCACACCGGGTGGAATGACCCGAAGTCCTGCGGCGGGCGGTGGTGCCCGTCGAACGCGAGCAAGGGCATGACCGGTACCCAGACCATGTGGTCGGGCTTCGGCAAGTCGGTGAACACGTACTTCGTCCAGCTCGAACAGAAGGTCGGCGCCGAGCGCGCGGTCCGCATGGCGGAGAAGCTGGGCCTCCAGTGGCGGACGGACATCGACCAGCAGCAGGCGTCCCCCGCCAAGGCCGACACCTGGGGCGCCTTCACCCTCGGCGTCGCCGACACCACGCCGCTGGAGATGGCCAACGCGTACGCGACCATCGGCGCGGAGGGCGTGTACTGCAAGCCGCTGCCGGTCCTCAGCGTCAAGCGGACGACGGGCGCGGACCTGGCCAAGCAGGGCGTGAAGGTGGCCGCGCCGCAGTGCCACCGGGTGTTCAGCCAGGACGTGGCGCGCGCCGCCTCGGACGCCGCGAGCTGCGTCACGGGCTCCGGCGCGCAGCGCGGCGGGTGCGGCGGCTGGTCGACGGCCCCGGAGGTGCGCGGCATCGTCGGGCGGCCCGTGGCCGGCAAGACCGGCACCACCGACAACACCCGGGCGGCCTGGTTCGTCGGCTACACCCCGCAGCTCGCGGCGGCCAGCTTCATCGCCGACCCCGACAACCCGTTCAACAACGTCGGCGACTGGAACTCCTGGAAGCCCATCCAGACCGCGGCGCAGACCCTGCGCGACGGCCTGGCGGGCGCCCGGACGGTCAACTTCCGGCCGCCGTCGCGGGACATCGTCTACTGACGCCCGCGGTCGCCGCCGGCCTCAGCGCAGGTCGGCGGCGACCATCGACCAGACCTCCAGGTCCACCCGGCCGCTGTGGGTGAAGCCGGCGTCGCGCAGCAGGCCCTCGTACGAGAACCCCGCCTTCTCGACCACCCGCCGCGACGCCAGGTTGCCCGGCGCCACCCGCACCTCGACCCGGTGGAAGCCGTGCTCCAGCACCAGCGCGACCGTCAGCGCGTCCAGCGCCTCGGCGGCCAGCCCGAACCCGCGCACGTCGCTGGCGACGGCGCAGCTCAGCTCCGTGGAGCGGGCGCCCCAGTCGGTGCGCTTGGCCCAGACGCAGCCGACCACCCGGTCGTCCTCCCGGCGCACCACCGCGTAGTGGTCGCCGGCCCCGGCGTCGCGGCGCTCGTCGGCCAGCTCGGTGCACCAGGCCAGGCCCTCCGCGCGGTCGAAGCCGGCGGAGAACGGCAGCCAGCGCTGGGTCAGCTTGTCGGCGAACACGGCGGCGATCGCGGCCGCGTCCTCCTCCACCACGCGGCGCACGTGCAGCCGCGGCGCGGAGACCGTCAACAGCGGGAACCGGCGGACCGCGATCCGGGTCACAACCACCTCGCTCGATCGGTGCGCGAACGCTCCGGGCGGAGCGCCGGGTGGGGACAATACCGGCTGTTCCCGGCCGCCGCGCCGACCGCCCGGGGCCGACCGGGGTGGTGCGGATCACAGCGGGAGCCGCGGCGGGCGGGCAGGTTAGCCTCGGCGGGTGTACCGGTTCCTGCTGAGCCCGCGGTGGCTCGGATACGCCGCGCTGACCGTGCTCGCCTCGGCACTCATGGTGCTCGCCGGGGTGTGGCAGTACGAGCGCTACGCCCAGCGGACGGCCAGCAACGCCCGCGTCGCCGCCGCCGAGGCCACCGTCCCCGCCCCGGTGGCCGCCGTGCTGCCCGTTCCCGGCGCCGCGGCCGGCGCGGTCGGAGCGGCCCCGCCCGCGGCCCGGCAGTGGGCGCGCGTCACCGCCACCGGCCGCTACGACGCCGCCCACCAGGTCCTGGTGCGCGGCCGCAACCGGGACGGCGCCCGCGGCTTCGAGGTCCTGACCCCGCTGCGGCTCCCCGGCGGCGCCGGCCTGCTCGTGGACCGCGGCTGGATCGCCGCCGTCGGCGGCGACGCGCGCGCCCGCCCCGCGGTACCGCCGCCCCCGCCCGGCGAGGTGACCGTCGTCGGGCGGGTCGCGCCGCCGGAGTCCGGCGCGGGGCCGGTCGACCGGGTCGACGGGCGCCCCGAGGTGCGCCGGATCTCCCCGGCGCACCTGGCGCCGCTGCTGCCGTACCCCACCTTCGGGGCGTACCTGCTGCGCGACGCCGACTCCCCCGACCCGGGCGGCGACCCGCTGGCGGCGGTGGAGTCGCCGCGGCAGCGCACCTGGCAGAACGCCGGGTACGTGGTCCAGTGGTGGCTGTTCGCAGTGATGACCTGGGTGGGCTTCGTCTGGCTGGTCCGCCGGGAGGCCCACGCGCCGCCGCGCCCGGCGCCGCCGTCCCCGGCGCCCGCTCCGGCACCGGCCCGCTGACCGCGCTCGCGGGCCGGTGCCGGCCCGCTGGCACTCCCGGGCCGGCAGCCGGACCGGCCGGTAGCGGACCGCTGACGCTCGCGGGCCGTGCCGGCCCCCGGGGTCAGGTGCCGGGCGTCGCCGAGGACGCCGGCTGCGGCGCCGCCGCGGCGGCGGGGCGCAGCGCGTGCAGCAGGAGCGCCTCGGCCAGGCAGGCGCGGTGGAACTCCGCCAGGTGCAGGCTCTCGTTCGGGCCGTGCGCCGCCGACTGGGGGTCCTCGACGCCGGTGACCAGGATCGCCGCGTCGGGGAACATCTCCTGGAAGGTGGCGATGAACGGAATCGACCCGCCGACGCCGATGTCGACCGGGTCCACGCCGTCCCACGCCGACCGGAACGCCGCGCGCACCGCGTCGTAGACCGGACCGCGGGCGTCGATGACGCACGGCGCGCCGTCCTGCTCCAGGGTCACCGTCGGCCGCACCCCCCACGGCGCGTGCCGCTCCAGGTGCGCGCACAGCGCCGCGTACGCGGCCTTCGGGTCCTGCCCGGGCGCCAGCCGGAGGTTGATCTTCGCGCGCGCGGCGGGGACCAGCGCGTTGGGGGCGCCCTCGGTGGACGGGGCGTCGATGCCGAGCACCGCGACCGACGGCTTGGTCCACAGCCGGTCCACCAGCCGCCCGGTACCGATGAACTCCAGTCCGCCGACCACGCCGGCCTCGCGGCGCAGCCGCTCCCCGGGCAGGTCCAGCGGCGCCGCCGCGGTTGCCGTCAGGCCCTCGACAGCGACGTCGCCGGCCTCGTCGTGCAGGCTGGCGATCAGCCGCGACAGGACCGTCAGGGCGTCGGGGATCGGCCCGCCGAACATGCCCGAGTGGACCGCCGACTCCAGCACCCGGACCTCGACGAAGCAGTTCACGATCCCGCGCAGCGAGGTGGTCAGGGCGGGCACCCCGATGTCCCAGTTGCCCGAGTCCGCGATCACGATGACGTCCGCCGCGAGGGTCTCGCGGTGCGCGGCGAGCAGCGGCTCCAGGGATTCGGAACCGTACTCCTCCTCGCCCTCGACGAAGACCACCACGCCGACCGGCAGGTCGGGGCCGAGGGCCCGCAGGGCGGCCACGTGCACCATGATGCCGGCCTTGTCGTCGGCTGCGCCCCGCGCGTACAGCCGGCCGTTGCGCTCGGTCGGCGTGAACGGGTCGCTGTCCCACAGCGCGGTGTCGCCGGTGGGCTGCACGTCGTGGTGGGCGTAGAGCAGCACCGTCGGCGCGCCGGGCGGACCCGGGCGGCGGCCGATGACGGCGGGCTGGCCGCCCGCACGGACGATCTCCACCGCGAGGCCGCAGCCGCGCAGCAGGGCGGCCGTGGCCTCGGCGCTGCGGTCGAGTTCGTTGTGGTCGAAGCCCGGGAAGGCGATGCCGGGGATGCGGATCAGGCGCTCCAGGTCCGCCCGGACGCCGGGCAGCTCACGCGCGATCGCGGCGCGCACGTCGGTGTCGCTCGTCGGTGGGGTCATAGCCGTGATGGTAGGCCGCGGCGCCCCTGCCCGCGGCCCCGGCGGGCAGGCCGTCAATCGGGGGCTCCGGGCGGGACGAACGGCAGGCCCCGCGGCGGGCCGTCGGTGACGAGGCGCCACAGCGCCCCGGTGTCCAGGTGCTCCTCCACCAGGTCGGCCAGCAGGTCCAGGGTGGCCTCCCGGGCGGCGCCGAAACGCGTGTCGGGCGCCACCGCGAACCCGCCGCGGCCGGCGGCGCGGGCGGCCTCGGCCAGGAACCGCCGCCGGAACCCGTCGGACTCGAACGCGCCGTGCCAGTGGGTACCCACGACGTCGCCGGCCCGCGCGCCCTCGGCCGCCCCGTCGTCGCACCGGATGAACGGCGCCGCCGCACTGGCGCTGACCTGCCCGTGGTGGATCTCGTACCCCGTTACCGGCACCCCGTCGTACGCCGCGCCCGCCACCGGCCGCACCGTCTTGCGGGGCGCGAAGGTCACCTCCACCGGCAGCAGCCCGAGCCCCTCGACCGTCCCCCGGCCGCTCTCCACGTCGTCGTGGATCCGCCTGCCCAGCATCTGGAACCCGCCGCAGATGCCCAGCAGCGGCCGGCCGGCGCGGGCGTGCGCGACGACGGCGTCGGCGAGCCCCGTGCGGCGCAGCCACGCCAGATCGTCCACAGTCGCCTTGCTGCCCGGCAGCACGACGAGGTCGGCGTCGGCGACCTCGGCCGGCTCGGTGACCAGGCGGACCCGGACGCCCGGCTCGGCCGCGAGCGCCTCGACGTCGGTGGAGTTCGAGATCCGCGGCAGCCGTACCGCGGCGACGCGCAGCCACTGGCTGCCCACCGGCGGCCCGGGCCGCCCGACGACCGCGCCGTAGGCCAGCGAGTCCTCGCCGTCGAGCCAGAGGTCGGCGGCGTAGGGCAGGACGCCGAGCGTGGGCCGGCCGGTCCGCTCCCGCAGCAGGTCGAGGCCCGGCCGGAGCAGGTCGAGGTGCCCGCGGAACTTGTTGACGACGAACCCGGCCACCAGCGCCTGGTCCGCGGCCGACAGCAGCGCGAGGGTGCCGAAGAACGCGGCGAACACGCCGCCCCGGTCGATGTCGCCGACGACGACCGTAGGGAGCCCCGCGTGCCGGGCCAGCCCCATGTTGACGAAGTCGTCCGCGCGCAGGTTGACCTCGGCCGGGCTGCCGGCGCCCTCGCAGACCACGACGTCGAAGTCCCGCCGCAGCGCCTCGTACGTGTCGAAGACCGTGCCGGCCAGTCGCCGCTTCCAGACCCGGTAGTCGCGGCCGGCCGCGGTGCCCACCGCCTCGCCGAGGACGACGACCTGGCTCGTCATGTCGCCGCCGGGCTTGAGCAGCACCGGGTTGAACCGCACGTCCGGCGCCAGGCCGCAGGCCGCGGCCTGCATGGCCTGCGCGCGCCCGATCTCCCCGCCGCCGCGCGCCGTGACCGCGACCACCGAGTTGTTGGACATGTTCTGCGCCTTGAACGGCGCCACGGCCACGCCGCGGCGGCGCAGCCACCGGCAGATGCCGGCGGTGACGACGCTCTTGCCGGCATCGGAGGTCGTGCCCGCGACGAGCAGGCCGCCGCTCACCGCTGCCGCCCGGCCGCGACGGCCCGCCGCCGCGACGCGGGCACCTCCTCCGGTGGGGCCGCCCGGCCGCCGGTGCGGTCGGGCGGCCCGACACCGGCGGGACGCCCTCGGCGCCCCAGGATCCGGGCCAGCGCGCCGCCGGCCCCGACCGCGGCGACGGCGCACAGGACACCGGCCAGCCCGACCAGGCCGGAGAGCCGCGCGGCGCGGCGGGCCGCGTCGGCGCCGGGCGCGGGCCCGTCGCCCAGCAGCGGCCGGGTCTCGGTCCGCCCGGCGTACGCGTTGCGGCCGCCCAGGCGCACGCCCAGCGCGCCGGCCATGGCGGCCTCGCACTGGCCGGCGTTGGGGCTCGGGTGGTCGGCGCGGTCGCGGCGGAACACCCGCCACGCCTGCGCCCGGTCCGCGCCCGCCAGGGGCGCCACCGCCACGATCAGCAGGCCGGTCAGCCGGGACGCCGCGAGGTTGGCGAGGTCGTCGAGCCGGGCGGCCGGGGTGCCGAACCGGGCGTACCGGGGCGACCGGTGGCCGACCATCGCGTCGAGGGTGTTGACGGCGCGGTACCCCAGCAGGCCCGGCAGTCCGGCGACGGCCCCCCAGCACAGGGGCGCGACGACCGCGTCGGAGGTGTTCTCGGCGACCGACTCGACGGTGGCCCGGGCCAGGCCGGCCGCGTCCAGCGCCGCCGGATCCCGGCCGCACAGGTGTCCCAGCCGGGCGCGGGCGCGGTCCAGGTCCCCCGCGTCGAGGGCGTCGGCCATGACGGTGGCCTCCCGCCGCAGGGTCCGGCCGCCGAGGACGGCCCAGGTACCCGCCGCGACCGCGACCCCGCGCAGCACAGGCCGGCGCCGCGTCGCCCGCTGGACGGCGACGCCGACCAGCACGGGGGCCGCGACGGCGAGGCCCGCGAACACGGCGCCGGCGCCTCGGCCCGGCCGGTACGTGGCGCGCTCCAGGAACGCGGCGAACCGGCCGAACCCCGCGACCGGGTGCCCGCGTCGCGGATCGCCGTACGCCGCGTCCAGGGCGAAGCCGGCCACGAGCCCGCCGGCCTGCGCCACGAACGCGGCCCACGGCGAGGACGGCCGGTACTCCCTGGTCATGTCGCCTCCCTGCGCAGTTGTCGACGCCGGCACCCTGTCGCGGACGGGCGCCGCCTCGACGGCGCGCCGAATGTCACCGCAGCCTAGACCGCGGGGACGTCCCTAGATCGAAGCTGCCCAGGGACCGGCCACGGGCGTGACCCCCGGGGCGCTGGCCGGCCCGGCCGGCCCGTCGTCGTCCGGCTCGTCGTCCAGCGGGTCGGCGTCGGCCGGGTCGTGATCCCGCGGACCGTCGTGGACCTCCCGGCGACCGTCGGCGGCGAACCCCCCGCCGCGCAGCGCGCGGACGGCGTCGTCCGGGGACTCGTCCGGGACCGGGCCCTCCTCGGGCGCCCCGACCCCGCGCGCGTAGGAGCCACCGCCCCCGTACCGCCCGGGGTTGTACCCGTCCCCGCCGTCGGGGCCGACCCACCGCCCCCCGCCGGGCGGCGGCACCGCGAGGGCGGACTCCCCGCGGACCCGGCCGTCGTGCTCCGGCCCGGCGACCTCGCTCGTACCGGGCACCGGCCGGTTGCGGGTGAACGCGCTACGCCCGCGGGCCAGGTCGTGGCCGACCGACACCGCCTCCAGTTCGTACGTCGTCCGGTTCACGCCGTCGGCGTCGGTCCAGTCGCGCGTGTACAGCCGGCCCACCACGACGACCGGGTCCCCCACCATCACCGAGGCGGCCACGCCCTCGGCCAGCCTGCGCCAGCAGTTGACGCGCACGCGCAGACTGTCGCCGTCGACCCAGGCGCCGGTCTCCCGGTCGAAGCGGCGGGAGGTGGAGGCCACCTTGAAGTTGGCCACGAGGGCCTGGGTGCGCTGGGTCCGCCGCCAGGTCGGCGCCACCAGGACGTTCCCGGTGATGGTCAGGTAGGTGTCGAACACGTGGGCCTCCTCCGCTGGGAGCGCCCACCTTCGCCCCGGTGCCGCGCCGACCGCCACCGCCGCGGCGACTCGCCTGTGGATACCGGTCCGGCTGTGGATATCAGGGCGTCCCACATGGAGACCTGATACGGAGGGGGCCGCCGAAGCGGGAGCCGGCGGGGCAATTCGGTCGTACGATCCGGGAATGGAGATGGACCTGCTCGGCCCGCCGTACGAGAAGACCACCATCACGCTGCCCCCCGACGACGAGGGCCCCGTCGTCGCCACCCTCGTCCGCCGCCGGGCCGCCCGGCCCACCACCCGCGCCGTCCTCTACGTCCACGGCTTCGTCGACTACTTCTTCCAGACCCACCTCGCCGACTACTACGCCGACCGCGGCTGGGACTTCTACGCCCTGGACCTGCGCAAGTACGGCCGCAGCCTGCTCCCCCACCAGACCCCGAACTTCTGCCGCAGCCTCACCGAGTACCGCCCCGAACTCGATGCCGCCGCCCGCCTCATCCGCGACGACGACGGCCACGACCGGCTCCTGCTCCTCGGCCACTCCACCGGCGGCCTCATCGGCGCGCTGTGGGCCCACGCCCGGCGCGCCGAGCGGATCGTCGACGGACTCGTCCTGAACAGCCCGTTCTTCGACTTCCAGGCGCCGTGGCTGCTGCGCCGGCCGGTGCTGGGCGCGCTCGCGGGCGTGGGGCGGGCCCGGCCCGGCCAGGTGTTCCTGCCGGGCCTGACCCCGCACTACGGCGAGAGCATCCACGCCTCGCGGCGCGGCACCTGGGCGTACGACCTCGCCTGGAAGCCGCTGCGCGGCTTCCCGATCCGCGCCGGCTGGCTCGGCGCGATCCGGGCCGGCCAGCGGCGGCTGCGCGCCGGGCTGGCGATCGACGTGCCGGTCCTGCTGACCATGTCGGACCGCAGCTACCTGGGCTCGCGCTGGCACGACGACGTCACCAGCAGCGACGCCGTGCTCAACGTCGCGCACATGGCCCGCTGGGCGCCGCAGCTCGGCCGGCACGTGACCCTCGTGCGGATCGCCGGCGGGCTGCACGACCTGACGCTGTCCGCGCCGCCGGTGCAGGCCGAGGTGTTCGCGGAGTGGGGGCGCTGGCTGGGCGCCTACCTGGAGGCGTGACGGGCGCCCGGACGGCGGCGTGCCGGGCGCGGCGCGAAAGGGTAACCTGCTCACGGCCACGCGGCCGCAGGCGCCCGTAGCTCAGCGGATAGAGCAGCTGCCTTCTAAGCAGTTGGTCGCAGGTTCGAATCCTGCCGGGCGCGCCTGGCGAGAATGCGATCGACAACAGCCGTCTGTCCGCAGAATGCGCCCCCCACGCACTCGCATAACGCGGGACACATTGTCCAGATCTAGATCACCGTGACGAATCGCGCGCGATTTCGAGAATTCGCTGTATTGCGCCAATCACAAGCTTGGGCTGCTCTGTTTGGATGTAGTGACCCGAGTCGACGAACCGCAGCTCGCCGCGCGGAAATTGCGCCGTGAATTCCCGCAGGGCCTTCTTCCTCGCGGCCACGACGTCGGCTGCCGGCCAACCCGGCGGCACAGCACCCCCTCTGGTCGAGGCCAGGACGCAGACTGGGATAGTCACGGCCTTGGGCACGAGTACCTCCGCCTGCCGAAGCGTGTCGAAGAAGTCGACACGCTCGGGGTTCCGTTCTTCCTGCGCCATCGCCGAAATCCGCTCCCGCTCCGGGATCAGACGGTATGTCTCGACATCAGCCGGCAGGGAGGGGTCAACCAGCACGAGCCCCGTCACCGCAGCGGGGTAGGTGCCGGCGTACATGGCCGCCAGCAGGCCCCCGAACGAGTGGCCGACCAGCACACGAGGCGCCGGCGTGGCGGTCACCGTCATGATCTTGTGCAACTCGCGGACACTGTCCCTGCCCGTGTGCCTCGTCGGGACGCGATCACTCGTGCCCGTGTTCACCCGGTCGTAGGCGCAGGTGCGGACGAGCGGAAAGGCGGGGGCCACCCCGGTCTCGAACCACGTACCCAGATTGTCGCCCAACCCGTTCTCGAACACGATCGCGGGTGAGCCGCCGCCCCTGCAGTTGACGTTGAGCATGTGTCCGCCCGCATCGACCCGCGAGACGACCCAACCGGTGGTGGCCTGGAGCGATGCGACATCTGTCCCACTCCCGGCGGCCCGCTCCGAAGGGCTGGATTGACATCCGACCAGGATCCCCAGCAACGCCACACACCAGACCGTTGTCAAGTGGCGACGCCCGATCACGATCATCGACACAGCCGATCCTCCCTGTGGGTCGCCCACGTTGGCAGACGCTTCAGTCTCTCGAACGACTCACGATCTCGCCGGTCCCCGGCAGGGAATCGCACTCTATTCCCGGCACGCAAACGCCGCTGGGCGTGGCACGGCCTGCCGAAAACGCAGTCGTAGCGCGACGCTGCGTTCCGACAACGGCCGGATAAGCGAGCATCTGCCCCGCGCCCGGTCAGGAACCCGCGCCGGTCTGGCGGCCGGGCAGTACACAGAACTCGTTGCCGTCCGGATCGGCCAGCACGACGGCGCCGTCCGCGCCGACCTCGACCCTGGTGGCCCCGGCGGAGACCAGCCGTTCGACCTCCGCCCGGTGGTCGCCGCCGACAGGCGGGGCGAGTACGAAGCGCTGCCGGTTCCTGCCGTGCCTCGGGGCCACCGGCGGGCCTCCCCACGCGATCTTCGTACCGCCGTGCGGCGACTGGATCGCCGTCTCTTCGTCCTGGTCCCACACCAGCGGCCAGTCCAGCGCCGCGCTCCAGAAGAGGCCGACCGCCCGGCTGCCGTCGCAGGCGACCTCGCCGAGGAGGCCGCACCCCGCGAGGAAGGCGTTGCCGAACTCGATCACGCAGAACTCGTTGCCTTCGGGGTCGGCCAGGACCGCGTGCCCCTCCTCGGGCCGCTGCCCCACGTCCAGGTGCCCGGCCCCGAGCCGCAGCGCGGTCGCCACCGTGCGCTCCTGGTCGGGTGGCTCGGCGCTGGTCAGGTGCAGGTGTACGCGGTTGGGGCCCACCCCCTGCGCTCCGCCCGGAACGAACCGGAGGCCCGGCCGGGTGTCCCCGCCAGGCAGGAGCACACCACCGGCGTCCTCGACGACCTCCCGGCCGAGCAGGCCGGCCCAGAACCGCGCGAGGTGCCGCGGTCGGGTCGCGTCGAAGCAGACCGCGAACAGTCGACACGTCATCGCAGACACCCCCGGTCAGTAACTCACCGCCCGCCGTGAGCCTGTCCGCCCCCGGCCGGGCGAGGGTACGGGAGCGTCGGCAGTACCCACAGCCGATTATCCGCCGCCGTCGGTCGGACCGTCGGCGAGCCGCCGGGCCTGGGGCACAGACACCCCCGCCGGGCCGCGACCGCCGCGCCGCGCCGCGCCGCGCCGCGCCGCGCCGAGAAAATCTGTGTGCTGACCGGTAGACATCCTGGTTGTGTCCAGATATTCTTTCCCACATCCCAGAAGCAGTTCCGCGAAGACGCAGACGGAGTGCCCGCGCCTGACGGGCCAGCGGGCCGGGTCCTTGGGGCCCGCCCGCACCAGCACCACATGCCTTCCCAGGCACCGCGGCCAGAGCGGTAAGGGCCGTCGCCGGAGGGCAGTAGCACCGAAGTCACAGGAAACAGAGGGAAAGGGAGGGCCACACCGTTGGATCGCCCGCCCCCGGCCGCACGCGAAGGGTCAGGCGCGGACGCCGCAGTTTCCATCGTACGAAAGGTGGTTCTCCGGTCACGTTTTACGCGGTCCCCGCATGCGAGGCACTCTCGCCCGGTGCGGACTTGACAAGCCGACACTGTCGGTGAAGGTGTTTTGACCCGTCAGCCCTGGGCCCCGGTGCTTCCGCGCCGGGGCCCCCGTTCTGGAGGTGGCATGGGCCGATCCGACGACATGATGGACGACGAGAACCATCCCGCCTACACGATGGGGCGCGCCGCCGAGATCGTCGGCTGTACCCAGGATTTCCTGCGCCGGCTCGGCGCGGCGGGACTGATCGATCCGCACCGCTCCGCGGGCGGCCACCGGCGCTACTCCCGCGGCCAGCTACGCCTGGCCGCGCGCGCCCAGCAGATGTGCGCGCAGGGCACCGATCTGGCGGCCGCCTGCCGCATCATCGCCCTCGAAGACCAGCTCGCCGAGGCGCAGCGGCGCCCGTCGCGCCCACACTCCTGACCCGGCGCGGCGCCCGGCACAGCCCGCTCAGGTCGCCGTGGCCTCGCGGAGCGCGGCGACGGCGGCGGGGGCGTCCGGCACGGTGACGGTCACGGTCCGGCCGGTGCGCAGCGTCAGCCGCAGCGTCGGCCCCGACCGGACGGTGCAGCAGGTGCGGCGCGGGGTCCACCAGAACCCGTAGGCGACGCGCCACAGCGGCAGGTCGATCACCTCGGCGTGCGCGATCTGGTCGAGGCGGTAGGTGCAGCGCGGCCAGCCGAACAGTCCGAAGCGGACCGAGACGCCGTTGGGACCGGCCGTCGTGCGGACGCTGCCGGCGGTCACCGCCTCGGCGAGCACCCCGACGACGACCAGCAGCAGCGGGACCGCCGCCGCGCGTCCGTCCGCGGGTTTCCCCATGATCAGCAGCGGTACGGCCAGCACGGCGCTCAACGCCACCACGGGCCAGTTGGTCGCCCGCCCGGTGTAGATCGCGTACCGGCCCGGTCCGGCCCACGCGGATGCGGTCATCGGAGACACCGTCCTTTCGGTGGTCACGTCAACGCCTCGATGAGGCGGATCAGGTCACTGCGTCCGAGCCCGTGCTGGCGGGCGAGGGTCACCAGCAGCCGGGCCGCCTCGGTGACCGGGGCGGGTTCCGGGGCGGCGGCCGCCACCCGCGCCCCCCGGCCGCGGCGAAACTCCAATACGCCCTCGTCGCGTAGCTGCCGGTAGGCGGCCAGCACGGTGTTGCGGTCGACCGACAGGGCCGCGGCGAGCTCGACCGCCGGCGGAAGCTGTTCGCCGACGCGCAGCTCACCGGAGGCCACGCCCTGCCGCACGCACCTGATGATCTGGCGCTGGAGCGACTCCCGGGCCGAATGATCAATTACCCACCTCATAGTACTAGCACTATAGGCACCATTTGGCAGTCCGGTCAACCTGCGGGAAGGACGTCCACCCAGGTCGTGCTCAGGTCAGGCTGCTGTCGCAATGGCGACAGAGGGCTGGCAGGGACGGCGCGGGCTGGCAGCATCGACCGCTACCGCCCGGCACCGGGACCACCGGCCGTGCGTCGTACCGCAGTCGCTGACGAGGGAGCCCCGCCATGCCGCACCACCCCGTCCGGGTCAGCCGCCGGGCACTGCTCGTCGCGGCCGGCGCGGGCGCCGGAGTCCTGCTCGCCGGCCGGGCGCACGCCGCCGGCCCGCCGCCGACCGGCGGCGCAGCGGCCCCGCCGCCGTTCGACGACATGGTCCTGCGGGCGCAGCGGTGGCTGAACGCGACCTACGCGGGGCGGGTGAACTGGAAGCCCGTGCCGGAGGACGGCCGCACCGGCCAACCGACCGTGGAGGCTCTGGTCCGCGCCCTGCAGTACGAGGTCGGTCTCGATCCGACCCAGGTCAACGGAAACTTCGGGCCGACGACATTCCGGCTGGTGACCGAGAGGATCGGAATGCTGGCGGCCGGCAAGCCGGCCAACGTCATCAAGATCGCCCAGTGTGGGCTGTACTGCAAGGGCTACCCCGGCGAGGGAGTCAGCGGTGCGTGGGGGTCCGAGACCGGGCGGTCGGTCGGGGCGCTGCGCCGGGACATGGGCCTGGCCGAGCCGCGCAGCACGCTCGCGCCGACGGAGTTCCGCGCCCTGCTCACGATGGACGCCTACCAGTTGCTGGCGGGGGGAGCCGCCGCCGTCCGCGCGGTGCAGCAGTGGCTCAACCGGCGGTACGCCGCGCAGCCGTGGTACCGCATCGTGGCCTGCGACGGCTACGCGTACCGCCCGTCGCTGGCCATGCTCGTCTCCGCCGTCCAGCGGGAACTGGGCATCGCCGAGCCCACCGGCGCGGTCAACGCGGCGACCCGGGCGGCGCTGCACCAGCGGCCGCCGATCGCGGTCGGCCAGGCCGACGGCGGCGCCGCGGGCTTCGTCCAGCTCTTTCTCGCCTCGCTGATCTTCAGCCGGTACGACGTGCCGTTCGGCGCCACGTTCACCGCGGCGGCCGCCGCGCAGGCGCGCGCGTTCCAGGAGTTCGCCGCGCTGCCTGCCAGCGGCACCGGGGACGCCTACACCTGGGCGTCGCTGCTGAGCGCCAACGGCGACCCGGGCCGGCCCGCCCACGCCGCCGACTGCAGCACCCGGGTGACCCCGGCGCGGGCGGCGGCCCTGCGCGCCGCGGGCGTCGGCGTCGTGGGCCGGTACCTGACCAACGCGACCGAGGCATTCAACAAGAAGATCCAGCCCGGCGAGCTGGCCGACCTGTTCGCCGCCGGCCTGCGCGTGTTCCCCATCTACCAGACCAGCGCGGACAGCGCGCCCTACTTCACCGCCGCGCGCGGCCGCGCCGACGGCGCCGCGGCGGTCGCCGCGGCGCGCGGGTACGGGTTCCGCAGCGACACGGTCATCTACTTCGCCGTGGACTTCGACGTGTTCGACCACCAGATCACCGACGGGGTCGTCCCCTACTTCACCGCGGTCCGGGCGGCGGTCGACGCCGCGGGCGCGCCGTACCGCGTCGGCGTCTACGGCGTGCGCCACGCGTGCAGCCGACTGGCGGCGGCGGGCCTCACGGTGAGCAGCTTCGTCGCCGACACGGCCTACGGCTACACCGGCAACATCGGCTACCCGCTGCCGGCGAACTGGGCGTTCGACCAGTTCGCCAACGACGTGACGGTCGGCACGGGCGACGGCGCGATCGACATCGACAGGAACGCCGCCTCCGGCCGCGACCCGGGCCAGGCCGCCGTGGACCCGCCCGCCGCCGGCTAGCGCGGCAGGCGGGCGCCGTCGTGGAGCCCGGTCAGAGGGAGGTGCGGAACGGGCCGGAGACCTCGTAGGTGATGCCGCCGCTGGCCGACCCGGTCGTCCCGCGCTGCGACGAGAAGTACATCCGCGTCCCCGCCGGGTTGAAGGCCACGCCGCACAGCTCCGAGGAGTTCTGCCCGTTCACCCGCAGGAACGTCGCCACGACGTCGCCCGGCGTGATGAGGCAGATCTCCATGTCGCCGCCGTCCTCGCACACGTACAGGTCGCCGACGTGGGCGTCCCCGGTCACGTTGTCGACGCCGGTGAGCATGGCGCCGGGCACGTTGTCGTCGTACACGGTGTGCAGGGTGTGGGCCGCCGCGTCGTACGCCCAGACCTTGTTGTCGCCCTTGGTGGTGAAGAAGCACCGGTCGTTGCGGTAGTAGGCGCCCTCGCCGCCGTTGAAGACCTTCATGCCGGTGACCTGGTACCGGGTCGCGGTCGGCGAGCCGTCCGGGTCGGGGACGTTGGCCCAGGACAGCACGCCGCCGACCTGGCGCAGGACCTGGAGCGTGCCGGTGGCCAGGGCCGTGGCCCCGCCCCAGCCGGTCGGGACGTACCGGTAGAAGCCGCCGTCGGGCTTGTCCTCGGTCAGGTAGACGACCTGGCGGACCGGGTCGCAGGCGGCCGCCTCGTGGTTGAACCGCCCCATCTGGGCCCGCTGGACCTTGGCGTTGACCCCCCACGGGTCCGTCTCGTAGACGTGCCCGTTGTCGACCTCCTCGCAGGTCAGCCAGGTGTTCCAGGGGGTCGTGCCGCCGGCACAGTTGCGGGCCATGCCCGCGCCGATGGCGTAGGCGGCGGTGATCACGGCGCCGCTGCTGAACTTCAGGGCGCTGACCTTGCCGTTGGGGCTGTTGTTCTCCGCGTTGGAGACGTAGATCCAGCCGGCGCCGTCGGCGAAGCAGGCGCCGCCGTCGGGGGCGCTGTGCCAGGTGTAGCCGGTGCCGGCGACGGTCTGGCCGGAGCGGGCGACGACGCGGGAGGTGAAGCCGGCCGGCAGCCGGATGCCGTTGGCGTCGGCGGCGCCGACCGGCCCGTACGGGCTGGTCCCCGGGACGGCGGGGTAGGCGAGGGCGCGGGCGGGGAGGCTGAAGCCGAGGGTGGCGGCGCCACCGCCGAGAACGGCGGCGCGCAGCAGGTGACGGCGGTCCATGGGGCTCCGATCAGGCGTGGGTACCCGGATGCGAGCCTGGCGACTCGCAGTAACAGCAGAACCGCCCAGAGTGACAACTGTGCGTTCCACCGGCGAACCGTCCGCGAAACCTGCCCGCCTGTTCGGGACTCCGGCGTTCATCCCGTCGTCAGATCGATACCACTCGCATTCTTCTGTGTCGATACCTTGCCCGCGGCCCCGGTGGCCCGGCCGCCGCCGCCCTCCCGGTGCTGGCCTGCCGGAATGCGGCGCGCCGGCACCGGGAGGAGCGCGGGCGTCACTGCGAGGGCTTCGGAAGTACGCACTTCACCGCCGGGTTGGCGCCCACGTAGTTCAGCGGGCCGGCGACGATCGTCAGGGCGGTCGCGCCGAGCCGGTCGCAGGAGGCGTTGCTGCGCGACAGGTAGCCCCGCTGCCAGGCGGCGAGCAGCCCGATCAGAAGCCAGATCACCAGGAAGACGCTGATCGTGGCGTGGGAACGGCGGTACCGCATGGCTGCCTCCTGGATGCGGGGCGGACGGGGGATGCGACCGGCCGGCCGCGTGATCGCGGCCGGCCGGTGACGCTGCTGCGACTCCGGTACCCGGACGGGCCGGCGGCCAATCCCGACCGGTGACCGCTTTCACACCACGCCGCGCGGGTGCTCGCCGCGCGGCCGAAGTACGGTCACACTCGGACGTTCGTCCCCCCACCCTGTGTTGTGTCAAGGAGAAACCGCGTGCTTACCGTCGGCGACCACTTCCCCGAGTACGACCTGACCGCCTGCGTCTCGCTCGACGCCGACCAGGCGTTCGCCCAGATCGACAACAAGAAGTACGAGGGCAAGTGGCGGGTCGTCTTCTTCTGGCCGAAGGACTTCACCTTCATCTGCCCGACCGAGATCGCCGAGTTCGGCCGGCTGAACGAGGAGTTCGCCGACCGCGACGCGCAGGTCCTGGGCGTGTCCACCGACAACGAGTTCGTCCACCACGCGTGGCGCAAGGCGCACCCCGACCTGCGCGACCTGCCGTACCCGATGCTCTCGGACCTCAAGCGCGAGCTGAGCGAGGCGTGCGGCATCCTCGGCGAGGACGGCGTCGCCCAGCGCGCCACCTTCGTCGTGGACCCGAACAACGAGATCCAGTTCGCCATGGTCACCGCCGGCTCCGTGGGCCGCAACGTCGCCGAGGTGCTCCGGGTGCTCGACGCCCTGCAGACCGACGAGCTGTGCCCGTGCAACTGGAGCAAGGGCGGCGACACGCTCGACGCCGCGGCGCTGCTGGCCGGCTGAGCATGAGCGGCGACGGCGCGGGAATCGCGGGGATCAGGGCGGCGCTGCCGGCGTACGCCAAGGACATCAAGCTGAATCTCGGCGCCGTCCTCGACGCGACGACGCTGACCCCCACCCAGGCGTGGGGGTCGGCGCTCGCCTGCGCGGTGGCGGCCCGCAACGCGGCCCTGCTGCGCGCGGTCGCCGAGACGGCCGCCGCCCACGTCCCGCCGCCGGTACTGACGGCCGCCAAGGCGGCCGCCGCGGTGATGGCGATGAACAACATCTACTACCGCGCCACGCACCTGGTCGGCGACGCCGCCTACCAGGCGATCCCGGCCCGGCTGCGGATGCAGGCCATCGCCACGGCGCCGCGCGAGGCGGGGGTGGACAAGGCGGACTTCGAGCTGTGGTGCCTGGCGGTCTCCGCCGTCACCGGGTGCGGCACGTGCGTGGAGTCGCACGAGCGCACCGTCCGGGGCGCCGGGATGTCGCGCGAGCAGGTGCACGAGGCGCTGCGCATCGCGGCGGTCGTGCACGCGGCGGCCGTCGTCCTCGACGCCGAGGCCGCCCTGGCCTGAACCCGGCGCGGCGCGCGCCGGGTTCCACAGCCGGGCCGCTTCCCGTGCGGCTCAGGCCGGGCTCGTCGGACGCGCGGGACGCGATGCGGGAGACGGCCCGGTGACGGCGAGCACCGCCGGGTCGAACAGCGGCGCGCCCAGCGCGGCCCGCGGGTCCAGCGGCGCCAGCGGGTCGATCGGCGCCACCCGGCGCCGCGCCCAGCGGTACACGTGCTCGTACCCGCGCGCCATCTGGGCCGGCGAGAACCGCTCCCGCACGTGCGCCACGCACGCCTGCGGGTCGATCTCGCCGATCCGGCCCAGCGCCTGCGCGAGCGCGCCGGGGTCGTCGCGGACGAAGCCGGTGACGCCGTCCACCACCACCTCGGGCACGGCGCCGCGGCGCAGCGCGACGACGGGGGTGCCGGCGGCCATCGCCTCGATCAGCACCATCCCGAACGGCTCCTCCCAACGCAGGGGCAGGATCAGGGCGCGCGCCCGGGCGGTCAGGTCGGCGGTGACCTTGCGCTCCGCGTTGACGACCAGCTCGACGCCGTCGTGCAGCATCGGCCGGACGACCTCCGCCAGGTACCGCTGCTCGCCGGGCTCCTGGCACTTGCCGGCCAGCACGAGCGGCACCCCGGCCGCGCGGCACGCCTCGATGGCCAGCTCGGGAGCCTTGTCGGCGCAGAACCGCGCCAACCACAGAGCCGGCCCGTCGCCCGGCGCGCTCCGGCTGGTTCCCGGTACCGGGATGCCGTGGTGGACGACCGCCGACCAGGGCAGGTGCGGGGCCAGCCGGCGCTGGGCGTAGGAGATGGCGACCAGGGCGACCCGCCGGTCGAGGCGGGACAGGTAGGAGGCGAGCTGCCCGCGGGGCAGGTTGTGCACCGTGACGACGGTGGGCGCCCGGCGCAGGGCCGCGGTGAGCGGGCCGACGTTGGTGTGGTCGTGGACGACGTCGAAGCGGCCCCGGTCCAGCATCTCGTTGATCCGGGCGACGTGGTCCAGCTCCGGCAGCGCCCAGTTCATGTGGTCGTACTGGATCGGCCCGGTGCTGACGAAGCGCGCCTTCGTCGTCGACCGCTCGCCGGCCCCGAACAGCGTGACGTCGTGACCCCGGTCCACCAGGGCGTCGACCAGGTACGCCAGTACCTGCTCCAACCCGCCGTACCCGGCCGGCGGCACCTCGCACCAGGGCGGGGCGACCATCGCAATGCGCATCGGGCGGTCGTCGGCTTCGTCGGTCTCCATCGTGGGCACCTCCTGTTGCCGCAACCGTCCCCCCGGATGCGGCTGGCAAACCTCAAACTACGACGAATCTGGCGGCGCTCCGGGCCAGTTCCCCGAAAAGGGCACTTGGCCGGAATGGAACCCACCCGGCAAGGTATGAAGTAGTACGGACCGCCCCCCGGCCGCCCAGGAGGACCCCGTGCCCGACCAGACGATCAGCATCCTGCAAGGCAGCGCCTTCGTCGTCTGCGACCGGCGCGGGGACTTCCGCGCCAGCCGCGACGACGCGGTGGGGCTGTTCTACCGCGACGTCCGGCACCTGTCCCGCTGGGAACTGCGCCTCAACGGCCGCCAGCTCGACGTGCTCTCGGCCAAGACGATCGAGTACGACGAGGCCGCGTTCTTCCTCGTCGAGCCCACCGGCACGATCTACAAGAACCCGTCGCTGTCGGTGATCCGGCGGCGCGAGGTCGCCCGCGGGATGCGGGAGGAGCTGGAGCTGCAGAACCACGGCATCGAGCCCCTCCAGCTCGAACTGACGTTCCTGTTCGACGCCGACTTCGCCGACATCTTCGAGGTCAAGGACGGCCTCAACAAGAAGGGGACGCCCTACCGGTCCCAGCGGCAGGACACCCTGACCCTCGGCTACCGGCGG
This sequence comes from Pilimelia terevasa, assembly GCF_014647915.1. Classification (GTDB taxonomy): domain Bacteria; phylum Actinomycetota; class Actinomycetes; order Mycobacteriales; family Micromonosporaceae; genus Pilimelia; species Pilimelia terevasa. Next base: position 60,812 of record NZ_BMQC01000014.1, read on the forward strand.
GACGGCTACTGCCGCGAGACCCACCTGCGGGCCCCGGGGGCGTACTTCACCGACGAGTCGCTGACCTTCCGCCTGACCCTGGAGCCGCGCGACGTCTGGCAGGGCGAGATCGAGGTGGCGGTGGCGCTGGCCGCCGACCAGCCGCTGGGCAAGCGCGCCCACTCCCCCGACATGCCGGCCTCGCTGCCGCAGTGGTTCGCGGCCGCGCCGCGGATCGAGACCGACTGGCACGACCTGAAGTCCACGTACCGGCGCAGCATCATCGACCTGGCCGCGCTGCGCTTCTACCCGTACCCGGACTCCTCGGCGTCGCTGCCGGCCGCCGGCCTGCCGTGGTTCATGGCGGTCTTCGGCCGGGACAGCCTCATCACCAGCTACCAGGCGCTGCCGTTCGTCCCCGAACTGGCCCGCACCACGCTGCGGGCGCTGGCCGCGCAGCAGGCGACCGCCGTGGACGACATGCGCGACGCCGAACCCGGCAAGATCCTGCACGAGCTGCGGCTCGGCGAGATGGCCCACTTCGGCGAGCGGCCGCAGTCGCCGTACTACGGGGCCGCGGACTCCACACCGCTGTTCCTCATCGTCCTCGACGAGTACGAACGGTGGACCGGGGACGCGGAGACCATCCGCGAGCTGGAGCCGCACGCGCGGGCCGCGGTGACGTGGATGCAGCGGTACGGGGATCTCGACGGCGACGGGTTCGTCGAGTACGAGACCCGCAACCCCGGCATCGGCCTGGAGAACCAGTGCTGGAAGGACTCGTGGAACTCGATCGTCCACCCCGACGCCACGGTCGCCCGCACGCCGATCGCCACGTGCGAGATCCAGGGGTACTGCTACGACGCGCTGCGGCGCACGGCCCGGCTGGCCCGCTCGTTCTGGGGCGACCCGGCGTACGCCGACGCGCTGGACGCCGACGCCGAGAAGCTGCAGCGGCGGTTCGACCAGCAGTTCTGGCTGCCCGACCAGGGCTTCTACGCGGTGGCGCTGGACGGCGACAAGAACCCGGTCGCCACGCTCACCTCGAACATCGGCCACCTGCTGTGGAGCGGGATCGTGCCGGACGACCGGGTGGGCTCGCTCGTCACCCACCTGTGCGGGGAGCAGCTCTTCAGCGGGTGGGGCGTGCGCACGCTGGCCGACGGGCAGCGGCCGTACAACCCGATCGAGTACCACAACGGCACGATCTGGCCGCACGACACGGCGCTGATCGCCGCGGGCCTGTACCGCTACGGCCGGCGCCAGGAGGCCAACCGGCTCTCCGTCGCCCTGCTGGAGGCGGCCAAGCACGTCGGGTTCCGGCTGCCGGAGGCCTTCGCGGGCTACCCGCGCCGCGCCACGGACGTGCCGGTGGTCTACCCGACGGCGTGCTCGCCCCAGGCGTGGGCGACCGGCGCGCCGCTGCTGCTGCTGCGGATCCTGCTGGGTCTGGAGCCGACCGAGGAGGACGGCCTGCAGGTGGACCCGTACCTGCCGGACCGGATCGGGCACCTGGCGCTGCGCGGGATCCCGGGCCGCTGGGGCCACGCCGACGCGGTGGGCCAGCACCCGACCCGCTGACCCGCGCCCGCCCCGCGCGCGCCGGGTGCGGGGTGCCGGGTGTCGGGTCCCGGGTGTCGCCGGTCAGTGCGCGCGCAGGCGGTGCGGGTCGATCTCGCGGGACGGGTGCCGGGCCAGGTACTCCGACTCCAGGTCGGCGGTCCGGCGCAGGTGGTTGGTCAGGGCGTGGCGGGCGCCGTGCCGCAGGGTGTCCAGCCGGGTGCGGTGCAGGCTGCGCAGCTCGCGGAGCAGGTCGTCCTCGCTCAGCATCGTCGGGTCGACCCCCAGCTCCAGCAACTCGACCATCGCGCCCACCTCCGCGTCGTCGGCACCCGCGCGCGGGCGGCCCCGGTTCCCCTCCGCCTTCCCGCGGGGCGGTCCGCCGAAACCCGCGGGCGGCCCCGCGGGGGTGCGGGCGGGGCCGGGGTACCCTCGGGGCCATGCGGCGGCTGCTCACACCCGCGTGGCTGGCCCGGCACGGGCTGGCCGCGGTCCTGGTGCCGGCCTTTCTCGGCCTGGGCTGGTGGCAGTTCCAGCGGGCGTCCTCCGGCAACGCGCTGAGCTGGGCCTACACCGTCCAGTGGCCGATCTTCGCCGGCTTCGTCGGGTTCATCTGGTGGCGCGAGGTGCGGCTCGCCCTGCGGCCCGGCGCCCCCGCACCCGCGCCCGCGCGGCGGACCGACGGCATCCGCCCGCCGGTCCTCCTCCCGCGGGGTGCGGCGGCCGCCGGCCGCGCCGGGGCGCGCGGGGACGCGCCCGACGCGGCGCTGACGGCGTACAACGACTACCTGGCCTGGCTGGCCGCCCACCCGGGCGCGCGGCCGGGCGACTACCCCGGCCCGGCCGGGAGAGGAGAGACACCGTGACCGGAGCGCTGCTGAGGTACCGGGCGGTGGCCTGGGTCGTGGGCGTCGTGCTGATCGTGCTGGTGGTGGTCGGGATGCCGCTGAAGTACCTCGCCGACGACCCCGCGATCGTGGAGACGATCGGGCCGGCGCACGGCTTCCTGTACATGCTGTACCTGGTGGCCGCCTTCGACCTGGCCCGCCGGGCGAAGTGGAGCATGAAGCGGATGGTGCTCGTGATGCTCGCGGGGACTGTCCCGTTTGTCTCGTTCTGGGCAGAACGCGTCGTTACCGGCTGGGTCAGCACCGCCGTACCGGAACTCGCCCGCTCCTGATTTCCTTCACCCGTAAGGGCTGTACTCGCTACGGAGCGTCCACGTTGGGGCAGATTTGCCGGATCGGGCCACCCTCCTCGTACGTCCAGGCCCTGTGCGCGCGGCGGTCCGCGGGCTAGTTTTGCCCGCACTGGCCGCGGTCGTCAGTCGCCGGGGTGCCGGCGGCGCCGCGTCCCGTCCGGCCCTCCCGTGGTACCGGCCGGTCGCACAGCCCGAGAAGGATTCTTCCCCCGTGGCCCACGTGCACCCCCGCCGCCCGTCCCGGCGCGTCCTGACCGCCGCCCTCGCCGCCGGCCTCGCGCTGGCCGGTGCCGGCGCGGCACCCGCGGCCGCCGCGCCGACGAAAGCGGAGCTCCGCGAGAAGATCGCCAAGCAGTCCGCCACCCTCAAGCAGGTGAGCGAGGACTACAACGAGGCGCGCGAGCAGCTCACGGCGAACGAGAACAAGATCAAGGAAATCCGCACCCGGATGCCCGCACTGGAGAAGCAGGTCACCGGCGCCAAGGCCGACTTCGCCAAGGTGGCGGCGTCCACGTACAAGATCAGCAATCTGCACGAGGCGAGCGCCGTCCTCAGCCAGCCCGGCCCGGACAACATGATGCGCCGGCTGGGCGCCATCGACCAGCTCACCCAGCGCCGCCAGGCGAAGGTGAACGACCTCACGACCGCCACCCACAGCTACGCCGCCGACCAGCAGCGGCTGGCCACCGAGGTGGCCCGCCAGGAGATCCAGGTCCGGGACCTCGGCAAGCGCAAGGCGGCCATCAAGGCCGACCTGGACACGTTCTACACCCTGCGCCGCGAGGTCTACGGCACCAAGGACTCCGGCGGCGGCGGCTTCACCGGCACCGTCCCGAAGGTCTCCGGCCAGGCCGGCGCCGTGGTGCGGTTCGCGTACCAGGCGATCGGCAAGCCGTACCGATTCGGCGCCGACGGCCCCGACGGGTACGACTGCTCGGGTCTGACCGCGGCGGCCTGGCGCAAGGCCGGCAAGAGCCTGCCGCACAACGCCCGGATGCAGTGGAACAACGTGGCCCGCCTCCAGCGGGGCGGGATCGCGGCGGGTGACCTGGTGTTCTACACCGACCTGAGCCACGTCGGCATCTACGTCGGCGGCGGCAAGGTCATCCACGCGCCGACCTTCGGCGAGAAGGTGAAGATCTCCCCGATCGGCATGATGAGCATCTACGGCTACGGCCGCCCCCGCTGACCGCGCGCCGGCCGGCCTGACACCGGCGCCCGGACCCGACATGCAGCAGAGCGGCGCCGCCCCGAACCGGGGTGGCGCCGCTCTGGTCGTCGCGTCCGGCTGCCCGTCGAACCGGCGGGCAGCCGGAGCGCGTCGGTCTAGGCGGCCTGGAGGCCCTCGGCGCGGGCCAGCTCGCGGAGCCGCCCCAGTGCCTGGATCTCCAACTGGCGGATGCGCTCGCGGGACAGCGAGAACCGCGAGGCGACCTCGGTCAGCGAGTGCTCGCGGCCGTCCTCCAGCCCGTACCGGGCCCGCATGATGCCCGCCGACCGGTCGTCGAGCTGGTGCAGGAGCTGGTCGACCCGCTGGCGCTCCAGAGCCGAGAGCACCAGCTCCTCCGGCGACGGGGCGTCGGAGTCGGCGACCAGGTCGCCGAGCTTGGTGTCGCCGTCGTCGCCGATCGGGGTGTCCAGCGACACGGTGTCCTGGGACCAGCGCATCAGCTCCCGTACCCGCTCGACCGAGACGCCGAGCGCCGCCGCCACCTGCTCCGGCTCGGGGTCGTTGCCCAGCTCCCGGGTCAGTTGCCGGGTGACGCCGCGCATCCGGTTGACGTCCTCGACGAGGTGGACGGGCAGCCGGACGGTGCGCTCCTGCTGGGCGATGGCCCGGCTGATGGCCTGCCGGATCCACCAGGTGGCGTACGTGGAGAACTTGAAGCCGCGCTCGTAGTCGAACTTCTCCACGGCCCGGACCAGGCCGGTGTTGCCCTCCTGGATGAGGTCGAGCATCGGCATCCCGCTGCGCACGTACCGGCGGGCGATCGACACGACCAGGCGCAGGTTGGCGCGGATGAACAGGTCCTTGGCCCGCTCCCCGGCGGCGACGAGCGCGTCCAGTTCGTCCTCGGTGGCGCCGCGCCGGCTGCGCCCGCGTTCCAGGAGGTGGTCGGCGTACAGGCCGGCCTCGATGGCCTTGGCCAGCTCGACCTCCTGGACGGCGTCGAGCAGCGGGGTGCGCGAGATCTCGTGCAGGTACACGCCGACCAGGTCCCGCTCCTCGGCGACCTCGTCGGTCCGCAGGGTGGTCTCTGGCCGCGCCGTGGTGGTCGTCTTCTCTGGAGTCTCCACGATCCCCTCGCTGGTGTTCGTGATTGTCCGCGGTGCCTGCGGGGTGTGCATACCCATGTCGTCCTCCCCCGGTCGCCACTCGGCGCGCGCCCTCGGCCTAATCAACGGTCGACCTCGCTCCGTGATTCCGCCTGCTGGATCTCGACCGTGCCACGGGTGCCTGAACGGTCGCTGTGAGTCGGATGGTCAATCGCTGTGACGACCGGACAGAATTGGGCATTCCACCACCCTGGACGGCTGTTTGCCCGATTTGTATCCCCGTTGGTGATCGGCACGACACCTCCTTCGGGCGTGGCTATGCGACACATGTCACGTGCGGTGGTACGAGGACTCATGCCGAACGGTTCACCCTTCGTGGTGTCGTACCCCCGTCGCGCCGGCAGGGAAACGCGGCCGGCCCCCCGCCCCGGTCGGCCGACAACGCGCAGAAACCGCCGGTGGGCGCTAGCCCGCCGGCGGTTCCCGTCCGCCCGCCACCCGCGTCAGGTGAACAAGCTCACACCACCCGGTCCGACGAGCAGACCCAGGATGATCAGCACGATGCCCCACAGGAGCTGGCTGCGCAGCAGCGCGACCACGCCGGACACGACAAGAATGACGGCGAGCAACCAAAGAAGTACGTCCATGGGCGCTCAGGTTCCCGGGGTGTGCGATCGGCAAACCTCGATCACCGGTCGAGCTGGCCCCGCAGTCTGGTCAACGCCCGGGCCAGCAGTCGGGACACGTGCATCTGCGAGACGCCGATCCGCGCGGCGATCTGCGACTGGGTGAGGCGGCCGTAGAAGCGCAGCACCAGGATCCGCTGCTCCCGGCGGTCCAGGCTGGCCAGCGCCGGCCCGAGCGCGAGCCGCAGCTCCGTGACCTCGAACTCCCCGTCCTCGCCGCCGAGCAGCTCGCCGATCTCGGTGGCCCGGCCCCCGTCGCTGGCCGGCGCCGACAGCGAGACGGCGTGGTACGCCCGCGCGGCCTCCAGGCCCTCCAGCACCTCCTCCTCGCCGACGCGCAGGTGGCGGGCGAGGTCGCCGACGGTCGGCGAGCGCCCGAGCTGCTGCTGGAGGACGGCCGTGGCCGACGAGATCGACGCGCGCAGCTCCTGGAGGCGCCGCGGGACCCGGATGTCCCAGGTCCGGTCGCGGAAGTGCCGCTTGATCTCGCCGACGACGGTCGGGATGGCGTACCCGGCGAACTCCACGCCGCGCCCGGGGTCGAACCTGTCGACCGCCTTGATCAGCCCGATCGTCGCGGTCTGCACGAGGTCGTCGACCGGCTCCCCGCGGCCGGCGAACCGGTGCGCGAGGCGCGCGGCCAGCGGCAGCCACGCCTCGATGATCTCGCCGCGGATGGCGGCCCGGGAGGGGTGCCGCGGCGGCAGCCGGGCCAGGATCGCCAACTGGGCGCAGGCGCGCGCCTGGCTCTCGTCGAGGGTGTGGCGGGCGCGGCGGTGGGCGACGGTCACGGCGATCCTCCCCGTTGGCGGGTGATCCTCCAGCGTCGGCCACCGGAGTCGCCGACCCCTTCACCCTAGCCACGCGCGGGAGCGGCGACCGGCGAAAGGCGGATCCGCCGGGGCCGGCCGGTACCCAGGCGTCCCAGCCGCCGCTCCTGCCTGACGGGCACCGACCGGGCAGACCGGTCCGGATCGATGAATCAGCCCACATTTGCCGCTTGGCGGACGCCGTGTGCGACGTCGCCGCACCCTCGTGTGGCTGAATCCTCTACAGTCCTTGCGCCGCATCGTCCCTATAGGACGGTCCTCACCCCCCTTTCTCCGAGGTGTCCATCATGGCCGAAATCCACCACTTCACCTACGGCTGGTTCACCCCCGTCGTCGCCTTCCTGATGGCGTTCCTCGGGTCGTTGCTCGGCCTCGTCTGTACCGCCCGCGCCCGCGAGTCGCGCACCGCCGGGCGCCGCGCCCGCTGGCTGGTCATCGCCGCGACGGCAATCGGCGGTACCGGCATCTGGCTCATGCACTTCATGGCCATGCTCGGCTTCGAGGTACCGGTCAGCCCCGTCCGGTTCGACCCGTGGCTGACGCTGCTGAGCATGATGCTCGCCGTCGTACCGGTCGGCGTCGGCCTGTTCCTGGTCGGCTGGCGCGCCCCGTCGCTGCCGCGGATCCTGTGCGGGGGGCTTTTCACCGGGTTCGGGGTACTCGGGATGCACTACACCGGCATGGCCGGCCTGCGCCTGGCCGGGACCATGGAGTTCGACCTGCCGCTGGTCGCGGCGTCCGCGCTGATCGCGGTCGTCGCCGCCACGGCCGCCCTCTGGTTCACCACCATCGTCAAGGGCTGGGGCCCGATCCTCGCGGCGGCGACCACCATGGCCGTGGCCGTGTGCGGGATGCACTACACCGGGATGGCCGCGATCCGCGTACACCTGGCGCACGACCCCGCGCCGGTCGACGGGATCAACCCGTTCTCGCTGCTGGTACCGATCACCCTGCTCGCGGCCGCGGCGCTCATCGGCATGGCCTTCTCGGCCCTGCAGGCCATGACGGAGGAGGAGTTCGACGGCGACCGCAGCGGCGCCCGGGCGGCGGCGGCCGAGTCCGGCGGCGACCCGGCGTGGAGCCTGCGGCAGGTGTCGCTGGCGGCGGCGATGTCCGCGCCGACGGCCGAGCACAGCCGGGTCTCCTGACCGCCGCACGGCCGGGTGCGCGCCCGGCCGGCGCGCACCCGGCCGGACTCCGCGCCGGACGCGCGGTCAGCGGGCCGCGGCCGCCCGCTCCCGCAGCAGCTCCGCGGTCGCCGCGATGTCGGCGGGGCTGCTGCGCGCCGCCCGCAGGAACATCAGGCCCGTCGGTACGAACATCAGCTGGCAGGCCGCCAGGCCCACGGCGTAGGAGGCGGGCGGCGGCACGGCCGCCGCGACGGCCCGGAACACCCCGGCCGCCAGCGCGGTCCCGCCGGCGCGGCCGGCACCGTTGACGAGGTTGCCCAGGCCGAAGACCGTGCCGCGGTGCTCGGGCGGGTTCACCTCGGCGATCAGGGCGAACCAGTTCGGCGAGTTCGCGGCGGTGAGGCCCGCGGCGCACAGGCCCAGCAGGACCGCCGCCGCCACCGTCGGGGACGTGAGCACCCCGCCGAGGACCGCGCGCAGCACCGCCCCCGCGTCCGCCCCGGCCGGCACCGGCACCCGCAGCGGCAGCAGGAACAGCACGACGTAGAGCGGCACGGCCGCCAGCACGGCGACGCCGGCCACCAGGGCCCGGCCGCCCGGCCGCCGCCGGGCCACCCGGTCCCCCAGCCAGCCGCCGCACACCGAGAGCACGCCGCCGAGCTGGAGCAGGGCCGCCAGGACACTCCCAACCATGATCGCCGTCGGCGTGTCGATCCCCTGCTCCTGCGCGCGCGACTGGAGCAGCCGCGGCAGCCAGACGAACGAGCCGAGCGCCGCCTGCGCCGTCAGCCCCTGCAGGATCAGCCAGCGGTTGGTCCGGCGGGCCCACAGGACGCCGAGGTCGCCGCGCCGCAGCCGGTACGGGTACCCGGCGCCGTCGCGGAACAGCGGCGCCAGCTCCGGCTCCGCGCCGCCCCGGGGCACCTCGCGGGTCCCCAGGTACGCCGCCGCGGCGACCACCCCGACGACGGCGAGCACCAGGAACGGCAGCCGCGGCTGGCGCGCCCCGAGCAGCCCGCCCAGCAGCGTCCCCGCCAGCAGCCCGGCCCCCTGCGACAGGCCCCACAGCGCCAGCACGAGCCCGCGCCGCCGCGGCGACACCAGGTCGCTGACCACCGAGAAGCCCACCACGCTGACGGCGCCCAGGCCGAGCGCGGTCAGCAACTGCGCCGCCACGAACGCGCCGAACGACGGCGCGGCGGCGGTACCCAGCGCGCCCAGGGTCCAGCCCACGGTGCCGACCAGCAGCAGCGGCCGGCGGCGCCAGGCGTCCCCCAGGTACCCCCAACCGACCGCCGACGCGGCCGTCACCAGGTAGGTGGCCGCCGTCGTCACGCCGAGGGCCGCCTCGCCGACGCCCAGCGCCGCGCTCCACGGCGTGTACAGCGGCGGCAGCAGCCCGATCACCACGTTGTCCAGGGCGGCCAGGGTCACCAGCACCGCCACGCTGTACGCCCGCCGCCACGTCCCGCCCATCGCCCGATGGTGACCGACGGCCGCGGCGGCGGCCAGCACCGGCCCCCGGACCCGCCGCCTACCCGCGCCCCGGGCTCACCACGAGCGCACCGACGCCGGGGTCTGGGTGCGGGCCACCTGGTCCATGACGTGCTCGACCAGGGTGATCAGCACGTCCTTGCTCGACCGGCGGTCCCGGGCGTCGCACAGCACCACCGGCACGTCCGGGTCCAGGTCCAGGGCGTTGCGGACCGCCTGCGTGGCGAACCGCTGCTCCCCGTCGAAGCAGTTCACCGCGACGAGGAACGGCGTCCCCCGCCGCTCGAAGTAGTCGACCGACGGGAAGCAGTCGGCCAGCCGGCGGGTGTCGGCGAGCACCACGGCGCCTAGCGCGCCGTGGGCGAGTTCGTCCCACAGGAACCAGAACCGGTCCTGCCCCGGCGTGCCGAACAGGTACAGCACGATGTCCGAGCCGACGGAGATGCGGCCGAAGTCCATCGCCACCGTCGTGGTCGTCTTCTGCTCCACGCCCGAGGTGTCGTCGGTGTCCAGGCCGGCCGAGGTGAGCACCTCCTCGGTGTGCAGCGGCCGGATCTCGCTGACCGCGCTGACCAACGTGGTCTTGCCGACGCCGAAGCCGCCGGCGACGAGGATCTTCAGTGCCAGCGGCACGGTGCGGTCAGAGCGCGCGTAGTCCATTTACCACCGCCTTGAGTACGTTCTCGTCCGGCACGGCAGAGGCGCGGCCCGGTTCGTGCAGGCAGATCAGCTCCTGCACCGCCAGGTCGTGCAGGAGGACCTGCACGACGCCGAGGGCCAGGTCGAGTTCGGCGGCCAGGTCCGCCACGGTGATCGGGCTCCGGGCGGCGGCCAGGATCTGCCGGTGCTCCGGCTGCAGGTCCGGGGGCAGGGCGCCGCCCAGCGGCGCCGCCCGGACGGTCGCCACCACGTCGAAGCGGGCCGCCGCCGGCACCCGCCCGCCGGTCATCGCGTACGGCCGGACCACCGGCCCCGCGTCGCGGTCCCACCAGGCCGCGGCCCGCTCGTTACTGGTCATCGGCCGCACCCGCCGTCGGCCGGGTGTGCGCGGACAGCTCGGGGCCGACCCGGGCCACGAGCATCGCCATCTCGTACGCCACCAGCCCGATGTCGGCGTCCGCGCGGGTCAGCACGGCCAGGCAGGCGCCCGGCCCGGCGGCGGTGACGAAGAAGAAGGCGTCGTCCATCTCGACCACGGTCTGCCGGACCTGTCCGGCGCCGAAGTGGCGGCTCGCGCTGCGGGCGAGGCTGGCGAAGCCCGCCGCCATCGCCGCGAGGTGCTCGCCGCTGTCCTGCTCCGGCCCGCCGGACGCGCCGATGAGCAGGCCGTCCGCGGAGAGCACCACCGCGCGCTCCAGGCCCGGTACCCGGGTGAGCAGATCGTCGAGGAGCCAGTCCAGCTCCTTGCCCGGCAGCCCCACTAGGCGCACCCCTCCCCATCGGACGGTCCTGACGCGTCGCCGCCCGCGTCGTCCGCGGGCCGCGCCGTCACCGTATCCGCGCGGATGTCGCCGGTCGAGCCTTCCGCCCGGCCCCGCCTCGTCTGTACCTGCAAGTCGCTCATCATTCTGCGCACCGACTGCGGCGAGCGCGCCCCGGCGGGCGGTCCCGGCGGCGCCGACGCCGCAGCCGTCGGCTCCCGCAACTGCGGCACGAGGCTCGCCTGCCGGACCCGCCGGGGCAGGCCGTCCTCCGACAGCGCACCGTCCACCGTGGAGGCGGCGGTACGCGCCGACTGGCCCTGCCGGGGAGCCGGCACCCGCAGGCCGCGCCCGGCCACCGGCGCCTCGTCGGCCGGCCGCTCGGCCGGGCGGCGCGGCGCGGGGATGGTCGGGACCGGCCGCAGCCGGCCCGGCCGGGCCGCCCTGGCCGGGCCCCGGCGGGCCGCGGGCGCCGGCTCCGGCAGGGCCACCACCAGGGCCGCCGGCAGCAGCACCACGGCCGTCACCCCGCCGTACGGGGACGGGCGCAACTGGACCGGCACGGCCAGCCGCGCCGCCAGCCGCCCGACCACGAACAGGCCCAGGCGGGCGCTGGCCGCCGGGTCGAACTCCGGCGGCGCGGCGAGCTGCCGGTTCCACTCCGCCAGGGCGTCGGCGGGCATCCCGAGGCCGCGGTCCTCGACCTCGACGGCGACGCCGGCCGGCACCTCCTGGGCGGTCACCCGGACCCGGTTGCGCGGCGGCGAGAACCGGGTGGCGTTCTCCACCAGCTCGGCCAGCAGGTGGATGACGTCGGGTACCGCCCGCCCGACCAGCGCCGCCGCGGGCACCTCGCGGACGTCCACCCGCGCGTAGTCCTCCACCTCGGACACCGCCCCGCGCAGCACGTCGACCAGCGGCACCGGCTCCCGCCAGCCGCGGCTCGGGGTGGCGCCGGCCAGGATCACCAGGTCCTCCGCGTGCCGGCGCAGCCGGGTGGACAGGTGGTCGATGGCGTACAGCTCGGCCAGCGACGCCGGGTCCGTCGTCTCCCGCTCCATCCGGTCCAGCATCGCGAGCTGCCGGTACAGCAGCGTCTGGCTGCGGCGGGCGATGTTGAGGAAGACCTCGGAGGTCCCCTGGCGGAAGGCGGCCTCGTCCACGGCGGCCTGCACCGCGGTGCGCTGCACCCCGTCGAAGGCGTGCCCCAGCTCGCCGATCTCGTCGGCGCCCTCGGCCAGGGCCGGCGTCTCCGCCCCCACGTCCACCGGCTCGCCGCGGCGCAGCCGCGCGACCACCGACGGCAGCCGGACCTCGGCCAGCTCCAGCGCCGCCCGCCGCAGCCGCCCGACCCGGCGGACCAGGGACCGGCCGATCCGCACCGAGATGAGCAGGGTCGCCACCACCGCCAGCAGCCCGAGCAGGCCGGCGACCGCCAGCCGGGCGACGATGCCGCGGGCCACCGGCGCCGCCCGCTCCGCCACCGCCGCGGCCTGGGCGACCTCGAAGGCGCGCGCCGCGGCCGCCACCGCGCGGTAGTTCTCGGCCCACCGGCGGGCGTCCACCGGCGGCGCCTCGCCGGCCCGGCCGCGGGCCACGAGCAGGTCCTCCATGGTCAGCAGCGCCTCGAAGTGCGGCAGGGCCTGCAGCGTCCGGTACGCCTGCCGGCCGGTCTCCGGCAGCGCGGCGGCGGCGTCGGTGTAGAGCAGCCGGCGCAGCCCGACGAGCTGGCTGACGGTGCCGGCCTCGGCGTCGACGAAGCGCCCCGCCACCAGCGCACCGGCGACGAGCGCGTCCTCCTGGGCGAGCAGCTCCCGGGCGCGGGCGAGGTCGGTGAGGGTCCGGGTGCGCCGGGCCAGCTCGTCGTCGCTGACGTCGGTGACCGCCGGCATCAGCCGGAACGCGGTGTCGACGACCGCCGTGTACCGGCGCAGGGCGGCGACCCGGTCCACCTCGCGGCGGTCGACCCGGGTCCGGGTCTCGGGCAGGTCCTCGACGGCCCGGACCAGCTCCGCGACCCGCTGGGCGGCCTGCGGGTTCATCGCGTCGCGGGCGCCCGGCAGGCCCGCGAGCCGGCGGAACGCGGCGACCGCGCCGTCGGTCTGCCGGCGCTGCCGGTCCAGCGGGGGCGTCGGCGCCTGGCCGGCGAGGAAGACGAGCGAGAGCTGCCGTTCGCGCTGCAGCTCGGTCACCAGCACCTCGGCCGGGCGTGCGACGTTCTCGGCGACCGTGCGGAAGTGCAGCAGGTTGAGCGCCGGCCCGACGGTCAGGGTGAGGGCGAAGCCCCACAGCAGCGTGACGGCGGCGAGCGGCGTCAGCACCAGCGCCGTGATCTTCGACCGGATGGACCCGTTGCCGACTGCCATTCGCTCTCCGCCGTCCGGGCGGCCCGGCCCGTCCGCGCGTGCGGCGGGCCCGCGCGCCCCGGCCGCCGCGCGAGCGGACGCGCCGCCGCATCATAGGTAACCGACGCCGCCCCGGGCGAGGTTGTCCACCGAAGCGGTACCGGATCTCCGTCCTGGCTGGACTGTCGGTGTCGGACCGCCTCCGCACGGCGACGAGACGCCGGCCGGCGCCGGTCCCGCGGGCCGCGGAACCGGCGGGCTCAGGTGTCGCGTCAGGAGTGGCGCGGGCGTCGCGTCAGGAGTGGCGCGGCGCGACCGCGGCAGGTGCCGCCGCCGGCCACCGCGGCAGCAGCGGCGCCCACCGCGGCGCCGCCGGCGCCTGCCGCGCCGCCCCGGCCGGCGGGAACGGCTGGCGTCCCCGGCACGCGGTCTCCCGCGGCGCGTCCCCCTCGACCAGGTACCGGTCGACCACCCCCGCCACGCACGGCACCCACCCGTACGCGGTGTGGCCCCAGCTTTCGCTGGCCACCAGCCGGCCCCGCGGCAGCAGCCGGGCCACCGCGCGGGCGGCGGCCAGCGGGGTCACCGGGTCCCACCGGTTGCCGACGACCAGGACCGGCGCGGCGGTGTGCCGGTCGAAGCCGCCGGTGTACCGGTCCTCGTCCCGCGCCGGCCACGTGCCGGTGGCGCACGGCTGGTCGACCGAGGCCCAGAACCGGCCGATGTGGCCGCCGGTCCGGCCGGCCTCCGCGAACGGACCCCACCACTCGCGGACGTCCCCGGCGTGCCGGCCGTCCAGGCACACGACCGTCATCTGCGCCTCGCGCCCGTTGTCGTACTCGTCCGCGGCCGGCGCCGCCTCCGACCCGCCCCCGGTCAGGTACCCCCGGACACCGGCCTGCGCCGCCGCCCGGGCGGCGGCGTCCGATGCCGGGTCGGCGAGCACCGAGACGTCCCGGACGAACGTGGCGACGAGGTCGACCTCCCCCCGCGCGCCGTACAGGCCGTCGCCGGCCAGCAGCGCGAACGCGTCGTCGGTGAGCAGGAACGGCGCCCCGCCGCCGATCGGGACGGCGGCCGGCCGCCGGTGCAGGCGGGCGCCCGCGGCCGCGTACACCGCGGCCGGGTTGCCCCGCGCGACCAGCGGGCACGCCGCCGGCCCGGCCGCCCGGCAGCGGTCGAACAGCGCGTCCAGCGCCGCGACCATCGCCGCGGCCGACCCGGTGCGGACGAACGTCGGCAGGCCGCCCCGCCCGCGGTCGCCGCGCCAGTCCCGCGCGTCGAGCACCCCGTCGACGACCAGCGCCCGCAGCCGGTCCGGGAACATCGCCGCGTAGTGCTGCCCCAGGACCGAGCCGTAGCTGAGCCCGAAGTAGTTCAGCTTCGGATCGCCCAGCGCGCGCCGGAGCACCTCGATGTCCCGGGCCACCTGGGCGCTGGACATCGCCGCCCCGACGGCCCGGCCCGAGGTCGTACCGGTGCAGGCCCGCCCCAGCGCCGCGGCGTAGGCGGCGGCGGCCCGGTACTGCGCCCGCCGCTGCGGGACGACGAAGTCGACGCCGCGGGCCGCCTCCTGCTGCGCGGCGGTCGAGGCGAAGCAGCGCACCTGGTCGCTGCCGCCGATCCCGCGGGGGTCGAGCCCGACCAGGTCGAACCGGCGCCGCACCTGCGCGCCGAAGTACTCGCCCCACAGCGGCATACTGCGCGCGGCGCCGCCCGGCCCCCCGTTGTTGAGCACCAGGCTGCCGATCCGGCCCGCCTGGTCGGTGGCGCGCAGCCGGCTCACCGCGAGCGTCGTCGTCGGCCCCGCGGGCGCGTCGTAGTCCAGCGGTACCGCCATCGAGGCGCACTCCAGGCCGGCCAGTCCCGGCTCGTCGCAGGCCCGCCAGCGCAGGACGGGCGTGGCCACCCGGTCCACCCGGCGCGCCTCGCGGGCGCTGGTGCGGTCGCCTCCCGCCGCTGGCGCGGCGACCGCCGGCCCGGCGCCGAGCGCCGCGACGACGGCCGCGCACAGCGCCCCCGCCACCACCTGTGTGCGTACCGACATCCCTGCACCCCTCTCGCCCGACGACGCCCCCAGTCTGGTCCGGCCGCGCACCCCTGGGACCCGTCGGTCACCCGTACGGCGGACGCTACCCACGCGCCGCCGGCACTCCTCGTACAGGGACCGCAGCTCCTGACCCGCCACGTACCGGCTCGGCGTAGATCATCTATGGTGACAACATTGCCGCACGCGGACCGGCGCCCCGGGCGGGTCGGTCAGGTCAGGCGCGGCACGTCGACGATCTCGCCCAGGCCGGTCCCCGCGAGGTCCGCCCGGATCCGGGCCGCGTCGCCCTCCACCACCAGCACCAGGTCGTCCGGCCGCAGGTGGGTGGCCGCCGCCGGCGCCACCTCCCCCGGCGTGGCCGCCAGGTACCGCTCCCGCTGCCGCACCACGAAGTCGTCCGGCAGCCCGTGCACCACGATCGAGGAGAGCAGCCGGGCGATCGCCCCGGTCGTCTGCGACTCCACCGAGAGCTGGCCCGCGCGCCAACTGCGGGCGACGGCCACCTCGTCCTCGGTCACGCCCTCCGCGCGGATCCGCACCACCTCGCCGACCGCGTCGGTGAGCGCCGCGGCCGTGGCGTCGGCGCGGACCGCCGCCCGGACCGTGAACCGCCCGAACCGCCGTGAGGCCGCGAACTCCCCGCGCACCCCGTAGGTGAACCCGCGCACCTCGCGCAGCAGGTGGTTGAGCCGCGACGTGAACGAGCCGCCCAGCACGGTGCCGGCGAGCTGGACCGCGACGTGGTCCGGGTGCGCCCGGTGCGGTCCCAGGTGGCCCAGGCGCAGCGTGGACTGCACCGCGTCGGGCCGGTCGATCAGCAGGATCCGGCGGGTGCTGGCCAGCTCCGCGCCGATGAGTCCGGTCTCGGCGGGTACGGGTGCGCCGGTACCGGCGAAGGCCACCGCGCCGAGCGCCTCCAGGTCCAGCCGGTCCAGGTCGCCGACGACCAGCAGGACGCCGGGCTGGCGGAACCACCGCTCGTGGTACGCCCGCACCTCCGCCACCGGCAGCGCGGCGGCGCTGCGCGGGTCGCCGTGGATGGGGCGGCCCGGCCGCTGGTCGCCGAACAGGGCGTGCCGCAGCGCCGCGTCCGCGCGCGGCCCGGGACCGGCCCACTCCATCCGCAGGGCGGCGGCCTCGTCGTCGCGGACGCGCGTCACGTCGGCGGGGTCCAGGCGGGGCGTCCGCGCGGCCTCGGTCAGCAGGCCGACCGCGGCGAGCAGCCGGTCGACGTGGGCGCTGACGCCGACCTCGACCCGGTCCCAGTCGACGTGGGTGGAGAGCTGGGCGCCCAGGCACTCCATGGCGTACGCGTACGCGGTGGCGTCCCGGGTCGCCGTACCCTCCTCCAGCGCCTTGAGCAGCACCCCGGCCGCGCCCTCGGCCCCGGGCCGCTCCCGGCCGGCCCCGGCGTCCAGCAGCAGGACCGCTTCGGCCAGGGGCTGGCCGGGCAGGTGCGCGGCGAGCACCTCCCCGCCCGCGACCGGCAGCCGGACCAGCGGCGGGAAGGCGTACGGGCGGGGCGGGCCGGCCGGCGGCCGGTCGGCGAGCAGGGGGGCGGTCACGGGCGCTCCTTCTCGGGCAGGTACCGGATCGTCAGCCGGCGGTCGGCGGCCAGCACCGCGGCGGCCAGCGCCGAGACCTGGGCGGCGGTCACGGCGAGCCGGGCGGGCAGCCGGGTACCGGCCAGCCGCGGGTCGCCGAACTGCGTCGCGTACCGGCTCAGCGCGTCGGCGCGGCCGGCGACCGTCTCCATCTGCCGCCACCAGGAGGTGGTCATCAGCGCCTGGACGCGGGCCACCTCATCGTCGGCGACACCGTCGCGGACCAGCTCGTCCACGACGTCGACCAGGCCGGCCTCCAGCTCGTCGGCCCCGACGCCGTCGCGGGCGGTCGCGCTGAGGATCAGCGGGGCGGGCGCGTGGGCGAGGTCGACGCCGTACGCGGCCAGGTAGTCGGGCTGGGCGAGGCGGCGGCCCTCGGCGAGGCGCTGGTACAGCCGACTGCCCCGGCCGGTGGCGAGCACGCCGGCCAGGACCGAGGCCACGTCGTAGTCGGCGCTGCCGAAGGGCGCCGTGGCCACGGCCAGGTAGACCCGGGCGGCCGGCACGTCGGCGACGACGTCCTCGCGGCGGGGCGGCCCCGCCGGGGACAGGTCCCGCCCGGCCGGGGCGGGCGGGATGTCCGCGCCGCGGGGGATCCCGCCGAAGTACTGCCGGGCCAGCTTGAACACCTCGTCGGGCGTGGTGTCGCCCACGACGGTGAGGACGGCGTTGTGCGGCACGTAGTACCGGCGGTGGAAGTTCTGGAAGGTGACCAGGTCGGCGGCGTTGAGGTCGGCCATCTCGCCGATGGTGGCGTGGTGGTACGGGTGGCCCGGCGGGTACATCAGCGGCAGCAGCCGGAGCCAGAAGTCGCCGTACGGCTGGTCCTCGTACCGCTGCCGGCGCTCGTTCTTGACGACCTCGCGCTGGTTGTCCAGCGTCTCCTGGGTCAGCGCGGGGACCAGCCCGCCCATCCGGTCGGCCTCCAGCCACAGCATCAGCGGCAGGTGCTCGGCGGGGACGCTCTCGAAGTAGTTGGTCCGGTCCGGGTTGGTGGTCGCGTTGAGGCTGCCGCCCGAGCCCTGGACGAGCTTCATGTGCTCGGTCTTGCCCACCTGCGCCGAGCCCTCGAACATCAGGTGCTCGAACAGGTGCGCGAAGCCCGTCTGGCCGGCCGGCTCGTGCCGCGAGCCCACGTCGTACCAGAGGTTGACGCCCACCACCGGCGCCCGGTGGTCCTCGCTGACGATCACGCGCAGGCCGTTGTCGAGCGTGTCCGTCTCGATCGGCCAGGGGTACCCGGTCATCCCACAATCTTGCCCCGGTTACCACCGAATCGGGTACCCGGCCGGAAATCCGCCCGGCCCGGCGCTCAGAGCTGGGTGCCGACCACCTCGGCGACGGCGAACGCGGCCCCGACCAACAGACCCGCCAGCAGGCAGGCCGCGACCAGGTGGTCGGCGTTCTGGGTGGCCCGCACGGTGTGGCCGCGCAGCACCAGCCGGTCGATCAGCCACCGGAAGGCGTAGAGCACGGCGACCGCGAGCACCACCGTGGCGGCGAAGCGGGCGAGGCTGGCCCCCCAGGTGTCGAAGTCCCCGGCCACCCCCTCGCGCACCACGATGCCGAGCGCGGTGAGCACGCCCGCGACCTCGACGGCCGCCGGCACGGACCCCTGGGCGATCCGGTCGCGCAGGTGGTACGGCGTGACCCACTCGTGCAGCCAGAACACGCCGGCCACCAGGGCGAGGCCGAGGACGAAGAACCCGGCGGTGCTGGCCAGCGCCAGGGCCAGCGAGTCGGCGCCGCCGCTGAGCGCCCCGTTGACCACGAAGCCGGTGGCCAGGTAGAAGCCGGCCTCCGTGATGCCCACGGCCAGGCTCCCCTCGCGCAGCAGCGTGGCGTTGCGCACCGCCGGCAGCACCAGCCAGTCGACGACGGGCCGGGCGAGCAGGACCGCCGCCAGGACGAACGCGCACTCGGCGACCAGCCACCACGCCGAGGTCCGCCAGCGGGTGGGGTCGTAGTGGCCGATGGCCGGCAGCAGGCCGACGACCTGGGCGACGCTGATGCCCAGCCGCTGGGCCAGGTAGGCGCCGTTGCCGCGGACGAACAGCTCGTCGTTGTCGTCGACCCGGGTCAGCAGGTTCAGCAGGTGCCAGCCGCCGCCGACGGACACGGCGACGACCAGCAGGATCAGCGCGGCGTGGCCGAGGTTGCCGGCGTAGTCGGCCAGGGTCGCAAGGAACATCTCAGGCTCCGATGAAATGCGGGACGAAGTGGCTCAGGTTGTCGGTGATCACGCCCGCGCTCTCCCGGACGCCGAGGCCGGCGGGCTCGCCGTCGACCAGCCAGACGCCGAGGACCGGGTGCACGACCTCGCCGTACACCGCCCCGGTGGGCACGGCCGGCGGCGGCGCGTACGCCTGGATCACGTGGCCCTCGGCGCCGTACTCCCCCGGCACGGTCACCGTCGGCACGCCCGCCCGGACGACGTCGATGCCCGCCCCCTCGCGGCCGAGCAGGGGCTTGCGGACGTAGTCGGCCAGGTCGGCGGGCGCCCCGGGCAGCCCGGCCGGCGGGTCCGCGAACCACGCGGGGATCAGGTGGCGGCCCCGGTCGGTGCCGCCGTACAGGTGCCAGAGCACCGGCAGCAGCGCCTTGTTGCTCCACAGCATCTTGTAGGGCGCCTCGATCCACACGGTCCCGCCGCGGTACTGCCCGAGGCCGTCGCGGCGGCCGACGGCGTCCATGTCGGCGAAGGCGGCGCGGCCGAACTCCTCCGCGACCATGAACTCCCACGGGTACAGCTTGAACGCGACGTCCAGGTGCAGCCCGTCGCCGTCGTAGAACCGGCCGTCCCCACCCAGCACCACGCCCTCGATGAACAGGGTCTTGGTCTCGTACCCGGCCGCGGCGCAGGTGTCGCGCAGGAACTGGGTGTTCATCACGTCCTCGCCGGAGGACTCCTGCGACGAGCAGGTGAAGTGGACCAGCGGCCGGTGCCCCAGGCGGGCTGCGGCCAGGTCGAGGTTGCGCCGCCACGCCTGCACGAGCCGCTCGTAGAGCTGGTTCCACTGGTCGTCGGTGGCGCGCACCTGCTCCCGCCAGCGCCACTGCGCGTACGCGGACTCCACCAGGCAGGTGGGCGTGTCGGCGTTGAACTCGTACAGCGTCGGCGTGCGCAGCGCCGGGTCCGGGTGGTCCAGGCCGCCGAAGCGCAGGTCGAAGCGGCCGTACACGCTCTGCCACGCGGGCTCGTCCTGCCAGGTGCCGACGACCTGCCGGTGCGCCCAGTCGGGGATCCCCATCGCCGTCAGGACGTCCGGGCGCGCCGCCAGCCAGTCGCCCGCCCCGACGCACATGTCGAACAGCTCCGCCGCAGCCCGCTCCAGGGCGGCAACCTCCGCCTGCGTGAACGCGTACGCCGCGCCCTCCCGCCAGTAGGAGATCTGGCCCCCGTCGGGGGTCGGCGTCGGCGAGTAGACGAGGCCGTCGGCGAGGATCTGCCGCTCCCAGCCCGGCCGCTCGGGCAGCCGCACCCGCCGCACTAGCTGCCGAATCCGCCGGAGTGGCCGCCGCCGCCGAAGCCGCCGGACCGGCCCGACTTGCCGGCGATGCCGCCGGTGGCGGGCAGCCCGGCCGCCGACCGGGCGGCGCTGTCCCCCGACGGGATCACGGTGCCGCCGGTCAGCTTCCCGCCCGGCTTCAGCTTGGTCTTGTGCCGCCCGGAGTTGAGCCAGCCGTACGTGCGGTCGTCGTCGTCGCAGTACCGGTCCTCGATGACCGTGTTGGACTGGTCGACGCAGTACGCCACGGGGCCGTCGGCGCCGCATCCGGTCAGGAACGCGCTCGCGCTCACCGTCAGCACCGACACCGGCCCCACCCGCCCCGACCACCGGGGCCGCCCCGCTCGCTCGCCCTGCACCGCCGCTCCCCACACTCCCGCTTTCCGCCGCGCCCAGCGTCGCACAGCCGCGCCCGTTCGCCGTGGCCGACCGGCCGAGCCGCGGCAGGGTCAATCAGCCCTAAATGTGAGAACAGACCGGAAATGACGCATTAAGGAGGTTCGGGGCATAAGCTTCCGCCATGCAGAGAACTGTGGCCTGGGCGCTGTCCGTCGCCGCCCTGGTGGCGACCGTCCTCGTCGCCGTCCGCGGGACCGAGCTCACTCCCACGGATCTGAGCGCGGGCGGGACCTACGAGCTGGAGAACCGGGCCCGCGGCGGCGAGCCGGACGCGCTCGCCGACAGTTGGTGGGGCTGCCGGTACGACAGCGGGAACGTCAACATCCCGGCCGACCACGGCTGCGCCTTCTGGGGCTCGCTGCTCGGGCCGGTCCTCCCCCCGGCGGGGCCGCAGCCGGTCACGGCGGCGGCACCCACCGCAGACCGGTTCCTGCCCACGCCCCCGGCCCCGCGCGCCGGTACGCCCCGCGCCGCCCACCACCGCCGGGCGGCGACCCGCCGCCCGGCAATCCGCCGCCCGGCGACCCACGGCCGGGCGACCCCGCCCCGCGCGCGGCCCGCCCCGTGTGGGGCCGCCTGCGCGCCCGCGCCGCCGGCCCCGCCGGTCGGCTGCGCGGCGGAGACCGGCTGGCTGACCTGGGTGAGCGACAGCGACCCGGCGGTCGTCGAGGGCCTGCCGGCCTGCGCGGGCGGCCAGCCGCAGCAGCCCGCGCCGCAGCCGGCCGACCCGGCCCCGGGCCGCCCGACCCCGCCGAACCCGACACCCACGGACCCGACCCCGGGCCGCCCGACGCCACCGAACCCGGCGCCCGCGGCCCCAGAGCCCACCGCGCCGGCACCCACGGAACCCACGCCCCCGGAGCCCACGGAACCCACGCCCACCGACCCCGTGCCCACCGAACCGGCACCCACGGAGCCCGCGCCCGCCAACCCGGTGCCCGCCCAGCCGGCCGAACCCGCGCCAGACCCGGACCCCGGCGTACCCGCCGCACCAGACCCGGCCCCGGAACCGCATCCCGGAACCCCGGCGGCGCCGGACCCGGGACCCGGGACCCCGGCCGCACCCGAGGTTCCGTCCGCCCCGGCCGACCCCCCGGGGCCCCCACCGGCGAGCACCACGCCGACGGCGGGTACCGCCGCGCCGCCGCGCGCGGCCTCCGCCCCGGCGGCCCCGCCGTCGGCGGAGGCGCCCGACCGGCCGGGCCGCCGGCCCTGACCGATCAGCTATCCCATTTAACTATTTGAATGTACTGAATGCAGACGACCGGCCGATGGATATCGCGCGCCCTTTTCGCAGTGCATACCGGGCCACACCTGTTTTGATGATCACCGATCGCGCTCCGGTAACAATCGATTGCACTGACTCATGACGCACTTTAGTGTTCCGCTCTGTCCGGCGGCCGCACCCGCCGGACCCTGCTGAATCACCACCCGCGACAGGCCACGACCGCACCGCCGCAAGGCGGCCACGTTTCCGCAAGACGTGGCCGCCCGGTGTGGCCGGCACCCTGGCGCGGCAAGAGGGGAACACGATGAACAACCCGCGTCACACACTGCTGCTCGCCGCCGCCGTCGGTGCGCTGCTCGCCGTGCCGGCGGCCGCCCAGGCCGCACCCGTCGACCGCACCGGCGACGCCGCCGCGCCGACCGCCCGGACCGCCGGTGAGCCCCAGGGCATCGTCGGCGGCAGCAAGGCCCGCGAGGGCGCCTATCCGTGGATCGTCCGCCTGGAGGTCCAGTACCGGTCCCAGGTCGCCTACCTCTGCGGCGGCACCCTGATCTCGCAGGACATCGTCCTGACCTCGCAGCAGTGCCTGGCCGAGGTACCGAAGCAGGGCAAGCCGACCCGGATCACCGCGTACATCGGCAAGGTCGACCACAAGGACGCCGCCGAGGACAGGGCCGTCCGCCAAGGTGCCGAGTACTCCCTCGGCAAGGGGGTCGGCAACGGCGACTGGGCCGTCGTCCAGCTCGACAAGCCGTTCAAGGCCAGGTCGTACCCGCTGCTGCCGCTCGACGAGGGCTACGACGAGACCGAGGAGGTGCGCGCCCTCGGCTGGGGCCGGACCGAACTCGACGCCCAGCTCCCCTCGGCACTGCGCCAGGTGGACCTGCCGATCGTGACCGGCCGCGCCTGCGCCAGGAACGCCGACGTCGAGATCTGCGCCGGTGACCCCCGGGCCGCCGACGTGGGCGTGTGCGCGGGCGACCAGGGCGGGCCGCTGCTCGCCGCCGAGGACGCCGCGGGCCGGGCCGCCGACTGGGTCCAGGTCGGCATCACCTCGCAGGTGGACTGCGCGCAGAAGAACCAGGTCGGCCACTTCACCCGGGTCAGCGCGTTCACCAGGAAGATCCAGGCCGCGATCGTCCTGATCGACGGCAGCCCGGCGCAGACGATCGACACCGAGGGGTAGACCGACGGGTGCGCGCCGCCAGCGGCGGCGCACGCCTCACTGGGGGGAACGCCGAGGGCGGCGACGCATCGCGTCGCCGCCCTCGCGCGGCGTCGCTGTCACTGATCCGACACTTCATCCGCTTGTGGACGGTCAACGCCGACCCTAATGTCGATTGACCGCAATCGACGCGTGGTCCGCTGCTGCCGCGCATGCGCTCCATGAGTGGAGTTCTATGAGGCTCGTCCTGTGGAAACGGCCCGCCGCGGCCGCCCTCATCGGCGTTCTGGCCGTGGGCCTGACGGCGCTACCTGCCCCGGCGGCGCCCACACCATCGGTCACACCGCCGGCACCCACCAACGTGGAGATCCCGGCGTCGATGCCGCGGTTCACGCCACAGCCGCGGCGCGGTGACATGGATCCGATCAAGTACCAGATCATGGTGATGCACATCGAGACGGATCCCGAGCCGGAAATCCGGGACGCGGCCCGCGCCGCTCTTGATGCCGGCCCTGCCGCCGTCGACGACTTTCTCTACCGTGGCGGATACGACAGAGCCAAGGTGGCGGTCGACGCGCGCAAGCGCCGGGACGACCAGGTCGCCCGCGACAAGATCGCACCGATGAGGGGTACCGGTGGCGATGTCTTCAACGCCGAGGTCGAACGGGTCCTCGCGCCGAACGCCACGCCGGGCGACCGCAAGGCATTCCTGGGTTACGGCGCCGAGATCGCCCGTGGCCGCGACGGCGCACTCGCAGCCGACAGGGCGGCGCGCCGACAGATTCTCCGGTCCCGGGTACAGCTCCTCGCAGGTCTCCCCGCGGCCGAGAACCCGCACGTCGTCAAGGATGCGGCCGATGCGCTGGTCGCCGGGGACGCGGCCGTCGAGGCGTTCCTCACCACCGGCTTTCCCCTCGCGGCGGCGGCCGACGCCCAGATTCGAGCCAATCTGCTCAGGGAGCGCGAAGCGGAGCTGAAGGCTATCGAGGAGGCAAGCGACCTGGCTCAACGCTCGGCGTTGGCCAACCGAGCGCGCGCTGACCTGATCACCGCACACGGCGCTGGCGTGCGGGCGGTTCGACTGGGTGCGAACTCGATGACTCTCGCGGCCACCCATGCCCGTCGCGCAGCCCAGATTCTCGCCGCCAAGGGGCCGTTGAGCGAGATCGAGCTCACCCGCGTCGCCACTGCGACCGAGGTAGCCGCCGCCGGCGGCTTCGCCGGTGATGCGGAGCGGGCCGCACTCACGGCCGCCCATGCCGCCAAGGTGCTGGTCGACGTCCAACTTGAGTACGGCAAAGACTGGGCCGATATGGCCAAGGGCCTGCACCTCGCGTCGGTCGCCGTCCACCAAGCCACGGTCACGGCCCAGCACGCCGTCGACGCGACCATCGCCACCCACCGGGCACTCGGTCATGCCGGCGAAGCGGAGGCCCGCCGCAAGGAAGCAGCGAGGTGGCGGCAGCAGGCCCAGGAGCATGCGCGAGCCGGGCGCGCGCTTGCCGGAGCAGCCAGGCGGGAGGCTGACGCCGCCGAAGGGGCTGCGAGACGGGCCGGGGAGCAGCGGATACGCGCCGAGAGTGAGCGTGACAGAGCCTGGGAGCATGCCCGGGCCGCCCAAGCGAAGCGCGACGAAGCACGCGACCATGCCGAGGAGGCCGCGCAGTGGCGCGCAGAGGCGCAGCGGGCACGTGGCGACGCCGAGAAGGCGCACTCACGGGCGCGGACGGAGGGCGACCGGGCGGCCCACGCCCGCGCCGGGGCAGAGCATGAGGAGGAGTGCGCCCGAGCCGCTCGCATCAGGGCCGATGATCAGACACGCAAAGCTGGTGAGGGTAGTGATCGGGCTGCTGAGGCGGAACGTCGCGCGACCGCGGCCCGGGACGACGCGCGGGATGCCGGGAGAGAACGTGACCTGGCGCGCGCCCGTGCTGCGGGCCTGCGCGCCAAAGCTCAGAAGCTACCCGTGGAACAGGGGCGCGACGAGGCGTTGAAGGCCGCGGCCGCAGCCGACGGCGATGCCGACGACGCCGAGGCCGCGGCTGCACGCGCCGCTGATCATGCACAGCAGGCGACCAACGCAGCCGCGGGCGCCCGGGGCGCCGCGATCGAGACCGAACGGGCCGCCGCCCGTGCCCGGCACGCGGCTGACCAGGCACGCGCTGCCGCCGCTGGCGCGGACGACGCTGCGTCCGCGGCTGAGTCGGAGGCTGCGGCCGCCCATGCCGCAGCCCGCCGCTCCGACGCCGCCGCGGCGGCGGCCACGCGGGAGGAGGTAAAAGCCGGGACCCACGCCCGGAACGCCGAGGCGCTTTCGCAGCAGGCGGCCACTCGCGCTGTCCAGGCGCTGTGGGCAGCCGACCGGGTGCGCGCCGAAGCGGCGGCCGCCGCCCATGAAGCGGCCTCGGCCGCCGCCCAGGCCGAGTCCGCCATCCGATCCGCGGCAGCAGCCAGGGAATCCGCCAGCGCCGCGGTGATTCCAGCCAGCGATGCCATCAAGCTCCTCATGCCGTTCACCGGCCAGGACCTCGGCATTGAATTTGCCACCGAGGTCGCCTCGCTCGCCGAGTCGATCAGTCTGGAGCTGGCCGACGCCGCCGACCAACGGGCCAGGGAGGCCGAACGTGCCGCCCTGGCCGCCCAGCAGTCGGCCGATCAGGCCGGGGGTGAGATCAGGGAGGCCTATCAGGCCGCCGCCGATGCGGCGAAGGCATCCGCGGAGGCCGCCGCGCACAGCGCCCGCGCCAAGAGGGCCGCGGCGCACGCCGCCGCTGAGGCACGCAGGGCGCGCGCGGCCGCCGCCGACGCGAACGCCGCGGACCGCACGGCTCGCGCGGCGGCCGCCGAGGCCCGAGAGCTGGCCAACGCTGCCGCCGCTTCCGCCGCGGCAGCCGGCCTCGACGCCGGGCGGGCCGCGCAGCTAGCCGCCGACGCCGGCAGAATCGCCCAGAAGGCGGAGGATGACGCACAGGCTGCCAAGGGCGCGGCCGCGCGCGCTCAGGAGCAGGCACGGCAGGCCAGGGAGGCTGCCATCCGTGCGGAGGAGCAGGCAAAGGCGGCCGTCGAGTTCGCCAAACAAGCCGACCAGCACGGCAAGGACGCGCAGAAGGAGGTCGAGCAACTGGAGGCCGAAATCCGCGCGATGCAGGACAACGACCTGCTGTCGGCCTTCGCGCCACCCACGGCCGACCAACTCCAGGACCTGCGCGATTACCTGGAACCGGCGCAGTTCGCCAATTTTGAGACGGTTCTGGCACTGGCCGACGGCGGGGTGATGGTCTTTCTGGAAAACTACGGAAAAGACCTCCTCACCGGATATCTCAGCGACTTCGTGGAACAGCTCAAGCAGTGCAGCCAAGGAAAAATTCTCGACTGCCTGCTGACGATCATCGACTTGTTGCCAGTCGGCAGAATTCTCGGCGCCCTCAAAATTACCTACCGCGTCGGCAAAACCATCCACACCTTCATGAAGGCCACCGCAAAGTACCGCAACAAGATCCGGGACGCGTTCAAGAAAGTCGACCGCTGCAAGCGTGGTCTCATCAAGGATTTGGCCGGAGAGTTCACCGGCGTGCGCGACCTACGGTCCGCCGCGAAAAAAAGGTGCCGTACTCCCGATGGAGCCTGCGCCGATGACAGCCGCAGAGCTCCCGGTAAATTGGCGTGCCTCACTCTCTATCACGGTACGAGCCGGATCGCGGCAGATCGGATCCTGGTTGACGGGCCGGATGTGACGGCCAGTAAGCGCAACACCGATTTTTGTCGCGGCATGTATCTCACCAGAATAAAAACGCAGGCTGCCGCATGGCGAGGAGGAGTAGTCGTTACCTTCAAGATTCCGACTGCAAAATTCACGAGCCTGGATGGGCTTCGACTCAATACCAATAGTACCGCGCTGCCCACGCTGGTGCGGTCATGCCGGACCACGGGACAGGGCCCGATCGGGCGCGACTACACAGAGGGCCCGATGCTAAAGAACATCGGCGGCTTTCTCAGCGGCAAAGAATCTCCCGAATGGTTCGGCAACCAGCTTGCCTTCCATTCCCCCAAGGCACAGGAAGTACTCGATGAGTCCATGGTGAATGACTAGTACTCAGCATCCGCCGGTAGGACGAAATCGAAAAAATTGCCCACGCGCGCGAACACGGTTGCTGACGCCACAGGACTTGACAGGTCCAGGCGGCGCCTCGACCTGCCGTCTGGAGAAAACTCGTCGACCACAGCGAATTCTAGTACCCGAGCATCATCCAGACGACAGTCCGCGTCGATCGCGGTCATCCGATCGAATCGATCGGTCCACACGCCACTCACCACTCGGTAATCGCCAATGCGTACTCTGCCCACCGAAACTACCGCCCAGCGGAAGTACCACACGTTGATGGCCCCGCCCATCCGCGACAGGAAAGACCAACCGTGTCCGTCGACGGAGAAGCAGACCTGACTGCTCTCCATCACGCCGTAATCGTAGGGCTCGGTGTCCCACTGGCCCTCCAGATTCACACTGACCGACAACGTCATTATCTCCGATCCGGGGTGTCGCGGGCCGGTGTCCTGCACACCCGCCGCTACCCGACCACCAGCCTACGAGACGATACGAAAGAGTGGACAATCACATGCGCCCAGCTCGATTGAGCTACCTCGCACTGGCCACGGCCTGCGCGCTCGCGGTGCCGCAGTCCATTGCCTCGGCGGCAACGAATCCGTCAGCAGCGTGGATCACGGCTGGGGAGGATCCAGACGTCGAGGTCCCGAGTGATCCGGCTGAGCCACTGCCGGCGGAAGCGAGCTTGGAAGAGAAGGAGAAGGCGGGGCTGGTGGTGGGCATCCCGCCCGGCTCCTGGCAGGAGTATGCCAAGAACGACCTGGATTTCACTTTCGCGCTCTGGCGACGCGCCAAGTACCCATCGGAAGTCAAGGCCGGCGCCGAACTGGCCCATCAGGCGGCGTCTGCGGACTCAGTTCGGTGCGATGCCTGCAGCCTGTACATCCGGTCGGGCATTGGCGAGGCGCACACACGAGACAAGAACAACGAGATTCGCGACACGCAGGTGGCCAACGAAGCGAGGGAGCGACGTATGCGCTTCGCTATGACGGTCGGCTACCGATTCCCTCACCCGGAGGCGATCGCACAGAGCGACCGGCACTTCATCTTCGCCGTCTGGGACTATCTTCGTCGCGACCTCAACTGGGCCGCTCGCACAATCGCCGCAGCAGGCAACGTATACAGCAGAGAACCGCAGCAGCATGTCGAATTCCTCAGCACGGTCGGGATGCAGGCGTTCCACACCGACCGACTGGCACAGATCGACAGAGAGACAGCCGGTAACGAGGCGGCCAGGATCGAAGCCATCCGGCGTGACTACCGCCGCAAGGCAGCGATCGCGGTAGGAGTACACGTCGGCACGGACGAATCGTGGTACTTGATCAGCGACCTGCTGTTTCTCACAAAGTTGCGAGACAAGGTCGACGCTGATCCAAACTTCCTCCTCACCAAGGATGCCTTCGCGGCCGCAATTTTCGACGGGAAGGCACCCGAGTGGCGCGCCTTCATCGAAGCCGGCGTCCACGAAGCCGTGCGCACCGACGAGGAGCGGCGTGCCCGAGAACAGTACGAGTCGTACAGAAAAGTAGCTTCCCGAATTCGGGATGAGGCCGAGCGAGAAGGCCTCAAGAACATTGCAGTCGCAGGTAACGCGGCCTTGGCGTCAGGCCGGCTACTGGGAGTGCAGCGGTTCATCCAGACCCACGCGCAACTGCCCCCGGACAGCAGCGATCTGACGGCGCTGTACGACAACGGAAAGGACCCGTCGTCCGCCTGGGTTTTCGGACAGTTGGGTCGGAAGATCGGCAAGGCGCGCAAGGTGTGGACGGGTGCTGCGGGCGACTGGCGCGCATCCCGCTCCACATTGATGACGGGTCAGTTTGACGCCCACGGTGCGCGCGACGCCGTGGCGCTGTACCGGGTCAGGGAGCACCACTACCGCCTCGATGTCTTCGCCGACATCGACAGCGGAACGGCTCAGCCACGCCAGGTGTGGGAAATGCCAGCCCTGGCCGGTGGGACGGGCTACGCGCTACGCACTCCGGTGGCCACCGACGTCAACGGCGACGGCTGGACCGACCTCGCGATTCACGCGGTCAGCCCCACCCGGCAACCCGAACTACTCGTGCTGATGGCGCGCAGAGACGGCTCGTTCACCCAGGTCGCCGTACCGGCCGATGCGGCCGTTGTCGACGGACGCACTGTGGCTGGCGACGTGAACCGGGACGGTCGCAGCGACTTGGTGACCCTTACCTACGACAAGGCCAACGGCACCCGCCTCTGGGTCCGATTGGCGACGGCCGACGGCTACGGCGTCGCAACCGTCCGCTGGACGAGCTCCCACTGGAACCTGCTGGACAGCGGAATGCCGGTGGCCGGCGACTTCGACCGCGACGGCGTGATCGAGATCGGTATGTTCAAGAAGGAGAGCAGGAACAGAAGGTTAGGGGTTCGAGTCCCTTCGGGCGCGCAAGCACAAGGCCCTGACCAGCATGAACCCTGGTCAGGGCCTTGAAATTTTTCTACGTGGCTGTGGGCTGTCCCCCGAAAACCCCCCGATAACCCTGCGGCGCGGCCGGGTTCGGTGCGGTGCGCCCTAGGTTCGCTACTGACATTTCTCGCTTGGCTATCAGCGGGCTCTCGCTTGGTTGTCAGCGGGATCTCTCGCCTGGGTGTCGGTGCGGGAGCCGCTGCGACCGTGATTGACCGCGCTTCCGGGCGTGGTCTTCGGCGGGAAGGGTTGCGGGTGGCTCACCAGCAGCGGAGGTGCGGCGGCTGTTGGGTTGGGCGCGGCCGGGCAGGTCCGACGGCAAAGGTCGGCCGGGCGGGGTGTGGGCGTGTCGGAGCGCACGGTGACGGTGGTTGGCGGCGGCGGGCTCGCCGCGTCCGGGCTGGAGGCGGTTCGCAGTGGATGAGTAGCTGCGGCGTCCACCGGCCCGGTACGGGCCTGCCCACCGGTATTGAGCTGCACCCCGGCCCGGCCTTAGCGCTGCGTCTGACCGACTGCCCCGCGCATCAACTGCCTGATCATGGTTGCGGCTGGGTCTAGCGGTTCGGTGTCGGCGCGGCGACACGCTGCGGCCTTGGTCACATTGGACGTCGGTTGGTGGTGGCGTGAACACTGGTGGTCATGGCTGCGCGGAGCGGGTACGTCGTTGGTTTGGTGTTGGCGGCGGTGGCCGGTGCGGTGGTGGCCGGGGTGGGGGTGTTCTTCGTCGTCGCAGGGATGAAGGACGCCAACCAGTGGGCTGGTGTGCTCGGCTTCTTCATCGGGGTGGCGGGGCTGGCCGTATCCGGCTACAGCGCGGTCCTGACTCGCAGGTCGCTCACCCACGGCCGCCCGCCGGCCGCCGGTGCTGATGAGGTATCGGATACGACCGACGACGGGAGGCACTACGGGCCGAGGGTCATCGCCGGGGGTGGTGTCGGCACTGCAGCGTCGCCGGCGTCGGCGCCTTCGTTCGAGGCTGGTGCCGGGGGTGTGAGCAGCACGATCAGCGGGGGCACGTTCCACGGCGAGGTGAACCAGGGCCGGGACTTCACCTTCCATCAGCCGCCCGGCTCGACCGGCGGTACGGCGCCGCCTGCTGGCGCCAGCCCGGCTCGTGGAGAGGGGTCCGCGTGAGTGCCGCCGAGGAGCCCGTGACGCAGAACGCCATCACCGGTGGGGTGTTCTTCAACATGGTGGTGCAGGGCAACAACATCACCGTGGTGCTGCCGCCAGCGGTGACCCCGGCGCTGTCGGGGCTACCGCACGCCTCGAAGTCGTTCACCGGCCGCGACTCCCCAATGGGTGAGCTGATGGCGGCCCTGGCCCCCGACTGCGAGGACGCCGGGGGGCCGGTGTTGGTGTCCGCGACGGTGGGCCTGGCCGGGGTGGGTAAGACCGAGCTGGTGGTGCAGGCTGCCCACCGCGCCACCACGCAGCTGGGGTGGTTTCCCGGTGGGGTGCTGTTCGTGGACCTGTTCGGCTACGACCCGGACCCGGCCGGCGATCCGACCAGCCGGCGGGTCTCCACCGGCGAGGTACTGGGCGGCCTGCTGCAGGCGTTGGGGATGCCGGGTGACTATGTGCCGGCTGGTGTGCAAGACCGCAGCCGGCTGTTCCGTAGTGTGCTGGCCGCTTACGCCGGGGAGGGTAAGCGGATCCTGGTGGTGATCGACAACGCCGCCACCGTTGACCAGGTCAACCCGCTGTTGCCTGGTGACGGGGTCACGGCCACGCTGGTTACCTCCCGCGACAAGCTCGACATCGAGGCCCGCCGCCATGAGCTGAGCGTGTTGGGGCGGGTGGCGTCGGTGCGGCTGCTGGCCGATGGGGTCTGCTGCACCAACTGGTGACAGTTCTAGTCAGGCGGCCTGACTGGCCGGTGGAGTCATGATGGTCTCGTACTCGATAGGGGTCAACCGGGCCAGCGACCGTTGTCGTCGGCGCCGGTGGTA
>NZ_BMQC01000015.1 GCF_014647915.1 Pilimelia terevasa
CCACATAGCCATGATCGACAACCTCGCCAGAAGAGTCACCGACGAAACCACCCCGACCTGGCGAGACCCCTACGACCCAGAAATATCACAAACTACGTGAACCAGACGCCCTCTCAGAGGTCGGCGCTTCAGACCCGGTACGCGCCGGTGTCGCGGCGGGCGGCGGCGGTCGGCTGGCCGGTGCGCGCCGCCTCGACCGTGCGGTGCAGGACGTCCGCCGCCACCGGCTTGACCAGGTAGGCGTCGGCGCCGTGCTCGCGGGCGCGCCCCCGCTCCTCCAGCACGCTGATGACGACGACCGGCACCGTGTCCAGGTCGGGGTCGGCGCGCAGCCGGCGCAGCGTCTCCCAGCCGCTGATCCCGGGCAGGCCCAGGTCGAGCAGGATCACCCGGGGCCGGTGTACGTGCGCGATCTCCATCCCGGTCTCGCCGCTGTCGGCCAGCACGACCCGGTAGCCGGCGGCGTGGAGCTGGCTGGTGAACATCTCGGCGGCGGCGGGGTCGTCCTCGATCACCAGCACCTCGTCGGCGACCGTCGGCGAGGCGGGGGCCGGCGTCGGGCCGGCCGGCTCGGGCGGCGCCAGCGGCAGGCGGGCGTCGGGGAGCTGGACGGTGAAGACGCTGCCGACGCCCGGCGTGGACCGCAGCGTGATGTCCCCGCCGTGGGCGTGGGCGATCCGTCGGACGAGCGCCAGCCCCAGCCCGGTACCGCCGGCCCGCTGGCCGGCCGCGCCGGCCTGGACGAACTCCGTGAAGATGCGGTCGGCGTCGGCGGGCGCGATGCCGACCCCGGTGTCGCTGACCTCCAGCAGGACGTCGCTGCCCCGCACCCGCGCGGCGACCCGCACCTCGCCGCCCTCGGGGGTGAACTTGATGGCGTTGGAGAGCAGGTTCTCGGCGATCTGGCGCAGGCGCAGCGGGTCGACCAGCGCCCGGACGGGGTCGAGGTCGGCGTGCAGCGTGACCCCGGCCCGGTCGGCCAGCGGGTGGAGGGAGTCGACGAGCTGGCCGATGCTGTCGTCCAGCCGGACCGGGCTGCGGTGCAGGTCGAGCCCGCCGGCCTCCACCTTGGCCAGGTCGAGCAGGTTGTTGATGAGCCCGAGCAGGTGCCGGCCGCTGGTCAGGATGTGGCCGACCCAGGCGGCGTGCTGGTTGTCGGTGCCCGGCCCGCTCCGGTTCAGGTCCGACTTGATCATGTCGGAGAAGCCGATGATCGCGTTGAGCGGCGTACGCAGCTCGTGGCTCATGGCCGCGAGGAAGGCGCTCTTGGCGTTGTTGGCGTCCGTCAGCGCGTGGACCGACGCGGTCAGCTCGTCGGCGAGCGCGTGCTGCACGGTCAGCGCGTTCTCGCGCTCGGCGAGTGCCGCGGCCCGCTGGGCCAGCAGGGCACCCCGCTCGGCGAGGACGGCCGCCTGGCCGGCCAGGTCCGCCAGCAGTTGCAGGTCGTCGTCGGTGAACAGGCTGCGCCGCTGGTGCCCGATCACCAGCGCCCCGGGGCCGCACCGGGACATCGGCAGGGCCTGCGCGTGCAGCAGCGGGGTACCCCAGCAGCGGTGCAGGTCGACGGTCAGCGGCGCGGCGCCCCGGACGGCGTCGACGGCGACCGGCTGCCGCGCGGCCAGCAGGGCCTGCAGCGACCCGGCGTCGCCCGCGGGGTCGGGGGCGTCGTCCGGGCGGGAGACGAGCCGGCCGTCGCGGGCGACCGCGAGCACCGCCACGTGGTCGGCGCTGGTGACGTCGCGGACGACGGCGGCGTACCGGCTCCAGAGCTGACCCGGCGTCTCCGTGGGGGAGGCGTCCAGCAGCCGGCTCGTCACGGTCCGCAGGGCCTCGGCGGCCCACACCCGGCGGAGGAACCGCGGCGGGACGAACGCCACGGCGTAGCCGACGACGGCCAGCACCACCGCGACGGTGAAGGCGTACCCGAACAGGACGCCGGCCCCGGTGGCGGGCAGGTAGCGGGTGAACCCGTCGTCCCGGGCGGCGCCGGTCACGTTCCCGGCGGCGGCGACGAACGTGGTGGTCGCGGACGCCCAGGTCGCGGCGCGGGCCCAGCGCAGCCGCCCGCGGGACGTGCCGGAGCGGCGGCGGGCCTCCACGCCGAACGCCCGCGCGGCCCACAGCGCCGTGGTCACGTAGTACGCCATGTAGGCCACGCCGAACGCCGCCGGGTACGGGCGGCCCAGGAGCATCGTCGGCGGGGCGAGCGCCACCATCGCGGCCCCCGCGGCGTACAGCCGCCACGGGCGGACGTGCCCGAGGTGCGCGGCCAGCCGCAGCGTCAGGAACGGCCGGGAGAGGTACAGGGTGCTGATGAGGGCGCCCACCACCGCGGGCGGCCGCGCGTCCAGCAGCAGCGCCAGCTCGACGGCCACGAACAGGACGCTCGGCGCGAAGATCAGCGCGACCAGCCCGTGCAGCGGGTCGCCGCCGCGCAGGTAGCGGCAGGCGGCGTAGAGGCACATGCCGGCCGCCAGCCAGCCGGCGAATGCCAGCAGCGCGTTGCTCAGTGCCACGTCGGTACCACCATCGCCGTCGCTCCGCGCCGCGGATGTCGGGCGGCGTCTCCACGCTACTAGGTGATCACCCTCCGCAGAGCCGGCAACACCTCGGTGCCGGCAATAAGTCGGACAATCTGGGATCAGATGTATGACGAGCGGGCGCCACCCTTCCGGGTGACGCCCGCTCTCGTCGTGTGTCGCGGCGCTAGGGCGCCATCTTCTCGGCGCCGCGCCAGGTGAACTCGGGGTCCGCGGCGTACTGCACCGCGGTCTTCACCAGCCGGTCGGCGTACTTGTTCGCATGGTGTCCGCAGAACACCAACTCGCCTCCGCCGGCCAGGCCCACGCGGAGCTTGGCGGCGGCGTTGCAACGGTCGCACCGTTCATCGGCGGCTGGTGGGGCCACCGCCTCGGGCGGCGGCGTGAGGGTCGGGGTCATCGCCTTCCTCCTCGGGTCGTCACCGATGAACACATCTGTTGTCCGTGAGCTCATCGTCATCGTCAACGCCGACGTCGCCATCGACGTTCCCGGTATGGCGCCGGGGGGACCTTCGTCACACCGAGGTCGACAGTCTGCCGTGCGACAAGGGTGCCACGTCAAGGATCGTGCGGCCGAGCCCGCCCCAGCCACATGGTCAGTTGGCCTCTGAGTAGCTAACCCATTACCCGCGGCTGAGGATTCCCTACCTGTTCGGTCAGTCGAGATAATCGCGCAGGACCTGGGACCGCGAGGGGTGCCGCAGCTTGGACATGGTCTTCGACTCGATCTGCCGGATCCGCTCCCGGGTCACTCCGTAGACCTGGCCGATCTCGTCCAGCGTGCGCGGCTGGCCGTCGGTGAGCCCGAACCGCAAGCGGACCACGCCGGCCTCCCGCTCCGACAGCGTCTGGAGCACCTGCTGGAGCTGGTCCTGGAGCAGCGAGAACGACACCGCGTCGACCGCCACGACCGCCTCGGAGTCCTCGATGAAGTCGCCGAGCTGGCTGTCCCCCTCGTCGCCGATGGTCTGGTCGAGCGAGATGGGCTCCCGTGCGTACTGCTGGATCTCCAGCACCTTCTCGGGCGTGATGTCCATCTCCTTGGCCAGCTCCTCCGGCGTGGGCTCGCGGCCCAGGTCCTGGAGCAGCTCGCGCTGGATGCGGCCGAGCTTGTTGATCACTTCGACCATGTGTACCGGGATGCGGATCGTCCGGGCCTGGTCGGCCATCGCCCGGGTGATCGCCTGGCGGATCCACCAGGTCGCGTAGGTGGAGAACTTGTAGCCCTTGGTGTAGTCGAACTTCTCCACCGCCCGGATCAGGCCCAGGTTGCCCTCCTGGATCAGGTCCAGGAAGGCCATTCCGCGACCCGTGTACCGCTTGGCCAGCGACACCACCAGCCGCAGGTTGGCCTCCAGCAGGTGGTTCTTGGCCCGCTCGCCGTCGCGGTTGATCCAGCGCAGGTCCCGGGCGAGCTGGTGGGCGATCGTCTCGCCCGCCTCCTCGGCGGCCCGAAGCTGCTCGGCGGAGAACAGGCCCGCCTCGATCCGCTTGGCCAGCTCGACCTCCTGCTCGGCGTTGAGCAGGGGGACCTTGCCGATCTGCTTGAGGTACGCCCGCACCGAGTCCGCGCTGGCGGTCAGCTCGGCGTCGCGGCGGGCCTGCTTGAGTGCCTCGGACTCCTCGTCGTCCCACTCGAAGTCCTTGCTGTCGGTCGCGGCGTCCGACGCGGCGGCCCGGGCCAGCTCGGCCGGCTCCTCCACCACCACGTCCTCGATCGCGGCCGCCAGCTCCTCCGGGTCGACCTCGCCCTCCGGGCCGGGGGCGGCGTCCTTGCCCCCCTTCTTGGCGGGGACCGCCTTCTTGGCCACCTTGGCCGCCGCCTTCGCGGGCACCTTGGCCGCCTTCTTTGCGGGCGCCCGGGCCGGTTCGGCGCCGGCCTCCTCTCCCCCCTTGCCGGCGGGTGCCTTGGCGGCCCTGGCGGTGGCCTTGGCCGTGGTGGCCTTCGACGCGGGCGTCGAGGCGCGGGCCGCGGCGACGCGGCGGCGGGTGCTGGTAGAGCCGTCCACCACCACCGTGATGCCGGCCTCGGCCAGCGTGCGCAGGATCTTCTTGGCCTGCGCTGGCGTGACGTCGGCGGACTCGACGGTCCGCGCCACCTGCGCCGAGGTCAACTGACCGCCGGCGGCCTCGGCGTGGGCGATCAACACATCGGTGATCGAGCGAACGTCGGCGCCGGTGTGGCGGGCTTCAGTCACGAAAGACCTTCCGGAGACGATTGAGCTGCGACGGCCGGGTGCGGCCGCGCCGTGAGCGTCCCGGGTGAGCGGTCGAGCCTGCGTGCCGCCGAACGTAAGACAAACGAACGGCCCGCGACTGGCCCGCCGATGGGACGGACTGGCCCGCCGTGGGACACAGGTGCTAGCCCGCTTCGTGGGACAGACGTGAATTGTAGCGCCGCATGGGACGCGGAGCCCGTCGCGCACGCCGAAGGGGTCGCCGCGCGTGCAGGGAACGCGCAATCACCCGCTCGGGTGACCGTTGCCCGATCATCCACCGACCGCGTCCCGCCGACGCGGCGTGTCGGGTCCGCGGGGCGCCTGGAAGGATGGCCGGCGACGGAAGGAGGCGGCCGATGCACACGGCGGGACAGGGGCGCGCAGCCACCCCGGACATGCCCGGCCCGGCGGCCCTCGCCCCCTTGCGGGACCTGGCCGTGGCGGTGGTCACGGCCGCGGCCGGCACGGCGCGCCGGATGCAGGCCGGCGTCGGCGGCGTGGGGACCAAGTCCACCCCCACCGATGTCGTCACGGCCGCCGACCGGGCGGTCGAGCGGCAGGTCGTGGCGGCGCTGCGCGCGGCCCGCCCCGACGACGCCGTCCGGGGCGAGGAGTACGGCACCGCGGGCGCCGCGGACGCGGAGGTCGCCTGGGTCCTGGACCCGATCGACGGCACGGTCAACTACCTGTACGGGCTCCCGCACTACGCGATCTCGCTGGCGGCCGAGGTGGGCGGCGTACCCGCGGTGGGGGTCGTCCACGAACCGGTCTCGGGTCGCTGGTGGACGGCCGTGCGCGGCGGCGGGGCGTTCGCCGACGGCCGCCGGCTGGCCGGCTCCCGCGTCACCGACCTGGGGCAGGCGCTCGTGGGCACCGGCTTCGCCTACGCGGCGGCCACCCGGCGCCGGCAGGCGGCCGTGCTGGCCACGGTGCTGCCCGCGGTCCGCGACATCCGCCGCCTCGGCTCGGCCGCCACTGACCTGTGCCTGGCGGCCGAGGGCGCGCTGGACGCGTACTACGAGAGCGGGCTGGCCCCCTGGGACCTCGCGGCCGGCGGGCTCGTCGCCGCGGAGGCGGGCCTGCGGGTGACGGGGCTGGCGGGGGAGCCGGCCGGGGCGGCCATGGTGGTCGCCGCCCCGCCCGCGCTGCACGGGCCGCTGCACGACCTCCTGCTGGCCGCCCGCGCCGAGGGTGCCGCGGCCTGAGGCGCGCCCGGCGCCGCGTCTTCCCCGGCGCCGCGTCTTCCCGGGGTCGAGCCTCGCCGGAGAGCCGAACCGCGCCGGTCGGCCCCCGGGTCGGCCCGCGGCTAGCTGTCGGCGTGGGTCGGGCAGGCGCGGGCCGGCAGCTCCGGTTCGCCGAGGATGCTGATCGCCTGGTTGACCTCGGTGGTGGTGCCGAGCTTCTGGTACGCGGCGCCGATCGTCACGTCCACGACCGTGCCCTTGCGCTTGGGGTCGTACTTCGGCTCGGCGCCGAGGAAGTACGCCTTGATCAGGTGGGCGGAGCCGACGGCCAGCGGGCCGTACTGGAGCATCGCGACGCCGTTGTACGAACGGGTCGCCGTCGTCACCCGCTCGTCGACCTGGAAGCGCCGGTTGCGGAAGTCCCCGGCGACCTGCTCACCGAGCTTGAAAATCTGGGTGCCGTTGTAGATGCGCACCTTCACGTCCTTGGGCACCGGGAAGCGGATGTCCGCCCGGACGTACCCCGCCGGGCAGCCCTCGACGGCCTGGGCGCCGCCCTGGGAGTCCCGGACGACCGCCACGACGACGAACACGATCGCCGCCACGGCCAGCGCGACGACGACGGCCAGTGCGCGTACGCGCGCAAAGCTCATATTCCGGTCTCCTGGTGCACGGTGCTCCATACGGCGCGCAGGGCCGCATCTGGTCTGCGGTGTCGCACCCGCCGCCCGGTGGGCCGGAGCTCCTCCGGCGGACCCCTCGGGGGTGGACACTGTCCTCAGGAGGCTAACGTCTCCACCCCCGCCAAGGAGGCTAGCGCGTCCGGTCGCCACCCATGAAAGGCCGAACGGATGCGGCGTGCCGACGATGATCCGCCGGGTCGGCCCCCTACTTTGGTGTCGCCTGAGTCACATCGGGAACAAGTACGGTCAGCCGGACGTACAACTACCGCACGCAAGGGGTAAGGTACCGCGCTCGCCGGGCAGTTTCCTTTACTGCCGAATTGGCCGGCAGCAGGAGTACCGTCGACCGCCAGCCGCGGCCGACGGCGAACGTCGATACGGGAGAGTGACACCGATGGCCACCGACTACGACGCCCCGCGTCGGGACGAAGTCGACCTCGGCGAGGACAGCCTCGAAGAGCTGAAGGCCCGCCGCACGGACGCCCAGTCCGGCGCGGTCGACGTCGACGAGACCGACGCCGGCGAGACCTTCGACCTGCCGGACGGCGACCTCTCCGACGAGGAGCTGACCGTCAAGGTCCTGCCGATGCAGAACGACGAGTTCCGCTGCGCGCGGTGCTTCCTGGTCCACCACCGCAGCCAGTTGGCGACCGAGCGCAACGGCGAGCTGATCTGCCGTGAGTGCGTCTGAGTCGACACCGGGGTCCGGCCGGGCCGAGACCGGCCGGACCGTCGCCGCGCTGACCGACGAGGCGGCCACGGCCGCCCACCGGGCGCGGCTGCTGGTCCGGCTCGCCGGGCACCTGGGCACCGGGCTGCGCCGCGGCCCGCGGGCGTTCCTGCAGCGCCTGGTCGACGTCGTCGCCGACGTGGTCCCGCATCTGCCGGTCCGGGACCTGGCGACCCTCCAGCGCCACCACGACGGCCTCAGCGGGGACGCGCTGGCCGCGCGCCTGATCCGCAACGCCGGGTACGTCACCGCGGGGGTGGGCGCCGCCGGCGGCGGCGTGGCCGCGGTCGAGTGGGCGGTGCCGCCGACGCTGCTCACCGCCCCGGTCCTGCTCGGGGCGGAGACCGTGGCCGTGGTCGCCGTCGAGGTCAAGCTCCTGGGCGAGCTGCACGCGGTGTACGGCGTCCCGCTGCCGCAGGCGCCCGGCGCGCGGGCGGTGGCCCTGATCCAGTCCTGGGCGCAGCGGCGCGGCTTCAACCCGGTCTCACCCGGCCTGGGTACCGGCTCCCTGCTCGGCGCCGCCGCGCGCGACCAGCTCCGCGCCCAGCTCCTGCGCCGCTTCGGCCGGAACCTGAGCACCCTCGCGCCGATGCTGGCCGGCGCCGCCGTGGGCGGCTACCTGAACCGGCGCGCCACCCAGTCGCTGGGCGAGGCGGTCCGCGCGGACCTGCGCCGCCGGGGTGCCCCCGCGGCGCGCGCCGCGCTGGCCGGGCCGCTCAGCGGGCCGGGGTCGACCGGCCAGCCATGACCGCCGAGGCCAGCGCCACCGGGTCGCGGCTGCTCACCACCCAGTACGGCGTGGGGTCCGCGGGGTCGTCCAGGACGACCTGGACGGCGCCGGCCACCCACGGACGCTGCACCACGAACGCCAGCGGGTCCGCCGCCGGCCCCAGCAGCAGCCGCCGGCCGGCGGCATCGATCGGTACCGCGTCGGCGACCTGCCGCAGCGGGATCCGCGCGTCGTCGACCCGCAGCTCGTCACCCGTAACGGTGATCTCCAACCGGCCCAGGCGCCACAGGCCCACCGCTGCCAGCGGCGGCAGCACGGCGAACGGCAGCCACCGGCGCACGCCGGAGCCGCCCAGCCACACCTCGCTGGCGAGCGCGGCGGCGACCAGCGCCGCCAGCAGCCACCACCACAGCGGGACCCGGAGCCGCTCGGCGTACCGGGGGCCGGCCGGCAGGGGCGCGGGGCCGGCCGGCGGGGGCGCGTCTGTCACGATCGTGGAGCCTACGCCGGCCCCCGGGCCGCCCGTCACCGCCTCGTGGCGGACCCCGCCCGCGGCCACCGCCGCCCCCGTCAGGAGTGCCCCGTGACCGAACCCGTCGCCGTCCTGCTCCAGCAGCTCGACCGGGACCTGCCGGTGCCGCGCTACGCCCACCCGGGCGACGCGGGCGCGGACCTCGTCGCCGCGCAGGACGTGGAGCTGCAACCGGGGGAGCGGGCCCTGGTGGGCACGGGCGTGGCCGTGGCGCTGCCGTACGGGTACGTCGGCCTCGTCCACCCGCGGTCCGGCCTGGCGGCGAAGCTGGGCGTCACGGTGCTCAACGCCCCGGGCACGGTCGACGCGGGCTACCGTGGCGAGATCAAGGTGAACCTGGTCAACCTCGACCCGCGCCACCCGGCCAAGATCGTCCGAGGTGATCGGATCGCCCAGCTTGTGGTACAGCGCGTGGAGCGGGCAAACTTCCACGTCGTCGACGCGCTTCCCGGATCGGGCCGGGGCGCTGGCGGACACGGGTCGACCGGCGGCCATGCGGGCCTGCGGGACGCCGCTCAGGAAGGGTTCAGACTGTGATCTTCAATCGACGTCGGACGGAGTCCACGGCGACCGGCACCGACAGCCGTCCGGCGAAGGCCGCCCGGCCGGCGGCGGCCCGGCCCGTACCGGCGCACGGCCCGTACGACGTCAGCGCGGCGCCCGCGGGCGTGGAGCGGCTCGACCTCGGCGCCATGCGGCTGCCCGCGGTGGACGGCGTCGAGGTGCGGGTCCAGGCCGACCCGGACGGCTCCATCCAGCAGGTCCTGCTGGTGGACGGCCGTAGCGCGCTGCAGCTCGGCGTGTTCGCGGCCCCGCGCACCGAGGGCATCTGGGACGAGGTCCGCGAGGAGATCCGCGAGTCGCTGGCGGCCGACGGCCTGACCGGCGAGGAGGTCGAGGGCGCGTACGGCACCGAGCTGCGCGCGACCGTCCCCAGCCCGGACGGCCCGGCCGACATCCGGTTCGTCGGCGTCGACGGCCCGCGCTGGATGGTCCGCGGCGTCTACCAGGGGGCCGCGGCGACCGACCCGGAGGCGGCCGGCGCGCTGGAGGTCTGCCTGCGCGAGCTGGTCGTCGACCGCGGCGACGAGCCCCGCCCGGCCAAGGAGCCGCTGACGCTGCGCCTGCCGCCCGAGGTGGTCGAGTCCGCGCGGGAGCAGGGCATCGACCCGACCACCGGCGCGCCGCTGGACGCCGACGCGCCGTCGGGTCCGTGAGCGGGCCGTCGCCGGTCCGCCGGCTGCTGCGGCGGCTGGCGTCCACGCCGGACGAGCTGGAGGCCTCGGAGCTGCGCGAGGGGAGCGCCGCCTCCGGCTGTACCCCGGTGGGGCAGTGCCGGCGCGGGCAGCTCGTCAGCGTCTCGGGGCGGCTGCGCACGGTCGTCTACCCGCCCCGCACCACGGCCCCCAACCTGGAGGCCGACCTGTACGACGGCAGCGACGTGGTCACGCTGGTGTGGCTCGGCCGGCGGTCCATCGCCGGCATCGAGCCGGGCCGGGCGCTGACGGTCAGCGGCCGGGTCGCCGTCCGCGACGACCGCAAGGTGATCTACAACCCGTACTACGAACTGGAGCCGCCCCGGTGAGCAGCGACGACCGGCCGGCGCCCGCCCCCCTGCCGACCATCAGCGAGCAGGTGTCGCAGCAGCTCGGCGGCTGGCGGGGCGCGGCGGAGGCCACCGTCCCCATCGTCGCCTTCATCGTCGTCAACGCCGCCGCCAAGCCGCTGGCCGCGGCGCTGGGCTGGACCGACGGGCTGACCGACGCGCTCGGCGGGAAGTACGCCCTGAAGCTCGCCGTGCTCGTCGCCATCGCGGTCGCGCTCGGCGTCGCCCTGCGGCGGCTGAGCCAGAAGCGGACCGTCCGGCACACGGTCAACGGCCTCGTGGGCGTGGCCCTGGGCGCCTGGCTGGCCTGGCGCAGCGGCGAGGCCCGCGACTTCTACCTGCCGGGCATCCTGTACGGCCTGGCCTACGGCGCGGTCCTGCTGCTGTCGGCGTTCTCCCGCTGGCCGGCCGTCGGGTGGATCTGGTCGGTGATGGCCGACGGCGGCCGGCACGACTGGCGGCGCAGCCCGCGGATGATGGCGACGTTCCGCTGGCTGACCGTGGTCTGGGGCGCCGTCTGGCTGCTCAAGGTCGGCGTTCAGGTGATCTTCTACCTGCGGGAGAGCGAGACCGGGCTGGCGGTCACCCGCCTCGTCTTCGGCTACCCGCCGTACCTGGTGCTGCTCGCGCTGACGATGTGGGCGGTCCGCCGGGTCAGGGCCCGCGAAGCGGTCGAGACCGGCGGCTAGGGAGCCCGCGGAGCAGGAGGACGGCCGCCGTCGTCAGCGCCCCCGCCACGAGCAGGCAGGCGACCGGCAGCAGCACCAGCATCACCATGCCGCCGCCGATGTTGGCGCCGATCACCCCGGCGGTCACCACCCGGTGCCCGAAGCCGGCCAGCGCGCCGGCCGCGGCGAGCGGCAGCAGGACGAACAGCCACCGCCCGTCCAGCCGGCTCGTGACGACCGCCCACAGCAGGGCCAGCGCCGCAGCCGGGGCGGCGAGCGCGGCGGCGGTAACCCACCGGCGGGCGGCCTGCGGCGACACGTCCAGCGGCGGGTACATCCGGTCCGGCCCGAGTGAGTCGCCCTCGGCGCCGTGGTACGTGCTCAGGTCGCCGACCAGCCCCCAGACCGCGACCGGTACGGCGACCAGGAGCAGGAC
Organism: Pilimelia terevasa; assembly: GCF_014647915.1. Classification (GTDB taxonomy): domain Bacteria; phylum Actinomycetota; class Actinomycetes; order Mycobacteriales; family Micromonosporaceae; genus Pilimelia; species Pilimelia terevasa. The sequence goes on from NZ_BMQC01000015.1 coordinate 11,329, forward strand.
GGCGACGGGGACCAGCCAGGCGGCCCGCCGCCCGCCGCCGGGGCGCAGCCCCACGAAACCGGTGTCACGATGCATTACCTGATCATCGACCGGCCGCGGCCCGGACACCTGAGTACGCGGGCCCAGGTCGGGCGCCCGCGCCGCTCACTCCGGCGGCGGCGTCGCCCGGTGGGTGCCGCCGAGGATCACGCCGTGCAGCGCGGCCTCCACGTCGACCGTGCACACGAAGTACAGCTCGTCGCCGGCCTCCAGCGAGTCGTCGCCGGTGGGCACCAGCACCCGGCGGCCGCGGGCGATCGCCACCAGGGCGGCGTCCGGGGGCAGCGGCAGGTCGCGCAGCGGCTGGCCCTGGTGCGGCGAGGCCGGCGGCAGGGTGATCTCCACGAGGTTGGCCTGGCCCTGCCGGAAGGTCATCAGCCGGACGAGCTGGCCGACCGTCACCGCCTCCTCGACCAGCGCCGCCATGAGCCGCGGCTTGCTGACCGCGACGTCGACGCCCCACTGCTCGGTGAACAGCCACTCGTTCTCGGCGCGGTTCACCCGGGCCACCACCCGGGGTACCGCGAACTCGGTCTTGGCCAGCAGCGACACCACCAGGTTGACCTTGTCGTCGCCGGTGGCGGCCACGACCACGTCGCAGCCGGCCACGTCGGCCTCCTGGAGGCTGGACAGCTCGCAGGCGTCGGCGAGGATCCACTCGGCGTCCGGCACCCGCTCCTGGCGCAGCATGGTCGGCCGGCGCTCGATGAGCATGACCTGGTGGCCGTTGCCGATCAGCTCGCTGGCGATGGACCGGCCGACGTTGCCGGCCCCGGCGATGGCGACGCGCACGGCTACTGCGCCCCTTCCGGCTCGTGGGCGGCGGCCTGCGCGACCACCTCGGCGATGTCGTCGGTGACCAGCATGTACACCTGGTCGCCGTCCTGGAGCACGGTGGCGGGCTGGGGGAGGGCGCCGACGCCGAACCGGGCCAGGTACGCGACCCGCGCGCCGGTGGCCGCCTCGAACTCGGCCAGCGGGCGGCCGAGCCAGCCGGTGTGCACCGGCACCTCGATGAGGGAGACGGTGCTGGTGGGGTCGCGGTACATCTCGATGGCGCCCTCGGGGACCAGGTGCCGGACGATCCGGTCGGCCGTCCACCGGACCGTCGCCACGGTCGGGATGCCGAGCCGCTCGTACACCTCGGCCCGCTTCTGGTCGTAGATGCGGGCCACGACCCGGTCGACGCCGAAGGTCTCCCGGGCCACCCGGGCGGAGATGATGTTGGAGTTGTCGCCGGAGGAGACCGCGGCGAAGGCGTCGGCGCGCTCGATGCCGGCCTCCCTGAGCGTGGCCGCCTCGAAGCCGACGCCGGTCACGGTGATGCCGGCGAAGTCGGCGCCCAGCCGGCGGAACGCGTTGGCCTCCTGGTCGACGATGGCCACCGAGTGGCCCCGCGCCTCCAGGCTGTGCGCCAGCGTCGACCCGACGCGGCCGCACCCCATGATCACCACATGCACCGCCGCGCCCTCCCCGGCAAATCGGTCGTGTGGCGACCGTACCCTGCCGACGTGGCCGCGGCGCCGCCGCACGCCCGACCGGCCCGGCCCGGCGGGTCCGGCGGCCGGGTCCGACCCGCCGGTCGGGCCGGGGCGCGCCGATGTGCCGTCAGTCGTACGCTTACGCCTTGTGGCTACCTCCAGTTCGCTGCTGAAGCGACTGCTCCTCGGCCGGCCGGTCCGCTCCGACCGACTCGACCACACGCTCCTGCCGAAGCGGCTGGCGCTGCCGGTCTTCGCCTCGGACGCGCTGTCCAGCGTCGCCTACGCGCCGGACGAGATCCTGCTCACCCTCTCCATCGCAGGGGCGAGCGCCTTCGCGTTCTCGCCCTGGGTGGCCCTCGCCGTCACGATCGTCATGATCACCGTGGTGGCGAGCTACCGGCAGAACGTGCACGCCTACCCCTCCGGCGGCGGCGACTACGAGGTCGTCACGGTCAACCTCGGCCCGCGGTACGGGCTGGTGGTGGCCAGCGCGCTGCTCGTCGACTACGTGCTCACCGTCGCCGTGTCGGTGTCGGCCGGAGTGACCAACCTGGGTGCCGTGCTGCCCTGGGTGGCCGAGCACAAGGTCGGCGTCGCCCTGGTCGCCGTCGCCGTGCTCACCGCCGTGAACCTGCGGGGGGTGCGCGAGTCCGGCGGGGCGTTCGCGGTGCCTACCTACGGCTTCCTGATCCTCATGGGCGGCCTGCTGGCCACCGGCGCGGTCCGGCTGTTCGTCCTCGGCGAGGACCTGCGCGCGCCCTCGGCCGGGCTGACGATCGCGGCCGAGGAGCTGGAGTTGAGCGCGCTGGCGATGGCGTTCCTGCTGCTGCGTACCTTCTCCTCGGGCTGCGCCGCGCTGACCGGCGTGGAGGCCATCTCCAACGGGGTACCGGCCTTCAAGAAGCCCAAGAGCCGCAACGCCGCCACCACGCTGATGCTGCTCGGCGGCATCGCCGTGAGCATCATGGTCGGCATCGTGCTGCTGGCCCGCGCCACGGGCCTGCAGCACGTGGAGGACCCGGCCCGGCAGATCGTGGGCGGTCCCGTCGACTACGTGCAGAAGACCGTCACCACCGAGCTGGCCGAGACCGTCTTCGGCGACGGGATCCTGCTGTACACCGTCGCCGGGGCCACGGCGCTGATCCTGTTCCTCGCCGCGAACACGGCCTTCAACGGCTTCCCGGTCCTCGGCTCGATCCTCGCCCAGGACCGCTACCTGCCGCGCCAGCTACACACCCGCGGCGACCGGCTGGCCTTCTCCAACGGCATCATCTTCCTGGCCGTCTTCGCCAGTGTGCTGATCACCTCGTTCCACGCCGAGGTCACCCGGCTCATCCAGCTCTACATCGTCGGCGTCTTCGTGTCGTTCACGCTGTCCCAGGCGGGGATGCTGCGGCACTGGAAGCGGCTGCTGCGCACCACCCGCGACCCGGCGGCCCGGCAGCGGATGAACCGGTCCCGGGCGATCAACGGCTTCGGCATGGTGATGACCGGCGCGGTCCTCGTGGTGGTGCTGCTGACCAAGTTCACCCACGGGGCGTGGATCGCCATCGCCGCGATGGCCGTGATCTACCTCGTGATGATCGCGATCCGCCGGCACTACGACCGGGTGTCCGCCGAGCTCGCCCCGCCGGCCGACAACCTGGTGCTGCCGGCCCGCAACCACGCCGTCGTCCTGGTCTCCAAGGTGCACCAGCCGACCCTGCGGGCCATCGCCTACGCCCGGGCCACCCGGCCGGACACGATCACGGCGGTGACGGTGAACGTGGACAGCGGCGACACCCGCGCGCTCCAGGAGGAGTGGGAGCGGCGGCGCCTGGCCATCCCGCTGACCGTGATCGACTCGCCGTACCGGGAGATCACCCGGCCGACGATCGAGTTCGTCAAGTCCCTGCACCGCGACTCGCCCCGCGACGTGGTGACGGTCTTCGTCCCCGAGTACGTCGTGGGCCGGTGGTGGGAGCACCTGCTGCACAACCAGAGCGCGCTGCGCCTGAAGACCCGGCTGCTGTTCGAGCCCGGCGTCATGGTCACCAGCGTGCCCTGGCAGCTACGGTCCACCCGGGACGTCGACATGGACCGGCGCGACCGCGGGCTGTCGGCCACCGCGCCCGCCCGCGGCCCCCGGCCCGGTCCGGCGAGCGCCGACGGCGCGACCGTCATCGAGGCCGACCCGGCGGAGCAGGGGAACCGGTGAGCGAGAGCCGGACCGCGCCCGCGCCCGAGGTCGGCGAGGGGGACGTCCTGCCGCTGACCGTCGGCGCGCCCGCGCACGGCGGGCACTGCGTGGCCCGGTTCGGGCCGCCGCCGGGCCGGGTCGTCTTCGTCCGGCACGCGCTGCCCGGCGAGGAGGTCCTGGCCGAGGTGACCGAGGTGCAGCGGGGGTTCCTGCGCGCCGACGCCGTCCGGGTCCTCACGCCGTCGCCGGACCGGGTGCCCGCGCCGTGCCGGTTCGCCCACCCGGGGGGCTGCGGCGGGTGCGACCTCCAGCACGCCTCGCGGGACGCGCAACTGCGCTGGAAGACCGCGGTCGTCCGCGAGCTGCTCGCCCGGCTGGGCGGCGTCGGCGCCGACGACCTCGACGCGCTGGACCCGCGGGTCGAGGCGCTGCCGGGCGACGCCGACGGGCTGGGCTGGCGGACCCGGGTCCGGTACGCGGTGGCCGCCTCCGGCCGTGCGGGCCTGCGGGTACACCGCTCGCACCAGGTCGTCGCCGTGGACCGGTGCGTAATCGCCCACCCGGCGGTCCAGGACTGCGACGTCCTGGACCGGGACTGGCCGCGCACGGACGCGGTCAGCGTCGTCGTCGGTGCCGAGGACGACCGCACGGTGCTGGCCGACGGTGCCGTCCTCACCGGCCCGGGCGAGGTCGTCGAGCGGGCCGGCGGGCGCCGGTGGCGGCTGCCGGCCACGGCGTTCTGGCAGGTGCACCCGGCCGCGGCGGAGACCCTCGGGTCGGCGGTGGCCGGGCTGCTCGCCCCGCGGCCGGGTGACCGGATCTGGGATCTGTACGGGGGCGCCGGCCTGTTCGCCGCGGCGCTCGCCGACGCCGCGGGCGGCCCGGTGGACCTGACGATCGTGGAGTCCGCGCCGGACGGCGTCGCGGCCGCCCGCCGGAACCTGGCCGACCTGGCCGACCTGCGGGTGGTCGCCGACCGGGTCGAGCCGGTCCTGCGCCGCCACCGGTTGCCCGCCGGGGTGGACCTGGTGGTGCTGGACCCGCCCCGCAGCGGCGCCGGCCGGCAGGTGGTGCGGGCGGTGGCCGCCAGCGGCGCCCGCGCGGTCGCCTACGTGGCCTGCGACCCGGCCGGGCTGGCCCGCGACGTGCGCACCTTCGCGGAGGCGGGCTGGCGGCTGGCGGCGGTGCGGGCGTACGACTGCTTCCCGATGACCCAGCACGTGGAGTGCGTGGCGCTGCTGCTGCCGGCCGGCCGCGACCCGGCCTGACCGGCGCCGGGCGGCGGACCCGCCGGCCGGCGGCTTTCGGATCAGGCCGGCTCCGTCGGCGGCGTTGGCCACGACTCGGCCGCCAGCGCGGCCAGCGCCTCCACCGCCGTGCGCGCCGAGGCGGCCAGATCCGCCAGTTCGGCGTCGGTCGGGGCGTGGCCCGCGGCGGCCTGCTCCTCGATCCGCTGGCACCGCCGGGCCAGGTCGTCGGCGCCCAGGTTGCCCGCCGAGCCCTGGAGCTGGTGGGCCCGGCTGGCCACGTCGCCGAGGTCGCCCCCGCGCGCGGCCCCGGCCAGCGCCGACACCTGTCCGGGCGCTCCCTCGACGAACGAGGCGATGATGCGGCTGATCAGCTCCCGCTCCGACGCGGACGGCCGCGGCCCGGTGATCTCCGCGAGCCGCTCCTGGAACGCCTCCCGCCGGCTGTCGGCGGCGGGGGCCGGCGGCGCGGCGGCGGCCCCCGCCCCGCCCCCGGCCACGACGGCGCCCAGGGCCGCCAGCTCGATCGGCTTGGACAGGTAGTCGTCCATTCCCGCCGCCCGGCACGCGGCCCGGTCCTCGGGCTGGGCGTTGGCCGTGACCGCCACGATCCGCGGCTGGCGCTCCGGCGGCAGCATCCCGCGGATCTGCCGGGTCGCGGTGAGGCCGTCCATCACCGGCATCTGCACGTCCATGAGGACCAGGTCGTAGGGCAGCCGGCGGACGGCCTCCACCGCCTCGGCCCCGTTGGCGACGGTGTCCACCCGGTGGCCCAGGCGGTGCAGCATCAGCCGCGCCACCCGCTGGTTGGTCGGGTTGTCCTCGGCGAGCAGGATCCGCAGCGGCCGGTCGTCCGCCGGTGCCCCCTGCGCCGGTGCCGCGCCCGGCCCGGCGACCGTGGCGCCCAGGGCGCGGGTCAGCTTGTCGCGCAGGACCGCGGCCCGCGCCGGCTTGGTCAGCAGCCCGTCGAACAGCGCCTGCTCGGTCGCGCTGAGCCGCCAGTGGACGCTGGAGAGCAGGACCAGCGGCAGCCGGCGGCCGACCCGCTCGCGGATGAGCTGCGCGAGCTGGATGCCGTTGGTGTCCGGCATCCGCATGTCCAGCACCGCGACGTCGAACTGCTCGCCCCGCTCCAGCAGCGCCAGGGCCTCGGCGGCGCCGGAGGTGACAGTGCAGGTCATGCCCCAGCCGGTGAGCTGCGCGGCCAGGACCCGCCGGTTGGTGGCGTTGTCGTCCACGATCAGCGTCCGCCGGCCCGCCAGCTCGCCGGCCGGTGTCCCCGCCGGCCCGCCGCCGGTCGCCGCCCTGACCCGCGCCGTGGCGGTGAACGTGGACCCCCGCCCGACCTCGCTGCGCACGGTCAGGTCCCCGCCCATCTTCTGGGCGAGCCGCCGGCTGATCGCCAGCCCGAGCCCCGAGCCGCCGTACACCCGGGTGGTGGAGGCGTCGACCTGGCTGAAGGAGCGGAACAGCCGGTCCATCCGGTCGGTGGGGATGCCGATGCCGGTGTCGGCGACGGTGAGCCGCAGGCAGTACCCGCCCTCGTCCGGGGTGGCCCCCACGGTGGCGACGATCTCGCCCCGCTCGGTGAACTTGACGGCGTTGGACAGCAGGTTGACCAGGATCTGCCGGAGCCGGGTGACGTCGCCGCGGACCCAGGCCGGGCAGTCGGCGTCGAGCTGGCCGACCAGCTCCAGGCCCTTGGCGTCGGCGGCGAGCGAGACCAGCGACAGGGCCGTGTCCAGGCACTCCCGTACGTCGAACGTCGCCTCCTCCAGGACGAACTCGCCACTTTCGATCTTGGAGAAGTCCAGGATGTCGCTGATGATCGCCAGGAGGGCGTCGGCGCTGTCGCGGACCGTCTCGGCGTACTCCCGCTGCTGCGCCTCCAGTTCCGTGTCCAGCAGCAGCCCGGACATCCCGATCACCGCGTTCAGCGGGGTGCGGATCTCGTGGCTCATGGTGGCCAGGAACGCCGACTTCGCGGCGGTCGCCGCCATCGCCTCGTCGTGGGCGCGGGCGATCGCGCGTACCGAGGTGTTGACCGCGGCGGCCATCTCCCGCAGCTCGGTCGGGCCGGACACCTCGGCGCGTTCGTCGAGGTCGCCCGCCGCCACCCGCTGCGCGGCCCCGGTGACCCGGGTGACCGGCCGGGTCACCGCGCGGATCACCCAGCGGGCGAACCCGGCCACGAGCAGGAGCGCCGCGAGGGACCCCCAGAGGATGAACCGGCGGGTGTCGGCGGCCTCCGCGGCGCTGACCCGCTGCCGGTCCGCGAGCAGGGTCTCCTCCTCCGTGCGCATCGTGTTGATGAGCTGCTCGATGCGGTCCATGTCCCGCGCGCCCCGCTCGGTCAGGACCAGGCGCTGGGCGGCGCCGAAGCCGGCGCTGTCGCGCAGCGCGACCGTCTCGGCCAGCTCGGCGAGCTTGTCCCGCAGCGGGGTCTCCAGGGCCGTCAGGGCGGACTGCTGGTGGGGGTTGTCCGCGGTCAGGGTGCGCAGCTCCTGCAGCGAGCCGGCGATGCGGGGCAGGGCCCGGTCGTAGGGCACCAGGTAGCTTCCCTGGCCGGTGAGCAGGTAGCCGCGCTGGCCGCGCTCGGCCGCCTGGACGTCCAGGTGCAGGGCGGCGAGCCGGTCGATCACCCGGTAGCTGTGCTCGACCTGCGCGCGGGCGGTCAGCAGCGCGCCGATGCGGGGGTAGGCGGAGCCGACCACGGCGGCCAGGGCCAGCAGCGCGACCACGTAGCCCAGCGTCAGGAGGGCGCCCACCGGCCACTGGCTCACCGCGAGCCGGCGGCGCGGGCGCCCGCCGCGCAGGGCCTCGGGGGAGGCCGCGTCCGGCCGGTCGCCTGCCACTGTTCGACCGTACGGGGCGAGCCGGGCGCGCGTGGACATTTCGGGTGGGGGTCGCCCGCCGACGCCACCCGGCCGGCCGACCGTCGCCACGGGGCGCACTGGCGGGTGACGGATAGACTGGTCCGCTATGAAGGCCGACCGCGCCCCGGGCGCCGACCGCGACTCCCGCACCGGCGACTCCCGCACCGGCGACCCCGGTGCCGGCGACAGCCGCCCCGGTGCCCCCCGCCCCGGCGGCCCTCCCGCCGAGGAGTCGTGCCGCCGCGAGCCCGCCCCCGCGCGTCCCGGAAGCGCCCCTGGCGCGCGCCCGGCGCCGGAGGCCGGCGAGCCCGCACCGCTGTCGGCCATCCGCGGCCCGGGCGACCTGCGCCGCCTCGGCCCCGCCGAACTGCGCACCCTCGCCGGCCAGATCCGCGACTTCCTGGTCGCCAAGGTCGCCCGCACCGGCGGCCACATCGGCCCCAACCTCGGGGTCGTCGAGCTGACCCTGGCCCTGCACCGGGTGTTCGACTCGCCGCACGACCGGCTGCTGTTCGACACCGGCCACCAGGCGTACGTCCACAAGATCGTCACCGGTCGGCAGGCCGGCTTCGACCAGCTTCGCCAGCGCGACGGCCTCTCCGGCTACCCGAACCGGGCCGAGAGCGAGCACGACATCATCGAGAACTCGCACGCCTCGACCGCCCTGTCCTACGCCGACGGGCTGGCCAAGGCGTACGCGCTGCGCGGCGAGAACCGCCACGTCGTCGCGGTCGTCGGCGACGGCGCGTTGACCGGCGGCATGTGCTGGGAGGCGCTCAACAACATCGCCGGTGCCGGCAACCCGGTGGTCGTCGTCGTCAACGACAACGGCCGCTCGTACGCGCCCACCATCGGCGGCCTCGCCGACCGCCTGGCCACGCTGCGGCTGACCCCCGGCTACGAGCACACCCTCGACAAGGTCCGGGACGCGCTGGACCGCACCCCGCTGGTCGGCAGGGCGACCTACGAGGTGCTGCACGCGGTCAAGAAGGGCGTCAAGGACGTGCTGGCCCCGCAGGGCATGTTCGAGGACCTGGGCCTGAAGTACGTCGGCCCGGTCGACGGCCACGACGTCGAGGCGGTCGAGTCGGCGCTGCGGCGGGCCAAGGCGTTCGGCGGCCCGGTGATCGTGCACGCCGTCACCCGCAAGGGCTACGGCTACCGGCCCGCCGAGGAGGACGACGCCGACTGCTTCCATGGTCCCGGCGCGTTCGACGCCGCGACCGGGGTCGCGCTGGCCAAGCCGGCGGTGAAGTGGACCAACGTCTTCGCCGACGAGCTGGTCGCGCTCGCCGACGAGCGCCCGGACATCGTCGGCATCACGGCGGCGATGGCCGGCCCCACGGGCATCGCCCCGCTGATGCGCAAGTACCCGCAGCGCGCCTACGACGTCGGCATCGCCGAGCAGCACGCGGTCACCTCGGCCGCCGGCCTGGCCCTGGGCGGGCTGCGCCCGGTGGTGGCCGTCTACGCGACGTTCCTGAACCGCGCCTTCGACCAGGTGCTGCTCGACGTGGCGATGCACAAGCTGCCGGTCACGTTCGTGCTCGACCGGGCGGGCATCACCGGCCCGGACGGCCCCAGCCACTACGGCATGTGGGACATGTCGATCTTCGGCGTGGTGCCCGGCCTGGCGATCGCCGCGCCCCGCGACGCGGCCACGCTGCGCGAGGAGCTGCGCGAGGCGGTGGCCGCCGACGGCCCGACGATCGTGCGGTACCCGACCGGTTCGGTCGGCCCGGACCTGCCGGCGCTGCGCCGGGTCGGCGGCGTCGACGTGCTGGCCGAGGGCGCCGCCCCGGACGTCCTGCTGGTCGCGGTCGGCGCGTTCGCCCACCTGGCCGTGGCCGCCGCGGCCCGGATCGCCGAGCACGGGTACGGCGTCACCGTCGTCGACCCGCGCTGGGTCCGCCCGGTGCCCGACGCCCTGGTCGGCATGGCCGCCGGCCACCGCCTGGTCGTCTCCGTCGAGGACGGCGTGCGCGAGGGCGGGGTCGGCACCGCGATCGGGCAGAAGCTGCGCGACGCCGCCGTGGCCACGCCGCTGCGCGACCTCGGGGTGCCGGCGGCCTGGCACCCGCACGGCAGCCGCGGCGAGATCCTGGCCGCGCTCGGCCTGACCGCGCAGGACGTGGCGCGGGACGTCACCGGCTGGCTGTCCACCCTCGACGACGCCGACGACCCGCTGGCCCTGCGCGTCGACCGGCGCTAGCGCTTCTGGGTGAAGCGCACGATGTTGCCGGCGGGGTCGCGGAACGCGCAGTCCCGCACCCCGTACGGCTGGTCCATCGGCTCCTGGAGCACCTCGCCGCCGGCGTCGCTGACCCGCGCGAAGGTGCCGTCGCAGTCGTCGGTACCGAACACCAGGCCCCGCAGCAGCCCCTTGGCCAGCAGCGTGCCCAGCGCCTCCCGGTCGGCGGGGGAGGCGTCGGGGTGGGCGGCCGGCGGCTCCAGGACGATCTCGGGGTGCGGCGCCCCGGGCAGGCCCATGGTCACCCAGCGCATGTTCTCGGCGCCGACGTCGTTGCGGACCTCCAGACCCACGGCGTCGCGGTAGAAGGCGAGCGCCTTCTCGTGGTCGTCAACGGCGACGAAGCAGTACGTGAGAGTCAGATTCATGCAGGTCACGCTACTGGGCGACGGCCGGTCCGGCTTCTCCGTTCCTGACCGGTCGGGTGAGAATCTTGGCCACGCACGGCGGTACGGCCGCGGCCCAGTCGTGCCGCCGCGCCCGGTAGGCGCTGGGGGTCTCGCCGACCAGCGCGGTGAACCGGGCGCTGAAGGAGCCCAGCGACGTGCAGCCGACGGCGACGCACACCTCGGTCACGCTCAGGTCGCCGCGCCGCAGCAGGGTCTTGGCCCGCTCGATCCGCCGGGTCATCAGGTACTGGTACGGCGTCTCGCCGAACGCCGCCCGGAACCGGCGGGAGAAGTGCCCGGGCGACAGGTACGCCGCCCGGGCGAGCGCCGGCACGTCGAGCGGCTGCGCGTAGTCCCGGTCCATCAGGTCCCGGACCCGGCGCAGCCGGATCAGCTCGGCGAAGGTCACCGGCCCACGGTAGCGCCCCCGCCGCCCTGCCGATTTGTCTTGATAACCGGAATTCACTTGTTTTCGTGTCTCTGTAGCGACTACTGCCCCCGCGCCGTCGTTCGGCGGGATGTGCGGAGGAGGAGGAACCGGGCCAACTGACAAATGTGGCCCGGGTTCGAACTCTCCGCCGGTGGCGCCCGTACCCCGGTGCGACCAGATCACCCGGGGAAGGGGTACGCGACGTGACCAGCAGCGCCACGCGGGCGGTACCGAGGCCGGCGACGGCCGGCGGCGCCGTCGGTGTCGCCCGGCCCGTACCCCGCCCGGCCCGCGGCCCCGGGGTACCGCCGCCGGCCGCTGGCGAGACCGGGAACCTGCTCGTGGGGGACCGCCGGATCCGCCGGCACCGCCTGCGCAGCGACGAGTCGGCCGGCAACGGGCTGCTCGTCGGGATCATGTTCTGGGCGATGCTGGCGACCAGCGTCGCCGTCTGGATCTTCGACACCGCGCCGGGCAGCCTCGCCACCCCGGCCGACCAGATCGTCGCCGCCGGCCGGGTCACCGGCATGGTCGGCGGCTTCCTCCTGCTCGCCCAGGTGGTCTTCGCCAGCCGGCTGGCCTGGCTGGAGGAGGCCGTCGGCGGCCACGAACTGATGCGCTGGCACCGCGGCATCGGTACGTCGCTGCTGGTCATGCTCGTGGCCCACGGTGCCCTGATCACCTACGGCTACGGGCTGCGCGCGCAGCTTCCGCTGCTGGGCCAGGCCCGCGCGTTCCTCGCGGTACCGGACCTGCTCAACGCCACCGTCGCCACCGGCATCCTGGTGCTGATCGGCCTGCTGGCCGTCCGCGGCATCCGCAAGCGGATCCGCTACGAGCTCTGGCACACGCTGCACCTGGGCACCTACGGGGTACTGATCCTGTCCTACGGCCACCAGTTCACGATGGGCGCCAACCTGACCGACGGCTTCGGCTACTGGTACTGGACCGCCCTGTACGCGGTCGCCGTCTCCGCCCTGCTGTGGGGCCGGGTGATCGACCCGGTCTGGTTCAACCTGCGGCACCGGCTCACCGTCGGCGAGGTTGTCGTCGAGTCCCCGGCCGCCTTCTCCCTCTACCTGACCGGACGCGAACTGGACCGGCTGCCGGCCAAGGCCGGCCAGTACTTCCGGTGGCGCTTCCTGACCGCCGACGGCTGGTGGCAGTCGCACCCGTTCTCGCTGTCAGCGGCCCCCAACGGCCGGTGGCTGCGGCTGACCATCTCCGCGGTGGGCGACCACACCCGCTCCCTGCGCGACCTGACCCCGGGCACCCGCGTCCTCGCCGACGGTCCGAACGGCGTCTTCACCGCCGACCGCCGGATCCGCAACAAGGCGCTGCTCATCGCCGTGGGCTCCGGCATCTCGCCGGTGCGGGCGCTGCTGGAGGACGTACCCGCCGACACCGTCCTCGTCTACCGGGCGCGCACCGAGTCGGACCTGGCCCTGCGCCGCGAGGTCGAGGCACTCGCCGCCCGCCGCGGCATCCGGGTCGTCTACGTACTCGGCCAGCGCGACGACCGCGGTCCCCGCGAGCTGGCCACCCCCGACGGCCTGGAACGCCTCGTCCCCGACATCGGCGACCGGGACGTGTACCTGTGCGGGCCGCGCGGCTTCGTCGGCGACACCGTGGACAACCTGCGCCGCCTGGGGGTGCCCCGCCGGCAGATCCATCTCGACCCGTTCGAACTGTAACGGCAGACCGTCCAGGAGGACCTTGTGCGACGTACCACCGCCGCCGTCATCGGCACCGTGGCCGGTGCCGCCATGCTGCTCGGGGTCCGGCTGACCGCGGCGCCCGTCGCGCTGGCCGGCAACGAGCCGGTCGCCGCCGGTGCACCGGAGCCCGCGGCCCCCGACGACCGCCAGCGCGACGACCGCCGGGGCGACTCCCAGGGCGGCGACCGCGCCGGTGGCGGGGGCGGGGGCGGCGGCCGGGACGGCACCTTCCGCGGCGACGCGGTGACCAACCCCTACGGAACCGTGCGGGTGTCGGTCACCGTCGAAGACGGCAAGATCACCGCCGCCGACGCGAGCTACCCGACCGACGGGAACTCCGGCACCGTCAACGGCAACGCGATCCCGCGCCTGCGGGAGGCGACGCTCCAGGCACAGAGCGCCCGGATCGACGCGGTCTCCGGCGCGACGTACACCAGCGCCGGGTACCGCAGGTCGCTCCAGTCGGCGCTCGACGACGCGGGACTGTAGGAGGCGGGCACATGCGACACGTCGAGCACGTGATGGGCACGGCGGTCAGCATCGAGCTGGCCGACCCGCTGCCGGCCGCGACCAAGGTCGGGATGATCGACCAGACCGTCGCCTGGCTGCACGAGGTGGACCGCCGCTTCAGCACCTACAAGCCGCACAGCGAGATCCGCCGGCTGGGCCGCGGCGACCTGACCGTCGCCGAGTGCAGCAGCGACGTCCGCGAGGTCCTGGCGACGTGCGCCGAGCTGTGGCGGGAGACCGACGGCTTCTTCGACGCGTACGCCACCGGCCAGCTCGACCCGTCCGGGTTCGTCAAGGGCTGGTCGGTGGAGGTGGCCTCGCGGTGGCTGGCGGCCAACGGGTCCAGCCACCACTGCCTCAACGCCGGCGGCGACATCCGCGCCCGCGGCTGCCCCAGCCCGGGCCGGCAGTGGCGGATCGGCGTCCGGCACCCGTGGCAGCCGGACAAGCTGTCCTGGGTGGTGACCGGCAACGACGTCGCCGTGGCCACCTCGGGCATCTACGAGCGCGGCGAGCACGTCATCGACCCGGTCCGCGGCCGGCCGGCCACCCAGCTCCAGTCCGTCACCGTCGTGGGCCCCGACCTCGGCCGCGCCGACGCCTACGCCACGACCGCCATGGCGATGGGCCGCACCGGCCTGGCCTGGCTCGCCCGCCTCGACCAGGCCGGGTACGCCAGCGCCGCCGTCACCGCCGACGGCCGCGCCTACACCTCCCGCAGCCTGCCCGCCACCGCGCTGGCCGCCTGAGCCGCCCCGCCTCACCGCCGGCTCACCCGGGGCGGGGGAGGATGGGCGCGTGCGGGTACTGGTGGTCGAGGACGAGCGGAATCTGGCCGACGCGATCGCGCGCGGCCTGCGGCGGCACGGCATGGCCGTGGACGTGGCGTACGACGGCGACGCCGGACACGAGATGGCCTTCGTGACCCGGTACGACGTGCTGGTGCTGGACCGGGACCTGCCCGGCCGGCACGGCGACGAGATCTGCGCCGACCTGATCTCCTCCGACGCGCTCACCCGGGTGCTCATGCTCACCGCCAGCGGCACCGTCGCCGACCGCGTCGAGGGCCTGCAATTGGGCGCCGACGACTACCTGGGCAAGCCGTTCGCGTTCGACGAACTGGTCGCGCGCGTCCAGGCGCTCGGCCGCCGGGCCACCCCGGCCGCGCCGCCGGTGCTCACCGCCGCGGACCTGGAGGTCGACCCCGCCCGCCGCACGGTCACCCGCGCGGGCGCCGCCGTCGAGCTGACCAACAAGGAGTTCGGGGTCCTGGAGCAGCTCCTGCGGGCCCGCGGCGCCGTGGTCTCCAGCGAGGAGCTGCTCGACCGGGTCTGGGACGCCAACACCGACCCGTTCACCACCATCGTCCGGGTCACCATGCGCACGCTGCGCCGCAAGCTCGGCGACCCGCCGCTGATCGACACCGTCGTCGGCGCCGGCTACCGCCTCGTCGCCGAGGCGGAGGCCGCCCCGTGACCCGGTACCCGTTCGGCCGCCCGCCGGGCCTGCGGCTGCGGCTCAGCCTGCTCATCGGCTTCCTGCTGTTCGACGGCGGCGTCATCCTGCTCGTCCTGGCCTGGACCTTCGCCGACCTGGGGACCCTGACGCTGCTGGAGGGCATCGGGGCCATCGTCGTCATCACCCTGGCCGGGATGCTCGCCGGGTACCTGCTCACCGGCCGCGCGCTGCGGCCCATCCACCAGGTCACCGCTACGGCGCGGCGGCTCTCCGAGCAGACCCTCGACCAGCGGATTGGCCCCCAGGGCTCCGACGACGAGGTCGCCGAACTGGCCGGGACCTTCGACGCCATGCTGGACCGCCTCGCCCAGTCGTTCGACTCCCAGCGCCGGTTCGTCGCCAACGCCTCCCACGAGCTGCGCACGCCGCTGGCGGTCATGCGCACCGAGATCGACGTCACCCTCGCCGACCCGGACGCCGACGCCGCCGAGCTGCGCCGGATGGCCGGCGTGGTCCGCCAGGCCTCGGAGCGGGCCAACGGCCTCATCGAGGCGCTGCTGGTCCTGGCCCGCAGCGAGGGCCAGCGCGGCCGGCTCGCCCGCACGGCGTCGGTGGACCTGGCCGACGACGTGGCGGCGGCGCTCGCCGCGATGCGGTACGAGATGGACCGGGTGCAGATCGAGGTCGACTCGGACCTGCGGCCGGCGCCGGTCCAGGGTGACCCGGACCTGCTCAGCCGCCTCGCGGGCAACCTGGTGGAGAACGCGGTCCGGTACAACCACCTGCACGGCCGGCTCTGGGCCCGGACCGGGGTCGACGGCGGCCAGGTGTTCCTGGAGGTGGGCAACTCCGGCTTCGAGGTCGCCCAGCGCGACGTGCCGGGGCTGTTCGAGCCGTTCCGCCGCGGCGGGCGCGAGCGCACCGGGGCGCGCGGTTCGGGGCTGGGGCTCTCGATCGTGCGGGCGGTCTGCGACGCGCACGGGGGGACGGTCGCGGTGACCGCGCACCCCGCCCCGGACGGCGGGCTGACCGTCGCGGTCCGCCTCCCCGCCGGCTGACCGCGAGCCCGACGCCGGTTGGCGCGGTGGGCGGCCGACCCCGCGGGTGCGGCGCCGATGCCGGCCGGCACGCCGCGCGACGACTGTCAGGGAACGGGAGGAGAATGCCCGACACCGCGGCGACACCGGCACCCGCGTCACCGCGCACCGAGGAGGAGAGAGACATGGCAGGTTTCTTCGACAAGATCAAGAAGCTCGCGGCCAAGCACGACGACAAGGTCGACAAGGTCATCCGCAAGGCGGCGGACGAGGCCGACCGCCGCACGGGCGGCAAGTACCGCGGCAAGATCGACAAGGCGGCCGAGGCCGCACAGAAGCACACCCGGCCCGAGGGCACCCACTGACGCCGGTGGCGGCGGGGCCCGCGACCTGCGCGGACCCCGCCGCCACCGAACCCGCCGGCCCGGCCGGCGGGGCCGTCAGCCCACCAGTTCGCTGGTGTCGCCGTCGGTGGGCGTGTAGTCGACCAGCGCGTCGCCGGTGCCGTGCACGAAGCGGTCGGCCTGCGCCCCGCCGGTGAGCTGGTCCGCGCCGCCGCCGCCGTCGACGGTGTCGGCGCCGTCGCCCCCGTACAGGAAGTCGGCGCCGTCGCCGCCGTCGACCACGTCGTCGCCCGCGTTGCCGCAGATGACGTCGGTGCCGCCCATCCCGCGCAGCGTGCTCGCGGCGCCGGTGCCGACGATGAAGTCGCTGACGCCGGTACCGGTCATGGCGACGTACCCGATGCGGTAGGTGAGCAGGTAGTCGGTCACCCCGCCCTGGCCGTCGGAGACGGTGATGACCAGGTCGGCGACGCCCTGCGGGTTGGCCGGGTGGTTGAAGGTGATCCGGTGCTCGATGCCCGCGGTCCACCAGGGGGTGTCCTCGAACAGGGCCGGGTTGCCGTTGTAGGAGATCGTGTAGTGGAGCTGCTCGCGCGGCGTGTGGTCGTCCCACAGGCGCAGCCGGACGACGGTCCGGCGGTTGCCGCACAGGCCGCCGGCGATGTGCACGGTCGGCTTGTGGTTGACGACGGCCGGCGTCGCGGACGCGGCGGCCGGCGCCAGGGCCGGCACGAGGCCGGCGCTCAGGGCGGCGGTGCCGGCCGCGGCGGCCAGGCGGGTACGGGTGGACGGGCGCACAGGGCCTCCCGGTGGGTGGGGGGCATCGGGGGGATGCCGGAACGCCCCGACGCTAGCGGTGCCCCGACCGATTTGCCCCGATTGCCGCCCGCCCGAAAAGGTGCAAACCAAACCCCGTCCGCCCGTCACCTCACGGGTGCTGCGGCGCGTCCACCAACTCGCCGATCGGCAGCCGCGCCGGCCGCGGGACGCTGGCCACCGCCCGCCACCAGTGGTCGACCGCGGGCGGCGCCGCGACGTCGATCGGCTGGCCGGGCCGCGGTACCGCGACGGGGACCCCGACCTTCGCCGCGCTGCTCAGCAGCCGCTCCACCGGCTCGCTCCAGGCGTGGAAGGCGAGGCTGAACGTACCCCAGTGCACGGGGACCAGCAGCCGCCCGCCGACGTCGCGGTGCGCGGTCAGGCCGTCCTCCGGCGTCATGTGGATGTCCGGCCACGACACCCCGTACGCGCCGACCTGCACGAGGGTGGCGTCGAACGGCCCGTGCGCCGCGCCGATCTCCGCGAAGCCGGGGAAGTAGCCGGTGTCGCCGGTGTAGAAGACGCGGCGGCGCTGTCCGGCGACCACCCAGCTCGACCAGAGCGTCGGGTTGCGGGCCAGGCCCCGGCCGGAGAAGTGCTGGGCGACCGTGGAGGTCAGGCGCAGCGCGCCGAGTTCGGCGTGGCCGTCCCAGTCCAGTTCGATCACCCGCTCCTCGGGGACGCCCCAGCGGCGCAGGTGGCCGCCGACGCCCAGCGGCACCACGAACGGCGCCCGCTGCCGCCGGGTCAGCGCGGTCACCGTCGCCAGGTCGAGGTGGTCGTAGTGGTCGTGCGAGATGACGATCGCGGTCAGCGCCGGCAGGTCGGCCAGCGCCATCGGCACGGCGTGCATCCGGCGGGGACCCACCCCGGGGACCGGGGAGCACCGGGCGCTCCACACCGGGTCGAACAGGACGGCGTGCCCCTCGATCTCGACCAGCGTCGTCGCGTGCCCCAGCCAGGTCAGCCGCAGGTCGTCACTGGTTTCCCCGGCGCGCCCGCGGACCAGCGGCACCGCGCCCGCCGGCTGCTGCGGGCCGCGCTCGCGCCACTGGCGCACGATGCCGCGGCCGCCGGGCCGGTGCGCCCCGGGGGCCCGGCCGTCGTAGGAGCGGTTCTGGAACGCGCCGTCGCGGTAGTTGGGGGACCGGCCGAGCCGGACGGCGTCGGCGGCCGTCGGTACGGCGCCCATCGCGCGGGGACGGTGCCACATGTGCCTCACCTGCTCCTTCGGTCGGGGGATCGGGGGTCGGGCCAGTCGGGGGAGTCGGCCCTGTCGGCGGGGCGCGGCAGGTCGGGCGGTCCGGCCGGCGGCGGCTCGGGCAGTCCGGCCCGGAGCTGGGCGAGCGCGTCGACCAGGACGTCCGCGGCGCTGCCGGCGCCGCTGGTGCCGTCGGCCCAGAGCTGCATGGCCGCGAGGGCGGCGCTGGACACCGCGGCCACCACCAGCCGCGGGTACAGGTCGCGGTCGGGGTCCAGCCCGGTGCGGGCGGCCACCGCCTCGACCAGGACGCGGTCGGTGGCGTCGCTGACCTGGTAGTGGTGGGCGCGCAGCGCCGGGGTGGACAGGACGAGGCGCTGGGCGGCCACGGTCTCCGCCACGTCGGCGTACCCGCTGGCGAAGCGGCGCAGGGTCACCGCCGTGACGGCGTCCCACAGCGGTTCGTCGGCCGGGCGGGCGCGCAGGTCGTCGGCGAGCGCCCGGGTCCGGGCCTCGACCGCCGCGGCGACCGCCTCTTCCTTACTGCCGAAGTAGTTGTGGAACGTCCGGGGGGAGACGCCGACCGCCGCGGCGACGGCCTCGGCCGTCACCTCCGCGAGCCCCTGCGCGATGGCCAGCCGCAGCGCGGCCTGGCTGAGGGCCCGCCGGGTGGCCGCCTTCTTACGTTCGCGCAGGCCGGCGCCCTGCGCCAACACCGCCGTACCGTGATCCACTACCTCAGGGTAGCGATGTTGCGCGCGTACGCAATATTTCCGCGCGTGGCACTTTTCCGCGCGCCGCCGCTCAGTCGGCGGCGGCCAGCGCCACCGCCAGGTCGGCGGCGACCAGCTTCACCTGCCACTCCCGGGCGCTGTACCCGCGCAGGTGGGCGGCCACCGCGTCCCGGGTGACCTCCTCGGGCGGGGTCCAGGCGAGCCGGCGGATGCTGTCCGGGCTGATCAGGTTCTCCGGCGGCAGGCGCAGCGCCGTGGCGGTCGCGGTGACGCTCTGCCGGCAGCGGGCCAGCCGGGCGGCCGCGGCCGGGTCGCGCTCGGCCCACCGGTGCGGCGGCGGCGGGCCGTCGGCCGGCGGCGGCGTCGGCAGCTCCCCGTCCGGCAGCGCCCGGGCCTCCGCCAGCGCGTCGAGCCAGACCTTGGCCAGCCGGCGGGTCGCCCGGCCGTTGAAGCCCGTGATGGCCAGCAGCGCGCGCTCGTCCCTGGGGTCGGCCTCGGCGGCAGCGACCAGCGCCGCGTCGGGCAGGACCCGGCCCGGCGCGGTGTCCCGGCGGCGGGCGAGCTGGTCGCGGGCCGTCCACAGCGCGCGGACCCGGGCCTGCGCCCGCGGCCCCCGCAGCCGGTGCACGCCGGAGGTGCGCCGCCAGGGGTCCGCCCGCGTCCTGGGCTGCTGGCCGCCCCAGCGCACCAGCGCCGCGAACTCCTCGGCCGCCCACTCGTCCTTGCCCTGGGCGCGCAGGTCCGCGGCGAGCGCGTCGCGCAGGTCCAGCAGCAGCTCGACGTCGAGCGCGGCGTACGTCAGCCACGACTCCGGCAGCGGGCGGGTGGACCAGTCCGCCGCCGAGTGGTGCTTCTCCAGCGAGTACCCGAGCAGGTTCTCGGTCAGGCTGGCCAGGCCGACCCGCTCCAGGCCGGCGATCCGGGCCGCCAGCTCGGTGTCGAACAGCCGCCGGGGACGCAGGCCCAGGTCGGCCAGGCAGGGCAGGTCCTGGCTGGCCGCGTGCAGGACCCACTCGGCGTCGGCGATGGCGGCGTCGAGTGCCGCCAGGTCGGGCACGCCGACCGGGTCGATCAGGGCGGTGCCGGCGCCCTGGCGCCGCAGTTGCACGAGGTAGGCGCGCTGGCTGTACCGGTAGCCGGAGGCCCGCTCGGCGTCCAGGGCCACCGGGCCGGCGCCGGTACCGAAGCGCGCCACCAGGTCGGCCAGCGCGCGCGGCCCGTCGACCGGCGGCGGGGTGCCGTCGCGGGGGGCGGTGAGCGGCCGCGACTCCCGGGCCGCCGACTCCTCGGCCGCTGCCGGGGCCTGGGCGTCGGTGGGTGGCTCGTCGGTCATCCGTTAACCGTACGTGTCGACCGATGTAGCCCTGCGGAGGGTGGGTCGGCGCGTCCTGCGCGCCGTTCGCGGGGCCTATCCGGTAGGGGCGCCGCGGCGCTCGCGCAGCGCGGTGACCCCCGGCGGCGGCAGGCCGGCCGTCGAGGCGAGCAGGGCGCACCACGCCGCCATGTGCGCCGCCAGGTCGTCGTCGGCCGGGCTCCACGACGCCCGCAGCTCGATGTCGCCGGTGGCCGGGGGGCCGGCCAGCTCCCCGAACCGGGTGGAGATCGTCTGCGTGACCGTGCCGCCCGCCGCCCGGTACGCCGCCCGGTGGTGGGCCAGCGCGTCGACCAGCCAGCTCCAGCCGACCGCCGGCAGCATGGGGTCGGTGGCCAGCTCCGGCTCCAGGTCGGCGCTCAGGTAGGTCACCAGGCGCAGCGAGCCCTCCCACGCCTCGTGCCCGGCCGGGTCGTACAGCAGGATCAGCCGCCCGGTGGCGACCTCGTCGCCGTCGCGGTGGACCTCCGCCCCCAGCGCGAACGCGTACGGGGCCAGCCGCTGCGGCGCCGGCACCTCGGTCAACGTGATCTCCGGGCGCGGCGCGTGCGCGCGCAGCCCGGCGACGGCCGCGGAGAAGACCTCGGGGGTGTCGTCGGGCGCCTGCATGAGCGCCAAGCCTAGGGCGCCCGGGCGCGCGGGCGGCCCCGGCACGCCGAGGCGCGGGCGGGTCGTGCGAGCATGGCGGCGATGAGTAGCGAACCGCGCGCCGCCGCGCCCTTCCTCGTCGCCTGCCGGCGCGGCACGCCCGCGCACACGCCGGTGTGGTTCATGCGCCAGGCGGGGCGTTCGCTGCCGGAGTACCGGGCGCTGCGCGCGGACGTCGGCATGCTGGAGTCCTGCCGCCGGCCCGACCTGGTCACCGAGATCACCCTCCAGCCGGTCCGCCGGCACGGGGTGGACGCGGCGATCCTGTTCAGCGACATCGTGGTGCCGGTGGCGGCGGCGGGCGTGGACCTGGACATCGTCCCCGGCACGGGGCCGGTGGTCGCGGCGCCGGTCCGCGCGGCGGCCGACCTGGACCGGCTGCGCCCGCTGGCGGCCGGCGACGTGGACTTCGTCGCCGAGGCGGTCCGGCTGCTGGTCGCCGAGCTGGGCGACACCCCGCTGATCGGGTTCGCGGGGGCGCCGTTCACGCTGGCCAGCTACCTGGTGGAGGGCGGCCCGTCCCGGCACCACGCCCGGACCAAGGCGCTGATGTACGGCGACCCGGCGCTCTGGCACGCCCTGTGCGGGCGGCTGGCGCAGATCACCGGGGAGTTCCTGCGGGTCCAGGTCGAGGCGGGGGTGGCCGCGGTCCAGCTCTTCGACTCGTGGACCGGGGCGCTGTCGGAGGCCGACTACCGCCGGTTCGTGCTGCCGCACTCGCGCGAGGTCCTGGCGGGGCTCGCCGCCGCGGGGGTGCCGCGGATCCACTTCGGGGTCGGTACCGCGCACCTGCTGCCGGCGATGGCCGAGGCCGGGGCGGACGTCGTCGGCGTGGACTGGCGCACGCCGCTGGACGCCGCCGCCGCCGCGCTGCCCGCGGACGTCGCCGTGCAGGGCAATCTGGACCCGTGCCTGCTGTTCGCGCCGTGGCCGGTGATCGAGGCGGAGGTGCGCCGGATCCTCGCCGAGGGCGCCCGGGCGGCCGGGCACGTGTTCAACCTGGGCCACGGCGTGCTGCCCGAGACCGACCCGGACGTGCTCACCCGGGTCGTGGCCCTCGTGCACGCGCTGAGCGGACGCTGACCGCCACGCCCCTGGCCGGTTTCGTCCCGTCGGCAGTCGGCCGTCCGGCCTGAGCGCACCCGAAGACTAATAACTCTCAGGGTTCGCCCGATCACACTCTGCGTCCGGCCCTACGGAAGGGGCCGTTTAACGCAGAAGGAGATCCTATGCTGGCCTACCTCTCGGTGCTCCTCGACCGCGCCCGCGGCGACCGCGGCGCCACCGCCGTCGAGTACGGCCTGATGGTCGCCCTGATCGCCGCCGTCATCATCATCTCGGTCATCGCCCTCGGCGACAACCTGGACGCCCTGTTCGGCGGCGTGGCCGACGACGTCGCGGACAACACGCCGGCCTGACCGGCCCGCCGCCCGCCGCGCCCCGGCCGCCGCCGGCGGTCCGGCCGACAGCCGCGGGGTCCCGGATCCGCGCGCGCCCGCACGGGCGGATCCGGGACCCCGCGCCACGACCCCGGGAGTCCACAGTGCGCCACCTGCCGCGCGGCCACGCCGCCGGCGCCGACCGCGGCGCCGCCGCCGTCGAGATGGCCCTCGTCCTGCCGCTGCTCGCCGCCGTCCTGTTCGGCATCATCGACTTCGGACGGATGTTCAACGCCCAGATCAGCCTCACCGAGGCCGCCCGCGAGGGCGCCCGCGCGGTCGCGCTGGGACTGGACCCGGACACGCGGATCGCGGCGACCCTCGGCGCGGTCCCCGGCACGCCCGAGGTGACCGCGTGTGCCGGCGACCGCGACGACGACGCGGTCGTCGCCCTGCGCCAGGAGTTCGAGGCGATCACCCCGGTCGACGCCCTGCTCGGCGGCGTCACCCTCACCGCGACCGGGGTCATGCCGTGCGCCGGCTGACCGCCGCCTGGCGCGGCCGGGTGCGCGCGGCGCTGACCGGCCCGGATCGGGACCGCGGCGCCGCCGCGGCGGTCGTGGCCATCGTCGCCGGGATGGGCCTGCTGCTGGGCATGGCGACCGTCGTGGTCGACGTGGGCCGGCTGTACGCCGAGCGCGAACAGCTCGTCGGCGGCGCCGACGCCGCGGCCCGGGCGGTCGCCGAGTCCTGCGCCACCGACGGCGGCGCCTGCCTGGACCGGGCGGAGTCCGCGGCGGCGTACGCGGCCGCCAACGCCGCCGACGGCGCGGCCGACGCGCCGGTCGTCTGCGGTCGGACCACCGGCCTGCCGGCGTGCCCGGCCGACGCCGCCAACCGCGCCGCCTGCCTCGGCGAGCCGCCGCCCAGCCCCCGCCCGTACGTCGAGGTGCGCACGGCCACCCGGATGGCCGACGGCACCACCCTGCTGCCGGGCACCTTCGCCGCGGCGCTCAGCGGCGGCGCGTACGAGGGCAGCACCGTCGGCGCCTGCGCCCGCGCCACCTGGGGCGCGCCCCGCCGGGCGCGCGGGCTGGCCGTCACGTTCTCGCTGTGCGAGTGGAACCTGATGACCGGCGGCGGCGCGACACTGTGGATGACCCCGGACGCCGGCCTGCCGCCGGTCGGCGCGGAGCGGGCGGTGCGGCTGCACGACTCGCAGGGCAACGCGTCCTGCCCGGCCGGGCCGTCGGGCTGGGACCGGCCCGGCGGCTTCGGCTGGCTCGCCGACCCGGACAAGACCTGCGAGGCCGAGGTCCAGGCCGACGGCACGTACCAGGGCGACACCGGCAACTCCGTCTCCAAGCCGTGCAAGGACGTGCTGCCCCAGGTCCGCGCCGACCGCGCCGTGTCCGCGATCCCGATCTACGACACGGTCCGGGGCAACGGCTCCCACATCACGTACCACCTGGCCGGCTTCGCCGGCTTCGTGATCACCGGCTACCGGCTGTCGGGGATGGCCCAGGCGTCGTGGCTCAGCAATACGCACCTGTGCTCCGGCCAGGAGCGGTGCCTGTACGGCTACCTCGTCCGCGATCTGCGGGCGGGCGCGGACACCGAGATCGGCGGCCCGGACCTCGGGCTGGCCGTCATCGACCTCATCGGCTGAGAAGGGACACGACGGATGAAGCGGCGCCTGCTCGCGGTACTGGCCGCGTTCCTGCTGGCGGCGGTCGGCTGCCTGGCCGTCGTCGCGTACGTGCGCGGCGCCGACGCGCGGGCCGTGGCGGGCAAGCAGGCGGTGACGGTACTGGTGGCGGCGAAGCGGATCCCGGCCGGCACCACCGGCGCCAAGCTGCGGGCCGGCGACCTCACCGAGCGGGTCGTCGTACCGGCGCAGACGGCCCCGGCCGACGCCCTGGACGCCGTCCCCCCGGCGCTGGACGCCCTGGTCCTCACCGCCGACCTCCAGCCGCGGCAGCTCGTGCTGCGCGGGGCGTTCGGCGAGTCCACGAAGTCCACCGGCGGGCTGCCGCTGCCCGCGGGCAAGCTGGCGGTCAGCGTGGAGCTGTCGGCGGCCGAGCGGGTCGCCGGCTTCGTCCGGCCGGGGGCGAGCATCGCCGTCTTCAGCACCTTCACCACCCGCGCCGGGCGCGGCCGGGTGCCCTCCGGCGAGACCAGCGTCGTCAGCGGCGCCGCGAACGTCCACGCCACCCGGGTCCTGCTGCCCCGGGTCGAGGTCCTGGCCGTGGGCGGGCAGGGCGCGCCGGGCGCGGTGGCCGGCGCGAACCCGGCGCCGACGCCCGGCGGCAAGGCGGACAAGGGCGCCGACACCCCGCTGCTGGTCACCGTCGGCGTCACCCAGCCCGAGGCCGAGCGCCTCATCCACGCCACCGTGACCAGCACCCTTTACCTCGCCCTGCTCGACAGCGCGACGACCGTGGCCCCCGGCACCGGCGTCGACACCAACACCCTGTACCCCTGAGAGGCCACGATGACGATCTACTGCGAGGTCCCCGGCGGGCTGCCGGCACCGCCGTCGCTGCCCGGCGCCCTCCGGGCCGTGGACAGCGTCGCCGCCCTGGAGCGGGAGCTGGCCGGCGGCGGCGACGAGCAGCTCGTCGTGCTCGGCCCGCTGCTCCCGCTGGCCGAGGCGCTGCGGCTGGGCGCCAGCCTGCGCATCGCCCGGCCGACGCTGGGCGTGGTGCTGCTGCGCGAGGCGGTGGCGGTGCCAGTGCTGGCCGAGGCGATCCGGGCGGGCATCCGCGAGGTCGTCCCGGCCGACGACCCGGCCGCGTTGGCCACGGCGTGCGCCCGGTCGCTGGACGTCTCCCGGCAGCTCGGCGCCAGCATCGCCCCCGCGGCCGGCCCCCGGACCGCGCAGGTGGTGACCGTGTTCGCCGGCAAGGGCGGCTGCGGCAAGTCCACCGTGGCCACCAATCTCGCCGTGACCCTCGCCGACGGCGGCAACCGGCGGGTCCTGCTGGTGGACCTGGACCTCCAGTTCGGCGACGTCGGGATCATGCTCCAGCTCGAACCGGAGCGCAGCATCGCCGACGCCATCGGCATGGCCGGCCGGCTCGACCCCGACGGCTTCACCTCACTGCTGACCAAGTACCGGCCCGGCCTGGACACCCTGCTGGCCCCGGCCGGCCCCGCCGAGGGCGACCACGTCACCCGCGAGCTGATCGGCGAGCTGATCGGGGTGGCCCGGCAGATGTACGACTTCGTCGTCGTGGACACGCCGCCGTACTTCAGCGACCAGGTGCTGGCCACGCTCGACCTCACCGACCACTTCGCGCTCGTGGTCACCCCCGACCTGCCCACGCTCAAGAGCATCAAGCTGACCCAGGACATGTTCGACCTGCTGGAGTACCCCCGCGAGCGCCGCCTGGCCATCCTCAACCGGGCCGACTCGCAGGTGGGCCTCAGCGTCACCGACATCGAGCGGGCCGTGGGGATGGCGATGGCGGTGCACATGCCCTCGTCGCGCGACGTGCCGCTGTCGGTGAACCGGGGCATCCCGCTGGCCGTCGACCAGCCGCAGCACGCGGTCAGCCGGTCCATCCGCGAGCTGGCCGACCGGTGCGCCGGCCACGCGCGGGCGCCGCAGCGGCGGGGCCTGCGCCTGTTCGGGCGGCGGGGCTGAGATGGGGCTCGCCGACCGGATCTCCGGCGGTGTCCCGCGCGACGCCGACGAGTCCCCCCGGCCCGCCCCCGCACCGGCGGACGCCGACGCCCCGCGCGCGGGCGACCGGTACCGCGCCGCCGGGCGGCAGGCCAGCGACAGGGTCGCCGAGGTGCGGGCCCGGATCCAGCGCAGCCTCGCCGAGATCCTCGGGCCGAAGCTGTACGACTCGGAGAACTCCACCGACCTGGCCGAGCGGGTCCGCACGACGCTGCTGGAGCTCCTGGCCGCCGAGGAGACGCCGCTGGCCGGCGGCGACCGCACCCGGATCATCCAGGAGGTCACCGACGAGATCCTCGGCCACGGGCCGATCGAGCCGCTGCTGCGCGACCCGGAGGTCACCGAGGTGATGGTCAACGGCCCGCAGCGGGTGTACGTCGAGCGCCGGGGCCGGCTGGTGCCGTCCGACGTGGAGTTCGCCGACGAGGCGCACCTGCGCCGGATCATCGACCGGATCGTCTCCCGGGTCGGGCGGCGGGTGGACGAGTCCAGCCCGATGGTCGACGCCCGGCTGCCCGACGGCTCCCGGGTCAACGCGGTCGTGCCGCCGATCGCGCTGGACGGCTCCTCGCTGACCATCCGCAAGTTCGCCACCGACCCGTTCACGGTCGAGGACCTGGTCACCTTCGGCACCCTCACCCGGCAGACGGCGACGCTGCTGGAGGGCTGCATCCGCGGGCGGCTGAACGTACTCGTGTCCGGCGGCACCGGCTCGGGCAAGACCACCACCCTCAACGTGCTGTCCGGCTTCATCCCCGCCGACGAGCGGATCGTCACCGTCGAGGACGCCGCCGAGCTGCAACTGCACCAGGACCACGTCGTCCGGCTGGAGTCCCGGCCGGCCAACGTGGAGGGCCGCGGCCAGATCAGCGCCCGGGACCTGGTCAGGAACGCGCTGCGGATGCGCCCGGACCGGATCGTCGTGGGCGAGGTCCGCGACGGCGCCGCCCTGGACATGCTCCAGGCGATGAACACCGGCCACGACGGGTCGCTGACCACCCTGCACGCCAACACCCCGCGCGACGCGCTCGCCCGGCTGGAGACGATGGTCCTGATGGCCGGCATGGACCTGCCGGTCCGCGCGATCCGCGAGCAGGTCGCCTCGGCCGTGGACCTGATCATCCAGGTCAGCCGGCTCAAGGACGGCAGCCGCCGGATCACCCACATCTCCGAGGTCGTCGGCATGGAGTCCGAGATCATCACTTTGCAGGACCTGTACCTGTTCGACTTCCGGGCCGGCCACGACCCCGACGGCCGGTTCCGCGGCACCCTGGAGCCGACCGGCCTGCGGCCCCGCTTCCTGGACACCCTCGCCGCCTACGGGGTCGCCCTGGCCCCGGACACCTTCATGGCGGCCCGCCGGTGACCGCCGCCCGCCGCGCCGCCGGGCCGCGGGTCGCCGCCCGGCTCGCGGCCGCGGTCGCCGCCGGGGGCCTGGCGGCCGGCGGCGGGGTACCGGCCGCCGCCGCCGGCCCGGCGCTCGCCGTGACCAGCGTGCAGACCGGCCCGGGTACGGTGTCGTTCCTGCTCGCCGGGAGCGAGCTGCCCGGCGGGGCGCTCGCGGGAGCCCGGATCACCGTGGCCGCCGACGGCGTGGATCTGCCGGCGACGGTCGCGCCCGTGGCCGGCGCGGCGGGCTCCGGCGTCCGCCGGGCCGTCGTCCTGGTGCTCGACACCAGCGGCTCGATGGCCGGCGCCCGGATCGCCGCCGCCCGCGCCGCCGCCGCCGACTACGCCGCGGCCGCCCCGGCCGGCGTGGCCCTCGGCCTGATCGCGGTCGCCGACACCGCCCGCACGGTGCTGCCGCCGACCGCGGACCGCGCCGCCTTCCGCGCCGCCGTGGCCCGGCTCGCCGCCGCCGGCAACACCGCCCTGTTCGACGGCGTGGCCCGCGCCGCCGCCGCCCTCGACCCGGAGGTCGACCCCGCCGCGGGCGCCTACGTGGAGCGCCGCGCCGTCGTGCTCTCCGACGGGGAGGACCGCGGCTCGCGCACCAGCGCCGCCGCCCTGGCCGCCACGCTCGCGGCCAGCCCGGTCGTGGTCGACGCCGTCCGCTTCGGCGAGGCCTCCGACGCCCAGCTACGCGGCTTCACCGCGCCGACCGGCGGCCGGGTCGTCGGGGCGGGCGACGCGGCCCGGCTGCGCGCGGTGTTCCGGTCGATGGCCGCCGGCCTCGGGCCGCCGGTCCGGGTCTTTGCGGCGGTACCGCCGCAGCTCGCCGGCCGGCCCGCCACGCTGACGGTCCGGGCCGTCGCGGGCGGGGTGACCGCCGGCGGGCAGACCCCGGTCACCTTCCGGGTGGACACCTCGGTCGGCGGCGGGCCGCGGGTGTACGCCGCGGCCGGGCCGGGTCCCGTGCGGGCGTGGCACGTGGCCGCCGCCGCCGGGGCGGCGCTGTTCGTCCTGGTCCTGCTCGTGGCGCTGCCGCTGATCGGCCGCAGCGAGGTCCAGCGGCGGCTGGCCCAGCTCGACGCGTTCGTCCTGCACCGCGGCGGCGCGCCCGCGGCCCGCGGCGGTACCGGCCCGATGCTCCAGGCGGCGCTGTCGTTCTCCGCGCAGGTGGTCCGGCGCCCGGGCCGGCGCGAGCGCATCGAGCAGGCCCTGGACCGGGCCGGCAGCAGCCTGCGCGCCGAGGAGTGGATGCTGGTCCGGGCCGCGGCGGCCGGCGGCGGCGGCCTGCTCGGCCTGCTCCTGCTGCCGTGGTGGGCGGGTCTGCCCGCCGGCCTGCTGCTGGGCTGGCTCGGCAGCGGCGGGTACCTGCGCACCCGCGCCAACCGCCGCGCCCGCGCCTTCGCCGACCAGCTCCCCGAGGCACTGCAACTGGTGGTCGGCTCGCTGCGCTCCGGCTTCTCCCTCGCCCAGGCGATCGACTCGCTGGTCCGCGAGGCGGGGGAGCCCGTCGCCGGGGAGCTGGGCCGCGCCCTGGCCGAGACCCGCCTCGGCGGCGACCTGGAGGACGCCCTGGAGCGGGTGGGGACCCGCAACGGCAGCCAGGACATGGCCTGGCTGGTGATGGCGATCAGGATCCAGCGGGAGGTCGGCGGGAACCTGTCCGAGACGCTGGAGACCGCGGTGGAGACGATGCGCGAGCGCGGGCGGCTGTTCCGGCACGTGCGCGCCCTGTCGGCCGAGGGCCGGCTGTCGGCGATGGTCCTGCTCGGGATGCCGGTGGTGCTCGGCGCGTGGATGTTCTTCTTCCGCAACGAGTACGTCCGTCCGCTGTACACCACGGGGCTCGGCGCGGCGATGCTCGTCGGCGCGGTGGTCATGGTGTGCGTCGGCGCACTGTGGATGCGCAAACTCATCCACGTGGAGGTCTGATGTCCCCCGTCCTGCTCGTGGGCATGGCCGCCATCAGCGGCGCGATGGTCATCGCCGTGCTCACCCTCGCCGGGGCGCGCGGGGCCCGCGCCGACATCGCCCGCTCGCTGGCCCACCTCGAACGCACCCGCCCCGGCGGCTACCTCGCCCCGCGCGACCGCCCGCTGCGGGACCGCCTCGGCGCCCCGCTCGGCCGGCGGCTGGGCGGCGTCGGGCGGGCGCTGACGCCCACCGGCGCGGTGCTCCGGCTGCAGCGGCACCTCGACTACGCGGGCAACCCGGCCGCCTGGCCGGTCGAGAGGGTGGTCCCCGCCAAGGGCGTGGGCCTGGCCGTCGGCGCGGTGCTCGGCGGCTTCCTCGGCACCGCGCTGGGCGGCCTGCGCGGCGGCCTCGCCGGCACCCTGCTCGGCGCCGCGGCCGGCCTGTTCGCGCCCGACCTGATGATCTACAACCTGGGTCTGAAGCACCAGCAGGAGCTGCGCAACTCGCTGCCCGACGTCCTGGACACGCTGGTGATCGGCGTCGAGGCGGGCCTGGGCTTCGACGCGGCCCTGGCCCAGGTGGCCCACCACGGGCGCGGGCCGATGGCCCGCGAGTGCGTGCGGGTGCTCCAGGAGATGCAGATCGGCACCGCGCGGGCCGACGCCCTGCGGGCGCTCGGCGACCGGACGACGGTACCGGAGCTGCGGACGTTCGTCTCCGCCGTCGTCCAGGCCGGCGAGCTCGGCGTACCGATCGGCTCCGTCCTGCGCGAGCACTCGCGGGAGATGCGGCTGCGCCGCCGGCAGCGCGCCGAGGAGCTGGCCCAGAAGGTACCGATCAAGATTCTTTTTCCGGTGCTGCTGTTCATCTTCCCGTCCCTGTTCGTCGTCATCCTCGGCCCCGCCGTGCTGGAGATCATGCAGATCTTCCGGCGCTGAACCGGCCCGGTGGCCGCGCTCGCGGGGCGGCCTGAGAGGCTGGGGCGCATGATGGAGGTGGCGGTGGTCGGCGGCGGCATCGCCGGCCTGGCCGCGGCCCACCGGCTGCGCCGGCACGGCGGCCCCGACCTGCGGATCACCGTCTACGAGGCCGGCCCGGCCGTCGGCGGCAAGCTGCGCACCGGGCGGCTCGCGGGCCAGCCGGTCGAGTACGGCGCCGAGGCGTTCCTCACCCGCGATCCGCTGACCGGCGGCGACTCCGCGGCCCTGGACCTGGCCCGCGCCGTCGGCCTCGGCGACGCGCTGTGCCACCCGGTGACCGCCCGCGCCGCGATCGCCGTCGACGGCGCCCTGCACCCGGTGCCCGCCGGCACCCTCGTCGGCGTCCCCGGCGACCTCGCCGCGCTGCCGCCGCTGGCCACCGCCCGCCCCGAGCCGCCCCCGGCCGCCGGCGCCCCGCCGCTGCTCGGCCCGCACGAGGACGTCGCCGTCGGCGCCCTCGTCCGGGACCGCCTCGGCGACCAGGTCGTCGACCGGCTCGTCGCCCCGATGCTCGGCGGCGTGTACGCGGGCGACGCCGACGCGCTGTCGCTGGCCGCCACGATGCCCGCGCTGGCGCGCGCGTGCCGCGGCGCGCCCACCCTGACCGGCGCGGTCCGCGCCGCCCTCGCCGCCCTGCCGCGCCCGGCCGGCGCACCCGTGTTCACCGCGGTGGCCGGCGGCCTCGGCCGGTTCGCCGCGGCCGTCGCCGCGGCCAGCGGCGCGACCGTCCACACCGGCCAGGTCGTGCGCGCCCTGCACCCCGCCGGCGACGGCTGGCGGCTCACCCTCGGCGCCACCCGCGACCCCGTCCACGTCACCGCCGACGCCGTGGTCCTGGCAGTCCCCGCCCGCCCGGCGGCCCGGCTGCTCGCCAGCGCCGCCGAGCCCGCCGCGGACCTCGTCGGGCAGCTCGACTACGCCAGCGTCGCCCTGGTCACGTTCGCCCTGCCCGCCGGTACCGCGCTGCCCGAGCTGTCCGGCCTGCTGGCGCCCGACGGCCTGGTCAAGGCCGCCACGTTCGTCAGCCGCAAGTGGGGACGGCCCGCCCACACGCCTGTCCTGCTGCGCGCCTCAGCCGGCCGGTACCGGGAGGAGGCGGCCCTGCAGGTCGACGACGACACGCTCGCCGCCGCGGCGCTCGCCGCCGTCGGCGACCTCCTCGGCGCGGCCCTGCCGGCGCCGCTCGCCTCCCACGTCCAGCGGTGGGGCGGCGCGCTGCCCCAGTACCGGCCCGGCCACCTCGACCGGGTCGCCGCCGCCCGCGCCGCCCTCGGCCCGGGGCTGGCGCTGGCGGGCGCCGCCTGCGACGGCATCGGCATCCCGGCGTGCGTGGCCTCCGGCCGCCGCGCCGCCGACGAGATCTGGCAGCACCTCACCTCCAGGAGGCACCGTGACCGCTGAGAACCCGCAGACCAACGCCGCGCGGATCAGGGAACTCAACGCGACGATCCGGTACACCATGTGGTCGGTGTTCCGCGCCGCCGACCGCCTGCCCGCCCAGCGCGACCCGCTCGTCGCGGAGGTGGAGGCCCTGCTCGCGGACCTCGCCGACCGCGACGTCGTCGTGCGCGGCGTGTACGACGTGGCGGGCCTGCGCGCCGACGCCGACCTGATGGTGTGGTGGCACGCCGAGACGGCCGACGCGCTCCAGGACGCCTACGCCGCCCTGCGCCGCACCGCACTGGGCCGGCACCTGGCGCCGGTCTGGTCGCAGGCCGCGCTGCACCGGCCGGCCGAGTTCAACCGCAGCCACCTGCCGGCGTTCCTGGCGGGGGAGCAGGCCCGGGCGTACGTGTGCGTGTACCCGTTCGTCCGCTCCTACGAGTGGTACCTGCTGCCCGACGCCGAGCGGCGCGAGCTGCTCGCCGAGCACGGCCGGATGGCCCGGGGCTACGCCGACGTGCGCGCCAACACCGTCGCCTCGTTCGCCCTGGGCGACTACGAGTGGATGCTCGCCTTCGAGGCCGACGAGCTGGACCGCATCGTCGACCTCATGCGCGACCTGCGCGCCTCGGGCGCCCGCCGGCACGTCCGCGAGGAGGTCCCCTTCTACACCGGCCGCCGCCGGACGGTCGCCCAGATGGTGGCCGACCTGCCCTGACCGGGCCGCCGCCGCGGACCGCGGGCGTGTCCGGGGCGCTGCCGCCGGTTTGCGGCGGCGCCCCGGCGGGGTAGTCGTCGGCCATGAGCAGAGAGACGCCGACACCGGCCCCGACTCCGCCGCCCGCCCTGACCGATCCGGCCCTGGCCGAGGACGAGCCGGACATCGCGGGCGAGCACCAGTACGCCAAGACCGACCGGGACACCGCGGCGGGCCGCAGCGAGCGGGAGCCCGAGAGCCCGCACGGCCTCGCCGGCATGGACTGACCTGCCGGCACGGGACTGAACCTGTCAGGCTGACCTGCCGGCACGGGCCGACCTGCCGGCACCGGCCGACCTCAGTCGGCGTCGCGTCGCATCGGGAGGTGCGGGATACCGTCCTCGTCGAACCCAGGGCCGCAGGCCCGGTACCCGAAGCGCGCGTAGAAGCGCTCCAGGTGCGCCTGCGCCGCCAAGACGCTCGGGCGGGCGCCGATGTGGGCGAGCGCGGCGTGCATCAGGCGTTGGACGACACCGGTGCCGCGCGCCGCGCCCCGCACCACCACGCGGCCGATGCGGGCCGTGCCGTCGGGCTCCTCCAGTACCCGCAGGTACCCCAGGAGCGCCCCGTCGCCCGTGCTCCACACGTGGAGGGCGGTGGGCTCCACGTCGCGGTTGTCGAGGTCCTGGTACGGGCAGTCCTGCTCGACCACGAACACCTCGGCCCGCAGCCGCAGGACCTCGTACAGGGTGTGCGGGTCGAGCTGCGCGAACCCGGCCTGATGCACCTCGACCATGCGGTGGATGGTACGCGAGCCCCCGGCGGCCGGTCGCCGCCGTTCCCGCGCGGCGGCCGCACCGCTGCCGAGTGGGGGAGCAGCGTGGAGCGGGTCCACCATGGGAGCGAGACGGGGAGACGTGCGCCCGTGCCGTCCTGGTGTTGGCTTCGTTTGGCGACATCGGCGCCAGATGTCGACTTTCGGCGCCATGTCGAGGGCGCTGACGGGATCCCGTCGGCGGCAGCTCGCTGACGAGCGGGTACCACCTATTCCCTACCGCTGGAACAGGCCCTACGGCCCGGCGTGCCCGGGCGCGTCGCCGCGTGCTGACCACTTGTGAGCGCGTCGAAGGCAGTCATATATTGATGCACGTCTTCGTGAATGTCCATGCGCCTCCGGTGCCCCGCGTGCCGGAGCCGCCTGCGCAGATCGCGCCCCGCGCGGCGTCGGCTCACCCCCGGATGTCGCCGTCCCCCCACCCGCACCCGATCGGAGCGTTGATGATGGTTCGCAAGCACAGCGCCGCGGTAGTCGCCGTACTGGCCGCCCTCGGCATCCCCACACCTGCACAGGCCGCCACGAACCCGATGCCCGGCGACGGGCGCATCGTGGACGGCAAGGTGACCGAGAGCGCCCCGTGGGCGGCGCAGTTCTACCGCGGCGACGGCAGCGCCAGCGGTCCGTCCTGCTCCGCCTCGATCATCGCCGTCGACTGGGTCCTGGTGGCCGACCACTGCCTCACCTACGGGCACACCGGCAAGGTCTTCTCCGTGAAGGTGGGCAGCCTCAAGCGTGGGGAAGGAACGCTGTACCAGGTCGAGCGGTACCTCAGCAAGTACGACGTGACCCTGCTCAAGCTCGCCACGCCGATCCAGAACCCCGTGATCGCGCCGGTGGCGGACGCCGTTCCGACCAACGGCTCCGAGGTGGAAATCTACGGCTGGGGCAAGACCTGCCCCGTCAGCCAGCAGTGCCCCCCCTCGCCGGTACTCAAGCAGGCGACGCTGCGGATCGACGGAGCGGCCAAGGACCACAAGGGCGGGCCGGCGCTCCAGTTGACCCACGTCACCGGCAACGCCTCCAACGGTGACTCCGGTGGTCCGGCGTGGTTCGGCGGCAAGGTCGTCGGGGTCGCGTCGACCGCCGGTACGCGCAACGCGCAGTACTCCAGCATTGCCGTGGCGGGTACCCGCCAGTGGATCCGGTCGAACGCCGGCGTCTGAGCGTCGGCTCCGGTCTGCCGCCGTGCCCCGTCGGCACCACACCGACGGGGCACGGCATCGCGGCCGAAGGCGGGGGCTGAACCGTGACGAGGGGGCGCCGCTGCCCCGGCGCGCGCCGGCCTGGCCGGCCCGCGCGGCCTGGCCGGACCGCGGCACGGCGGCCATGAACGCCTTCGAGATCACCTGTGCCAGCCGCCCCGCACCGTCACGGTGGCGGCATGTCGACTGACCGCGTCGTCCATTCCGCAGACCGTCGAGCATTCCGCAGGCCGTCGAGGGACGGTTCGGGGCACCCGCCTCCCCGCTCAGCCGATGTCGGCGAATCCGGCCTCGGGCGCGGCGTCGGAGCCGGTCGGGGAGTCGTCGT
This sequence comes from Pilimelia terevasa, assembly GCF_014647915.1. GTDB lineage: Bacteria > Actinomycetota > Actinomycetes > Mycobacteriales > Micromonosporaceae > Pilimelia > Pilimelia terevasa. The sequence goes on from NZ_BMQC01000015.1 coordinate 45,863, forward strand.
CCTGGGCGTCGAGGTCGTATGACGTGTCCACCTGGTATCCGGCCCGGGCGGGGTTGCCCAGACAGGACAGGGGCACGGTCGCGACGTGGGCGTTGTTCGTGTACGTCGCTGTTCCGGTGCACAGCACCGGCGGGTCGTCGTGGTCGTCGGCCTTGGTGACCTCGGCGTACAGGGCGCCGTCGGCGAGGCCGTAGGCGACCGTGAAGTCCTCCTTGCCGTCGTTGTCGGTGTCGAGCGTGAAGTCGGTGTGGGTGTCCTCGCTGTCCCAGTTCGGGTCGTGGAGCGGGCTGAGCGCCTGGGCGGTGGTGTAGCGCAGCTCCAGCTTGTCGCCGATCCTGCGGCCGTCGGCACTGACGATGTCGGCGTACGGGGCGGTGACGGCGGTGTCCTCGTCGTCGGTGACGTCGCCGGCCGGGTCGGTGATCGCGGTGCGGAGGGTGGGCGCGGCGTGCGCCGGTGCGAGCAGGCCGACTCCCAGCGCGGGGGCCAGGGCGAGCGCGGCCACGGTGAGCGGGTTGATGAGGCGGGTCATGCGGAAGCCCTTCGTGTGGTTGGCAACTCCGCCGCTGACGGTACAAAGGGCGTCGATGTGCCGACAGTGGAGGGAGCGGAATTTGCGGCATGGCCCAGAACGGGTGCCGGTCGCCGGCGGTACCCGTGGGCGGCCGGCGGTGGCCTCGGCGTGGTGGGGCGCGGCGGCCTGATCCGGCCTCTCCGGACCTTGCCGGGTCACTGTGCGCGGGTGAATGAGCGCTGTGTGTGAGCTGTGTTCCGGCGCCCGCAGGCGGCACGCCGGTACCATCGAGGGGTGCTGACAGCGCGTAAGGCCAGCTTCTGGCGTAGCCGATACGAGGTCCTCGCCGACGGCCGGGTGGCCGCGGTGTGGGACGGGGCGTTCTGGCGCAGCGGCGGCCGGTTCTCCCTCGACGGCCGCGACTACGAGGTGCGCGGCAACGTCTGGGGCACGCGCTTCACGCTCACCGACGCCACCGACGGCTCGGGGGCCGACGTCGCCCTGGCCACGGCGGAGCGGGTGGGCCGGCGGCGGTGGACGGTCGAGGCCGGCGGCCGGACCTACCGGTTCCGCCGCGCCTCGATGTGGAGGGACGTGCAGGAGCTGTACGACGACTCGGGCGCGGTCGGCACCGTGCGGCGGGTGAGCATGTGGCGCGGCGACGTCGCCGCTGACCTGCCCGGACTGCCGCCGGCCGTGCGGATGTTCGTCCTCGGCGTCGTGATCACGATGTGGGAGGCCCAGGCCGCCTCGGGCGCCTGATCGCGGGGGCGCTCACCGGGTCGGGGTGAGGCGCCACACCCCCAGGCCGAAGGTCCCGGCCGTCAGGACGGTCCGCCCGCCGACGACGTTGGTCACCAGGTCCGCCACCGGCACCTGCGGCAGGCCGGTGCCCGAGGGGGTCCACGCGCGGCCGTCCGCCGAGGAGTACACCCCCACGTCGGTGGCCACGTGCAGCGTCCGCTTGTCCACCGGGTCGATCATGATGTCGTTGACCGGCGCGTCCGGCAGGTTCCCCGCCAGCGGCGTCCACGTCCTCCCGCCGTCGGTCGTGCGGAACACGTGCGCCGCCGACTCGCCGCTGCGGTACCCCGACACCGTCACGTACGCCGTGTCCGCCGTCGCCGGGTCGACCGCCACCTGGGTGATCCACCGGTCCGGCAGGCCGGCGTTGATCTGCGTCCAGGTGCCGCCGGTGTTGCGGGTGATCCACAGGTTGCCGTCGTTGGTGCCGACGTAGATCACCCGGCCGTCGCTGCGGGCCGGCGCGATCGCCGAGATCGTGCCCCACCGGCTGTCGCCGCCCTGGCCGCCCTTGCTCAGGTCCTTGCTGATCGCGGTGAAGGCGGCGCCGGAGTTGGTGGACCGGTTCAGGACGTTGCCGCCGTAGTACACGACCGCCGGGTTGGCCGGGTCCAGCTCCATCGGCGTCAGCCACGCCCTGCGGGCGGAGGTCGTCGCGCCCAGGGCCTGCATCGAGTTGCCGCCGTCGGTGGACCGGCTGCACGCGCCGTCCTGCGAGCAGGCGTAGATCTTCTGGTGGTTCGTCGGGTCGATGAGGTTCTTCAGGCCGTCGCCGCCCAGGTGCGAGCCCCAGCCGGACCACGAGCGCACCGAGCCGTTGTCCTGGAGGCCGCCGCTGATCCGCGACGGGTCCTGCTGGGAGACGGCGATGGAGTAGAACTGCATGTTCGCCAGGCTGGTCGTCTTCGTCCACCGGCCGTCGAGCGAGGCGTTGTCGGTGGAGGCGTACACGCCGCCGTCGTTGCCGAGGAACGCCCGCCGCGGCACCCGCGGGTCCCACACGACGACGTGCTGGTCGGCGTGGAAACCGGTGCTGCTGCTGCGCCAGCTCGCGCCCGCGTCCACCGACTCCACCAGCGCCACGCCCGTGACCAGGACGTGCCGCGGGTCCTTCGGGTCGACGTACAGCTTGCTGAACCACCAGCCGTAGTCGGCCTGCGCCGAGGACACCGCGCCGGTGTTGGCCAGCCGCTGCCACGCGGTGCCGCCGTCGGTGCTGGTGTACATGCCCTCGAAGCGGCCCTCCGCGGTCATCGCCACGACGTACAGCCGCCGCGGGTCGCTCCGGGCGCTGACCACGCCCATCCGGCCGAGGTCGGCGCTCGCCGCCGGCAGGCCGCCGCCCAGCCGGGTCCAGGTGGCGCCCCCGTCGGTGGACCGGTAGACGCCCGAACCGGTGCCGCCGTACACCCGCCGCTGCGGGGTGCGGTAGTGGTCCCACATCGCCGCGTACAGCGTGTTCGGGTCGGCGGCGCTCATGTCCAGCTCGACCGCGCCGGTGGTGGGGGTGGTCCCGGCCAGGAGCTGCTTCCAGGTGGCGCCGCCGTCGACGGTGCCGTAGACGCCGCGCTCGCCGCCCTTGCTGAACAGGCCGCCGGTGGCGGCGACGAAGATGCGGGCGGGGTTCTTCGGGTCGACGACGACGGCGCCGATCCGCGCGCTGCCGGTCAGGCCCAGCGACGTCCAGGTGGCCCCGCCGTCGGTGGACCGGTACACCCCGGAGCCGCTGACCGTGGTGCTGCCGCCGCCGGGGTTGGCCTCGCCGGTGCCCACGACCAGGGTGCCGTCGTCGGCGACCGCCATGGCGCCGATGGCCTGGGTGGCGCCGCGGTCCCAGGCGTAGGTGAAGGTGCGGCCGGCGTCGGTGCTGCGCCAGACCCCGCCGGAGGCGGCGCCCGCGTACACGGTGTCGGGGCGGCTCGGGTCGACGACCAGGTCCGGCACCCGGCCGCCGAGCTTGTCGGGGCCGAGGTTCTGCCAGGCGGCGGCGCGGCGCAGGTCGCTGCGGGCGGCCACGGCGCGCGCCTGGCCCCGGGCGCGCCCGGCGAGCGCGTCGAGGTCCCGCGCGGCGTGCGGGTACGTGCGCTGGAGCTCGTTCCACTCCGCGCCGCCTGCCGGGCCCTGGACGTCGGCCTCGACGAACGTGCCGCCGATCGTCCGGTCGGCGGGTCGGGCGGCGGCGCCCCCGGCCGCGGCCAGCATTCCCAGGCCTAGTGCGGCCACGCCGGCCGTCCGCAGCGTCAATGTCACGACTGTCCTCCCCGAGCGGGCCGTGCGGGTGGCCCGCAGCATTGGTTGGCTTCGATATTGTGCCTGTTCGGGGGACCGTGGGGGAAGGCTTGATCTCGGTCGGGCCGCGATGGGATATTCGCGCTGTTCCGTACGCGGTCCGGGTCGGACCGGGCCCGCGCGACCGCGGGCGTCCGCACGAGTTCCCGAGGGGGCCATGGAACGCCACACGACGCGCGGTCCGGCCGCCACGCGGCGCGCCGTCGCCCCCGTGCGCCGCCGCCGTCGCCCCCCGCCGGACATCCGGCGCCACGCCATCACCGCCGTGCTGCTCGCCTTCGGCCCGCCCCTGCTGCTCCTGCTCTCGGCGTCGCTGCGGCCGCCGGGCCTGCCGCCGCCGGCCGCGCCCCCGCTGCTGCCCACCCACGTGACGCTCGCCGCCTACGCCGAGGCGCTCGGCATCGGCGGCCTGGGCCGCGCGGCGCTGAACTCCCTGGCCGTCTGCCTCGTCGCCGTACCGGTGAGCGTCCTCGTCGCCGCCTGGGCCGGCTTCGCCACGACGCGGCTGCCGCGGCGCGCCGCCCAGGGCGTGGTGCTGCTGTCGCTGACCGCGCTGATGGTGCCGGCCACGGCGTTGCTGGTGCCGCGGTTCGCGCTGTACCGGGCACTGCACCTGACCGACACCCTCGTGCCGCTCATGGCGCCCGCGCTCATCGCGACCTCGCCGCTGTACCCGCTCGTGTACTACGTGGCCTTTCGCGCCGTCCCCGCCGACCTGTACGAGACGGCGCGGCTGGCCGGGTTCGGCCCGTGGCGCACCTGGTGGCGGGTGGCGATGCCGCTGGTCCGGCCGGTGACCGTCGCGCTGGCCACGTTCACCTTCGTGCTCACCTGGTCGAACTTCCTCGACCCGCTGCTGTACGTGTACGACCGGGACCACTTCACCCTGCCGGTCGCGCTGCGGTCGCTGTCCACGCTGGACCCGACCGACTTCCCCGTCTTCCTGGCCGGCGCCGTCCTGGCGACGCTGCCGGCCCTGCTCGTCTTCGCGGCGGCGCAGTGGTACATGCGCGGCCGCACCGGCTCCTCCGAAGGGACAGTCACATGAGAATCCGCGTCATCGGGGCCGCCGCCCTGCTCCTGGCCGGCCTGGCCGGGTGCGGCGCCGACCGGCCGGCGGCCGGCGACCCGGTCCGGCTGATGGTCTTCGGCACCCCCGAGGAGCTGGCCTCGTACCGCACGCTCATCAGCGCGTACGACAAGGCCGTGCCCGGCCGCCCGGTCCAACTGGTGGAGGCCTCCGACCGCAAGGACCTCATCGCCCGGCTCTCCACGGCCGTTGCCGGCGGGGCGCCGCCCGAGCTGTTCCTGATGAACTACCGCTACTACGGGCAGTTCGCCGCCCGCGGCGCCATCGACCCGGTGGACACGCGGCTGGCGTCCTCGACGGCGATCGCCGCCCGCGACCTGTACCCGCAGGCGCTGGAGGCGTTCCAGTGGGCGGGCCGCCAGTACTGCCTGCCGCAGAACGTCTCCAGCCTCGCCGTCTACTACAACAAGCGGCTGTTCGCCCGGTACGGCGTCGCCCCGCCCAAGCCCGGCTGGCACTGGAACGACATGGTCGCCACCGCCACCGCGCTGACCCGGGACGTGCACGGCAACGTCGCCAACGCCGTCGAGGCCGAGCAGGCGCCCGCGCCGGTCGACGTGTACGGCCTGGGCACCGAGGCCAGCATCGTCCGGCTGGCGCCGTTCGTCTGGTCCCACGGCGGCCAGGTCACCGACGACGACCGGGCGCCGACGCGGTTCGCGCTCCAGACCCCCGCGGCCCGCGCCGCCGTCCAGCAGTTCCTCGACCTGCGGCAGCGCTTCGGCGTGACCCCGCCCGACGAGGAGGTCGAGAGCATGGACGACGAGTCCCGGTTCGTCAACGGCAGGCTCGCCATGCTGCTCAGCTCGCGCCGCTCCACCACGACCTTCCGCGCCGCCTCCGACCTGGACTGGGACGTCGCCGAGCTGCCCCGGCACACCGCGCCGGCCAACGTGCTGCACTCCGACGCGTACTGCATGACCAAGGGCGCGAGGAACCCCGACGGGGCCTGGCGGTTCCTGGAGTTCGCCCTCAGCCCGGCGGGGGCGCGGATCATGGCCGAAACCGGCCGCACCGTCCCCTCGCACATGGCCGTGGCCCAGTCGCCGGCCTTCCTCGACCCGGCCCGCCCCCCGGCCTCGGCGCGGGTGTTCCTCGACGCCATCGGCCACATGCGCCGCACCCCGACGGTCGCCACCTGGCCGGAGGTGGAGGACATCGCCGCCGACCTGTTCGAGAACGCCTTCTACCGCGGCGACCCGCTGGACCGCGTCCTCGCCGACCTCGACCGCCAGACCCGGCCGGTGTTCGCCCGGGCCGGCCGCCCTTGACCGCTGCGCCCGGCGGGCCGGTCGACCCGGGCGGCGGCCTGCGGCTGTCCGGCGTGGAGGTGCGGCACGGCCGGGTGGCGGCGCTGCGCGGCGTCGACCTGGCCGTGCGGCGCGGCGAGCTGCTGGTGGTGCTCGGGCCGTCGGCCGCCGGCAAGTCGACCCTGCTGCGCGTCGTCGCGGGCCTGGACCGGGCCGCCGCCGGCACGGTCCACCTGGCCGGCCGGGACGTGACCGCGCTGCCGCCGGGCGCCCGCGACGTGGCGATGGTCTTCCAGTCGTACGCCCTGTTCCCGCACCTGGACGTCGCCCGCAACATCGCCTTCGGGCTGTCGGTGCGCGGCGCCGGCCGCCGGGCGGCACGCGAGGCGGCGGCGGCCGCCGCCGCGGTGGCCGGCTGCGCGCACCTGCTGGACCGGCGGCCCGGCCAGCTCTCCGGCGGCGAGCGCCAGCGCGTCGCCCTGGCCCGCGCGCTCGCCCGCGAGCCCGCGGTGTTCCTGCTGGACGAGCCGCTGTCGCAGCTCGACGTGGAGCTGCGGACCAGCACCCGGGCCGAGCTGCGGGCGCTGCACGACCGGGTCGGCGCCACGACGCTGCACGTCACCCACGACCAGGCCGAGGCGATGGCGCTGGGCGACCGGATCGCCGTGCTGCGGGCGGGCCGCCTCGAACAGGTCGCGCCGCCCGCGCAACTGTGGCGGCGGCCGGCGACCCGCTTCGTGGCCGGCTTCGTCGGCGCGCCGTGGCTGACGGTCCTCCCGCCGGGGCTGGTCGCGGACGCGCCGGCCGGCGCCGCGGAGCTGGTGGTCCGGCCCGAGGACCTGCGGCTGTCCCTGCCACGCGACGGCGCCGACAACGCCGGCGGCGGCGCCCTGCTCGCCCCGCGGGCGACCGCGGTGCGGCGGGAGCTGGCCGGCGCCGACACGTTCGTGCACCTCGCCGCGGCGACCGGGCCGGTGACGGTCCGGGTGCCGACGGGGGCGCGCACCGGGGAGGTCGGTGCGGAGTACGCGGTCACGGCGGCGCGCGACGCGCTGCACTTCTTCGCGGCCGACGGCGCCCGGGTCGCCGACCCCGCGGGGGAGGGGACGTCGTGAGCGACCGGCGGCAGGCGGCGGCGATGCTCGCGCCGTACGCGGCCGGTTTGGCCCTGCTCGTCTTCGCGCCGGCCGCGGCGACGGTGGCCCTGGCGTTCACCGAGTGGGACGCGATCAGCCCGCCCCGCTGGGTCGGCCTGGCCAACCTGCGCGAGCTGTGGGGGCACGAGCCGTTCCACAAGGCGCTGACCAACTCGCTGGTGTTCGCCGCGGTCGCGGTGCCGGCGCGCCTGGCGCTCGCCCTCGGCCTGGCCCTGCTGCTGCACCGGCCCGGGCGCCGGGTGGGCCTGGCCCGCACCGTCGCCCTGCTGCCCACGGCCGTTCCGGAGGTCGCGTACGGGCTGCTCTGGCTGTGGCTGTTCAACCCGCTGGCCGGGCCGGTGAACCGGGCGCTGACGGTCGGCGGCGGGAACGGCCTCACCGCCTGGGGCGCGCTCCCGCCGCAGTGGCTCACCATGCCGACGCCCGCCCGCGCCGCGATCATCATCATGAGCGTCTTCACCGTCGGCGAGCTGTTCGTCCTGCTGCTGGCCGCCCGCAGGGTGCTGCCGGCCGAGGTGTACGAGCTGGCGGCGGTGGAGGGCGCCGGCCGGTGGCAGGTGTTCCGCCGGGTGACGCTGCCGCTGGTGGCGCCGGTGCTGGGGCTGCTCGCCCTGCGCGACACGGTGCTGAGCTTCCAGGTGTCGTTCACCCCCGCGCTGGTGGTGACCGACGGCGGCCCGCCGCAGGGCGCCACGACGTACCTGTCGCTGTTCGTCTACCGAACCGGCTTCGAGTACCTGCGCCATGGCTTCGCCGCCGCGGCGACCGTGGTGGTCCTGCTGCTCACCGCGGCCGCCGTCGCCGCGCAGTGGTGGCTGCTCGGCCGGTACCGCAGCCGCTACGTGCCCTGAAACCGGCGGGCGCCGCGGGCACCCGCCCGGGTGCGCCGGGGACACGGAAATGCCGCCCCCCGCGAGGTGGTGGCTCGCGGGGGGCGGCATCCGCCGGTGCGTGACTCAGCCGCTGGCGTGCCTCAGCCGTTGTTGTCGATCATCGAACCGATCTCGGCCATGATCCGCGTGGTCATGTTGCCGCTGTTGTTGTTCGGGCAGCTCCCCAGGTTGTGCAGCGCGATCACCTTGTGGGAGGTCGCCGAGAACACCGGCGAACCGGAGTTGCCGCCCGAGGTGTCGCAGTTGTACACGACGCGGGTACCGGACAGCGAGTAGACGGTGCACGGGGCGCCGCCGTCGACCTCGTCGAAGATGGCGATCTTCTTCGGCTTGGCGTCGCCGTGCCCGGGGATGTAGATCTTGTCGCCGGCCTTCGCGGGGTTCGTCTCCAGGAACAGCGTGCCGAAGCTGCTGATGCTGTCGAACTTGTCGACGGAGACGAGCGCGTAGTCCAGCGCCTTGTTCGTCTTGAACAGCTCCGTGCCGCCGACCTTGGTCGGGACGCCGGGGTCGTTGCCGCCGCAGGTCGCGCAGTCGTAGCTGAACTGCATCTCGCTGGACTTGGCGGCGGCGTTGTCGGCGATGCAGTGGTTGTTGGTCAGCATCCGGTTGCTGTTGCCGACCCGCCACGCGGTGCAGTAGCCCTTGCCGTTGAGCACGGCGCGGGCGACGGCGCGGCTCTTGCCGTACTCGGTGGGGAACTTGTCCTTGTAGCAGACCATGTCGCGGCGGGCGTCCTTGCCGCAGACCTTGCGGGTCTTCTGCTGCTGCGCGGCGAACTCCGCCGCGCTGAAGCCGCGCCACACCCGGTCGATGACGACGCCGTAGCCGGCGCGGTCCAGGGCGGCGGCGGACTGCCGCGCGCTGCCGGCGCGGTGGACGGTGACGACCGCGGTGTCCCCCTCGACGGACATGGCGGCGAAGCCGCGCGTGCGGTGCACGGTGTGCGAAGCGTCGCCCGCGGCGGCCTGGCCGCGCGCGGTGGGGTCGCCGTGGTACGTGTGGACCTCGCGGCCGGTCCGGTCGGCGACCGTGAGGTAGTCGCCGGGCGCCAGCCGCAGCGAGTTGATGTGGACCTTGACGTACGACGAGCCCGGGTGCGAGATCGTCTCCTGCGGCGCGGCGTAGCGGACGCGGGTGGTGCCCACGACCTCGGCGCCGCCGAGGTCGCCGGAGACGCCCTCGGCGACGGTGGGGGTGCCGAAGTCGACGGCGGCGGCAGGGGCGTCGGCGGTGTCGGCGAAGGCGGTCGCCGTCACCAGGGGAACGGACAGGGCTGCCGCGAGAACGGCGATACGGGTGGTGGCGCGCATGGGGGTACGCATCCCTTCGGGGTGGGTCGCCAAAGTCTTCCCAATCTATGTGACCCATCACATGAAATCAATGCGAGTCAATGCGTCGCCTGAACGGTCTCGGACAGTGCTGTCCGATATATTATTTAAGTTCTAAATATTAGTAATCGAACAGGTGGCCAGCCTGTCGCCGTCACTGGCGCTTCCCCCTGTCCTTGCGAGGTCGGCAACCCGATCCCTCATCCGGTTGGGCTCAGTTCATCTCCGGCGCCACCGCAGGTCGGCTACGTACCTCGTTCCGGCCGAGCCGTGTGGAGATCGCGACCCTTGTTCCCGCCTTCACCGTGCCGAGCAGTGAGCTGAGCGCCCCTCGCTGTTCCTTTGTAATCTTGGATGTGAACGACGCCGACGGGGCTGGCGTGGTGGGCGCAGCCGTGGACGGCGGGAGCCCAGCGACAACCAGTCGCCCTCGTCGTAGCGCCTGTCGCCGACGGCTGTCACAGTGACGAGGATGCTGCCCTGCCCTGTGCGCCATTCCTTCTCGCGCAGGATCAGCACGTCACCCCGGCGGAGCATCGGAGCGGCCTCCTTGTTGTGCGAGCGGGGGTGGGGCGAGGTGCTTGTCCGCTACGCTGCTCGCGTCCATGAGCCCCGTCCCGAGCAGGTACAGGTGGCGCGACGGAAGACTTCTGACCCCAGTTCTGTGCAGCGGTCTTCCTGGCGGCGTGACGACGCCCAGCGTGTCCGGGCCTGGCTCAGCCCTGACACCTTCGACCAGCTCGGCGACTGCACCGCGCCGCCGACTACGCACGCCTCGTGGATCAGGTCCTCACCCTTGGGAGCGTCAAGAAGTGACTGAACGCCCGTACGTCCTGCTGTCCTGCGCCGTGTCGATCGACGGTTACCTGGACGACGCCACCGACAAGCGCCTGCTGCTGTCCAACGGCGAGGACCTCGACCGGGTCGACGCAGTGCGCGCCACCTGTGACGCCGTCCTGGTCGGCGCGAACACCATCCGGCGGGACAACCCCCGGCTCCTCGTGCGCTCGCAGGAACGGAGGGACCAGCGGACCACCGCCGGCCGGACGTCCTCCCCGCTGAAGGTGACGATCACTGAGCGCGGAGCCGTGGACGCTGGTGCCGCGTTCTTCACCTCGGGCGAGGACGGCAAAGTCGTCTACACCTCTACTCCGGCCCACAGCGCGGTCGCTGAGCGCCTGGGCGCCGTCGCTGACGTGGTGGACGCCGGAGAACCGTTCTCCTTCGGCCGCGTCCTGGACGACCTCGCCGGCCGCGGCGTCAGGCGCCTCATGGTCGAAGGCGGCAGCACCATGCACACACAGTTCCTCACCCACGGCCTCGCCGACGAACTGCACCTCGTCATCGCGCCGTTCTTCGTCGGCGACTCCGCCGCACCTCGGTTCGTCACGGACGGTCAGTTCCCGGCGAACAGCGGCAACCAGGCACGCCTCCTGGAGAACCGCGCCATCGGCGACTGCATCCTCCTGCGATACGGGCTGTCGAACCGGGCGACCGACTAGGTCATCCGGCCCGCTCAGGGCCAACGTCAGCCACTGCTGGCTGCCGGGCAGCCAGACGGCCTTGCGCGATGTCCGATATATGACTCATATGCGGAGCGTCCTGTCAGGACACCGGGCGCGTCACGGCGTGTCCGGGGCGGGGTGGAAGGTCAGTGAGACGCTGTTGATGCAGTACCGCGTGTTCTCCGGTGTCAGACCTTCGCCGTGGAACACGTGACCCAGGTGGGAGTCGCAGTGCGCGCACCGGCACTCGGTGCGGACCGTGCCGTGGCTGCGGTCCTCCAGCAGCCGGACCGTCTCGGGGACCGCCCGGTCGAAGCTCGGCCACCCGCAGCCGGAGTCGAACTTCGCCGCGCTGGCGAACAGCTCCCGCCCGCACCCCCGGCACGCGTACCGCCCCGCGGCGCTGTGGTGGACGAATGCGCCGGTGAAGGGCCGCTCCGTGCCGCCCTCGCGCAGCACCCGGAACTCCTCCTCGTCGAGCCGGACCCGCCACTCCTGCGGAGTGCGGGGAAGTGGCGACGCTGCCCCGCCCGGGGCATCCGAAGGTGTGGTCATGCGTCCACCGTAGTGCCCCGTTCGTGAATCACCCAGCCGCCTTGATGTCGGAATGGAGCAAAATGTCGTTGCGCTGATGGAGCCCGTCGGCGTCCGCCAACCAGGTGGATCCCCGCCGGTGTCGGCATCGTCCTCGGGTGTTCCCGCCCGACAGAAACGAACGGATCCGTTCATGTCCAGTCGTGTGCGTCTCGCCGCGTTCGCGGTCGCCGGTGCGGCCGCCCTCAGTGTCGCCTGGCTCGTCCCCGCGGCATCCGCCGCGCCGAGCGGCGCGGACCCCGCCGCCGTGGCGCCCGCCGCCGCGGGTGCCCAGGCCGTCCCGGGCCGGGGCGGCCCCCGGGGCTACCCGACCAGCTACCCCACCCCCACCCCGAGCGGCCAGGGCCGCCCGTCGCCCCTCCCGTCCGGGGTGAGCCCCGGCGAGGCCCCGGCCCCGGGACCGGCCGGCGGCGCGCTGCCGGTCACCGGCGTGCCGGTGGTCGCCGTGATCCTGGTCGGCGGCCTGCTGGCCGGCGGCGGCGTCATGCTCCGGTACGCGGTGCGCCGACGCCACTGAAGTTCGTTCGCCCCGTGGCCCCTGTGCCGGTGACGTAGGGTCACCGCATGGGGGCCACGCCTGCGGAAATCGTCGAGGTCGCGGGCCGGGACGTCCGGCTCAGCAGCCCGGACAAGGTCATGTTCCCGGAGCGCGGCTACACCAAGCGCGACGTGTTCTCGTACTACCTCGCCGTCGGCGACGGCATCCTGCGTGCCCTGCACCGCCGCCCCACGATGCTGCAACGCTTCCCCGACGGGGTGGGCGGCGAGATGTTCTTCCAGAAGCGGGTGCCGGCCAAGGGCGTGCCGCCGTGGCTGGAGACGGCGCGGATCGCCTTCCCCAGCGGCCGGACCGCCGACGAGCTGTGCCCCGCCGACCTGGCCCACGTCGCGTGGGCCGCCCAGATGGGTACCGTCGTCTTCCACCCCTGGCCGGTGCGCGCGGCCGACGTGGACCGGCCCGACGAGCTGCGCATCGACCTGGACCCCCAGCCGGGCACCGACTTCGCCGACGCCGTGGTCGTCGCGGGCGAGCTGCGGGCGCTGCTCGACGACCTGGGCTGGACCGGCTACCCGAAGACCTCCGGCGGCCGCGGCGTCCACGTGTACGTGCGGATCCGGCCGGACTGGACCTTCGTCGACGTGCGCCGGGCGGCCATCGCCCTGGCCCGGGCGATCGAGCGCCGCCGGCCCGACCTGGTCACCACCAGGTGGTGGAAGGAGGAGCGCGGCGAGAAGGTGTTCGTCGACTACAACCAGATGGCCCGGGACCGGACCATCGCCTGCGCGTACTCACTGCGGGCCAACGCGCGGGCCACGGTCTCCGCCCCGGTGAGCTGGGCGGAGCTGGGTTCGGTGACCCCGGACGACTTCGACCTGCGGACCGTCCCGCCGCGCCTCGCCGAGCGCGACCCGCACGCGGGGATCGACGAGGTGGCCCACGATCTGGCGCCCCTGCTGGAGTGGGCTGACCGCGACGCGCACGGCGGAAGCGGCGACCTGCCGTACCCGCCGGACTACCCGAAGATGCCGGGCGAGCCCAAGCGGGTCCAGCCCAGCCGGGCGAAGTCTTAGGTCCGCTGAGGACAACGGCACAGACGTTCCCGCTGTTAGCCTTCTTCCACTTGGGAGGCGGACATATGGCGCGGAACAACAGACGTGACGGCGGCGAGATCAACCTGGTGTTGCATCGTGCGGTTGGTACCCGAGCGCGTCGATGGCTGCTAGCGGTCACTGTGGGACTGGGTGTGCTGGCGGCGGCGGCTGTGCCGATGGACCCCGCCATGCGAAGTTTCGCCGGCATCGCCGGACCGGTCCAGCAGCTCATGTCGGTAACCCTGCCGTTCGTCGGCGTCCTGCTCGTTCACGACTTACACCGCGCTCCTGCTTCCGTGCGCTCCACCCTCGGGGCGGCTGGTGTGTATGCGACCGGGATCGCCCTGCTGGGCGCGCTGCTCAGCGCGGCGGCGCTCGCGTTGGTGCCGCCTGGCGCCTCGGTTCACCCGTGGCAGGACGCCGTCGTGATCGGGGTAGGCGGCGTGCTTGTCCAGGTCGTGGCGCAGCTGACCGGAACCGCGTGCGGACTGCTGTTGCGTTCCCGGGTCGCCGCGTGTGTCGCGACCCTCCTGCCGATGGCGCTGTGGGGGCTGCTCGGCCTCGCCGAACCGCTGTACTTCGTACGCGACTACCTGACGCCGTTCGGCATGGTGCTCCAGCTGCTAGGCGGAACGATGACGGCGCTGAGCTGGGCGATGTGGCCGCTGATGGTCTTGATCTGGGGGGTGGGGCTCAATGTTCTCGGCGTGCGCGCCCTGCGCCGCGAGAATGTCCGCCGGTCGTCGACCCGCTCGGACGCGGCGAACCAGCGTTGAGAAGTGGGTGTAGGTCTGCGGGATACTCGCCGGACTACCCGAAGATGCCCGGCGAGCCGCCCCGGGTGCAGCCGTCCCGGAAGAACAGCGCCAACTGGTAGCCGGAGCCGGCTCAGGCGTACCGGTCGAACTGCTCCACCTGGGACTGGTGCTCGGAGTCGGTGAAACCCACCGACCGGTAGACCCGGATCGCGGAGTAGTCGGGATCGGCCACCATCACCAGCGTGCCCGCGTCCAGCTCGGCGAAGCCGTACTGACTCACCCGGTGTACCAGCGTCCCCGCCAGACCCCGTCCGCGCAGGTCCGGATGGGTCTGGACGCTCTGGAAACGGGCCAGACCCGGGCTGGCCCTGAACAAGCCCATCGCCGAGGCGAGGCGTCCGTCCACGAAGGCGCCCCACCAGGCGCCGTGGCCGGCCTCGACCAGGCCTCGTTCGTAGGCCGCCTTGCGGTGGGCGAAGACAAGGTACTCCGGCGGGGAGATCTCGTCGTTGCAGGCAACCGCGAGCGCTACCCGCTGCGCCCAGTCGTCGTCGGTGACCAGCGGACGGTACTGCGCCGTACGGTCCGGCCGTGGTGGCTCGTGCACCGCCTGAGCGGTCATCACCGCCCCCCTGTTGAGGGCCAGCCCCGCGCGTACCAGCGGCGCGAGGTCGGCGGACTGGTCGTGCACGCCGTCGACGCCGAACGTCCGGTGCCTGCTGTCCGGGAACCGTGCGTCGCTGGCCGCCAGCAGCTCGTCCATGTCGGCTGGAGCCGGTGGCCGTGCCAGCAGCGTGAAGTTGCCCCAGTGGAAGGTGGGATTACCCGGCGTGCGGACCACCAGGTAGGAGCCGTGGTCTTCGATCTGACTGCCGCCCCACCGCAGCAGGGCCAGGTCGGTGCGGAAAGCCAGCGAGCGAACGTCCATCTCCCGAATCTAGGCGCACCGCGGCCATCTCGGCGACGATAGGCACTGCAGGGTAGACCGCTGCCGAGGTCGCCGGGAAGCCCGGGTCAGCAGGGCTCGGTGCGGGCGCCGATGCGGCTCTCGCTCCAGTGCACCCCGTTGAGCTGGGTGGCGTCCTCGGTGGTGAACAGCATCCGCTCGGTGAGCGTCACCGTCGCCCGGCCGCATGCGCCGGTCAGCGGCGCGGGGAACCGGTGCTCCAGCACCACCTCGTCGTCCAGCGGCGCCGCGAGGTCCTTGACCACCGTCTCGTACGGCGCGGCCCCGCCGCCGAACTCGACCTTGGCCGTACTGGTCAGCGTCGACCGCGGCGAGATGTACCGGTTCTGGGTGTGGGCGGCGCCGTCGAGCACCACCCGGCGCCCCGCTCCCGGGTCGAGCTGGATAGTGGCGGCGCAGGTGGCGTCGTCGCGGGGTCGGGGCGGGCTGAAGATCGGACCGAGTTCGGCCCGGAACCTCTCCGAGCCCACGACCAGGTTGCCGTCGCTGACGGAGACCCTGAGGTCGGCCCTGGTGCACTTCGACCCGCGGACAGAGACGGAGCCGATCCCGATCGGATCGGCGGCGGCGCGCGCGGCGGCAGCCGGGACGCCGGACAGGACGGTGGCGGCGGCGGAGACGACGAGAGCGGCAGGGAGCAGTCCGAAGCGGCGCACGTGGCATCGGCCTTTCGTGGTGGGGACGGCGGAACCCGCGCGGCAGCGCCGGTTGGCCGGAGCATAGGAGCGCGGCCGCTGTCCCCGACATTGATCTGTCGGATGCCGGACAGCCGGCCGGCGCGGACAACCGAGGGCGTCGGCGCGCACACGAAACGACGGGCGGTCAAGCGAGCCGCCGACGTGACCACTGCGCAAACGTATAGATTTGCTTCTTTATCTAACGATGTCTGAGTCGTACTATTGGGGCACCAGGGACTGCCGGATACAGGTAGCTGTTTAGTGGTCCCGAATAAACGTCGATGAGCCTGTCGCGCTTCTGTCGTGCTGTGGGGGCGAGCTGACCGGACATCGTTTCCGGCCCGTGGGTCTGTCCGGGGAATTTGTGGTTCGCCTGAAGAAGTGCGCACGAGAAAGGGATCTTCATGGAGTTTTCCGGGATGACGCGCGTGGTGAGGGCGGCCCTGTCGGGCGTTGTCGTCGGCGCGATGCTGTGCGGCGGCGCGGCCGCTGCCGCCGCGCCCGTGTCCGCGAGCCCTGCGACAGTCTCCGCAGGTCCGCCGCTCGAAGTGGACGTCACCGCCGCGAACTGGGACCAGGTGGCCCAGTACTCGGCCGAGAAGCCGGTGGTCCTCGACTTCGGGGCCGAGCTGTGTCTGGGCTGCAAGGAGATCGCCAAGGACCTGCACGGGATCGTGCAGCAGGACGGCGGCGCCTGGATGGTCGGCAGCGTCGACAGGGACGCCTACCCGGAGCTGCACGCCAGGCTCAATGTGACCACGCTGCCCACCCTGGTCGTCCTGCGCAACGGTAAGGAGCAGAGCGCCGTCGTGCCGCGGTTCACCGGGTACGCCGGCGGCTCCAAGGAGTGGACGAAACTGTGGCGCTGGATCCAGGACGTGAAGAACGGCGACTACCCGCCCGCCATGCCGGCGGACCCCAACATCGAGATCCCGGTGACCACCGGGAACATCGAGGAGGTGCTGAGGGAGTCGGGCAGGAGGCTGGTCGTCCTCGAATTCGGCGCGCCCTGGTGCAGCGCGTGCAAGGAACTGAGGCCGCACATGCAGAAGTTCGCCAAGGACGACGCCGGCCGGTGGCTGCTCGGACAGGTGAACGGCGACGCCTCGCCGGAGTTGAACAGCCGTTTCCAGATCAAGGGGTACCCGAGCCTGCTCGCCCTGCGCAACGGGCGCGAGGTCGGCCGGAAGTTGGGCTACAACGGCGACCCCCGCACGTACCGCACCTGGGTCGATTCCCTGCTCGCGGGAAGGGCTAACGCGGGGGTCCACGTGACCGGCTGACCCCGACGGCCCCCCCGCCTAGCATGGGGAGCCATGGACGAAGCGCCGCGCAGCGGCACCGCGGACGTCGCCGCGTTCCTGGACCGCGCGCCGGAGTTGTCACCGGTCCCGTTCCTGACCTTCCTGGACCACGCCAGCGGCGAGCGGGTGGACGTGACCGCCGCGGCGCTGGCTGCCCAGGCGGCCCGCACCGCCGTCCTGCTCCGCGACGACTGCGGGGTCGGGCCGGGCGGCCGGTGCGCGGTCCTGCTGCCGCCGCACTGGCGGAGCGCGGCGATCCTGCTGGGGTGCTGGGCGGCGGGCGCGGCGGTCGAGTACCGGCCGTGGGCCACCGCCGGCCTGGGGCGACCCGCCCACGCCGACGCCGTGTTCGTCTCCGGGGCGCGGCTGCGGAGCTGGCTGGAGGAGGTGCCGCCCGGTCGGCACCGCTTCGTCGTCGGGCTGGGCGGGCCCGCGGGCGAGGTGCCGGCGGGCTTCTGGGACTTCGAGACCGCCGTGCGCGGGCTGGACGCCGCGGCCGCGCCCCGGCCCGTGTTCGCCGCGGGCGCGCCGGCCAGCCCGGACGGCACGTCGCACCAGGAGTGGGGGAGCCTGGCCCGAGCCGTCGCCGACCTCGCCGGGCTGGGGCGCGGCGACCGGGTTTTGGTCGACGTCGACGACCCGGCCAACGAGCAGCCGGTGCGCTGGCTGCTCGCGCCGCTGTCGGTGGGGGCGACGGTGGTGCTGTGTACGCACGCCGACGCCGCGGCCCGGGCGCGGATCGCGGCGGAGGAGGGCGCCACCCACCAGTGGCCGGCGGCCCTCGGCGGCGGCTGACTCCCTGCGCGATCCGCGCCGCGGGCGCGGCCGACCGGGCGGTCAGCAGTCGGGTGCGTCGATCACCACCGACGGGGCGAGGGTGGCGCTGGTGCCCGAGTTGAGCATCGCGTTGCCGGGCTGGCCGGTCGGGATCCACGTCTGCAGCTCGGTGGTCAGCGTGAACCGCCCCCGCCCGCCGCAGGGCGCCAGTTCGGTCCCGCGGCCGTCGACCGGCGGTCCCCAGACCTGGTGGATGTCGCCCTGCCACGTCACGTTGCCAGTCCCGACCTCCGCGCCCGAGGGCGTCCGCACCGCCGCGTTGGTGATCGCCCCGGCCTTGCCGGAGACGATGACCTCGGCGGCGGGGTGCAGTTCCCGCAGGACGAGGCGCTTGTGCGCCTGCATCCGGAACTCGATGGTCGCCTCGCACGCGACGGACTGCCCGTTGCTGGTGGTGAAGCCCGGAGTCAGCAGCCGGACCTCGGTGCTGCTGGCCACCTGTACGCGGGCGCTCCCCGAGGTGGCGCACAGGCCGTCGATGGCGGGCAGGCTGACCGACACCCAGCCGGCCGCCCGGGGGGCGGCGGAGGCGGGGGAGGCGATGATCGAGGGTACGAGGGCGGCGGCGGCGCACCACGCCAGTCGGCGCGACGCCGGTCTCGGCAGAGTTGTCATGCGGCCCAGCCTGCGCGGCGCACCGCCGCCCCAGCATCCATGAACTCCCTAGGCTTGGGCGCCGCCGGCCCGGCCGCGGCTCAGCCCGGCCCCTGTTCGGCCGCGCGGCGCAGCCCGGCCGCCTCCAGCGCCAGGTACCGCCGGGTCAGCGCGCCGGTGAGCAGGCGCAGTACCGGGGCGAGCGGGCCGCGGTGCCGCAGCGCCAGGGTCAGGGTGGTCGCCCCGTCCGGCGCGGGGTCGAGCAGGTGGTCGGCCGTCACGGTCAGGCCCGGGTTCCGGGACACCCAGGTGAAGCCGCGCCCGGGCGCCCACCGGGTGACCTCCCACTCGGCGGCCGGCAGGCGCGGCTGGCGGATCCGCACCCGCGCCCCGGCGGCGAGCGCCGCCCCGGACAGCGGCGTCACCTCGCGCATGGAGGCGGTCCACCGCGGCCACGCGGCCACGTCGGCGAGGACCGCCCAGATCCGCTCCGGCGGCGCCTCGATGCGTACGCGCGTCTCGTAGGTCACCGATCCAGGCTAGTGCCGCCGGCCTGCCGCGACGGGCGGCCCCGGCAGGCGAAACGGGCCTCCGGCGCAGCGCGGCGTACTAGCGTCGGGGCATGTGGGGCATACTGCGGCCGGTGCACCTGGTGTACCGCGGCCTGGTCTGGATCGCCAACGCGCCCGGCACCCTGCTCGTCTTCTACCTCGTGGTCCTGGCGGTCAGCGCGACGGCGTACAGCCTGCTGGAGGACAAGAACCTCGGCGACGCGCTGTGGTGGTCGGTGGTGACCGCGAGCACCGTCGGCTACGGCGACACCTACCCCACCACGATCGGCGGGCGGATCCTCGCCGGCATCCTGATCTCCGGCATGGTGCTGCTGGTCATCCCCCTGATCACCGCCCACTTCGCCAGCAAGCTCATCGTCGACGCCGACGCCTTCCGGCACGAGGAGCAGGAGGAGATCAAGCAGCGGCTGCGCGAGATCCAGCGCCTCGCCGAGGGACTGGCCGCCGCTTCGTCCCCGGGGGACGCCGGCCGGCGCGGAGAATGACGCCGTGGACCTTCCCGTACGCCCGCCGGTCAGGCCGATGCTCGCCAAGCCCGTCGCCGACATCCCGCCGGGGCAGTGCTACGAACCCAAGTGGGACGGCTTCCGGTCGATCATCTTCCGGGACGGCGACGACGTGCAGATCGGCAGCCGCAACGAGAAGCCGATGACCCGGTACTTCCCGGAGGTGGTCGACGCCGTCCGGGCGCACTTCCCGCCCCGCGCGGTGATCGACGGCGAGATCGTCATCGCCGACACCGCGCGCAACCGGCTCGACTTCGAGGCCCTCCAGCAGCGCATCCACCCGGCCGACAGCCGGGTGCGGCTGCTGGCCGGGCAGACCCCGGCGAGCTTCGTCGCGTTCGACCTGCTCGCCGTCGGCGACGCCGACCTCACGCCGCTGCCGTTCGCCCAGCGCCGCCAGCGGCTGGAGCAGGCGCTGGCCGCGGCCGGCCCGCCGGTGTACGTGACGCCGCTGACCCGGGACGCGGCCGAGGCGCGGCGGTGGTTCGCGCAGTTCGAGGGCGCTGGCCTGGACGGGTTGATCGCCAAGTCCCCCGACCTGCCGTACCAGCCCGACAAGCGGGTCATGGCCAAGATCAAGCACACCCGGACGGCGGACTGCGTGCTGGCCGGGTACCGGGTGCACAAGTCCGCCGACGACGCCGTGGGGTCGCTGCTGCTGGGGCTGTACGACGGCGACACCCTGCACAGCGTGGGGGTGGTGGGGGCGTTTCCGATGGCGGTCCGCAAGTCCCTGTACGACGAGCTGCGCCCGCTGGTCACCGCGCTGGACGCGCACCCGTGGAACTGGGCCGCCCACGCCCGCGGCGAGCGCACCCCGCGCCGCAACGAGACGAGCCGGTGGAACGCCGGCAAGGACCTGTCCTTCACGCCGCTGCGCCCGGAGCGGGTGGTCGAGGTGCGCTACGACTACCTGGAGGGTCCGCGGTTCCGGCACACGACGCAGTTCGTCCGGTGGCGGCCCGAGCGCACGCCGCGCTCGTGCACGTACGCGCAGCTCGACCAGCCGGTCTCCTTCGACCTGCGCGACATCCTGCCGCCCGGCTGACCCGCGGCCCCGCCCGCGCCGTCCGGGTCAGAAGCGGGCGAACGAGCGGACCGGCTGCCGCGGCCCCCACCGGGGAGCGCCGTGCCCGGCGCGCAGCAGCAGCGCGCACACCCGGCCGCGGTGCCCGGCGAACGGGGCCAGCAGCTCCAGCATCCGGTCGTCGGTGGCCCGCGGCTCCCCGGCCAGCGCGTACGCCACGATGTTCTTCAGGTGGTAGTCGCCCACGCTGACCGCGTCGGCGTCGCCGTAGACGGTGTGCCGGACCTCGGCGACCGTCCACGGGCCGATCCCGGGCACGGCGCGCAGCCGCCGCGCGGCGTCGGCCGGGCCGGCGGACTGGAGCCGGTCGGCGAGCGCCGCGGCGCGCAGCAGCGTCGTCGCCCGCCGCTGCTCGACCCCGAACCGGTGGAACGTCCAGTAGGGCTCCGCCGCGACGGCCGCGGGGTCCGGCGGCAGCAGCAGCGGCTGGGGACCGGGCGCGGGCGCCCCGAAGTGCCGGACCGTCGCCGCGTACGCCAGGTACGCCTCCTTGCCGGTGACCTTCTGTTCGAGGACCGCCCGCAGCAGCCGCGGGAAGACCAGCCCGGTGGCGGGCAGGCGCAGCGCGGCGTACCGGCGGGCCAGGCCCCGCACCAGCGGGTGGCCGGCGGCCACGTCGGCGAAGCCGGTCACGTCGTCGCGCAGCCCGGCCACCGCGTCGGCGCGCTCCCGCAGCCAGGGCGCCCCCGGCCCGTACGCCGTGGCGGCGACCGCGCCGGCGTCCTGGCGCAGGGCGAGCGTCCCCGGGCCGGCCGGCGTGCGGGCGGCCCACCAGAACGTCCCGGCGACCCACCGCGCGCACGGGTCGTGCCGGCCGAACGGCAGGCCGCCCAGCGACACGTCCAGCCGGTACCCGGCCGGTACCGCGAGGGTGCGGATGATCACCCCGACACTGTGCCACCCGGCGGCGCCAGCAGGGGCGCCAGCAGGGCCAGGGTCCGGCCCGGCGACTCGACGTGGGCGCTGTGTCCGAGATCGTCCAGTACCGCCGGGGGCCGGCCGAGGGCGGCGAGCTGCGCGGTGTCGACCATCGGGTCCGCGGCGCCGCGGGCGAGGAGCACCGGCACCGGGCACGCGGCCAGCAGGGCGGCCATGTCGGGGGCGCCGACGCCGTACGCCGCCGGGTCCATCGCCAGCCGCCAGCGGCCGCCGGCCTTGCGGATCCCGGCGCCGACCGCCGGGTGGTCGGCGTCGACCAGGCCCTCCAGGCCAGCGACGCGCAGGAACCGCCGGGCGGCCTCCGCCCGCTCGTCGCAGGACCAGGCCGGCCGGGCGGCCAGCGCCGCGGCCCGCGTCAGCTCCTCGGCCGACCACGCCACCTTGACGCCCACCCCGACCACCGCGCCGACGGCCACGCCGTGGGTGCCGGCGGCCAGCGCCAGCCCGACCACGCCGCCGAGGGAGTGCCCGATCACCGCGTACCGCGGCCCGGGGTCCAGCTCAGCGGCCACCGCCGCGGCCAGCGCGTCGAACGTGTACCGGGCCAGCGGCGGCGCGGCGCCGTGCCCGGGCAGGTCGACGGCCCGCCACGGCCCCGGCCACCGCTCGTCCAGCAGCGGCCGCCAGCCGCTCCAGACGGCGGCGTTGCCGCCCATCCCGTGCAGCAGGAGCAGGGTGTGCCCGTCGGTCGTCACCCGCGCGAGTGTGCCAGCCCGGCGGTGCGGCGCCGCCCTCCGGTCGGCCGGCCGGCGGCGCCGGTCAGCCGGCCGCCAGGGACATCGCGCGGTGCAGCAGGCGCCCGTCGCCGAGCAGCCGCCGCAGCCGCCGCTCCAGCCCGGCGATGGGGGTCAGGTTCTGCGGCGCGCGGGGGTCCTTGTACGCCTGCGAGGCCAGCAGCGGCAGCGTGACCTGCGACAGGTCGGCGAGCCGGACCGCCTCCGGCAGGGGCAGCGCGGCGGCGCACTCCACCCGGACGACGCCGGCCCACGGCCCGCCGCGCGGCCCGGGCAGCCGCAGGTACCAGCTCAGGCTCGGCCACCGGTCGCCGATGCGGAACACCGGCGTGCGCTCGCCGGCCGCCAGCCGCGCGACGAGGGCGGCCTGGGCCGGCGGCAGGTACATCCGGTGCTGGGTCTTGATGTACCCGATCGTGGTCGCCGCGGCCTCCCGGCCGCCGAGCTTGCCGTCGACGACGACGAGGTCCGCGTCGGCGGCGGCGCCGGTGACGGCGACCTCCAGGGCGGTCAGCGGACCCTGGACCGCCGCCGGCAACTGCTCCAGCTCGCCCCGCTGCACCCGGTGCCGGGTGTACGTGGCGTGCCGGGTCACCAGGTCACCGGCGGTGGGGCTGGCGGTGAACACCCCGCGGCGCACCTCGCCGGCCACCAGGTCGGCGGTACCGCCGCGCAGGTCGCAGCGCACGATCCCCGCCGCGTACGACGCCGCCAGGCCGGGCAGCGAACCGCCGTCGGGCTCCGCCGTCCACACCGTCGCGTCGATCCGGCGCACCCCGTCCACGAGCAGGACGGCCCCGGCGGCCCGCACGTCGCCGGGCGCCCGCCGGGCGTTCCACGCCCCGGTCGGCAGCTCCACGTCGAGGTCCACGTCGGCGCTGCTGCGGGAGTCCGGTCCGGTGCCGGCCTCGAAGCTCGCCCCGTGGCTGGGGTTCCACGGGTCGACGAACCAGCTCACCCGGCCAGCCCCGTCCGCGTGACCCGGGCCGACCGGGCGTCCTTGTGCACCTCGAACCGCACCGGCACCCGCGCGGCCAGCCCCGCCACGTGGGTGACGACGCCGACCATCCGGTCGCCGCGGGCGGCCAGCGCCTCCAGCGTCGCGGCGACGGTGTCCAGCGTCGCGGCGTCCAGGGTGCCGAAACCCTCGTCCAGGATGATCGACTCCAGGCTGGCCGCGGTCGTGGACAGGCCGGCGAGCTGCGCCGAGAGCGCCAGCGCGAGCGCGAGCGAGGCCTGGAACGTCTCGCCGCCGGACAGCGTGCGGACGGCCCGGCGCAGCCCGGCGTCGTACTGGTCGACGACGTGGAACTCGCCCTTGTCGTGGGCGAGGGCGTACTGCCCGCCGGTCAGCTCCCGCAGGATCGCCGACGCGCCGTCGACCAGGACGTCCAGCGCCTCGGCGAGCAGCCACCGCTCGAAGTTGTTGGCCCGCAGGTGGTTGGCCAGGGATTTGGCGACCTGGGCGGCGTCGGCGTGCGCCGCCCGCTGGGCGTGCAGCGCGGCGGTCTGGGCGCGCGTCGCGCCGAGCCGGTCCAGCTCCGCCCGCGCCCGCTCCGCCGCGACCGCCGCCGCCCGGGCCGGGTCGTCGTCGAGGTCCACCTCGGCGGCGACGAACGCCGCCGCCAGCGCGTCGACCACCGCGCGGGCGTCGTCGTCGGCGGCCGACACCGCCGCCTGCGCGGCGGGCCGGTCGGCCTCCCGCGCGGCGCCGGCGGCCCGCGCCCAGCCGGCCAGGCCCGCCCAGGCCGCGGCCAGGTCGCCCCGGTCGGCCGGCGGGGGGCCGCAGGCGGCCACGGCGTCGCGCGCGGCGTCGAACGCCTGCCACGCGCCGCCGACGCGGCCCTGCGCCGCGTCGGCGGCCGCCCGCGCCCGGCGCAGGTCGGCGCGCGCCTGCCGGACCCGGGTGCCGGCCTCGGCCAGGTGCCGCTGCCCGGCGGCCAGCCGCTCCAGCGCGGCGCGGAGCTGCGCTGGACCGGGGCTGCGCGCGAGGCGTTCGGCGATCCGGTCGAGGTCCTCGCGGCGCTGGTCGCGGGCGGCGCGCAGCCGGGCGGTCCGCTCACCCGCGCTGCGGGCGGCACGGTCGGCGGCCGCGGCGTCGGCGTCGGCCTCGTCCGCGGCGGTGCGCGCGCGCTTGCCGGCGGCCTCGGCGGCGGCCACGGCCGAGCCGGCCGGCAGGTCCGGGACGACCGCGACCGGCTGGGCGCACACCGGGCAGTCGTCGCCGGCCGCCAGCCCCCGGCGCAGCGCGGTGGCCCGGTCCGCGGACTGTGCGCGCTGGTAGCCCTCCCGGGCGTCCTCCAGCGCCGCCGCGGCCCCCGCCGCCGCGGCGCGCGCGGCGGCCAGCGCGCGGTCGGCGGCCGCCTGCGCGGCCTCGGCGGCGGCCAGCTCGACCTCCGTCGCGTCGCGCTGGTGGGTGGCGGCATCCTCCTCGGCGTGGGTGTCCAGCAGCCGGCGCAGGGCGGCCTCGTCGCCGTGGGCGGCCAGCGCCGCGCGCGCCGCCTCCTCGTCGGCCTCCGCCGCGGCCACGGCGGCGTCGGCGTCGGCCGCCGCGGCGTCGGCCGCCGCCAGCGCCCCGGTCAGCGCCACCGCGTCGGCCGGCGCCCGTACCGCCGCCAGCAGCGCCACCTCCCGGTCGACGGCGGCCAGCGCCGCCCGGGCGTCGGTGACCCCGCGCTGCGCCGCGGCGAGCCGGGGGAGCGTCGCGTCCACGGTCGCCAGCAGCGCGGCGGTGTCGGCCACCCGCCCCTGCGCGGCGGCGAGCGTGGCGTCGTCCACGGCGGTCGTCCCGGCCAGCACCTGGTCGACCGCCCCGAGCCGGGCCTCGGACTCGGCGGCGCGCCCGGCGGCCTGGACCCGGATCTGCTCGTACACCTCCAGGCCCAGCAGCGACACCAGCATCTCCTGGCGCGCGGCGGGCCGGGCGTGCAGAAACTCCGCGAACGCCCCCTGCGGCAGGACCACGCACCGGGTGAACTGCTCGTACGGCAGCCCGACCGCCGCCAGCACCGCCGCGTCCATCTCGCCCGGCGTACCGGCCAGCACCTCGCCGAGGTCCTGCGGCGACAGCCCCTCGTCGAGGCGGCGCAGGTCGAACCCGGGCGGCAGCAGCTCCAACCCGGCGTGGGCGGTCGTCACCCGGCCCTTGCCGTCGCGCCGCACCACCCGGCTGGCCACGTACCGGCTGCCGGCGGACTCGAAGCACAGCCGCACCCGCGCCTCGGTCGCCGACGGCGCCAGCGCGTTGCCGACCGCCCGCCGGTCCCCCCAGCGCGGCACGGTGCCGTACAGCGCGAAGCACACCGCGTCGAGGACGGTGGACTTGCCGGAGCCGGTCGGCCCCACCAGGGCGAAGAAGTCGGCGTCGGTGAAGTCGACGGTCGTCTCGTCGCGGAACACGGTGAACCCGGCCAGGTCCAGCCGCAGCGGCCTCACCGCGACACCTCGTCGTGCAACTGGTCGAACAGCTCGCGCACCCCGTCGTCGTCGGCGTGCCCGCGGGCGGTGAGGTAGTCGGCGAACAGCTCCGCGGGCGAGCGCCCGACCCGCGACGGCCGGGCCGCCGCGTCGGGGGCCGGCAGCAGCTCCGGGTCGACGCGGATCTCCAGCGCCCGCGGCAGCAGCTCCTGCACCTGTTCGCGCAGGCCGGCCCGGGGCGCCTCCCGGACCACCACCCGCAGCCACGCCCCGCCCGCCTCCACGGCGGCCAGTTCGGCCAGCGTCCCGCGGACGGTCCGCAGCGGCACCGCCGCGGTGATCGGCACCTCGGTGACCCTGGCCGGCGTCGTGGCGGTCACGTCCACGACCGACACCGACGGCGTGTTCTCCTCCTCGCCGAAGTCCACCGCCAGCGGGCTGCCCGAGTACCGCACCGGGCAGGGGCCGTTGACCCGCTGCGCCCGGTGCAGGTGCCCCAGCGCCACGTAGTGGGTGCTCGCCGGGAAGACCGACGCCGGTACCGCGTACCCCAGCACGCAGTGCGCCTCGCGCTCGCCGCCGCCCATCGTCGCCCCCACCACCGTCAGGTGCGCGGTCACCAGGTGCACGGTGTCGGGGGAGTCGTCGGCCAGGGCGGCGACCAGCTGGCCGACGTGGTCGGCGTACGTCTGCTGCGCCTCGGCGGCCGTCAGCGCGTACATCTCGGTGGCCCGCACCGCGTACCGCCGGGACAGGAACGGCAGCGCCACCACCCGCCACGCCTCCCCGCCGTCGGTGACGCCGGTGACGACGTGCGCGGCGGGGTCGTCGCGGACCGTGCCCCGCAGGGTGATCCCGGCGGCGTCCGCCCACGGCCGCAGGGCGTCCAGCGCCGCGCCGTTGTCGTGGTTGCCGCCGATGGCCACCACCTGCGCGCCGGTGGCCCGCAGCGCCGTCAGCGCCCGGGTCACCACGCGCGTGGCGTCCGGCGTGGGGGCCGCCGTGTCGTACAGGTCGCCCGCCACGATCACCAGGTCGGGCCGCCGCTCGCGGGCGACGGCGACGACCTCGGCCAGGACGGCGATGTGCTCGGCGTGCCGCTGCTGCCCCTTGAGGACCTTGCCGACGTGCCAGTCGGAGGTGTGCAGGATCCGCATCAGAACGGGATCTCGTCGTCGCCGACCGCCGTCGCGCCGCTGCCCACCACCGCGAACGGGTCGGTGCGCTGGGTGATCGAGCGCAGGGTCGCCGCCGGGGGAGGGCCGGCCTCGGCGTGCCGGGTCGCCCACGCCGGGAACGGGAACTCCAGGCACAGCGGCACCGGGATGTCGGGCTGGTTGACGAACATCGTCCCCGGCCGCGCCAGCAGCACCCGCTGCCGGGCGGTCGGCGGCAGGAAGCCGTACTCCGGGCGGGACGCCTCCGCCGGGTCCAGCCGGCCGACGACCCGGACCGCCGAGTTGGTGACGATCCGCCGCTCCACCTCGCTGGCCGTCTGCTGCGCCCCGACCAGGATCACGCCCATCGACCGGCCGCGCTCGGCGATGTCGAGCAGCACCTCCTTGATCGGGGAGGAGCCGTCGCGGGGGGCGTACTTGTTCAGCTCGTCGAGCACCACGAACAGCAGCGGCTTGGCCGTGCCCGCCTTCTCCTTGCGCTCGAACTCCGTCTTCAGCGTCACGCCGACCACGAACCGCTGCGCCCGGTCCGGCAGGTTGTGCAGGTCGACCACGGTCACCTGCGCGCCCTCGGTGGTGTTGATCTCGTGTGGCCGGCGGGTGGCCAGGTCGCCGCGGATCAGCCGGCCCAGGTCCCGCTTGCTGGCGATCAGCCGCCGGGCGAAGGCGTTGACGGTGCCCAGCGACACCGCCGAACCCGTCCACGACGCGCGGGTGTCCTCGTCGGAGAGCTGGTCCACCAGGTGGTCCACCAGCGCCTCGTACGCGCCGATGCGGACCCCGTCCAGGCTGATCCCGCCCTCGGCGGGCACTGCCAGCCGCGCGAGCTGGGCCGTCACCGCGTGCACGACCATCGTGTACTGCTGCCGTTCGTCGTCGGCGTCGGCGAACACGTACGGCAGCAGCCGTTTGGCGCAGAACTCCGCCAGCGTCCAGTAGAAGCTGTCCACGCCGCTGGTGCGGCTGGTGACGTCCGGGGTGCCGGAGGAGTCCGCCCGCGGCGGCGCGTACACCCGCACGTCCGGGAACGGCCCCGCCGGCAGCCCGAGCCGGGTGTACGCCTGGACGGTCTCCGGGGTGAGCCGGGTGTTCGGGTGGTCGAGGAACAGCAGGTCCTCGCCCTTGACGTTGAAGATCAACGCCTTGGCGTTCACCCCGTCGGCGCCCAGCACGCCGGAGCGGAAGACCGAGTACAGCAGGAACGTCGCGAAGCTCGTCTTCGTCGCCACGCCCGAGATGCCGGAGATGGAGACGTGGGCGCCGCGCTGGCCGTCCAGGAAGTCCGCGTTCAGGTACGTCGGCTGCCCGTCGCGGCCGCAGCCGATGGGTACGGCCCGGCTCATCCGGTCGAAGTGCAGCGCCGCGTCGCGGGCCGCGCCGGTGGCCCGGTGCACGGGCGCCCCCGGGCGCGGTGGCACGTACACCTCCGGGTCGATCCGGGTCGTGGTGACCTCGGCGGCCTCCTGCACCTGGGCCGGCAACATGCCCTCGGCGATGGCGAACACGTCCGAGTCGAACTGCGCCCCCTCGTGCCGCGCGCGCACGGCGGTCACCACCCCGGCGATCGACACCGGGTCGCGGCCGGGCAGCGCGCGGGTGGTGGTGACCACGTCGTCGAGCTGGAGGTACCCGTCCGGGGCCACGGCCGTCCAGAAGGTCAGGGGCGTGGCGTCCGCGGTGCCGAGCACCCGGCCCACCGGCTCACCGGCCGTGGCCGCCCGGTCACCGGCCGCCGGTTCGCCGGCCGCGGCGGCGCCCGCGGCGGCCGGCCTCGGCGCCGCGGGCTCCGGCACCCCGGTCGCGTCATCCACGCCCCCATGGTGCCGTACCGCACCGACATCGCCGCCGACCGCCTCGCCGGTACGCCCGCGACCAGCGCGGACGGCCGCCCGGCGGGGCGGACGGCAGCGCGGCCGGAGCCGTCGGACGTGACCGTCGCCACGCCCGCCGCCACCGACCCTTGACCTCAACCTCGCTTCAACTTCGAGACTGGGCTCCACCACGAACGAGAGGAATCCCGATGCCCGTCGCACTCGTCACCGGCGCCTCCGCCGGACTCGGCCGCGCCCTCGCCGCCGCCCTCGCCGACCAACGCTGGACCCTGATCCTCGACGGCCGCCGGCCCGGTCCCCTGGCCGCGGTGGCGGCGGCGCTCGCCGACCGCGCCGCCGTCACCGCCGTGCCCGGCGACGTCGCCGACCCGGCCCACCGGGCCGACCTCGCCGCCGCGGCAACCGCCGCCGGGGGCCTGGACCTGCTGGTCAACAACGCCAGCAGCCTCGGCCCGACCCCGCTGCCCGCCCTGCGCGACCTCGACGCGGCGGACCTGGCCGCGGTACTGGAGGTCAACGTCACCGCCCCGCTGGCCCTGATCCGGGCGGCCCTGCCCCGCCCGGGCGGCGTCGTGGTCAACATCTCCTCCGACGCCGCCGTCGCCCACTACCCGCACTGGGGTGCCTACGGCGCCAGCAAGGCGGCCCTGGACCACCTCACCGCCACCCTGGCCGCCGAGAACCCCGGCGTGCGCTGGTACGCGGTCGACCCCGGCGACATGCGGACGGCGATGCACCAGGCGGCGTTCCCCGGCGCGGACATCAGCGACCGGCCGCTGCCGGCGTCCGTCGTACCCGCCCTCCTGCGGCTGCTCGACGAGGCGCCGGCCAGCGGGCGCTACCGGGCCGCCGACCTCGCCGCGGCGGTGCCGGCGTGACCGCGCTGGCCCACGCCCCGACGACCACCTTCGCCGACCCCGGCGACCGCACGGCCGCCGCGCCGCCGGAGCACCGCGGCCTGGCCCGCGACGGCGTGCGGCTGCTCGTGGGCAGCGCCGCGGGCCTGCACCACACGACGTTCGACCAGCTCACCGCCCACCTGCGCCCCGGCGACCTGGTGGTGGTGAACAACTCGGCGACCGTGGCGGCGGAGGCCGACGGGCACACCGCCGCCGGCCCGGTGGTCGTCCACGTCGCCGCGCCGCTCGGCGCGGGCGAGTGGGTGGTCGAGCTGCGGACCGCCCCCGCGGCCGCGGCGCCGGTCCTGCACGCACCGACGGGCACCGTGGTCACGCTGCCCGCACCCGCCGACCCGGCCGCCCGCGCCGCCGGCCGGCGGGGGACCGGTGCCCGCGGGGCGGGCGTCCGGCTGCGCCTGCGGGAGCCGTACCCCCGGGCGGGAAGCTCGCCGACCGGGGCCGGCACCCGCCTGTGGCGGGCGCACGCCGACGGCCCGCTGGCGGCCCACCTGGCCCGGTACGGCCGGCCGGTCGCCTACGGGTACCTGAGCGCCCGGTGGCCGCTCGCGGCGTACCAGACGGTGTTCGCCGAGACGCCGGGCAGCGCCGAGATGCCCAGCGCCGGACGGCCGTTCAGCGCGCCGCTCGTGGCCCGCCTCGTCGCCGCGGGCGTGGTCCTGGCGCCGGTCACCCTGCACACCGGCGTCTCCTCGCAGGACGCGGGCGAGGCGCCGCAGCCCGAGCGGTTCACGGTGCCCCCGGCCACGGCCCGGCTGGTCAACGCGACGCGGGCGGCGGGCGGCCGGGTGGTCGCCGTCGGCACCACCGTCACCCGGGCGCTGGAGTCGGCCGCCGACGCCGACGGGACCGTCCGCGCCGCCGCCGGCTGGACGGAGCTGGTGATCGGCCCCGACCGCCCGGTCCGCGTCGTGACCGGCCTGGTCAGCGGCCTGCACAACCCCGAGGCGTCGCACCTGCTGCTGGTCGAGGCGGTCGCCGGGCCGACCCTGACGCAACGGGTCTACGACGCGGCGTTCGCGGCCGGCTACCTGTGGCACGAGTTCGGCGACTCCTGCCTGCTGCTGCCGTGAACCCGGCGGCGGTCGAAGCGGTCCGCGGGCGGTGGCGGCGCCGCGGTGGCGGGGTCAGCGGCCGTGCCGGAGCAGGAGCAGGTCCCCGGCGGCGAGGACCTGGCGCAGCCGCAGCCCCCGCGGCGCGGCCGGCGGGCCGGCGGTGATCCGGCCGGCCCCCGGCCCCGCCAGCAGGGGGGCGACGCTCAGGCACAGCTCGTCCACCAGGTCCGCCGCGGTCAGGGCCCCGAACAGCCGCGGCCCGCCCTCGCACAGCACCCGGCCCAGTCCCCGCCCGCGCAGCGCGGCCAGGCCCGCGGCCAGGTCGACGTCCCGCTCGCCGCAGTGCAGCACGTCCGCGACCGCCGCCAGCGCCGCCTGCCGGTCGGGCGGCGCGGCGGCACAGGTCAGCACGAGCGGCCGGACCGGCGCGTCGGCGAACGCCGCCTGCCCCGGATCCAGGTCCAGCGCGCGGGAGACGACGACGAGCGTGGGGTACGGCGGCCGCCCCCGCGCCTCGCGCCAGGCCCGGCGCCGGGCGTCCAGCCGGAGCGCGCGGTACGCCTCGGCGCGCAGCGTGCCCGCACCCACCAGCAGCGCGTCGCCGCGCATCCGCAGCGTGCCGAACACCCGCTTGTCGGCGGGGCCGGACAGCGGCGCCGAGTACCCGCCGACCTCGACGGCGCCGTCGAGGCTGGACACGAAGTTCACCCGCAGGTGCGGGCCGGCCGGCTCGGCGTAGGCGTCGGCCAGGGCGTCGTCGCCCAGCGGCGCGGCGTCGGGGCCGGGCCAGAGCCGGACGATCGGCGCGGCGGTCGCCGGCCCGCGCCCGGCGACCGGCTCAGTCACCGGGCGCCCCGGTGGCCGGCGGGGTGGGCTCCGGCGGCCGGTGCTGGCAGTCGCACCAGCTTCCGCCCCGGCACTCGTCGTGCCGATCCGTGCGACACGCCCGACAGATCATGGGCAAAGCCTAGGCAGGAGCGGGGGCGATGGGTAAGGGTTGGGCACCATGCCGCGACGAATCCTGCAACTGAAGGTCTCCCTGGCCGGTACGACGCCCCCGGTGTGGCGCCGACTGCTGGTGCCGGGCGGCTACACCCTGGACCGGGTGCACCGCGTCCTCCAGTACGCCGTCGGCTGGCAGAACTGCCACCTGCACTCGTTCGACATCGACGGCGAGCAGTACGGCCCGCCGGACCCCGACGACCTGCTCCAGCTCCGCGACGAACTGGACCACCGGCTCGACGGCGTCGTCGGCAAGGGAGACCGGTTCGGGTACACCTACGACTTCGGCGACTGGTGGGAGCACGAGGTCCTCGTGGAGGACGTCCTCCAGGCGGCGCCCGGCGAGCGGTACCCGCTGTGCGCCGACGGCGCCGGGGTGTGCCCGCCGGAGGAGGTGGGCGGGCCGTCGGGGTACGCGGAGTTCCGCGCGGCCATCGCGGACCCGGGACACCCCCGCCACGCCGAGCTGCGCGAGTGGGTGGGCGCGCACTTCTCGGCCCGCCGCTTCGACGCCGGCCGGGTCAGCACGCTGCTGCGCCGGCTCACCTGACCCTCCGCGTGCATGTCCGACAGGACGGACGCGCACCCGCCGGCGCCCCCTGCACCGGGGCACCGGCGGGTGCGTCCCGCAAGGGCGGCGCGGGTATGTGGTCGCCGGCCGGGCGCGGCCTCGGCAGGTCGGCGGGTGCCCGCGGCGGACCGGTGCCGCGGGGCGCACGAGGTTGTCGGTGCGGACGCCCGGGGTACCCCAGCGGTAGGACCTTACGCCCCTCACGTCCGCACCCGACGGCGTCACTCTAGGTAGCTAATCGGGCGTTGCGCAACTCACCCCGGCGCGAACGGTACGCGCCGCCCCGGGCGTTCCACCCCACCCGACGAGGGTTCAACGACGGACGCTTTCCTTTGGTACGCCGCTTAACGGACAGGCGAACCGACCAACGATGCGTCCCCGGACGAAATCTGACAAACCGCCAACAAGGTTACTGTCCGTGATTCTCGCATTAGCCGTCAGACGCGGGCGAGTCCGGCGGGAGGCCGGACCCCGTCGCGGCCGCGCGGCACCCGACGGCCCCGCGCCGCCGCCGCGCCCCCGGTCGGGGATCCCGCCGGATGGCCGGCCGCGACGGTGGGGTGCGTTCGGCCAACCGCACATTCAGACCAAAGGCGCGGCCTCGGCGGCGGGAGTCCGCCGAGCGGCACGGGCGTGTCCCGCCGCGGCCCGCTCAGGGGGCGCCGTCGAGCCGCCCGTGCTCCACGCAGGTCGCCGACCAGCCCGCCGGCAGCACCTGCACCTTCATCCGGCGGCGGCACCACCGGCAGTACCGCGGCGGCTCCAGCGGCCGGGCCGCCGCGCAGGCCGCGTGCCCGCCGGCCGGCAGCGCCTCGCCGCACCGCTCGCACCAGGTCGACGTCACCGGCTTCCCCGCTGGCATCCGCATCCCCGCTAGAGCGTCGCCGACAGCGCCTTGACCGGCATGCTCAGGTCCACCAGCAGATCCAGGTCCGCGGTCGCCGGGCGCCCCAGCGTCGTCAGGTAGTTGCCGACGATCACGGCGTTGATCCCGCCCAGCAGGCCCTCGCGGGTACCGAGGTCCCCGAGGGTGATCTCCCGGCCGCCCGCGTACCGCAGGATCGTGTGCGGCAGCGCCAGCCGGAAGGCCGCGATCGCCCGCAGCGCGTCCTTCGGGTCGACGACCTCGCGGTCGCCCATCGGGGTGCCCGGCCGCGGGTTGAGGAAGTTCAGCGGCACCTCGTGCGGCTGGAGGAGCGCGAGCTGGCCGGCGAACTCCGCCCGCTGCTCCAGCGTCTCGCCCAGCCCCAGGATGCCGCCGCAGCAGACCTCCATGCCGGACTCCCGCACCATCCGCAGCGTGTCCCACCGCTCCTCCCACGAGTGGGTGGTGACCACGTTCGGGAAGTACGACTTCGCCGTCTCCAAGTTGTGGTTGTACCGGTGGATGCCCATGTCGACCATGTCGTCGACCTGCTCCTGGGTCAGCATCCCCAGGCTCGCGGCCACCTGGATGTCGACCTCGGCGCGGATCGCCTCGACCCCGGCGCGTAGCTGCTTCATCAGCCGCGCGTCCGGCCCCCGCACGGCCGCCACGATGCAGAACTCCGTCGCGCCGGTCGCGGCCGTCTGCTTCGCCGCCTTCACCAGCGACGGGATGTCCAGCCACACCGCCCGCACCGGGGAGGCGAAAAGTCCTGACTGGGAGCAGAAGTGGCAGTCCTCGGGGCAGCCGCCCGTCTTCAGCGAGACGATGCCCTCGACCTCGACCTCCGGGCCGCACCAGCGCATCCGCACGTCGTGGGCGAGCTGGAGGGCGGCGGGCAGCAGCTCGTCCGGCAGGCGCAGAATCTCCAGCACACCGGCCTCGTCGAGGCCGGTACCGGAGTCCAACACCTGCCCGCGGGCGCGGTCGAGGATCTGGGACATGGGTCGTACCCTACAAGCGGCCCGCGGGGCCGCCGCCACCGACAGGGGTTGCAGATCATGGACGTCCGCCCGCCCGACCCGCACGCCTGGCTCCGCACCCTGGACCGGCGTGCCCAACTGCGGGGCCGCGCCGGCCTCGCCCGCACCCTGCGCCCGCGCCCGCCCGCCGACGACGCCGTCGACCTGGCGGGCAACGACTACCTCGGCCTCGCCCGCCACCCCGACGTCGTCGCCGCCGCGCACGCGGCCCTGGACGGGTACGGCCTCGGCGCCACCGGCTCCCGGATCATCCGCGGCTCCACCGACGCCCACGCCGGCCTGGAGGACGCGCTCGCCGACTGGCTCGGCGCCGACTTCGCCCTCGCCTACTCCTCCGGGTACCTGGCCAACCTCGGCGCCATCCGCGCCCTCAGCGGCCCGCGCACCCTGCTGGTCAACGACAGCCACAACCACGCCTCGATCCACGACGGCTGCCGCCTGGCCGGCGCGGAGACCGTCACCGTCGGCCACGCCGACCCCGCCGCGGTCGACGCGGCCCTCGCCGCCCACTCCGGCCGCCCCGCCGTCGTCGTCACCGAATCGATCTTCTCGGTGGCCGGCGACCTCGCCCCGCTGGCGCGGCTGCACGAGGTGACCCGCGCGCGCGGCGCCCTCCTGCTCGTCGACGAGGCGCACGCCCTCGGCGTCATCGGCCCCGCAGGCGCCGGGGGAGCCGCGGCGGCCGGCCTCGGCGGCGCGCCCGACGTCGTCCTGACCGGCACGCTGTCCAAGGCCCTCGGCGGCGCGGGCGGCGTCATCGCCGGCCCCGCCGCGCTCCGCCAGCACCTGCTCGACACCGGCCGCACCTTCGTCTACGACACCGCCCCGCCCCCGGCCGTCGCGGCCGGCGTGCGCGCCGCGCTGGCGCGCACCGTCGCCGGTGACGACCTGCGCGCCGAACTGCGGCGGCGGGCGGCGCTGGCCGTCACCGTCCTGCGGGCGGCCGGCCTGACCGTCGCCGAACCCGACGGCGGCGTGGTCGCGGTGCACGCCCCCGGCGCCGACGAGGCCATCGCCTGGGCGCTCGCCTGCCTGGACAAGGGCGTGGCGGTCGGCGCGTTCCGGCCCCCGTCCACACCGGACCACGCCTCCCGGCTGCGCATCACGATCAACGTCGGGGTGCCGGCCGAGGACTTCCGGGCCGCGCTGGACACCATCGTGGCGGCGGCGCCGTGACCGCCGAGTGGCGGGGCACGGTCGTCGTCACCGGCACCGACACCGGCGTCGGCAAGACGGTGGTCACGGCCGCGGTCGCCGCGGCGGCGGGCGCGGCCGGCCTGCGGGTCGCGGTCGTCAAGCCGGCCGAGGCCGGTACCGCCGACGGCGTCCCCGGCGACGCCGAGACCGTCGCCCGGCTGGCCGCCCCCGCCACCGTCCGCACGCTGGCCAGCTACCCCGACCCGCTCGCCCCGCTGGCGGCGGCCAAGGTCGCCGACCTGCCCCCGCTGGAGCTGTACGCGGCCGTGGACGCGCTGCGGGACATCGCCGCCGCGCACGACCTGACGCTCGTGGAGGGGGCCGGGGGCCTGCTCGTACCGATGGGACTGCGCCCCTCCGGCCAGACCTGGACGCTCGCCGACCTGGCCGTCACCCTCGACGCCCGCGCCGTCGTCGTCGCCCGGGCCGGCCTCGGCACGCTGAACCACACCGCCCTGACCCGCGAGGCGCTCGACCGCCGGGGCGTGACCGCGGGCGTCGTGGTGGGCTCCTGGCCGGGCGCGCCGGAGCTGGTCCACTGGACGAACCTCAGCGAGCTGATCCCCCAGAACCTCGTCGGCGTGCTGCCCGAGGGGGCGGGGGCGATCGATCCCGGTGTCTTCGCCCGGTCCGCGCCGGCCTGGCTCACCCCCGCGCTGTACGGCACGCTCGACGACTGGCGGGCGTGGGCGCAGGACGGCGCCTAACGTCGGTCACGGCCCGGCGACCACGAAGGCGTCCGGCATCCGGAAGGACAGGTTGTCCGGGCACCACGGCCCCCGGCGGACCGCCGCCTCCGCGAGGAGCCCGGCCGCCCGGGCCACCACGACGCCCGCCTCCATCCGCGCCAACTGCGCGCCCACGCACCGGTGCGCGCCCGCCCCGAACGCCAGGTGCCGGCGCGACCCGCGCTGGCCCGGCCGGAACGCCGCCGGCTGCGCCACCACGTCGGCGTCCTGTCCCGCCGCCGCCAGCCACAGCACCACCGAGGTACCCGCCGGCACCGCCGTCCCGCCCAGCGTCGTGTCCCGGCCGGCCACCCGTCGCCAGGTCGTGATCGGCGGTACGAGCCGCAGGCCCTCCTCGACGACCGCCTCCACCGACACCGTCCCGGCGCCGATCCCCGCGAGGACCGCCGGCTCCCCGGCCAGCCGGTGCAGGAGCAGCGTCAGGAACTGCGAGGTCGTCTCCTGGCCGGCCACCAGCAGGAAGAACAGCGCCCCCACCGCCACGTCGACGTCCCCGGTCAGTTCGCGGATCCGCCCCACCATGCCCCTGCCGGTCGCCGCGAACCCCCGCAGCACCCGGTGGTAGCGCCCCACGACCTCCGCCAGCGCCACCTGCCGGTCGCCGTCCAGCGGCGCCCAGAACAGCTCCAGCGCGGCCCGGGAGAACTCCTTGACCACCTCGACCTCGGACGAGGGCAGCGCGATCAGCCGCGCCAGCACCAGCAGCGGCAGGTCGGCGGCCAGATCGGCGTACAGGTCCACCTCGGCGCCGGACGCCAGCCGCGCCCGCAGCGCCGCCACCCGCCCGTCGACCACCTCGGCCAGCCACGGCCGGGCGGCCGCCACCCGGTCCGGGTGCAGCGCCTCGGCCGTCACCGCCCGGATCGCCGGATGGCTGGCGCCGCCGTTGTTGGCCAGGGTCGGCGGCAGCCGGAACCCGTACCGGGCGAGGACCCGCAGCGCCGCCACGGGGATCGGCGTGAGCGCGTCGAGGGCGTTGTCGGGGCGGAACCGCACCGGATCGGCCAGCACCTCGCGGATGAGCGCGTGCCGCGCGACGAGCAGGTGGGACCCGCCGACGGGGTCGGCGACCAGGGCGACCGGCGGCGTCGCCGCGGAGATCGCCTCGTCCCAGGTACGGGTCAGCACGCCGCCGACGCTACAAGCCGTCCGGGGCACCGCCACCTCCGCCTCGACGCTGGACGGAATGTCCCGAAACTTGGGCGGCTCGACCGCCGCGACCAGCGGTGACCTGGGTCGACGCGCCCAGACGGGGGGCGGGT
This sequence comes from Pilimelia terevasa, assembly GCF_014647915.1. Lineage (GTDB taxonomy): Bacteria > Actinomycetota > Actinomycetes > Mycobacteriales > Micromonosporaceae > Pilimelia > Pilimelia terevasa. The sequence continues at coordinate 82,946 of NZ_BMQC01000015.1, forward strand.
TGGCGCCTGCCGGGGGACTCCGCTAAAGTTCTCATCCGTCACCCGGGAACACCGGGGGCAAACCGGAAGACCGCCTCGGCGGAACTCCGACGCACATGCGGACGTAGCGCAGTTGGTAGCGCATCACCTTGCCAAGGTGAGGGTCGCGGGTTCGAGTCCCGTCGTCCGCTCGGCGAGGCTACTCGTGTATCGATGCCTCTCCCTGGTGGGGTGGCCGAGAGGCGAGGCAACGGCCTGCAAAGCCGTGAACGCGGGTTCAAATCCCGTCCCCACCTCGCACTTGCAGTACCGCGGGCGATTGGCGCAGTGGGAGCGCGCTTCCCTGACACGGAAGAGGTCACTGGTTCAAACCCAGTATCGCCCACCAAAGAAGCAGCAGGTCAGGGGCCAAGTCCACACGATGTGGGACGTGGCCCCTGACTCGTCTAGCCTCGGCTTGGGAGAATTCTGGGAGACGATCTCTCCCCAACGGTCACCCATCGGGCCGTAGAAGCCGGTCGAGCACGGCCACGGGCGAGCCAGGGCTCATCGCTCGCCGCTCTTCCAACGCCGCCTCCCACAGCCGCGTCAGGCCGTCGTCTAGCAGGCGCACCATGCCCGGGGTGACGTGCGAGTAGCGCGCCCCGATCGATCCGTCCTCGTGGCCCATCTGCTCATCCATCAGCGTTGCCGGGGCACCGACCTCGATCATCATCGTCTTGTAGCTGTGGCGCAGTCCGTGCGGCGTCAGCCCTGCGGCGATGGGTGACCAACACGCCTCCGACTTGTCAGCCGCGTTGCGGCCCCGCACCGGCACGCCGGGCCACGGATCCGCCAGGATCGGCACGGGCCGTGCCGCCTGCGGGGCCTTTCGCGGGTAGCGGCCCGTCGCGGCAGGCTGAAACAGCCAGGTTGCGAAGCCGGTGCGGCGCCAGTGCGGAGCCAGGTTGCCCGGCACCATCCCACGCACATATCCGAGGTCGGCTATCGCGGCCTGCACACTAGCGCGGGTGGCTTCCGCCACTGAGTCTCGACCGTTCAGGACTGCCGAGGCGGTGCCTACTGACACGCCCGCCCGACGGGCCACGTCCGCAAGCCTCGGCCCCGGTTGCTGAGCAACTCCGTTGGCGGCCCGATGCCCACTGAACACGTACGACAGTTGGTGACAAGGACATGGTTTCGGTTGAGTGCGGCTCAGGTGATCCTTCAGGAGTGTCACGAGCCAAGCGGGTACGGCAATCGTGCGCCGAGATTCATCCTTGGGCGGGCATCGGTGAAACTCGCCGGAATCCAGCTCATAGAGCTGCCACTCGACACGAACACCACCCGGCCGTACGAACTGCGGTTCCAACCCGACAACTTCGCCCCACCGCATGCCGGTAAACCCCATCAGCACCACAGCGACGAACTCATCGTCTCGGCCGGACAGCAGCGCGGCGCGCTCCGCGATGAGAAGGACGCCAAGTGCGTCGGTGATGACCTTCTCAGGCGCCCGGTGCTGTGCGCGGCCGGTCCGCTTGCCTCGTCCGCGGCGCCGCGCCGCCGGGTTCGACGGGATCCGTTCCTCCTCTACCGCATCCGCAAGGATCAAGTGCAATAGCGCGCGCCAGCTCCGTAGGCTCGATTCGGCGTAGCCGGCGGCGCGTTCACTCCGCTCCCACGCGAGTACGTCACCAGGAAGGATGGCGTCCAACGAGGATTCTCCGAACGCGGGCAGCAGGTGTTCCTCCAGGCGCCTGCGATAGTTCTGCATGGTCGAGGCGGCCAGATCCTGAGCCGCATACCAGCGGCTAGCGAAGTCGCCGAACGTCATCCGGCCGAGGTTCGGGTCTCTCCACTTGCCGGCGCGGACCGCTGCCTCGGCGTCGTTAGCAGCTTTTACGGCATCGCGTTTCGTCGCGAAGCGGGCAGGATTACCGTTGGCATCGGTGACGGTGCCATACTTGCCCGAGCAAATCTTGTAGCGGCCACGCCAGTATTCGCCGCGGTTTTCCGCGTATCCCACATTGTTCCTTTCGTGACCGATCCGCGCTGCCTGTGAGCACCGCGGGCAGCGTGGATCGGCTATTTCAGGCTGCTTGGTTGAGGTGTTGCTGCGCGCGTTGTGCGCGTCGAGGGACGCGTGGCACGAGCTGGACGACTGGTGCGGTCGTGTGGCGGCGCGACCTAGAACCCCGGACAGAGCTAGTCGGGGTAACCGCCGGCGTCGGGCGCCGCTCGAAAATTCCTAGGATCTCGGTCAGGTGATGATCGGTGAACCGGTAGCTTCCGCCGATCCAGGCGTAGGGGATGCGCCTCTTCCGGGCTTGTTCTTTGAGCCACCATTCCGAACAGCCGAGAATCTTGGCAGCGGCGGCGGGTCGGTGGGTATGCGGCGTGCCGCCGGCCCCGGTTCGGCTCATCGGTCCTCCTGAGTGGGTAGGGGAGTGGCCTCGATGTAGACGCGTGCGCACGTGAAGGTTGTTCGGTCGGGGTAGGGGCAACTGACGGTGTGGACGTCGAGGACTTCGGCCAGAGCGGTGAGCGTGGCGGCGGTTTCGCTGGGGGTGCCGTGGAGTCTGATTCGCACGGTGCGGTCCTTTCGGGACTTCGGGGGGTCGGGACGTGGTTCGGTGGTGCTGATGGCAGCGGGCCATTAGGTGGGCCGCTGAGAGCGCCGTGGAGCCAAGATCGTGGGTGGGGTGGTGTGTTGGGATGACCGGATCCGGCACAGCCGTTCTGAGCGGGCCGCCGCGGAGGGTTGGGCGGTGGCGCGCGGCGTTGTGGGAACGGGCTGAAACAACTCCGCAACTCCGCAACTCCGCACGCAGGGCTGTGACCTGCGGAAACTCTTGCGGAGATGGACGGATAGATGATGTTCCATCTCCGCAACTCCGCAGTTTCGGGTTCAAGATCGTGCGGAGTTGCGGAGATGGAAGATCGCCGATGGTTCTATCTCCGCAAGAGTTTTCCCAGGTCAACGGCTGGTTTGCGGAGTTGCGGAGTTGCGGAGATGGTTCAGCGGTTTTCTTGACCGCCCACCGTGGCGGCGGCCGGGGTGGCGTGGGGGTGGTTGGATCGCCTCTGTGGACTATGAGGACCGGTCGCGACGTAAAGTGCTGCTCACCGCTGGTGTCAGTCTGTTGGTCATCGCCGCGTTGATGATGTTCTACCGCCCTGCGCGTGAGGCTGCCTCGGTGATCGGCCTAGCCGGATTTGGATTGCTGCTGGTCGTGTCGCGGTTCTCCTAGCTGGTTGGTCCGGTGGTGGGTTTCTCGACCCAGAACACGTTACGGTCGCCTCGTTCGTTCTTGGCTTGGCGTAGGACGTAGGGGCCGCGCCACCGGCCGATCTGCCCGGTGAGTAGCCGGCCGAGTCCGAGGCCGTTGGGGAGTCGGCCGCTGGGCAGGGTGATGAACTGTCCGTCCCACCGGTCGACCTCCCGGCCAGCGCCGTAGTCGGGTTCGCCGTCGGCGCGTAGTTCGGCGGCGGTCATGCGGCGGTTGCCGTGGCGGTCGTGCCAGCAGGCCAGGAACGCACGCCACCGCACCTCGTCCTCGTCCACGCCGCGGACTTCGTCGGCGTTGGTGAGGAACCCGGTCACGCCGTGGTGGGCCAGGAACCCGCCGAGTGCTTGCGCCCAGGGTGTGAATTGCCGCATGGATAGGTTCATCTCCTTCGGCGCGCCGTTGCCGGTCCAGTCCAGGACCAGGACCAGGACGTGCCACAGCACGGTGAGCTGGTTGGCCGGGGCGGTGATCCATTGGTCAAGGTGTGGGATCCCGAACCCGGACTGGTCGCGTTCCTCGGGGCGGGGCATGTTGGGGTCGAGGTGGACGCGGACGGTGCGGGAGGCCATGTCCCCACCGACTTGCAGGTTGTTCCCGGTGGCCATCCACAGCCGGTCATTCACCACGGCCAACGTCCGGGAGGATCCGAGTTGCCGGTCGGACCAGACGCCGCCGGTGACGAGCTGGGCGAGGATCGCCGAGTCGATGGCGGTGCCTTCGGCCAAGTTGTCGAAGATGACCACCCCGACCTGCTCGGCCAACACGGCGGTGATGGACTTGCGTAGCTCCTCCTCGCTGTAGGTCCAGGGCAAGACCCGCTGCCCGTAGAGCATCCCGGGGCCGGCGGTTAGGATCGTCTTTCCCGAGGCGGGCATGGTCGCGTCGATGACCGCGAACGGCGTCAGGCTGCGGGTGTAGTGCCGCAGGATCGGCGTCGCCAACAACGCCACATAGTTGGCGCGGTCCGCAGGCGTGGACCAGGGGAAGTCACGCAGGAACCGGCGCAGCAGAAACGAGCGCGCCTGCGCCACCTGCTCAACGGTCGGCCGGTCCGGCACCGGCGGCAGCGCGACTTTCGCGGCCAGGTAGAGGCCGGTGGCCGGGTCGTAGCCGGGGGTCTGCAACAGCGTGCCGTCGCGGCGCAGGACGGGGGCGCCGATCACCCCGCGCAGCGGCGCCACCCCCGGCCACGTCTTCCCCGCCAGCACAGCCGACAGCGTTTCCCGGGGTGGGGTCATCTCCTCCTCGTACGTTTCGACGCTGCCGCCCTCGCTCTTACGCGCCCGCATCCGGTACACGTAGGCGTGTTGGGCGAGGAGCCCGGCCAACACGGGCGGGGTGACCGTGGAGGCTGAAACAGGCAGCGGCGAATCCTCATCCGCCGCCACCGACGCCAGCCCCCCGGACACCTCCTCCATATGAATCAGCGCACCGGCGGACACGTAGGTATCGGGCAGGATCCCGTCCACCAGGGCCTTCTTCACCACCCGGATTGATTCGGGGCCGGACCCGATTTCCAGACGCTCTGTCATGCGGCCTCCTTCCTCAGGGGCGTCGGTTGGTGGGTGTGCGGCGCAGCTGCGGCGAGGACGCGGCTGCGCCAGCGCAGGGCGTAGCGCAGGCAGTTGGCGCAGTTGCGGTGTGTCGTGCAGCCGGGCAGTCGGGGCCGGCGTCGGGCGTCTAAGGACCAGGCCAGGGAGTCCACGGAGGTCAGCAGGTGCCCGTGGGCGCTCAGGCCCAGAGTTTTGAACCCGAACCCGTGGATCCGCCGCACCCCGACCCCGTGCAGGGCGGCTAGGATCCGGCCGGCTTCCCCGGTTGCCTGGCGGCGGCAGACTGACCCGAGCCCGACCAGGGGTGCCGTGCTCAGGTCGACGCCGAGCATGTGGTCGTAGAGGTCGACGCAGCGTAGGTAGTCGTCGCGTTCCCAACCCTGAACCACGGGGATGATCGGCAGGTCCGGCGCCAACTCCCGCAGCTGCGCGAAGTTCGCCACGGTGCGCCGCTGATGCTCGGCCACTGACAGGCCGGTTCCGGCGAACCGGACCGGCCCGACCTGCCCACCTGCGATGACGACCGGTTCGCACATCCAGTCCTGCGGCGCCGCCCACAACAGGCGGCCGATCTCGTCGCGGTACCGGCGCAACCGGGCCACGTACTCGCCGGGGCCGATAGTCCACCGGCGGGTCTGCTGCACCAACTGGTGACAGTTCTAGTCAGGCGGCCTGACTGGCCGGTGGAGTCATGATGGTCTCGTACTCGATAGGGGTCAACCGGGCCAGCGACCGTTGTCGTCGGCGCCGGTGGTA
>NZ_BMQC01000016.1 GCF_014647915.1 Pilimelia terevasa
GCCGCGGGCGACCCGCACGACGTCGTCACGGAACTCTCGGGGGTAGGGCTTGGGCACGGTGGCATCCTTCCAGCCCGCCTCAACGGCAAGCCAGCTCAGGTGTCACCAGTTGGTGCAGCAGACCCTTCCGATGTCCCTGGGCAAGGGTTTCATGCTGTGCGGCTAGCGCCAGAACAACGGCAAAGCCGGTTCAGGGTCAAACATCTGAATGGCGGCACACCTGCCGTACGCCTCGAAGTAGTCGACGGCGGTGACCCTGCGCGCAGACGACCAGATCGGGATACGCGCGCGGTCGAAGTGGCTGACCTTTCAGGACTGGTAGTCCTCCGAGGTGGCCGGGCCGCACGCGCCGACGGTGCGGGAGCTCCGGTTGTCGTGCACCGGGTGGTCCTGCCGGTTGGTGAGCGCGGCCGGCAGCTCGGCTCCCGGACTGCTGGACATGGCCCCCCTCGACCGCGCGGCACCGCCGGGCGCGCACCCGCCCGAACGCCGCCGACTACCCCCGATGCGGCTAGGGAAACCCGACGAAGTCGGCGAAACCGACGCGGGGCGTCACGGCGTCAGGTGGGGCTGCAACCACGGCGCGACCCAGCCGCCCTCGGGCAGGCTGACCCGGTACAGGTCGCTCGCGTGGTCGGTGCACGCCCGCACGTCGGCCCGACCGGCCGGCGGCGTGAAGCCGGGCGGCAGCTCCGCCTCGGCGAGCGCGAAGGTACCCGGACGCCAGCAGTCAGGATTGACGCAGGGCGGGCGGGTCGGGGCGATAGTCGTCTCGGCCATGTCCACAGAATCCCCGCCCTCGGTTGCAGGAAACGCGAATTCGCCCGAATTCGCACGATACTCCGATCCACTCGTCGCCGAACGTCGTCCGGCCGGCGCCCGAATGCGGGGTCGTCGCGCCCGCAGTCCGTTTTCCGGCGCGGGCTACGGCAGCTCGACGAGCTGCTGGAGGGGCTCGGCGCCGGCCGCCGGGGTGGGGGCGGGGACCACCGTCGTGGCGGTGGGCACCACGCTCGCGGCGACCGTCGGCGCGGCGGTGGCCGTCCGGGTGGGGCTGGCCGAGGGCGCGGGCGGGAGCCGGGTGGGCAGGACGGCCGGCGCCATCCACTTCTGCCGGTCGACGACGGAGGCGTAGTTCCACTCGGTGTCGGTGTCGCTGTTGCGGCTGTTCACGCAGGAGTCCATGCGGATCTTCCAGTTCCAGTTGGCCTGGTTCCAGAAGAAGTTGGCGTCCACGCCGTTGCGGTGGTCGTTGGGGTGGGTCATGCAGCGGCCGGACGCGTCGAGGACCCGGTACATCGAGTAGGAGTTGCCGGTGTTGGCGTACACCGTGAACCGCTGGTCGGCCCGCGCGGACCGGGGGGTGCACGACTGCAGGGTCGGCATGTCGGTCGAGGACGGCGAGGTCAGGCAGTACGTGGCCCCCGAGCCGTTGACCGCCACCAGCGGCCCGGTCACCCCCGCGGTCCCGTCGGCCGGGGTCGGCACCCGCCAGAGCTGGGTCCAGCGGATGTCGTCCGGGTCGGGGTCCTGGACGCACTCCATGTTCGCCATGAAGCTGGAGTACCGGTCCAGGCAGCGGGACGGGTTGGCGAAGTTGACGACCTGCCGCAGGGTGCACGCGTACCCGGCCTCGTCCGTGCAGTCCGACCTGCGGGAGTAGGACCGGCCCGGGCCGGTCTTGGTGCTGAAGCTGAACGTCTGCCGGGTGTCGTAGGCGCTGCTGTGGCAGGAGGTGCCCAGCACCAGCCGGGAGCCGGGGTCGCCCGGGGAGTGGACGTTGAGGCAGAGGCCGGTGACGGCCGTCCCGGCGGCGTTGCCGAGCTCGAAGTTGGCGGTGCTGGTGTAGAACCACCGCTGCCGGGCCGTCGGCGGGCTGAGGCAGGGCTGCATCGTCGGGTCCTGGCCGGCCGCGGGGGTGGCCCCGGCGTCCAGGCACATCGGCTGGCTGGACAGCAGGGAGCCGACCGTGGCCAGCGTCAGGTCCTCCCGGTAGTACCAGAACTGCTTGTAGCCCGCGGTCTCGTGGTCGAGGCCGTCGCACACCTGGAAGCGGGGCCGGCTGTTGGCCGCGGGGCGCGACGCGCCCGCGTCCACGCACAGGTCGGTGCTGTTGGCGGCCGGCGACCACGCCCAGATCATCCGCGGCTGGATGGAGATGTCGTTGTGCGGGCCGTAGGTCGTGGTCGGGGCGGGGGCCGCGGTGGCGCTCGCGGTGGGGGTGGGGGCCGCCGCGGCGGCGGCGCTGACCCGCAGCGGGTAGACGCCGCGCAGCCGGCGGGTGGCCGCGGACCGGCCGGTGGTGGCGCCGACCGCGGTGAGCAGCGCGTAGCGGGGCACCCCGGGGCCGCCGCGCGCCGCCGCGCAGGACATCGCCGCCGCGCCGGCCGTGCCCGGCGCCACGGCGTAGTAGGCGATGGTGAGGGTGTAGGTCGACAGCGCCTCGGCGCCGCCGCTGCCCCGGACGTCGTCGCAGGGCAGGGCGCCGCGGGCCCCCGAGGTGGCGCTGCCGCTGTACGCCGACCGGATGCCGGCCACGCCCACGTCGAGGCCGGTCTGCGCCGCGTGCAGGGCGCGCATCCGCTGGAGCGACTCCTGGGTCGAGTCGACCTGGCCGATGACCACCGGCGCCAGGACCCCGGTCAGGGACACGCACACGAGCGTGAGCAGCATCGCCACCGGCATCGACCCGGCGTCGTCCGCGCCGGGCCGCCACCGGGGCGGACGGGGTCCCGTTGGTGGCCTCACCGCTGCATTGTCCGATCTTCCCGCCCACCCACGCGGGGTTACCGGCCGGTAGCGCGGTGCCCAGGGCGAACCGGCGCCGATAGTGGGAAGATGGAGGTCGTCCGCGCGCCGCGTCCGCCCCGGCCCCGGGGGTCGCCGGAGGCCGGCTTCTCCCTGGTGGAGCTGGTGGTGGCGCTGGGCGTGATCTCGTTGGTCGCCGCGTCCACGCTGAGCCTGTTCGTCTCCTCGCACGGCGTCACCGACAGCCAGGCCAACCGCCAGATCGCCACGCAACTGCTGACGCAGATGGTCGACCAGGCGCGGCAGACCGGCGGCACGGAGCTGGCCCGCCACGAGCCGGCGGCGGCGCCCACGACCGTCGGCAGCGTCGTGTACACCCGGGAGTGGGACGTCAGCGCCTGCGCGCAGGCCACCGTCGGCGGCTCCTGCACCGCGGCGGCCGGCGGTCCCGGCGTGGCGGTGCTCACCCGGGTGGTCGCCACCGTGCGCTGGACCGACCGCGGCCGCCCCCAGTCCGTCCAGACCGCCGCGCTGGTCAACGCGATGCCGGTCGACCCCACCTTCACCGGATGACCGGACGGCGCCCCCGACCGCCCGCACCGCCGGGCGCCGCGCCGCCCCGCCCCGCGCCCGCGGGGGACGCCGGGGTCACCCTGGTCGAGACCGTGGTCGCCATGAGCCTGCTGGCGGTCGTCCTGGCGATCGTCACCAGCGCGGTGGTCACGGCGCAGCGGGCGTACCGGCAGACCGCCGCGGTCGCCGAGTCCGAGTCCCAGGTGGCGACGGTCTTCCTGCGGCTGGACACCTCGCTGCGGTACGCGGCGGCCATGCAGCCGGAGACCGTCGAGGGCGGGCCGGGACTGCGGTACCTGGTCACCGCCGGCACCGCCCGCTGCCACCAGCTCTGGCTCGACGGCGACCGGCTGCGCACCCGGTCGTGGCGCCGGGGTCCGCGCGGCCGGCCGGCGCGGTGCTGGCCAGCGGCGTGCGCGCACCCGCCGGCGCGGCGCCGTTCGCCGTGACCGGCGCCGCGGCCGGCGATGCCGACGCGACCGCGAGCCCGGCGCGGCAGATCCGCGTCAACCTCGTGACCGCCGACGCCGGCCGGGAGCTGTCGGCGACCTTCACGGCCCCGAACGCCGTGGCCGGGCCGGAGAACTACGACCTCGGCGACTGCGACTGACCCACCCGATCGGGCGTCGTGCGCGGACGGGTGTCAGCACCGGCTCACGGCCGGCGGAGCACGAAGCCGTCCTCGACGCCGTTGGTGTCGCCGGCCACCAGGTTGGCGGCGACGGACACCACGGCGACGTGGCGGCTGTCGGCGCTGACCGACGGGCCGTAGCTGTACCCGTCCGCCGACGTCCCGCCGCCGAGGTCGGTGAGCCGCCGCGTCGTGCCCGCCCACACGTCGCGCAGGAACAGCTCCGGGTGGTCGACCGCGTCGCCCGGCACGAGGTTGCCGGCCAGCGAGGTGAACGCGACGTACCGCCCGCTGGCGCCGACGGCCAGGCCGTAGCTCTCGTGGTCCGCCTGCTGCCCCGCGCCGGACACGCTCACGCGCACCACGGCCGCCGTCCGGCGGTCGCGCAGGAACACGTCGTCCATCCCGTTGGTGTCCCCGCCCGGGGCCAGGTTCGTCGCCCGCGACCGCAGCCCGACGTACCGGCCGGTCGCGCTGAGCACCACCTCGGCGGTGCGGTCGTCGGCCTGCGCGCCGGCCGCCGACACGCTCAGGCGCCGGGTGGTGCCCGTGCGGCGGTCGCGGAGGAAGGCGTCCGCCGCGCCGTTGGTGTCCCCCAACACCAGGTCCGGGGCCTCGGAGACGAAGGCGACGTACCGGCCGTCGTCGCTGATCGCCGCGCCGGACGACGCCCCCGCGCCCTGCCCGCCGGAGCCGGAGACGCTCAGCCGCCGGGTCGTGCCGGTCCACCGGTCGCGGACGAAGACGTCCTCGGCACCGTTGGTGTCGCCGGACACCAGGTTGCCGGCCGCCGAGCTGAACGCGACATACCGGCCGTCGGCGCTGACCCGCCCGGTGGCCACGGCGCTCGCGCCGTCGCCCTGCGCGCCCGCGCCGGACACGCTGACCCGCGCGGTGGCGCCGGTGCGGCGGTCGTGGAGGAACACGTCGGCGACGCCGTTGGTGTCGCCCGGCACCAGGTTGGTCGCCTCGGAGGTGAACGCGACGTACCGCCCGTCCCGGCTCAGCGCCACGTTGCGGCTGGCGCCGTCGGCCTGGCCGCCGGTGCCGGAGACGCTGACCCGCCGGGTGGTGCCGGTGCGGCGGTCGCGGACGAAGGCGTCCTGGTGGCCGTTGGTGTCGCCCGGGACCAGGTTGGCGGCCTCCGCGGTGAACGCGACGAGGCGTCCGGTGCCCGCCAGCGCCACCTCGTCGGTGCGCCCGTCGGCCTGCGCCCCGGCGCCGGACACGCTCACCCGGGCGAAGCCGCCCGGGGCGGCCGCCGCCGCGGCCGGCAGCCCGACCGCGAGCACGGACGCCGCCGCGGCGGCCGGCAGTCTGCGCAGATTCAGCACGGCAGTCCCCGTTTCGCTGTGCTCCAGGGCCGGCGCGACGACGCACCGGCGTCGGATTCCGACTGTACGCCCGGCCGGAGCGCGGGGGGCGGCGTTGTCCCGCCGTCCTCCCGCCGGAGGACGGCGGCCGCCGACCGGCCCGTGACGTGGGCATCGATGGCTAGCATGGGTGGATCGTGATACCCCTGGATCCGTTCCTCGCGTCGCCCTGGGCGTACGTGCTGATCGCGGTGTCCATCGCCGGCTCGGCGGTGTTCCCGCCGCTGCCCAGCGAGGCGATGCTCGTCACCGCCATGGGCCTGGCCGCCGCCGGGGAGCTGCACCTGGCGGCGGTGTGCGCGACGTGCGCCGGCGGCGCGGTCCTCGGCGACAGCGCGGCCTACGCGCTGGGGCGCACCCTGACGGGCCGCCGGGGCGGCACCGGGCGGGCCGCGAGCGCCCTGCGGTGGCTGCGCGAGCGGCAGCCCTCGTGGGGGCCGGGGCTGATCGTCGGCGGGCGTTTCGTGCCCGGCGGCACCATGGCCGTCGGGATCTCGGCGGGTCTGCTGCGCTATCCGCTGCGCCGCTACCTGCCCTACTCCGCGCTCGGCGCGCTGGTATGGGCGGTCTACGGGGTGGGACTCGGCTTCCTGGGCCACGCCTTCTTCCCCGGACGGCCGTGGGCCGGCGTCGCCCTGGCCCTCGCCGTCAGCGCCTCGGTGGGCCTCACCGCCCATCTGGTGCACAAACGCCGCAAGTGCCGCGAGTCGAAACAGCCCTAAAAATAACTCTGCGTAATGGGCGGGCCACCCCCTGCGCGACCCCGCGGCCGACACCCCGCCGACCCCCTTCACATGGGGGACGACCTGGAGAAACAGCGCCGTGGCCGGTCTGTCCGGTCTGACGTCGCCCACCGCGCCGGTCCTCCACGGCGTCCGGTTAGCACCCCTTGCTGTCACCCTCTGTGATCTCTAGCGTCTTTCTCACGGCCTTCGGGTTGGCACCTGCCGCCCGCCGCAACGGGGCCGTACGGGACATCTGGGGGGCAGCATGTCGGCGACACACACCTGGCTGCTGGTGGTGGCGGGGCACGCCGTCATGCTGGCCTGGCCGGTGTTCACCGTCGCGCTGGCGAGCTTCGCGGCGCGGTACACCGCCGCCCGCAGCGTGCGCTCGCTGCCCGCCGCCGGTACCGCCGAGGCGCTGCCGACCGACTTCTGGATCGTCGTCCCCGCCCTCAACGAGCAGGTCGTCGTGGGTAACACCGTCGCCGCGGCGCTGTCGCTGGTCAGCCCGGTCGGCACCCTCTCCCGCGTCCTCGTCGTCGACGACGGGTCCGACGACAACACCCCGCACATCCTCGCCGGGATCAGCCACCCGCGGCTGCACGTGCTGCGGCGCGACCTGCCCGACGCCCGCCGGGGCAAGGGCGAGGCGCTCAACGCCGCGTACCGCTGGATCACCGCCCGCGCCGTCGCCGAGGGCGTCGACCCGGACCGAGTGGTCCTCGGCATCATCGACGGCGACGGCCAGGGCAGCCGCAACATCCTCATCGAGGTCAGCCGCAAGCTGCGCGACGCCCGCGTCGGCGCCGTCCAGTGCCAGGTGCGGATCAGGAACCGGCACGAGATGCTGGGCACCGTCCAGGACCTGGAGTTCGGCGCCATCGTCAGCGCCTTCCAGACCATGCGCGACCGGCTCGGGACCGTCGGGCTCGGCGGCAACGGCCAGTTCACCCGGCTCAGCGCGCTGCAGACCCTCGGCGACGCGCCGTGGTCCGCCTGCCTGGTCGAGGACCTGGAGCTGGGGCTGCGGCTGCACCTGTCCGGGCACAGCATCCGGTACACCTCGCGGGCCGCCGTGACCCAGCAGGCCGTCGTGGACGTGCGGCGCCTGGTCCGGCAGCGGACCCGCTGGGCCCAGGGCAACATCCAGTGCGCGCGGTACCTGGGCCGCCTGTGCACCGCCCGCCGCCTGTCGCCGGCCGCCCGGGCCGAGATGCTGCACTACCTGCTCTCGCCCTGGCTGAACGCCCTGATGATGCTCGTGATGCTGGTCCTCGCCGGGGCCGGGACGGTCGGCCTGTGCGTCGGCGAGCCCCTGCCGTACCTGCGCACGTGGGCGGACCTGGCCACGACCGCGGCCCTGTGGCTCGGCGCGACCTACCTGCCCGGCGTCATCTGGTCGCTCGTCCACCGGCGCCGGCTCGGCGACCAGCCGCTGTGGCTGCTGCTCTCGTCCGCCGCCGCCTACCCCGCCTTCCTGCTGATGTGCCTGGTCGCCACGTACCGGGCGGTGTTCCGCCAGGCCACCGGCCGCCAGACCTGGGCCAAGACCGAACGGCTCAGCGAAGACCCCGTGGCGGACGTTTTCACGTTCGCCGCCGCGCCCGCAACCGCACAGGCACCCGCAACGGCACCGGTCCCGGTGCCCGCCTGACCCGCTCCACCCTCCCTCCCCGACGAACCCCCGCCCGCACCCGCAGGCGAGAAAGGCACCCTCCGATGGCGCTTCCCGAGATCCACCTGATCGGCGGTACCCGCCCCGAGGCCGTCAAGCTCGCGCCGGTGGCCGCCGCGCTGCGGCAGGCGGGACTGCTCGACGCGGTCCTCGTCGGCAGTGGACAGCACCCCGCGATGGTCGGGCAGGCGCTGGCCGCGTTCGGCATGACCGCCGACGTCACCCTCAGCGTGCCGCGGACGACCGGCAGCCAGGCCGAGCTGCTGACCGCGCTGGTCCAGCAGCTCGACGCGCTGTTCGCGCAGCGGCCGCCGGCCGCCGTGGTGGTGCAGGGCGACACGACGACGAGCCTGGCCGGGGCGCTGGCGGCGTTCTGGCGGCGGATTCCCGTCGTCCACCTGGAGGCGGGCCTGCGCTCCGGCGACCTGGACTCCCCGTTCCCGGAGGAGGCCAACCGCCGGCTCGTCGCCCAGATCGCCGCGCTGCACCTGGCGCCGACGCCGCTGGCCGCGACCAACCTGCACGACGAGGGCACGCCCGCCGCGGACGTCCTGGTCACCGGCAACACCGTCGTGGACGCCACGCTCACCGTCGCCGGTCACCGCCGGCCGTTCGAGAACCCCGACGTCGCCGCCGCCCGGGCGGACGCCGACGGGCGCCGGCTGGTCCTGGTCACCGCGCACCGGCGGGAGTCCTGGGGCGCGCCGCTGGAGCGGATCCTCGCCGCGGTGCGGACGCTGGTGGCCCGGTACCCCGACATCGACGTGGTGTTCCCCAGCCACCCGAACCCCGCCGTCCGCGCCCAGGTCGACGCCGGCCTGGCCGGCACCGGCCGGGTCACGGTCACCGACCCGCTGTCCTACCCGGACCTGGCCCGCCTGCTGTCGGAGGCGTACCTGGTGCTCACCGACTCCGGCGGCATCCAGGAGGAGGCGCCGTCCTTCGGCGTCCCGGCGCTGGTCCTGCGGGACGTGACCGAGCGGGTCGAGTCCCTGCACGCCGGCTGCGCCCGGCTCGTCGGCGCCGACGAGGACCTCATCGTCAAGGAGGCCGCGGCGCTGCTCGACGACCGGGGCCGCCGCGACGCGATGACCGCCGGCGGCAACCCGTACGGCGACGGCCTGGCCGGCCACCGCACCGCGCAGGCGGTCGCCGCCCTGCTCGGCCTGACGACCCGCCCCGCCCCGATGCCTCAGCGCGCCGGGATTCCCACCCAACGCCGCGGCGTGTCGCGCCCGGTCTCCGCCCACACCACGAACGAGGGAGCCTTCGCGTGAGTCGCCGTCTACTGTTCAGCCGCCGTACCGCCTTCGTGGCCAACCTGGCCGTCGTGGCCCTCGCCAGCGCCGCGCTGGTCGTGCTGCCCGCGGCCCGCGGCCCGCTGGCCGACATGATCCACGCGCTCACCGAGCACGGCGAGGTCTCGCCGGTACCCGCACCGCCGACCCCGGGCCGGCTCCAGCCGGCGCAGCGGGTGATGGGGGCGCAGGCCAACCCCGCCACCCGGCGCGTCGCCGTGACCACGCCGACGGTCAAGACCGGCAAGGCCGCGCCGGGCGGCGGCACCGCCAAGACGCTCGTGCTGTACGACAGCACCGGGCCGTTCGGCTGGCTCGGCGAGGCGTACGCCACGCAGACGGCGAACCTGGCCTCGCACTTCGGCTCCTGGGCCGCCAGCCCGGTCGCCCACTACAAGGCCGGCGACCTGAACGCCTACACGGCCGTCATCTACGTCGGCTCGACCTACGACGAGCCGCTGCCGACCGCGTTCCTCGACGACGTGACCGCCACGACCAAGCCGGTCACCTGGATGTACGACAACATCTGGCAGCTCACCGCCCGCGACCCGAAGTTCGTGGAGTCGCACGGCTTCACCTACAAGTCCTTCGACCTGGCCGATGTCGCCCAGGTCCAGTACAAGGGGCGCACGCTCTCCCGCGACACGATCAACAAGTCCGGCATCATGGACCTGGCCGTCAGCGACCCCACGAAGTCGACGGTCCTGGCCTCGGCCGTGCGGCCCGACGGCAGCACCTTCCCGTGGGCGATCCGCTCCGGCAACCTGACCTACGTCGGCGAGATCCCGTTCGCCTACGTCTCCCACGACGACCGGTACCTGGCGTTCGCCGACCTGCTGTACGACGTCCTGGACCCCGACGCCGCCGAGCGGCACCGCGCGCTGGTGCGGATCGAGGACGTCGGCCCCGACGCCGACCCGGCGCAGCTACGGGCCATCACCGACTACCTGTACGCCCAGAAGGTGCCGTTCAGCGCCGCCGTCTACACCCGGTACCGCGACCCCAAGGGCGCCCACAACGGCGGCCGCGCGGAGGACTACACCCTGCTCCAGCGCCCGCAGGTCGTCTCGGCCCTGAAGTACATGCAGTCGCGCGGCGGCACCCTGGTCATGCACGGCTACACCCACCAGTTCAGCAACGTCGCCAACCCGTACGACGGCTCCAGCGGCAACGACTTCGAGTTCTACCGCGCCCACGTCGACGCCAACGACTCCGTCATCTACGACGGGCCGGTCTCCGGCGACTCGACGAGCTTCATCAACGGCCGGGTGCTGTCGGCGAAGCTGCTGTTCACCCTCAGCGGGCTGAAGCAGCCCACGATGTTCGAGTTCCCGCACTACGCCGGCAGCGTGGCCAACTACGCCGCGATCAACAGCGAGTTCGGCAAGCGGTACGAGCGGTCGCTGTACTTCCCCGGCTCGCTGACCGGAGCCAAGCCCGACTACACGCGGCCGGTGGGCCAGTTCTTCCCCTACACCGTCCGCGACGTCTACGGCTCGGTGGTCGTGCCGGAGAACATCGGCAACGTCGAGCCGCAGGCGTTCAACAACCACCCGGCCCGGCTGCCCTCGGACCTGATCGCCTCGGCGGACCGGAACCTGGTGATCCGCGACGGCGTGGCCAGCTTCTTCTACCACCCGTACCTCGGCCTCAGCCACCTCCAGGAGCTGGTGCCCGGGATCAAGGCCAAGGGGTACACGTTCGTCACCCCGGACACCATGGCCGCCGGCTGATCCCACGCCCCCGGGTGGGGGCAATCCGTCCCGGGACGCGGGAGGTCGGTGACCTCCCGCGTCCCCGCGGTCGTCGGCGGCCCCGGCGCGGCGGGGCTCAGGTCACGCAGAACTCGTTGCCCTCGGGGTCGACCAGCGTCACCCAGGCGAACGGCCCCTGCCGGCCCTCGTGCAGGCGCAGGGCCCCGCGGGCCACGAGGGCGTCGCACACCGCCGCCCGGCGCTCGGCGCCGACCCGCACGTCGAGGTGGAGCCGGTTCTTCACCGTCTTGGCCTCCGGGACCTCCTGGAACAGGACCCGCCGGTCCGGGAGGCCGGGGTGCCGGATCGCGGCGCCGACCTTCCAGACCAGGGCGCCGCGGTGGGTGGTGGTCTGGTCCTCGGTCGCGTGGCCCTCGGCCACCATGCGGCGGACGAAGTCCGCGTCCGTCGGCTCCACCTCCCAGCCGAGCGTCTCGGCCCACCAGTCGGCGAGCGCGTGCGGGCCCGCGGCGTCCACGGTCACCTGGAAGTCGTAGGTCGGGGTGTCGTCAGCCATGGCCCGACCCTACGGCGCCGCGGCGGCCCGGAGCTGGCGGATCCCCGGGCCGGCCGGCCTGTCGGCGGGCCCGCCTCAGTGGCGGCGCAGGACGACGACCGCGACGTCGTCGTCGACCGCGGTGGTGCACATCTCGGCGAGCACCCGGTCGCAGAACGCCTCGGGGTCCGCCTCGGCGCGCGCGGCGACCGCCGCCAGCCGGTCGAAACCCTCGTCGATCACGGCGTCCCGCCGCTCCACCAGCCCGTCGGTGTACAGCAGCAGGCCCGCGCCGGGCGGCAGCACGAACTCCGCGTCGGCGGGCCGCGGGGCGTCCACGCCGAGCAGCACCCCGCGCTGGACGACGTAGCGCGGCGGACCGTCGGCGGGCAGCAGCAGCGGCGGCATGTGGCCGGCGTTGGCCAGCCGGACCCGCCCGGTGGCCGGGTCGTACGTGAGCAGGCACAGGGTGGCCGTCTCTGCGGGCAGCAGCAGCCGCAGCAGGCGGTTCAGCCGGTCCAGTACGGCGCCCGGGGGGTGGCCGTCCACGGCGTAGGCGCGCAGCGCGTGCCGCACCTCCCCCATCACCGTGGCGGCGTGCAGGGAGTGGCCGGCCACGTCGCCGATCGCGGCGACCAACTGGTCCTCCACCATGGCCAGCTCGTAGAAGTCGCCGCCCACCTCGGTGTCGGAGTCCGCCGGCAGGTAGCGCACGGCCAGGTCCACGCCGGCCGGGCGGGGCAGACTGCGCGGCAGCAGGCTGCGCTGCAGGGTGATGGCGATGCGGTGCTCCTCGTCGTAGGAGCGCTGCGCCTCCGCCGCGGCCGCCACCGTCTGGGTGAGCTGCTGGAGTACCGAGCCGGGCGTGGCGGCCGCCGTGGGTACCAGGATGTGGGTGGCGGAGCGGTCCGCGCGCAGCCGGGCGCTGGCGGCGGTGAACGTGTCGCCCGCGGGCCACCCCAGCTCCGGCCACACGTCGGCCGGGTAGGTGGCGACCGTCAGCCCGGTCGGGCGGGTCGTCCGCGGCGGCGGCACCGGGGGGTGCTGCGGCGGCGCGCCGGGGCCGGCCACGCTGGCGGCCGTGCGCGCGCCGTCGGGCGACTCCACCACCGCCGCCGCCGGACTGCCGAAGATCAGCGCGGCGCCCTCGGCCGCCACGGTGACCAGCTCCGACACGCTGGCCGCGGCGGTCAGGTCGAGGGTCACCCGCGCGAGCGCGCCGAGCCGGTCGGCCAGCAGCTCGGCCCGGCGGCGGGCGCGGTAGTAGCGCAGGACCGAGTGGACGGAGGCGACCAGCTCGCCCGGGTCAATCGGCTCCACCAGGTAGCCGTCCGCGCCGCGGTTCAGGCCCTGGGTGCGGTCGGCGACGTCCACGGCGTGGGCGGAGACGTGGATCACCGGCGTGGGCGCCAGGGACGGGTCCGACTTGATCGCCTCGCAGACGGCGAAGCCGCTCATGTCGGGCAGCCGGACGTCGAGGATCACCACCTCGGGGACGTCCGCGCGGATGATCCGCAGCGCCTCGCCGCCGGTACCGGCCTCGGTCACCGCGAAGCCGGCCCGGCGCAGCCAGTTCACCAGCAGGTACCGCTTGGGCGGGCTGTCGTCGACGACCAGGATCCGCCCGCCGGCGCGGTCGCAGTCGCTCACGGCACGGCCGCGGCCGCGGCCGGTCGGCGCGGAAGCGCGACGGTGAAGGTGCTGCCCACCCCCGGCTCGCTGGCGACGCGGAGGGTGCCGCCGAGGATGCCGGTGAGCCGGCGGGCGTACGGCAGCCCCAGGCCCGTGCCGGTGACGCTCGCCTGGAGCTGCCCGCGCACCTGGTAGAAGTCCTCGAAGATCCTGTCGAGCTGCTCGGGTGCGATGCCGATGCCGGTGTCGGTGACGGTGAACTCCACGCACTGCGCGCCCTCGGCGCGGCAGCGGAGCCGGACCTCGCCGTGCTCGGTGAACTTCATGCCGTTGGTGAGCAGGTTGCGCAGCACCTGGGCGAGCAGGGCCTCGTCGCTGCGCAGGGTCACGTCGGCGGGCGCGTCCTCGATGACGAGCGCGACGCCGGGGCGCGGGCCGATCGCGTGCAGGGTGCCGCTGAGCTGGCGCAGTACCAGCGGCAGGTCGACGTCGTCCCAGGTCGGTTCGATGTGGCCGGCCTCGGCCTTGGCCAGGTCCAGCAGGTCGTTGACGAGCACGAGCAGGCCGCGGGCGGAGTCGTGGATCAGCGCCACCTGGGTGGCCTGGTCGGCGGTCACCGGGTCCGAGGACGGGTCGGCGAGCATCCGGGACAGTCCGATGACCGCGGTCAGCGGCGCCCGCAGCTCGTGGCTGATGTTGGCCAGGAACCGGCTCTTGGCCTCGCTGGCCGCGTGGAGCTGGGCGCTCTTGTCGTCGATCTCCGCGTACAGCGCCACGACGCCGCGGTTGGTCTCCTCCAGCTCCTCGGAGAGCTGCGCGTACAGCGCCAGCACCCCCTGGTTGGTCTCCTGGAGCTCGGCGTTGAGCCGGGTGAGGTCGTTGCGCTGCCGGCTGACCTCCTCCAGCGCGGCGATCAGCGACTGGTTCTGCGCCGCCAGCTCCTCCAGCGGAGTCGCCGGCACCAGCGCGGCGGCCTCGGCGCTGAGCCGGCTCAGCACGTCGGCCGGTAAGGCGCCGCCGGCCAGCCGGCGGGTCAGCCGCACCCGGGTCGCGCCGCCCTCGTCGGTGACCGCCAGGTCGTCGACCAGCCGGGCGGCGGCCTGCCGGGCCGGCGTACGGCCGGCCCCGTCGAGCCGGCCGCGGCTGTACAGGTCGACGACGAGCCGGGCCGGGTCCTCGGCCACCGCGAACACGACGTCCGCGCCGCCGACGCCGAGCACCTCGCGGCCCATCTCGCTGAGGGCGGTGGCGACCCGGACCTGGTCCTGCCCGTCCAGGCCCACCAGCGCGGCGACCTCCCGCCCGCACTGGCGCAGCACGAAGATGTCCCGCTCGACCCGCAGCACGCCGCGCAGGATCTCCGTCACGACAGCTCCGTCACGACGCCGCCGCCACCAGGACGCAGGCGTCGTCGCGGCGGACCCCGGCGTCGCGCAGGACCGTGGCGGCGACCACCGGCGGCGGGTGATCCAGCAGGCCGGGGTAGTCGTCGAGCTGCCAGCGGTCGCTGACGCCGTCGGAGTGCAGCAGCACCAGCGCGGCGGGCGGCAGCGGGTACCGGTACTCCCGCACCGTGCGGCGCTGGTGCCCGGCGATGCCCGGCAGGGAGACCATGCCGCGCCGGCCGCGGTCGTCCAGGACGGCCCCGGCGATGTTGCCCAGCCCGCTGTACCGGACCTCGCCGGCGGCCGGGTCGAGCTCGGCCACCGCCACCGCCGCGCCCCGGGTGCCCGACAGCGCGCGGTGCAGGCGTTCGACCAGGGCGGCCGGGGGTTCCACGGGCGCGGCGCGGAAGGCGGCCGTGGCCGCCTGCGCGGCGACCGCGGCCAGCGGGCCGTGCCCGAGCCCGTCGACGGCCAGGAGCTGGGTCCGCCCGTCGGCGTCCCGGACCGCGTAGCCGTCGCCGCACGGGGACTCCCAGTCCATCGCGCGCAGCACGCCGCAGCTCGCCGGCGGCGGCACGGGGACGTCGGGGGGCCAGACCTGCACGGCGACGACGGTTCCCCGTCCGGGCTCGGAGTACACGTCGTGGGTCGAGGACATCCGGGCGATCGCGCCCAGCCCCACCCCGAGCGTGCCCGCGGTGGAGTGGCCGTCGCGCGCGGAGACCCGCAGGTCGAGGATGCCGGGGCCGGAGTCGACGGCGAACAGCTCCACCCCGGCGTGCCGGCCGGCGCGCACGGGCCGCACCAGCAGGGTTCCCCCCACGGCGTGCTTGACCAGGTTGCTGGTCAGCTCGGCGGCGACCACCGCCACGTCGCCGACCCGGCCCGGCGGGAAGCCGAGCTGCCCGGCGAGCCGCTCGGCGGCGCGGCGGGCGCCGCCGCCGGCCCCGGCGCCGTCCACCCGGAACCAGAGGCCGTTCTCGGCGACCTCGTCCGTGGCCGGCGGGGCGGCCGTCACCGGGCCCACTTCACGATGCTGATCCGGGTACCCCGCCCCGGCGCCGTGTCGATCTCGAACTCGTCCACCAGCCGCCGGGCGCCGGACAGGCCGAGCCCGAGCCCCCCGCCGGTGGTGTACCCGTCGGTGAGCGCCAGCTCCAGGTCGCCGATCCCCGGGCCGTCGTCGGCCAGTTCGACGCGGACCCCGCTGCGGCGCTGCCGCACGACGCGGACCTGCACGCTGCCCCCGCCGCCGTACACCAGCGTGTTGCGGGCCAGCTCGCTCGCGGCGGTGACGACCTTGGTCTGGTCGACCAGGGACAGCTTCGCCGTCACGGCCGCGGTCCGCACCAACTGGCGGACCCGGACCACGTCCTGGTCCGAGACCACCGCCTGGGTCTGCGCCTCCTCCCCGGGGTCGCCGGTCACGGCGCGGCCGGGGCGGTGTCGTCCTCGGTGTCCAGCGGCGGGATCCAGTCGTCGTCGCGGGCCCGGGACAGGACCTCCAGGGCGCGCTCGACGTTCAGCGCGGTCTGGATGCCGTGCAGCGACAGCCCCAGCTCCACCAGCGTGATCGCCACCGCGGGCCGCATACCCACCACGACGGTCTCGGCGTCGAGCACCCGGGAGATGGCGGCGATGGTCGCCAGCATCCGGCCGACGAACGAGTCCACGATGTCCAGGGCGCTGATGTCGATGATCACACCGCGGGCGCCGGTGGCCACGATCCGCTCGGAGAGGTCCTCCTCGAGCTGGACCGTCGTCTTGTCCGCCAGGTCGACCTGGATCGACACCAGCAGCACGTCGCCCAGCTTGAGGACGGGGACGCGGTCCATCAGGCCACCGGCTCCGCGCGCCCGCCGGTGCGCGCGGCGGACCGGCGCAGCACGTGCCGCAGGGCGTCGGCCAGGGTCGCCTTCGTGGCGATGTCGCCGAACTCGATGCCGAGCGCGACGATCGTCTGGGCGATCTGCGGGCGGATGCCGGAGATGAGGCATTCGGCGCCCATCAGGCGGGCCGCGACGACCGTCTTCAGGATGTGCTGGGCGACCTGGGTGTCCACGGCGGGGACGCCGGTGATGTCGATGATCGCGTACGGCGAGCCGGTGTCCACCAGCGCCTGGAGCAGGCGCTCCATGACCACCTGGGCCCGCGCGGAGTCCAGCGTGCCGACCAGCGGTACCGCGACCACGCCCTCCCACAGCTTCACCACGGGGGTGGACAGCTCCAGCAACTGCTCGGCCTGGTCGGCGATCAGCTCCTCGCGCGCGGCGCTGTAGCTGCTGAACGTGAACAGCCCCAGCTCGTCGATGAACCGGTTGAACGACAGGAAGTCGCGCAGCTCCGCCGGGTCGGCCAGGTCGGCGCGGCCGGACAGCGCGTCCTTGAGGGTGAAGACGCTGACCGCCGTCTCGGTGGCGCTGAAGCCCTGTCGGGCGCGGCCCCGACTGAGGTCGGCCAGGACCGCGCGCAGCTCGCCGCCGGGGGCGGCGGACAGGTCCGTCATGCCCTCGTCCAGGGCGGCGACGAGGACGCCGTACAGCTCGGTGATCTGTCGGCGCAGCTCGCCCTCGCTGAGCCGGCCCGTCAGCGGCGCCCCGGCCTTGGCCACCCAGGTGGCCACCAGGTCCGCGCTGTCGGTGCGCAACCGGTCGGCCATGCGCCGACTCTCATCCGTGCTGAGCGCCATTCCCGCCTCCACGTTGGGACCTCTCGGAACGACCCCTGCCGCCCGCAGAACTGCACAGTACGGGCCGCTACCCGCCCGGGGTCGGGTGCCACCATACTTGTCATAGAGCAAATGAGCAGCCGGCCACCCTGCGCGACCGTACGGCAACGCCGCGGCCGGGAAATATCGGTCACCGGGTCGACCAGTGCCCGGGGCCGGCGCCCGGTCCGACGTGCGGCCGGCGCCGCGGGGCGGGGCGGCCCTCCGGCCGCCCCGCCCGTGATCATCCTCAGTTGGTGACGGCGACGGCCGCCGTCGTGGTGCCGCCCGTGGTCGACACCAGCGTGACCGTCCGCAGCGCCCCCGGCGCCGGGGTGGCCGTGCGGATCGCGAACGCGCCCGCCGCGTCCACCGACGCCGTGCCGATCACCCGGCCCGTGGCGTTGGGCCCGAGGACCGCCGTCACCCGCTGCCCGGCCACGAGGCTGCTGGTACCGCCGATCCGCCACTCGCCCCGGTTGCGGTACCGCGCCGTCACCCCGGTCAGGGCCTCCGCCTGCGGTGTCACCGTCACCTGGTCGGTGGCGGTGCCGCCCGGCCCGGTGGCCGTCAGCGCGAACACCAGCGGCGACCGGTCGACCGCGTAGGCCGGGTTCGGGCCGGGGGCGGCCGGCAGCGGGACCAGCGGCACCGTGAACGTCGGCCGGGCCGTGTCGGCGCCGGTCAGCGTCACCGCCGGACCGGACACCTGCCGCCAGCCCAGCGTGTCCACGTTGGCCGTGGCGCGGGCGTCCAGGGTGGCCGGCAGGCCGCGCCGGACCACCTGGTCCGGGCCCGCGTTGGCCGCCGTCGGCGGGACGGTCGCGCTGATCGCCACCGTGACCGGTACCGCGGCACTGGTCCCGCCCGGTCCGGCGACGGTCAGGGTGAACGTGTACCGGCCGCCCGCCGTCGGCGTGAACTGCGCCCTGGCGGTCGTGCCGCCGGTGAGCGCGGTGGCCGGGCCGTCAGTCTGCCGCCACGCGTACGACGTGATCTCCCCGCGCGAGCCCGAGCCGTCGAGGGTGATCCGCTGGCCGGCGACGCCGCCGGTCGGCGCGGTGGCCACGGCGGTCGGCGCGAGCGGGCTGAAGGCCGCGCCGCTGCCGACGATCGGCACCGTGGCGGTGCCCCCGGCCGAGGAGGTGACCGTCACCGCGGCCGGCGGCGCGGCGACGTCGGCGAAGGGGGCGCCGGTCAGCGGGCCGAACCCGGCGACCGTCAGGGTGGGCGGCGTGGCGTCGGTGTCGCTGGAGGTCGCCGCCACGGTCAGCGTCCGGGCGTCCGCGTCGTACGCGGCCCGGCTCACGCTGACCACGTCCACGAGCCGGCGGCTGCGGACGGCCACCGGGGTGTCGCCCGCGTTGGCGACCTGGACGGCCGCACCGGCGGGCAGCGGGCCGGTGACCGGGAAGCGGCCGTAGTACCGCGACCCCTGGCCGCGCAGGCCCGTGGTGTGCAGCCCGAGCGCCGGGTCGGCCTGGAGCTGGATGGCCTGGTTCGGCTCGGAGTGCGCGTACACCTCGACGACGCCGCTGCCGTTGGCGCCGACGCTGTACGTGGCCTGGTCGATCTCCACCCCGGAGTTGCGGGCGTACCGGCCCTGGACGCTGAACTCGTCGGTGCGGCCGAGCTGCGCGAGCACCGCGCCGGCCCCGTCGATCCGGTCGATCCGGACGAAGTTCGTCTGGTACGGGCTGCCGACCACGCGGTGCTCCACCCCGGGGTCGCCGGTGTACCCGGCCGGGGCCGCGGGCGCCACCGCCGGGTCCCAGCGCAGGAACGGCCCGATCCGGCTGGTCATGGCCAGGCCGAACGCGCCCGGCGTGGTGCCGATGTCCTCGGTCATGTTCACGCCGCGGTCGGTGGCGACGATCTCGTCCACGCCGTACGGGTGGGTGATCCGGTACCGCTCACCCGCGGGGGCGTCGAAGCGGATGCGGACCCGGCCGAAGACCATCTGGTCGCCGTCGCGGACCTCCTCGGCCGCCCACGCGCCCTCCAGGTCCATGCCGACGGTCGCCTCGACGCCGTTGGACAGCGTCAGCGCGGCGCCCGCGAGCTGGTAGAAGAACTCGCCCGGGAAGTTGTCCGGGTAGGACACCGGCACGTCCGGGTTCGGGATCTCGTCGGCCAGCGCCGGGCACAGCGGGTCCGCCAGGCTGACGCACGCCTCCAGCCGCAGGCCGGTGCTGTCGCGGTACCACGACGGGAAGCCGTGCTCGGCGACCGGGCCGACCTCGGTCAGGCTGCCCGCGCGCGGGGTGCCTGGGGTGACCGGCACGGCGGACACCGCCCCCGCGCTGCCGAGCAGGACGACCGCCGTGACGTACGCCGAGGCCGCGACCCGGCGCGACCGCGTGCGGCGCCGTCGCGTGGTTGCCCTGCCGATTGCCCACCCGAGTGCCATGCTGCCCCTTTTGCTCTGTGCCGCGATGCGGGGTGCCGCGGCGCCGGAGCCTGGAATCTATGCAGGTCACAGAGGGCGCGTTGCCGGCCAGCCAGGTACCAGAATGGGCCGGCCGACGTGAACGGGGTGGCCGGCCGGCCGGTCCGCGGGTGGTCCCGCGGGGCGCGCGTGCGCGCGGCGGTGCGCTCAGTCGAGGAACTGCTCCAGCAGCCCGGCGAGCCGGACCGGGGCCTCGAACATGCCGTAGTGCCCGGCGTCGGTCAGGACCGCCGAGGCCGCCTGCGGGTAGTGCTGGCACCAGGTGTCCGCGATCCACGCCGGCCCCAGGGCCGGGTCGTGCTCCCCCGCCACGGCCAGCGCCGGCACCGCGGCGCCCTTGATCTCGTCGGCGAAGTCGGTGCGGCCCCAGGCGGTGAGGTACGCGCCGAACGCGGCCGGGTCGCTGGTCCGGGTGGAGGACTCGACCATCTGGTCGAGCCAGTAGTCGCTGAGCCGGCCGCCGGTGGTCAGGTCGATGATCTGGCGGCGCTTGGCGGGGTCGGCGGCGGCGCCGTCGAACAGCGCCCAGCCGTCCTCGTCGAACGGGAAGCCGCTGGCGGACACCGGGCTGATCCCGACGAGCCGGTCGACCCGGTCGGGCGCGTCGGCGTACACCCGCTGCACCGCCATGCCGCCCATCGAGTGGCCGACGAGGCTGAACCGGGGCCAGTCCAGCGCGTCGGCGAGGGCCAGCGCGTCGGCCGAGATCTCGGCCATCGTGTACGCCCCGGTCTCGGTCCGGCGGGAGCCGTACCCCCGGCAGTCGAGGAACGCGTAGCTGAACCGCGCCGGGTCGATCAGGTCGGCGAACGGACCCCACTGGTCGGCGGCCCCGAACCAGCCGTGCAGGGCGATCACCCGCCGCGGGCCGGTACCGACGCGGACGTGGCCGACAGCCATGCGCACTCCTCACGAACGGAAAGACGGCGCCACTTTGGCGGCATCACAAAGCTCACATTATTTCATTTGGCCGCCCAAACGGGAAGACGACAGTCGGACATCTGACATCGACCGTGACGCAAAGCACTCAGGCGCTCACCATTGAAGTCCGGTGAGCAGAGGAGTCGCATGACACCACACGATGCGGAACCCCGACTGTCCGCCTCCGGCTGGTGCGCCACCATGGCCGTCCACCGGCACCTGCTCGACAGCGACCCGGTGTACGCCCAGACCCGCGCCGACATCGAGAGCTTCACCTTCGGCCGCCGCGGATGGGCGCGCGGCCGGCCGCGCGGGGTCGTCACCATCCCGGTGGTCGTCCACATCCTCTGGAACGCGGCGGCACAGAACATCGAGGACGCGCAGATCCACCGCCAGCTCGACGTCCTCAACGCCGACTTCCGCGCGCGCAACGCCGACCTCCGGCTCGTCCCCGCCGTCTGGCAGGACCGGGTCGGCGACGCGCGGATCGAGTTCGCGCTCGCCACCGCCGACCCGACCGGCTCCCCCACCACCGGGATCACCCGGACCAGGACCGGCGTGCGCAGCTTCGGCGCCAACGACGCCGTGAAGTCCGCCCGCGGCGGCGGCGCCGACGCCTGGCCGGCCGACCGGTACCTCAACATCTGGGTCTGCCAGCTCGGCGGCGGCCTGCTCGGCTACGCCCAGTTCCCCGGCGGCCCGCCCGAGACCGACGGCGTCGTCCTGCTGCACTCGGCCACCGGGCTCGGCGGTACAGCGACATCCCCGTTCGACCTGGGCCGCACGGCGACCCACGAGGTCGGGCACTGGCTGAACCTGCGCCACATCTGGGGCGACGACGGCGAGGGGTGCAGCGGCAGCGACTTCGTGGCCGACACGCCCAACCAGGCCGGCCCCAACACCGGCCGGCCCGGGTGGCCGCTGCTGTCCTGCGGCAACGGCCCCGACGGGGACATGTTCATGAACTACATGGACTACACCGACGACGCGGCGATGTGCCTGTACACGAAGGGCCAGGTGGAGCGCATGGACGCCTGCCTGGCCGGCCCGCGCTCCACTCTCCTCAACCTCCCCCTCGGCGACTGACCTTCCGCAGGCTCAGGCCGTCACCCATCGACTCCAGCGACGTGACCACTGACGAGGGGAATCGAGATGAGACATGATGGCTGGTCCATCGCCGGGGTCGTCGGGCTGACGGTACTCGGTGCGGCGTCACCAGCCCCAGCAGCGGTGGGGGCACCGGAGGCTCAGTTCGTCGCGGGCGCGGCGGTTGTCGGCGACTGCAGGCACCGCACCGTCGTGACCGCCCCCAGCGACGGACAGCGGCTCCTGGTCAACTTCCGGGACCTGGCGGTGGCGACCGACGACTCCACCGCCAGCGCGGGCGCCCTCTGCATTGTCGAGTTTCGAGTGGAGCGTCCCGCCGGTTGGGCCTTCACCATCCCGGGCTGGGGTTTCGACGGCGCCCTGCGCCTGCGCGAGGACGCCGTCGGACAACTCACCAGCTCGTACTACTTCCGGGAAGGAACGCCGCGATGGAGGTGCAGCAGTTCCCGCCCTCCTCGCCGACCGACTGGCACCACTGGCAGGTCTACCGCCACCCGGCCCGGGCGGCGTGCGAGCAGTCGTCGCTGGTCAAACTTCATCTGAACATCCTCGCCAAGCGGCGCACCGACACCGCGTCCGCCGCGTTCGAGGTGAGTGCTGCCGAACTGGCGATGTCGGATCTGCAGTGGCATGCGTGTGGCCAGGAGCACCGCAGGTGAGCCGGCCGGCTCACCACCGTCCTTTGCAGGGTCCGACGGGTGGCTGTCAGGTCGGGCTGATGGCGAAGGTGGTGCTGGTGCCGGAGCTGCCGGCGTAGACGACACCGGTGCGGCCGGAGACGACTCTGGGCGTCGTCTCGGTGGCGGTGCCGCCGTGGCCGAGTTGACCGTCGGCGTTGGCGCCCCAGCAGTAGACGACCCGGTTGTAGTTGTTGGCGCACGTGGAGGTGTTGCTCGGGGTCACCCGCATCCAGTCGGTGGCCGCCGCGATCTGGACCGGCGAGGTCTGTGGGGAGGTGGTGTGGCCCAGGCCCAGCTCGTAGCTGGTGTTGAGTCCCCAGCACCACAGGGCGCCGGACTGCAGGCCGCAGGTGTGGTCGCGGCCGGCGGCGATGGCGGTCCAGGTAGTCAGGGCACCGACCTGGGCGGGGGTCTGCGCGGTGGTGGTGTTGCCGCGGCCCTGCTGCCCGTTGGCGCTGCTGCCCCAGCACCACAGCGTGCCGGCGCTGCGCAGCGCGCAGGCGTGCTGGCGGCCGACCGTGATCTGGGTGTGGGTGGTGTTGCTGCTGGTCGTGACCGGGCTGCTCTGCTCGGCGGTCGAGTTGTTGCCCAGCTTGTAGTTGACGCCCTCGCCCCAGCAGTAGACCGCCCCGCCGCGGATGCCGCAGTTCTGCACGTTGCCGGCGGCGATCTCGGTCCAGTTGGTGCCGGAGCCGACCTGCTGCGGGGAGGTGAACGCCAGGGTCGCCGAGCCGATGCCGACCTGGCCGTAGTCGTTCTGCCCCCAGCACCACAGCGTGCCGGTGGTCCTGATGCCGCAGGTGTGCATACCGCCCAGCGCCACCTTGCTCCAGCTACCCGTGACCTGGACCGGGGTGTAGGAGTCGGTGTAGTTGCCGCGGCCGAGCTGGCCGTTGGTGTTGCGCCCCCAGCACCACAGCGTGTCGTTCTTCTGCAGGGCGCAGGTGTGACCGCTGTCACTGTCCAGGGCGGGCTGGTTCCTCGTCTCCACGAACGTCCAGGTCGCCAGCGCGCCCACCTTCACCGGGCTCAGCCGCGGGCCGGTGTTGTTGCCCAGACCCAGTTGGCCGGTGCTGTTGTCACCCCACCCGTACAACTCGCCCGCCACGAACTCCGAGGCCAGCGTCAACAGGTTGCCCGTGTTCGCGCTGCTGCGGCTGAAGGCGCCGGAAGCGTACTGCGCAACGGCCAGGCTCGTCATCAGACCAGCGGCGAGGAGCGCGCCCCACACCCGGTTCCCGCGCACGTCCGCCTCACCCCTTCTCGTTGACGCATGGACTTTCGGCCGCCGGACGCGCGACCTGAGCGTTGCCGCCGCATCTGGGACGATGCGACGCGGCTCACCGCGTACCGTCCGCCGGATGGTCGGCGGCGACCGACGCGCCCGGCGGGGGCGGCGACGGATGACGACGGACCGGCAGCGGGGCGGGCCGCCCGGGCGCGGTACGACCCAAGGCGTACCCACCGGGCCGGGCCAGCCGCTACGGTGAGGGGCGCCGCGGCGGACCTGCGCCGCCCGGCACCCGATCCGCTGCCTGGTCACGGAGGTGCGTCGTGAGTGTGATGAGTCCGCCGCCGGAGCTGTTCCAGCGCTGGGTGCACGTCCACGAGGAGGACGAGGCCGGCGTCCGCGTCTACCGTCCCGCGGACGCGCCCCTGCCACCCGCCCGGGGCCGCGACGGCATCGAGTTCCACCCCGACGGCAGCCTGTGCCAGTACTCCCCCGGCCCCGCCGACGCGCCGATCGGCCGCGACGGCGCGTGGCGGGTGGCCGCCGAGGACACGCTGGAGATCACGTCGTCGCGGGGCGAGGACCAGTTCCAGATCGTCAGCATCGAGCCCGACGAGCTGCGGCTGCGCCCGCGCCACCCGGACCCGGTGCCCTCCTCGCGGCGGTAGCCGCCGACCTCAGGCCAGCCCGGCCCGGCGCAGGGCGTCGGCCATCGGCCCGTCCGGCGCCGGCTTGGCGCCCCGCCGGTCGGCACCGGGGCGCTGGCCCGCCTCGGCCCGCCTGCCCGCGTCCGACCGCTCGCCGCGCTCAGGCCGCCTGCCGTCCGCCGGCCGCTTGCCGACGTCGGGGCGCTTGCCGGGGTCAGCGCGCCTGCCGTCCTCCGGGCGCCTGCCGGCGTCGGGGCGCCGGTCGGCGGCGGGGCGGGCGTCGTCGCGCGGGCGCGGCGGGCGGGCCTGGTCGGTCAGGCGCATGGTCAGCGAGATGCGCTTGCGGACCGCATCCACCTCCAGCACCTTCACCTTGACGATGTCGCCGGACTTCACCACGTCCCGGGGGTCGGCGACATACCGGTCGGCGAGCGCCGAGATGTGCACGAGCCCGTCCTGGTGCACGCCGACGTCCACGAAGGCGCCGAAGGCGGCGACGTTGGTGACGACCCCTTCCAGCACCTGGCCCGGTACCAGGTCGGCGAGCTTCTCCACGCCCTCGGCGAACACGGCGGTGCGGAAGGCCGGGCGGGGGTCCCGGCCGGGCTTCTCCAGCTCGGCGAGGATGTCGGTGACCGTCGGCAGCCCGAAGGTGTCGTCGACGAACTCCTGCGGCCGCAGGGTGCGCAGGGTGCCGACGTTGCCGACCAGGCCCGCCACGTCGGTACCGGCGGCGGCGACGATGCGGCGCACCAGCGGGTACGCCTCGGGGTGCACGCTGGAGGAGTCCAGCGGGTCGGTGCCGCCGTTGATCCGCAGGAAGCCGGCGCACTGCTCGAACGCCTTGGGCCCGAGCCGCGGCACGTCGCGCAGGGCGCTGCGCGCGCGGAACGGCCCGTGCGCCTCGCGGTGCGAGACGATGTTCTCGGCCAGCGTCGCGGTGACGCCGGACACGCGGGTGAGCAGCGGGACGGACGCGGTGTTGAGATCCACCCCGACGCCGTTGACACAGTCCTCGACGACGGCGTCCAGGGACCGGGCCAGCCGGCTGCCGGTGACGTCGTGCTGGTACTGACCCACGCCGATCGACTTCGGTTCGATCTTGACCAGCTCGGCGAGCGGGTCCTGGAGCCGGCGGGCGATGGAGGCCGCGCCGCGCAGCGACACGTCCAGGTCGGGCAGCTCCTGCGAGGCGTACGCCGAGGCCGAGTACACCGACGCGCCCGCCTCGGACACCATCACCTTGGTGAGCCCGAGCTGCGGGTTCGCGGCGATGAGGTCGGCGGCGAGCCGGTCGGTCTCGCGGGAGGCGGTGCCGTTGCCGATCGCCACGAGTTCGATGCGGTGGGCCGCGCACAGGGCGGCGAGCGTGGCCAGCGAGGCGTCCCACTGCCGGCGCGGCTCGTGCGGGTAGATCGTCGCGGTCTCCGCGACGCGGCCGGTGGCGTCCACCACCGCGACCTTCACGCCGGTGCGCAGGCCCGGGTCCAGGCCGAGGGTCGGGCGGGGGCCGGCCGGGGCCGCCAGCAGCAGGTCGCGCAGGTTCCCGGCGAACACCCGGACGGCCTCGTCCTCGGCGGCCTGCCACAGCCGCGCCCGCAGGTCGATGGCGAGGTGGACCAGGATCCGGGTGCGCCAGGACCAGCGGACCGTGTCGAGCAGCCAGCGGTCGCCGGGCCGGCCGGCGTCGGCGATCCCGGCGCGGGCGGCGATCCGCGCCTCGTACACCGTGCGCTCCCCCGGGGCCGGCGGGGTCTCCTGCGGTTCGAGGCTGACGTCGAGCACGCCCTCCTTCTCCCCCCGGAACAGGGCCAGGACCCGGTGCGCCGGGAGACTGGTGAACGCCTCGGCGAAGTCGAAGTAGTCGGCGAACTTCGCCCCCTCGGTCTCCTTGCCGGCGCGCACCCGGGAGGTCAGCCGGCCCTGGCGCCACATCTGTTCGCGCAGCTCGCCGATGAGGTCGGCGTCCTCGGCGCACTGCTCGACCAGGATCGCCCGGGCGCCCTCCAGCGCCGCGGCGGCGTCGGTGACGGCGGCGTCGGGGTTGACGTACCCGGCGGCCACGGTCAGCGGGTCCCCGGTGGGGTCGGCGAGCAGGCGCGCGGCCAGCGGCGCGAGCCCCGCCTCGCGGGCGATCTGGGCCTTGGTCCGGCGCCGCGGCTTGTACGGCAGGTAGATGTCCTCCAGCCGGGCCTTGGAGTCGGCGGCGGCGATCTGCGCGGCGAGCGCGTCGTCCAGCTTGCCCTGCGCCGCGACCGACTCCAGGACGGCGGCCCGCCGGTCCTCCAGCTCCCGCAGGTACCGCAGCCGCTCCTCCAGCGCGCGTAGCTGCGCGTCGTCCAGCGAGTCGGTGGCCTCCTTGCGGTACCGCGCCACGAACGGGACCGTCGCCCCGCCGTCGAGCAGCCCGACGGCGGCGCTTACCTGTGCGGGCCGGACGCCGAGCTCGCCCGCGATCCGCTCCTCGATCATCTGTGTCACGGGGTGCATTCTGCCCCGCGGCCGCGCGCCTGTCGCGCCACCGGCCCCCGCGGCGCGGGTCAGAGCTCGAACAACGCGCGCAGGGCCGCGTGCAGGCGGACCATGCTCGAACCGGTGATCATGCCGATCCGCTCGGCCCCGGCGTGGGCGGGCAGCCGGCGCAGCCGGTTGAGGACCACGATGCCGGTGATCGGGTCCTGCTCGGCCAGCGGCACGGCGTGCGGCGGGAGGTCCTCGGCGCCGCGCAGGCGGACGATCGGGGCACACAGCGGCGCCGCGTTGGCCCGGTCGTTGTAGTTGTCGCCGGTGAGGACGAGCACCCGGTAGCGCAGGTCGCTGCGGTCGCCGACGGTCCAGACCTCGCCCTGGCGCATCCGGGCGGCGGCGGCCTCGGGCACGGCCGCGGTGAAGTCGGCAGGCGCGGGGACGCCCGGCGCCCCGTCGGCGCCGGAGTCGTGCGGAGGGGTCGCGCGCATCCGGGGAGCCTACCGCCGATCACCGGGTTTGCCGCCGTGCCGCGCGCACGGGGTCGACGCGGAGTCCACTGAGGACCTATGGTCGGCCCCGTGCGGGCGCGTGGGGGTGCGCGCCGGGCGGGACTGCGGGGGTACCGGGGTGAGTGACGTGCTCGCCGTCGCGCTGGGGGTGCTGATCGGGGCGCTGCTGGGAGGACTCGGCGGCGGCGGGGCGGTGCTGACCGTGCCGACGCTGTTCTTCCTGGCCGGCCAGTCGCCGCACGCGGCGGCGACCGGGAGCCTGGTGGTGGTCGGCGTCAGCGCCTCGGCGGCGCTGGTGGTGCAGGGCCGGGCCGGGCGGGTCTGCTGGCGCACCGGCGGGCTGACGGCCGCCTCCGGCATCGGTACCGCGGCGGCCGGCGCCGCGCTCAGCCCACTGCTGCCCGCCCGGGTGGAGCTGCTGTCGCTGGCGCTGGTGATGACGGTGTGCGGGGTGCTGCTCCTGCTGCGGGGCCGGTACGGCGAGGGCGGCGGCCGGCCGGTGCCGCACGCCGGGCGGCGGACCGCGCTGGTGGGCGGCACCGTCGGCCTGCTCACCGGCCTGCTCGGCGTCGGCGGCGGCTTCCTCGTCGTCCCGGCGCTCGTCCTGGCCCTGCGGATGCCGGTCCGCACCGCCACCGGTACGGCCGTCCTGGTCACCGCGGTCAACTGCGCGGCGGCGCTGCCGTGCCGGCTGCCCGCCGAGGACCTCGACTGGCGGACGGTCGTGCCGCTGACCGGCGCGGCGCTGGCCGGTGCCCTGCTCGGCAGCCGCCTCAGCGGCCGGATCCCCGCCCGCACCCTGAGCCGGGCCTTCGCCACGGTGGTACTCGCCGTCGCCACCCTCACCGCCGTCCACACCCTCGCCACCTGAGCCTTCCTCCCGCACCGCGGGACCACCGGACCGGCCGGGGGCCGGCGCCAGGGAGCACCCCGGCGCCGGCCCGCCCACCCGAGGCGGGGGCGGCGGCACCCCACCGCGTCGCCGCCCCCGCCGGTCCGCTGGGTCAGCGACTGATCCGCAGGTCGTCGATGCCCGCCTCGACCAGGTTGGCGGTACCGCCGTCGCTGGCCTCCACCAGCAGCCGGACCTGCCTGCCGGCGTAGTCGTGCAGGCTGGCCGTAGCCTCGCTCCACCGGCCCTCGCTCTGCCGGGCCCGCGGCCGCGGGCTCTCCTCCCGCGGGGTCGCGCCGCGCTCCAGCAGCGGGTGGGTGCCGGCGGCGGAGATCACGCTCACCCGCAGCCGGTCGGCCGGGTCCCAGGCCCCGCTGTGGGCCAGGTACCAGGACAGGGTCAGGTGCGGGCGGCCGCCTTCCGGGACCAGGACGACCGGCGAAAGGAGGCTGGTGACGCCGCCGTCCACGTCGGAGTCCTCGGCGGCTCCGCCGCGCAGGTCGGTGACGTAGGCGCGGGTGCCGCTGGCGGCCGCGCCGACCTGCATGACCGCGCCCTCCAGCATGGTGCGCGCCGGCCGGCCGCGCTCCCAGCGGCCGGCGACGGCGTCGTCGGTGCCGTGGGTGTCGGTCCGCCAGCCGGACTCGGTCTCGAAGTCGTCGGCCCACACCACGGCCGGGGCGGCCGCCTCCGGCTCGCCGTAGAGCAGGCGGTTCGGGCTGCCGAGCGGCTGGCCGACGACGCCGGGCGTGGCGGCCGCCAGCAGCCTGCCCTTGAGCTCCTGCGGCAGGAGCCGGGCGGCGGTGTCGCCCAGGGTACGGGCCATCCAGCCGGTGACGTGCGCCGCGGCGAAGGAGGTGCCGGACCAGCCGAGCGCGTACGACTGCGGCGTCAGGTGCGACAGCGAGTTGATCCGCACGCCGGGGGCGAACAGGTCCAGGCAGCGGCCGAAGCCGGAGAACGGCGCCCGCACGTCCCGCTGGTCGCTGGCCCCCACGACGACCCCGGCGGGCGTGGCCGGCGAGTCGGCGCAGGCATCCGCGCCGCGGGTGTTGGCGCCGAAGACGACCGGCATCCCCCGGTCGACGAGCCGGCGGGCGGCGTCGCGGACGGCGTGGCCGTAGCCCTGCAGGCCGATGTTGACGACCGACCGGCCGGTCGGCACGCCGCCGAGCCAGTCCAGCGCTTCCAGGAGCTGGGCGTCGGTGCCGCGGCCGTCGCAGCCGACGACGCGGACGATGTGCAGCTCCGCCTTCTTGGCCACGCCGAACGCCCGGCCGCCGACGACTCCGGCGACCGCGGTGCCGTGGCCGTGGCAGTCGGCGACCCCGCGCCCGTCCCGGACGGCGTCGTACCGGCCGTGGACCCGGCCCCGCAGGTCGGCGTGGTCGGCCCGGATGCCGGAGTCGACGACGTACACGTCCGCCCCGGCGCCGTCGGCCGCGTACCGGTAGCGGCGGTCCAGCGGCAGGCGCCGCTGGTCGAGGCGGTCCAGGCCCCACGAGGGCGGGTCGAGCTGCGCGCCGGCGGCGCGGACCGCCGGCGCGGGGCCGGTCGTGTCGGCGACCCGGACGAGGGAGACCGGCGCGACGTAGGCCACGGCGGCGTCGCCCCGGATTGCGGCCAGCGCGGCGGCGGGCAGGGTCGCGGTGAACCCGTGCACGAGCCGGCCGTACCGGTGGTGCACGGCCCCGCCGCCGGCTTCGGCGCGGCGGGCCAGCCGCGCGGTCGTCCCCGACCGGGCGGCGGTGTCGCGGAGGATCACGGTGTACTGGTCGTTGACGGTCTGTCCCACGGCTTCGCGCAACGGTGCCGGACCGGCGGCGCTCGCGGGTGTCGCAGGCGGGAGTACCCCCGCACCGATCACCGCGAGGGCGGCCACACCGATCCCTGCTGTCCTACGCACGTCAGCTCCTTCAGACGATGGATCACGACAACATCGAGGTACGTAAATGACTGTCCGCAATCGATTGACTGCGGCGCGTCACCACGAGGGACCCTCGCACAGCCGCGTACCACTTCTGGATGGGCCGAACGGACAGCCGAAACTGGCTGATCAGCTATTCGCCATCGGTCGAACGGTGGAAAATGCACTGCCAACGCGGGTCAGGCGGCCTCCGTGACGTGAGGAAGCGCACCCGGGCGGACAGCCGCAAATTTTCCGGCCGGAACGACAGACTTGGCCGCCGCCCCGACGCCGGGGGCGTTACGCCCGGCGGCCCACCGCGGTGATGATCACGCCGGCCACCCGGTCGGGGAACACCGGGTCGGCCGGGT
This sequence comes from Pilimelia terevasa, assembly GCF_014647915.1. Lineage (GTDB taxonomy): Bacteria > Actinomycetota > Actinomycetes > Mycobacteriales > Micromonosporaceae > Pilimelia > Pilimelia terevasa. The sequence continues at coordinate 30,180 of NZ_BMQC01000016.1, forward strand.
CCGGCCGCCACTGCGCGGCCGTGGTCAGTCCCGGCTCCACCAGGTCCCAGCCGGCCATCAGCTCGCGCACCTCGGCGCGCGAGCGCAGGATGATCGGCTGCGTCGACCGGCTGTACGCGCGCTTGGCCTCGTCGGCCACGTCCTCGTAGCCCTCGCTGCTGGCGTGGGACAGCACCAGGTAGCTGCCCGGCGCCACCGCCTCCCGGTACCGGTCCAGCGCCCGCTGGAGGACCTCGGTGTGGGCGACGAAGTGGGCCGCCGCCACGAGCAGGACGCAGACGGGCCGGGCGAGGTCGAGCACCCCGCGCACCATCTCGTCGCCCAGGACCCGCTCGGCGTCGGTCAGGTCGGCGTGGACGACGGCGGCGGCCGGGTCGTCGCCGAGGATCGCCCGGCTGTGGGTGACCGCGCCCGGCTCGATGTCGACGTACACGACCCGGGCGCCGGGCACCACCTGCCGGGCCACCTCGTGGACGTTGCCCTCGGTGGGGATGCCGGAGCCGAGGTCGAGGAACTGGTGGATGCCGGCACCGACCACCATCCGCACGGCCCGCCGCAGATAGGCCCGGTTGGCGCGGGCCACGTCCGGCATGTCGGGGACGATTCTGGTGATCTCCGCCGAGGCCGCCCGGTCGGACGCGAAGTGGTGCGAACCGCCCAGCCAGAAGTCCCACACCCGGGAGGCACTGGGGCGCTGCGGGTCGACGGTCTCCAGGTCCTGCTGCCGGGTCTGCACGCGCGCCTCCCCCTGTGGCGCGCCCCGGCCGGCCTGCCGCGGACCGGGCACCCACTCGCTGGTTAGTCCAGTAAACTTGAGTATTACTCGGTAATGTCGGGTTTATCGACAAACTCCGCGGAGAGCCAGGCCGATGAGCGACCCGATCGACGCCGACGTGGCGGCGGCAATCGTGCGGTCGGCGCACGACGCTGTCGTGGCCACGGACAACCACCTGCGGGTCGTGGCGTTCAACGCCGCCGCCGAGCGGATGCTCGGCTACCCGGCCGATGAGGTCCTCGGCCGCTGCGTCGACGACCTGCTTCCCGAGCCGCGGCGCACCGACTACCGCGAGCTCATGGCGATCATCGCGGCCGGCGGTGCCGTGGAGCGCTACCAGACCGAGCGGCGGCACCGCGACGGCCACCTCGTACCGGTGTGGATGACGGTGTCGCCGCTGCGCGACGGCGGCGGCGCCCTGGTCGGGATGACGACCATCGCCCGCCGGGTCAGCGAGCGCGAACGCGCCGAGGCCTCCCTCCAGGCCATGCTGGAGGCCGCGCCCGACGCCATGATCGGCGTCGACGCCGCCGGCCGGGTCGTCCTGGCCAACACGCAGGCCGAGGTGCTGTTCGCGCTCACCCGGCACAAGCTGATCGGCGCCGCGATCGGCGACCTGCTCTCCGACGACCTCCCGTCGCCGGGCAGCCCGGCCGGCCCGGACGCCCACCACCCCGAGGGCGAGCCGACGTTCGCCGTCGGCATCGAGGGCCGCCGGATCCCCGTCGAGATCACCGTCAGCGTGCTGACCAGCGACCTCGGCCCGGTCCGCTGCGCCGTGATCCGCGACATCACCGACCGGCTGCGCGCGCGGGCGGCGTTCCTGCGGCTGCGCGCGGAGTCCGAGCGCGCCCGGATGGAGGCCGCCCTGCAGCGCACCCAGCGGCTGGAGAGCCTGGGCCAGCTCGCGGGCGGCGTCGCGCACGACTTCAACAACCTCATCGCGGTGATCGCCAGCTACGCGGACTTCATCGTCGAGGAGGCCACCGCGGTCGGGCTCGCCTCCGCCGCGCGCGACGCCGACCAGATCCGCCGGGCCGCCCGCCGGGGCGCGGACCTCACCCGGCAGCTACTGGCCTTCGCGCGGCGGGAGGTCGTCCGGCCGCGGGTCCTCGACCTCAACGAGGTGATCGCCGAGGTCGAGCACATGCTGCGCCGCTCGATCGGCGAGCACATCGCCCTCGTGACCCGGCCCGCACCCGGGATCCCGCCGGTGACCGCCGACGCGGGCCAACTCCAGCAGGTGCTGGTCAACCTCGCCGTCAACGCCCGCGACGCGATGCCCGGCGGCGGCTCGCTGATCATCGAGACGTCGGCCACCGCGCTGGAGACCGCCGACATCGGCGGCCGCCCCCACCTGCGGCCCGGCCGCTTCGCACGGCTGCGGGTCAGCGACACCGGCGCGGGGATGCCGCCCGAGGTGATCCAGCGCGCCTTCGAGCCGTTCTACACGACCAAACCCAGCGGCGAGGGCACCGGCCTGGGCCTGGCGATGGTGTACGGCATCCTGACCTCCGGCGGCGGCGACGTGACGCTGTACTCCGAGCTGGGGATGGGGACGACCGTCACGATGCTGCTGCCGGCCAGCGACGGCACCCCCGAGCCGCCCGAGACGCCCGCGTCGGCCGCCGACCTGCAGGGGCACGGCGAGACGGTCCTGGTCGTCGAGGACGAGGGGGCCCTGCGCGAGGTCCTCGAACGCACCCTCGGCACCGCCGGCTACAAGGTGCTGGTCGCCGAGAACGGCGCCGCCGCCCTCGACCTGTCCGACCGCTACCCCGAGCACATCGACCTGCTGCTCACCGACGTGGTGATGCCCAAGATGCCCGGGCGCGAGCTGGCCGGCCGGGTGACCACCGCCCGGCCGGCGACCCTGGTGCTGTACACGTCCGGGTACGCCCAACCGGTCCTGCACGCGCACCAGACGTTGGAGCCGGGCGTCGTCCTGCTGGAGAAGCCGTTCACCAAGGCCGAGCTGCTGACGGCGGTGCGCCGCCGGCTGGCCTCGGCGCCCCGGGCCGGCGGCGGGCGGCCCGGGGGCGCCGCCGGTTGACCCGCCTTCCGCGGGCCGGCTACCGTCACGGCGAACCCGCCGCGGCGGCGTGGGGAAACCGGTGGGAGTCCGGTACGGTCGCGCCACTGTGACCCTGGTCGAAGGCCGGGGAAGTCAGGTCTGCCGCCCGCCGCGACAACGCCAACCGGGACGCGTCATCCCCCAGGAGGTCACACCATGTCCGGTACCACCGCCACCACCCAGGCCGCCGCCGTACCCGCGCGCGTGTTCTGGACGGCCCTCGCCGTCGTCGGCGCGCTGCTGCTGCTGACCTACCTGGTCGCCTTCGACAACGGCGCCGTCTCGCAGTCCGGGATGCTCCTGCACGAGCTGATGCACGACGGTCGGCACCTGCTCGGCGTCCCCTGCCACTGACCCCGGGCCGGTTCATGCAGTCGTTCATCCAGATCCTGCTGCGCGGCCTGCTGGCCGGGCTCGTCGGCGGCCTGCTCGCCGGCTCCTTCGCCTACACCGTCGGCGAGCCGTGGCTCGACCGGGCCATCGCCGTCGAGGAGGCCCAGGCCGCGGCCGCGCCGCCGGAGCCCGACGGGCACAGCCACGAGGAGGCGCTGGTCAGCCGCTCGGGCCAGAAGGCGGGGCTCTTCCTCGCCACGGCCCTGTTCGGCGTCGCCATGGGCGGCCTGCTCGCCACCGCCTTCGCGCTGCTGCGGCGGCGCCCGCGGGCGCCGGGCGGGGTGCGGAGCGCGCTGGGGCTCGCCGCCGCCGGCCTGGTCGCCGTAGTGCTGGTGCCCGCCCTCAAGTACCCGCCGAACCCGCCCGGTGTGGGCGACCCGGGCACCGTGACGGCGCGCACCGTGTCCTGGCTGCTCCTGGTCGTCCTCGGCCTGCTGGCCGGGTGGGCCGCCGTCGCCGCCCACCGCGCGCTGCGCACGGCCGGGGAGGCGCCGCGCGCGGCCGCGGCCGCGGGGGCCTTCCTGGCCACCGTCGGGGCGGCGTACGCGGTGCTGCCGACGTTCCAGGAGGTGCCCGGCGGCTTCCCCGCCACGCTGCTGTGGTCCTTCCGCCTCGCCACCCTGGGCACCCAGTTCGCGCTGTGGGTCGGCGTGGGGCTCGTGTTCGCGGTCCTCGTGGAGCGGCTCGGCCGGTCCGCGGCCGCGCCGACGGCCACCCCGGTCGCCGTCGGCGCGTGAGCACGCTGCGGCTGGTGGCGCACGCCGCCACCGCAGCGCTGCGCGCCGCCCGGTGCGGAGCGGGCGAACAGGACCTGGACGAAGGCGGCCGGGCGGCCGTGGCCGCGCTCGCGGCTGGTCCGCGCGACCCGCTGGGCCGCCCGGCGGCGGTGTGGTCGAGTCCGGCCGCCGCCGCCCGCCAGACCGCCGCCGGCCTCGGGCACGCCGCCGCGGCCGCCGCGCCCGCGCTGGCCGACCGCGGCTGGGGCCGGTGGGCCGGGTGGTCCCCGGCCGACCTGCTGACGCGCGACCTCGACGCCGCCCGACGCTGGCTGGCCGCACCCGAGCTGGCGCCGCCCGGCGGGGAGAGCGTCGCCGCGCTGCGCCGCCGCGTCGGCGGCTGGCTCGCCGACCGGGCGGCCGAGGACCGGGGCAGTGCCGCGGTCACCCATCCGGCCGTCGTCCGCGCGGCGTTCCTCGTGGCGCTCGGCCTGCCTGACGGGGCGTACGCGCAGATCGACGTCGCGCCCCTGTCGGTGACCACCCTGCGGTACCGCGGCGGGCGGTGGGCGCTGCACGTGCCCGCCGCGCATTGACCGGGGGCGACCGGTGTAGTAGACCCACTTCGACCGCACGCGCGTGCGGCCGGATCCTGGGGAGGACGTCATGCGGGTGACTCAGCGGAGGATGCGCCGGTACGGGGCTGCGGGCGCGGCGGCGGCACTGGCGGTCACGGGCCTCGCCGCGGCGGCCCCCGCGGCGGCGGCGCCGGCCGGGGTGTGCGGGTTCGTCAAAGTGGACGAGGCGCCGGCCCGCCCGGTGACGATCCCCGACGACACCGACCTGCCGCAGACCGGTACGGCCACGGTCGCCGTGACGACGCCGCACGGCCCGATGACCCTCACCCTGGACCGCGCCAAGGCGCCGTGCGCCGCGCTGAACTTCGCGCACCTGGTCACGGCGAAGTACTTCGACGACACGAGCTGCCACCGGCTCACCAGCTACCCGACCCTGAGCGTGCTCCAGTGCGGCGACCCGACCGGCACCGGCGAGGGCGGCCCCGGCTACGCGTTCCGGGACGAGCTGCCCACGGACCTGCCGGGCCAGCCCGGGGACCCGACGGGCAAGCGGCGGCTGTACGCGCGGGGGGTGCTCGCCATGGCCAACGCCGGCCCGGACACCAACGGCGCGCAGTTCTTCCTGGTCTACAAGGACTCCTACCTCCAGCCCCACTACACGATCTTCGGGACGGTCGGCGCCGACGGGCTGGCGGTCGTGGACCGGGTGGCGGCCGGCGGCGTCGCCGGCGGCGGCACCGACGGCCGCCCGCAGATCCCGGCCGCGCTGACCACACTCACCGTCGGCTGACCCGCCGCTGGGCGGCGGCCGCACCACGCGGCCGCCGCGGCGGGACCCGCGCCGCGGCGCCGGGCCGGTACCCGTGCGGTAGAGTCGACGGGCTCTCGATCAGCCGGCCGCGAAGGGGTCCCCGCGTGAGTTCGACCATCCTGGTGACCGGCGGCGCCGGTTTCGTGGGCAGCAACCTGATCCGGCACCTCGTGGCCGAAGCGCCGGACACCGCGGTCATCTCGCTGGACAACTACTTCACCGGCACCCCGGACAACCACCTCGACCACCCGCAGGTGACCTACCTCGACGCGTGCACGATCGACATCGACAAGGTCTGGCAGGACCGCGGGCTCCCCTCGCCCGAGACCGTCTACCACCTGGGCGAGTACTCCCGGATCGTGCAGTCGTTCGACGAGGGCGACCTGACCTGGGAGTTCAACCTGCGCGGCACCAAGGAGGTCGTCCACTTCGCCCAGCGGCACGGGGCGAAGCTGGTGTACGCCGGGTCGAGTTCGAAGTTCGGCAACGAGGGCGCCGACGAGCACCTCAACCCGTACGCGTGGACCAAAGCCAAGAACGTCGAGTACATCCGCAACTACGCCACCTGGTACGGCCTGGACTACGCGATCACGTACTTCTACAACGTGTACGGGCCGCGGCAGATCACCGAGGGCAAGTACGCGACCGTGATCGGCATCTTCGAGCGCCAGTACCTGGCCGGCGAGGCGCTCACGGTCGTGTCGCCGGGCACCCAGACGCGGGACTTCACCCACATCGACGACATCGTCGCCGGGGTCGTGCGGTGCGCGCGGGAGGGCCGGGGTGACGGGTACATGCTGGGCACCGGCCGGGAGTGGCCGATCATCGAGGTCGCGCAGATGTTCGGCGCGCCCTACGCGCTGGTACCGGCCCTGCCCGGCGAGCGCACCCGCGGGCGCGCGGACACCAGCCAGGCCCGCGGACTGGGCTGGGCGCCGGCACGGGACCTGCCGAAGTACATCCGCGAGTTCCGCGCCGCCCATCCCCGCGACTGAGCCGACCAGCTCGGACTGCTCAACTCTGCCTTGGTCGCGGCGTCTCTCCCGGGCTCAGAGGCACACTCGTAGCTGGACCGGATACTTCGCCGTCAGCTACCGGGATCAGGAACAGGAACACAGCGGCGACGCCCGTCACGACCACCCCGCAAAAAAAAATGGCCGCCGCAATCAACGAGGCGCGCAAGAACACGATCATCCTCCCCAAGGACGGCAGTTTACCTGGACGCGGCAGCACGATTACGGGCGTGTGGGATCGACGCAGACCTGATCTCGATGAACCGAACTTCATCGGGACCGCATTGCGCACCTGGCTGCACTTGACCTTGCCGCCTTCGTCGGTAGGGAGATCACCTACGGCGATGATCGCGCTCCGGGCGAAGGTACACGGTGGAGCCCCCACAGGACGGACACCATCGGTTTCTGATCTTGGTAAACAGGAAGCCAAGCAGGAAACCGACCCCTGCCCCGATCACCACTAGCCACCGCATGCGGATGACCGTAGAGATACCGTGACCAGCAGAGCCAGGATGTTGCAGGATGTTTATGGTTGACTCTGCCCGCCCACACCCTCCACCATAGGGACTAGAACTGTGCCGCCCAGCATCTGACGAAGCTTGGAAGATCTCGATCCCACACGATGAGTTCACCGTATTGCGCCATCGAGGACTCCCGTAGGGAGCTTGGGGTCCGCCTACGTACAATCAGGAAGTCGTCTGGTCTCACGGGGCGGACCCTAGCGAGGCTCACAGGGATTCACTTCACCAAGGTAAGCCGCATCGAGAACGGTACTCAAGCCCCCACGGAGCAGAACATTGCTCACTGGTGTCACCACTGCGGAGCGGATGACCAGCTTCCTGACCTGATCGCCACTCTTCGCGCCGTAGATTCGGCGTACGTGGAGTGGAAGACCCGCGCCAAGGCGGGGATGAAGCGCACAGGTGGCCCTGGCTCGATGGCGCTCTACAAGAACACCAAGATCTTCAGAATCCATGAGCCCTTGATGCTGCCTGGCATTTTCCAGACTGAGCCGTACATGCGTGGAGTACTGAAATTCTGGTATGAATTTCTCGATGCACCCTGGGACATGGATGAGACCGTGAGCTTCCGTCAGTCGCGCGCTCACGTGGCCCTAGACCCGTCCAAGCGGCTGGCCGTGGTCCTTTACGAAGAAGCGATACACGCGAGATACACGGACCAGCTCGGCGACCACGAGCAGCAGCTAACCCACCTGCTTTGGATCATGCGCCTGCCGTTCGTCCGACTAGGGATCATCCCCGCCGGTCAACCGAAGTTCGGCGTGGATGCGGTGGGCTTCTGGATACATGATTCCGACTGTGTGATCATCGCTACTCCCTCAGCCGAGCTGAAGGTGGTCCGCCCGCAGGAGATAGCGCAGTACGAGCGGCTGTTTGAGTTGCTCCAGGAGTCCGCTGTCCACGGACCTGAGGCCAAGGCGATCGTCCTGCGTGCCATCGAGCGACTTTGAGCAGCGCGAGAAGATCTGGTCCGTCTCAGCCTTCTCCGCAGCAGCTTCGGACGCGAATCCCCGTCACTTGTGCTGCCGCCGCTTGCCGTCCCACCCACCGGCAGATCGATCACGAAGCGCCAGGTGCCGCGTGCTTCGTGATCTTCACAGTCATAGGGTCTACACAGATGGTGGGCGATACTGGGTTCGAACCAGTGACCTCTCCGGTGTGAACGGAGCGCTCTCCCACTGAGCTAATCGCCCGTGGCGGCCCGGTAGGCCGCAACGGGACCAGACTGTACCCGATCGGCCGCACCGCCTGCGGCACCGGGGTCAGTGCGTCGTGATGTACCGCCAGCCGTCGGCGATCACGTCGATGCCCAGCCCGTAGCGCAGCGAGAGCAGGGCCACGGTACCCACGAACAGCAGGCCGGCCGCGCCGAGCAGCAGCCGCACCGGCAGCGACCGACTGGTGGCCCACCCGGTCCAGAGCTGGACGCGGTGCCGGGTGTAGCGCAGCAGATGCTTGGCCCATACGAACTCGACCGCCCAGATGGCCAGGCCCAGCAGCACCAGCGCCCAGCCCGGCCCGGGCAGGGGGATGAGGACGAGGCCGAGGCCCACGACGAGGGCGCCCAGGACCGCGACCGCCACCTTGAACGCCACCCGTCCGGTGGGGTGGGCGCGGATGGCGGCCAGCGTGCCGTCGATCCGCGCGCGGAGGCGGTGGAACCGCCGCACTTCCGCGTTAACTCCATGTAACTGTGCCTTAGCGGACAAAGTCACCCAATACGGTTACTCTGTGTGTGGTCACCAATTCGCCTCGCAGTCGCATTCGGCCCGTCACTAACCATGACGGCCGCACGTTACCGGAGTGAGTCGACGTACGGGCCCAGCCCGACGCCGGGACAACTCTGCCTGGGACGGCAGAACAGCGCAGTATATCGGTAAATAGGGTGTTCCGCGGCAACACAATGTCTGCCTTCCCCCTACCGGGTGAGATCGGGGCATGGCTGAGCGTAACGACAGCCTTCACCTGAGTATGGGAATCGCGGGGTTGAGCTGCCCCGCCGCGGTGCCGGGGGGAGTTCGTCCATGAGTGCCATTCGACCCACAACCGTTGAGGTGGAGACATCGCTTCGGCTGGTCGCGCCTGACGCCACCGCCCTGCCGGTGCGCGCCAGTCTCCGCTACGACCCAGCCGATCCGTACGCGGTCCACGTCCTGTTCCACGCGGAGTCAGCCGGCGGCGAGGCCGTGAGCTGGTCCTTCGCCCGGGAGCTGCTGATGACGGGGCTCGACGAGCCCGCCGGCATCGGCGATGTCCGCGTGTGGCCCTGGGCCACGCCCCGCGGCGACTTCGTCGCGCTGGCGCTGTCGTCGCCGGACGGCAACGCCCTGTTCGAGGTACCGCGCAGCGTGCTCGTGCGCTTCCTGCGCCGGACCCACGTGGTCGTCGCCCGCGGCCGCGAGACCGACCACCTGGACGTCGACGCCGCGGTGAACCGGCTCCTCGCCGGGCGCTGAGCCGCCGACCCCCACACCCCGGACCGCACCGGGCCCGCGACGACGCGTGGGCCCGGTTTTCGGCTGTCCGGGCGCCTCTGTGGACAGTGCTGCCCACCGGCACGCCACCCGCCCCGCCCCGCGCCGCGGAAACCGGCATGATGGACAGGTGCAGATCTCAGCGCGCGGCGACTACGCGGTCCGGGCGGCCCTGAGTCTCGCCGCCGCCCACCCCGGCCTCCTGCCCGCCCACGCGATCGCCCACGAACAGGACCTGCCGTACAAGTTCCTGGAGGCGGTGCTGGCCGACCTGCGCCGCGCGGGGCTCGTGCGGTCCCAGCGCGGCGCGGACGGCGGGTACGCCCTCGCGGCGGCGCCGGCCGACGTGACGGTGGGGCAGCTCCTGCGGGCCGTCGACGGCCCGCTGGCCGAGGTCCGCGGGGTCCGGCCCGAGCAGACCAGCTACGACGGCAGCGCCGCCCACCTGCCGACGCTGTGGGTGGCGGTCCGCGCCGCCGTCCGGGACGTCGTCGACCACGTGTCCCTCGCGCAGCTCATCTCCGGGCGGATGCCGGCCAAGGTCCGCCGGCTCACCACCCAGCCCGACGCGTGGCAGCCGCGCTGAGCCGCGGGGCTTGAACCGACCGTCCACCACCGACCACTATGGGTCGATGACTGGGGACACGCCCGCCGGCCCGCCCGCGGACGGGCCGGCGGCACTCGCCGAAGCCGACACGCTGGTCGCCGCCGGTGACGCCGACGGCGCCCGCGTCGTCCTGGAGCGGCTGCTCGCCGAGGCCTCGACGCCTGCGGACGCGCTGGTGGAGGCCGCCGACCGGTACGCCCACCTGCTCGTGTCCGCCGGTCAGCCGAGCTTCGCGTGCGCGTGGGCGCGCTACGCCGGGGAGCTGGCGGCCGAACGCGGCGGGCCGGCCGACCCCCGCCGCCTGCGCGCCGCCGAGACGCTGGCCGCCGCGCTGCACGCCGACGGCCGGCACGAGGCGGCCGCCCGCCAGTACCGCGCCGTCGTGGCCGCCCACCTCGCCGCCGACGGGCCGGACGCCCCGCGGACCCGGGCCGCGCACGCCCGCCTCGCGGCGGTCCTGGCCGAGGCCCCGGCGGCGGACGACGCGCCGTTCGCCGGCGGGTTCGGGCCGCTCGCGGCCTCCGCGGGCGCCCCCGTCGAGTACCGGCGCCCCGGCCCCCGCCTCGGCCGCCCCGGCCGGGCGGGAGTGGTGTACGCCGCGGCGGCGCTCGCGGCCGTCGGCGTCGGCGCGGCCGCCTGGCACCTGCGCCCCGCACCCGACAGACCCGCACCCGACAGCCGCGCTCCCGACAGCCGCGCGGCCGGGAGCGCGGCCCCGACGCCGACATCCGCCGGAGCCGGAGCCGCGGGAACCGCCGGGGCCGGGGCCGGGGAAACCGGTGCCGGTCGCCCCGCGCCGCCGCCGCCTTCCGCCGTCCGGCTCGTCGACCGCGCCGACAGCATCCTGCTGACCTGGTCGTACCCGCCGGGGGCGCAGGGGCCGGTCCTGCTCACCGGCGGCCGGCGGGGGCAGCCTCCGGCGTCGCTGGGCGTCCTGTCACCCGGCGCGGACCGGTACGTGGTGCACGGACTGCGGCCGGCGCTGGCCTACTGCTTCACCGTCGCCGTCGTCTACTCCGCCGAGGACATCGCCGCCGCCCCGCGCGCCTGCACCACCCGCCGCGCGCGGTAGCGGACGGCTTGGGCCGACTCGCCCCGGGCGGCCGGCCCGCTGGCTAGGCTCGGCAGATGACCGATGACGCCACCCCGTCCGCGGCCGGCGACGAGCGCAGCGCTCCCCCGGCCGTCCTCGTCATCTTCGGCGCCTCCGGCGACCTGACCCGGCGCAAGCTCGTCCCCGCCGTACTGAGCCTGGCCCGGCACAAGCGACTCGGCGAGCGCTTCGCCGTCGTCGGGGTGGCCCGCTCGCCGCTGGACGACGAGTCGTTCACGGCCGGCGCCTTCGGCGGTACGGACCTGTCGGCGCTGCCGGCCCTGGCCGGCGGCGTGCGCTACGTCAGCGGCGGCTACGACGACCCGGCCACGTACCGGCGGCTGGCGGCCGTGCTCTCCGAACTAGACGCCCGGCGCGGCACGGCCGGCAGTCGACTGTTCTACCTGGCCACGCCGCCCCAGGCGTTCCCGAAGATCGTCTCCGGGCTCGCGGCGGCCGGGCTGAACCGGCCGGCCGGCGACGCGTTCTCCCGGGTGGTGATCGAGAAGCCGTACGGCCACCACGAGGCCAGCGCACGCCAGCTCGACGCCACCGTGCACGCGGCGTTCGACGAGTCGCAGGTGTTCCGCATCGACCACTACCTGGGCAAGAACACGGTGCAGAACGTCCTGGCACTGCGCTTCGCCAACGCGATCTTCCAGCCGATCTGGAACCGCACCTGGGTCGACCACGTGCAGATCACCGTCGCCGAGACGCTCGGGGTCGGCACCCGCGGCAGCTTCTACGAGCACGCCGGGGCGATGCGCGACATCGTCCAGAACCACGTCCTGCAGGTCCTGGCCCTGGCGCTGATGGAGCCGCCGGCCTCCTTCTCCGCCGAGGCGGTCCGCAACGAGAAGGTCAAGCTGCTGGAGTCGATCCGGCTGTCCGGGTCGCGGGCCACCGAGGACATCGCGGTGCGCGGCCAGTACACCCGCGGGGGCAGCCGGTTCGAGCTGATGCCCGGGTACCGCGAGGAGGACGGCGTCGACCCGCTGTCGCGCACCGAGACGTACGCGGCCATGCGGCTGGACGTCGACAACTGGCGGTGGGCCGGGGTGCCGTTCTACGTCCGCACGGGCAAGCGCCTGCCCAGCCGGGTGACCGAGGTGGCGCTCCAGTTCCAGCGGCCGCCGCACCTGCCCATCGCCGCCGCCCAGGTGCAGGAGATGGAGCCCGACGCGCTGATCCTGCGGATCCAGCCGGACGAGGGCATCACGCTGCGCTTCGGGGCGAAGGTGCCGGGGCACGCGTTCAAGGTGCGGTCGGCGTCGATGGACTTCTCGTACGGCGACACGTTCCGGGAGGAGTCGCCCGAGGCGTACGAGCGGCTGCTGCTGGACGCGCTGGTCGGCGACGCGACGTTGTTCATCCGCGCGGACGAGGTGGCGCAGTGCTGGCGGATCGTCGACCCGATCATCTCCCGGTGGGCCGACGACGAGCGGCCGATCCCGACGTACGAGGCGGCGTCCTGGGGGCCGACCGACGCCGACCGGCTGATCGGCCGCGACGGCCGCGCCTGGCGTAACCCGACCTGATTCCGCCCGTTCACCGCGGATGTCCCCGCCACCGCGGCAGCCCGGGCCTGCGAGCCAGCGCACACCGCGGCCGGTGCTATATCGATTCCATTCGCTGACATCGTGGCCATCGCCGCGGAGCGTGTCCACTGCGGATTCCTCCAACGTCTTCTCCGGCCGGCCGATCCGACGGGTCGCCGGCCGGGAAAATGCGTCGGCGGAATGGAACTCCGGCGCCCCGCCGCGGGCGCGCAGGCCGCCACGGTGCTGGAGCGGGTCGCCCTCGGCTCGTTTCGACTCACCCACCGGGGCCGAGGCCGTCGGCCGCTCGGGCCGGGCGTCGGACCAGCGGGTCCGCGTCCCGGGTTCCGGCGGCGCGGCGGACGGCCTCGGCCAGCGCCTCAGCCCCGCGGGCGACCCTCGCGGTCCCGTCGTCGGCGACGATGATCGGGCGCTGGATCAGCTCCGGGTGGGCGGCCATCGCGGCGAGCCACCGCGGCACGTCCGCCGGGGTCCGCCCCCAGTCGGCGAGCCCGAGCGCCGCCGCGGCCGGCTCGCCCAGCCGGCAGATCTCCCACGGCCCGGCGCCGAGGCGGGCCAGCACGTCCGCCAGCTCGGCCGCGGTCGGCGGGCTCGTCAGGTAGGCCCGCAGGTGTACCGGCACCCCGGCCGCCGCCAGCGCCTCCCGGGCGGTGGCGCACTTGGCGCACGCCGGGTTGTCCCACATCGTCACCACGGGGTCATCCTGCCAGGCGGCACCCGGCGCGGCGTGGTGGCGCACCCCGCCCCGGGGCGCGCGCGTCAGCGGCCGGCGGGTAGCTGCCACCAGCGGGCGGTCGTGTCCCGCAGCGAGTTGGTCGCGCAGTGCACCTCGCCCTGCCCGACGTGGTACGTCGTGTAGTCGTCGACGAACTCCACCGACAGCCCCACCGCCTGGTAGGCCTGGGTGACCGCCTCGGCCAGCAGGTCGCGTCCGCCGACGACCGGGCCCCACTGCCTGGCCACGATCATCCGGCCGGGCGCGGCCACGATCGAGTTGATCGCCGCCGGCAGCAGCGCGCCCATGGCGCCCCGGCGCAGTGCCCGGTCCCGCTGCGCCGGGGTGGCACCGGCCAGCCGCTCGCGCAGGCCCGGCGTCGAGGCCAGCAGCCGGCCGCGGGCGGCGACCTGGCCCGGGCCGCGGGCCGCGCCGCCGCCCTCCGTCTGGTACAGCGTGGGGATCCGCACGATCTCGGCGTCGGCCAGGCCGACCTCGGCCTTCACCCGGGCCAGGGCGGCGTCGATCTTCTTCGCCGCCGTCTCCTGGTCGGCCGCCAGCCGCTTGTCGGCGAGGAACGCGGAGATCGTCATTCGGCGGAAGTCGCGGTGCGAGGACAGGGGCGTGCCGCCGCTGCCGGTCTCGGCCGCCCGGCGCAGCAGCGCCACGGCGCCCCGCGGGTCGGCGACCGCGAACCGCCAGCCCCGGCCGGAGGTCGCCGGCAGGAACTGGAGGAACTCGTCCACGTGGCCGACCTGGAGCCAGCCGCTGTCCAGGTACAGGGGCTCCTGCGCGCCCTGGGCGGCCAGCACCCGGCGCTGGAGTGCCGAGGGCCCCTGACCGCCCGGGTCCTCCCCCATCACCATCCGGCCGGCCGGGAACTCCTTGCCGCCGTTGCGGTACGGCGGGATCGTCTCCAGGTTGCCGAAGGAGTTGAACGTGTCCGGCCGGTACAGGGCGGCGGCCGGGTCGCGGCGCCCGGCACCGCTGAGCCGGACCACGCCGACCCCGGCGCCGCGCAGCGCGTAGAGCTGGTTCTGCGCCTCCCGGGCCTGGTCGGAGCGCATCAGCAGGCGGATCTGCTGGGTACCGCCGCCGGCCGGCATCGAGACGTACGTGGGCTCGAACCAGTCCTGCGCCCAGATGTCGCCCCCGCCGAAGAAGTGCACGGGCCGGGGCAGCTTGGCGTTGCTGGAGGCGGCCTCCAGGTCCCGGCGGAAGGCGCCGAAGTCCCCGCCGGAGCCGGGCGCGGCGGTGAGCTGCTGGTTGGTCTGGGTGTGCGCGTGGGTCAGCATCGGCGCGACCCGCAGCAGGACGCTGTCGGCGGCGCCGTCGACCGCCAGGGTGACTCTGGCGGTGCCGTCCCACTTGGCGGGGTCGCGGACGATGTCGCGGCCCTCCAGGCCGAGGACGAGGCCCCGGCGCAGGTCGTCCGCGGTGAAGGTGGTGGACCGGGTGACCTCGGTCCAGGCCGTGCCCCGCTGGGCGAACAGCCGCGTGTAGTTGGCGGCCGCCCCCTCGACGACCACGGTGGCCGAGGCGTCGGCGGCGACGGCGGTCGGGACGGTGCGCAGCGGCGCGAGGTCCCTGGCGTCCTCGTCGCCGTTGACCACGGCGTCGGCGGCGTCCGCGCACGCCTGGTCCCGGCTGGCGCAGCGCTTGGCGTCGTCGTCCAGGTTCGGCAGGAACAGGGCGCCGCGGGTGGCGGTGGCGACGCCCTTGGCCTCCTCGTCGGTCGCGCCGGTGAGGTCGACGGCGCCGTCGCGGTTGCTGTCGGCCCGGATGGTCACGCCCGCGGGGCCCGCGGCGGACGCGGCGGCGGGCGGGGCGACCGCGGCCAGGCAGGCCACTGCGGCCCAGGTCGACACCTGCTGGCGGGCACGGGGCATGGGGACTCCTGTCCGGGACACCGGTCGGGCGCGGCACCGTGGGACGCCCGGCGCGTGGGGGTGTCGGGCGCGGCGAAACGGATCGAGGAGAATGATATGGACCGGGGCACCCGGTTGTCCATTGATCTAGTTCGATTCGCCCGAGGTGGGGAGTGCCGATGACCAGGTGGCAGGAGTTGGCCGGTGGAGACCGCGGCCGGCAGTACGCCGAGCGGATCGCGGCGCTGGCGGCCACCGGCGCCGCCGTGCACGGCGAGGCGGCGTTCTGCGCGGCGCTGGCGCCGGCCGGCGCGCGGGTCCTGGACGCCGGGTGCGGCACCGGGCGGGTGGCGGTCCGCCTCGCGGAGCTGGGCTACGACGTCACGGGCGTGGACGCCGACGCCTCCATGCTCGCGGAGGCGCGCCGGTCCGCGCCGGAGCTGGCGTGGATCGAGGCGGACCTGGCCGACCTCGACCTGCCGGCGGCCGGGGCCGCCGCGCCGTTCGACCTCGTGCTCACCGCGGGCAACGTGATCCCGCTGCTGGCGGCCGGCACCGAGGCGCGGGCGGTCCGGCGGCTGGCCGCGCACCTGGCGCCGACCGGCCTGCTCGTCTCCGGGTTCGGGCTGGCGCCCGCCGAGCTGCCGCTGGACGAGGCGCCGATCGACCTGGCGACGTACGACGCGCACTGCGCCGCCGCCGGGCTGGTGCTGGAGCAGCGGTGCGCGACCTGGGACGGCGACCCGTACGCCGACGGTCCGTACGCGGTCAGCGTGCACCGGTGGCGGTCCGCCGCGCCGCCCGCAGCGCCCCGCTGACCTCGGCGTCGGTCACCGGCCGGAAGTCCAGGTACGCGGCGCCGACCGCCGGCATCCGCGGCTCGTGCCGCACGCACCGCACCGCGTCGGCGACGGCGGCCAGGACGCGGGCGGCGTCGGCGAGGGCGACGGGGGCGGCGAAGCCCAGCCACCGCGGCCGCCGGCCGCGCAGCCAGCGCAGCGCCGCGTACGCCGTCACGCCGGTGGCCAGGCCGTCGTCGACCACGAGCACGCGGCGGCCCGCCACGGCCGGCGCCGCCCGGCCCCCGCGGTACGCGGCGGCGCGGCGGCGCAGCTCGGCCACCTCGCGGGCCACCGTGTCGGCCAGGTCGCCCGGCGTCGCGCCGAGCCCGGCCAGGGCCTCGCGGTCGAACTGCGGCCGCTCGTCCTCGGCCACGGCGCCGACGCCCCACTCGGGCCGCCCGGGCGCGCCGATCTTGCGGACGAGGGCGATGTCCAGGTCGGCGCCCAGCGCCGCGGCGACGGGGACGGCCACCACCACGCCGCCGCGCGGCAGGCCGAGCACGACATCGACGGCGGACCCGCCCAGCGCGGCGGCCAACCGGTGCCCCGCGTCGGTACGGTCGACAAAAACGTCCGGTGCTGGCGCCATCGCGCACCTCCCACGGTCGACTCCGGGTACCCGCCCGGCGCCAGGGCACCCGTCCCGCCGGTAACTCCCAGCGAATCAACAGGCACGATGCAGCATTTCCGCAGGTCAGAGGGGCATCCTGTGATGCTGGGGGTACCGGCCCACTCGTACTGCGGAGGAAAAATGTCCGATCAATCCCAGGAACCGACGCCGTCCGCGGCCCCGTCCGACACCCCGCCGCCCGCGGCGGCGCCGGCCGCCCCGGAGCGCGCCGAGGCGCCGGCCCGCACCGAGGTCCGCGCCGAGGCCGCCGCCCGGCGGGCCGACCGGCGCGAGAACTGGCTGACGGTGCCGACGGTGCTGGCATTCCTGCTCGGCGTCCTGCTCACCGGGCTGCTGTGCGGCGCCGGGGCGGTCGCCGGGGCCATCGTGTCCTACCACCACGGTCCCGGCGCATACCACGGCGACCGCTACGACCGCGGCGAGCGCCCGATGCGGCGCTGGCGCGGCGAGGACGGCCGGCCGGGAATGCGGCACCGGCCGGGCTACGACGGCCCGATGCGCCCGCAGGTGCCCGTGCCGGTACCGCCGCCGGGCACGCCGCAGGCACCGGGCGGCACCGTCGCGCCCGCGCCGACACCGGGCGGCTGACGCCCGCCGCGCCGACGCCCCGCCCGCCGACGGCGCTCCCCGTCCGGGCGGCGTGCCGCGTGTGACCATTTTGGATAGGGTCGCACCGCCGCACCGCCGCGCATCGGGGATAGGGGACGTCGCCGTGTTGATCGATGATCGGATCGAGGACCTGGTCCGACAGGCCCTGAACGCCGTGATCCGCCGCAGCCTGCCCCTGCTGGAGCAGGCGATCCACGTCTTCGGCGACGACCCGAGCCGGACCGAGGGCAGCCGCCTGGCCTGCGCCATCGCCTCCTTCGCCGCCCATGAGCGGCACGGCCGCACGCCGACGCCGGCCGAGATCGACGCGTTCGCCACCGACGTGAGCGACCGCGAGCGCTGGTCCGGGGTCACCGCGGTCGAGGTCCGGGCGCTGCTCACGGTGGTGACCGGCCACGCCGGGCGGGACGGGATCAACCAGCTCCTGCCGCCGCACCGGGTCGCGCTGGTCTGCTACGTGACGGCCGGCAGCCTGCTGGTCGACGCCCGCGACGGCGACGAGGCGTGGTGGGAGGCGCTGGACCGGGTCGAGGCGGGCATCGAGGCGATGATGTGAACCCGCGGGCGCTCAGCGGCGGGCGGCGCCGACGTCGCCCGCGGCGTTGATGTCGCGCGTCCGCAGCACGTCGGTCGGCCAGCCGGCGGCCGCCACCGCGATCATCGCCCGGCCGACGGTGTCCGAGGCCGTCACCGCGCCGGGCGCCAGCCGCCGCAACGCCGGGTACAGGGGGCCGGCGGCCCGGTACGCGAGCCGGTACCACCGGGTCCTGGACAGCACCCCGCCGCGCGGCTGGATGTAGGCGGGGCGGAACAGGTACACCCGCAGGCGCAGCGTGCGCAGGGCGTTCTCCGTGGCACCCCGGACCCGCGCCCACATGCGGCTGCCGGCGGGGTCGGTACCGGCGCCGGAGACGTAGACGAGGACCGCGTCCGGCGAGCCGGCGGCCAGCAGGCGGGCGACGTGCATCGTGAGGTCGTAGGTGACCCGCCGGTACGCCCGCTCGCTCAGGCCCAGCGAGGTCACGCCGAGGCAGAAGAAGCAGGCGTCGCACCCGGCCAGGTCGTCGGCGACGGCGGTCAGGTCGGCGAGGTCCGGGACCACGCGCTGGCGCAGCTTCGGGTGCTCCCGGGGCACCGGGGTGCGGCCGACCGCGAGGACGGCGGTCACCCGCGGGTCGGCGAGGCACTCGTGCAGCACCCCCTGGCCGACCATGCCCGTGGCGCCGAACAGGACCACCCGCATCCGCCAGCTCCCGTCCCCCGCCCGGCCGCGGCGTCCGGACTGCCGCCCGGGGCGCGCCGGCTCCGGCCGTAGGATCGCACAGCCGGCGGCGCCGCGTGCCCGGTTCCGGCGCCCCGCCGCGGCCGCGCGCCGCCCGAGTCCAGGAGTCCGCCATGGCCTTCGCCTACACGGTCCGCGCCGAGTTCGACGACCCGGACCGCCGGGCGGCGTACCTGGCCTGGCTGGCCGGGGGCCACGCCGCCGCTGTCGTGGCCGCCGGGGCGCGGTCGGCGCAGGTGGTCGCGCGCGACGACGGCGCCGTCGAGGTCCGCTACGTGTTCGCCTCCGCCCGGGACTACGCCGCGTACGAGGCCGGCCCGGCGGTGGCGCTGCGTGCCGAGGGCGCCGC
This sequence comes from Pilimelia terevasa, assembly GCF_014647915.1. GTDB lineage: Bacteria > Actinomycetota > Actinomycetes > Mycobacteriales > Micromonosporaceae > Pilimelia > Pilimelia terevasa. Next base: position 49,090 of record NZ_BMQC01000016.1, read on the forward strand.
CCGGTTCGGGGCGCCGGGCGTCCGGTTCCGCCGCGGCACCGGCGACATCGTCACGCAGATTCCCGGCTGACCACCGGCCACGGGCCCCGGTCGCCCGTGAAACTTCTGCTCCGATCGCGCGCTGCAGGACCCGCGGCTTCCGTGCCAGACTCCAGGCGACATCGCCGACGGCCGATGCTGTCGGCGGTGTGGGGAGGCGTCACGGTGGCCCCCGCCCGCAACGCGGCGCCCACCGTGCGCGAGACATGAACAGAGAGGCGCACCCACGTGCATTCGACAAAGTTTCCGGTCGCGGTCCCGCCGCGCCGGGGCGCGGTAGCGGCGGCCGCCGCGGCGCTGCTGGCCACACCGCTGCTGGCCGCACCCGCGAGCGCCGCGCCGGGCGACTCGGCGAGCCTGCGGCGGGCGGTCACCGTACAGAACATCGTCAACCGGCTCAAGACCCTGGACGGCATCGCGAAGGCCAACGGCAACACGCGGGCGGCCGGGTCGCGGGGGTACGACGTGTCGGTGCGGTACGCCGAACTCGCCTTCAAGCAGGCCGGTTACCAGGTCAGCCGGCAGGTCCTGCCGTTTCGCCGGTACACCGAGAAGAGCCCGTCGGTCCTGCGCCAGGAGAGCCCCGAGCCGGCCGCGGCGATCCCGCACCACCTGCTCAGCTACTCGGGCAGCGGCGACGTCCACGCGCCGGCGACCGTGCCGGCCGGGGCGCCGCTGGGCTGCGCCGCCGCGGACTTCTCCGCCGCCAACAAGGGCTCCGTCGTCGTGGTCGGGCGCGGCGAGTGCACGTTCGCGGTGAAGGCGACCCACGCGCTGGCCGCGGGCGCGCTCGGCGTCGTGCTCTACAACAACGTCCCCGGCGAGATGTCGGGCACGCTGGGCAACGGCTTCCTGGGCGACGCCCCGGTCGCCGGGGTCACGCAGGAGGTCGGCGCGCGGCTCGTCGCCGCCGTACCCCGGGGTCTCCGGCTGCACCTGAAGGCCGAGACGGTGCGGACGGACGGCACCACCACCAACGTGGTCGCCGAGACCCCGGGCGGCAACCCGGACAACGTGGTCATGGTCGGCGCGCACCTGGACTCGGTCGAGGCCGGTCCGGGCATCAACGACAACGGCAGCGGGTCGGCGACGCTCCTGGAGGTGGCCCACCAGATGCGGGCCGCGACACCGAAGAACAAGGTCCGGTTCGCGCTGTGGGCGGCCGAGGAGGCCGGCCTCGTCGGCTCGACCCACTACGTGGCGCAGCTTCCGGCGGCGGAGCGCAGGAAGATCGCGCTGTACCTGAACTTCGACATGATCGGTTCGCCGAACTACGTGCGGTTCGTGTACGACGGCGACAACTCCGCCTTCCCGCCGGGCACCGGCTCCGCGCCCGGCCCGAAGGGCTCCGGCGCCATCGAGAAGATGTTCCACGACTACTTCGCCGCGCAGAAGCTGGCCTCGGCCGAGACGCCGTTCTCCGGCCGCAGCGACTACGGGCCGTTCATCGCCGAGGGCGTCGGCATCCCGTCCGGCGGCCTGGCCACCGGCGCCGAGGGCATCAAGACCGCCGAGGAGGCCGAGGTCTACGGCGGGCGGGCCGGCGAGGCGTACGACAAGTGCTACCACCAGGCCTGCGACGGCCTGGCCAACATCAACCGCCGGGGCCTGAAGGAGATGGCCGGCGCGGTCGCCCACGCGGTGATCACCTACGCCGCCGACACCTCCGGCGTCGGGCGGCCGCTGACCGCCCCGGCGTCGGGGACGACGACGCCGTCATCGGATGCCGGCGGCCTGCACGACCACCACGCCGCCTCGTGAGCAGCGGGGCGGGGGCGCCGCGCAGGCGCCCCCGCCCCGTCGCCCCGCCCGGGCGCCTCAGTCCTGGAGCCGGCGCAGGGAGTACGTCACGCTGAACAGCCGGTGCGGCTCGTGGGGCAGGTAGGACACCGTCCGGTCGTAGGCCTGCCAGCCCTCGGCGCCGGCCCGGTTGAGGTGGGCCAGGTCGTTGAACCGCTCGTCGGTACCCCAGCGCGCGACGCCCTCCGGGTGGTGCAGCGTCGCCGTCCAGTCCATGAACTTGTCGGTACCCAGCGTGCCGGCGGCGCGGTATTCGAGTCGCGCGTACTCCCACCTCGTCATGGCACCGATTGTCCCGCGCCGCGGGCGCGGCGGCCAGCGCGGGGTCATCCACTCCCGACAGCCGGCACGCCGCGGGCGCGGTCGAGTGCCGCCCGCACCGCGCCGGGCGTCGGCGCCGCCAGCGTGGCGGCCAGGTGCCCGTCGGGCCGCACCACCCACGCCTCGCCCGGCCGCATCCCCCAGGCGGCGGCGACCCGCCCCCGCGGGTCGGCCCGGGACAGCTGCACGACCCGGACGGGCGCCGGTACGCCCGCCAGCGCCGCGGCCACCTCGGGCGCCCCGTCGGCGCACAGGACCAGCAGCCCGTCGCGCACCCGCTCGCGCAGCCAGCCCCGCCCCAGCGGCACGTCGGGGACCAGGATGCCGGGGGCGGGGGCCGGGCAGTGGCCGCGCGGGGGCCGGCCCGGGAACGGGCGGCCGGGGTCCGGTGTGGTCAGCGGCGAGTCCACGTACCAGTACGGCTCGGCGAAGCGGCCCGAGTCGATCGATGCCCGCGCCCCCGGGTCGTGGACCGCCCGCTCCAGCAGGTCCCGGCGGCGGGCGGTCTCGGCCGGTCCGTGGGGGACCAGGAAGCGCATGGTCTCGGCGGTGACGTCGAGGTTCTCCCCCGCGGCGGCGTGCCGCTCGGCGTGGTACGACTCCAGCAGCTCCGGCGGCGCCCAGCCGCGCAGGACGAAGGCGAGCTTCCAGGCGGCGTTCTCGGCGTCGGGTACGCCGGAGTTGAGACCGCGGGCGCCGAACGGCGCGACCAGGTGCGCGCAGTCGCCGGCCAGCAGGACCCGGTCGACGCGCATCCGGTCGGCGCGGCGGGCGTGGAACCGGTAGACGGTCTGCCAGCGGATCTCGTAGGGGACGCGGCCGACGACCGCGCGGACGCGGGCGTCCAGGCCGCCCGAGGCCGCCTCCGCCGCCAGGGCGAAGCCGGCCGGTACCTGCCAGTCGACGCGGAACGTGCGCCCGGGGCACGGGTGCACGAGCACCTGGCGGCCGGGGTTGCCGGGCGGGTCGAAGAAGAAGCGGCGCTCGCGTTCCCAGTCGGGCAGGTCGGCGCGGATGTCGCAGATGAGGAACCGGTCGTCGTAGGAGCGGCCGTCGAAGCGGACCCCCAGGCGCGCGCGCAGGTCCCGGCAGCGGGCGCCCGCGGCGAGCACCACGTACGGCGTGCGCAGGGTCGCCGGGCCGGCGGGCGTCGCGCAGTGCACCGTCACGCCGTCGGCGTCCTGCCGCAGGTCGGTGACCTCGTGCGACCAGCGCTGCGCGACCAGCGGCGCGGCGGCCAGCCGCGCGGCCAGGATCTGCTCGGTGCGCGCCTGGGAGATGTTGACCATCGGCGGCAGCGGCGAGGCGGCGCGGTCGACGAACGACCACGCGGACAGTTCGTGGTCGCGGTAGAACGTGCGGGCCGTGCGCCAGGTGACGCCCTCGTCGGCGATCTGCCGCCCGGCGCCGACCGCCGCCCAGATGTCGAGGACGTCGCGCGCCTGGCAGATGGACCGGGAGCCGGCCGCGTCCCGCGCCGGCCGGGCGTCGAGCAGGACGACCCCCACACCCCACCGGGCGAGCAGCAGCGCGGCGGTCTGGCCGACGGGGCCGCTGCCCACCACGACGACCGGCGGACCCCCGTACGGCGCGGTCATCGCTGGAGCTGGTCCCAGACCTCGCGGTCGCGCGCGGCCGTCCAGATCCGCGGCCAGTCGACGCCGTCCAGTTCGTCCCAGAGCCGCTGCACGTTGAAGGGCAGGCAGTGCTCGAAGATCGGCCAGGTGCCGTAGGCCGGCGCGAGCGCGGCGTGCGCGGCGGCGAACGCCGCGGCCAGGGTGCCGCCGCGGCCGTGCACCGCGCCGACCTGTTCGCGCAGGACCCGCAGGAAGTCGCGGGTCTGGCCGATGGCGGCGGCCACGGCGTCCGGCCCGCGGGTGACCGCGCCGCGGCCGCCGACGAGGGTGTGCGCGCCCAGCGCCGCCACGGCGTCGAGGGTGCCGGTGGCCCAGTCGGCGTGGAACGCGTCGCCGGTGTACAGGGCGGCCCGCGCCTCGACCAGGTCCCCGGCGAACAGGATCCGCTCGCGCGGCAGCCAGGCCACGATGTCCCCGGCGGTGTGGCCGCGCCCGCACCAGCGCAGCTCCAGCGGCCCGCGGTCGCCGCCGAGGTCGATGGCGAGCCGGTCGGTGAACGTGACGTCGGGCCAGGTCAGGCCGGGGATCCCGGCCGGCTCCCGGAACAGCCGGGGCATCCGGGCGTACTCGCTGTCCCAGTCCTGCCGGCCGCGCTCGGCGATCAGCCGGCGGGTCTGCGCGTGGGCGATCACCACGTCGGCGTCGAAGGCGCTGGCGCCGAGCACCCGGACCGCGTGGTAGTGCGACAGCACGAGGTACCGCACGGGCTTGTCGGTGTGCCGGCGCAGCAGGCCCAGCCAGTCCCGGGCGGCGGCGGGGGTGGCGCGGGCCTCGAAGGCGACGACGAAGTCCTCGCCCTCGACCGCGCCGACGTTGGGGTCGCCCTCGGCGGTCAGGGCGTACACCCCCTCGGCCAGGACCTCCAGCGTCTCCGCCTTCGCCGACAGATCCGCCGACGACGCGAACGGCTTGACCACGTGACCTCCCACCGCGACCGACTGCGGCCAGTCTGCCGACCCGCGGGCCGACTGGCCAGCCGGCCGGCGGCGCGGGGCTGCGGGCACCGGCGCGGCCGGACCAGGCAATCCGTCGCGGCACGACGAAGACTCTCCTGGCACAGACCCTTTCAGCCGGAGAATTTTCCGTCACATCGTTGAGTTAAAGGCGAATCTACCGGAGGATGGGCGTTACCCGGCAATGCGAGGAGGCCCGTGCTGTGACTGCCCGGTTTCGCGTCACCTATGCCACGTTGTCGGCGGACAACGAGGAGCTGCACGCGGCGTACGAGAGCGGCGTCGACACCGCCCGCACCTGGCTCGGCGCCCGGCTGGCGCCGGTGGTCGACGGCGCGCCCCGCGACGGCGGCCCCGCCCGCGAGCTGACCAGCCCGACCGACGTCACCCTGAGCCTGGGCACCGTCGTCGAGGCGACCGCCGCCGACGTGGCCGACGCCGTCGCCGCCGCCCGCGCCGCCGCGCCCGCCTGGTCGGGCACCCCGTGGCCGGAGCGCGTCGCGCTGCTGCGCCGCGCCGCCGACCTGGTCAGCGCCCGCTCCAACGCGCTGGCCGCGCTGATGAGCCTGGAGGTCGGCAAGAACAGGCTGGAGGCGCTCGGCGACGTCGAGGAGTCCGCCGACCTCATCCGGTACTACTGCGACCAGATGGCGGCCGCCGACGGGTTCGACCGTCCGATGGCGACCATCGCCGCCCGCGAGTCCACCCGCAGCGTGCTGCGCCCGCACGGGGTGTGGGCCGTGATCAGCCCGTTCAACTTCCCGATGGCGCTCGCCGCCGGCCCGGTCGGCGCCGCGCTCGTGGCCGGCAACACCGTGCTGCTCAAGCCCAGCCTGCAGGGCAGCTTCAGCGCCGCGCGGTTCTTCGACTGCCTGCGCGACGCGGGCCTGCCGGCGGGCGCGGCCCACCTGCTCACCGGCGGCGACGACCCGGGCCGGGCGCTGGTCGCGCACGACGGCGTGGACGGGCTGACGTTCACCGGCTCGCACGAGACGGGGATGGCGGTGCTGCGGGAGTTCACCCGCGCGTACCCGAAGCCGGTGATCTGCGAGATGGGCGGCAAGAACGCCACCGTCGTCTCGGCGAAGGCCGACCTCGACGCGGCGGCGCTCGGGGTGGCCCGCTCGGCGTTCGGCCTCACCGGCCAGAAGTGCTCGGCCTGCTCGCGGGTCTACGTCCAGCGGCCGGTACACGACGAGTTCCTCTCCCGGCTGGCGGCCCAGGCCGCGAAGCTGGTCGTCGGCGACCCGACCCGGCGCGAGACCTACGTCGGCCCGGTCATCGACGCCGCCGCCGTCGACCGGTACGCGGCGGCCGTCGCGCACGCGGCGAAGGCCGGGACGGTGGTGACCGGCGGGCGGGTCCTCGGCGGCGGCGACGGCCGCCCCGACGGCTACTACGTCGCCCCGACCGTGGTCGCCGGGCTGCCCACCGACGACCGGCTGTTCGCCGAGGAGCTGTTCGTGCCGCTGGTCGCCGTCGCCGCCGTCGACTCCGTCGACGAGGGCGTCGCGCTGGCCAACGCGGTACCGCTCGGGCTCACCGCCGGCTTCTTCTCCGCCGACGACGCCGAGGTCGACCGGTTCCTCGACCGGATCGAGGCCGGCGTCGTCTACGTCAACCGGCCGGCCGGGGCCACCACGGGCGCGTGGCCGGGCGTCCAGCCCTTCGGCGGCTGGAAGGGCTCGGGCAGCACCGGCAAGGCCGGCGGCGGCCCCTACTACGTACAGCAGTTCATGCGCGAGCAGTCCCGAACGGTGGTGTCCTGATGCAGCCCCCCCAGTGGTACGACCCGAGCCGGCCGGTGCCGGACCTGGTGACCCCGATCCCCGGCCCGCAGGCCAAGCTCGTGCTGGAGCGCGACACCGCGGTCACCAGCCCGTCGCTGCCGCGGGCCTACCCGATGGCGCCCCGGCGCGGGTACGGGCTGGCGCTGGAGGACGTCGACGGCAACCTGTTCCTCGACTTCAACGCCGGCATCGCGGTGAACTCCACGGGCCACGCCCACCCGACCGTCGTGCGGGCCGTCCAGGAGCAGGCCGCCGACCTGCTGCACTACTCGGCGTCGGACTTCTACCTGCCCGTCTACAGCCGGATGGCCGAGGCGCTGGCGGCGACCGCGCCGATGGACGGGCCGGTGCGGGTGTTCCTGACCAACTCCGGCGCCGAGGCCGTCGAGGGGGCGCTCAAGCTGGCGCGGTACGCCACCGGGCGGCAGTACGCGATCAGCTTCTACGGGGCGTTCCACGGCCGCACCTACGGCGCGGTGAGCCTGACCGCCTCCAAGGCCAAGTACCACAAGGGCTTCGGCCCGCTGCTGCCCGGCATCCTGCGCGCCCCGTACGCGCCGGTGCCGGTGTCGTACCTGGAGGACGTGCTGTTCCGGTACGAGGTGGACCCGACCGAGGTGGCCGCGGTGTTCGTGGAGCCGGTCCAGGGCGAGGGCGGGTTCATCGTCCCGCCGCCGGGCTGGCTGGCCGACCTGCGCGAGGTCTGCGACCGGTACGGGATCCTGCTCGTGGCCGACGAGGTGCAGTCCGGGATGGGCCGCACCGGCCGGATGTGGGCGGTCGAGCACTTCGGCGTCGCGCCGGACATCCTGACCTCGGCCAAGGGGATCGCCTCCGGGCTGCCGCTGGGCGCGATCCTGGCCCGGCAGGAACTGATGGAGACGTGGTCGGCGGGGGCGCACGGGTCGACGTACGGCGGCAGCCCCGTCCCCTGCGCGGCCGGCCTGGCCACCCTCCAGGTGATCGCCGAGGAGGAGCTGCTGGCGAACGCGACCGTGCGCGGCGCGGCGCTGACCGCGGGCCTGCGCGAGCTGGCCGGCCGGTACCCGCGGATGGTCCGCGACGTGCGCGGCCTCGGCCTGATGATCGGGGTGGAGTTCCCGGACGGGCGGCTGGCCAACGCGGTGCAGGACGCGGCGTTCCACCGCGGGCTGCTCGTGCTGGAGGCAGGCGAGAACGCCATCCGCATGTCGCCGCCGCTGGTCGTCAGCGCGGCGGAGGTCGCCACGGCGCTGCGCCTGTTCGGCGCGGCCGTCGCCGACGTCGCCTCCGCCGAGGGGCTGGCGTGACCCGGCGGGCGGGCGGCGAGGTGGGGCGGCCGGCGTGAGCAAGGTCGTCACGATGGCGGAGGCGGTGGCGGCGTACGTACCCGACGGCGCCACCGTCGCCATCGAGGGCTTCACCCACCTGATCTCGTTCGCCGCCGGCCACGAGGTGATCCGGCAGCGGCGCCGGGACCTCACCCTGTGCCGGCTCACGCCCGACGTGGTGTACGACCAGATGGTCGGCGCCGGGGTCGCCCGCAAGCTCGTGTTCTCCTGGCTGGGCAACCCCGGGGTCGGGTCGCTGCACGCCATCCGGCGGGCCGTCGAGTCCGGGGCGCTGGAGATCGAGGAGTACTCGCACTTCGGGATGGTCGGCCGGTACGCCGCCGGTGCCGCGAACCTGCCCTTCTACCCGCTGCGCTCGTACCTGGACAGCGACCTGCCGGCGGTCAACCCGGCGCTGCGGACGGTCCGCTCGCCGTACGACGGGGAGGAGATCCACGTCGTCCCGCCGCTGCGCCCGGACGTGACGATCGTGCACGCCCAGCGCGCCGACCGCGACGGCAACACCCAGGTCTGGGGCCTGCTCGGCTGTCAGAAGGAGGCGGCGTTCGCCGCGGCCCACGTCGTCGTCGTCGCCGAGGAGGTCGTCGACCCGCAGGTCATCCGGGCCGACCCCAACCGGACCCTGATCCCGGGACTGGTCGTCGACGCGGTGGTGCACTGCCCGCGCGGCGCGCACCCGTCGTTCGCGCAGGGCCACTACGACCGCGACAACGCCTTCTACCTGGCCTGGGACGCCGTCAGCCGGGACCCGGCGCGGCTGGCCGCCTGGCTGGACGAGTGGGTGTACGGCACGGCCGACCACGCCGGCTACCTCGACCGCCTCGGAGCCGACCGGTGGACCGGCCTCACCCCCGGGCCGGCCCGCTCCGGCACCGTCGACTACGGGGACTACCGGTGACCGGCCACTCCCCCACCGAGATGATGGTCGTGGCCGGCGCCCGGGCGATGGCCGGCACCCGCGTCTGCTTCGTCGGCATCGGGCTGCCCAACATCGCGGTGGCGCTGGCCCAGCGCACCGTCGCCCCGGCCATCGAGCTGATCTACGAGTCCGGCGTGTACGGCGCCCGCCCGTCCCGGCTGCCGCTGTCCATCGGCGACCCGTGCCTGGTCACGGGCGCGACCGCGGCGATGGGGATGCTGGAGCTGTTCCAGTACTACCTCCAGCGCGGACTCGTCGACCTCGGCTTCCTCGGCGCCGCCCAGCTCGACCGTTACGGCAACGTCAACACCACCGTCATCGGCCCCTACGACGCGCCGAGGACCCGGCTGCCCGGCTCCGGCGGCGCCAGCGAGATCGCCCAGAACGCCCGCGAGGTGTTCGTCCTCATGCGCCAGTCGCGCCGCTCGTTCGTCCCGCGGGTCGACTTCGTCACCAGCTCCGGCCGCGGCCTCAGCCGGGTGATCACCGACCTGGGCGAGTTCGCCCACCGCGACGGCGAGCTGACCCTGACCCACCTGCACCCCGGCGTGGACGTCGACCAGGTGCGGGAGGCGACCGGCTGGCCGCTGTCGGTCGCCGCGGACCTGGCCGAGTCCGCGCCGCCCACCGACGCCGAGCTGCGCCTGCTCCGCGAGGAGCTGGACCCCGACCGGACGTACCTGAGGTGAGCCACGTCTTCGGCCGCGGCGGCGCCGACGCGCCGGTCGTGGCGCGCGCCCGCGGCTGCCGGATCTGGGACACCGGCGGGCGCAGCTACCTCGACGCCAGCGGCGGCGCGATCGTCGTCGGCGTCGGGCACGGCGTGGCCGCCGTCGCCGACGCGGTCGCGGCACAGGCCCGGCAGGTCGCCTACGCCCACGGCACCGTCTTCCGGTCGGCCGTCGTCGAGGAGTACGCCGACGCGCTCGCCCCGCTGCTGCCCGTGGACGACCCGCGGGTGTACCCGGTCTCCGGCGGCAGCGAGGCGGTCGAGACGGTCCTGAAGATGGCCCGCGCCTACCACCTGGCCCGAGGCGAGGACCGGCACGTCGTCGTCGCCCGCGACGGCGCCTACCACGGCAGCACCCGCGGCGCCCTCGACATCTCTGGCCGCGCGGGCCTGCGGGCGCCGTACCTGCCCTGGCTGGGCCAGGCGCAGCGGGTCCCCGGCCCGTACGAGTACCGCTGCCCGTTCCCCGACCGGCACCCCGGCGGCTGCGCCGCCGCCCACGCCGACGCGCTCGCCGCGGTGTGCGCGCGGACCCCCGTGGCGGCATTCGTCGCCGAGCCCGTGGCCGGCGCCGCGCTCGGGGCGTGCGTGCCGCCCGAGGAGTACTGGCCGCGCATCGCGCAGGTGTGCCGGCGGTACGGGGTGCTGCTGGTCGCCGACGAGGTGATGACCGGCTTCGGGCGGACCGGCGCGTGGTTCGGGCTGGAGCACTGGGGGGTGCGCGCCGACCTGCTCGCCGCCGGCAAGGGCGCCGGGTCGGGGTACTGGCCGCTGGGGCTGGCCGTGGCCTCCGGGCGGGTGCACGCGGCGCTGGCCGAGGGCGGGTTCACCCACGGCTTCACGTACTCCCACCACGTGGTCGGCGCCGCCGCCGGCCTCGCCGTCCTGCGCGAGCTGCGCGACCGGGACCTCGTCGCCGCGTCGGCGGCCCGGGGCGCGGCACTGGCGGCGCGGCTCGGCGAGGCCGTCGGCGGGCACCGGTACGTGGGGGACGTGCGGGGGCGGGGGCTGCTCGTCGGCGTCGAGTTCGTCGCCGACCGGCGCACGGCGGCGCCCTTCCCGCGGGCGGCCCGGGTGGCCGAGCGGGTCGTGGCCGCCGCGCGCGGCGCCGGCGTGCTGGTGTACCCGGGCACGGGGTGCGCCGACGGCACCGACGGCGACCTGATCGTGCTCGGCCCGCCGCTGTGCGTCACCGACGACGAGCTGACCGAGATCGTGGCCGGCGTCGCCGCCGCCCTGGCCACGCTGGACTGACGGCGGCTCAGTCGCCCCGGGTGTACCGGCCCAGCGCCCACAGCGGGTAGGCCAGCCGGTAGAGGTCGTGCCGGTAGGGGTCCCCCGCCTCGTCCACGCCGGTGTACTCCGACTCGTCCCAGTCCCCGTCCGGCCGCTGCCGCCGGACCAGCCAGCCCACCCCGCCGGCCGCGGCGCCGGTCCGCTCGCCGGCCGCGAGCAGGCCGAGGACCGCCCACGCGGTCTGCGACGCGGTGGCGGTACCGCGGCCGACCCACTCCGGGTCGCGGCGCGCGCGGGGGTCCTCGCCCCAGCCGCCGTCGTCCTGCTGGCGCCGGTCGAGCCAGGTCACGGCCCGCCGGACCGCCGGGTGCGCCGGCGGGACACCCGCGGCGGCGAGCGCCAGCAGCGCCGCGCCCGTGCCGTGTACGTGGTGCACGCCGCGCCGCCCGCCCCACGACCCGTCGCGCTCCTGCTGGCAGAGCAGCCACGCCACGCCGCGGGCCACGGCCGCGGTACCGCCGTGCCCCAGCCGGCACAGCGCCTCCAGCACCGGCGCGGTGACGTCGGTCGCGGGCGGGTCCACGTCGGGGAGCAGGCCGTCGCCCAGCAGGCCCGCCCAGCGGCGCGGCCGGCCGCCGTCGGCGCGCGACCAGCCGCCGTCGGCGTCCTGCATCCCGATCAGCCACGCGGCCGCGCGGGCGGCGGCCGGCCCCAGCCGGTGCGGGTCGCCGGAGCCGCGGACCGCGGGCAGGGCGAGCAGCACCGCCGCGGTGTCGGCGGCGTCCGGGCTGCCGTCGTTGTCGCAGTCGGCGGCCCAGCCGCCGGGCGTCACGTGCGGCCGCCGCTGCTGCCAGTCACCGGGCCGGCGGACCTCCTCGTCGCGCAGCCAGCACGCCGCGCGGACCACGCCGGGGTCGGCGGCCGGGGTACCGGCGGCGCCCAGTGCCCGCAGCGCCAGGGCGGTGTCGCGGACCGCCGACCGGCAGCCGGCGACCTCCCGCACGGGACCGTCCGGACCCGGCACCACCCGGACCCCGCGGTCGAGGGCAGCCAGTCCCCGGACGACCACCGGCTCCCCCACGCAGTGCCCGAGGCCGTGCAGGGCGACCAGCGCCCACACCGTCTGCCCCCGGCCGCCCCAGGAGCCGTCGCCCTCCTGCCGCGCGAGCAGCCAGTCGGCGGCCAGCCGCAGCGCCCGCGCCCGCCGGCCCCGCGGCGGCCGCCGGCCGTACCGACGCCACGCCCGCGCGGCCAGGCCGCCGACCCCGCCGGGACCCGTCGGCGGCGGGTGCGGCGAGTCCAGTTCGGCCAGGTCGAACGGCAGCGCTGCCACCGGCCGGACCGCGCCGACCACCGCCAGCGCCACCGCCGTCCGGCGCGCCCGGCACGACCAGTCCCCGAGCCGCACCGGCGCCCCGCGGCCCAGCAGCAGCAACTCCACCGGCGCGGCGGGCAGCCGGTCGTACGGCCACAGCCCGCACACCGCCAGCCAGCCCCGGGCCCGCGCGTCGGCGCGGGCCACGCCGCCGGCCGCCCGCACGTACGCGGCCGCGGCGGCCATGTGCGGCGCGTCGATCGGGTCGCCGGCCAGCCGCAGCGCGAGGTACGCCTCGACGGTCGCGCCGCGCTCCCCCGGACCGCCCGGGAAGGTCGGCCAGGTGCCGTTCGGCCGCTGGCGACGTCGGATCGCCCTGGCCGTCGCGGCGGTGTCCTCGGCGGTACGCACGCCGAGCAGTTCCCGCAGCAGCAGGTCCTCGGCGGCCACCCGGACGTCGGACTCGACCTGCGCCTGCCAGCCGCCGGTCGGGCGCTGGAGCGCGGCGAGCCGGTCCCGGGCCCGGTCCCGCGCCGCGTCCGCCGCCGTACCGGCCAGTCCGACCGCGCTCACCGCCATGCCGCCACCCCGCCCTCGCCCCGGCCGGCAGACCCCGCCACCTGCCCGCAGACTAAGGCCCGCGACAAGCGGCCAGGGCGCCGTTCACCCGCCACCACCCCCGCGGGGCCGACCGCGCCGCGGCGACATCCGGTCGAGCCGGGAATCCACGGACGAAAACGAGCCGGCCTGCCAGCCGGTGCCTCCGGTGGGGCCTGCCGGGAGAACGGGTGAGGGGCAGGTCACCACACGGTGGCCTGCCCCTCACCCGCATCGGTCAGTAGCGGGGCATGATCTCCAGCGGGTCGTCCGCGGGGGCGAACGCCGTCATCGACGCGACCGGCTTCTTGGCCGGCTTGCACTGGAGGTCGGACTCGCCGCCCGGCTGGCGGGCCGGCAGCGTGCCGGAGCGCAGGTACTCGGCGATCGGGTTGTCCACGCACAGGTTGCCGCGCAGCGACGTCGAGTGGCTGGTGCCGCCCGGGCTGCTGATCAGCGACGAGTTCGGGAAGATCCGCCGCGCCTCCAGCGCGCCCTCGTACGGGGTGGCGCCGTCCTGCTCCTCACTGATGATCAGGACCGGCGGGGCCTGGGCCGGGTCGATCTCGACCGGCTGGCCCGCCTTGGCGGGCCAGGTCAGGCACGGCGCGTTGTACCAGGCGTTCGCCCACGTGTAGAACGGCGCCTTCTTGTGGGTGGCCCAGTTGTCGACCCGCCAGGTCTTGAACTTCTGCGGCCACTGCACGTCGGTGCACTGGGTGGCCGCGTACATGGCGTAGCCGTTGTCGTCGCCGGGGCCGTTGGCGTTGTCGTACGCCGTCTTGATCGCGGCGGCGTCCTGCTTGTTCGCCCACAGGCTGAACGCCTTGGCGATCGCGTTCCAGCGGCTCTGGCTGTACCCCGCCGGCAGGAACGCGTCGGCGAACTCGCTGGGGCCGATGAGCCCGCCGGCCGGCTTGCCGGCCAGTGCCGCCCTGGTGGCGTAGTAGCGCTTGCTGACCTCGCCGCCGGAGGCGCCGAGCCCGAACACCTTGTCGTTGCGCCCGATCCAGGCGAAGAACTGCTGGATGTTGCCCTCGAAGGCGACGTCCTGGTTCAGGTTGGCGCGGTACCAGACGTTGCGGTGGTCGACGACGCCGTCGATCACCATGCGGCGGATCCGCTCGGGGTACATGGTGGCGTACACCTGGGCGAGGTAGGTGCCGTACGAGAAGCCGTAGTAGTTGATCTTCTCGGCGCCCAGCGCCTTGCGGATCGTCTCCATGTCGCGGACGGTGTCCGTGGTCTTCGCGTGCTCCAGCAGGCGGCCGCCGACCTTGCCGCACGCCTGGCTGTAGCCGGCCGCCTTGGCGAGGTTGGCCTGCTCGATCTCGGGCGTGGTCGGCAGGTACTCCGGCCGGTTGTACGTGAAGTAGTTCGGGTCGCAGGTCAGGGCCGGCTTGCTGCTGCCCACCCCGCGCGGGTCGAAGCCGATCCAGTCGTAGGCTTCGCCCACCTTGGCGGGCACCCGCCCGCCGAGCAGGCTCATGGTGAGGCCGGAGCCGCCCGGGCCGCCCGGGTTCACCAGGATCGGGCCCTGCGCCTGCGCGTCCGGCGTCTTGTGCCGGATCCGCGAGACGGCGAGCTGGATCTTCTCGCCGTCCGGCGCGGCGTAGTCCAGCGGCGCCTCGACGTAGCCGCACTCGGCGCCGGCCTTGGCCAGCGACTCGACGGTGCAGGGCTGCCAGTCCACCGCGGCGGCCGGCGCGGGCGCGGCGGCGGCCGGCGACGCGAAGGTCAGCCCGGCCACGGCCACGCACACCGCCGACACGCTCGATGCAATTTTCCGCATACTCTCCCCAGGTCTTCCTTGTGATGCGGCGCGTTGTCATTCGGATCGAACGGCGCGGATATTACCGTGCACGGGCCGACCTGCGGCCCTCCGCCGACGAATCGACGTGCGGCAATCGGCCAGGTCGCCGATCGTTTGCCCGTAATATCGTTTATCGCACCGAATCGGCGTCGCCGAGCGGCCGGCGGCCGGGGCGCAGCAGCGAGTGCCGGTAGCTGTAGCCGAAGTAGACCGCCAGGCCCAGGAGCAGCCAGACCGCGAAGCGCAGCCAGGTGGTCGCCGTGAGGAACGTGATCAGCCACAGGGAGAACACCACGCCGACCGCCGGCACCAGCGGCATCAGCGGGGTGCGGAACGTGCGCGGCAGCTCCGGCCGGCGGTACCGCAGCACCGTGACCGCCACGCACACGACCACGAACGCGGCGAGGATGCCGATGTTGGTCAGCTCGGCCGCCTCCCGGATCGGCAGGAAGCCGGCGATCACCGCCGAGGCGACGCCCGCGATCCACGTCACCCGCGTCGGCACCCGGCGCACGGGGTGCAGCTTGGCGAAGTACCGCGGCAGCAGCCCGTCGCGGCTCATCGCGTACCAGACGCGGGTCACGCCGAGCAGGAAGGTGAACATGACCGTCAGGATCCCGACGATCGCCCCCACCGCGATCACGCTGGCCAGCCCGGAGAGGCCCACCGAGGCGAACGCCGAGGAGAAGCCGCTCTTGGGGTCGATGTCGGTGTACCGCTGCATACCGGTCAGGACCAGCGTCGCCAGCACGTAGAGCACCATCGAGACCGCCAGCGAGTAGACGATCGCCCTGGGCATGTGCCGCTGGGCGTCCTTGGACTCCTCCGCCGCCGTACTCATCGCGTCGTAGCCGAACACCGCGAAGAACACCGTCGCCGCGCCGGTCACCGCGCCGGAGAAGCCGAACGGGAAGTACGGCGTGTAGTTCGCCGACTTCACGTGGAAGAAGCCGACCACGACCACCAGCAGCACGACCGCGACCTTGAGCCCGACCACGAACGTCTCGAACCGCGCCGCCGCCCGGATGCCCATGGTGAGCAGCAGCGCGATCAGCAGGCACAGCACCACGGCGAACAGGTCCACGACCCGCCCCTCGCCCGTGCCCGGCGCGCCGAGCATCCACGCGGGCAGGTCGATGCCGAACTGTCCGACGAGGAACCCGAAGTAGCCGGAGATCCCGATCGCCACCACCGCGACGATGGCCGTGTACTCCAGCAGCAGGTCCCAGCCGATCAGCCAGGCGACCAGCTCCCCGAGCACGACGTAGCCGTAGGTGTACGCCGAGCCCGCCCGCGGGATCATCCCCGCGAACTCCGCGTACGCCAGGGCCGCCGCCGCGCTGGCCACCCCCGCGATCAGGAACGAGATCAGGACCGCCGGCCCGGCCGTACCGTTGGCCACCGCCCCGGCCAGCGAGAACACGCCGGCACCGATGATCCCGCCGACCCCGATGGCGGTGAGCTGCCACAGCCCGAGCGAGCGCGACAGCTTCCCTCCGCCGCCCTCGGTCGTGATCTCGTCGACCGGCTTGCGGCGCAGCACCCCGCGCCCGCCGCCGAACGATGCTGGTCCAGCCGTCATGGTCGTCCCTCCGGTCCGCCGTGCCGCGCGTCCGGCCGCGCGGCACGAGGAGCAGACCGGACACGGCGGTGAATGTCAACGCCGACCCGGCGGTCCGGCGCGACGCGGGGAAAGTCGCGCGCAGCGGTACGGCCGACCGGTGCGGGGCGCCCGGTGCGGGGCAACGCCGAGGATGCGACGGTGGTGGGGCATCGGTTTGCGGGGCGACGGGGCTGCGGTGCCGGTCAGGTGGTGGGTAGCGGGACGACCTGCGCCATCGCCGCCGATGCCGCCCGCCGCATCGCCCGTACGGCCAGCAGCGTCGCGGCCAGCCAGGCCAGCCCCAGCGCGACGTAGCCGATCGCCACGGCCGCGGCCGGCAGGTCCGCGGCGTGGGCCAGGACCCGCGCGTTGGTCAGCAGCACCATCCCGCCCACGGCGACCCCGAGGACCTGCGTGGGCACCAGCCGGACCAGCCACGCCGCCAGCGGCGCGGCGACCAGGCCCCCGGCGAGCAGGGCGAGCACCGTCGGCCCCAGGAAGCCGGCGCCACCCAGGCCGACGAGGAAGCCGGCGCTCGCCGCCGCGGCCACGATCACCTCGGCGGTGTCCACCGAGCCGATCACCCGGCACGGCGCGAGGCGCCCGTCCACCAGCAGCGACGGCGTCGCCACCGGTCCCCAGCCCCCGCCGCCGGTGGCGTCGACGAACCCGGCGACGAGCCCGAGGGGAGCCAGGAACCGCCGCCGGGTCCGCCCCGGGCGGGGCGGGGGCAGCGGCCGGGCGAACCGGACCAGCAGCGTCAGGCCGAGCGCGAACAGGATGCCGGCCACCCACGGTGCCGCGACGGCGGTGGACAGGGCTGACAGGACGGTCGCGCCGAGGAACGCCCCCACCGCGCCGGGCAGCGCGATCCGGCGGACGACCTGCCAGTCCACGTTACCGAAGCGCCAGTGGGCGACCCCGGACGCCAGCGAGGTACCGACCTCGGCCAGGTGCACCGAGGCCGACGCGGCGGCCGGCGCCACGCCCGCCACCAGCAGGAGCGTGGTCGAGGTCAGGCCGTACCCCATCCCGAGCGCCCCGTCGACGAGCTGCGCCGCCAACCCCACCAGGGCGAGCACGATGATCTTGCGCACGGGCACCTCCTCCGCCGGCCGAGGCGCCCCGCCGGCCCCTCGGCGCGAGCGACCCTCGCATTCCCCCGCGGCGCGGTCAACGCTGAAACGCGGTCGGCCGGACCGCCGTCACCCGGCCCCCGCGCGGGACTCGCCCCCCGAACGCGGACGGCGACGGGCCTCAGAGCGCGGTCGCGCGGTTCTCGCCCTCCGGCGGATCCCGGCGCAGGGCCGCGGCCGCCGCGTACCGGATCAGCGTCACCACCTTGCCGTGCCGGGACGCCCAGTACTCGGCCGACTCCGCGTGCACCTTGATCATCGTCAGGCCCGGCGTGTCCACGCCCTGGTGGAACCACGCGTCGAGCGAGCGCTCCCACAGCTCCTCGGCCTTCGCCCGGTCGAACAGCACCTCCGCGCGCCCGGCCACCGACACCCAGCTCGACGACCCGGCCATCGACACGTTGACCTGCGGGTGGCGGCGGACCTGCGCGACCTTCGCGCTGTCCTCGAAGCAGAAGAACCACAGGTCGCCGTCGAACTCGGCCCGCTGGAGGTCCATCGGCCGGCTCACGTGCCGGCCGTCCTCGGTCATCGTCGTGAACATGCAGATGTCGGCGTCCCGGATCAGCTCGGTGACCCGGGCGCGCACCTCGTGGGAGTCATCCATGCGCCGGGTGGTGCCCCGGCGCGCCGGCGGTCAAACGGCGGGGCCGCCGCCGGTGTCGATGACGCAGAACCGGTTGCCGTCCGGGTCCGCCAGCACCACGAAGTCGGCCCCCGGCGGGTACGCGTCCCAGTCCACCCGCGCCGCGCCCAGGGCGATCAGCCGCGCGACCTGCGCGGCCTGGTCGGCGGCGTCGCCCGCGTACAGGTCCAGGTGGACCCGCGGCCGCTCCTGCACCGGCGTGTCGCTGACCATCAGGGCCGGCGGCGCGCGATGTCCCGCACCCCCAGCACGGTCGTACCGATCCGCAACATGCCTGCCATCCTCCCGCCGCGTGTCACGTGCCGCAACGACCCGGCCCCGGCCGCCGCGCCCGGCCCGCGCCGTGCGGACGGAGGCCCGCGGTGGCAGGCTGTACGGGTGCAGGAGACCCTGGTCGTGGACGCCGCCAACACCATCGGCTCCGTCCCCGACGGCTGGTGGCGCGACCGCGCGGGTGCGGTGACCCGCCTGCGGGACGCGCTCGCCGCGCTGGCCGACGAGTACGCCGCCATCGTCCTCGTCGTGGAGGGCGCGGCCCGCGACGTCCCCGGCACCCCGGCCGTGCGGGTCGTGTCCGCACCCGCCTCGGGTGACGACGCGGTCGTCGCGGCCGTCGCCGCGGCCGGACCGCCGTGCACGGTCGTCACCTCCGACCGGGAGCTGCGCGCGCGGGTCACCGCGCTCGGCGCCGCGGTCCGCGGGCCGCGCACACTGCCCCGCTGGTGAAGCCCGCGGCGGAGCCCAGACCATGGGGCTACGCCCGCCGCAGGGGGCGGTTGAGCGCCCCCTGCCGGGGGAAAGCGGTTCCCATGGACGACATCACCCACCTGATCCTCGCCGACCACCACGCCTTCCGCCTCGGCTTCGCCCGCCTCGACGACGCCCGCGGCGCCGACGAGCTGCGCGCCGTCTGGGAGCCGCTGGCCCTGCACCTGGAGGTCCACGCCGAGGCCGAGGAGCGGATCCTGTACCCGCACCTGCTGCGCCGGGGCGGCGACGAGGCCGACGAGGAGACCGACGACGCCATCCGCGACCACAACAAGATCCGGGACGCGGTGGCGGCGACCCGCGACCACGAGATCGGCACGGACGACTGGTGGGCGGCCGTCTGGTCCGCCCGGCGGGAGAACAGCGAACACCTGGCCGAGGAGGAGGACGAGGCGCTGCCGGACTTCCGCCGGCACGTCGACCGCACCCTGCGGCTGGACCTGGGCCGGCAGTGGCTGCGGTTCTACGGCGACCACCCGCAGGGCGCCGGCCTGACGATGCGCGACAAGGACCCCGCCGCGTACATCGCCGCCCACCGCTGAACACCTCGCCGCTCTCCCCGGCGCGGAGATTTTCATTCCCGGAATTCGGGCATGTACCGGCCATGAGCGACGAGGTCGATGTGATCGTGGTCGGGTTGGGTCCGGGCGGCGAGGAGGTGGCCGGGCGACTCCTCGCCGCCGGCCGCACCGTCCTGGGCATCGAGTCCGGCTCCATGGGCGGCGAGTGCGCCAACTGGGGCTGCGTACCGAGCAAGATGATGCTGCGCGCCGCGCACGTCCTGGCCGAGGCCGGCCGCGTCGACTCCCTGGCCGGCCGTGCGGACGTCCAGGCGCAGTGGCGGCGGGTGGCCGACCGGATCCGCGCGGAGGTCCTGCCGGGCGGGGACGACCACTCGTCGGTGGCGGGCTTCGAGGCCAGGGGCGGCAGGTTCGTGCGGGGTACAGGGCGCCTGCTCGGCGACGGGCGGGTGGCCGTCGGCGGGCGCACCTTCCGGGCGCGGCGCGCGGTGGTGCTCGCCACCGGTACCCGGGCGGCGGTGCCGCCCGTGCCCGGCCTGGCCGGCACCCCGTTCTGGACCAACCGCGAGGCGACCCACGCCCGGGACCTGCCCGCGTCGCTGGCGGTGCTGGGCGGCGGCGCCGTCGGGGTCGAACTGGCGCAGGCGTTCGCGCGGTTCGGCACCGAGGTCACCGTGTACGAGGCCGGCCCGCGGCTGCTGGCCCGCGAAGAGCCCGAGGCCTCCGACGTCGTGGCCGAGGCGCTGGGCCGCGACGGCGTGCGCGTGCGGTGCGGCGTGACCATCGACCGGGTGGGGCACGACGGCAGCCACTTCCAGGTCGAGGTGGCGGGCGCGGCGGCGACGTACCAGCGGCTGGTCGTGGCCGCCGGGCGGGAGTACCGCCTCCGGGACCTCGGCCTGGAGGCCGTCGGCCTGGACCCCGCCGGTCCGATCGCCGTGGACGGCCGGATGCGGGCCGCCGACGGCGTCTGGGCCGTCGGCGACGTCACGGGCCGGGGCGCCTACACCCACGTGGCCACCTACCAGGCGGGCGTGGCCGCCTGCGACATCCTGGGCGAACTCGTCGCCCCGGCCGCGTACCACGCGGTCCCGCGGGTGACCTTCACCGACCCGGAGGTCGGCGCGGTGGGCCTGACGGAGGCCGCGGCCCGCGAGGCCGGCCTCGCCGTCCAGGTCTGCCGGGCGTCGGTGCCGGAGTCGGCCCGCGGGTGGCTGCACCACGCCGGCAACAGCGGCTTCGTCACGCTGGTGATCGACGCCGACCGCGAGGTGCTGGTCGGGGCGACGTCGGCGGGGCCGGCCGGCGGGGAGGTGCTCGGCCTGCTCACGCTCGCTGTCCACGCGCGCGTGCCGGCCTCGCAGCTCCAGCACATGGTGTACGCCTATCCGACGTTCCACCGCGCGGTGCAGGACGCCCTGCGCGACTGGCGCCCCGCTCCCTGACCACCCACCCGGGCCGCACCCGGGTCTCGGGTACCGAACAGCGACAGCCACCGCCCATTGCCGAACCATCTATGGCCCGCGACGTTCGGATCTGGTCAGTCGGCCGCGGCGGGAAGCGGTTCACGGCCCGGCGGACGGTCCCCCCTGTCGCGTACAGGCGGCCCGCGCACGCCTGGCCGACCGACGGCGCGGGGCCGGCCGCCCGCGGGCGGCGACCGTCGTTCGTACAGGTGTGCGATTATCGTGGGGTGGGCACCGAAGCGACCATCCTGCACGCCGACCTCGACGCCTTCTACGCCGCGGTCGAGCAGCGCGACGACCCGGCCCTGCGCGGCCGGCCCGTCATCGTCGGCGGCGGGGTCGTGCTGGCCGCCAGCTACGAGGCCAGGGCCTGCGGTGTCCGCACGGCGATGGGCGGGTGGCAGGCGCGCCGGCTCTGCCCGCGCGCGATCGTCGTACCGCCGCGGATGTCGGCCTACACGGCGGCCAGCCGCGCGGTCTTCGACGTCTTCCGGCGGACCACGCCGCTGGTCGAGGGCGTCTCCGTCGACGAGGCGTTCCTCGACGTCGCCGGGCTGCGCCGGATCGCCGGCCCCGCGCCCGGCATCGCGGCCCGGCTGCGCCGCGACGTCCGCGACCAGGTGGGCCTGCCGATCACCGTCGGCGTCGCCCGGACGAAGTTCCTGGCGAAGGTGGCCAGCGGGGTCGGCAAGCCCGACGGCCTGCTGGTCGTGCCGCCGGACGGCGAACTGGGCTTCCTGCACCCGCTGCCGGTCCACCGCCTGTGGGGCGTCGGGCCGGTCACCGCCGCGCGCCTAGGCGAGCGCGGCATCCGCACCTTCGGCCACGTCGCCCGCCTCGGCGAGGCGGCGCTGGTGTCGCTGGTCGGGCCGGCCGCCGGGCGGCACCTGCATGCGCTCGCCCACAACTACGACCCCCGTCCGGTCCGCCCGGGCCGCCGCCGCAGCTCGATGGGCGCGCAGTCGGCCCTCGGCCGGCGCCGGCGCTCGCCGGCCGAGGTCGACGCGGTGCTCGCCGGCCTCGTCGAGCGGGTCGCCCGGCGGATGCGCGCCGCCGCCCGCCAGGGCCGCACCGTGTCGCTGCGGATGCGGTTCGACGACTTCTCCCGCGCCTCGCGCGCCCACACCCTGCCCCGGCCGACGGCGCACACCGCGACCCTCGTCCGGGCCGCCCGGGGCCTGCTCGCCGCCTCGGCCGACCTCGTCGCCGCGCGCGGCCTCACCCTGGTCGGCGTGACGGTCAGCAACCTCGCCGACGACCGGTTCGTCCAGCTCGCGCTACCCCTGGAGGGCGACGGCGGCCGCGAGCTGGACGCGGCTGTCGACGCCGTCCGGGACAGGTTCGGCGCCGCGGCCGTCCGCCGGGCGACGCTGACCGGGAAAGGTCGGGACCTCGGCGAGGCGATGCCCATGCTGCCGGACTGACGGTGCCGGGTTGCCGGGTGCCGGGGGCTGACGGTGCCGGGTGCCGGCGGGCTGACGGTAGGTCCGTGGGTCTGCCGTCAGACGCGTGGCCGTGCCGGCTTCGACGCGCGGGCCGACGGGGGCGGTACCACCGGGCCGACATCCTCGCCGTCCGGAGCGGTGTCGAGGTCCACCATCACCGGGGCGTGGTCGCTCGGGCCGGTGCCCTTGCGGGCCAGCCGGTCGACCCACGCGGCGCGCACCCGGGGCGGGTCTGCTGCACCAACTGGTGACACCTGAGCTGGCTTGCCGTTGAGGCGGGCTGGAAGGATGCCACCGTGCCCAAGCCCTACCCCCGAGAGTTCCGTGACGACGTCGTGCGGGTCGCCCGCGGCC
>NZ_BMQC01000017.1 GCF_014647915.1 Pilimelia terevasa
TACCACCGGCGCCGACGACAACGGTCGCTGGCCCGGTTGACCCCTATCGAGTACGAGACCATCATGACTCCACCGGCCAGTCAGGCCGCCTGACTAGAACTGTCACCAGTTGGTGCAGCAGACCCGTGCCTCCGGAGACCGGTGTCCACTCGAACTGGCCGACGATCTGGCCGCCTTCAGGGTCGGTGACCTTCGCCTGCAGTGTTGGGGAAGGTCCCACGTAGCCGCGGATGGTGCCGGTGGGGCAGGCGGTCAGCGGCGAGGTGGCCAAGAGGCTGGCGGTCGAGTAGGCAGTGTAGACCACGGTCAGCGTAGGGTTGTTGCTGAACCGCTTGTAGCCACGCGTTTCGGTTTCACTCAGCGCACGCACGCCAAAGGCGATGCTGGCGGCGCTTGAGGTCTGGTAGGCCCGGGTCAGGTCGGTGAGCGGAACCTTAACAACGGTGGGATCCCCGCAGCCCGTGCGGCCGTATCCCTCGCTGGTCTGGTGCTGCAACACCTTCCACGACATCGGGTTGTTCCAGGTGGTGGAAGCATTCAGTGAACCACCCACCGAGTAGGCGCCCCAGGCCGTAGGTGTGCAGGACGCACTGTAGGTGTTCTGGATGTTCAGGGTCGAGGAGACAACGTAGTTGGTGTCCCACGGGATCGAGTCGGCGTTGATGGCGAAGTAGGACCGGTAGATCGTCGCGCCAGCGTTCGGCGTACCGATCATCGCTTCGCTGGTCGAGTTGTAGTACGAGGTGTTCGGGGCGGCCGAGTTCACCATCCCCCAAGTGCGGCGGGGCGCGGTCATACTCGGATCGATGAAGATCGGGTACACGGCTTCGTCGGTCAGCAGAGCCACATCTGGTGTGATCGATAGCGCCCCGTCAGCCACAGAAACCGGCATCGTGACAGTGCTGACCGGCCCGGTGTCTGCCACCAACCGGTCGTCGCCCTCGATGGCATGCTCGCTGGACGCATCCCACATCAACGGCGTACCACCGACGAAAGCAGTTTCTCCGGAGTCGTCAACGACCGACAGGTTGCCGCCGGCCACCTTACGGACGGCCAAACCCTCGCCTCGCAACCCGAAGCGCAGCTTCCGCAACGCCGACTGCTTAGCCGCCTGCGGCGTCTTGACCACGAACACCTGCGCGAAGCCATCCACATCAGCACGCAGCTGAAGATCCACCCCCGGCAGCACATCACGGTAGACCGCCGTGTCGCCGCTGAGCTGCGGCTCCGGGAGGGCACCTGTGGGCGAGTCCAAACCGACCCGGTCGCCCTCGTGCCCCATCGTCACCATGGCGTGCGATCCGCCACCGGCGAACGCAACATCGGCGGCTGCGACACGCGGCCCAACACTCCCGTCAGACCGCTTCTCCAAAGTCAGATCGACCGGCCGCCAACCACCGTCCCGCTTCACACGTACCGGTCGGAACCGATGCTCCCACTCGATCGTGCCGTCCGGACGCGCCCACGCCCGATCCGTCTCCGTCGTCAAGTCACCGATGTCCACCCGAGTTCCGTGACGCTTCGCCGCATCCAACGCCCCTACCTGAGAAGGCACACTCTCCGGCGCCACCGGCGCCGCAACAGCAGGCGCGGCCGGCCCCACACCGCTAACCAGACCGGCTCCAACAGCAACCGTCGCCAAACCGACCACAGCCCGACGAAATCCATAAGCTGTTCTGGCCTGACGCACGGACCCAGACATGTGACTGTAGCGGCGCAAGACGATTGATCCCCACATGAGCGGCCAACAGAACGAAGGGAAACCGTACCGAACCAACGCTCAAACAGGCATATCAAAAATTTCGCCTGTAAAGTTCCTAATATCGGTACTCATGCCGAAGGACAGGTGTCTGGACACACCGTGATTCTGCTACGGCAAGCAGCCGAACCAGCGAATATAGCCTCGTGTCACTTGCGAGTCTGAGCACACGTCGGCAGCCTTCGAAGGCAACACCGTCAGTAAGAACTGGCACGTTCGTCCAGGGCTCGTGCGCCCACCGGCCGACAGTCAACCTTCGGTTGACGGGCCAGATGTTCGGACGTTCGGCAGAAACGTGCGATGACCGAACGATGCTGAACCGACCGGGTCTGTAGAACAACGGCTCTGGCGCAGAAACGGTGGTCGCTGCTGTCGGCCTACGCGAGCAGGATTCGTTGGCGTAGGAGGGCGAAGCCGGCACGGCCGTACATCTGCCGCTTCAGAAATTTGACCTTGGTGTTGGTGCCTTCGATCGTTCCGTTGCTGTAGGCAGGGTCAGGCCGGCCACGACGGCGGGTAGGTCCTTTCGCAGGCCGTAGACGAAGCTGTGCAGGGCTGGTAGGTCGTCGGCGTCGACGAGGCTCATCCAAGTGTCGAGGTCTTCGCCGCGTGGGCCGGTGAGTAGGTCGGCGAACTGCTTGACGCGCTCGGCGAGGACGGTCGGGCACGACAAGCCGCAGCGCCCCAGGTCAACGAGCCTCGTCCCCGCACACGCGGAGGTCGTCCCGTGGCCTCGCCAGAGGTGAGACCACGGGGATCAGGGCTCTGGACAAGCGATTCGTCAGCTTCGCCTGCGGCCTCATCTGCTGACGCCGACTGACCAACTGGATCGACCCAGAAATCATTTTAGTGGCTTTTAGGGCTGGCGGTCGATGATCCCGCCGGGCTGGTGGGGGAGCCGGTAGGTGCGCCCATCGGACCGGGTCACCGTTACTGTCGCCTGCCACGGCTGTCTGGTTCGAGCCCACATCACCCAGCCGCGCACACCGGGCGAGCGTTCCATCGTCGCCCCCTCGGCTGTCTTCGCCGAGACCGGCCGGCCGGCCGGGGTCCACACCAGCATAAGCAGGTGGCCGTCCGAGAGCCGGTGGCCGGCCATGTAGCCGAGATCAGGTCGGCTCTCCCTGCAGATCTCATCGTCGCCGAAGCATCCCCAGTCGTATACCAGGTAGTCGCTAATCATGCGGAAGGGCCCGTCGCCGCGCGCCGCCCACACGCTGGATGCCTTGAAGCCGGCGGAGCTGTCGCCGGCGTTCGGCGCGCGGCGCAGCGCTACAAGCGTCTCGCCGAGCTGGGTGGCCGCAGCAATGATCTCGTCGCTGGCGACCGTGCGCTTGAGATCGGCGCTCAGGCGCACGAGAAGCGCGGGTGTCGGATCGTCCCGCCCCTCCTGGGCCGCCGTAGGTGGAGCAGGGGAGGCTGCGGTGGGGGTGGCGATCGTCGCGGCGACGGCGGCGGCGAGGCCGACGGTCGCAGCGACGGACCTGCAGAGCGCGCGGCCCGACTGATGGATCACGCTCGGCTGGATCTGCATCTCACCCTCCTCATCAAGACTGGCAACGGCTCGGTGGCTACAGCCATCCATGTACGTCGGTCGATGTCATGGTAGCGAGCGGACTACATGGTCACTATGCCTTACCCGATGTGCGGCAAGGTTCGGAAGCGTTGATGACAGAAATCACACCATTATGGACTGTCGGCTTTCCGATAGTACAGGAATTGCTACTTGTCGTAACCTCACTACATTGTGCGGGTGGCACAAGGCTCTCTGCAGGCGATGGGCTTCACCGCCAAGCGGTACCAGGAGAACTACCGCGAGGAGTGGCAGCTCGGCGGCGTCACCTTCGACATCGACACCTGGCCCGGCCTGCCCACCTACCTCGAAGTCGAAGGTCCCGACGAGGCAGCCGTCCGCGACGCCGCCGAAGCTCTCGGCCTGGACCTCGCTGACGCCTCGTACGGCAGCGTCGACGAGGTGTACCGCACAGTCCTGGGCCGCGACATCCTCGCCGAGTCGTCCCTGACGTTCGACACCCGCGCCTGACCGATCAGCCACCGGCCCCCGACCGCGGCGACGCTGCCAAGCACGGGTGCAAGATCGCGCCCGCGCGATCTTCGAGGCCGCCCACGCCGCGTGCGGGCCGCCCGCCGCGGCCTGAGCAGCCCACCGGGTCCGGCGCCGCGCCGACCGGGCGGTGTTTGGTCGGCGCCGGTCCGGGGGACAAGTTCGCCGCAACCGTTTCCCCGGCCCCCCGGAGGCAATCATGTTCGCCGTCATCGCCGCGGTCCTGTTCGGCCTGGCCCTGCTGCTGGACCTGACCGACAACGCGCTCGGACCCATGACGGCGACCAGCCTCATGCTGGCCGGCCTCCTGTGCCTGGCGCTCCAGATGGCCGGCGTCGGCGCGGGCCTGCGCGGCCGCCGCTGGCGCTGACCGGACCGCCCCACCACTTGACGGTTCACGTACCTCGGCCTGGCCCCCCGCAAGGCGGAACCTGCGGAATCGGCACCGCCGCAACAGTTGCGCCATAGGCTCCCGGTGACGACGACCGGACGAGGGCGGGGCATATGGAAGACACAGCCGAGCGGTACTTCCGGGAGCTCAGCGAGGGCGGGGCGCACCCCCTCCTGGCGCGGGCGGCGGGCACGATCCGGTTCGACCTGGAGTCGGGCAAACGAAGTCGGAGCTGGCTGGTCACGGTGGAGCACAGCGCCGTCTCGGTGTCCAAGCGGCGCGGGCCGGCAGACTGCGTGGTGCGCACCGACGACGCGCTGTTCGAGGCCATCGCCCGCGGCGAGGCCAACACCTACGCCATGATGCTCCGCGGCCGGGTCGCGGCGGTCCAGGACAAGCCCGAGCTCCTCGTCCTGTTCCACCGGTACATGCGGGCCCGCCAGCACCTCGCGCGCCAAAAGGCGCCGGGCGCCCGCGCCGGCGCGGGGCGGGGGCGGGTCCGGTGAGCGGGGCACCGATCTCGATCCTGGACGGCAACACGTTCGTCGTCAGCGACGACCGGGGCGACATCCAGGCCACGCCGACGGACCCCTCGGGCCTGTTCGCCGCCGACACCCGGTTCCTGTCCACCTGGGCGCTGACCGTGGACGGCCAGAGCCTCAACCCGCTGTCCGTGGACCACCTGGAGTACTACGCCGCCAAGTTCTTCCTCGTCCCCGGCACCGGCACGGTCTACGTGGACGCCAACCTCTCGGTGATCCGGCGGCGGGCGGTCGGCAACGGGTTCCGCGAGGAGATCACGATCCTCAACCACGCCAACGAGAAGGTCGAGCTGACCGTGCGGATGGACGCGCGGGCCGACTTCGCCGACCTGTTCGAGGTCAAGAACGCCACGGCCAAGAAGGGCAAGAACTACACCCGCGTCGACCGCCGGCAGCTCCTGCTCGGGTACGCCCGGGAGTCCTTCGTCCGCGAGACCGTCATCACCAGCGACCGCGACGTGCGGGTCGACGAGGGCGGGCTGACGTTCGCCGTCCGGCTGGCCCCGCACGGCGAGTGGTGCGCCGAACTCCAGGTCGCCGCGGTCGGGGCGGTGGACGTCGCGCCGCCGCCCAAGGCCGGGAGCGGGGCCCGCCGCGGCGGGCGGGCGTTCGCCGACGCCGAGGACCGGATGACCCACAACCTGGAGCACTGGCTGGCCCAGGCGCCCAAGCTGGAGTGCGAGGACGACGACTGGCGGGTGACGTACCGGCGCAGCCTCGTGGACCTCGCCGCCCTGCGGTTCTCGCCGCCGATCGCCGGCAGGTACAGCCTGCCGGCGGCCGGGCTGCCGTGGTTCATGACGATGTTCGGCCGGGACAGCATCTTCACCAGCCTCCAGGCGCTCCCGTTCGCCCCGGACCTGGCCCGGACCACGCTGCGCGCGCTCGGCGACTGGCAGGGCGCCACCGTCGACGACTTCCGCGACGAGGACCCGGGCCGGATCCTGCACGAGATGCGCTACGGCGAGAGCGCCGCCTTCGAGGAGCAGCCGCACTCGCCCTACTACGGCAACGCCGACGCCACGGCGCTGTACGTGGTGCTGCTGGACGAGTACGAGCGGTGGACCGGGGACGTGGCGCTCGCCCGTCAGTTGGAGCCCGAGGCCCGGGCGGCCCTGAACTGGATCGACGAGTACGCCGACCTGTGCGGTACCGGCTACATCTACTACCGGCGGCGCAACGAGGAGACCGGCCTGGAGAACCAGTGCTGGAAGGACTCCTGGGACTCGATCTCCTTCAGCGACGGCCGGCTGCCGGGCTTCCCGCGGGCGACCTGCGAGCTGCAGGGGTACGCCTACGACGCCAAGATCCGCGGGGCCCGGCTGGCCCGGCTGGCCTGGAAGGACCCCGCCTTCGCCGACCGGCTGGAGGCCGAGGCGGCGGCGCTGAAGCGGCGGTTCAACCGCGACTTCTGGGTGGCCGACGGCCAGTACTACGCGCTGGCGCTGGACGCCGACGGCAACCAGGTGGACGCGCTCAGCTCCAACATCGGGCACCTGCTGTGGAGCGGGATCGTCGACAAGAGCAAGGCCAAGGCGGTGGCCCGGCACCTGATGGGCGACCGGCTGTTCTCCGGCTGGGGCGTGCGCACGCTGGCCAAGGGCGAGCGGCGGTACAACCCGGTGGGGTACCACGTGGGGACGGTGTGGCCGTTCGACAACTCGTTCATCGCGTGGGGGCTGCGGCGGTACGGGTTCCGCGCCGAGGCCGCCCGGATCGCCCGGGGGATCCTGGACGCGGCCACCTACTTCGACGGGCGGCTGCCGGAGGCGTTCGGCGGGTACGAGCGCGAGCTGACCCGGTACCCGGTCCAGTACCCGACGGCGTGCAGCCCGCAGGCCTGGTCGACGGGCGCGCCGCTGCTGTTCCTGCGCACGATGCTGGGCCTGGACCCGACCGGCGACCAGCTCGTCGTCGACCCGGAGCTGCCCGAGGGCGCCGGCCACGTCGCGCTGTACGACATCCCGGGGCGCTGGGGCCGCCGCGACGCGTTCGCCCGCGCCCGCGACACCCGGCCGCCCGGCCGCGTTCGCTGAACCACCGGACCACGCAGTGGGGACCTGGCCGAGCGGCCAGGTCCCCACTGCGCGGGACGCCTCAGGCGGTGGCGGGCACGGCCTTCTTGACCGCGCCCATCTGGTGCATGATGTCCCAGCCGTCGAGGGTGTTCCACTCCTCCACGACCCGCCCGCCGACGACGCGGTAGATGTCGGTGGCGCTGAAGCTCACCGTCCGGCCCGTCGGGGGGATGACCGTCGTCGGCGGGATGCCCCGGTACTCGCCGGTGTGCACGCCGACGGCCGACCAGCGCAGGGTCACCTTCTCCCCCTCGCCGAGGATGTCGTCGACGGTGAACACCAGGTCGTCGAACGCGTCCAGGAACTCGCCGAGCGTCCTGGTGAAGTCCTCGATGCCGCGCACCTCGCCCTGCCCGGCCGGGAAGTGGTTCACGTAGTCCGGGGCGAAGCACTCGCGGATGACGCCCATGTCCCGGCGGTTCATCCCGTCGAGGTACGCCCGCATCACGACTGCCTTGTTCTCCTCGATACCCACCTGTTCCCCCGTTTTCCATCGTGTGCATTCACGCCGCGGAACAATAGTTGCGCGGCACTGTCCAGCAGCAGTCAATCAGCCGCGCGGGGGCGACAGAGGGGTTGTGGACAATTTGCTCGCGGACCTTCCGCTGTGGGCGGTCATGGCGGTCATCATCGTGGGGCTCACCGCATTCGCGGTCGGTCTCCAGGCCGTCATCCGGCGCTGGATACCCGAGATCCAGACCCGCCGGCACAACGACGTCGCCGGCTTCCTCGCCGCGGTCATCGGGGTCATCTACGCGGTCACCGTCGGCTTTATCATCGCCGAGCAGTGGGACAACTTCACCGACGCCAAGGAGCGCACGTACCGCGAGGCGTTCAGCCTCGGCGCGATCGCCGAGGGCTCCAGCGTGCTCGGCCCGGCGCAGCAGGCGAAGTACACCGAGGCGGTCCTGACGTACAACCGGGCGGTGCTGCACTGGTGGCCCAAGCAGGGCCACAGCGAGACCGAGGCGCAGACCCGCGACGCGCAGACCCTGGAGCCGCTGTACACCCTCGTCGGCCAGGCCCAGCCGGCCAGCGAGGCGCAGCGGGCGTTCGTCCAGGAGACCACCGCCGAGCTGGGGCAGGTGGCCCGGGACCGGGAGGACCGGCTGCACCGCGCGGGCCAGGCCCACCTGGAGTGGCCGCTGTGGGTGCTGATCGCCTTCGCCAGCGCGGTGGTGCTCGTGTTCTGCGCGCTGTTCGGCCTGGAGACCCGGTGGCTGCACTACACGATGATCACCGGAGTCGCCTTCGCGGTCGCCAGCAACCTCATGCTCGTGGTGCTGCTCAACCACCCGCTGTCGGGCGCGCTACGGGTGTCCCCCGACAGCTACGCCAGCGTCGTGGAGGACCTGTCCACCGGCTGAGCCGCGCGCGGCCAGCGCCGCGTCCAGCGCGCGGGCGGCGCCGACGAGGCCCAGGTGGGTGAACGCCTGCGGGAAGTTGCCCAGGTACCGCCCGGTGCCGTCCATCTCCTCGGCGTACAGGCCGAGGTGGTTGGCGTAGCTGTGCATCTTCTCGAAGTAGAACTGCGCCCGGTCGGCGTCGCCGGCCAGCGTCAGGCAGTGGATGAACCAGTACGAGCACATACAGAACGTGCCCTCGGTCCCGGCCAGCCCGTCGGCGGCGCCGGCGGCCGTCCGGTACCGGTACACCAGCGAGTCCTCGACCAGCTCCCGCTCGATCGCCCGCAGCGTGTCCAGCCAGCGCGGCTCGACCGGCGAGACGAAGCCCATCAGCGGCATCAGCAGGCTGGCGGCGTCCACGGTGTCGGCGCCGCGGTACTGCACGAACGCCCGCTTGCCGGCGTGCCAGAAGCCGGCGTGGATGTCGGCGTGGATCTCGTCGCGCACCCGCTCCCAGTCGGCGACCGGCCCGGGCAGCGAGCGCCGCCGGGCGATCTTCACGGCCCGGTCCAGCGCCACCCAGCACATCAGCCGGGCGTACAGGAACTCGTGCCGGCCGCCGCGCACCTCCCAGATGCCCTCGTCGGGGCGGCGCCAGTTCGCGGCCACCCAGTCGACCGAGGCGCGCAGGTGGCACCACAGCTCGTAGGTGACCGGCTCGACGGCGGCGTCGAACCGGTCGACCAGGTGCAGCAGCTCGCCGTAGATGTCGAGCTGGAGCTGGTCGTAGGCGCCGTTGCCGATCCGCACCGGCCGGGAGTCCAGGTAGCCGCGCAGGTGCGGCAGCGTCGACTCGGTCAGGTCGCGGCGGCCGTCGATGCCGTACATGATCTGCAGGACGCCCGGCTCCGGGCTCTCCCGGTACCGCTGGGTGACCCAGTTCAGGAACGCCCGCGGCTCGTCGGCGCAGCCGAGGTCCACCAGCGTCGCGGCGGTGAGCGAGCCGTCTCGGATCCAGGTGTAGCGGTAGTCCCAGTTGCGCTGGCCGCCGACCAGCTCCGGCAGCCCGAACGTGGCGGCGGCGGCGATGGACCCGTACCGCTGGGAGGTGAGCAGCTTCATCGCCAGCGCCGACCGGACCACCTCGGACCGCCAGCGCCCGCCGTTGCGGATCCGCCCGGCCCAGTCCCGCCAGTACCCGACGGTGTGCGCGAACGCCCGGGCGGCCCAGCGCGACCCGGCGGCCGGGCTGGCCCGCCCCGGCTCGACCACCTCCAGGACGAAGTCCAGCGTCCGGCCCGGCTCCACGACCAGCTCGGCGACGGCGTCGTCGCCGACCACCTCCAGCGGCACCGGGGTGTGCAGCCGCAGGGTCGGCGCGTCGCCGCCCTTGGGGATGAACAGCACCTCCCCGTCGCGCTGCTCGACCCGGTGCGGCTGGCGCCCGTAGTCGAACCGGGGCGCGCACTGCACCCGGAACCGGAACCGCCCCCGCACGCCGGTGACCCGGCGGACGACGGCGTGCGCGTGCCGCATCGTGCCCACCGGCATGAAGTCGGTGACCTCGGCGACGCCGTCGCCGCACAGGAACCGGGTCAGCAGGACGTTGGTGTCCGGCAGGTAGAGCTGGCGCAGCCGCGCCCCGTCGACCGCCGGCCCGATCCCGAACCGCCCGCCGCTCTCGTCGTCCAGCAGGGCGGCGAAGACCGTCGGCGAGTCGAAGTCGGGCAGGCACAGGTAGTCGAGCGAGCCGGTGGTGGAGACCAGCGCGACCGTGTGCAGGTCGCCGATGACGCCGTAGTCCTCGATCCGCTGGTACCCCACCGCCGCCTCACACGCCCGCGACGTCGCGCAGGTACCGCCGGGCCCGCATCGCGTAGGTGAGCGGGTGCGCCCTGGCCGGGTCCTGCTCGGCCTCCACCACCAGCCACCCCCGGTACCCCGACCCGGCCAGCGCCCGCAGGATCGGCCCGAAGTCGATCATCCCGTCGCCGGGCACGGTGAAGATGCCCTCCAGGACGGCGTCCCGGAAGCTGGTGTCCGCCCCCTGCCACCGGCGCAGGACCTCCTGCCGCAGGTCCTTGAGGTGGACGTGGGCGATCCGGTCGCCGTGGTCCGCGGCCAGCGCCAGCGGGTCGTCGCCGGCCCACGTGAGGTGGCCGGTGTCCAGCAGCAGGTGCACCAGGTTCGGGTCGGTGTCGGCCAGCAGCCGGTCCACCTCGGCGCGGGTCTGCACGCCCGTGCCCATGTGGTGGTGGTAGCACAGGGTCATGCCGGCGTCGGCGGCGAGCTTGCCCAGCTCGTGCAGGCCGTTGACCATGCGCTGCCACTGCTCGTCGCCGAACACCGGGCGGTTGGCCAGCAGCGCCAGCGGCTGCTGGTGTACCGCGTGGCCCAGCTCCGCCACCACGACCCGGTCCCCGCCGACGGCCTTGATGAAGGCCATCTGGTCGCGGAACCCGGCGACGGTGCGCTCGTGCATCCCGTCGGCGGTGAAGTACGTGCTGGCCCACGGCTCCGACACCCGCAGCCCGCGCAGGTCGAGGGCGGCCTTCAGCGTCGCCGGGTCCTTCGGGAACTTGTGCCCGACGCTGCACCCGGCGAAGCCGGCCAGGGCCATCTCGCTGACGCACTGCTCGAACGGGATGTCCTCGCCGATGCCCGGGAAGTCGTCGTTGGTCCAGACGGTCGGGGTGATCCCCAGCGTCACGGCCCCCTCGGGGAACAGCATCACGACCGCCCGGCCAGCCGGCGGGCCGCCCGCAGCGCCAGCGCCACGCTGGTCAGCGTCGGGTTGCTGGCCGTACCGCGCGGGATCAGGTTGTTGCCGCCCAGGCAGAGGTTGTCGATGCCCCACACCCGCGAGTCGGTGTCCACGACGCTGGTGTCGGGGTCCTCGCCCATCCGGGTCGTCCCGTGCACGTGCAGGCCCAGGCCCGGCTCCACGAAGCACGGTTCCGAGCCGGGCAGGAAGCCGCCGAGCGCCGTCGCCGCGTGCAGCATGTCGTTCATCATCGCGTGCTGGCGCGCCCGGTCCTGCGGCGTGAGCGTGAAGGTGAACGACGGCTGCGGCAGGCCGTGGGTGTCGGTGTGCTCCTCCGAGAACGAGATCCGGTTCTCGAACCGCGGTTCCACGATGCCGAACCAGCGCAGGTCCACGATCAGCCGGCTGTCGACGTTCGGGGCCAGGTCGCCGTAGTGGAAGGCGTCGCGGTGGATCTGGCAGTGCCAGGGGCGGTCCGCCGACACCGGGATCCACACGTTGGGCTCCGGGTCCCCGGCCGGGATCGGCACCGGGTCCTGGGGGTTGCGGTCGCGGTAGGCGCGGACCTGCTCGGCGAACCGGCTGTCGTCGGCGATGCCGTCGACCAGGTCCTGGCGGAGCACGATCTGGCAGAACGCCACCGGCTGCTCGGTGAGGTACCGGCCCAGTGCCCGCGGGCGGATCCCGGAGGCCCACAGCAGTTGCGGGGTCAGGTAGGCGTTGCCGGCCACGACGAACTGGTCGGCCTCGATCCGGATCGTCCGCCAGCGGGCCAGGTCGCGCACCTCGGCGTACTCGATCCGGCTGCCGTCGGCCGACCGGACCAGCTTGGTGCACAGGTGCTCGGCGCGCAGGTCGAAGCGCCCGTCGGTGCGGGCGGGGGCCTTCGGGTCGGCCAGCTCCCCCAGCACCGTGTCCGCACCGGACCAGCGGACCAGCTCCGGGTTGTCCCGGCGCCGCTCGACCGCCAGCGGCAGGCTCTGGACCTCGTACGGCTTGGGCAGCTCCGGGTAGGCGCGCTGGAGCGCGTCGCGGACGACCTGGTGCCGGATCGAGTGCTCGAAGACCCCGACGTGCGTGTTGAGCAGGCGCTCGCCGTCCTCGTACAGGGCGCGCCACTCGGCGTCGGACAGCAGCGGCGAGCGCTCCAGCTCGGGGTGGTGCCGGGGCGTGGCGCACGTCCAGTGGGTGGCCATGCCGCCGACGCCGTAGGTGACGGCGGCGGCGCCCAGGTTCGTCTCGGCGTCCTGGTCCGGGTTCTGGTTGTTGAGGGTGAAGCCGCGGTACCGGTCGCGGTCGATCTGGAACGCGCCCGGGTCCAGGGTCACCTCGGGCCGCAGGTTCGGCGGCACCGACAGCAGGTTCAGGTGGCCGCGGATGACCGACGAGAACAGGTCGAGGTTCTTCTGGTAGAGGTACGCGTTCTTCAGGTGCTCGCCGGGCCGCTCCGAGAGCGCCGCCCCCGCGTCGATCATCATCACCTTGCGGCCCGCGCCGACCAGTTCGCGGGCGAAGGTGGAGCCGACGGGGCCGGAGCCCACGATCAGGGTGTCGACGCGGATCGTCTCGTCTGCCATGTGGTCTCCCCGTGTGCTGGTGTCTGCCGGTGTGCCCGGCGGCGGCGCTGCCGCCGGGCGGGTGTGCTCGCGCCTGGCGGTGCCCGCCGGACGGGTGGTGCCGTACCTGTCGTCGGTGGAGCGCTCAGCCGTCGCCGCCGGGGGGCGCCTGCGCGCCCGCGGGGGTGCCGAAGTCGTTGACGTGCAGCGCGATGCGCGGGTCGTCGACCTCGTAGTAGCCGACGGTGTCGTACGAGGTCGTGACGAAGTCCAGCCGGCCGTCGCCGGTGAAGTCGGCGACGGCGATCCGGGCCACCGAGTCGGTGGTGACGCGCTCGCGTACGACGACCTGCCCCGCGGCGTCGAACTTGTAGTACATGACGCCCTGCACCGGCTCGGGCCCGCGCAGGGCGACGAGGAACTCGTCGTCGCCGTCGCCGTCGAAGTCGGCCGCGACCACGTGGTGGGCGACGGCGTCGTGGGTGTCGTCGGGCCGGGGGAAGACCTCCAGCTCGCGGCGCTGCCACGGCGTCGTGAAGTCCAGCGCGCCCGGCGGGCGCAGGTACACCGCGAGGGTGTCGCCGTGGAACGGCTCGACCGCGAGGATCAGCGCGTACTCCTGGCCGCCCACGGTCCCGACGGCGAGGTTCCCGCTGCCGGAGAACTCGTGCTCGGGGAACTCGTGCGAGCGCTGCGGCGCGACGCCGGTACCGAGGCGGTGGTGCCGCCAGCGCCCGTCGTCGCCGTACCCGAGCCAGGTCAGGCCCTCGGCGGAGGCGAGCAGGAACGAGTCGCGGTCCGGCCGCGGCGTGCCCGGCAGGGGCCGCGCGACGACCCCGTGGATGATCCTGAACGACGCGGCGTCGATCTCCTTGCCGGCCCACGGCCCGTCGCCGGCCACGTCGTCGGGCCGGTCGTAGATCATCGTGCGGACCGGCGCCGCGACGCCCGCCGCGCCGCCCTCGGGGCCGACCACGGGCAGGGCGGCGACCTGGAGGTGGTCGCCGGTGAAGCGCCCGACCCGCACCCGGTGGGTCGCCACCAGGTCGGCGATGGGGCGCTGCCGCCACTGCCCGTCGGAGTCCGCGGCGGTCGGGTTCTGCAACCACGAGATCTTGCCGTCGCGCGGGCCGCAG
Source organism: Pilimelia terevasa (assembly GCF_014647915.1). Classification (GTDB taxonomy): domain Bacteria; phylum Actinomycetota; class Actinomycetes; order Mycobacteriales; family Micromonosporaceae; genus Pilimelia; species Pilimelia terevasa. Next base: position 13,638 of record NZ_BMQC01000017.1, read on the forward strand.
TTGAACATGCAGTTGCCGTAGTCGTGGCAGATCACCAGGTCCGGCCGGCCGTCCCCGGTGAGGTCGGCCGAGTCCAGCGCGACGGGCTTGTCCATCGTGGCGATGGTGCGCCGCTGCCAGGAGGGGTTCTGGTACCAGACCACCTCGCCGTGGGTGAGGCCCGAGGCCACCAGGTCCATCCGGCCGTCCCCGTCGATGTCGACGGCGTGTACCCAGTAGCCGTCCCGCGGGTCGGCGTCGATGACCGTGGTGCGGAAGCGTGGTGTGTGGTCAGCTGGCACGGGCGACTCCCCTGCGACGATGCGTTTGCCCTGGTCAGGCACCTTCCCGCCCCGCAGCGTAGTAACCGGTGGCGCCGTCGTGTGCGGGTTCGGCGAGAGCCGGCCACCCCCGGCCCGGCCCGGGTAGGCTCGGCGGTCCGGCGGCCGCTCCGGCCTGCCCGAGTCACCCGACGACCTGGTCCGCCGCGACGTACCGCCACCGCCGGCCGCATCAGGCGCGCCGGCCACTGACCCTGCTGTACCAGGAGGACTCAGCCTCGCCGGCGCTGGTCCAATGCGCGGTGACGGTGTAGGTGACCGCCTCGCGCGGTGCGGCGGCGGGGATGGCGGCCGGGTCGTCCATCCTGCTCGGCAGCCCGTTGGACGAGGAGACACCACTTCTGCGGAATCCCAGTGCCCTCGGGGTAAGGCGCGCGGGCGTCGGGAAGAAGCGTGCCCGCCCGCGGATGACAAAACTGCCGCACGAGGTGTACTGCAGGGAGCTGGCTTCCGGCCTGGGTTTCAACCCGGCCCTGAGTCTGGCTTTCAACCCGGCGCTCGGGATGACCGAGGCCAGCCCGAAGGCGTCCAGGCCCCCGTCGCCGACCTCCCCGGTCGGGTCAACCGTCCACAGCTCCCAGTAACGGTTCTCCGTTGCGTTGATCTTGTGCTTGGCGTACTCGTCCAGCGCGTTCCCGCTGATGGACGCCCAGGTGTCACCCTGCCAGTAGACGACGGTAAAGGTTCGGGTCACCTCCTGAATGATCAGTCCCCGCTGCGGCGGGTTGACGTGCCACCTGCGGATCCGGGAGAAATTGCCCAGGTATCCCTCCTCCCGCGCGGGTAGGAGCGAGTCCGAAAGCACCGGCGCGGCCACACGGGCCGGACTCTTCCGCCCAGCGACAGCCTGCCGTGCGCCGGCGGGCCTCCCTGAGCCCTTGCGGACCAGCTTTCCCCGCTGCACGAGCGCCGTCACCGCCCGGTTGCCGGCCACGCGCTGGAGGTCGCGCACCGCCGCGGCGTCGGTGGCTATCGCGGCGGTCGATCGGCGGGCGGCGGATTCGGGTGGTCGCCACGAATCCGCCTGCGCGTGTCCTGTCCTCTCGCGCACCCACACCCCCGGCCGGCCGGACCACTGTCCCGACCGTACCGCCCCCTCTGTCGCCCGCGAGTCGCAACAGATCGGCAGGATGTGGGCGGCGCGCCCAAGGACGCCCGGCACCGCGGGGACATTGGTCGGCCACGAACGGGCGATTTTCTCCGCCGAGGCACCGCCCTAGTGTGGGAGACCCGGCCGCTGCCCACAAGGGAGCCACCGCGCATGGACCCCACGGACGTACTCGCCCAAGCCGCCGCCCAGGCCCTCATCCAGGTCGCCGCCACCGAGGCATGGTCCGCCTACCGGCCCCGGGTGGCCGCCCTGTTCGCCCGCGCCGGTACCGACGCGAGCGCCCGGCTCGACCGCACCCGCGCCGCGCTCACCGCAGGTGGCCAGCCCGCCCGGGAGGAGGGGCGCTGGGAGGCGGAGTTCGGTCGCCTCCTGCACGGGCACCCCCACCTGCGTACCGAGATCCGGGCGCTCGCCGACGCGATGGCCGGGGCGGCACCGGCCGCGCAGGTCCTCCACTCGCCCGGCGCGCAGGTCGGCGGCCACCAGGTCGTCTCCGGCCGCGACTCGATCGTGGACAGCCACAACACGTCCGACAACCGGCGGTACGGGTCGCTCATCGGCATGGTGCTGCTCGCCGCCCTCGGCGTCGCGGCGGTCCTCTACGCCGGGCCGCGGATCGTCGGCTGGGTCCGGGACGTGGGCGCCGCGACCGCCACCAGCCGGGTCACGCCCGACTCCACCTGCCGCGAGTGGGGCCGCGCCGACGACCTGACCCGTCGCCAGGTCATGCTCGACGCGGCCGACCGGCTGGGCCTGGGCGGCTACGGCAGCCCGCTGGCCCTGCCGCAGATCAGCTACCAGTGCTCGCAGCAGCCCGACCGCACTCTGCTGGACGTGGTGAGGCGCGAGGGTCCGGCGTTCTGAGCGGTGGCAGGTGCGCGCGACCGGGCGCCGCCTTGCGGCGGCCGGGCCCGCCGACGGCGCTCCCTGACGACCCGGCAATGCCCGGCCGCCCCGCAGGGTCCTCGGGCATCGGTCACGGCAGGGCCAGCGCCACCAGGCGGCCGGCGTTCACGCCGTACAGCGTCGAGTCGTCCATCGCGGGCCAGCCCAGGTCGACGACCGGCGGGCCGATCAGCGCGCCGGTGGCCGCGTCGAGCAGCCACCCGACATCGCCGCCGTCGAGGTAGACCCGGGCACCGCTGACGCGCAGGCGGGGTTGGCGCACGGTCGCCGGCGGCGTCCACGTCCAGCGCGGCGCGCCCGTGCGCAGGTCGTGGGCGGTGACCGCGCCGGCCGCGGTCGCCACGACGGCGTCGGTGGCCGACAGGCGCAGTGCCCAGGCGTCCGGGACCGACACCACCCAGTCCGGCGTGCCGGCGGCGGCATTGATGCGCTGCAGGAACCGCGACTCGTTCTGCACCATCACGATCAGGCCGTCGCCCGTGTCCGCGGTGGCGGCCGCGACGCCGCGCAGCGGCCGGCGCCACCGCACGTCGCCGGTCAGGGCGTCCAGCAGCACCCAGCTTCCCTCCCCCGCCAGCGGCGCGTGCGCCACCAGCCGGTCGGGCTGCCCGTCGGTGACGTCGGTCTCGCCGATCCCGGTCCGCGCGAGGCGCCACCGCAGCGCGCCGGTCGCCGCGGCGAAGCCGCCCACGTCGCGGCGGCTGCGGGTGGGGCGGAACTCGGCGACCAGTGCGTCGCCGTGCACCGCGCGGGGGCAGAACGAGGTCGACTCCCAGCCCGGGGCGCCGTCGCCGGGCCGCCGCGCCGCGGTCTGGTACCGCACCTGGGAGGGGGTGATCCAGTCGGCGACGCCTGCCACGACGTGGTCGCGTGCCGTCAGCAGGGTTGCGTAGGACCGGCGCACGGCCGGCAGGTCGGCCCGCCACCGCGGCGCGCCACTGGCGACCTCGACCGCCGTGAGCTGACTGCCGGTGACCGCGTACACGGCGCCGTGCCCGAGGGCCACGCCGCACTCCACCGGTCCGTCCGGCAGCGGCGACGACCACCGGACGGGGTCGGGGCGGGCACGCCGCCGCCCCGTGGCCGGCGCACCCGCGGCGGGGGCCGGCGTACCGAGGGCCAGCGCGAGCGCCCCCGCGGCGCCACAGCGCAGGGCGGCCCGGCGGCCCATCGGCGCTGACCCGGCCACCGCGGCACCTCCCTGCGGGCGTGGCTGCCTACCTCCGGCAGCCTGCCCGACCGGCGCGCACGCCGCCACAGTGGACGGCGGGAGCGCGAATTCCGACTTCCGGCCGGAGCTTCGCGCCCCGCCGCGGGATCAGCGCGCCGCCGGCAGGACGTACTGCCGCAGGAACTGGTTGATGTCGATGTCCTGGGCGGGCGCCCCGTCGTAGTGGCTGGTGTCCTGGGTCGCCGTCACCACCAGGCCCTTGGCGGGGATGACGCAGACGTACTGGCCGCCCCAGCCCCACGCCGACTGCACCTGTACGCCGCCGACGTCGGTCACCCACCAGCCGGCGCTGTACGCCTGTCGCCGGTCGGTGATCGTCCGCGCCTGGGTCACGGTCGCGGCGGGCAGGACGCGCTTGCCCCGGTACATGCCGTTGTCGAGGTAGAGCTGCCCGAAGCGGGTCAGCTCCCGCGCGGTCAGGTACACGTTGAAGCCGCCGGCCGACACCTGCTGGGGGTCGCGCGCCCAGCGCTCGGGGGCGATCTCCAGCCCGCCCAGTACCGTCTCGGCGGCGAACTCGCAGGTGCTCTTGCCGGTGACCGCCTTGAGCATGGCCGACAGGACGTGCGTGTTGCCGGTGCTGTAGTTGAAGCGCGTGCCGCTGCGGGGGCGGGACAGGATGCTGGCGACCCAGTTGCGGGACCGGGCGACCGTGTACTCCGTCTCGTCCTCCTCCCACTCCAGGCCGGAGGTCATGGTCAGCAACTGCCGCACCGTCACCCCGCCCTGGCTGGCGGGCACCTTCATCGTCTTGGACAGCGCCTGCGCCACCGTGGTGTCCAGGGAGAGCTGGCCGCGCTCGATCGCCACGCCCACCAGGGCCTGGATCAGGCTCTTGGAGGCCGAGTGCACGTTGTTGCTCTGCCGCCGGCTGCCGGTGCCGTAGTACCGCTCGTAGGCGAGCTTGCCGTTGCGGACCACCACCAGGCTGCGCATCGACGGGACCCGGGTCAGCGAGTCGCCGCCGCGGCCCAGCGCGGCGGCGTCCATGTTGTGGCCGGCCTCGGGCCGCTCCCGCCAGCCCACCAGCGCCGCGCCGGGCTCCTGGATGGGCGGGGCGTAGTCGTAGAAGCCGCCGTCCCCGACCGGCTTGCTGATCGTCGCGCACTGGGCGCGGGCGGCCGCCGCGCCGACCCCCTTCGCGGGACGGACCGGCGCCGGGCGGGCCGGGACCTTCCGGGCCGGCGCCTCGGCGGGGGCGGCCGCGGGCGCTGGTGCGGCGGACCCGGTGCCGGTGGCGTCGACCTGCGGCGCCGCCGGCGCCGCGGCCAGCTCCGGCCGGGCGCTGTCGGCCAGGGCCACGGTGCCGGCGCCGATGACCAGCGCCGCCGCGGCGGCGACGGCCCCGCGCAGGCCCACCCGGCGCCGACGCCGTCGGGCACCGTGACGACTCTCCTGGTTCCTCATGCCGACCGACCCCTCTCGACGAGTGACACGGGCAACTATCACGGTGGATGCCTTGGGTGGCCCATTGCGTTACCTGAAACCTTCCTTAAGATTCGCCGACACAGCCGACCAATGGCATGTAAGCCGACAACTCGACGGTGCTGGCGGGCCGCGAAAGTGAATACATTCCCGGCCCGACGACGGTTTTAGATCTTGCCAATTGATTGATATCCATAGTTCGATGACAGCGCGCCGAATCCCCACCGGCCGCGCGCCCCACCCCCCGTCAGGGCGCGGCCCCCACGCTCCGAGAGGTACCCCCATGCCTTCCCGTAACCGGCACCCCGCCCTGTCCGCTCTGGCCGCCACCGCGCTCCTCGGCGCCGGGGCCGGCGTCGCCGCACCAGCCGCCGCCGCGCCCGCCGACTCGGCGACCTGCGCGCCCTCGCGTACCGGCGCGGCGCCGACCGCGCGTCCGCTGCCCGGCCACGAGGCCGGCCACGTCGACCCCACCGACCTGGGCCCCGCGCAGGCGGCCGCGCGCGAGCGCGACTTCGCCGAGCGGCTGCGGCACCGCCCGGCGCTGCCCGGCCCCCGCGCGGTGGTCACCATCCCGACCGTCCTCCACGTGATCAGCAAGGACGGCACCCGGCCGGGCGGCTACATGCCCGACTCCATGATCGAAGCGCAGATGAAGACGATGAACGACGCGTACGCGGGCCGCATCGGCGGCGCGGCCACGCAGTTCCAGTTCCAGCTACTCAAGACGAACCGGGTCGAGAACGCGAGCTGGTACCAGATCAACTCGAACAACGAGCGAACCATCAAGGCGGCACTGCGGGTCGGCGGCATGGACACGCTGAACATCTACATCGGCAAGATCGGGGCACTGGGCTGGGCGACGCTGCCCGGCTCGCAGGACAAGGTCATGGACGGCGTGGTGATGCTCAACGAGTCCATGCCCGGCGGGACCCAGAGCAACGCCAACGAGGGCGACACCGCCACCCACGAGGTCGGGCACTGGCTGAACCTCTACCACACGTTCCAGGGCGGGTGCAGCGCCAGCGGCGACGAGGTCGCCGACACCCCCGCCGAGCAGACCTCGGCCTCCGGCTGCCCCACCGACCGCGACACCTGCCCGGCGCCCGGCGCCGACCCGGTACACAACTTCATGGACTACTCCAGCGACGCCTGCATGACCGAGTTCACCGCCGGCCAGGGCGAGCGGATGGCCAAGGCCTGGGCCGCGTACCGGGCGCCCGCCGCGTAGCGGCAGGCCCGGGCGCCGCTCAGGACGGGCCGAGGATCGCGCGGAACCGCTCCTCGGCCAGGTCGAGCTGGCTGCCGATGTGCCGCTTCACCGAGGGCGACACCGGGCTGTCCGGGCGGGCGATCAGGCCGCGCAGGATCGGCACCAGCGGGCGGTACTTGCGGGCCAGGGTCGCCGTCTTCGGGCCCGCCGTGTAGATGATGCCGACGCCGTTGTCGGTGAAGTCGGACGCCTTGAGCACCCGCGCCCACGGCTCGGCCGCCAGCGAACGGGCCAGGTGCTCGCGGTACTGGACGTGGCGGTCGCGGGCCGGGTCCCAGGCCGGGTTCGTGACCGCCGCGACGAGGCGGGCGACGCGGGCGCCGAACCGCTCGCCCAGCACCCGCAGCGCGCCGGCCGCGGCGGCGGGGGCGTCCGGGGCGAGGTCCGCGGCGTGGTCCTCGACCGCGTCGTGCAGCAGGCCGGCGATCACCACGTCGACGTCGCGGACCTCGTAGTGGTGGGCCAGCCGGATGGCGACCCGCAGCAGGTGGTTGACGTACGGCTCGCGGGTGCGGCGGTCGTCGCGGTGCAGGGTGCCGGCGAGGTCGAGGGCGTCCCGCAGGCGCTCCTGGTCGGCTTCGCCGAACCGCGCGATCTCGCGGCGGAACCGCTCCCGCAGCCCGTGCTCGCCGTGGACCTCGGTGATCGCGTGCATCGGCATCGTGCTCAGCTCGGGCAGCGACCCCAGATGCGGCTCTCCGGAAGGCGCCAGCCCGGAACGCGGGGAGTGCGGCGCCGGTGGATACGGCGACGGGTGCGGGGGCGGGGAGTGCGGGGGCGGCGGGCGTAGCGGTGCTGGTTCCATTCCCCACCGTACCCACGGACCCGCTCCCCCGCCGCCCCTGTGGCCGGGGACACGACCCGGTGACCGGCCGGCGGTGACGCCGGCGGCCCGGTCGGCGGGCGGCGGGGCGGCTGTCCACCTGCTACGGTCCTGAGCCGTCGATGTCTCGCACCGGGAGCCGCCGTGATCACCTGGGGCCACGCCGTGGCGGCCGTCGCGCTCTCCGGTGCGCTCCTGCTCGTCGCCGCCGGCATCGGCCACCTCCGGCACCCCCGGGTGTTCCGCGCCGGCCTCGACGTCCAGGCGCTGCTGCCGCGGCGGCTGCGCGGACCGGTCGCCGCGCTCGTCGGCCCGGCCGAGGTGGCCGTCGGCGCGGCGGCGCTGCTCGCCTGGGGCGCCGCGCCGGGGCTGCTCGGCTGGCCGCTCGCGGCGCTCGCCCTCTGCTACACGGCCTACACCGGGTACACCTGGGCACTCCTGCGGTGGCGACCCGCGGCGCCCTGCGGCTGCTTCGGCGGCGGCGCGCCCGTCACCGGGTTCGTGGTCGGGCGCGCGGGGGTACTCGCCGCCGCGGCATGGGTCGCCGCGGGAGGGGCGGCGGTCCTGCCCTCGGCGGCGGCCGGGCCGGCCGCGGTGCGGGCGCTCGCGATGGCCGCCGCCGCCGTACTGGCGGCGGCCGTGTGGCTCGTCCCGCTGCTCACCGGCGCGCCGCCCCCCGCCGACCGGGCGGGCCGCCCCGCGGGTCGACCGGGGAGCTGACCTGCACCGCTGGCCCGGGGGTCAGCGGTGCAGGGTGCGGGTGGCGTTGTCGAGGAGGCGCCGGGCGACGGTCGCCGGCTGCCTGCGGCGGCGGCGCCCGACCAGCGCGAGCACGCCGATGACGGCCGGCACGAGGGCGGCCGCCGCGGTCGTCCAGCGGCGGCGCGTCTGCGGGTCGGCCTCCCGGACGGCCGTGCGGGCGCGCTCCACCTGGGTGCCGGCGACCTCGCGGGCCTGCTGCCACCGCTGGGTGAGCGCCTCCGAGGCGCGGGTCGACATGTCGAGCCGGCGGCTCAGCTCCCGCACCGTGCCGAGGATCTCGGCGCGCGTCTCGCGCAGTTCCCGCTGGAGGTCGGCCGCGGGCGGGCGGACAGAGGCCGCCGCCGCGTGGGGGGTTGTCGCCGCTGCGGGCGAGCTTGCCGCCGCGGGCGGGGTCGCCGACGGCGCGTCGTCGGTGTCCGGCTTCCCGCCGCGCCGGTTCTGCTTCGGGGACGCCGTCGCCGGCTGGGCCGTGTCAGTCATCGGTGAACTCCCTGGTCATCGCCGCGACCGGCCGCCGCGGACGTCATCGACCGCCATGCCCCGCCGCGGACCTGCGGAAACCCGCCGCGCCGGAAGTACCCGATCTGATGACCGCGGCCGTCGTCCGCGGCAGCGACCCGGTGGTCGCGGGGTGCGCCGGCCGGAGGCGGCGGGAAGGGTCGCGGGGTGGCGGGGTGACGGTCGGCGGAGCGCCGCCCTGGCCGGTGAACGCCCGTCAATCACCACTATCCTAATCGGACAATGTCACGCCCTGTCGATGCCGGGAGGCAGCACTGTGGAACGGGTGGCCGTCAGCGTCCATGCCGCGGATCCCATCTCACGGTTGGGAATGGCGACGCAGTTGCGTCCCCGCCCGGAGCTGCACGTGCTCTCGGCCACCGAGGAGGCCCCGGACGCGCTCCCGCTCGTCGTCGTGGAACGCCTGGACGACGAGGCGGTGGGCCTGCTGCGCCGGCTGCACCGCGGGGGCGCCAAGCGGCTCATCCTCGTCCCGGCGACCATCGACGACCTGGGCCTGTCCGCCGCGGTGGAGCACGGCGTCGTCGGGCTGGTCCGGCGCAGCGAGGCCAGCGCCGAGCGGATGGCGCACGTCATCATGGCGGTCGCGCGCGGCGAGGGGGCGCTGCCCGCGGACCTGCTGGCCCGGCTGATGGCGCAGATGGGCCGCCTCCAGCGCCAGGTCCTCGAACCGCGCGGCCTCAACCTGCTGGGCCTGTCCACCCGCGAGGTCGAGGTGCTGCGGCTGGTCGCCGACGGCCACGACACCCGGGAGATCGCCGCGGAGCTGTCCTACTCCGAGCGGACCGTCAAGAACGTCCTGCACGACGTCACCCGCCGCCTCCAACTGCGCAACCGGGCGCACGCGGTGGCCTACGCGCTGCGCAACGGCCTGATCTGACGCCGGTCCGGCGGGCGCGGGTTCACACCTTCCGGTAGCCGGCCTGGACGAAGCAGTACCCGCCGTAGGTGGCCAGGCCGGCGGCCACGCCGATCAGCAGGTACCCCCCGTGCGGCTGGTCGGCCAGGCCGCGCAGGGCGGCGTCCAGCCCGCGGGCGCGGGCCGGCGCCGAGGTGACCCCGGCGACGACGAGCAGGGCGCCGGCCAGCGCGTACGCCGCACCCTTCGCGGTGTAGCCCACCGCGCCCGCGGCGAGCGCCAGGCGGCGCACGGCGGCGGTCATCCGGCCGGTGTGCAGGTGCTTGCGGAAGCCCCGGGTGACGCCGTAGACGGCCAGGCCCACGCCGATCGCGGCCACCACCACGCCGGCGGCCACCACCGCCGCGCGGCCCGGGCCGGTGTCCATGAGCCGCGCGCTCACGGCCTGCTGCTGGTCGGCGCCGGAGCGCGCGGCCCGGGCGAGCACCTTCACCGCCGTGGTGCCCAGGTACGCGTAGACCACGGCGCGGCCGGCGGAGACCAGCCGCTCGGCGGTCCGGCGCGCCCCGCTGCGGCCGCGGTGCCCGACGGCGGCCTCCAGGAGCTGCCACAGGGCCATCGCGGCCAGGCCGGCGGCGATGCCGCCGACCAGCGGCCGGCCCATCGGCTGGGCGGCGAGGTAGGCGAGCGCGCCGCTCTGGTCGCCCTCGCCGGCCGGGGCGCCGACGGCGATGCGGTACGCCAGCCAGGCGATCAGCAGGTGCAGCACGCCGAAACCGGCCAGCCCGAACCGGGCGGCGGCGGCCAGGGCCGGGTGCCCGGCGGTACGGCGGGCGGTCCGCTCCGCCTCGGCGACGGCGTTCACGGCCGGACTCTGTACTGCACGGCTGCTCCTGTCTCGGGGTGGCCGGACAGTGCCCGCGCCGCCGCCCGGACAAACGCCTACCGGTTCGCCAGCGCCCGCAACTGCCGGAGGATGTCGGCGCCGGACACCGGCCGGGCGAAGTGGTAGCCCTGCGCGGCCGGGAAGCCCAGTTCGTGCAGCCGGTCGGCCTGCGCCGTGGTCTCGACGCCCTCGGCCACGACGCCGAGGTTGAGCCCCTGCGCGATGTACAGCGCGGCCGTGGCGATCGTCGCGTCGGCGTCGCTGTCGGCGACGTGGTCGATGAACAGCTTGTCCACCTTGAGGATGTCGACCGGGACGGCGCGCAGCAGGGCCAGCGAGGAGTGGCCGGTGCCGAAGTCGTCCAGCGCGACCGCGACGCCGAGGTCGGCGATGCGGCGCAGGGCGGCGGCGGCGACCTGGTTGTCGAAGACGGCGGTCTCGGTGACCTCGATGGTCAGCCGGTCGGCGGGCAGGCCGGTGCCGTCCAGGATCTCGGCGACGCGGGCGGCGAAGCCGGCCTCGATGAGCTGCCGGGCGGACACGTTGACGCTGACCCGCCACGGCTGGGCGCCGCTGTACCGCAGCCAGCCGGCTGCCTGGCTGCACGCCTGCACCAGCACCCAGTCGCCGATCGGGACGATCAGCCCGGTGCGCTCGGCGGCGGGGATGAACTCGTCGGGCGGCACCGCGCCGCGGGTCGGGTGGGCCCACCGGATCAGCGCCTCGGCCCCGGCGATCCGGCCGTCGGGCAGGCGCACGACGGGCTGGTAAACGAGGGTGAACTGCGCCTCGTTGAGGGCGCGGCGCAGCTCGGCGCCGAGCTGCACGTCGTTGTTGACCCGCTCCTCCAGGCTCTCGCTGTAGTGCACCCGGCGGCCCTTGCCGCCGGACTTGGCCGCGTACAGCGCCAGGTTGGCGCGGTGCAGCAGCTCACCGGCGTCGGCGCCGGTCCGCGTCTCGGTGGTACCCACGCTGACGGTCAGGACCAGGTCGTGGCCGGTGATGTCGACCGGCTGCCGGACGGTCTGGTCGATCCGGTCCAGCACCCCGGCGGCGTCGGCGACGGACAGGTCGCGCAGCAGCACCGCGAACTCGTCGCCGTCGAACCGGGCGACCAGGTCGCTGGCGCGCACGCTCGCGCACACCTGGTGGGCCACCAGCAGCAGGAGCTGGTCGCCGAGCGGCCGGCCGACGTGGTCGTTGACGGCCTTGAAGTTGTCCACGTTGATCAGCGCCAGCGTGCCGGTCTGGCCGGCGGCGGCGCGCTGCTCCAGCTCCTCCTCGAACTCCCGCCGGTCGATCAGCCCGGTCAGCCGGTCATGCCGGCGCTGGTGGTCGAGCTGGCGGTGCATCTGGCGGAGCTGGCGGGTGCTGACGTCGACCTGGCGCAGCAGCAGGTCGTTGGCGTGCACCGCGTTGAACTGCCGGTACAGGACCAGGCCGATGAGCGCCGTGGTGCCGGCGGCGACGGGCAGCAGGCTGCGGTGGTCGCCGCGCCACGCCACCACCAGCAGCAGGCCCGTGGTGGCGGCGGCGGACAGGTACGGCATGAGGCTGAACGCGGGTCCGCTGGGCCGGGCGGCCTGCTCGCCGTCGCGGGCGCGCCGCTGCCGCCGGGCGGCGAGCGCGTACCCGAGCGCGGTGGCCGGCAGGGCCAGGACCACCGGCCGGATGTGCAGGGCGGCGACGGTCAGCGGCGCGACCAGGCCCAGGCCGACGCCCAGCCCGATGCCCCAGGCGGCCCGCTGCACGGCGGCCGGCGAGACGGCGGCGTCGTCCACGAGGGTGACCTTGACGAAGCCGACCGCGGCGACGGCGGACATCACCATCATGCCGGCGAACATCTTCCAGCCGCCGCCGGGCAGCACCCGCACGGCCTCGCCGAAGGACAGGTGCCAGGCGAACACGCCGGCGGTGGTCAGGACGATGGCGGCGTCCAGGCTGACCCGGCGCACGGCCGGCGCGGTGACCGGCCGACGGGGCAGCCGCAGCAGGCCGACGACCATGACGGCGGCGCCGAGGACGTTGAGCCAGCGGGTGACGTTGCTGGGGGCCAGCTCGGTGGCGGCCCGCACCGACTGGTACAGGTGCAGCGCCGAGCCCAGCGACACGAGCGTGATGGCGGAGCCGGTGCTGTACCAGAACTGGCGGCGGCCGGGCGCCGGGCGGATCTCGGCGGCGAGCCGCCAGCAGGTGAGCCCGGCGGCCAGGCCGCTCAGGACCGTGGCCAGCCACGCCGCGGTCGCGGGCAGGAGGCCGAGCGCGACCGCGACCAGGCCGGCGACGCTGACGGCGACCAGGCCGGCGGTGAGGCCGAACAGGCGTGGGAAGGCACGGTAGAACAGTTGCCGAGTCCGCACGGCGCCGCCTCCCCTCGTCCTTACCGAGCGGATCGGCCGTGGTGCGCCGGACGTGAGCCGTTCTCCCAGGGTCCGCCAAGAAACCGCGGGTGTCGTGCGGTGTCCGCGCCCGGGTGGGGCGGTTGTCCGGTTAGCCGATCGCGGCGACGCGGCCCACGACGCGGGCGGCCAGCCGCTCGACGAAGGCGACCGGGTCGCCCTGCGGCAGGACCTGCACCTCGGTGACGCCGAGGGCCGCGTACGCCTCGACGTCGGCGAGGAACGCGTCGACGTCGTCCAGCGGGGACCTGACCGCCATCACGGTCATCTCCACCGAGGCGGGGTCGCGGCCCTGCGCCGCGCAGTGCTCGCGCAGGACCGCGCACTTGTGCGCCACGTCCTCGACGCTGCTGCCGAAGACGTTGCCCAGGTCGGCGTACCGGGCCACCAGCCGCAGCGTCTTCTTCTCCCCGCCGCCGCCCACCATGATCGGCGGGTGCGGGCGGCGCAGCGGCGCGGGGACGCACAGGGTCTCGTCGAGCTGGTAGTACCGGCCCCGGTACGGGCCGTCGTCGTCGCTCCACATCTGCCGGCAGATCTGGAGGGTCTCCTCCAGCCGGCCGAAGCGCTCGGCCACCGGGACCACCGGCACCCCGAGCCCGCGCTGCTCCCGCTCGTACCACGAGGCGCCCAGCCCGAGCTGCGCCCGGCCGCCGGAGAGCACGTCCAACGTCGTCACGATCTTGGCGAGCAGGCCCGGGTACCGGTACAGCGCCCCGGTGACGAGCACGCCCAGCGTCATCCGCCGGGTGAGCGCGGCGACGTACCCGAGGGTGGTGTAGCCCTCCAGCATCGGCTCGTGGGCGCCGCCCCCGCGGTGTGCCATCTGGAAGTAGTGGTCCATGACGCTGAAGGAGTCGATGCCCGCCTCCTCCGCGGTCCGCGCCGTCCCGGCGAGCGTCGCGGCGATCCGCGCCGGGTCGTCCGGGGTGGAGAAGTTCCAGTAGTGCAGGCCCAGTCTCATGTGCACCTCCGCCGGTCAGCGTAATCGCGGCGGGGGTGCGGCGCGGCTGCTGCGCGGGACTACCCGCGCAGCAGGAGGACCGCCGTCGGCACCAGGACCGCCGCCGCGGCGGCCGCCGCCACCGCCGGCGAGCCGGCCGTCAGCAGGGAGGGGGGCGGCGGCCCGGCGCTGCGGCGGCGGCGCGCGGTGAACAGGGCCGCGCCGACCAGGAGCACGCCCACGACGAGCAGCACCAGCGCGGCGGCGGTGGCGCCGGGGAAGTACGTGGAGACCACCAGCGGCAGCGCCACCAGCGCGCCGCCCGCGGCGAGGCCCAGCAGGACCAGGTCGCGCAGGTACACCGCGGCCACCGCGAGCCCGAGCGCGGTCGCGAGCGGGACCCCGGTCCAGCCGCCCTGGTCGATGAGGAACAGGCTCGCCGCGACCGCGGTACCGGCGCCGAGGACCATCCCGGCCCGGCGCCCGGGCAGGACCCGGCCCCAGGCCAGCGCCGCCCACGCCACGCCGACCGCCCACGGGGCGGCCATCGTCGGCCCCTCCCCGTCGTGCAGCGCCGCGGCGGCGAGGACGGTCGCCTGGAGGCCCACGAGCGCGGCCGCCTGCTGCACCGCGCTGCGGTGGAACCACCACAGCGCCGCCGCGCCCGCCGCGGCCCCGGCGGTGACCACGAGCGGGCGGACGTCGCCGTCGACGCCGAGGCCGTCGTCGTCGACGGCCGCCGACAGCAGGATCGCGGTACCGGCCGCGGCGGCCAGCCACAGGACCGCCCGCAGCCGGCGGCCGGCGGCGTGCCGCACGGGCGCGAGCGCGCCGCCGAGCACGAGCGCGGCGGTGGCCGCGCCGAGCAGGGCCAGCCGGCCGGCGACCGGCAGGTCCGCCCACAGCGACCCGGCCAGCAGGCCGAGCGCGACGACCACGATCACCCCGCCGAGGTACCCCAGGCCCTCGACCACGAGCGCGTTGCCGCCGGCCGGGGCGGGCTGACCCGGCTCGGCCGGGGCGTCGGCCGCGGCGCGCAGGTCGGCGCGCACCCGCGCGGCGTGCGCCTCGGCGAGGACGCCGTCGGCGAGCCAGCGGTCGACGAGCGCGGACAGGTCGGGTCGCGGAGGCGAGGTCATCGGCCCATCCTGCCGCAGGCTCCGGAGCCGGTGTGCAGCAGCAGGCGCGCCAGCGCCGTCACTCCACGAACCTCGACACACTGGCCCGCTCACCGGCGGCTCCCGGTCAGCCCAGGGTCACGAAGCCCTCGTCCGGGGCGAAGTCGTAGGCGGCCCGCGAGTCCTCGGCGGCGACGTCCTGGTCGTAGACCGTCTCGACGCGGTACCCGACGGTCGCCGGGTCGCCGAGGCAGGCCAGGGCCACGGTGGCGACGTGGGTGTCGCCGGTGAACTCGGCGTCCCCGGCGCACAGCACCGGCGGTTCGTCGCGGTCGTCGACCCGGTACACGTCGACGTACAGCTCTCCCTCGGACACCCCGTACTCGACGTCGAAGTCCGGATCGGCGTCCCCGGTCGTCTCCAGCAGGATGTCGGTGTACGTGCTGTCGCTCGTCCAGTTCGGGTCGCCGACCGGGTCGCGCGCGGTCCGGGTGGCGTAGCGCAGCTCCAGCTTCGTGGCGGTCCGGGTCACCCCGGCGCTGACCACGTCGGCGTGCGGCACCTGGACGAGCTTGTCGTCGTCGTCGTAGACGTCCGCCTCCGGGTCGGTCGCCGACGTCCGCAGCGCCACCGCCGAGGCCGGGGGCGAGCCGGCGCCGCAGCCGGCCAGGCCCAGCGCCAGCGCCAGCAGCGCCGGCAGGACCGGGGTACGACGTGTCCGCATGTCGCGGTCCTCCTCAGGAATCGCGCATCCCACCGCGGACCCTAAGCGGGTTTGTCGATCTTCCGCCACCACCCGGCCGGACACCCGCGGTAAACCGTTCGGACGGCCGATGTCCACTCACCGACCAGTCCGTCCGCCGCGGCGGATTGACAGCAGATCTACAGGAATCGCGGAGGCGGCCCGGAGATCGGCCACGCAGAATCGACACAGTGTTGTCCGTCGGCGGCGCCGGTCGGCGGTGGATGAGTCGGATTGCCCGTTCCGGCACGACTGCCTAGGCGAGTGATGACCCAGACCACCAATATCGAATCGATGCCGGAGCACGGCGCTTCCGGCGACGCCACCACACCGCCGCGCCCGGCGGGCTCCCGCCTCGTCAACGTCGACGCGCTGCGCGGGCTGGCCCTGGCGGGCATCCTCCTGGTCAACATCGGCTACTTCGCGTCCGCGTACAAGGGCACCGGCATCCCGGACCCGGCATTCGCCCGGCCCGTCGACAGCACCGTCGCCTACCTCGTGGACCTCGTGGTCGAGACGAAGTTCTACCTGCTGTTCTCCTTCCTGTTCGGCTACAGCCTGACCCTGCAGATCACGTCCGCGCAGCGGCGCGGCGCGGCCTTCGCGCCGCGGTTCGTGCGCCGGCTGGCGGGGCTGTTCGCCATCGGGCTCCTGCACGCGCTGCTGCTCTTCCACGGCGACATCCTGATGCTGTACGCGACGCTCGGGCTCGCGCTGCTCGCGCTGCACCGGGTGCCCAGTAGGGTCGCCGCCGTGCTGGCCGGCGCGCTGGTCGTCGGCGGGGTGCACTACTACGGCGTGTGGGGCGCCCTGGCCTGGCACTGGGACACCCCCGACGGCGTGGACGCCGACGCCGTGCAGGCGTACGCCGCGACGGCCCAGGCCGCCTACCGCAGCGGGCTGGCCGACATCCTCGCCCAGCGCTGGGCCGACTACCAGGAGATGCTGTCGGTCCTGCTGGAGTTCCAGGCGCCCATCGTGCTGGCGATGTTCCTGGTCGGCATGGTGGCCGGGCGGGCACGGTTCCTCGCCGACCCCGCCCGGCACCGCCGCACCCTCTGGACCGTCGTCGTCGGCGGCCTGTTCGTCGGCGTGCCCGGCGCCGCGCTGTACGCCTTCGCCAACGCCCGCTACGTCGACACGGCGCTGGAGTACTTCGCCATCTCCTACAGCTACCTGGCCTCCCCGGCCCTGGCCGCGGCGTACGGCGCCGGGGCGATCCTGATCTTCGACGCCGCCCCGGCGGTGGCCCGGTTCCTCGCGCCGCCGGGCCGGATGGCCCTGAGCAACTACCTCGGCCAGTCGGTGTTCGCCGCGTTCGTCTTCACCGGCTACGGGCTCGGCCTGGTCGGCCGGGTGTCGCCTCTGGCCGCGGTTGGGACGGGCCTGGCGCTGTTCGCCGTACAGGTCTTCTTCAGCGCCTGGTGGCTGCGCCGCCACCCGTACGGCCCGGTGGAGTGGGCCCTGCGGGCGGTCAGCTACGCGGAGATCCCGCCCTGGCGGCGGTCGGGCGCGGCGTACGGCCGCGGGGGCGCCCACCGGGCGTGAGCCGGCGCCGCGGTCAGAGGCGGGCGGCGCGGAAGGACTGGAAGGTGAAGTTGGCGTTGTCGCCGCGGACGCCGACCCGGCCGGCCGCGCGGATCGCCCCGCAGCCGGTATCGCGGTCGGTGGCGCGCAGCACCAGCCGGTCGCCGACGGACAGGTACAGGCTCACCGCGCCGCTGGCGTGGTTGCGGGCCGAGGCCGACACCCACCGCCACCGGCCGTACGGGATCCGGTGGCCGGCGCGCTCGGCGAGCGTGTAGTAGGTGCCGCCGTTGCTGCTGCCGCCCGGGCACTTCTTCTTCAGGACCACGTGCCCGTCGCGGCGGGCGACGCTGGCGTAGTAGAGGTGGCGCTCGCCGCGGTACCGCAGGAACAGGTGGATGCCGTCCCAGTCGGTGCGCGGCGTGCTGCGGGTCGCGGTGAGGCCGGCGATGTTCAGCCTCGTGCGGACGGTGGTGTCGCGGAAGGTCGCGGCCTTCGTGGTGAGCCGGAAGACGGCCGAGTTGGTGCCGCTGGCCGAGCGGGCGTCCGGGGCGCGGTCGTCGGGGCGGCCGCTCCAGTACACGGACCCCGCCGACGTGCGCCGGGCGTACAGCGAGCCGCTGGTCATCTCCCAGGAGGGAGAGGTCAGGCTGCCGGCGCGACCGCGGTTCCAGTACGCGTACTCGTTGGTGACCAGCCGATTGCCCGCGGGCGGATTGGCGCCCCAGACCGTGGCGGCCGCGGCGGGGCCGGCGGCGACGACCGACCCGGCCGCCGCGAGGGCGAGTACGGCGAGCACGCTGGACAGACGCACGGTGATTCCTCCCCGTCGCCGCGGCGGGGGGTCGCACGGTCGACGGGTCCACTCCACCGGGCCGGCGGTGCGGACGCGGCTCCGCTCGGGTGCGGTCCGGTTGCGCCGCGGCGCCGCGGGCGGCCGGGCGCCCACACCGCACGCACCCGGAACCGCCCCGGTCACGGCGTCCGGCGGGCGGCCCGGCCGCGCAGGAAGCTGGCCAGCCCGCCCTCGGGCTCGCGGGCGATGAACACCGCCGAGGCCGCGATCAGCGCCTCCTCGGCGTGCGCGACGCACGCCCACGCGGTGTCGCCCCACGGGTCGGCGAGCTTGACCTCGGCCGACCGGCTGCACGGCCGGCCGTCGGCCTGGCCGACCTGGCACCGGGCCGGGGCGCCGCCGCGCCGGGCGACCTCCTCGGCCGCCTGCTTGATCAGGGTGAACCGGGCGGGCGGACCGGTCGGTGCGACCCGGTCGGCCTCCGGTACGGCGGTCGGCTGGCCGCACAGCACCACGTTGCCGTCGGGGTCGACGGCCCGCGCCTCGCCGCCGGGGGCGTGATCCGGGTAGCCGACGTGCTCGGTGGCGACGCCGGCCGCCGCCAGGGTGGCCAGCGTGCCGGCGAGGTCGACGACGTACACGTACACCGCCAACGGCAGCTCCACCTGCACCAGCGGCGGGTGCACCTCCGCCAGCAGGACCGTGTGTGCGCCGCAGCGCAGGTAGATCCAGCGGGCGTCGCCCGCGCCGCCCTCGCGGTCGACGACGAATCCGAACAGGCGGTAGAACGCCTCCGACGCGGCGGCGTCCCTGACGTAGAGCACCGGCACGACCGCCGCGACACGAGGATCCATAGCGACAAATCTACCTGTGTACCCGCGGCGGCAGCATCGCACCGGAGACGGAACCGCCGGGCGGGGCGCCCCCCTCCTCGCTGGTCGGCGGAGTTGCTCCACCCCCACGCACTGCTCCTCGTCCCGGGCCACCTGCTGCTCGCCGCGTTGGCGTTCACCGCCATCGGTGGGGCCGTTCGCCGGCGGCCCACGCGCTGAGAGTCAGCCCTGGTGGCCCAGCCACCGCCGGGTCACTCACGTTGACTCGGGGCAGGACTGCCGGGTCCCCGGGCAGCGCCGGTGGCGGGAATCGGCCAGGATGGGCGGGTCGACGGCGGCCGGGCGGCGCGCCGGAGGTGGCGGCGTCCGGCGGGGCCGGACCCGTGAGGGTGGGGGCGTCCGGCGGGGGCCGGGCCCGGGAAGGGGCTGCGGTGGCGCGCACGGTGCTCTATCTGGTCCGGCACGGCGAGCCCGCGCCCTCGGGCGCCGACCCGGGCCTGTCCGCCCGGGGCCAGCGGCAGGCCCGCCAGCTCGGGCGGCGGCTGCGCGGGGTGCCGTTCGCGGCCGTGCACCACGGGCCGTCGGCCCGCACCCGGGAGACCGCCGACGCGCTGCTGCGGGAGGCGCCCGAGCTGGCCGCGCACGCCTGCCCGCTGGCCGCCGACCGCACGCCCTGGCCCTTCCCCGCCGAGGCCGCGGACCTCACCCCGGCGCACCGCCGGTTCCTGGCCGGCGTACCGGAGCGGGAGCGCGACGAGGGCGCCGCGGGCCTGCGGGCCGCGGTCGACCGGCTGGGCCGGGTGGACGCGGCCGACCGGTACGAGCTGGTGGTGACGCACAACTTCGTGATCGGCTGGTTCGTCCGGCACGTCCTGGACGCCCCCGACTGGCGCTGGTTCGGCCTCGACCAGGCCCACGCCGCGCTCACCGTGGTCGCCTGGCGCGACGCCGCGCCGCCGACACTGGTGGCGTTCAACGACACCGGGCACCTGGGCGACGGGGGCGGGCCGGGGTACTGACCGCGGGACGGGCCGGGGTACTGACCGCGGCGCGGGCTGGTCCCGTTCGCCTCCCCGGTGCCCTCGACGAAGTGGCCGCGCGCGCCGCGGACTCGTCGTCGGGCTCAGGTGAGGCCCACCCAGTGGTCGGGATGGCGCAGCGGGCCGGACAGCCGGGTGGTGCCGTCGCCCCGGGCCGAGGCGAGCTGGGCGGCGGTGAGGAACAGCGCGTCGGTCAGGTCCGCCCCCCGCAGGTCCGCGCCACGCAGGTCGGCGCCGGTGAGGTCGGCGCGGCGCAGCGTGGCGCCGCGCAGGTCGGCGGCGATCAACTGGGCGCCGCGCAGGCTGGCCCCGGCGAGGTCGGCGCCGCGCAGCCGCCGCCCCACGAGGTCCGCGCCGGCGTGGTCGGCGGAGCGCCCCACCCCGGCCCGGGCCAGGGCGGAGGCCCGGCGCAGGTCGGGGTTGACCCGCGCGCGCAGCTTGGCCACGTCCAGGTCGGGCAGGGCGGCGGCCGGCAGCGCGGCCGCCGCGTCGAGCGCGGCGCGGGCGGCGCGCAGCCGCGCGTGCACGGGCCGGGCGGCCGGCAGCGCGAGCGCCTCGGTGACGTACCAGAGCAGTTCGTGGACCTGGCGCAGCACCGGGAAGGCGGCGAACATGGGCGCCGCCAGCTCCGGGTGCCGGCGCCAGTCCCGGCCGCCGAACGTCACCTGCGCCACCTGCTGGCCGGCGCCGAAACAGTCGAAGACGGTACAGCCGGCGAATCCCCGCTCCCGCAGGCCGGCGTGGATGCCGCAGCCGAAGTCCCCGGCGCGCAGGTGGCGGCACGGCTGGCCCGCCGGCTTGTCCACGGCGAAGTCCGCGCCCGCGGCGAACGCGGGCGCCACGCAGCACAGCGCGAAGCACCGCGCGCAGTCGGCGCGCAGGTCGCGTGCGGCAACGTCGTCCGGCACGGCGGCTCCTGTCGGCGGGTGGGCGCTGGCGGAGGTCCAGCGTAGTCACCCCGCCGACGCGGCGGCCGGTCCGTGCCTGGCGGTGCCGCGCGGTCGGGTCGCGGTCAGCCGGCGTCGCCGGTGGCAGGCTTCAGGGAGTCGAGCACCGTCCGCAGCGCGGCCTCGGCCGCGTCGGCGTCGACCCCGAGCGCCGCGACCGCGCCGTCGCGCGGACGGTCGGCGCGCAGCAGGGCCAGCAGCAGGTGCTCGGTACCGACGTAGTTGTGGTTCATCCGCAGCGCCTCGCGGACGGTCAGCTCCAGGACCTTCTTCGCCGCCGGGTCGTAGGGGATGAGGGCCGGCGACTCGGCACCCTCGGGGCCGGGCGGCACCGCCGCCGCCACGGCGGCCCGCACCGCCTCCGGGGTGACGTGCTGATCGGCGAGCAGGTGCATCGCCAGGCCCTCCGGCGCGGACAGCAGGCCGAGCAGCAGGTGCTCGGGGCGGATCTGCGCGTGCCGGCCGGCGCGTGCCTCCTCCTGCGACTGGACCACCACCGTGCGCGCGCGCTCGGTGAAGCGGCTGAACATGTTCGCGTCGCCCTTGGGCGTGAACCGCTGCTGCGCGGCCTGCTTGGTGACGCCGATGCAGCCGCCGATCTCGGTCCACGAGGCGCCGCTGCGGCGGGCCTGGTCCACGAAGTGGCCGATCAGGTGGTCGGCGATGTCGCTGAGGTGGTCCGCGGCCAGGACCGCGGCGGTGAGCTGCTCCAGGGGTTGGTCGGGGTAGCCGGTGCGGATGCCGTTGATGAGGTCGTCCAGTCGAATTTTCTCCATGCGTCAAGAGTAGGTTGACGTATGGAGAACGTCAACCTTTCCTTGACGATACGTCAGCTCACAGCACTCCGGGCGGCCCGGAAGTGACCGTCGTGGTCGATGAGCTGCGCCTTCAGGACCGGGGCGAGAAATGCGGAGTACGCAGGCGTCAAGTGGGTCAGATCCTGGTACGTCAGCAGGTTGCCGACGATCATCGGGCAGAGGCGCGGACCGCAGATCCACGGTGCCGGATCGATGACCTGCACCCCGTGCTCCGCGAGTCCCGCGGCGAGAAAGCGGCGGCGCTCCGGGCGGGGCAGAGCCGAGTCGGTCTGGGCCACGCAGCGGCGGGTGTCCTTCCGGTAGATCGCCATGCACGGCAGGACTCCACCACGCTGAAACGGCACAAAGCTGATCATGGCGACCCGCGTCGGCCCCAGCGCGCGGACAGTCTGCCGCCAGCCGTCCAGCCAGAACCGGTCGGTGTCGTCGTCGCCCCCCGACTGATACCGCGCCGACATCGAGGTCACGACCAGCGCCGGCCGCAGTTCCCGGATGGACTTCAGCGCGGCGGCCCGCCACCGCTGACATGCCTGGCCGCGCTGCGGCGTGGGCAACTCCGGGGCGACCGGTGGCGGTGGGCACTCATTGAGTGTCCACACCGACAAACGCCAGCGCCGTTCCTCGGCGACCCGGCGCAGCGCCGGGAACCAGTGGGCGGCATGGGAATCGCCGAACAGGACGACCGTCGTGGCGCTCGCGGAGTCGCCGTACATGCAGTGTGCGCGGATATGGGCGGCGGTGTGAGACTGCTGGCACTCCCCGTCATACACCGTGCCAGCGACCGCCGTCGAGCTGTCGAGGGCGGGCGTCAAGTTGGCCGGTACGGGGGCCGGCCCGCCGTCCGCGGTGGCGAGCAGGCGCCTGATCTCCCGCTCGGGATCGTCCGCGGCGGCGAGGCCCGCACCGACCTCCTTCGCGGATCCCCCGCCGATGACCCGCGGCGGGTTGGCCCACGTGGCTACCGCGAGCGCCGCCACGACGGCGGACGCGCCGAGACCGACGGCGACACCCCGCGCCGACCGACGCCGCAGCCGCCGCGAACGCCGGACCGGATTCTCCAGGAGGTGGTAGCTGAGCCAGGCCACGGCGAGGGCGGCACCGGCCAGGCCGCACCGGTGCCACACCGTCGCCTCTTCGCCGATCAGGGCTACGCCGAACAGCAGGAACGGCCAGTGCCACAGGTACCACCCGTAGCTGATCCGGCCGATGAACTGGAGCGGCGCGAGGCCGAGTAGGCGTTGCAGGAACTGCCGCGACGACCCCGCACCGGCCGCGATGACAGCGGCAGTACCGAGCACCGGGACGAGCGCGACGACGCCGGGAAAAGGAGTTCGGTCGTCGAAGAGCAGGACGCAGGCGGCGACCGCGGCCAGCCCGGCGCTGCCGAGAGCGACCCGTAGCCAGCCGATGAGCCCACGCGCCCGACCGTCGCCGACCGCGACGAGTGCCCCGACCCCCAACTCCCAGGCCCGTGCCGGCGTGGCGAAGTACGCCCACGATGGTGCGTGCGCGGTGAGGTACACGCCTAAGGCGAACGAGACGGCAACGCCGAGGCACAGCGTCGCCACGAGGCAACCGCGAAACCGGGCGCCGCCGCGGTCCCGGCGGTACGCCCACAGGAGCAGGCCGACCACCACCCAGGGCCAGACGAGGTAGAACTGCTCCTCGACGGCGAGCGACCAGAAGTGCTGGACGGGGGAAGGCGGCGTGTCCGCCGCGAAATAGTCCGTGCCGGTCACGGCCAGGCGCAAGTTGAGGAAGTAGCCGACGCTGCCGGCCACGTCCAGGGCGACCTCGCGCACCCGCAACGGCTGGAGCAGGTAGGTGCCCACCAGGACCGCCAACAGGACCGGCACCGCGGCGGGAATCAGTCGGAGCGCCCGGCGCGCGTAGAACGCCCCCACAGCCAGGCGTCCGTGGCTCTCCGCCTCCGCCAGGATCCCGCGCGTGATGACGTAACCCGACACCACGAAGAAGACGTCGACACCGACGTAGCCGCCGGCAGCCGCGGACACTCCGCAGTGGGCGACCACAACGGCCAGGACAGCGAGCGCCCGCAGACCTTCGATATCAGCCCTAAAGCCACCATTCGCCCGGCGTGACTGCGGTAGCGACCGCCGGCTCTCCGGTGAGGGGCTGGTCCGAGCAGTCCACGAGGCAGTGGTCATCGAGCTCGCATCTATCGTGTCGCGGGCAGGGAGCGTAGACGATACCCACCGGGCTGGTCGGGGTTCAACACGCGATGTCCACCACCGGTAGCGCCGCGATCGCACGAGCCGGCGGGTCCCCCGTCGTCAGCGGGGGACCCGTACCCGCCTAGCGGATCGCCGGCACCTCACGCATGACGAAGGACGGCTCCGCCGTACGCGACGTGAACCGGCGCTCGATGACCCGCAGCGCGCCGTTCTGGTTGCGGTACACCACGGACCACCGGGGGTCGGCGCCGACGGTTACCGGGGTGATCGCCAACTCTGTCGCGGCAGCGTCCGGCATCTCGCCACCAACCAGCCGCAGTGGCACCCACGGCGCCCACTCACCCGAACCGGTGGCAGTCTCGTACGACAGGTACACCCGGTTCTCCGGCCCACGCGCCAGTACCGCGAACCGACTGTTGGCGATGTCCATGATCGCTACCGGAGCGCCGGCGGCAGCCATCTCACCGACCGGCGACCAGTCCCGCGGGAAAGGCTTGTCGACGTCGTTGGCCTGCGTCACGATGTCGCCCTCGGTGGTCCGGGCGAACAGCCGGAACCGCTTGCCGGGCAGCCGCACGATCGACGGCTCACCGGCGAAAGTCCCCGCGCCGAGCGAGGTCCATGTCACTGTCCAGGGGTCGTTGCGCTTCATCTCGCCCGAGATCAGGTTGCCGGAGACATCCTGTCCGATCAGCAGGAGCGTGTCGTCATCGATGGCTGCCGCCGTCGGGGTCACCGCGAAACGCGACGTGTCACGGGCCTTCATCCAACCGATGAACTCGCCGTCCCTGCCGTCCTGCTTACGGAACCACAGCGCGCCCTCGACGTCGATGCTGAGATAGGTCAGCGCGCCGTTGGGATGGGCGACGACCTCGGGGCGACCCTTGAGACGCCCACCGAAGTCGCGCAGCCGCCAGGACGGCGAGCCGGCTTCCGACTGGGTGGCCAGCCAGTAGTGGCCGTCGGCGCGGCTGTGGCCGAGAATCTGGACGAGCCGCCTGCCGTTGACCGCGATCGCCGGCTGGCCGGTGAAGGCGACATCGGCACCGCCGTTCTCGACGCTGAGTACCGGACATGCAGTGGGCTGGTCGCCGCCAGAGATCACCCGACAGTGCCGCAGGCCCGTCACCTGTTCGCTGTAGGTGATGTCGATCGATCCGAGGGGCGTGCCCAACTGCGGAGTCTCCAACGCGCTGACCGGTGCGGCCGACTCCGCCGGCAACAGGACCGGTGCAGGGGTATGCGAGCTTTGCACGCGGCAGGTCGCGGGATTGGCCGCGAAGTTCGGCACCTTCGTGAAGTCACCGCCGAGGTAGGTGTACTTCACCGGCTGATCGAACTTCGGCTCGTGGACCTGGAAGTGGACCAGACTGCCGGCCGGATGCTTCTCGACCTCCTTGTTCAGCACTCCGTAGAAGTTGCCGCCACCGACCGGGATAAGGGAGCTCAGGTTGCCCAGGCCCTTGTAGTTGACGTCGAGGTCCTTCAGCCACCGCTGCGACGTGACGTCGTACCGGTACCGGTACAACCGGTTCGCGCCGCTGCGGGTGTAGATGATGCCCGGGCCGCCGCTGGTGATCAGGTTGAAGTTGCCGAAGTGAATGTCAACCAACTGGCCGTTGATCGCCCACGTCCTGGCGCCCTCGTCGAACCGGTACAACTTCAGCCGGCCGTCGTTGTCCTGGGCGTAGATGTCGCCGCTCTCATCGACCGTGATGCGGTTGCGGTAGTCCTTGTTCCCGAACAGCGTGAAGCTGTCGCTCATCCGGTAGGCGGCCCTGCCGCCGAGGCTGGTGTCCCAGGTGGAGCCGGTCCACCGGTACCGCCACAGCCCGCGCTCCGCGTCGTTGCCGTTGGAATCGATCGCGTAAATCCGACCCTCCGGCCCGGCGAAAACCTTCTCGAAGCGATCCCAGCCAGAGGTGCCGATGACCTTCTTCTCGACCTCCCACTTCCCGGCGCTGCTGCCACCGGGAGCAGTCCGCTTCCAGGTGGCGAGCGTCTTGTCCACCTGCCCGAAGAAAATCGCGTTGCCGCTGCACTTCGGTGGCTCCGGGGACCGCAGACCGGTCGCTGCAGAGCCTGGCGGTCCTGCGTTCACCGCAACGGTTGTCGCCATGGTCACCAGGAGGCAGGCGGATATCGTGGTCGTCGAGTTCGCGACGGCGCGGCGACCCCGAAGGAAAATAGTTGTCGACACGGGAGTTTCCTTCCTGAGAACTTGTTTCACATCTTTCGTCGTCCGCTCCGTATCCGCATCGCGCTCATGGACGGGAACCGCGCCTGTTTCACGCACCATCGGATGACCGCCGCGAATCGAGGATCGACGCGAAGACCGGGTGCAACCCATTGGCCAGGACGATGTTGCGCATCTCGGGTGCGTAGTCGTCCAGTGCACGTAGCACATCCGCCAACTGCAGTTCCTGACGATTCCCGCCCAACTGAGTCAAGGCATCAAGGATTCTCGCCATCGACTCACCTAACGATACGGTGGTATTTTCCGATTGCCACCACGGATGTGTCGCCCTCGCAGACTCCGCGGGCATATTCACGCACGCCAACTGAAGGGAGTCCAGCGACGTCACGCGACTGACCACCTCGTTCACCACAGTTTGCGAAGCGGCGTAGGCGGGTCCCAGACTCACCTTCAGATAAGCGAGGTCGCAGGACACCTGCGCCACCGCCGAAAGCAGATGAACCGCCGAAACCGTGTCTTGACCAGCGCGCAACGCCTGTCGCTCCGCTTCCCTCATCAGTGCGTGCAGGAGAGGCCCGCCGGCATCGCGTCGGGTCCGCGCGCGTTCCCATCGCCGCCGGATCGCGCTCAACGGCTGCGTCTTGGTGTCCAACGCACCCGCGGCGAGCAGCGCGTAACATCCCACGGCACACGGCGCGCCCGTGTCGGCAAGCACCTCCCGGAAGTTCGGGTCACCCATCAGACTTTCGTGGGTGACCCCCGCGTGTGCCAGGACGGACGCCATCCGCGTACCGCCTGGCAGCAGGAAGGCCGCCAGCATGTGCGCGGGACCGACGTTGCCTGCACGGCTCTCGCGTGCGAGATTCGCTGCGTACGTCAGGGCGGGACGGACGGAAGCGTCCCACGACGCCCTGCCCGCCACCGCGCCGGTGGCCTCCCGCAGCCCGGCCTGTGCGGAGTACTCGCACTCCACGTCCGGCCGCTCACGGTCCTCATGAGACCGCCAGAAGGCGAGCTCGGTGCTGTCGCGCTCTGCATCGTCGCGTTGGACGGCACTGAGCAGGCGCCCCCGCAACGGGGCGACCTGCCTCCCGAACGCCGGCAGGACATCAGCGAGCGCGACCACCACATGGCCTGCTGACGGCCGAGCGTGCCGAGTGCCCACCAGTCGTCGATAGACCCCGGCGAGCAGATCCATCGAATGCTTAGCAAATTCCATGTGTCTTCATTTCAGTTGAAATCGTTAGGGCGACTGTAATGCGGAATTCGCCAAGGATCGACGCCGTCGCGCCCGCCCTGCAGCCATCCCTTTGAGCCACCCGCCACCGTACCGAATACGCGGGCGGCGGGCCCGTACTCCGGTGCCACCGTACCGACGATCTCCGATACCCACGCTCCGGTCTGCCAGCCCTCGTGTCCAGCCTCGTACACTTGCGGACCGAATTTGGCGCCAACCTTGTCCCACCATGTGTCAGGGCGATGGGCGCCGACATAGTCGGGTGGCCCGTCCACATGGTGCCGCCCGTGATACGCCCGATATTCGTACGCGCGATGCTCGCCGACGTAGGAGTCGCCATTCTGGCGGTGACTTCCGGTATACGCCTTGCAATTGTGCGCAAGGACCGCACTCTCACCGACGGCCACGTAGTAGGTGTGCAGCCGGCCGACGGAAAGATTGAACGCCGCTGTCTGTGAATACCTGTTGCGTACCTCAACGACCTCGACGGTCCGGCGATCAGCGGTGAGGAACGTGTACCCGGGCTTGATGTCCTTCGCCTGGACCCACGCACGCAGGCTCGGAATCCAGAATGGGTGGCCTGCGGTGGCGGTCACATTCGCCGAGGCACCGACTCCGTCCCGCGCGCGGACGGTCACCTCGACCAGAGCCTTGTCGCCGCTGCCCGCGACTACCGCGGTAACAGCCTGGACGGCCGTGACGGCGGTCGTCGGGTCAGTGGCCAATACTTTGTCGCCGACCTTCACCTGCGCGATGGGCTTGGTCGACCCGTCCCCCATCAACACCCGCGTCTCCGGGGTGAAGCTGTTCGGACACCGCCCGAGCAGACCGCCCGAGACCCGCCCCCGGGCGAGCGCCGAAAACTCCTGCGAGATGCCGCGCCCAGCCGCGCCCGCCGCGGTCCGCAGTCCCCCGCCGACCGCCGCGAACCCCGCCTTGAGCCCCGCGCCCACCGCCGAGCCGAGGCCGCCGGCCAGGCCGCCGAACAGCGCCCCCGTCCCGATCCCCTTCCACAGTTCGGCGCCGCGCTTGCCCTCCATCGCCCCCGTCACCGCGGAGCCGACGGCCCCGGCGAGCGCCCCGCAGGCCACCGCCCCCACGCCCGTCCAGCCGATCAGCGCCCCGCAGCCGAGTCCGACGACCGCGCCGGCCGCGAAGCCGATGATGTCGGCCTTGTGGGCCTCCACCCACTCCCCGGCCGCGTGGGCGAGCGTCGAGGCCTGTTCGATGAGGGCGCCGACCCGGTCGGCGGCCGCCTGGTACATGCCCTGGAGGAACTTGGCCGGGTCGTTGACGCTCGCGCGGACCGTACCGACCACGTTGGCGGCGAACTTCGCGCTGGCGGAGACGACCGTCTTGATCCCGGTCAGCAGCGGCTTGGTGAGGGCCTTGACGACGGGCAGGACCTTGTTGCGGACCACGTCGACCACGGCGGCCTTCGCCCGCGCCGTGACCTGCCTGGCCTGCTCGTAGGCGCGGGCGGCCAGCTCCCGGGCCTTCTGCCTGGCCCAGTCCCAGGCCTTGCCGGAGGTGATCGCGTTCCAGCCCTGGCGGGCCTTGTCGGCGACCCAGCTCCAGCCGGCCTTCGCCTTGCCGTACACCCAGGACGCCGCCTTGCCCACCCAGCTCACCGCGGTGCGGACGGCCGACTTGGCGTACTCCCACGCGCGGGACGCGTAGTGGCTGGCGGCCTGGTAGGCGCCGGAGACGGCCCGGCCGGCGGCGGAGATGGTGTGGCTGACGGCGTTGACGCCGCGGTCCAGCCACTTGGGCCAGTGGCCGTCGGGGTCGTCGAAGTCCAGCGGCGCGCCCGCGGCGTAGGTGTAGCGGTTGGCCAGGATCGAGTCGCCCGCGGCGTAGGTCGCGCTGTCGCGGGAGGCGAACCCGCCGGTGCCCGGCTGGTACCAGCGGGCGCCCATGTTGACCTGCCTGGTGGCCGGGTCGGTCCAGTCGCCCTGGAAGCCGAGGTTGCCGGTGTCCCCCTTGGCGCCCACGACCTGCCCCCACGGGTCGTAGGTCGTGGCGGCGGACAGGGCGGCCGGCTTGTCGGCAGTCGGGTCGAGGTCGCCGACCACGTCGCCGTGGCCGTCGGTGAGAGCCAGCCGGGGGGCGCCGCCGTTGGCTGCCGTGGCCAGGAGTTCGCCGGTGGGGCCGCGGCTGAACGTGTCGCCGCCGTCGGTGACGACGTCGTTGTCGTCCCCGGCGTACCGGAAGGGGCTGTCGTTGCGGCCGGCGACCCGGTCGAGGCCGTCGTAGGTGTACGACTGGCCGTGGGCGGACACCAGCCGGTCGAAGGCGTCGAAGGCCAGCGGCTCCTTCAGGCCGGAGCTGGTCCGGGCCGCCATCGTGCCGCGGGCGGTGTGGTCGTAGGTGTACTCGCCGTCGGCCAGCAGGCGGTTGCGCTCGTCGTAGGTGGCGGTGTGGGCGCCGGCGCGGGTGCGGTTGCCGGCGTCGTCCCACCCGTACGCGGTGGCGCCGCCGGGGCCGGTCCACCGGGTGAGCCGGCCGGCGTCGTCGTAGTCGTAGGTGTTGTCGCCGCCCTCGGGGAAGCCGACGGCCTTCTTGGACGTCAGGTGGCCGTTCAGGTCGAAGCCGTAGGCCAGCGAGGCCACGACGCCGCCCTCGGCGTTGCGCAGGGTGTCGCCGGCCAGGCGCCCGAAGGTGTCGTAGGTCAGCGTGCGGACCCGGCCGGCGCCGTAGTCGACGGCGTCGACGTTGCCGGCGGCGTCGTAGCCCAGCCGCTGGGTCAGCCTGGTCATGCCGTCGGTGGCGGTGGCCAGCCGGGCCTTGTCGTAGGTGAAGGTCGCGGTGCCGGCGGCGTCGGACCGCTGCCGCAGCCGGCCGTCCTCGTCGTAGTCGAACGTGGCGTCGCCGGACGGGCCGGTGCTGGCCATCAGCGCGCCCCGGTCGTCGTACCGGAAGCTGTTGTCGCCCCGGGGCGCCCGCACGGTGGTCAGCCGGCCGGCCAGGTCGTAGCCCAGCTCCCGGGTGGCGGTGGCCGCCTCGGCACCGGCGCCGCTCTCGGTGCGCAGCCGGCCGGCGTTGTCGTAGGTCCGGCTGCGGGTGACCCCGCCGGGGGCGGCCAGCCGGGTCGGCAGGCCGCCCGGGTCGTAGGCGACGGTCCACGTGCGGTCGGCGGGCTCGGGGTGGCGGGCGGTCCGCGGCTCGACGACGGACTCGGGCAGGCCGAGGGTGTTGACGGTGTACACCGTGTCGTGGCCCCGGCCGTCGGTGTAGCGGGTGCGGTTGCCGGCCAGGTCGTAGCCGAAGCCGGTGGTGATCGTCCGGCCGTCCCCGACCGGTTCGACCTGGGTGGTCATCCGGCCCGCGGCGTCGTAGGCGAAGGTGGTCGCCTTGCCGTACGGGTCCACGGACCGGACCAGGTGACCCGCCTCGTCGTACTGGTTGCTGACCGCGCGCAGCTTCGGCGCGTTCTCCCTGGCGTCGGCGTGCGCGCTCTCGCCGGTCTGGTTGCCGAGCCGGTCGAACTGGCTGCGCACGGTGCGGCCGGCCCCGTCGCTGACCCGGACCTGCCGGCCGTACTGGTCGTAGCCGAATTTGGTGGTCACCCCGTTGGGCGTGGTCGTCGCGACGAGCTGGCCGGCGCTGTCGTACCGGTTGGCGGTGACCGCGCCTGAGGGCGTCTCGGTCGTGAGCAGGTTGCCGACCTCGTCGTAGGCGGACCTCGTGGTCAGGTGCTGGAGGTGCGGGTGGCGCTCCACCACCGTGACGGTCACGAGCCGGTCCTGGTCGTCGTACGTGGACCGGGTGACCCCGCCCCGGGGGTCGGTGACCTCGCTGACCTCGCCGGTCGCCGTGTACGCGTACCGCCACACCGCCCACGCGCCGTCGTCGCCGCCGGGCAGCTCCCGGGTGACGATCCGGTTGAACTGGTCGTAGCCGAACCGGCTGACCCTGCCGCGGGCGTCGGTGCTCTCGACCACGTTGCCGTTGCCGTCGTAGCGGGTCGACGTCGTCGGCGTGACCGCCTCGTGGGGGCCGCCGGGGGCCGTGTAGGTCGGGGCGGTCGTCCGCACGGGGCGGCCGAGCCGGTCGTACGCGGTGCGGGTGACGTTGCCCAGCGGGTCCCGGACGGCCACGACCTCGCCGAACGCGTCGTAGCCGGTGACCGTCGTGGCCCGGCCCGCGGCCGGGCTGCCGCCGCCGCTCTCCGCCGCCACCTGCGGGCCGGTGGCCCGGACCCGCCGCCCCAGCTCGTCGTAGCCGAAGGTGGTGGTGAAGGCGGCGCGGTCGGCCCCGGGGGCGTTGCCGCGCGGCTCGGTGCTGCTGGTGACCAGGCCGCGCTGGTCGTGGGTGTACGTGGTGGTGCGCTGGCGCTCGCCGTCCACGGCGCGCTCGGCGGTCAGGTTGCCGAGGGCGTCGTAGTCGTAGGCGACCACCGACTGCTCGCCCCAGTCGTCGAACGCGCCGTCGTCGGACAGGTGCGAGGAGCGGCCCTTGACCCGGACCGTCTCCGGGTTCCCCATGGCGTCGAACGTGTACAGCGTGCTGCGCGCGATGTTGTCGGGGTCCTCGGCCGTGCGGGTGGTCCGGCCGTCGGCGTCGGTCTCGGTGTACGTGGTCCGCCGGCCGTTGGCCGCCTTCTGGAGGGTGACGTTGCCGGCGTTGTCGTACTCGGTCTGCTCGACGACGACGTCCCTGCCGGCGCCGTCGGCGTTCTTCAGCACGATCCGCTTGAGCAGGTCGTCCGAGTGGTACTCGTACTCCAGCCGGCGGCACAGCGCGTCGGTGTCGCTGGCCAGGCGCCCGGCCCAGTCGTAGGAGTAGACGTGCAGGGTGAGGTACCGCCTGCCCTTGTCCCGGTCGCGGCAGGGCCTGACGTCCATGTTGCGCGGGTCGCGGAGGCGGACCTCGGCGCGCTTGTTCTGCGCCGTGTAGAGGTACTCGGTGCGGGTGCCGTTGGCGTCGGTCTCGACGGTGACGTTGCCGAAGACGTCGTATTCCCGGGACGTCTCGTTGCCCTCGGGGTCCAGCGTGGCGACCGGGCGGTTGAACGCGTCGTACTCCACGACGGTGACCCGGGCGGGCGCGTCGGTGAGCGCGTCGGAGACGGTGCTGCGGGTGAGGTTGCCGTCGTCGTCGTACTCGTTGACCGTGCGCCGCTGGTGCTTCGTGCCGGTGACCGCATCGGTGGTGACCGGACCGGTGACCGTGGCCGGGCGGCTGTACTCGTCGTAGGTGAAGCTGGTGGTGACGCCGTCGGGGTACTCCTGGGTGCGCAGCGTCTCGGTGAGCCGGCGCCCGAGCGCGTCGTAGGTGCTGACGGTCTGCGGCTTCACGGCGGCGCCGGCCAGGTGCGGCATGGTGACGGTGGTGACGTCGCCGCTGCGGTTGTGCCCGAACAGCGTGCTCCGGCGCTTGGCGTCGGTGCTGCGGACCAGCAGGCCGCTCGGGTAGGGGTCGACGTTGCTCTCGGCGCGGTAGTACTCGTGCGAGACGGTCGCCCGCATCGGCGTCTGCTGCTCGACGAGCCGGCCGGCGGTGTCGTACCGGGTCCGGGTGACGTACCGCGCGTCGTCGGGGCCGCTGGAGCGGGCGTCGCGGACCTCGGTCGCCAGGTCGTCGGCCAGGTCGCCGTCGCCGCCGAGCTGGTCCCTGGACCGGTACGTCGAGTACACCGACTGGCACTGCCCCGGCGCCCGGCAGGTGGTCTTCTTCGTCAGGTTGCCGCGCGCGTCGTACTCCATGGTCAGGGCGGCGGCGTACTCGTTGACGATCCGGCGCTGGCGGCCCTGCGCGTCGTACTCGAACGTCCGCACGCCCATCAGCTTCAGGTCCCACTGGACGAAGACGGGCGTACCGGCGGAGTCGGGCAGCACCGAGCAGAAGACCGGCTCGTCGGGCTTGGGGGGCTTGCACTCGTCGACCGGCCTGGTGGGCGCCGGCTGGTCGTCCGGGTCGGTCTCGGTCTCCTGCGGCACGCCCTCCAGTCCGACGGGCATTCCCAGCCGGAGCACCCGGTTGGCGATCGCGTCGTACTCGTACAGGTAGGGCTTGTTGCGCGGGTCGCGGACGACGACGCTGCGGCGCAGGTCGGACTCGTTGCCGAAGACGGCGGGGGCGCCGATCCGCCAGGTGCCGCCGTCGCTGTCGGTGTACTCCCGGACCCGGTCGAGGTCGACGTCGTACTCCGCCTCCGCGGCGACCTTGCCGCTGGGCAGCGTCAGCTTCGACAGCACCTTGGCGGCCTGCCGGCCGAGGCGGTGGTGGGCGGCGGCGGTCTCCGCCGTGACGGGCCGCAGGTAGAGGGCGACCTCGTCGACCGTGCCCGCGTAGTGGCGCCGGCCGGCGGGCAGGCCGGTCCAGGTGCCCGTGACGTGGGCGGCGCCGATCTGGGCGAAGTCCAGCGTGCTGTTGTCCAGCGCCGGGCCGGCGACCTTCGCGTGCTCCTCGCCGTCGACCAGCAGGGACTGCGCGTTGCCGGCGGCCGACAGCACCGCGTGGTGCCACCTGCCGTCGTTGACCGGCAGGCGCGAGCGCAGCTTGACGTCGCCGGGCAGCTCGCCGCCGCGGCCGGTGCCGAACTGGCCGCGCAGGAAGCCGTTCGGGTCGGTGTAGAGCAGCGGGACGCCGTACGTCGGCGCCTTGTCCAGCGGCTGGTCCTGGTAGCCGACGAGCGGGCCGCCGACGTCCTGGGGACCCTGGCGGAACCACAGCTCGACGGCCGCGTCGCGGCTCTGCCGCAGGCTGCTCCTCGGCAGCGCGACCGCGGAGGTGCGGCCGTTGAAGCGCGCCGCCCTGTTGGCCGTACCCGCGACCGCCCCCTCGGCGCCGAACTCGACGTCGGTGGCGACCCCGGCGTCGCGGCCCTGGTTGACGGCGATCTCGCTGGCCGCGCCGGGCCTGCCGGCGGGCCCGCCGCCGGGGTGCGCCGGGGCGGCGTGGTCGCCGAAGCGCCAGTACGACTCGGGCCGCGCGTCGAGCACCGAGGAGCGGTAGTGCGAGCCGTCGGCGTAGTCGTAGCCGGTGCACCTGCCCAGCGGGCCGCAGACCCGGGTGAGCAGGTCACCGGCGTACCGGTACTCCCAGGTGAGCGGGGCGCCGTTGACCGGGTCGGTACTGACCCGGACGACGTGGCCCCGGTCCCAGGTCAGGTGCAGGGCGCGGTCCTCGCGGTGGCCGGAGCTGGGGGCCTGCTGCACCCTGGCCAGCCGCGGTCCGTCCCAGGTGGCCAGTTGCGCCCGGCCGTCGTGGTCCACGATCTTGACCAGGCGGCCGGAGGCGCCGTCGAACCGGTACCGGACGCCCGAGCGGTCGCGCAGCAGCCACTCGCCCTGGTCGACGGTCAGCGAGCCGGCCCGGCCGGCCGGCGGCGCGTAGGTGCCGTTCGGGTTGCGGCCGAACCGGACCGTCTGGCCGTCCGGGTAGGTGATGACCACGTTGCCCGAGTTGTCGCCGTCCCGGGTCACCCGCATGTCGTACCGGTTGATCCAGCCCGCCCCGAACATGCTGTCGGTGCGCGGGTCCAGGCTGTTGTACGTCCGGGAGATGTTCAGGTCGGGGCCGGTCACCACGACGGGCGCGTCCAGCGCCGTCATGGTGACGTTGCCGAGCTGCGGGTCGAAGTCGCGGTCCTTGGCGGCGTGCGGGGCGCTGGCGATGCCGGAGGTGACCGAGGGCTGCGGCGGCGAGGGCAGCAGCGAGGTGAACGGCTTCTCGATCGTCGAGCCGGTGTCCCTGACGAACGCCCGCCACTGGTAGGACCGCCCCCAGTACAGCCTGCCCTCGGGGACCTGCCACTGGGCCAGGGGGCTGAAGTCGCGGGTGACGCAGTCCTTGACCGACGTCGGGGTCTCCCCCTCGCACAGCTCGAACCGGTACTGGAGCGCGCTGTCGGCCGGGGCGTCCGGGTCGGTGGCGAACACCGAGAGCAGCGGCGTCAGCGTGGGCGCCTGGTGCCCGTTGGCGGGGAACAGCCGGAGCACCTCGGCCGGCTTGTCGAACACGTACAGGGTGAGCCGGCCCGGCGGCACCTGGTGGTCGGTGAAGACCGCGCCGCGGCGGCCGTCGACCATGCTGAAGTCGATGAGGTATGCGCCCGGCCGCAGCGGCTGGACGGTCGCCTCGACGGAGGCGCGCTGGCCCGGCCGGACGGTGCTGGCCAGCTCGGCGGCCCGCTGGACCCGCTCCGCGACGGCCTTGCCCGTCCTGGCGTCGTACACCCGGTACCCGAGGTAGAAGTCGTTGGCCTTCCAGTCCTCGGCGCCGGTGTTGGTGACGGTGACCTTCACCCTGCCGGGCTGGTTCTGCTGGACGGCCGGGTTCGGCACCGGGTCGGGGATCTCGTAGCCGGCGTTGTACGGCGAGTGCGTCACGTACAGCGCGGGCGGGTTCCTCGTCGCCGTCGTGGCGAACGCCTTCATCGCCTCGGCGCTGTCGGCGGCGCGCAGCGACAGCCCGTGGTTCGGCTTCCTCCCGTCGGCCCAGGCCCGGACCAGCGCCGCCCCGGCGGCGCCGAGGTCGAAGCGCTCCGAGGCCGCCGGGCACGCCGACTGGCTCTGCCCGTGTCCGATGTGGCCGTGGTTGAACGACCGGCTGGCCAGCCGCGCCCCGACCGCCGGGCCGGGGAAGGTCCGGCCCCGGTCCCACGCCTCGGTGACCGGGTGCACGGCGACCGGCTTCGGGCGGCAGGTGTGGGCGTCGAACTGGACGACGGCGAGGGCGGCGCCGAGGACGAGGTGGCCGCGCAGCCGGCGCAGGTCGTCGTCGGCGAAGGCGAGGTAGCCGGCGGCCGCACGGCCGGCGTCGTCGCGCCCGGCGTAGAACTTCTCCCCAGAGGTGCTCTGGCCGGCGCTGGTGACGTACATCGTCCGGCCGGCGCGGTGGGTGTCCACCGGGGGGCCCGCGGGTACCGGCACCCAGCGGCCGTCCGCCTGTCGGGTGTGCAGCGGGCTCGTCGAGAGCATCGTGGTCTGGGAGCCGTCGGGGTTGGCGTACACCCGGCGGTACCGGTCGCGCAGCTCCGGCACCTCGGGGCTGGTGGCCTCGGCGAAGCCGGCGTCGAAGGCGCGCGGGGCCGGCGCCGGGGCAGGGGTGACGGCGGCCCTGTTCCAGACCGGCGCCTTCGCCCGGGGCAGCGGGTACCTGCCGCGCCAGCTCTGGGGCACGGTCCGGTTGAGGCCGGGACGGCTGACGTGGCTGAAGTCGGTCGCGGTGCCCAGCCGCTGGGTGGGCAGCGGGGCGGGCGCCGGGGGCGGGGCCGGGGCCGGGGCAATGTCGACGGCCGCCGCGCCCGCGGCCGCGGCGTTCGCGCCGAGGACCGCGGCCAGCGCCACGGCGACGGCCGCCCGCAGGGCGGTCGGCCGGTGGGCACGCAGCCACAGACCTCGTCGGACGGGCCGGAACCGACGCACGCGCATACCGCTCCCCGGTGAGGGTGAAGGAGTGTCGGCGGAGACCGTGCCACGAAGATATACGTCCGTCAATGCGGGGCGAAAGCGGCGAACCCGTCGGCCGTTACCCGTAGCCGGACGAGGGCGCCCGCGACTGTCGGCTATCCGACAGCGGTACCCGTCAGTAGCAGGTCAGCCGCGCTTCATCAGCCGCCCGACGGCGGCCATCATCTCCGTCGTCAGCTCCTCGGCCCGGCCGGCGGAGGCACCCTCGCGCATACAGTGCCGGGCGTGCCCGTCGACCAGGCCGAGGCCCACCTTGTCCAGCGCGGCCTGGATCGCGCTGATCTGCGTGAGGACGTCGATGCAGTACCGGTCGTCGTCCACCATCTTCTCGACCCCGCGCACCTGGCCCTCGATGCGGCGCAGCCGGGCGAGGAGCTGGTCCTTGGTGGCGCTGTAGCCGC
Source organism: Pilimelia terevasa (assembly GCF_014647915.1). Classification (GTDB taxonomy): domain Bacteria; phylum Actinomycetota; class Actinomycetes; order Mycobacteriales; family Micromonosporaceae; genus Pilimelia; species Pilimelia terevasa. Next base: position 50,365 of record NZ_BMQC01000017.1, read on the forward strand.
GCTGCGGTGCCGTCATCCCCTCATGCTACCGACACCCCCGAGGGGTATCGGGCCTGCTGGGACCTCAGGCCCGCCGGGTCACCAGGTACTGCCCGAGGAAGCGGCGGATGTCCAGCTCGCGGGCGTCGACCCGGCGGCCGCCGCCCTGCGTGTCCTGGGTCGTGGTGACCACCATCCGCAGGTCCGGGACGACGGCCACGTACTGGCCGCCCCAGCCCCAGGCCAGCAGGACCTTGTGCCCGTTGACCCGGGTGACCCACCAGCCCGAACCGTAGCCGAAGCCGGCGCCGCCCGCGTCGGGGAAGCGCGCGGCGCCCGCCTGCCGGACCGTGGAGGCGGGGACGACCTGCCGCCCGCCCTTGCGCCCGCCGTCGAGGTAGAGCTGCCCGAACCGGGCCAGTTCGCGGGCGGTCAGGAACAGGTTGAAGCCCCCGGAGTAGACGCCGCGCGGGTCGCGCCCCCAGTGCTCGGGCGTGATCCCGGCCGGGCCGAACAGGTACCGCTCGGCGTAGGCGCAGGTGCTCATGCCGGTCGCCGCCTGGAGTACCGCCGACAGGACGTGGGTGTTGCCGGTGCTGTAGTTGAACCGGCCGGCCGGTCGGTAGGGCCGGTCGATGATCGCCTTCACCCAGTCGCGGGTGCGGCCGATGCTGTGCTCGGTGCTGTCCTCGGTCCAGCTCAGGCCGGAGGACATCGTCAGGAGCTGGCGCAGGGTGATGGCGCGCTTGGGCGAGCTGGGCGGGAACTCGGCGGGTACGTACGCGGCGGCGGGGACGTCCAGGCTGCGCACCTTGCCCTGCGCGACCGCGATGCCCACGAGCGCCTGGATGATGCCCTTGGACGCCGAGTGGACGTTGTTGCTCTGCGTGCGGCTCCCGCCGTGCAGGTACCGCTCGTAGACGAGCCTGCCGTTGCGCAGGACGAGCAGGCTGCGCACGCCGGGCTTGCCGTCCAGCGCGGCGGCGGCCCGCGCCAGCCGGGCGGGGTCCACGCCCTGGGAGGCGGGCGTGGCGCGCGGCGGGTCGGGGCGGATCTCGCCCCGGTCGACGTAGGGCCTGTTGGACTCGTAGAACGCGTCGCTGCCCGGGCGCTGGGCGATGGCCTCGCAGGTGGACTCCCGGGGCGGCGGCGCCGGGTGCCAGGCGACCCGCTCGGCGTCGCCGCCGAACGTGGGGCCGCACCCCGCCGACGCCGCCACCGTCGCCATCGCCGCCAACCAGGCCACCCACCGCGCACGGCCCGTTCGCCGCATCGTGTCCTCCCGCCCTCACCCGCCTGCTTCGCGGATACAACGACCTAAAACGGATTAACCGCTTGAATCGGTCAGTTTATGGCGGATGAGGCGCCCGGAAATGGTCAGTCGGTGTCCCCCGGTCCGGGGGTGTCCGACGGCGTACCCCCGTCCGGGGTGGGCGACGGCGAGGCGGTGGGCGAGGCCGTCGGGCCGGGCGTGGGGGTAGGGCCGGGCGTCGGAGTAGGGCTGGGCGTGGGGGTCGGGCCGCCACCGCCGCCGGGCTGCTGCCCGCCGAGTTCGGTGATCGCGTCCCGGATGTCGTCCAGGAACGCGCTGACCTTCGCGTAGTGGCCGGGCTTGCCCTTGCGGGCACAGCCCTCGCCCCAGCTCACCAGGCCGACGATCACGTCACCGGCCAGCAGCGGGCCCCCGGAGTCGCCCTGGCACGAGTCGATGCCGCCCTTGTCCATGTCGCCGGCGCAGATCTCGACCTGGGCCGCCGGCCCGCACTGCGCCTCGGGCACCAGCGGCACGTCGACCTCCAGCAGCACCTCCGACTGGGGCCCGCCCTCGGAGGTCGCCCCCCAGCCGATGGTCCTGAAGCTCGGCGAGGTGTCCAGGCTGCCGTCGGCGGGCAGCTTGACGAAGCTCGTCGCCGCCGAGGGCGTGCTCAGCTTCAGGACCGCCCAGTCGCTCTGCTCCGGCCCGGCGCCCTTGCGCACCTGGTCGCCGGTGATCTTCTCACCCTCCGAGTGGCGGACCTTGCCGATCGCCGCCGTCACCGGGTCGGACCCGCTGAAGCAGTGCGCGGCGCTGAGCACGATGTCCGGGGAGATGAGGCTGCCGCCGCAGCCCATGCTCAGCCGGGCCATCCAGGGGTACACCCCCTCGGCCGACGGCTTGCCGCCGACGATGCCGACCGGGTCCTCCTCCGCATGCGCGACGACCGCCGTTCCCAGCAGCACGCCCACCGAGATGAGGGATCCCGTGATCAACAACCGTCGGCCCATGTGCACTCTCCTCCGCCTGCGGACTCCTGGTCATAGAGACGCGTCGATTGGCCCCCCGGTTCACTCCGAACGTCACAATGTGTGACTGCCGGTTCGGAGGAGGCGGAGGCCGGCGCTGGTGGATCCCACCAGCGCCGCAGACGCAGACCCGAGCACCACTACGCAAGGTGCGCGCCGGGGCCGACCGGCGCGCGGCGTTCTCAGGCGAGGTCGTACTCCCGGGCGACCTTCTCGGCCTCCTCCTGCCGGCCCTGCTCCGCCAGCGCGCCCGCCAACAGGCCCGCCGCCCGGCCGATCGCGGGGGCGTCGCGGGGGATGGCGGTCAGCAGCTCGCGCAGGACCGGTTCGGCGTCGGCGGCCCGACCCAGGCGCAGCAGGATCTCGGCGCGCACCAGTTCGGCGCTCAGCGCCTCGCCGAACGCCTCGATCTCCCGCAGCCGGGACGCCACCGGCGCCACCCGGGCCAGCGCGGCGTCGAGGGCGTCGGCGCCGATGAGGACCTGTGCCCCGTCACGGGCGAGCATCGCCGTCTCCCAGACGCCCTCGGGCTCGGCGGCGACCTGCGGGGGCAGCGCCGCCGCGGCGGCGTCGGCCTCCGCCAGCGCGGCCGGCGCCGCGGGGTCCTGCGCCCAGTGCAGCGCGCCGGCCCGCTGGCGCAGGGCGCGCAGCGCGGGCAGCACCAGCCCCGCCCGGGTGTACGCGTCGGCGGCCTGCCGGAACCGCACCGCGGCCTCGGCGTCTCGGTCGGCCCGGTACAGCAGCACCCCGGCCTCCTCGCGCATCTGGCCGTGGTCGCCCAGCAGGTCGAACCCGCTGAGGTTGCCGGCCAGCTCGTCCAGCGTCGTCACGGCCGCCGCGGACTCCCCCAGCTCGCGGTAGCAGCGTACGAGCAGGTACCGGCACCGGTCGGCGTCCGCGGCGGCACCGGCGGCGACCAGGCCGGGCAGCGCCTCCTCGGCCAGCTCCGCCGCCTCCACCGGGCGCCCGACGGACAGGTAGGCGTCGGCCAGCTCCGCCCGCAGGAACGCGGCCGGCTCGGTCGCGCCGGCCGCGACGCACGCGCCGAGGGCGGCCACGTAGTCGGCGACCGCCTCCGGTGCCCGGTCCCGGCCGCGCCGGTGCCGGGCGCGCTGGAGGTGGGCGTTGGCGACCACGTCCGGCTCGACGGCCGCGGCCACGGCCTCGTCCAGGACGGTGTCCAGCTCGGACGCGTCCTCCGGCAGGTGCGCGGCGTGGGCGAGGCAGAGCTGCGGCCAGTCGTCGCCGCCCAGCCCCCGGGCCGCCTCGTAGGCGGCGCGCAGCGCGGCGGGCACCTCGTCCTCGCGGCCGAGCGCCGCCAGCACCTGCATCCGGCGCAGGGCCACGGTGGCGCCCAGCTCCGGTTCGTCGGCGGGGGCGGTGGCGGCCTCCACGACCGGCAGCGCCGCGGCGGCGTCGCCGGTGGCGACGAGCGCGAGCGCCAGCCGCAGCCGCGCCCGGCAGGCGTCCGCGGCGGTACCCCGGGCGACCACCTCGGCCGTCGCCGCCCGCACCTGCGCCAGGCCCGCGTCGGTCTCGTCCCCGGCCGGCGGCTCCGCCTGCGCGGCCGCCACGCAGCGGGCCAGTCCGGCGGCGGCGACGCACAGGTGGGCGCGGACGTCGTCACCGGCCGCCCGGAACCCGTCGGCGGCCTCGCCCCAGCAGGCCCGCGCCTGCGCGAACTCGTCGGCGGCGATGTGCACCCAGCCGCGCGCCTCGGTCAGCCGGGCGCGCTGCACCGGGTCCAGTCCCGCGGCGGCGAGGCGGTCGGCGTGGGCGGCCACCAGCGCTCGCACCGCGCTCGTGTCGCCGCCGCGCTGGCGGCGCTCCAGCTCGTCCAGGACCACGTCGACCGGCGCGTCGGCGGCCGGTCCCGCGTCCTTCGGGTGGCCGGCCGGTCCCGGCGCGGGCGTCGGCACCGCGGTCAGCGGGACGTGCGTCCCGAGCGGGCCGGCGTGCCGCAGCATCGCCACGCGCCCGCTCTGGTAGTCGGTGCCGTTGCGGGCGTCGAACCGGGCCGCCAGCTCCTCGGCCCGGCCGCCCAGCTCCTCGGCCAGGTCCCCGGCGGCGCGCGCGACGGCCTCGCCGCCCGCGGCGGGGCGGCGGTGGATCCGGGCGTCCGGGACCCGGCGCAGCGCCGCGGCCGCCGCGGCGGCGAACTCCATCGCGGCGTACGGCGAGGGCGCCCGGTCCAGCCAGTCCAGGTGCCGGCGGACCAGCTCCAGCGCCCGCGCGTCGTTGCCGGTGAACACGCAGAACCGCACGTGCTGGGCGATCGCGTCGAGCCGGGCGGGCCGGTCCCGCTGGCGGCGGTACGCGCGCAGGTGGGCGTCGCGGGCGCGGTCCGGGGCGTCGACGCGCAGCAGCGGCAGCATCAGGGCGGTGAGGATCGCCTCCGGCTGTACCCGGCAGGTCAGCCGGCCGTCCAGGACCGGCCCGGCCAGCGCCACGGCCTCCGGCGAGCGCCCCAGGTCGTACAGGTAGTGGACCCGGGTCGTGGGGTCGCAGCCGGCGCAGTCGGAGTTCTCGTCGCGCGGCGCCGCCTGCCAGCGGTCGTACCAGTGCGCGGCCGCCTCGTCGTCGCCGAGGTGCCGGGCCAGCCCGAACCGCTGCGTGTACACCGCGTGCAGGCTGTGCCCGCCGGCCCGGTACCGGCGCTCCATGTCGTCGAGGACGGCCAGCGTCCGGTCCAGGGGCACCTCCGGGAAGGCGGTCAGCGACCCGCAGACGTACTTGAACTGCCAGCGCAGCCGCCAGTCGTCGGACCGGTCGTGGTACCCCGGGTTGCGGTCGAACTCGGCCAGCGACCAGGAGAAGGTGACGAACGCCTTGGCCGGCTCGCCGCCGCGCTCGTACGCCTCGGTGGCGCCCATCCGCGCCGCGAACCGCAGCTTCGGGTCGTCGAGGGCGTCGGCCTGCCGCATCGCCTCCTCGGCGGCGGCGATCTGCGCCGCCCCGTCCGGCAGCCGCTCGGCCTCGCGCAGCAGCGCGGTCACCTGTTCGCTGTTCACATCGCACCGTCCTGGTCGGCCACGGCCCGGTCGATGAGGGCGTGGAATGAGGTGTTCATCAGCGCCGCCTCGGCGGGCCGCACGGGGTGGTGGCCGCGCAGCAGCGCCTGGCCGTACAGGCCCTGCACCGCCGCGCCGGCCAGGTCGCGGTCGGGCAGGCCGGCGATGCGGCGCACGAGCGGGTTGCGGTGGTTGAGCACGAGCTGCGGCCGGCTGGCCGGCGCGGTGTCGGCGATCGCGTCCAGCACCCCGGCCCAGTCGTCGCCGACCTGCGGGCGGGTGGCGGCGAGTTCGCGGCGGAACTGCGCGTCCCGGCCGGCCAGGTACAGCGCCGGCAGCGACACGGGGTCGTAGGCGCGCAGCACGACCTCGCAGTCCACCGCGCCGAGGGCGTCCTGCGCGGCGGCGAGGAACCCCTGTAGACCCAGCTCGACGGCCGGGTCCAGCCCGTCGAACGCCGTCGCCACGTCCCCCGGCTCCAGCCGGACGGTGCGCACGGCGGGGTCCACGGCGGCGAGCCGGCCGATGAGCGCGGCGTCGTAGGTGTACCCGGCGTTGACCACGGCGAGCTGCTGGGCCGCGGCGACGGCGGCGACCTGCCGGAACTCGTCCACCGTGGCGACGTACCGCAGGACCCCGTGCCGCCGGGCGAACTCGGTCAGCGTCAGCGGACCGGTGTTGGTGGTCATCGGCCACCAGCGGGCGACCATCCGCAGCAGGTCGTCGTCGTGCAGGGCGAGCGCCTTGACGCCGAGGTGGTGGATCTCCAGGAACGCCGCGAGCCGGGCCGGGTCGCGGGTGGACAGCCGCAGCAGCCAGTCCCGGATCTGGCCGCCGAGCGCGGTGCGGACCTCCTCCAGGACCCCGTCGTCGTACAGGGCCTCCCGGCTCGCGGTCGGGCGCAGCTCGGTGGCGTCGACGGCGAGGCGGGCGAAGAACGCCCAGTCGGGCAGCAGGCCCTCGGCGCCCTCGGACAGCAGCATCCGCTTCAGGTACACCCGGTGTCCGGCGCGCGCCACGGGGTTGGCCGGCGCCGGCAGGATGAACGCCGCGCCGGTCAGCCCCGCGGCCGGCACGTGCACGGGGACGACGTCGAAGGGCGGCGCGCCGAGCAGGGTGCGCCCGTAGGCGTGCAGCCGCGCGCGCCGGTCCGGTCCGGGCGCCCAGGGCAGGGCACCGACGGTGGTGACCGCGTCGCCGACCCGGACCTGGTAGGGCAGCATCGAGCCGTAGGTGCGGGCCAGCGCGGTGACGGTCGCGGTGTCCAGCCAGTGGGCGGCGTCGCGGCGGGGGACCAGGGTGACGGTGGTGCCGCGCTCGGCCCGCCCGGCGGGCGCCGGCCCGACCGTGTACCGGCCGTCGGCGCGGCCCACCCAGCGCACCGTGCGGCCGTCCCCGGCGCGGGTGTCGACGCGGACCTCGTCGGCGACCATGAAGCAGGACAGCAGCCCGATGCCGAACTGGCCGAGGAAGTCGTGCCGGGCGAAGCCGAGCTCGTCGCGCTTGGCGCTGCGGCCGATGGTGGCCAGGAACCGGTGCACCTCGTCCTCGGTGAGCCCGACGCCGGTGTCGTGGACGCGCAGCACGCCGTCGGGGCCGGCGTCGGCGGGTTCGAGCCAGACGACGGCGGGCGCGCCGGGGTCGTCGGCGCGGCGGGCGGTGATGGCGTCGACGGCGTTCTGGAGCAGCTCGCGCAGGTAGACGCGGGGACTGCCGTACAGGTGGTGGCTCAGCAGGTCCACCACGCCGCGCAGGTCGACCTGGAAGCTGTTCATCCGCGCTGGCTCCTCGACGCCGGGTGTCGAGGAGCCAGGCTAGCCCGGATCGCGGCGCGGGGTGTGCCCGCCGTCCTACATGCTGAACGTGGGGTCCGGCGTGATCACGCAGAACTTGCCGCCCTGCGGGTCGTGCATGAGCGCCATCCGGCCGGGCGGGGTGGTCTCGCGCAGCAGCTCGGTGGCGCCCATCGCCAGGGCCTGGTCGGCGACCGCGTCGCAGTCGGCCACGGCGAAGTAGACCGACCAGTGGGGCGGGGCGTGCTCGCCGACGGCGTCCAGCTCCGGGGTCACGGCGTAGAGGCCGGCCACGACGCCCTCCTCGCGCTCCAGCACCGCGTAGGGGACCTCGGAGACGTCGATGTCGCGCGCCCGCACGGGCAGGACCCCGGGGTAGAACCGCTTGGCGCCCGCCAGGTCGGTCGTGGCCAGCTCGGCCCAGCACATCGCGCCGTCGGCGGCCACCAGCTCGGCGCCGGGCAGGGCCCGGCCCTGCCAGACCGAGAAGTACGCGCCGGCCGGGTCCTGGAACACCGCGAGCCGCCCCTTGTCGTGCACGTCCGTGGGCGCGACGACGACCTTGCCGCCCTGGGCGTCCACCTCGCGGGCGGTGCCGTCGGCGTCGGCGACGGCGAAGTAGACGGCCCAGGAGGTCCCCCGCGCGGCGTCGGTGGCGGTGCCGAGGCCGGCGACGACCCGCCCGCCGCTGCGGATCAGGTGGTACTCGCCGGCGTCGGCCAGCGGCTCGAACGTCCAGCCGAGGGTCGTGCCGTAGAACTCCTTGGCGCCGTCGATGTCCGTGGTGCCGAGGTCGACCCAGTTGGGCGTACCCGGTGCGTACGTTGTCGTCATGGCCTGATCCTTACCCGCCGGCTCCGACATTTACCTCCACTCGCCCGGACCGCCCCCCGGCCCAGCGACAACGGACATGTGCCGCGGCTCAGCCCAGACCGGCGCCGACCTCGGTCAGCGACCGGCCGCGCGGCCGGTGCATCTGGAACGGCGCCAGGCCCGCCGGCAGGGGCGCCCGGCCCGGCCCGCCGTCGGCGAGCCAGCGACTCAGGGCGGCCCGGGCGTCAGGGTCCAGGGCGCTGAACCACACGGTGGTGCCGCCCCGCCGCCGGCCGGTGCGGGACGGGCGGACCACCAGGACGTTGGCCTCCGCGCACGGCCCCAGGCACTCGCTGGTGCGGACCGTCAGCAGGTCCGGGTGCCGGTCGCTGAGCGCGCGCAGGTCGGCCAGCTCCCCGGCGTGGTCGACGTCCGGGTGCTTGGCGGCGCTGCCGCAGCAGCAGCCCCGGCAGAGCACCACCCCGCTGCGGGTCTCCGCCGCGCCGCTAGCCACAGTGGATCCTGTGTGGTCGTCGGTCGCTGTCCATTCCCGTTGCCTCCCCCGTGTCGGCGCGCCGGAACCCTACCGCGCGCGGCCGGTCAGCGCAGCCGGTCGGGGTAGCTGGTCAGGTAGCCGCCCATGCGCGTGAAGTACTCCCCGGCGGCCAGTTCCCGGCCGTCGGCGGTCCGCACCCGCGTCACCAGCAGGCCGCGGCTGCGCCCCCGGCGGGCGTCCGCCCCGGCCACGACGGCCACGCCGTCGCCCTCGCGGTAGAAGATCCGGCCGGGGGTGCCGCCGTACCGGCCGGCCGACACCTCGGCCCCGATGATCTCCAGCTTCTCGCCCCGGTGGAAGCAGTAGGCGGCCGGGTACGGGGCGCACTGGGCGCGGACGAGCCGGTCCAGCTCCTGTGCCGACCAGGTGAAGTCGATGCGGATGTCCTCGTCGCTGCGCTTGTGGAAGAAGCTGTAGCGGTCCGGGTCCTGCGGCGTCCAGTCGGTCCTGCCGCTGGCGATCAGGTCCAGGCCGTCGACGGTGATGGGGCCGAACAGCGCCAGCGTCTTGGCGAACAGGTCGGCGGTGGTGTCGCGGTCGCCGACCGGCACGGCGCGCTGGAGGACGACGGGGCCGGCGTCGAGGGTCGCGTCCATCATGTGCGCGGTGACGCCCACCTCGGGCTCGCCGTTGATCAGAGCCCAGATCAGGGGCGCGAAGCCGGCGTACGTCGGCAGCAGGGAGTCGTGGACGTTGAGGGTGCCCATCGGCGGCAGTGCGAAGATCCGCGGCGGGATCCAGGTGCGCCAGTTGCAGGCGACGATCGCGTCGGGCGCGGCGGCCTTCAGGGCGTCGTACAGCTCGTCGTCGTCGGGGCGCTCCCGCTCGATCACCGGCACCCCGTGGGCCGCCGCCAGGTCGGCCACCGAGTCGCTCCAGATCTTCTCGTAGGCGCCCCCGCCCGGCGGGTGGGTCACCACGAGGACCACCTCGTGCGGGGAGTCGAGCAGCGCCTGGAGCGTGCGGTGCCCCCAGGTCTGGTAACCGAACATCACGACCCGCATGGGGGTTCCTCCGTACCTAGACCGGCCGCGTGCGCGTGAATCCGCGCACAGGTGTTCCTAGTAAACCAAGCCTTCCCTAAGGTTAAGCACACACCTCCGCGTCCGTCGATATGGGTTTAGGTTAGGCTACCCAAACTCAACGGCGAACCAGTAGCGGCCCCGGCCGCGCGAGGGGACGGACATGTCTCAGCCACTCCCGGCAGCCACGCCACCGGTGTTCGACCTGATCGGAGTCGGCTTCGGGCCGTCGAACCTGGCCATGGCCATTGCGACGCAGGAGCACAACAGCGCCGTACCGCGGGAGAGCGCCGTCACGGCCCACTTCCTGGAGCGGCAGCCCACCTTCGGCTGGCACCGCGGGATGCTGATCGACGACGCGACCATGCAGGTCTCGTTCCTGAAGGACCTGGTCACCCTCCGCAACCCGGCGAGCGAGTACAGCTTCCTGTGCTACCTCCAGAGCCGGGGCCGGCTGGTCGACTTCATCAACCACAAGACGCTGTTCCCGCTGCGGATCGAGTTCCACGACTACTTCGAGTGGGCCGCCGCCAAGGTCGACGACCAGGTCTCCTACGGCCACGAGGTCGTCGAGGTCCGACCGGTCACCGGCCCCGACGGCGCCGTCGACCACCTCGACGTGGTGGCCCGCGGCGGCGAGCGCCCCGGCGAACTGACCGTCTACCGCGCGCGCAACCTGGTCGTCGGCACCGGCCTGCGCCCGAAGCTGCCCGCCGGCGTCACGCTCTCGGACCGCGTGTGGCACAGCCGGGACCTGCTGCGGCACACCGCGCGGCTGGCCGGCACCGCCCCGAAGCGGTTCGTGGTCGTCGGCGCGGGCCAGAGCGCCGCCGAGACGGCCGCGTACCTGCACCGCGAGTTCCCCGGCGCCGAGGTCCACGCCGTCTTCGCCCGGTACGGCTACTCCCCCGCCGACGACAGCGCCTTCGCCAACCGGATCTTCGACCCGGCGGCCGTGGACGACTACTTCACGGCGCCCGAGCCGGTCAAGCGCAAGCTGATGGACTACCACGGCAACACCAACTACGCCGTCGTCGACATCGACCTGATCGACGACCTGTACCGCCGCGAGTACACGGAGAAGGTGCGCGGCGCCCGCCGCCTGTACCTGCGCAACGTCGCGCACGTCGCCGAGATGACCGACACCGGCACCGGGGTCCGCGCGGTCGTCGCGTCGCTGGTCAGCGGCGAGCAGACGGTCCTGGAGGCCGACGCGGTCGTCTACGCGACCGGGTACCACGAGCAGGACGTGCGGGAGACCCTCGGCGACCCGCTCGCCGACCTGTGCCAGCGGGACCCGCAGGGCCGGCTCGCCGTGGACCGCGACTACCGGCTGCGCACCGCCCCCGCCCTGCGCTGCGGGATCTACCTGCAGGGCGGCACCGAGCACAGCCACGGGATCACCTCGTCCCTGCTGTCCAACACGGCCGTGCGGGTGGGCGAGATGCTGGAGTCGGTGCTGGCCGAGCGGGTGGTGGCCACCGGGGTGCCGGCGGTGCGCGCACAGTCGCGGGCGGCGTTCCTGGGCTGAGCCGGCGGCGGCTGAGCCGCCGCGAAAATCGCCGCTGACACGTGAGGGGCGGGCACCCGGTGGGTGCCCGCCCCTCACGTGGTGACGCGGTGCGCCGGTCGGCGCGGCCTGCCCGTGCGACCTACTTGTAGGGCTTGGCCGCCGCCTTGGCCGCGGCCATGTAGGCCGGGTAGTTCAGCTTCCAGAAGCTCTGCATGCAGGAGTACTGGGGCGTGAAGCCGGCGCAGTTGCCGGTGCCCGGGCCGATCTCGATGGTGTAGCCGGGGACGCCCAGGCGGCCGTAGATCCAGTCGTCGGTCGCGCCGGGGGCGAAGTAGTTCAGGCCGCCGTCGCCGTGCACGACCTGGTACCGGTTGTGCGCGCCCATCGCGTCCGCGATCGCCTTCAGGTCGCTGTGGTTCGGCGCGTTGTTGTTGGTCCAGCCGTACGGGAAGATGTTGAGCTGCGCGTACGCGTGGACAGTGAGGAAGACGCCGGTGGTGTCCTTGGACGCCGGGGTGTTGTCGGCGTCCGGCTTGGTGTCGCGGTAGATCCGCTTCAGGAACGACTCGATGCCCTGGGTCTCGGGCTCGCTGTCCGGCCCCGTGCCCGGGTACGTCTCGGAGCACTTACCGCCCTGGTTCTTGTCCCAGTGGTAGTCCGAGTTGCGGTTGAGGTCGGTGCCGATCTGGGTGCCGGAGCAGCCGTTCTCGTGCAGGTTCTTGCGCTGGAGCACCGGCCGGCTGGAGTTGGACGACACCACGTCCACGCCGTCAGGGTTGGCGATCGGGATCACCCAGACCTCGGTGCTGTCCAGCAGCGCCGTGACCTCGGAGTCCTTGCCGTAGTTGTTGACGAGCTGATCCATGAACATGTACGACAGCTCGCCCGAGGCCAGCTCCCGCGAGTGGATCTGGGACATCAGCGTGAACTTGGGCTTCTTGTTCGTGTTGGTCAGCTCGCAGTCACCAGAGGTGATCTTGGTGATGCACACGGCCTCGATGTCGTGGCCGCCCTGGCCCTGCGTCTTCTTCCAGGACTGGCCGATCGTGTGCTTGCGCACCAGCGTGGGGTGCGCGCTCGCGACGGCGGCGTTGTGCCGCTCGTGTCCGGCGCTGGTGTGGTACCCGCCGTAGTAGGTGTCCGCGTTGGCCTGGAAGGACGGGTCGACCGGGTGGTACTGCGGCGCCATGTACTTGGCCGTCAGGCCCAGGGCCCGGGCCCGGGCGGGCGTCGTGCGGTCGCCGAGGACGCCGACGCCGAGCGCGCTGTCGCCGTGGCCGGCCAGGTCGAAGCCGTTCGCCTCCAGCAGCGTGGCGAGGTGGCCGGTGCGCATCCCCGGCTCCTGGACCAGGTACATGGCCTCGCCGTTGGGGTTGGCGAGGGCGACGGCCGCCGCGTCGGCGCTCGCGGACTGGCCGGTGGCCAGCGGGAGCGCGACGGTGACGGCCGCGGCGCCCACGGCGAGCAGGGTGCGCACGCGCGGACGCGGCGCCGAAGACGAAGACGTCATCGTGAATCCTCACTCTTCAGGCTGGGTGGGGGTGGATGCCCGTAGATGAGGTCCATCACAGCAGGAGCGGCTGAGAAAGTCACGAACTTGAATCCATGAGTTTCCGGGAGGTCGATCCGACGCGCGGGCGTTCACTGTCTCATGTCAGGACATAGCCGGGCAGTTGATCAACAGCCGGGCAGCCGCTCCACCAGGTACCGCTCCACCTGGTCCAGCGCCACCCGCTCCTGGGCCATCGTGTCCCGCGCCCGCACCGTCACCGCCCCGTCGGCGAGGGTGTCGAAGTCCACGGTGACGCAGAACGGGGTGCCGATCTCGTCCTGCCGCCGGTACCGCCGCCCGATCGCCTGGGAGTCGTCGAACTCGACGTGCCAGCGGCGCCGCAGCGCGGCGGCCAGGTCGTGCGCCTTCGGGGTCAGGTCGGCGTTGCGCGACAGCGGCAGGACCGCGACCTTCACCGGCGCCAGCCGCGGGTCGAACCGCAGCACCGTCCGCTTGTCGACCCCGCCCTTGGTGTTCGGGGCCTCGTCGACGTCGTACGCCTCCAGCAGGAACGCCAGCACGGCCCGGGTCAGCCCCGCCGCGGGCTCGATCACGAACGGGGTCCACCGCTCGTTGCGGGCCTGGTCGAAGTACGACAGGTCGACCCCGGCGTGCTTGGCGTGCGTGCTCAGGTCGAAGTCCGTCCGATTGGCCACGCCCTCCAGCTCGGCGAACTCCGCACCGCCGAACCGGAAGCGGTACTCGATGTCGACGGTCCGCTTGGCGTAGTGCGACAGCTTCTCGGCGGGGTGCTCGTAGAACCGCAGGTTGGCCTCGGACAGGCCGAGGTCCCGGTACCAGTCCCAGCGCTGGGCCAGCCAGTACTCGTGCCACTGCTCGTCGGTGCCCGGCTCGACGAAGAACTCCATCTCCATCTGCTCGAACTCGCGGGTGCGGAAGATGAAGTTGCCCGGCGTGATCTCGTTGCGGAACGACTTGCCGACCTGGGCGATGCCGAACGGCGGCTTGCGCCGGGAGGAGTTCATCACGTTGGCGAAGTTGACGAAGATGCCCTGGGCGGTCTCCGGGCGCAGGTAGTGCAGCCCCTCCTCGCTCTCCACCGGGCCGAGGTGGGTCTTCATCAGACCGTTGAACATCCGCGGCTCGGTGAAGGTGCCCCGGTTGCCGCAGTTGGGGCAGGCGAGCGCCGCCAGCGACGGCGGCGGGCCCTCGTGCCGCTCGGCGTACGCCTCGGCCAGGTGGTCGGCGCGGAACCGCCGGTGGCAGGACTGGCACTCGGTCAGCGGGTCGACGAACGCCTCCAGGTGGCCGGAGGCGGCCCACACGTCCCGGCTGAGGATGACCGCGGAGTCCAGGCCGACGACGTCGTCGCGCTGCTGGACCATCGTGCGCCACCACTGGCGCCGGACGTTCTCCTTCAGCTCCACGCCCAGCGGCCCGTAGTCCCAGGCGGAGCGCGTGCCGCCGTATATCTCGCTCGACGGGTAGACGAAGCCGCGGCGCTTGGCGAGGCTGACGATCGTGTCGATCCGGACGGCGGACATCGGGGTCTCCTCCTGCGCCGGCTGGCGGTCGGGCGGGAACAGTTGTCGGGTCACGGTAGCAAGCGGGCGAGCCGGTCAGCCCGGCTTTGCCCCGCCGTGCGGGGCGGCGCTCACGGGACGACCGGGTCGACCTGGCAGACCTGGAGGTCCCCGGTGCCGGTGTCCTGCTCCACGCGGACCTGCCAGCGGGCGACGCCGCCGTCGACGAAGCTGACCGCGACCGGCACCCGGACCGTGGCCGTCCCCAGTTCGGCGTCGCTGATCTGGTACGTCCGCAGCGGGCGCTCGCCGCGCACCCGGCCGGTGAACTGGGTCAGCGTCTCCCGCCGCCGGGCCTCCGGGCACAGGCCGTCGTAGGCCTCGCGGTACCGGCCGGTCCGCACGTCCTCCAGGTACTCCCGGACCGCCGCGTGCGCGCGCTCGTTGATCGCCTTGGCGCCGACGACGGCCAGCCCGACGCAGGCGGTCAGGCCGCCGCCGCAGCACAGCAGGACCACCAGCCCGCCGGCCAGCAGCCCCGCCCACAGCCGGGTGGTGTGCCCCTCGGTCGGCGGCGCGGGGAACGGCGGCGTGACGCCCGGACCGCGCGGCGGCGGAAACGGCGCCGGCCGGCCGGGGGCCGCGGGCGGCGGGGGCGCGGAGCCCCCCTCCGGCGGCGGACCGGGGGCGGGCGGCGGAGCCGGCTGACCGGGTGCGGCGCTCATGTCCGCCCATCGTAGTGGGGGCGGTCAGCGGCCGGGGCGGACCGCACGGTCGCTGGCGAACGCCGCCACCTGCCCGCCGGGCTCGGCGGCCGCGAGCGCCTCGTACGCCGAGGGCTCGTCCAGCGACCGGGCCAGCAGCGGCGTGGCGTGCAGCTTGACGTCGAAGCCGCCCAGCGCGCGCCGGTAGCTGCCGACGGACTCCCACTCGGTGACCAGGCACCACGACTCCGGCGCGTCGAGCGCGCGGGTCAACCGGCCGGCGAGGTAGCCGGGCCGGGCGGCGAGCGCGGCCAGGGCGGCGTGCGCGCGGGCGGTGAAGTCGGCGGCGTCCGCCTCCTCCACCACGAAACGGTTGATCACGAGCACGGGTTCTCCCGGTCGGGTCGGCGGATGTGGCAGCGTGTCCGCACAGCGTAGGCGGGCACGCCGCCGCGGCCGACGACAGGAGCCGAGATGACCTCCGGTACGCAGCCCCTCCCGGTCCGGCTGGCCGCCGGGTTGGCCCGGCGCGGCACGACGCCTGTCCTGTTGGCGACGATTGCCTATCTCCTGCTCGCGCTCTACGCTCCGAAGTTCGTCGGGGCGGTGCTGCTGCTGGCCCTGGCCTGCGCGTTGGCCGCCCTGGGGCGGTACACCTGGCGGAGCGCGCCGGCGGGTGCGCGGGTCATCCGGGCGGCGGTCGTCTGCCTGCTGGTAGGGGTGGCCCTGCTGAAGCTCGGCTGAGCGGCCGGGCGCCCCACTGGATCAGCCAGTTGACAATCATTGTCATTATGGCGAACAGTAGAACTCATGTGGTACCGACCCCCGCACGTCCCGCGCCGCGCTCCCGCCCTCGCCCTGCTCGCCGCCACCCTGCTCGCGGCCACCGGCTGCGCCGACCGGCCCGCTGACGACGGCGACCCCGGGAAGATCACGGCGGTGGCCGGGTTCTACCCGATGCACTACCTGGCCGCCCGCGTCGGCGGGCCCTCGGTCGCGGTCACCAGCCTCGCCCGGCCGGGCGTCGAGCCGCACGACATGGAGCTCACCCCGGCCCAGTTGGAGACCGTGCGGGACGCGGAGCTGGTCGTGTACCTGCGCGGCGTCCAGCCCGCCGTCGACGCCGCCGTCGGCGACTCCGGCGACCGGCTGTTCGACGTCGCCACCCACGTCCCCCTCGACGCCCCCGCCGAGCCGGCCGGCCACGACGGCGAGGCCGAGCCCGACGGCCACGACGAGGGCACCACCGACCCGCACGTGTGGCTCGACCCGCAGCGGTACGCCACCGCCGCCGAGAAGCTGGCCGCGCGCCTGGGCACGCTGGACCCGCCGCGGGCGGCCGGCTACACCGCCAACGCCGCCGCCCTGCGCACCGAGCTGACCGAGTTGGACGCCGCGTACCGCACCGGCCTGGCCACCTGTACCCGCCGCCAGATCGTGACCAGCCACGCCGCGTTCGGCTACCTCGCCCGGCGCTACCAGCTCACCCAGGTACCGATCACCGGGATCAGCCCGGACCAGGAGCCGGCGCCGCGGCGGATGACCGAGATCGCCGCCCTCGCCCGGCAGTACGGGGCGACCACGATCTTCTTCGAGACCCTGGTCAGCCCGAAGATCGCCGAAACGGTCGCCCGCCAGGCCGGCGCCGGCACGGCGGTCCTGGACCCGATCGAGGGCGTCAGCGGCGCGGACGACTACCCGGCCGTCATGCGCCGCAACCTGGCCACCCTGCGGCAGGCGCTGGGGTGCCGGTGAGCGGCCCGGCCGTCGTCGAGGTCGCGCACCTCACCGTCGCCTTCGGCGAGCGGGCGGTGCTGCGCGGCGTCGACGCGCGGGTCGGCTCCGGCGAGGTCGTCGCCGTGATGGGCGCCAACGGCTCGGGCAAGTCGACGCTGGTCCGGGCGGTGCTCGGGCTGATCCCCGCCGACGCGGGCCAGGTCCGGCTGTTCGACACGCCGCTGCGGCGGTTCCGGCAGTGGCACCGGCTGGGCTACGTACCGCAGCGGCTGGGCGCCGGCAGCGGGGTGCCCGCGACCGTCGCCGAGGTGGTGGCCGCGGGCCTGCTCGCCCGCCGGGGACTGCTGCGGCCCTACGGCCGGGGGCGCCAGGCCGCGGTGGCCGGCGCCCTGGCCGCCGTCGGCCTGGCCGACCGCGCCGACGACCCGGTGGCCACCCTGTCCGGCGGCCAGCAGCAGCGGACGCTGATCGCGCGCGCCCTGGCCGGCGGGCCGGAACTGCTGGTCCTCGACGAGCCCACCGCGGGCGTGGACGCCGCCAGCCAGGAGGCGTTCGCCGCCGCGGTCGGCGGGTTCGTCGACGGCGGCGGTACCGTCCTGGTGGTCCTGCACGAGGCCGGGCCGCTGCGCCGCCTGCTGACCCGGGCGCTGGTCGTCGCCGACGGCCGCGTCGTGCACGACGGCGCGGTACCGCAGGACGCCGTCGGGTACGACCACGTGCACCCGCACGGCCCCCCCAACGGGACGGAGCTGGGCCGGTGACGGCGATGTTCGGCTCGGAGCTGATGCTGCGGGCCCTGTGCGCGGCCCTGGTCATCGGGGTCTGCGCCCCGACGCTCGGGACCTACCTGGTGCAGCGCCGGATGTCCATGATCGGCGACGGCATCGGGCACGTCGCGCTGACCGGCGTCGGCGTCGGCCTGATCCTGGACCAGTCCCCCGTCCTGGCCGCCGTGGTCGTCGCGGCGCTGTGCGCGGTCGGCGTCGAGCTGGTCCGCGAGCGCGGGCGGACCCCGGGCGACCTGGCGCTGGCTGTCCTGTTCTACGGCGGCATCGCGGGCGGCGTCCTGCTCGTGGGCGCCGCGGGGCGCAGCAGCGGCGGCAACCTCCTGTCGTACCTGTTCGGCTCGCTGGGCACCGTCACCGACACCGACCTGGCCGTCATCGGCGGACTCGGCGCGGCGGTCCTGTCGGCGATGCTGCTGCTGCGGCCGGCGCTGTTCGCCGTCTGCCACGACGAGGAGTTCGCCCGCGTCTGCGGACTGCCGGTGCGCGCGCTGAACATGCTGCTGGCTGTGACCACGGCCGTGACGGTCACCATCGCCATGCGCGCCGTCGGCCTGCTGCTGGTCAGCGCCCTGATGGTGGTGCCGGTGGCCACGGCCCAGCAGGTCACCCGCGGCTTCCGCGGCACCCAGCTCGCCGCGATGGCCGTCGGCGGCCTGGCGGCCTTCCTCGGGGTGGCGATCTCGTGGCAGGCCGACACCGCGCCGGGCGCCACGATCGTCATGGTGGCCATCGCCGCGTTCGTCGTCGTCGCGCTGGCCGCGGGACTGCGGCGGACGCTGGTCCGTCGCAGCGGACCCACCGACCGTTGGCTACCGTGGAGGACATGACCGCGGCACAGCCCACCCTCGCGGGCGGCGACACCAGCTACCACGCCGCCAGCGAACTCCTGCGGGCGCTGGCCGCGCCCACCCGGGTGGCGATCGTGACCGTGCTGGCCGACACGGGCACCCGCTGCGTCCACGAGCTGGTCGAGGCGCTGGGCATACCCCAGCCGCTGGTCTCCCAGCACCTGCGGGTGCTGCGCCGGGCCGGGGTGGTCGAGGGCGTGCGGACCGGCCGCGAGATCGCGTACTCGCTGGTGGACGAGCACATCACCCACATCGTCGCGGACGCGGTCAGTCACGTACGGGAGGAGCGGGCATGAACGGCGGCGCCACCGGGGTACGCAACACGCGGCAGCGCAGCGCGGTCAGCGCGCTGCTGGCCGAGCTGGACGGCTTCCACAGCGCCCAGGACCTGCACGCGATGCTGCGCGCCCGCGGCGAACGGGTCGGGCTGACGACCGTCTACCGGACACTCCAGACCCTGGCCGACGCCAGCGAGATCGACGTGATGCAGCTCCCCGGCGCCGAGCAGCTCTACCGGCGGTGCAGCGACGGCCACCACCACCACCTGGTCTGCCGCGCCTGCGGCCGGACGGTCGAGGTCGCGGGCCCGGCCGTCGAACGCTGGGCCGAGAAGATCGCCGCGGAGCACGCCTTCCGCGACATCAGCCACACCCTGGAGATCTTCGGCACCTGCCCGACCTGCTGAAGGCATCCGCGACGTCCGGGCTGACGCTTCCCGCTCAGACATCCCTATCCGGGCACCCTGGCCACGCGGCGGTGCGTTCCTACAGCTCGTCCATGGCCTTGGTGATGAGGCGACGTGCGTCCCGGCCTTGTGCTGCCTGCTCCTGGAGCCGGGTAAACAGCTTCTCGTACAGCCGGATCTCACTCGGGCGGGTCACGCGGATCTCAGCGGTAGGGGTCTCCAGCAGCACGGCGCGGGAGTCGAACAGCCAGAAGCCGACTGAGGCGATCCCGTATGTCCGTGTCGCTAGCGGGATGACGCTCAACGATAGGTTGGGCCGCTGCTGGACAAGGGAGAGGAGGTGCACGAGCTGGGCCTCGTGTTGCTGCTCCGGGTTGTACCGGGTGCGGATCGCGGTCTCGCTGAGCACGACCACGACCCGGCGAGGAGCTGACAGCGCCAACACGGCTCGCCGCTGGCGGAGCTCGACAGCTTGCTCCAAGTCGTCGGGAGCGTCGAAGAACTCGCGCCAGAAGGAGAGCACCGACCGCGTGTAGTCGGCGGTTTGGAGGATGCCAGGAATGACGTTCAGCTCGTGGATTCGAAACAGCGTCGTGCCCTCGTAGATGGAGACCGACCGAGGCCCGCCGGCGCGCCTCAGGCCAGCTCGGACCCGTTGCTGCCACTCGGCGTAGGCGTCCTCGACTTCCCGCAGGGTGGCAAGGAGGTCGGGAACTTGGTTCTCTGCCTGGCAGGCTGCGCACCAGTCGGCGATGTTGCGCTCGGCTGGGGAGACGTGCCCGTTCTCGATGCGGCTAAGCCAGGTGAAGTGCACGCCGATCCCCGCGGCGAGCGCCCGGCCCGTCAGCCCAGCGGACTTGCGAAGCTGACGGAGCCGAGCGCCCAGAGCCCTACGACCCTCGTCGGCCGCGCTAACCGGGCTTGAACGCATCGTTGGCGACGGCAGAGCTCCAGCACCGCTCGAAGGCGGAGCGACACAGCTCCACGGTTGACGCGTCGTCTGTAGCGGAGTAACCGGCGGGGTTCAGGTCACCGTCGAAGTGCAGGAACATCACCGTGCGGTCGTCGAGCAGGTAGTAGTCGGTGCCGGGGAAGGCCACCTCTAGGACAGAGCGGGGGTCTGCTGCACCAACTGGTGACACCTGAGCTGGCTTGCCGTTGAGGCGGGCTGGAAGGATGCCACCGTGCCCAAGCCCTACCCCCGAGAGTTCCGTGACGACGTCGTGCGGGTCGCCCGCGGC
>NZ_BMQC01000018.1 GCF_014647915.1 Pilimelia terevasa
TTCGCGTCCGCGCGTTCCGTTCGCGTTCCCTGGCCGGGCGCGCGTTCCGTTCGCGTCCGCGCGTTCCGTTCGCGTTCCCTGGCCGGGCGCGCGTTCCGTTCGCGTCCGCGCGTTCCGTTCGCGTTCCGTGGGCGGACGTCCTTCCGTCGGTCCGCTGGTCGAGCACGCCTACGGACGCGCGTCCGTGGCCGGCAACCGCGTCCGTTCGCACATGGGTGGCTGCGCGGCGCCTCCGTTCGACCAGCTGCCCACCGCGCCAACGCGCTTCGCATATCGGTGCAGATCGGGACCGTTAGAGGCCGTTAGAGCGACCAGACGTTCGTCAGCTCTAACGAAACCGGATTAGTAACCGTCAGCGCATCAGGTGCGGCGGGCAGCTCCACACCGCCAATGAACACCACACCACGTCCGTCCCACGTCAAGTCCACCGACACACACCACCACCCGTCCGTCCGTCCGACTGTGGGCGCCGGGATCGATCAGGTGGCCGGCGAACCGCCGGTACCGATCACCCTGTGGCGCACCGCCACCACCGGCGAAGACCAGCCCGCCGCAATTGGCGTCCGTCTCGCCGAGGCGATCGTCACCTCCTACAGCCAGCCCGGCGACACCGTCGCCGACTGGACCACCGACACCGTCCTGGCCAACGCCTGCGCCACCCTCGGCCGCGGCCACCGCAGCTACGCCGACCCCACCGACGGGGCGGCTCTGCTGGTCGCCGACCTACCGCCAGGCAACCCCGATGCGGCAGGTCAGCTACTCGCCGCAGCCGCACCAGTGCTGCGTCCGGGTGGGTGTCTGATCTTGGTCGAAGCCGCCGACGCAGGCCCGACCGATCACCGGCCCCTGCACGCCGCTGCGGCGCAGCTGGGGTTGGGCTACTTCCAGCACATCGTCGCCGTCACCGCCCGCGTCGACGGTGACCAGTTCGTCTACTACCCCACCGCCGCCGAGCTGGCGGCTGCCGCCGGCCCTGGCGGGTCGGGGCATGTGCGGGTACACCGCGATCTGCGCGTCTACCTGCTCGGTGGTGACGCCGATGCCTAGCCACAACACGCCTCGCCGGCCGTTGTCGGTGTGGGCGACCGCCCAGAAAACCCAGCCCATCCAACGACGCGGCCGGTACGTGCCCGGACAGAAAGCCCACCCAGCACGCATGTACCCGGCGACCGCCGCCCACGCCATCGCCGCCTACAGCCGGCCCGGGGATCTGGTCCTGGACCCGATGTGCGGGATCGGCACCACCCTCGTGGAAGCCATGCACCTGGGCCGGGATACGTTCGGGGTGGAGTACGAGCCGCGCTGGGCGAACCTGTCCGATGCCAACATCGCCCACACCCTCAACCTGGGCGCGCCCGGCCGGGGATCGGTAATCCGTGGGGACTCCACCCGACTGACCAGCCTCCTGCCCCGCGTGTTGCACGGGCAGGTCGCGCTGGTGGTCACCAGCCCGCCGTACGGGTCGACCGTCCACGGGCTGGTCGAACCCGGCCCGGCCGGGGTGGCCAAGACCGACGCCACCTATGGCACCGATCGAGGCAACCTCGCCTACCGCAACACCAACGCACTGGTAGAGGGCTTCACCGAGATCCTGGCCGGCTGCCGGCAGGTGCTACGCCCCGGCGGGCATGTCGTGGTCACCGTCCGGCCGTTCCGTAAGAACGGGCCGCTGGTCGACCTGCCCTCGGCAGTCGTGGGAGCTGGGATCGACGCCGGGCTCACCCCGGTAGCGGTCATGCCGGCATGCCTGGGTGTGGTGCGCGACGGGCGGATCATCGCCCGCCCGTCGTTCTTCCAACTCGGCCACGTCCGCAAACAGCGGACCGCCGGCCGGCCGATGCACCTCATCGCTCACGAGGATTTGGTTCTGCTCCAGGCGGGGGTGGGCCGATGAACACCACCGCCATGACGCCGGAGGCGAGCGTCGGGAAGCCGGCAATAAACGCGCTTTCGCTGGGTGCCGGGGTTCAGTCCTCGGCCCTGTTGGTCGCGGCTTGCCGCGGCTTGGTCGAAAAGTTTGACGTGTGCATTTTCGCCGACACGGGCTGGGAGTCCATAACGGTGTATCAGCATTTGTTGAGATTGGAGCGTTTAGCGGCTGCTCATCACATTCCCGTCGTGCGGGTGGGGGCGGGCAATATCCGTCTTGACGCCCTGAACCCGGCGAGCCGGTTCGCGTCCATGCCACTGTTCACTTTAGCCCCTAACGGGCAACGTGGTATGGCACGCCGCCAATGTACTTCTTCGTATAAAATTTCCCCGCTGAAGAAGGAGGTACGGCGTCGGCTGGGCTACCCGCACCCGCGCCGGGTTCCGGCCGCGGTGTGGGCGCAGATGGCGATCGGGATCAGCGTCGATGAGATCGGCAGAGCCCGTGATTCCGACGTGCGCTACATGCGCAACACCTTCCCACTGCTAGATCTCGGCTGGCGGCGTAGCGACTGTTTGTCCTATCTGGCCGAGAATGGATTGGCTGATACGCCTCGGTCGTCATGTGTGGGATGCCCATTTCATTCAGATGATTTCTGGGCCGACCTGAAATCCAACCAGCCGCTGGAGTGGGCGTCAGCGGTGGCGTTCGATCACGCGATCCGGAACGGGTCCGCGCGGGCCACCGCCAACGGGCACCCGCTGCGAGGGCAGTTCTTCCTCCACCGTCAGCGGATCCCGCTGGATCAGGTAGTCCTGCGGCCACGCGCCGGCGGAGAGCCCGAGCAGGGGTGTGGTCCGTGGACCTGCCCCGCCACCCCACCCGCCGGCGGCGGAGGCGACGCTGCCGGCGATGCCGGTCGGGGGGTGGCGTGAACCTTGACACCACCCACCCCACCGCAGGCAGATTGCGGATCGGATCGCTGTGCTCCGGCTACGGGGGTCTCGACCTCGCGGTCGAAGCCGTCCTCGGCGGCCGGCTGCTCTGGTACGCCGAGAACGACCGACACGCCGCCACCGTCATGTCCGCCCACTGGCCCGGGATCCCGAACCTCGGCGACATCACCGCAGTCGACTGGGGACAACAGCCACAAGTCGACATCATCACCGCCGGGTTCCCATGTCAGGACATATCGAACGCAGGAAGGAGAGCAGGAATCACCGGGCCCAAGTCCAGTCTGTGGGCCCACGTCGCCGACGCCGTTGGCGAGGTTCGACCGCAATACGTGCTCGTGGAGAACGTGGCCGCCCTGCTCAGGCGGGGGTTCGAAGTCTGCCACTCCGATCTGGCCGCGCTCGGGTACGACACACGCTGGACGTGCATACGCGCATCCGAGGTCGGGGCGGCGCACCGCCGCGATCGGCTATTTATGCTCGCCACCCGAAAAGTCAGCCGAACTGACTGTGGAGATGAGGAGGTTGCCGACGCCGTGCGCTCGTGACGGCAAAGGCCCCGGCCACCAGCATGGTCTACCCGATGTCGTGGAACCCGCCGGCAGTCGCAGCCATCTGTTGCCGACACCACGGGCAAGCGACACCGGCACCCCCGGACGACGGGCTGGGGCCGGATTCCGGCCACCGCTGTCACAGGTCCTGCTCCCCACCCCACGCGCGAGCGATGGGGTGAATGGCTGCCCGGGGCAGCGGGGCCAGCGCGGTGACCTCACCCTGCCGTCGGCGTCCGTGCGGGTTCCCTACGTCGGCCGGCCGGACACCCAAAGGTGGGGCATCTACGCCCAGGCGGTCGCCGGATGGGAGAGCATCCTCGGTCGCCCCGCACCGGCACCGACGGTGCTTGGCGCCCACGGCAAGCCGGTGCTGAGCCCGGTGCTGGTGGAGTGGTTAATGGGTCTGCCCGAAGGGTGGGTCACTGACCTGGGGTTGCCGCGTACCCGGGCGCTTCATGTGCTGGGTAACGGGGTCGTCCCTCAGCAGGCTGAGGCGGCGCTGCGGCGGCTGCTGTGCCCGCACGAGTGGGTGCTCGCATGAGCGGCCACCCGGTAGGGGATCCGCTGGCTCGGTTCCGGTATTCGCAGATGGGGCCGGTGGAGTTGCTGCTCGGCGACGCCCACCAGGTGCTGTCAGCGATGCCCGACGGGTCGGTCGACTGCGTAGTCACCTCCCCACCGTTCTGGGGGCTCCGCGACTACACCGTCACCGGCCAGTACGGACTCGAATCCTGCGTGGAGGAGTACGTCGACCGGCTCGTCGCGGTGTTCGCACAGCTGCGTCGGGTCCTGAAACCCTCGGGAACGGCGTGGCTGAATTTAGGCGACTGCTACACCAGCCCCGAACGGCACACCACCGCATATGCCCCTAACTCGAGGAAGGAGCAACACGCAAGCGCGCGTTTGCTGCCGGCCAAGAATCTGGTCGGCGTGCCGTGGCGGACGGCATTCGCGCTTCAAGCAGACCGGTGGGTGCTGCGGAATGCGGTGGTGTGGGCCAAGACCAACCCCATGCCCGAATCGGTGCGGGACCGCCTGTCCTGCACCTACGAGCTGTTCTTCCTGCTCACCCCCAGCAGCAGGTATTGGTTCGACCTGGACCCGATCCGCCAGCCACTCAAACGCCCCGAAGCCGCCGACGGCACCCTGACCATCGGCGGCTCCCGTAAAGGCACCAGCGGCGGGATCGGGGCAACCGCACGCCGCCGCGGTACCAGCAAATACGGTGCCGGGGCGGTACAAGCGCGGGCCGGAGCGCCGAACCTCACCCCGACCGGCAGCCGGCATACGGCAGCGCATCCGCGTGGGAAAAACCCGGGCGACGTGTGGCCGATGGCGACCCGCCCATATCGGGGGGCGCACGTGGCGCCGTTCCCGATCGACCTGCCGATGCGAGCTATCGCGGCCGGCTGCCCGCCGGGCGGAGTTGTCCTGGATCCGTTTTCTGGGGCCGCTACGACCGGACTGGCCGCGCTGCGGCTAGGCCGCCGGTACATCGGCATCGACATCAACGCCTCGTTCCACGACGAGGCCATCACCCGGCTCACCCCACACCTGGACAGCCAGAACAGGAGCAACCCCCACACCTGACCAACCCCACCTCGAACGTCGGATCCCCGCCACCGCACCGCGCAGTGGCGGGGATCCGGCGCACCACACCCGGAGAAACCCGATGCGCCTCCCACTGCTCCGCCGGCGACATCGCCGGCCCGCAAGCCGCCGCATGCGCGGTGACAACCAACCCACCGAGAACACCACCACCGCAGCACCACCGACAACGCCAGCCGCGCTGCAAGCGCCGCACGAGCTGCCACCGACCGTGATCTACGAGGCGCTCCTGCGCTACCTGCGCTGCTGAACACCACCACCGTCGGCGCCCGCCGATCCCGATGCCACACCAACTTCCTTGAACCGTTCCTCGAAGACCCCGCCGATCCGCGCGTCCGCGCTGGGTTGGCGGGGTCTTCGTCATCGTTGCTCTGGAGTCACGCATGTCTCGCTCTATCGAATCCGGCCCTGCCGGCTACGTCGGCGCCCACCGCACCAGCCGTTGGCGGCTACGCCGCACCAACCCCACCACCACCGCTGAAGCCGCTACGGCGGTAGCGCGGGCCAAGGGTCCTCGGCGGTGGACCGCCCAGGACATCCGCGCTCTGGGCGCCACCACCGACCTACCCACCGCCGGCCGGATCCTGGGGATCTCCCACTGGTCGGTGTACCGCATCCACCGCGCCGGCCAGTTCCCCGTACCCGTCGTGCAGGTGGGCCGGCGGCTGCGGGTGCCGGTCGCGCCGCTGCTGGACCTGCTCGGCCTGCACCGCTGGCCCGACCAGAGCTGACCGCCGCCTGGCCGCATCCGGCCGGGACCGGCACCTCGCCATTTTCCCGCGCCCGTTGGGGCCTGCCCGTTGTGGTGGGCCCCAGCGGGCGTCTTCCGCTACCTCGCCGCCTACCCGGCGGTGTCCGAAGGAGTTCCGCGATGAACACGCCCACCAATCCCGAGCACCACCAACCGAAGTCCCGCTCGCACCGACGTCGCCACCCGCGGTTCCCGGTCACGGTCCTGCAGCCGGCCACCGTCGCCCTGGACCGGCTCACCCCGCAGCAGAAGCAGCGGCGGCGGCAGGCCAACCAGATCGGCCACGCCCTGACCCCTCACCACAGCAACCGCACCACCACGGCAGAGTTCGGGCTGGTGCCGGATCCCGACCTGCACCTGCCCCCGCAGATGGCCGAGCAGATCGCCGCCCAAGCCCAAACCCTCACCGCCGACCCACCGCCCGGCGCAATGCTGATCGGCCGGACCCTGCGCGGGGCGGTCGCCGTCGTGGTCCTGCACGCCCACAGCTGGAGCCTGGCCGCCCACGCCGGTGACCAGTCCGCGCTGCTGGTCGACGCCCACGGCGCCTTCGGCACCTTCCACCCCGACTCGGCGTACACCGCGATCGCTGCCACCGTCGTGGCCGCGGCGGGGCGGGGCCGGCCGTGAGCGCCAGCGACCCCGCCAGCCCCCAGAACCCGAAGCGCGGGCGGGGGCCAGGGCGGGGGCGGTATCAGGCCAACGGGTGGAGCCCGGCGCAGATCCGGGCGCTGGGAACGCTGACGAACATCGAAACCGCCGGCAGCATTTTCGGCCTCACCCGGGGCGCCGCCTACCGGCTCGCCGCGAACGGCGACTTCCCCGTACCGCTCGTCCGCGTCCGCACCCAGTACCGGGTCCCGGTCGCGGAGATCCTGCGCGCCCTCTGCCTGGCCGTCCACGACGAGGATCCCGATCCGTAGACCGCATCCGTCGCCGGTCGTCGGCGCGGCGTAGTACCGCAGCGGCGGCCCGGTCGGCGTCGGCGTTTCCGTTACCGGGTGACTTGCATACCTGGCGGATCGAAGCGTCCATGGACCGACGCGAAAATCAGAAGCGAAACCCCGCGCCGAACCAAATCCACTCTAGATTTATGCCAGGAGTCTGCCATGGCCCTCGACAAAACAATCTCCAAAAAATGCAACTGCAAAAACCAGGCCGGGAAACGGCTCGGCATCAAATGCCCGAAACTGACCCGCGCCGACGGGACCTGGAACTACCACCACGGCGTCTGGGCCCTACAAGTCGAACTCCCCCCAGCCGCCGACGGGACACGCCGGCAATACCGGCGCAGCGGCTTCACCACCTCCAAGCAGGTTGAGGCCGAACGCGACAGAGTCCACGAGCTGATCGGCCTGGGTGGCGACCAGCAGATCCGCACCGAGATCGGTGACATCATCGCCGACCTCAAGGCCGGCCAACCCCTGCCCGACCGCGACGCCATCGCCCGACGCGTACGTGCCGGTGTTGCGGTCTACGACGACACCAGCACCGGCGCCTACCTCGACGAATGGCTCGCCAACCGGCGGGTCTCCGAAAACACCCTGCGCTCCTACTCCGACCACATCCGCATGTACTTCAAACCCGGCTTCGGCCACATCCCCCTGCAGAAGCTGCGCACCGCCCACATCCAGGCCGTGTTCAACAACATCGACGCCGCCGACGCCGCACTGCTGCGCGCCCGCAACCACCCCGACCAGGCAGTACGCGACACAGTCAAGGGGAAGCGGGTTCGGGGCGCGGCCAGCCAGCAGAGGTTCCTGGCCACCATCCGCAAAGCACTCAACGACGCCATCGGCGTGCACAAGCTGATCGAGTACAACCCCGCCCTACACGTCGAACTCGCCTCCGGCGCCCCACCCAAACCCCAGCTGTGGACCGACGCCGCCGTCACCCGCTGGCGCAAAACCGGCCGCCGCCCCAGCCCGGTCATGGTCTGGACACCCGCCCAGCTCGGCACGTTCCTGGACCACGCCGCCGACCACCAGGCCGACCTGCACGACATGTTCGAACTCATCGCCCACCGCGGGCTACGCCGAGGCGAAGCCTGCGGCCTCGGCGAACACGACGTCGACCTGCACCACCAGCAACTGACCATCCACGAACAGATCGCCTCCGTCGCCTACAAGCCGGTCCTGAAGAAGGTCAAGAGCCGGGCCGGGGACCGCACCGTCCCTCTCGCCGACGACACCACCGCCAGCCTGCGCCGCTACAACACCCGCCGCAAAGCCCTCAAACTCAAAGCCGGCACCGCCTGGGTCGACAGCGGCAGGTTCTTCATCCGCGACGACGGATCGGCGTGGCACCCCGAACGCATCAGCCAAATCTTCGACAACCTCACCACCGCCTCCGGCCTACCACCCATCCGGCTGCACGACCTACGCCACTGCGCCGCCACCCTCATGCTCGCCGCCGGCGCCACCCTCAAAGAAATCCAAGAAACACTCGGCCACGCCAACTACCAAATCACCGCCGACACCTACACCTCCGTACTCGAAGAACTACAAAAGACCACCGCAGAAAAGGCCACCAAGCTGGTACCCCGAACGAAACGCCCCCGAGGCGCCTAGCGAAAGCGCGCCTTAGGCGCCCTCAAAGAAATCCGGACAACACTAGGGCGCGCCAACTACCAATTTCCGCATACACCTCATTGCATCAACAACTACAAGGACTTCCGGAAAGGCGACGATACTTATACCGAGGTGATCTTGACAAGGAATTGTGTCAAGTGCCCACCGGGCTCGTTCCCCAGGTCAGGAGCCCTCTCCCGGAAGTGGTGCAGGCGATTCTGCGGGGTCGGGGTCGGTTGTTGAAATCGCCTCACAGAAGATGACTGCCGCAAAGGCAACAAGCCAGTGCGGCGAACAGGGCCCCTAGCTGCTTAGCGGCAAACTCGATATAGGTATAAACGATACGCGTCTTCCGAACATGGGTGGGGCGGACGCTCAACTCGGTCCGCCCCACCAGCAACTAGCTCCGCAGAATCAAGGGTATGCCTTCAAATTAGAGCTGCGGATTCTGGGCCTAGCGCCTTCGTTGCGATAATTCCATACGTCGTGGGGGTCTACGACTTCATAATAGACCATCAACGCCATTCTGCCACATCTATTAGCTCGCCCGTATTCAGGTCGACTATACCGCTCACATCACCGACTGTCGTCGAAAATACGGCTCGTATCGAATCGTCTGGTTCCAACATCACGAAGTAGAATCCGAGCCTCCAGGATGGTTCGGACCAAATGTTTGGTGGCTTCAGTCGTCTGATCTCACAACCGTTACAATCGAACAGCACCGCATTGGACAGCTTAGACCCGTTGGGTGATGAGTCTACAACTACCACCACGTTCGTTGCCGGAGCTAGCACCACGGAGGTGGGTGGCTGGTCCAACGAAATTTTGACTATTCTGGAGCCTTCTTTCCATCTGACTACGTTGCTTGTTTCGGACCATCGCAGATCCGATACTCGCATCATGAAGGTCATCCTCACTTGAGTGGGACTCTCGGCCCTACGGGGATTAGTCTCGCTCGGTCGATGAAGTTGATAATTTCGACCTGTCCTCCGCCTCCCGCTAGCTCCCCCAGCTTAGGGTCCATTTGGCGACCGACCACGCTTTCCTGAATTCTAATGGGCTCGCCCTTAGGAATTCTGTAACGCTGAACCACTGATACGTCCGGTTTCCAATCCGACCGGATAGCGAGATCATTGCGGGCAAATGATTGACTTGGGATGTTTTGGAATGTGCCAAATCCGCCAGGTTTTGACGAGGATTGCCCTGCAGAGAGAACCATATTGAATTCCTCTCCGGGCTCAGCGTTGCGCGAAATTATATGGCCAGAGTTCGGCGCTTCACGTTGCGCGGCAGGAAGGGCCTTTTGGCCTCCCTGTCGTCCTGCATGTCCAGCTTGTTTGCCGCCATTGTCAGCAGCGGCCTTACCGCCGCTTGCCGTGGTTGACTTGTTCGCTGACTTGCCACCGCCAGCCTCAGCTTTTGCCTTTGCGGCGGGCGCTGGTTTAGGTGCCGCCTTTGGCGCTGGCGCTGCGGGAGGAGTCGTCTTATCCGAGACCTTTGCGGCCGACCGGCCGGCATCGGTCGCTTTGTCGGCTTTGTTGACTGCGTTGGCTGCGTCGATGCCCTTGTTGGCCCACTTCGCGCCCTTGATGGCGGTGGCGGCGTATCCGGCGACTGGGATGGCTGAGGCGAATGATAACGCTGCATTGACCTTGTCGCCTTGGGCGGAGTACCAGGCGCCGTTGGCGATGTCTCCGACTTCCCCGACGACGGGGACGAGGCCGATGACGTCGAGCGTGCCGTGGCCGATGGCGTTCCAGTTCCAGTTCTGTCCCCACCACATGCCGGTGGGGTCGGCGAATGAGAAGGGGTTGTTGCGGCCATAGCTGTAGGCGTTGAGTTGCTGTGGGTCGCTGAAGTCCATCAGTGGGTCGGGGGAGATGAATCTGCCGGTGGCAGGGTCGTACTCCCGGGCGCCGAGGTGGACGAGGTTGAGGTGCTTGTCGTTGGTGCCGCCGATGAAGCCCCGCTCACCGGGCAGCGGCGTGTCCGGTCCGCGGGTCTCACCGAACGGTTTGGTGCGCTGCCGGGTGAGGTTGAGGTCGTTGGCGTTGACCGCCATTTCGCTGGTGCCGTTTTGCCCGCCGGCCAGGAATGAGATTCCCTGTTCGGTGCGGATGGCGACGGTTTGGCCATTGTGGGTGTAGTAGCGGGTGCCGGACACGGTGCCGGTGCGGGTGTCGAGGCGAAGTTCCTGACCGCCCTGGTAGAGGGTGACGGTTTGGTTCTGTTCGTCGCGGCGGATGAGCCGGTTACCGTCGGCGTCGTAGACGAAGCTGGTGGCCTTGCCGTTCTTGTCGGTGATCTTCGCTGCGTGGCCTTCGGCGTCCCAGTCGATGGTCTGGGTGCTGTCGCCCACGTTGCGGCGGGTCATGTTGCCGGCCGGGTCGTAAGCGAATGTCGCTTGGGACTTGCTGCGGCCGTTGTCGGCCGCCGTGGTGATGTCGGCCTTCTCCACCGCGTGGGCGGGGTTCCTACCCGGCCCGAACGGCTGGTGCGTCCGGGTCACCGTCTCGGTCTGGCTACCGGCGGCGTGGTCGGTCTGGCTAGTGCGGTTCCCGGCCGAGTCGTAGCCGAAGGACTGCCAGTACGCAGCCGGGCCGCCGAGTACGTCCTTGGTGGGCTTGGTGGCGCACTCCGCCTTGTCCTGCGCCCACGCCTCGGTGAGGCGGCGTAGGTGGTCGTAGGTGAAGCACTGGACGTCGGGGTTGGCGCCCTTGGGGGTGTCGGCGATGGACAGGATGTTGCCGGCGGAGTCGTAGCGGTAGTTGGCGACGCTGTCGGCGGTGGGCACGAGGTAGCGGTCGACCTGGGCACCGCGCAGCCGGCGGGTGTCGGCTTCGTAGTTGTAGGTCAGCCAGGTGTACTTGGTGCCTTCTTCCACGGCTCCCAGTTCATATTGGAGCGGCTCGCCGAATTCGGAGTAGACGGATTGGCGAACATAGATGTTCTGGTAGGAGCCATCAGCGCTGGTTACCGAGGGCAGGGCGGACTTGAGGTCGTAGTTGGTCTTGACGGTCTCGGACTTGAGGCCACCGGCGGCGGGGAGCGAGGTGGTGCGGGAGTTCCCGCTGGCGGTGTAGGTGGCGGCGAACTCGTAGGTCTTGCCGAGGGCTCCTTCACCATCGGGGATGGTGATGGTGTTCCTGAGGGGGCGGCCGGCGGCGTCGTAGGCGCTGACTGCGGTGGTGTAGGCCTTCCCGCCGTGGTGGCGGGTGGCGGAGGTGGGTCGGCCCTTACTGTTGGCGACCGCGGTGTCGTCGTAACGGCGGGTCACTAGTGGGGTGTCGCCTTCGAGGACGGCGGTGGGCCGGCCAATGCTGTCGTAGCGGTAGGTGAGGGTCCGTTTGCGGGCGTCGGTGGCTTCGATGATCTGGTCGGCGCTGTCGTAGCGGGTGATGCTGGTGCCGGTGTCAGGGTCGATGGAGGTGGTGCGGCGGCCGCGCAGGTCGTAGCCGAAGGTCCACTGGTGGCCGGTTTGGTCCCGGACGCCGGTGAGCCGGTCGGCGTGGTCGTAGCTGTAGCGGGTGACGTCGGCGTCCTCCCGCTTCCCGGTCGGCGCCGGGGTGCGGTACTCCCACAGTTCGGTGGTCTGGCCTTGGGCGTTGGTGAAGGTCGCGATGGCGGTTTCACCGGTGGGCGGGTCAACGACGGCGTGGTCGCCGTGGTGGGAGGTGGTGGTCGTCCATTTCTCCTGGCCGCGGTACTGGAATGTTTCCTTCGTGGAGCGCCCGGCGCCGTCGAAGGTGGTCACCGTGGTCGCGGCGAGGTTCGCGGCGGCGGAGAACGCCAGGGTCCCTGCGGGGGGGCCTGCGGCGAGGTAGGGGCCGATCTTGCGGACGGCCAGGCCGCGGGAGTCATAGACGGTGTCGGTGATGACCCGTTTGCCGTGGGCGGACTGTTTCTGCTCCTGCCGGGGTCGCAGCATGGCGTCGAACAGCTGGTAGGAGACGTGTTGCTGGTCGCTGGCGGTCAGGGTCTTGGTGATGATTGCGACTGGTTCGTTGGCTCGAACGAGGTACTGGTACTCGGTGTCCGGGGTGTTCGTGGTGTCACGGCCGGGCAGCCACACGGCGGTGAGGCGGCCGAGCGGGTCGCGGCGCAGGCTGGTTCGCTGGTTGTTGGCGTCGACGGTGGCGGTCACCTCGCCCCAGGCCGGGTCGACGGTGGAGACGAGGGTGTGGCCGGCCGGGTTGGTGACCTTCATCCCGGTGACCGGCCCGCCGCTGGCGGGGATGTAGTCGGAGCGGGTAAGTCGCTTCTTGGCGTCGTAGGAGCGGATCACCCGGCCGTAGGCGTCATAGCGGTTCTCGGTGACGGTCTGGTAGACCGGCTTGCCGGCCTTGTAGTCGGCGACCTCCTCGCTGCGGGTGATGGTGCCGCGGGTGGGGACGGTGGTGAGGTTGGTGGCGCCGTCATAGAAGGTGCGCACGTCGGAGACGACCTGGTCGGGGCGCTTCACCTCAGCGCCGCAGGCGACCGCGACCGTCTCGACTCGGCTGACCAGGGTGATGAGGTTCTTGGCGGTGTTGCGGTTGTAGGTGTAGCGGGTGCATGAGTCATCTTCCGCGGCCGCGCCGGAGTTCTTACCGTCGCCGCCGGTGTCGCCTTGGTCGTGGGCGTGATCGATCATGCCGTAGGCGTCGTAGTGGTGAGTAATGGCCGTGCGCCGCGACTTCCCACCGTCCAACGCGGTCCGGGTGACGGTCCGCGCCGGTCCCATCAACGCAGCCTTGTCGGCGCCTTCGGTGGCGGTGGGCTTGGACACCCACGGGGTATGCACCGAGCCGGAGACTTCGGTGTCCCCGTTGAAGGTGCGCTGCTCGAACAGGAAGCCCTGCAGCCGGTCGTCGTCATCGACCTCGGTGCCGTCGGAGGCCTTGGCCTTGATTTCGCCGCGGTCCTTGTCGCCGCTCATCCCGCGCAGGTAGGTCGACGTCTGCTTGAGCGGGGTGGCGTTGGCGTCGCCGGTGACGGTGGTGACGGTGGTGAAGCCGCGGAACTGGCTCCACGTCTTGTTCTTTTTCTTGGAAAGCTCATTGTCATCGTAATGCCAGGCCGCGCCACCCCCGTACGAGTATGAGGTGACCTTCGAGCCGGTCTGGTTGGTCGATCCGGCCCGGCCATCCTCGGTGACGCGCTCGATGACGTACTTGTGGAACCAGTCGGCCTTCTCGCCGACCGTGCCCTGCTTCGACCAGTACGAGGGATGGCACAGGCCGGTGTTGCGCTTGGCGTCTCGCTTGTCACCGAACCGGCACTCGGGCGACTTGTAGGTGATGCCGGTGATGCCGCCGGACTCGGTCTGGATCGCCGCCAAGCGCGGCTTGCGGTACGGGTAGCGGTCGTCGGTGTCGGAGTCGACCCGGTTGGACAGGAAGATCGGTTCGAACACCGTGGGCGGGAGCTTGATCGCATCCTTGCCCGCGCCGCCAATGTGGGTGACCGATTTCAGCCATAGTCCCGCCCCGGAGCCGTCACCGGGATCGGGTAGCTCCTGCGCCAGCTCCCAGGTGTCGACCAGCCGCTTCTTCCCCGCCTCGAGGACGCTCGTGGTGACCTTGGTCAGTCGCTTGCGGGTGAAGAACGACGGCGACCACTGGTACTTGCATTCCTTGGCGTCGGCCTTGCAGATCTGGTCGAACGGCACGTCCGGCCACCGCTGGCGGGTCTTGTCCGTCAGGTCCTTCTCCGCGCAGCCCGTGGCACCGATGCACCGCTCGGCGGTGTCGAACTCAACAACCATTGGCGCAGCGGACTTTAGGTCTGCGCCGGCCCGCTCGCCGTACTCGATCCGGCCCAGCCAGCCGCCCCGGTCGTAGCCTACGATCTCCTTGTTGTCCCGGTTGGTGGCATATCGGTTGGACTCGGTGTTCCAGAAGTAGGTGGAGGTGTTGCCGTTGCCGTCGATGACGTAGTCGAGGTTCCAACGCCAGATCTGGCTGCAGCGGCGGTCGTTGAAGTCGTCGCCCTTGTTGTAACAGGGCTCGCCCTTATCGTCGCCGAAAACCGGCACCTTCCACGCCGACCGAAGGTTCTCCGGGTCGTTCTTGGCGCGCTTGCCGCGGCCGAAGAAGTAGCGGGTGCCGTCGGTGGTGGTGACGACGAAGTATTCTTTGTTGTCGTCGCCGTTGAACCCGTCAGTGCGCCGCTGGATACGGGTGCCGTCGTCGGATTTCAACCGCCACTCGTTGGCCGACTTCTTCACCAGTTCACCGTTACGGCCACCGAACGACATGTTCAGGTGGTCGCCGGCCCAGCACAGGTCGTAGCGCTCCTTGCCCTTGTCGTCGTGGCCGTCGTCCTTACACGCCTTGTAGGACCGCTCGATGAACCCGACCGACAGGTCCATCCCCTCACCCACCCAGGAGGGCTGGGCGTTGCTGGATCCGGTCTTGCCGTCCACCGCCGCAGACGAGTACGACAGCGTCAATTGCGGCGACGGGCCGGCCAACGCCGGCGGCACCCGCATCGGGTACTGCCAGGAGAAGCTGCCCGTGTTCCCGCCCAACTGCCACGACCCGGCCGGCGTCAGGCTCGTCGCCGCGTAGGTGCCGCCGGCGCCGGAACCGCCGGCTGCCATCAGCAGCATCCGACCCTGCGCCAGACCGGTAGTTGGCTGCACGGCCACCGTGGCGGTCACAGTCCGGGCGTCGGCGTTGTGGCGGACCTCCACATCCTCGCCGCCGGCGCAGCCGGGTGCCGGGGTGGGGTCGGCGACACAGGCCGGAACCTCGATCATGCCGAGTCGGCTGGCCCAGTCACCGCCGACCGCGTGCGAGAAGCCGTCGTAGTTGATGTCGACGACGACGTCAGCGGCCTCACCGCCACCGTCAGCGCGGGTGACCTTGAACAACACGCCAGTGACGCCGGCCCGCTCCGACACGTCCTGGCCGAGCACCTCCACCCGCACCTTGCCCGGCGGTGCCGCCTGGGCACCCGGCGGCGTCCACACACGAATCGGCAGACCGCCGACGGAGGCTGCGCGCGCCGACCGGGCATCCCCGCCGACTGGCACCTCGACGACGCCCGCCGTCGGCCACACCGCGTTGCCGATCTCCCGGCCAGCGATGAAATCCGAATGCTGCGGCCGGCCCGCCTCCTCCAGGCCCGGCCGCAACGGATCGGGCTTTACCGGGATCGGGGACACGTCCTGGGTCTTTGGGCGGCGCTCCTCGACGTCCGGTCCGGCCGAGGCCATACCGGCGGGTAACAAGGACGCGCCGAGAACGCCCGCCACGGCCGCGGCGAGCAATCGCCGCGATGCTGACGTTGATTTGCGGGATGTCCGTTGCAGGTGTCTGCGCACAGGGGTGATCCTTCCGCCGCTCCCGAAGCGGCCGTCAAGTGGGAGTTGAGGGGCGGCGACGCGGCCGATCAGTGTCGGCCGCGCGCCGGTGTGCGGTCAGCGAGCCTGGTCGGCGCGGGTGAGCCGTTCCACGTCGCCGCCGGTGAGGACGCCCTGGAAGAGTCGGATGCTGTCGACCGCGCCGGCCAAGGGGCGGACCTTGTCCCGTTCCCGCCCGACCTGCAGGTCGGCGGAGGCGTTCCAGCTGATCTGCACTTCGGTGTGTTCGGCGACCTGTTCTCCGTTGACATACAGACGCAGGGTTCGCTCGGTCGGGTTGTACACGCCGGCAAGATGGGTCCAGGTGTCGGTGACCGTGCCGCCGGCCGCGGCTACGGTTTCGGCGTTCGGTGCGTCGGCGAGGTCGTGACCGAACACCCACCTGCCGCCGCGAGCCCCCAGGAACAGCCCTGACCTGGTCCCCCCGTTCTGGCTGACGATCGTGAAGTCACGCCGGGTGTCAGTCGCGCGCACCCAGCCTGCGACGCTGAAACCGCCGGTGCTGTCCACCCCTGCGCCGGTGTGGCCGTGGTCGGTGGATCCGTTGAAGCCCACCGCCCGGTCGTTTGGCCGGTCCGGGTGCGGGCCGGCCACCCACGCCTTCGACGGGTCGACCGTCAGGGTCATTTTCCGCCCCGCCGGGCTGGCATCCGCCGCGACCGTTCCCTTTCCCTCGTCCATACGGAACACGGCTGCGGCGCACTTGTCGTCGATCGGATTCACGCACCGGCTCTTAGCCTTGATCCGGTAGCCGCGCGTGCGCTCGGAGGTGTTTCCCGCCTGGTCGACCATGGTCACGTACAGCGTGGACGGACCGAACGCCGACACCGGCACCGTCAGAACCGTCACCTCGCCGGTACGGGGCAGGCGGTTCATCGGCTGGTCGTTGTTGAACGCCCACCGGTACTCCGCCACATCAGAGTTGCCAGCGTCGGTGAACTGGAACTCGCCGACGGTGCCGGCTGGCGCGCCCCACTGGTCTTCCTGAAACTGCGCCGAGGTCACGCTAGGCTCCCCGGACGGTGCGGTCGCGTCCACGGTGAACTCGCACCACGGCCCCCAACCCGACCACAGCAGGCCGTCCGTGGCGGTCGCGTGCCACCGGTAGCGGCCGTCGGGCAACTCTGCGGTGGGGCTGAACGTGACGATGGTGTTGTTGGGTTTCGGTCCAACGTCTTTGCGTTCCACCTCGCTAGCGGTGCCGTCGCTGGCCAGGTGCTCGATCTGGAACGTGGTGGTCAGTTGCTGCGCAGCTTCGCCCTTGTGTACCGGGTTCGTGATACGCATCGTCGGCCCTCGCGTGTTCAGGTACGCCTGGCCGGCACCGTTCGGGCAGGCGTCGTTGCTGGTGTCGGTCATCCGCAGCGGGTTCGGCAAGCCGGGCTGGATGTTGAAGGTGATCGACAGGGCGGCGCTGTAGCCATGGAATCGTTTCCAACCACGACCGGTGGTCATGTTGTCGGTTTCCTTGGTCGCCTTCATCAGGATGCCAGCGGCGGGGTTGGCCGCGGTGAGGGTTTTGGTCACGTAGCTGGTGAGAGCTGCACTCCCGAACTCGACCGGCGAGCCTTCCTTCTTGCAGTCCGGGTGCCCGTAGGCAACGGTGCGGTTGGCAAGGTGGTGCCCCAGATTCTTTTTCTCCTTGTTCCAGGTCGCGCCGCTGACCCGCTTGGAGTTGACCGTCCGGATGTCGACGCGCGTGGCCGGCTTGCATACGAAAGCGTGGGTTTCGAAAGCCCGGAATTTCACATCCCGTACCGTGCGGTTCTTCCACCGCGCGATCCGGTCGTTGCGCGCGCCGCTGTCGACCCGGAACGCCCAAAGGATTCGACTGACGAAGTTGAGGCCACCGGCACATGAGCGGACCTTGCCCTTGGCTACCCGGGTGGTGCGGCAGCGCCCGGATCCGAGGCCCTGCTTGTCTCTGGCAGCCTTGTAGTTCTCGTCGCCATGAAGGGAGGAGACGTAGCTCCAAGTGGCCAGCTTCGCGCCCATCCCGGTGTCGATGATCTGGGGCCGGTCCGCCGACGACCGCGTCTTTGTTGGACCGGGCAGCCGCAGGTGGACTACGTCGGCGACAACCTCCAGAGAAGGGGAGGAGGACCGGCGTGTGCCGCCTGCGGCTGGTGAATCAGCGATGACCTGTGGTGGTCCCTGCTCGACCAGGGCCTGGCCGTCGGGGTCCTCGATCCGCACGCCTTCACTGTCAGGGTCGGCAACGATGCGGTATCCGTCTGAGTCGACCTTCAGGTCGATGTCGGTTGGCGCCTGGAGACTCTTGGTGACGGTGCGGAAGGCGTAGCCGCCACCTTCGGCGGTCAGTACCACGTCCAGACCTGGCAGGGCGTCCACGTAGGTCGCTGATGGTCCGCTGATCTGAGGAGCGGGCAGCGCCTTCGGCCAGCGCAGCGAGAACCCGGCGCCGCCGTGCCGGTACTGGACAAGCGGCTGATCACCGCCCCCGGTGGAGAATTTCACCTCGCCGCCAGCGACGGGCGTCCAGGCCCCGTCACGGGCGGTCAGGGTGTAGTCGACCTCCCGCCAGGGGCCGTCCACCCCCCGAGCACGCACCGGGTCGGCCGCGACCTCAGCGGTGAACGATCCGTCCGGGTTCGCGGTCACCGTCTCCAATTCGGTGCGCAGCTCTGGCACCTCCACCGGCTGCTGGCTACTGCGGGCACGGCCGGTTGCTGCCCTCATCGCCTCCTCCGTGGTAGGCCCGCTGGCGCCGGGCGGAGCGGCTGTCGCCGGCACCCGGACCGCGGCCCAAGAGCCCGCCGCGGTGACCGCGGCGATCAGCGCCGCGGCTGTTCGTCTACCTCGATGTTGTGGCACGTGGTCCCCATCCTCGTGTGGCTGCCCACCGGTTGGCGGGCTGACATTGCCGAAGGTTGCGATCAGTGCTGGTGGCTACGGTGTGGCTGAGGTGCAGAGCCGACGTCGACCGTGCCAACGGTTGTCGCGGCGCCAGTCACTGAGGCGTAGTCCACCCACCAGGTACCGGGCTTCGCGTCGGTGAGGTCGACGGTCGCGGTCGCGGTGCGCCGGTCCGGGCTCACCCGGTCGGAGTCCGCCGCGATGACGTTGTCCTGGGCGTCGCGGAGCATGACCTGGTCGTCTGTGTGCAGAGCACTTCCAGCGATGGTCAGGGAGCGTTTTCCGCCCGGAGTCAGCCTGGCGGGGCTCACCGCGGTGGCGGTGAACTTCTCTCCACCGCACAGACCGCTCTGGCAGCCGCCCTCGACCGTGACCTTGCGAGCTGCGGGCAGGTGGTCGGTGGGGTATGCGACGAACACGACCGGTGCAGGCGGGCCGTCGCCGTCCATGGTGCAGGTGAAACCGCCGGTACCGACCGGGCAGCGGTGCAGGTCGCCGCCGGAGACGGCGGCGACAGCGGTGCCCGCCGTGGCGGTGACCAGGAAACGGTCCCCGGCCGCGGCGGTGCCGGTCAGGCACATGCCCGACCGCTTGGCGGTAAGTTCCCCGGGCTGCCTGTCGAACCCGTAGGCCAGCGACGGCAGTCGCCCACACTCCGTCGCCGGTCCGGTGCTGGAGGCAAGGCGCCAGGCGTCCAGGTGGAATGACAGCGGCTTACCGGCGGCGGCCACACCCCACGGCACCACCTGATAGGAGGTGAAACCGGTCACCACGCACGGCGCCGCGCCCCGATGACATTCGGAATCGCCGAGCAGGCGCCCGTCAGCGGCGAAGACCCGAAACCGGCTGTGGTCCTTCTCGTCGCGGCTGTCGACCCAGATCACATCCGCGGCGGCGGACCTGATCTGGTAACAGGGCAGGAACCGCACGTGGCTGGCCTCGCCCTTCGCCGGAGCTCCCAGACCCGTCGGCGTCAGTGCCTGGCAGCCCTTCGCCGCCTGGGAAGGGTCGCGGCGGGTCAGCCGGAACGAACCCTTCATCGCGGCGCCCGCCGCGACCGCCAAGTGCAGGCCCGCATCGGGCAAGGCGCAGTCACGCCACGCAGCCGCGCCGGCTTCCAGGTCACAGACCTGCTCACCGTCGGGGCCGAAGATGGTTACGGTGGCATCGCCGCCGTCAGCGGTCCGCTCGAACGCGAACAGTTCGGTGTCGGCGTGGCCGGCCGGCAGTACCGCGCATCCGGCGAACCGGTCAGCGGCGAAGGTCACCGTCGCGCCGGCGTCGGTGCCGAACGCGCCCACCGGGAGGATGGGGCAGCCGGCGGCCGCGTCGGTGCGGAACACCGTGGCCGCGTATTCCCCGGCCCCCGCCGCAACGGCCAGCCGGAACGGTGCCGCGCCGTTCAGGACGCAGCGGGTACGGACCTGCAGATCGTCGCAGACCTGCGCGCCCGTGGCATCCAGGACCTGGGTACGGGGCGTCACGGCGGCGTCCGAGGCCTGCAGCAGGCGGATCGGGGCACCCGCCGGGTGGGAGAGTTGAAGGCAGTCG
The DNA here is from genome assembly GCF_014647915.1 of Pilimelia terevasa. Lineage (GTDB taxonomy): Bacteria > Actinomycetota > Actinomycetes > Mycobacteriales > Micromonosporaceae > Pilimelia > Pilimelia terevasa. The sequence goes on from NZ_BMQC01000018.1 coordinate 20,083, forward strand.
ACCTGCCCGCCGCTGTCCAGCCGGCCACGCTCGGCCGGGCGGGCGAGCATCTGGTCCGGGATATCGCGGCAGCCCGCCGCCGCGGTCGGAATTAGCACGGTCTCGAACGCGCGATGTTCGACCTGGCCGACCGCGCCGACCAGCATCGTCACCGGTCCGGCCGGCAGGTCGCAGACCGGCTGATCGCAGAGCTGGACCCCGGCGCCGTCGAACAGCCGCACTGGCTCCTGCCGCACACCGGTACCGTCGGTGACGACCGCGCCTACCAGATGACGAGCGCGCGAAGCGCCGGACAGGATCCGGCAGCGGACCGCTGCCGCCGCCGCGGGCCTAGCGCCGAACACCGTGGGCGCGGTGACGGGACAGCCGATCGGACTATTGAGCCGCCGAACCTCCACCCGGTAGTCACCGCCGTTCGCTCCGGCGTCGGGCTGAGCGTAAGACACGGCCCGCACCACACCGCCGGCCGGCAGGGTGCAGGCACTGACCGTGTCCACGCAGACCACGCCGCCAGAGGCGTCCAGCACCTGTGCTGTCACCGCGCCGCCTGCGTCGTCTGCCACCACCAAGCGGTCACCGGCCGTCGCGGACACCTGCGTGCAGTCCACCTGACCGGGCCACCGCACCGCCACAGCGCGCGCCGGAGCCGACCAGGACAGGTCGCCGGTGGCGCATCCACCGCCGGCGGTGGATACGACCGCGACCTCCACAGACCACTCCTGCTGCGCCTCCACCGGTTCGACCACGACATTCAAGCGCTGCCCCGCGCCAGGCAGGCACACCGACCCGGCCGCGCACCGATGCCGTCCTTGCTCGTCGTAGGCGCGCCAGGAGACGCCCTCGCCCAAGGTGCGGACCAGGTGGCTTCCGGCGGCGGCGGTCACCGACACGCAGTGGGGCTCACCACCGTTCCGGCTCGCCTTGACCACAGCGGAGCCGGGATCGCCGAAGCCCGCCACCGACGCGCCCTGGCAGCCCGTCGGATCGGTCAGCCGGGGAAGGTGCAGCCGAATCTCAGATGGTCGGCCGGACACCTCCCAAGCCACCAGCCGGTACGGGCCGGGCCCGGCCAGAGTGCAGTCGCTGCCCCACTGCGCGGCACACACCGCCGCCCCGCCACCGTCAATGATCTCGGCGGACACGTCAGCGTCGGAGGTCACTGCGGAACGAACCACGCTCCCCGCTGCCTGATCGACCAGCCAGCAGCCCGCGAGTGCGTCGGCTGGTAGCTGCCCGGCCAGACCACCGCCGGCGAAGCTGAAGGCCTCCGCGCCCAGCCGCGGGCAGGCCGCGCTGAGCATGGAGGCGACCTCTATCCGGTAGCTGCCGGCGGAGGCTGCCCGCTTGCGACGGTCGGCCTCGGCCACCCGGACGAGATAGGTGCCGGCGGCGACCTGACAGCCGCGGGTAGGTTCCGGGCCCCACCGGCACAACGCCTCACCAGCCGGCGACAACAATGTCGCCCCGAGCCCCGCCTCACTCCCGACCCGGCCAACCAGGAAGTCCGCACCGCGCTCCAACCGGAGGGCGTACCCGTGCACTTCACCCGGCTCCCAAACGCAGTCCAGTGCGTTACCCAACTCCACCGCCGGACCACACGGGCCACGCCTGGCCGCCGGGACCAGGTCGGCGGCGACGACCGCCGTGGTCGAGGTCGGGGTGGCTGAGCGAGACGGTCGCGCATCGACCGGACCTGCCACCGTGACCGCGAAGATGGTGAAGATCGCCGCGGTCACCGTGCCAATACTCACCAATTGCTGGCACGACCTTGCTCGGGTGGCCAGTGACCACATCGCCCATGACATCCAGCCACCCCGTTCTCAAACACCGGCCACCGTCCCAGCCCCGGATCGGATCTTCACTCCAGTCCAGACCGGCTGCGTGCACAGTGTATTGATACGACGCCACAATGGAAGGCCCGCAGAACTGAGCCGTGTGTCACGTTCACGCCAGTCCAGGGAACAGCTCGTAGGAGAGCGGGTGCAGGCGCTCAGAGCAGCGAGGGGAACAGCACCGCTCCGGCGAGCAGGCCGGTGGTGGCACCGGTGAGGACCTGCAGGAAGGTGTGTTCGCGCAGGTGGACGCGCGACCAGGCGACCGCGACCATCAGCGGCGCCGCGAACCAGAGGGTGGGTCCGTAGGTGGTGGCCAGGACGGCCAGTGAGCCTGCGGCAACGCTGCTGTGTAACGAGATCTTGTGACACGCCCACCTAGTGATGGCCAGTAGGACCAGTAGGTTCACCAGGCCGGTGACGGTCATGGCGACCAGCAGCCGGGGCGCGTCGCCCACCGAGGCCAGGATCAGGACGGTCAGGATCGACAACGCCGCGACGATCAGCGGCCGGGTGCGGCTCTCGCGTCGGGTGACGTGGTGGTTACTCCACCGGCCGCGTCGGACGCCCCGCACGATGTAGATGGTGGGGATGACCGCGCCGAACAGCGTCAGTACCGCCCCCCAGGCCAGGGCCGCCCAACCTTCGGTGGCCATGACGTGACCCGCGACGGCCAGGATCGTGACGCTGAGGAGCACCGCGGGCGCCAGTGTCTCGGTGATAACCCGGGCGAGCCTGTCCAGAGCGTGTCGGGTGCGCGAGGGCGCCGGCTTCGCCTCAGTCATTCCCGGGTTCCCTTCGAGACTGGAGATCCGCACCGCAGTCGGTGAGTTCCGCTGCGAGTCGTAGCGCGGTGTAGACGTCGGAGACATCGGCGAGATGCCGCGCATCGGCGTCAAGGCAGGCCACGCCGCCGTCCACGTCCTGGGCGGACGAGGTCAGGACCGCGGGTGGTGCGGTGGTGTGGTCGTTACTCAAGGCCCGGTATATGGACGCGGCCAGCGCCTTCACCCCGTCGGCGCCGCCCTGGGGGGTCGCGACCGCCAACAGTGGGCGAAGCGCGCGTAGCGCGTCGTGGCATTCGATCACACGCCAGTAGAGAGCGTCTCGAATGTGCCCCAGAGCGGCATGGTCAGTGGCCGCCTGCGAAGCGGGGCGCATGGTCATGTGTGGGGCCGCCGCGTGCAGTGCCCGCCACAGCGGGCCGATCCTGCGGTACAGCCGTCGCCGTAGCGGGGCGCGGGCGGCGGTGGCCAGGCGGGGCCACACCGACGGCAGGACCACCGCGCCGACCAGCAGAACCATGATCAGTAGCAGCAGCGGCGCGGTGTCGTAAGAAGCTGCTCGGGCGCCGCGAACGCCGGCCACGACCACGCTGGCGGTGGCGGCCACATAGCAGCCGCCGGCGGCGAACGCCCCGGCAAACAGGTAGCCACTGACCTGGACAAGCCCGCTGCAGCGGCGGGCGAACCGGACGGCAGCGCAGAACTGGTCGACCGCGGCGAAGCCCAGCACCGCCAGGTAGAGCAGCATGTACGCGGCGATCTGCGGTTGGTCGGCGTAGCGGGCGGCGAAATCGCGTGGCGCCTCCACGGGCACCCGCGCCTGGGTGAACAGCACCGCCATCCCGATCCCGGCGCCCACACAGCAGGCGACGCGGCGCCGCGCCCGCCGCGCCGCCGATGACGGATCGGCCAACCACAGAAACAGCGACTGACTCGCCGCCGCCACGCCTAACGCACACAGGTGCCGCGCCAGCCGCGCCGCGTTCGCCACGCCCACAAGTTCGTCGAAGGCCGCATACAGCCAGGCCACACCCAACCACATTCCGAGGGCGAGTAGTCCGGCGCCGAGGACCAACGCGCGTAGCGTCGGATTACCCGGATTCCGGGCCAGGTGGACCGCCTTGTAGCAGCCGGCCGCAGTGACGAGCACCGCAGCGGCAACGTCCACCGCGACCTCACCCATGCCAGCGGCGAGAGGCGTCGAACATGCTCGTCCAGCGCCGCACCTGCCCCCCTCCAGCCGAATCGGCCACAGGAAGCCCCTCGTCACCCCAATTCAGCATGATCGCCGCCAGCTGCTCAGCCTCCCGCTCCTGCGGTCCACGCATCAACGGATGCCGTCCAAGAACCCGTCTGATCAGCCGCGTAGACAAGTGCGGAAGCAGGGTCGAGAGGGCAGCGGGGTCAAGCTGAGAAGGATGATCCAAGATCATGTGGGCCGTCTCATGCGCGATGATGTGGTCGCGATGCAGACGGGACTGTCCCGGGTCGTAAGTGATTATGTCCCGATCCTCCAACCCGATCCACAGCCCACACGGCGCCTGGGTCCGGTCACGAGGAAGCGGCATCAGGTGGATCGGCCGACCACGCCGGTGGGCCAAATCCCGGCAGAACCGCTCCGGGTCAAACGGAACGGGCAGGGACAGATCCAGTTCAGCCAAGCGCGCCACGCACCGCACGCGCAATGACCGCTGACTCTGGGACCAAGCTGCATGATGCAAGTTCCACGGACCCACTATCAGCCTCCGGGGCGAGGGCGGTCCAGACCCTCCAGGCGACGCACGTTCTCGACGATCTCGAGAATTGTCTGCAAACTGTCCTCTGACAGGTCACCCATGCGCATCGCCACATGCTCGATCTTCGCCACCGTCTGGGTGGCCCGACCACGCGCCAGCGTAGCGAGCTGGGTCAACTCCTCGGCGATCGTCGTAGCCTGCTCGTCGTCGTGGAAGTAGCAAACGGGTACATCGAAGAACGCGGCAACCTCCCCCAGCAGTACCGCCGGCGGCTCGTCGTCGAAGAAATACCCGGGGGGCACTCCGAAGAAATCGGCCAACCCCTCGATCACCTTCATCTTCGGGTTGTCCCGCTCCCCGCGGCGCATGTACCACAGGTACGACCCGGAGGTGGAAACTCCGTCACGGCGGCTGACCGCGGCGGCGACCTCGTCATTACTGAACGCCTTCCCGTCCGGACGCCGGACGGCGTCGAACAGGTGGTTCAACCGGACAGCCAGCGCCGAGACCGCCGGCCTACCCGCCCCCGACCGAGGCGCCAACAGACACCGCAGGTACGCCGCTGACACCTCCACCGTGCCGCGACCGTTGATCCAGTCCGCCACCTCCTCCACAGTATGCTGCGCCCCCGAAGGCTTCACCACCGTTCCGAAAAGGTGCTCCAGTCGCGACGGCAGCGTCCAAAGGCGCATTCCACGCCTACCGTCGCCTACCCGGCCGGGGTAGACGTGATCCCCGCCCATACCCAGAGGCCCGACAGCCTCCATCCTCGCCTCCCACCCTGCCGACCACACATCACACGTCGCCACGGTACCCGCGCCGCCGGTCCTACCTCGACTCCGGTGAAGAAGTCGATCCCAAATCGCAGATGAACGTATGCGCACTTGGGTGCGCCTAGCTTCTCGACACCAGGCGTTCTGAATCAACCCAGACATTGATGTGCGAACCCATACCACCACGCGGTCGGTCACAACCAACGTCTGCGCGGGGCCCTTTTGTCAACGTCGGTGCCGCGGTACGGCGCGCACGAAGCCCGTACGGCCCGTCATGTCACCGGATCGCGGGCTCCGTCAGCGCGTTCGTCTCCCCCGCGGTACACGTGCGTGCGGTGCCAGTGGAGGTAGGCGCTGTGCGGTGGCGTGCCGCCGACGGGCACGAGGAGCCGTTCGGCCAGCGGTGGTCGGCCGAACGCGGCCTGGGTGGCAGGATCGGTGTCGGCAGCGCGATGCAGGTCGCGGTGCAGGTTGATGCGGAGGCCTCCGTTGACGCCGAGCAGGCCGATGTCGAAGGCGACGTCATGTGTTGGGCACGCTGTCAGACCGTTGGTCATGTCGAGGCGTTCGCGGGTGTCGCTGTCGCGCCACGGTTTGATGTGCGACGCGACGAGCATCCGTGGGGCCCTCCGGTCGTCAACGGTGACCGTCAGGCCGCAGAACACGCACCGGTGGCCATGGTTGCGTAACACGTCGCGGGCAAAACGGTGTTGTCCGACCCGTGCCGCCGCGATCAACAGCTTCTCCGTGAGGTGATCGGCCAGCATCGGGTTCTCCCGGTGTACGACGTCGGCGATGTCGTTCGCGGGGAGTTCTTCCTGGCCGAGCAGGATCAGCGGCGCCTCGTCGTGCTCGAGCATCAGGAAGTCGGGCAGTGCGTGCGCTGACACGCCGGCATCTCGGGCCGCGCGAACGATGATGCGGTAGACGACCGCCAAGTGGTCCTGCGTACCGAGGAGTCGGGCGGCAATCTCTACCTCGTGACGCGCACCGTTGCGGCGACTGCCGTCGAGATTGGCCATCTTCGCCAACACACTGCTGTTAGGGCGCTTGAACAGCTGGGCCAGGCTGGACACCGGCTCCTCAGCACGGTGCGCGGTCGATCCGCCGTACCGGCGATGATCGACCATGAGGCTCGCGGCCAGGCACAGCAACGTCTCGACCGGCGTGAACGCGACTTGGCGCTTCCCCGCTGCCGGCCAGGGACGGTTGAGGACCGCGCTCCACTGCCCACGAGCCGCAGCGGGAGTGATCGCCAGGTAGTCCGCTGCCGCTGGCATCCACCCTCCCCGCAATGCTGAGGCAATGAAGCGAAGCCTGCTTGAGCCCGAAGCCGTGTCGCCGGTCGGTCAATGCCGGCTCACGACTACCAACTCGTCACGCGCTCGCGTCGCTGCCACGTACCTCAACGATCGGGCACGCAGGTCCGCGTCCGCGCGTTCGGAGGTGTTCAACGACGAGAGGCGTTCGAGTTCCGCCGGGGAGGGCTTGCCGGTGGACAGGACGACCTTGGAGAACTCCGTGCCCTTGGCCCGATGCATGGTCAACACGGGCACCCGTCCGCCGGGCGGGCGGTCGCGGTCCACGGCGCGGGCATCGATGCCATGTTCGGTGAGCGCGGTGACCACCCGATCCCGGTGGAAGCGGTCCGGCACGAGGACGGCGACCGTGTCGGGAACGTCTCCGTCGGCGAGCCAGGCGTGGACATGACGGACGATCGCGTCGAGTTCACCGGTGATAGAGCCGACGGTCTCGATGACGGGTGCCGGGCCGGTTCGTGCGGAGCGGTAGCCGGTGGCGTCGGGTTGGTCTTCGCTGTCGACGTACTCGCCGCCGTCGAGCAAGGCCATCGCATAGTGAAGGTTCTGCGCGGTGGTGCGGTAGTTGAGAGTGAGACGTTGCGACCGGCCGACGATGGCGACCCCGTACCGCCCCAGGACGGTACGGGCGCCATAGATCCGCTGATGGGAGTCCTCGGCGATGAACAGATCGTCGGTCCCCTCACCGACGAGAGCCCGCAGCAGTTGCCAGTGGGTGGGTCCGAGGTCCTGACCCTCGTCGACGAGAACGTGGTCTGCCGGCCGATGCGCCTGTCGAACGAGATGCGCGGCGGCGACGGCGGCGGCTTCCGTGAAGTCCAGGCTGCCGTCGATGCGGCTCTGTGCCCGGTACGCGGCGATCAGCTCCCACACACCGGATCGTTTCGTCCGGTCCAGGGCCACGCCACGCCCGGGGCGGCGTACCCGCAGGTAGCCGGCCACGTCGTGGATCTTGCCGGGCAGCACCACGTGGGCGTACTCGGTGGCCAGGAACGTCTCGTTGGCCAGCTCGTGCGGTAGGGATGTGTCGGTGGCGTCGATGGCGTCGCGCCACCGGGTGCCGGCGGTGCGGGCAAGCGGTGCGGAACGTTCCTCCCCGAGGACGTCGCCCATGGCCGCGGCGAGACCGCTGCCGGCGCTGCGGAGCACGGCGGCGGCCAAGGCGTCAACGCCGGTGACGTACACGCCAGCGTCGCCGGGCTTCTTCGGTTGTGGGATGCGTGGGTCGAGTTGGGTGAGGCCTGCGCCGAGTGCCTCGGCGAGGTTGGTGGTGAAGGTGGTCAGGATGATACGAGCCGTCGGGTCTCGTCGGGCGAGCGCGCGGGCCCGGTGGACGAGAACGACGGTCTTGCCCGTGCCGGCACCGCCGGACAGCCGGAACGGGCCCTTGTAGCTACGGTCGACGTAGCGACGCTGCTCAGGGTGTAGGAAGACCCTCCAGGCGCCGAAATCTCCCTGCTCGATGACGCGGCGCAGCTCATCCTGGTCGTCGATGAAGGCGTATTGCAGCGCGGCGGCGGGGCGCTTGAGCGACTGCAGGACGTCGGTGTCCGCGTCGCCTGACGTGGGGGAATTTTCGAGCTGCATGCGGTCGGCGATCGCCTCGGCGGTGTCACCGGCGGCGAGGTCGACGAGGATAGAGCCGATCCACCCGTCGTGACGTTGGGCGATGTCGAGTACCGAATCCTCGTCGGCTGCTGCCATGGCTTCGTCGGCGATATCGACTGGCAGCCCGAGGGTGTCGACGAGATCGGCACGGCGGTGTCCGATGCGGACGAGCATCGATTCGCGGTGTAGTGGCGTGGTCGGCTGCGGGACGACGGGCGCCACGGGTGGTGGAGCGACCTCCTGGATCTGCGGCAGCCCGTTGATGGGGTTGACCTTCAATCGCACTCGCTGGGCGATGGCGTTGGCCTCGTCGTGCGGCCAGATGCCGTGGATGACGTAGTGGGTCTCACCCTCGCCGTCGAGGCGGAACATGACGGCGCGCCAGAAGCCGTCCACGCGACCCGTCCGCACCCGGGGGTCGGCGCAGTGCTGGATGGGTTCGACGCGCAGGCCGGGGGTCGTGTCGTCGCTGCCGAGCCGTTGCAGGAACGTCATGGCCTTGCTACGAACGGAGCCGTCAATCTTGCTGGCGAGCTTGCCCATGATGATCGTCGGCATCAGCGTTCTCCCTGCGTGCGGCGACCGCCACTCAGCGCGGCGGCGACGAGATCGGGCGAGGGATCGATGATTCGCCACCCGGCGCCGGCGAGGTCGGCGCGGTCCTCGGGCGGCATGTGATCGAAAGCCACGGCCACCTTGAAATCGGGCCAGGACAGGTCGAGGGGGATGCCGTCGGGGCCTTCGGCGCCGACGACGGGGGGGACGATTCCCTGGTGTGCGGCGAGAGCCGTCACCAGCGTCCTTTCGGGGCCAGCCGTCGTTGCGTCGTAGACGTCGGCCCAAGCCCCGACGGGGCGCCCATGCTCGGTGTCGGTCGACTCGGTGCCGGATGCCCCAACGGCACTGGTAGTCGTCACCACCGTGGGCCAATCGCGCAGAGCGAGCGCGTTGGACAGCCGTAGCCAGGCCCGCCAGGAGTCGGCGTGGGCGTCGTCGAGGACGCTGTCGCGGTCGTCGAGGACGGCAGCGACATGCACGGAAGTGGCGGCGGCCATTTCCACGACGACCGCCAGAGCGCCGCTCCGATGCAGATGCACCTTCCGGGAACCCGTGGGCAGATGGTCGCCGACCATGATCGCGCGGGCGACTTCCTCCAGTTTCGTCGTGTCGGTCACCTGTACGGGCTGCGCCACAGCCGACAGGAACATTGGGACGGCTCGGGCGACGTTGCGGACCGCGTCGGGTCGGGGATCGGACACCCAGTCGACGAGCCAGTCGACCGGCCCCCGGCCCAGCGCCCGGTACGCCTCCGGCGGTGCCTGCAGCGACGGCACGTTCATCAGACCGCCGGCGAGGTCGGGGTTGTACCAGGCAGGCGCGGAGGCGGTGCCGTCTTCGCCGGCGGTGACGTCGGGCAGGGTGACTCCGAGGACGACGAGGCCGCTGTCGCGCAGGTTGGTCCGCTTGGCGGCGTCGTCGGCGAGCCGATTGGCGGCGGCGGTGGCGTGGTAGGCCCTGCCGTCGGTGAAGATGGCGACGCCGGGCACGTTCATGTCGTTGGTCTCGAGCAGGAAATCCGGCCGGGAGTCCGCGACGTTGGCCTGCGGGGTGAGCGTCCACTGTCGGTGGCCACCGGGCAGGGTGAACCGCACGGCGTTGCCGGCAGGGCCGGGCACCTCGGTGACAGCGGCGCCGTTGCGCCGTAGCCGACCCAGCAACAGCCGCTGGAAGGCGCGTTCAAGGTGGGACTCGGGCTCCTCGGCGGGGGGCACCTCGGTCACGGTCCAGGCCGTCCCTTCGGCGGTCTCGGCATCGGGAGTCAGTCCGAGAAGGGCGCGCAGGTGCCGGTCGGCCGACGCCCGTGAGACCCTGCGAACGGCGCCGGGAGCGGTGAACGGCAGCAGGCACCGGTGGCAGGCGAGGCGTTCCTCGTGTCGGCATTCGCAGTCACGGACCCGATTCCACGCCAACAGCAGCAGCTTGCGCAAATGGTCCGGGGTGGCTGTCTCGGCGAGGTAGCCGGTGCCGCCGGGCACGGCGTCGTGCAGCAGGATTCCGTCGTGGTTGTCCGTGCCATCGGACAGGGTCGGGTCGACGACGTGCTCGACGCGGATGTGATCCGGGTGTCCGCCCATCTGCTCGCGCAGGCCGAGCAGCAGTGCCGAGGACAGGCTGGGCACGGCGAAGTCGTCGCCCAGGCTCACCGTATGGGGCAACCGGATCAACAAACCCTGGGTACGCAACGTCCGTGACAGCGCTACGGTGCTGGTCACCTCGGTCGCGGAGGCGCGGTACGGGCACCACGGCCGGTGCTCGTGCGGCCGGTTACGTCCGGTGTCGGTGTCCTTCTTGCCGCACCCGGAACACACCCGGAACAGGGTCCCCTGCCGTTCAGCGCCGGCGACGATCCGCGTCGTGCCGTGCCCCGACGGACCCATGTTGATCCACCGCAGGTCGACGGAGCGCAGATACGTGCAGCCGAGGCCGGTGCCTTCGACGAACCACCGGCGGGCGATGTGGGCGGGGTCGACGTCGGCGGCGGCGACGATCTGAAACGCGATTCGCCCGCGTTCGTCGTTGCGGTCGGAGATGGCGACCTCGTCGCGCCGCACCTCGGCGGATACCCGAGTCAGTTCCACCACGTCGAGACGCTGACCGGTGTCGCCGATGCGCGTGCTGCCACACCGCGGACACGACGACACGATGATTTCCTGGCCGGACTCCACGAGGTCAACGGCGTACCCGCAGTCGGGGCAGAAGGCCCAGGTGCGGATGGACGCGCCGTCCAGGCCGAGGTCGACCGCGTCAACCTCGATCTCCCACCCGCGGGCGTAGAACGTGGCGCCGGGGGCGAACTCGCGCAACGCCTGCGCCGAGCCGCGCTGGAACTGCGCGCTGCCGTACTCGTACGCCCCGCTGTCCGGGTCGATCCAGGACAGGCCGACGTCGAGGGTGACCGTGTCGTCGAGCAGCGTGTAGTTGGGCAGCAGCCCGTACTCCTCCAGGACGCTGATCCAGTATTCGCTGCGTAGGTGGGCGAGCTGGTTGGCGGTGAGCTTGCGGGTGGCCTTGGCCGACCGCAACGCCTGCCGGTCGTCGTCGGTCGCCGCCGGCGACGTGATCCGCGCTTCCAGATCGGGCAGCAGCGCGTCGATGGTCGCCTGCCGACGCTTCAACGTCTCGACGGTGTCCTGCCAGCGACGGCTTGCGGCCAGCACGTGCGCCGCGAACCCACTGGTCCGCGGGCCGGACACGGGCTGCAACCAGTCGCGCAGCCCCGACACGACCTCGGGAGGTAGCCCATCGAACGTGGCGGCGAAGCGGCCCACATGCGCGTCGGCGCCCTGCTCAGCGTGCACGACCAGATCACCGAGGAAGGTTCCCGGCCGGCACGTCCCGATGGCGGCGACCGCCGTCCTCGGATGCACGCGCGCCTGGTCACGGGCGAAGCCGTCCATCAGGTAGGCGGTGTACTGCCGGCGCAGGATCTCCTCGGCGGCCAGGTACGTCGCCGGGGGACGCACCTCGCCGTCAACGACCGACAGCGGGTCACCGAGCTTCGGCAGGTGCTCGCCGCGCCCGGTGACGAAGGCGAGATTGAGTGCGTTGCCGGTGAGGCGCCCGGCCCGGCCGACGCGTTGCAGGTACGACGCGACGGTGCGCGGCAGCGACGCCAGGAACACCGCCGACAAATCGCCGATGTCGATGCCCATCTCCAGGGTCGGCGTTGCGACGAGAACGTTCGGCGACTGCGGGCTGGTGGCCGCGTCGCGGAAACCGTCCTCGTACGCCCGGCGGGTCACGTCGTCGAGCAGACTGGTGTGTTCCCGCGCGACGACGCGGCGCGTGTCGGGCGAGGCGTACAACCGGCGGTAGAAGTTGTCGTTCAGCGTCGCGGGGGTGAGTTGGCCGCGGCAGCTCACGTTCAGGCACGGCGCGCCAGTGAGCTGCTCGACCGCCGTCCTCGAGCCCGGTGTGGTGGCCCGGCAGGTGGTGCAGGCGAGCAGGTGGCGCCCGGCGGCGAGGTCGGTGACCTCGGTGGGGGCGACGACGATCGCGGAGGCGGGAATCGCGTACACGGTAGCGCCGGACTCGCTGGTGCTGGTCGTGAGCACGCCGTCGCGGCCCAGCCGGTCGAACAGCAGGCGCGCGAGACGGCCTCCGTCGAGCGGCGACACGTCGAGCGTCCGTGCGGTCCAGCGGGCGTACCAGGACTGGGCGGACGTCACCGCGTCGAGGCCGCCGTGGCGGGCCGGCGGTGCGGATCCGCCGACCTTGGGGAACCCGGGCCGCGGCCGGTTACGGGGGAACGCGGGCATGCCTTCGCCCCGAGGGCGGCCACCCCAGATCGACCAGTCCCGGCCGTCCTCGAGCCGGTACCTGTCGAACCACGGATGGTCAATGGCGCCCTGGGCGCGCATCCGGTCCAGCAGGCCGCGTACCCACCGCACCAGCGTCTCGTCGTCGGGGCCGGCCGAGCCCAGCGCGCCCTGCCACGACGTGCCGTGCAGTGCCGCGCGTGCCACCCCCGCCATCCGCGCGGGCAGCCCCGCCTCCACCTCCACGGCCACCGAGCCGGTGAGCTCGAGCGTGCGGCCGATGCGCGAGTTGAGCCCGAACTCCAGCGCCGCGTCGAGCGCGAGACGGCGGCGAACGCGGGACCGCACCGAGGCGCGCACCGACCGCAGGGTCTTCGCCCGCCAAAACTCCGCAAAGGACTCCCGGTCGGCGCAGTCAGGGGCGAGAATGCGGTACCGCTCGAACGGATCTTTCGCCTGCCGCATCACCTCGTCGACCAGCGCGTCGAGGGTGAGCGCCCCGTCGACCACCGCCTCGCGCAGCGCGGAGCGCAGGGTGAACGTGTGCGACCGGGCCTGCACGAACCCGGCCCGGTGCGCCGCGTCCTGCACCGAGTCGGTGAAGACCAACGCCTTCTTCTCCCGGGCGTCGAGCGTCGGTGATCCGAACAGGGTCGACAGCGACACCGACAACAATGTGGCGACCGCGCTGCCGAGGAACCGGATCCCGTCCTCCTGCCGGCACGACGGGCAGGTGTCGGTGCGGCTCTGCTCGTCGGCGTCGGCACCGACGTTGGTGAGCACCGGCAGGATCCAGCCATCGCGCAGGTCAGGGTCGTCCTCCGCCACGTCGGCGAGCAACTCCCGGTTGCGGATGGAGAACCACATGAGCCGGTCGATCCGCTCGCCGCCTTCCAGCCGGGTCGCGGCCTCGGCGGGGGCGTACAGCAGCGGCCGGAAGCGGCCCTCCCGGGCGGCGTGCTGCCGGCGAATGCCGTCGTCGTCGACGTCGAGGCTGTTGCCGACGGGCGCCAGCACGATGCCCCACCCGGACCGGCCGCAGAGCCGGCAGAAGATTGCCGGGAACGACGGCCCGGCCTCCTCGGCGTCGCCGCCGGCGACCGGCGGCCCGTCGTCACCCCACCGGAACCGCGCGGTGGCCGCGGCGGCACGGTCGATGCGGGATAGTTCCCTGACCCACAGATGTACGTCCACCGACAGCGCTTCGCGTCCGGCGACGGCCCGCACGTGCCCGAGCATCCCGAGCACGTACGACAGCAGCGTCTGCGCCCGCGGCACGTTGCCGGTGCCGAAAACGCCTTCGGCCAACATGTCCAGCCCGACGGCGTGCTCGGCACACTGCGCCAGCTCACCGACGAGCGGGTGCGCCCGGCACAACGCCGCCAGCAGCTGCGGCTCGGCATCGGCGACCTTGCTCGCGTCAACGCCGTACAACTGACCGAGAATCGTGTGGGCGACTTGCGCGCCGGTCGGATCATGGCCCAGCTCCGTGACCGCCTCGATCGTCGCCGCCGCGTCCAGCGACGCCACCTCGACCGGCGTGAACCCTGCCCCGGTCACCGCCTGCTCGGCGTCGGCGACCCACTCGGCGAGCCCCAGCCGGGTCTCGGTGACGACCGCGTCGGCGTCGAACTCCTCGCCGAACACGGTGCGCGCGAAGTCCAGCATGACCGTCGGGTCGCCCTTGTCGCCGAGCGTCGCCGACGTCGCCACCGGCGTGATCATCCCCAGCGGACGCGCGCGGGCCGCATCATCAACGACGGGCTCGCCGTCGTGCCAATGACTCTTGAGCGCCAGGCCGAGGCGGCGCAGCAGCATCGCCACGTCTGTACCTTGCGCGCCGTCGTAGGTGTGAAACTCGTCGAGGACGAGGTATTGCAGGCTCGTCGCCGACTGTCGCCATAGGGCCTGATCGGCGGAACGCAGCAGCAACTGGTCGAGCATCTTGTAGTTGGTCAGCAGGATGTCCGGTGCGGTGTCCCGGACGATCTCTCGATCGGTGATCAAGCCGTCGGGGGTGACCGCGATGCGGGTCGGCCCGGCCTGCCCGGTGTAGAGGGCTGCGGTCACGCCGGCGAGCTCGGTATTCGTGGTGAGCAGCTTGGTTAGCCGGGCGGCCTGGTCGTTGGCGAGCGCGTTCATCGGGTACAGGATCAGCGCCTTCGTGCCGGTCACGCCCTCGCGGCGAGCGCGTAACACGTGGTCGAGGATCGGGTACAGGAACGCCTCGGTCTTGCCGGAGCCGGTGCCGGTCGTGACCAGTGTGGGGCGGGGCCGCTCGTTCGTCTTGGAGCTGAGCCGGGCGAAGGCCGTGGCCTGGTGGCCGTAGGGCGGGAAGCCTCCGTACCAGTCCAGGGCGTCGCGCCAGCCCTCGTCGGCAGGGCGGAACGGCAAGCGCAGGCGCACGTACGGGCCCTTGAACATGCCGCTGTCGGGGACCGACAGAAAACGGTCCAGGCCGTCGCGGGCGTCGCCGTCGGTCAGCCCGAACGTCGTTGTCAGGTAGTCGACGAGGCTGTGGCGGATGTTTGTTGCTTGGAGGGTGGGGAGCAGCTCGCTCACGAGCGGTCCTTCAGCCGCTGCTCGAAGTGGGCGTACGCCTGCCGCATGTCCGCCTCACGATCCAGTGTCACGAATGGCAGCTCGTAGGTGTACGTGTTGCCGGCCTGGTTAGTGGCGGTCCGCTCCTCGTGGGTGGTCCGATCACCCTTCTTTCGCCAGACACTCAGCACAGAGTTCGGTACGATCCGCCCGTTGATATCGTAGTAGTAGACGGTGCGGTCGTAGCCGCGCAGCACGGCGAACTGGGTGCGGTAGATCGAACACAGCTCGTCGGCGGTGAGGCCGAGCATGAGCGCGACCAACGCGTCGATCTCGACGAGCGCCTGGCGTCGATCAGCGGCAATCCGCAACGGCGTGTCGGCGGTCCACTCCGGCCCGACATCTCCCAGGGTCACCCGCCTCCGGTGTTCGAAACCACCCGCCCATTCGTCATCGACAAATTCGGCTACGAAACACGCTCGCCAGAGGTCGGCATATGCGATGGTGGCGCAGTTGAGGCGAAGGACGCGAATAGCGAGGTCGATATTCAGTAGCGAGTTAATGAATGCAAGTCGATTCACTGTCCCCGGCGAAATGGTCGACTTTGGCGCAACGCGCACCGAGTAGTCGTGACTGAGTGATGAAAAGAATCCGAGCACCTGCACCAAACGATGAGGTTCTGCAGGCAGGGCGGCTGATCTGACGGTGTGAACGTGCGCTGGACCTGGCGGGATCAATGCAGGGATTAAGGTACGTTCGCCTTGGTTTGCCGCCATGTCTCGCCAGGCAATGCGGTAGTGGTCGCGGGCGGGGTACGGGTGGTCCTCGTCGCCCCAGTCGGTGTAGGCGCAGTCGTAGTCGTAGCGTTCACCGGCGGGCTGGTAGGCGGTGGCCGGGATCGCGTCGGCCGGCAACTGCTCGAAGTCCGTCACTGACCAATCCTGGTTGTTTCGCATGGTCGGGTTCGGGGCCTTGTAGAGCGGTGTCGACACGAACAGGTGCGGCCCTTGCAGGATCACGTCGTCCCACGACGCCGGCACCGCCCACTCCGACTCGAAATAGCCTTTTCGGCGATCGGTCGTTTCGTTCCAGCCCTGCGAGAAGCGGAGCCCAAGTTCATTCATGCGGCCGGCACGAGATAATTTCTCTAACACAGCCGCGGTAGATCGGTTCAGGGCGTACACCATCCGGGTCTGTCGGATCGGCACTTCGTCGTTCTCCATCGTGGCGTGCCAGGCGCGCAGGGTCTCATCGGTAACTTCCGTGATCCGTGACCCGTGTGGACGCACGTCCCAACTTCCGTCATCGTCCTTGAGGCCAGGTTCCGGCCCGGAACTGTCATGGGCGAGGGAACGCTCGGCAGTGTCGGGATGGTACAGCCAGCTTGCCTGGGTGAACGCGGGTGCCATTTGTCGAGATCCGTGCACCGTGATCCCATAATGGATTTTGTGCAAAATTTCGAAGAGGCTAAGAACGTTGATGAAGTGCCAGTGGCGGCGGAGGCGCAGATACAGCTCGGAGCGAAGGACGCCGGCATTCTCGTCGGTGAAGTGCGAGTTCAGGTGAATCATGCCCATTCGGCCTTGCTCCGATAGGTGCCGCCACATCACTTCCATAAAGCAGCGGTACAGGTCGGGCCGCAGCCCGGCCAGGTGCGGATACTGTGGCGTTGCGCTGACGAAGGACCCGACACAGACCGTGTCCGCTGTGCCGTCGATGACGAACTCCGTCATGCCGGGAAGAGCGAGCGTTGCGGCTTGCTTGGTGAGAACCTGCGCCTGGGTCGGCTTGAGTGCGAGCTGCCACCAGGGGTCGCCCTCGGCGAGCAGGGCCGCGACATCGACATCGGGTCGTACCCAGGGCGGGTTACCGACTTGCAGGTCGAAGCCGCCGCGGGCGAAGACCGTGGCGAAGTCCAAGTTCCAGTGGAAGAAGCCCTGTCGTTGGGCGATTCGGTCGCAGACCACCAGCCACGGATTTTTCTGGAGGACCTCGTCGATGGACTCGGCGCTGGCGAAGCCGAGTTCCATCAGCTCCGCCTCGCCCAGCTCGTCCCAACTCATCCCGGCGCCAAACCGCAGCTCGACCGGCTTACGCTTGTGCACGTCCGGGTTGCGGCCCAGCAGCGCCTGCAGGCCCGCGATCCACTGATCAGTGGTCGGTGGCGAGACCACCACGCCGTTCACGGTGACGGCGGTGTCGGTGAGGGGCCAGAACCACAGCGCCGTCCAGGCGTCCATTGCCCGGCGCAGGCGCCGATACGCGCCGGCCTGGTCGGCCAGCGCCGCCTCGATCTGTTCGCGTCCGACCGCACCGCCGACCGGCAGTCCGGTGGCGCCCCACACCGGAATCGAGCGGCGGATCTCCCGCTCGGCAATGCTCAGCCGGCGGTAGGCGATCTGCCACAGCGTCTCCACCCGATGCGCGAGCTCCGCGTACGCGTCGATCTGGGTCTTGGTGGGTTCGGTCTTGGTGGCGCCTCGCCACCTCTTGAGCCTGGTCGTGGCGTGCGGGGCGAGGGCGGCGGCATCTTTCGCGTCGGCGGCCGACCCCCAACCATCGGCCGGCAGCAGGAAATGGTGGATGCCATCGGTCGCGACCCTGTCGGCCTCGACGTCGCTCACCAGGCATGTCAGCGACACCTCGGTCGGCACTGCGGCCAGCCATGACTTGTCGGCGACCTGAGACCGGCGATAGATGGCGCGGCGGGCACCGATCAGCGAGTTGCCCCGCCGCAGATGCAGGCCGAACCACGGCGCGGACAATCCTTCGACCATCGTGTCCAGCCACAGTGAGATCTCGGCCAGCTCGACGGCGGTGTCGTTGAGGTCGACGCCGTACACGTTGTGCAGCGCCAGGTAGGCCTTGACCTCCTGCAACCGGCGCGGGTACTCGTCAGGGTCCAGCTGAACGCCCAGTTCCTTCTGGCGGCGTTTGAGGTACTGCTCGGCGAGTTGCCGCACCGCTTCCAGCGCGAACGCGCCCGACCCGAGCGCCGGCTCACAGACGGCCAACTCCAGGATCTCCGCGGCCGTCGTCGTGCGCCCGTCCTGGTCGAGCAGCTCCTCCAGGGCCTGCCCGACCGTGAAACGGGTCAGCACCTCCGGCGTGTAGTACGACGCCGACTGCTGCCGCTCACGCCCCGCGAGCCGGAACACGAACGACCCCCGCTCGTGCAGCACCGGCCGAGACTCGCCGGTCAGCGGGTGGACGACCTTGACGAAGTCAGCCGACGAGATCCCATCCGCCCGTTCGACCGGGACCACCCACGAGCCCTTGGACCCGTCACCGTTTTTGGCGACCTCGTACAGGTCGGTCTCGGCGAAGAAGCCCGTGTACGACATGAGGCGCTCGTACACCGCGCCCAGCTGGTTGATGCCCAACTCCGCGTACGAGATGAAGCCCCGGTCCCGCCCCCGCGACTCCTTGCTGAGCAACAGGTGGGTGAGTACCTTCTGCAGCGCGGCGTTGCCCAGGCCCACTGCGTCGATGTGCGCGGTCGCCTCGGGCCGGAACAGGTCGGCCCGCAGCGGGTTGAACGTAAGCCCTTGCGTATCGATGGAGTCGTCAGCGACGACAGGGCTGTGGCCGCGGTCGACGAGCCGGAACAACACACCCAATGACTCGTACAGGTGGGTGCCGTTTCGGGCGCGCGGGGAAGGCAGCTCCACCTGGACCAGTTCGCGCAGCCGGTCGAGGCTGTAGCCCTGGTCATATTCGGCGGCGCCGACGGGCAACACCCCCAGCTCAGGGGACGCCTCCGCGTAGAGCAGGAACAGGATGCGGTAGAGGAACCGCAGCGACTGCTTCGCCAGCGGTTGGGCCTCGCTACCGGGCAGCGGGTCGAGGCCCTGGTCGCGGCGGCGGTCAACGACCTCGTTGGCGATGATCTCGATGGAAAGGCGTACGCCGTCGCGCAGGTCCTTGGAGACGCCGACGGTGTGCTTGATGGAGGCTTCCAGGACGGCGTGCCACCACAGTTTGCCGTCCGCGTCGGGGGCGATTGACTGCGCGCTCAGGCAGGTCAGCGCCCGGTCGATCTCGCCTCCCTTCTTCGTGTCTTTGCGTTCGCAGACGAGTTGCAGGTCGACGGCGAGGTACCGGCCTTCGGCCCAGCGTTCCCGTTCGGCGAGCAGTGCCCACCGGCCGGCCAGCACGAGCACGAGATCGGGGGCGTCGTCGGCGACGAACAGCGCCGACACCAGCCGGGCAGCGGACTTCAGCTCGTCGCCATCCTCGGTGAGCTGCACCGGGGCGCGCAGCGTCACCGCCTCGCGGGCCAGCAGTTCCTCGACGGCGATCACCGGCCGGGCGGACACTACGACGAGCGGCGCGCGGTCGGTGACGCCCGGGGACGACACCCGCAGCATCGGGTCCTGCCGGTCGAGGGCGAGGCCGTGGCCGGTCAGCTCGAGGACGTCGAGCAACCGTTCGTGGACCGCGGCGGCTATGTCGTCGGGGGTGCGCCCGTCGCGCAGGTCGATCGTGGCCGTGGGGTCGAGCAGCTCCGCCAGCGCGGCAAGGTCGACTTCTAATCCAAGCCGGGCCTCGGTGAAGCGGGATCGGGGGGTGTCACGTCCCTCCTTCGCCTCGGCGTCCCAGTAGGCGCGGCGTTCCACCACCTTGGCGCGGAACGACTCGCCCTTCGCGTCGGTGGTGAAGTAGTGCTCCGAGATCCAGCCTTCGCCGACCAGGATCGCGTCCGACCCGCTCACTGGGTGCCACCTTCCATGTCCGGGACGACCACCAGCAGCGGCCGTACGAGGTGCTGGTCGGGCGCCATCGCCAACACCAGCGCGCGCTCCTGTTCGACGCTCGTACGGCGCTGCTTGATCTCGCTGCGCTGGATGAGCGCGTCAGCCTCGACGTCCCAGCGGTCCAGCCGTCGTGACCACTGCTCGACCCGCTGAGCCACGTCCTGCTCCGCGGCCGCGAACACGGTGAGCAGGTGCTTCTCGGCCTCGTGAACGGCCGGCGCGATGAGGCGTTGCAGCACGTCGAGGTCCGCGACCGGGCGCGGGTTGGTGCGTACGGCGTCCCAGCCGAGCGCAGCCAGCGCCTCGCGGGCAGAGCCGTGCGGCGCTACCAGCGCGAAGGAGGGGCTGTCCGGCGCCGGGAACTGCGCCGTCAACCATGCCGACGAGACGACCTGGCCGCGCTTGTTCGTCAGGGTGCCGAGCAGCAGAACGGTGGGGGCGTTGACGGCACCGCGGACGGCGAAGACCTCGTTGCGGCCCAGAGCGGCCAGCGCCCGGTCGGCCGCCCAGTCCAGCACGGGGTGCAGCGGGCTCAGGTAGTGCGCGTCCGGCCATGTCGAGTCGCTGTCGTCGCGCAGCGCCGCCGCCAGCCTGTCCTTGCCCCGGGCCAGGGTGGTGGCCAGCACGAGCCGTTCGGTGACCCGGCGGTCGGTGAGGTAGGTCTGAGGGAGCACCTCGAGGCGTTGCGCGAGGTCCGGTGGCGGGTTCAGCTCGACGGTGCCGAACGCCGCGTTGCGGCGCCAGCCCACACCGCCCCGCGCCGGCGGCGCCGTCGGGTCGATGAACGCCTCCCCAAGTGCGTCCTCCAGGTAGGAGACGTCGTCGTCGTACAGGCCCGAGCCGGGGTCGGTCCGCTGCTCCGATTTGGTGGCCGTGACGACGGGGGGCGTCTCCGGTGCGTCGAAGAGCTGCGTGAACATGGCGGCGAAGTCGTCGGCGGCCGCGACGGCGGCGACCGGGCGGACCACCTCGTCGAAGTCCTTGGTGCCGGCGAGGACGGCGCGGATCGCGTCCTCCTCGCCCTTGACGTCGAAGCGGCCCATCAGCGACGCGACGTCGCCAAGGGCGGTGTGCGCCTCGTCCTCCTTCTCCACCAGCTTCGCGAGGATCCGCACGTCACCGGCGAAGCGATCGCTCGACGGGTCCAGCAGCAGGGCGGTCACCCGGGGAGGGTGCTTCTGGCCGTACCGGTCGATGCGGCCGTTGCGCTGCTCGATGCGGATCAGGCTCCACGGGATGTCGTAGTGGATCAGCTCGTGGCACTGGGCGTGCAGGTTGACCCCCTCGGAGGCGACGTCGCCGGTGACCAGCACGCGTACCGGTGCCTGCTCCTGCTTGAACGCCTCGACGATGCGCTGCTGCTCGTCGTCGGCGAGCCCACCGTGCATGATCTGCACGGCATCGTCGGACACGCCGAGGTCCTTCGGCAGGCTGCGGTGCAGCCAGCGCAGAGTCTCGAGGCGCTCGGCGAACACCACCGCCCGGGCAGGTGAGCCCCGGCCGACGCCGATCTGCTTGAGATGCGCCACCAGCTTGGTGTATTTCGCGGAGGGCCGCCGCAACGTCTCGGCGTTGAGCTCGGCCAGCTGTAGCAGCGCACGTCGTTCGGCGTCGGCCCGGTCGTCGTTGCCGAGCCGGCCCAGGCGGCCGTCGATGGTCTCCTTCAGCGCCGCGGGCGACGACAGGAACGCCTTCGCGAGCGTCCACGGGAACAGCGCCGCGTTCTGCCCCGAGTACGGGCTGCCGCCCCGACCGGGCCACAGCCAGGTTTCCTCCAGCTCGCGGGCAACGGCGTCCTCGGCCGGGGTGGCGGCCACCAGCACATTGTTCGGCTCTTGCCGTTCCGCCCAGTCGGCGCCGACGACGCGGGCGACCTCGGGGCTGTGCCGGTGCCGGCGAACGACGAGCCGGCGCAGCTCGTCACGGTCGAGGGTGCCATCGGCGGGCACGGCCGACGGGTCGAGGAGTCGCACCAGCTCCGCGAACGACTCGGCCTTGCCGTTGTGTGGGGTCGCCGAGGCCAAGACGAGAGCCTCCGTGTTGCGGGCGAGCAGTCGCGCCAGCCGGTTGTTCAGTGTGGAGACGTTGGACAGGTTGTGCGACTCGTCGATGACGACGGCGTCCCAGCGCTGTCTGCGCAGGCTAGCGACGTACCGGTCGGATTTCAGCGTGTCGATCGAGATGATCGCCCGCCGGTAGTACGTGAACGGGTTCCGGGTCGCGGGCAGCTTCTGCCGCACCCGTTGAATGCCGGCGGAATCCAGCCGGACGAACGGCAACGCGAACCGGGTCCACAGCTCGTGCTGCATCTGCTCCAGCACGTGCCGGGGGGTCACCACGAGGATCCGGTCACCGCGTCCCCGCCGGACCAGTTCCGAGAGGATCATGCCGATCTCGAGGGTCTTGCCGAGGCCGACCGCGTCGGCGAGCAGGATGCGTGGCCGCAGATTCGCCGGATCCAGGGCCTTGTGCACCGCGGACTGCTGGTAGCTGAGCGGATCGGCGAGCCCGCGGGTCGCCACGGACAACGCACGCTCCCCGAGCGGCACCGCCGTCTTACGGACGGTCGACTCCAGCCACAGCCGTGCCCTGCGATGGCGTGGGCTCGCGTCCGCCACCACCCGGGCCTTCGCCGGGTCGAGCGGCACCACGTGGTCGAGTCGGGTGTAGAACGAGGCGTTGGTGTCACGTACCAGCTCGCCGAGTCCCTGGACGTGCACCAGGGTGCCGTCGGTGGTCTCCTCGGTGGCGTACACCAACCATTCCTCGTCGCGGACCACGACGACCGATCCTGGCGCGAGCGTCTCCCGGGCGTCGGGCTTCGTTGCCGTCACCGGTGCATTCTCCGTTCTGAGGCAGTCACTGCACGTGAGGTTCCGTTCGCCCGAAGCCTAGCTGCGGGCGATCTTTCGTGACGACGGCGGATAGGCTGGACAGATGGGCCGAAAGTCCACACCGCCGGCGCCCCTCGACGCCGCGACGTCCGCCCGTCTGCGACGTCAGGCCCGCGCCTCCACGAAGCCCGAGCTGGCTTTGCGTCGTGAGCTGCACCGCCGAGGGCTGCGATTCAGGATCAACCACCCGCAACTGCCGGGACGTCCCGATGTCGCGTTCACCCGGGCCAAGGTGGCGGTCTTCGTCGACGGATGTTTCTGGCACTGTTGCCCGGAGCACGGCACCCTGCCGCGCAACAACCGGCAGTGGTGGCAGGACAAGCTGGATCGCAACGTCGCCCGCGACCGCGCCAAGGACGCTGCCTTGGCTGATCTTGACTGGGTCGTGCTGCACGTGTGGGAACACGAAGCGCCCGGTGCCGCCGCCGACACGATCGAAGCTGAGTGGCGCAGCCGGGTGCCCGCTACGCATCGCGCCGTGGACGCAGATAGCCGCCCGCATCAAACAGCACCCCACGATCGAGGAACCGGTTGAAGAAGCGGCAGGACGGCTCGCCCAGGTGTACGCAGGCGCTGCACGCCCCGCTGCCACGACTGCACCCCGGGTCCAGCGGGCAACGGTGCTCCGCGTCAACGAACGCATGCAGCAGATCGTCGAGGTTCGATTCGAACACCGCCTGCATCCCGCCCAGCACGAAGTCGCCGCGCGCGGCGGCGTAGACGAAGAATCCCAGATGCCCGGTTACGGGGTACTCGCTCAACGCGTCCCGCTCAATGCCGGAGAACACCGCGGCCTGCCGGATGAACCGGTGCGCGTACGTGTGCACCAGCTTGACCACGTCGGTGCCCACCGACTCCACCGACGGGTCGTCGCGCTTGGTCGGCATCACCGCGGAGCGCAGGATCGCCACCCGCGCAGCGACCGGATCGTCGTTTCCGGACGCCCACCCCTGTAGGTCGCGGCCCCGCCCCACGAGCCAGCTCGCCACCCGTACCGGGTCGAGACGCACCAGGAACGCCTCAGTCTCGGCCAGGTTGCCGTAGAGGCGGTAGCCGCCCCGTTTGCGCCTGAACGGCACGAGCCTGCATTTCGCCGGGTCGTCGTCGCCGCGGGTGTAGCCGTACATCGCGTTCAGCACCGGGAAGCGGTCGACCAGGTCCAGGCCGTCGATCCCGGCCCGAGCCAGCGCCGCGGGGTAGCTGTCTCGATATCGCACGCTCAAAGAATCGTCCGGGGTCGTCCCACGGAGGGCCGTGGTCGCCAGCCTGCTCTCCGCGAGTGCCATCGCGATGTCGACCGCTTCGCGTTCGGCCTCTTCCCGCTGTCCGGTCGACAACCGGTCGATCGGATGGTCGCCGGGTGCCGCGAGGCCGCCGCCCGCTTCGGCGGCGGACGCGGAGATTTCGGCGATCTCCGGTGGGATGCCGTTGCGGACGAGCTGCTCGACGAGCTCTTCCTTGGTCGGCGGGGAGGCGACGTCAGCCGGCCGTGCGGCGGTCAGCCCTTCGACCACCCAGACGAGGGCCTTACGGGCACCCCCGGCCAGCTTGAGCGCCTCGCGGTGCTCCGGGCGCGGCGGGTTGATCAGAACCATGCCGCGCGGCGTATACACCGCACGGGCTTTGTGGACGTTCCATCGCATCGTGCCGTTGCCGCAGGCACACTGCTTGCCGAAGCCGAGCCCCTGCATCGTTTGCGTGTTGCAGGTAGGGCAGACGAAGGTGATGTCTGCGGCCTTGGCACTCTTGGGTATGACGACCTTGACGTCGTCGTGCGCGGGGCACCGACGGATCCACGGTTCGGTGATCGCGCCGCAATCGTGGATGCCGACGAAGTGCAGTTGGCCCCACTTGCGCTGTCCGCAGATGCAATTCCGATCGAGGGACTTTCCGATGCGTTTGCAGACCCGGCACAACCACACCTGCGGGTACCGCTCCACGGTGACGCCGCGCCGCTCCTCCAGCTCGACGACCTCGACCGAGACATTGCGCAGTAGATCGTCGCCCATGCCGCCGTCGGTGTCGTGGGCGATCCACGCGCCGATCTCACGCAGCAGGTGCCGCCGCACCAGAGCGGTGTCCACCTCGATCGGGCTCGGCGCCGACCACTCGGCGACCCGGTAGACGTCGCCCCGCAGGTCGACCGTCTGATCGGGCAAGAACGTACGCAAGATTTGGCTGCCGCTGCGGGATCCGAGGACCGTCATCTCGTCCGCCTCTCAGTCGTGGATGGGAGCGCTGGCTTCGACGTCGCGCAGGCTCATCATCGGGGAACGGGGCCCGAGGTCGCCGATGAACTTGGCCTTGCTGGTGGGGTCTACCAGCTCCGCGAACCACGCCCGGATCCACTCGGTGATCTGCTCGCGGTGCACCGAGTCCTCGGGTCCTTCGAGGTTGAGCACCGCCGCTACGGCCGCAGCCTCCATCGCGGAAGTGAGCCCCGAGGCACGAACATGGTCACGGAGTTTCGCCGGTGTGCTCAACCGTTGTCGGCTTGCCGGTTCACGAAGCATCAGCGTGCGCGCGGCGACGATGCCGGCGATCGTGAGGTCCAGGACCCGGCGGCTGCGGCGCGTGATCGGAATCGCGTCAACGAAGCGGTCGCCTTGGCGCACGTACTGCGCAAAGTGCCGGAAGGTCTGCGCATCCCGCTCGCGGCCAATCTTGTGGAGCACGTACACCAAGCCGGGATGACGGCGTCCCACCCGGGCCGTCGTCTGGATGAACTCTGCCGTCGTGAGCGGCAGACCCAGCATGACCATGGTGTTGAGGCGGTCGACGTCAACGCCGTGGGACAGCATCGAGCTGGCGGCGACCACGTGGATGCGCTCCGCGAAGTCGTCTTCCGGCTTCTCCAGCCGATCTAGGATTGCGCGGACCTCGTCGAAGTCGGTCTGACCGGTGAGCTGCTCGACGTTGATGCCGTCGACCGTGTTGTTGCTGCCCAGGCTTCGACCGGCGGCCTCGACGTCGTAGAGCGTGGTCCCGTAGACGACGTCGGTGCCGTAGAGGCTGATCAGCGTGGGCACGTGGCGCGGGTCGACGCCGGCTTCCGCGCACACCGACGCCGGGTTGTTGACGAGCTCCCGCACGCACCGCTGCAGGGCGTCCAGCGTGCGGTCGCTGACGTGCTCCAACGTCACACCGCGCGGTGCGACGGCCACGAAACGGCGCAGCGGCTGCGTCGTCGACGTCGTCCAGAACGACTCGCCGGCTCGCGGACCCGGTTGGGGAAACACCCGGCCCTCGCGCTGGTACAGCACGTCGATCTGCCGGTCGTACCCGGTCAGCGTCGCGCTGCTCGCCACGATCTTCACCCTGGTGCCGCATAGCTCGTGCTGCAGGTGGTCGAGCAGACTCTCGTAGTGCGAGTCGACCGCGCCGAGACTGTCGCGCAGCAGGTGCAGCTCGTCCTGCAGCCGCAACGACGGGCCATACCGCTTCGGATCCATCGGGAGGTCCTTGAGGACCTTGCCACCTTGGCAACTCGGCACCAGACACCCGTTGGGGGCCGCCGATCGCTCGGCGTAGGTGAAGCCATGCCACGGCACCGGGCACAGCTTCTGCGGCGGGCCGACGAGCCCTCGCATCGCTTGCTGCATACCGATCGACGCCGCCTTGTCCAAAGTGCCCACCACCACGGTCGGCAGGAACCGAAAGATCTCCTGGTCGACGACGTACATCGGCAGCGCCTGCCCCTTCGTGGGACAGGTCGTGCTGGTGCAACGGTGTTCCAACTTCCACCGCTCACGGTTGAAGTGCATCGTAAGGTTGTCGGCGCGGCAGAACGGGCACTGCAGCAGCACCTGGTACTTGTCCGGAAGCCCAGGGCTGTCCGGGGTGATGTCGCCGTCCTTCTCCGCCTTGGGGACGATCTTGTTGGGGGTACCGGCCTGGCCCACGAGGAAGCCGAGGCTGAACGGGGTGCCCCCGACGTTCTCCTCCCTGCGCACCATCTCGGCGCCGGCCAGCGCATCGGCGAAGCGCTGGGTCTGCTGCAAACTCAGGAGCCGCAGCGGGAACCGGGACCACGCTGTCACGCCCATCAGCTTGCCCGTGAGTCGGTCGTGGAACGCTGCCGTCAGCAGCAGCCCCAGGTAGGTTTCCGTCTTGCCGCCACCGGTGGCGAACCACACCGTGTCCACGAAGCGGGCCTCGTCGTCCGGCTCAGCGAGGAACCGGATAGCCGACAGCAGGAACCCGACCTGGAACGGCCGCCACGTGGCATAACCACGTCCCTCAGCGCTTCGGGCGATGGCCTTGTTCATCAACTGGAATGCCCGCAGGATCGTCGGGCGAGTCCGCAGCAACTCCACCCCGGTCCGCAGGCGATCCAGCTCGTCGAACACGTCCTGGGCGGACTTGTCCGCCTCGGCGCGCATCGACGCAGTCCACCGTTCGGCCGTCTGCCGGTCGTCCAAGGCACCCTGGGACCAATGCGCTTCGTCGTATGCCGCGAGCGCGTCCACCAGCGCGGTCAACTCCGGTAGTGGGTCGCACGCCAACGCCAGGAACGACAGGTCAGGCGGAGTGCTCGTGCTGTTCCAGTAGGCCGGGCGACACGTCTGCACATCCACGGTGTCTGTCGTGCGGAACACCCCCGGCTCAGGCACGTCGACGCCGACGTTGATTCCGTACGCGGGAACGTCTCGGTCGTATCGGAAGCTGTCCGGCAACGCCTCGAGCTGGAACGGTGTCGTCGTGAGGCCGGCGACCTCCAGCTGGGTCTCGTACAAATGTGAATCGGTGAGCCCGGGTGCCTTCTCCGGACTGGTGTTGACCAGCTGCACCACCAGCTCGGCCTCGCGGTGCCAGTCCTCGACCTCGACTCGTACCTCGGCCGCTAGGCCCGGCGCCCCGACCGCGGCGAACGCATCCGTCAACTGCTTGCCACCGAATGAACCGCCCCCGGCGTCCACCAGGACCGACACGACCTCCTCGACGAGGTCACTGCGCCACCAACGCTGCTCCGGATGCGACCCATCCTTGGGGTCCTTGACCCAGGCTCTGGCGCGCACCGTCACCGTCATCGACCACGACGGCGCCACCGCCGGTCGCAGCCGGATGCCGATCGCGCAGGGGTCCAACCGCTCCAACCGCTCGTCGGCAGCTCCCTTGCGGACCTCGTCCTCGCAGGCGATCCGACCCAGCCAGAACGTCCCGGACGGTGCCACCTCCAATCGCGCCAACCCGTCACCGCGGCCCGCCGCGACGACCCGGCGATCGAGCCAGGCGACGAACGCTTCGCACGCCTGCTCCTGCGACTCGACCCCATTGACGTTCATGACGCCTTCCTCTCGACGGAACCGCCGGACCAGCCGGCCTTCGAATCGTCGACCAGATACGAGCGCAGCGCCGCCGCCTCTTCGCTTGCCTGCAGCTTCGTCATCGACGTGGCCTGAATCTGTCGGATACGCTCCCCGGTGACGCCGTAGTCCGCACCGATTTCTTCCAACGTCTCCTCGTCCCCAGTTTCGAAGCCGAACCTACGTTCGACGACGCGAGCGGCCCGCTCCGGCAGAAGCCTCCTGAGCATCCGCGCGATGTCACTGTGGAACATGGCGTAGACGACGATCTCCGCAGGGTCGGTTCGACCATCGCGGTCCTCATCGCGTGGCAAGATGTCCGCCAGGCGAAGGTCGCCTTCGTCTCCGAGGAGCTCGTCCACGCTCCGAAACGGACGCATGACGTCCAGTGCCCACTGAACCTTTCCCGGCTCCAGGCCGGCCACTTCTGAAATCTCGATCAAGGTGGGTTCTCTGTCGAGCCGCGCCCTCAGTCTCGCGGCTCCCTTCCTGACCTTCTGCATCTGTTCATGGGCATGGACGGGAATGCGGATGGTCCTGCCTCGATCGGCGATACCACGGTCGATCGCCTGCTTGATCCAGCATGTGGCGTACGTGGAGAACTTGAAGCCCTTTGACCCGTCGAACTTGTCGGCCGCACGCATCAAGCCCAGATTCCCGTCCTGGATACGGTCGGCGAATTCGACGCCACAGAATTGATACTGACGGGCCTTGGCAATTGACACCACCAACCGCAGGTTCGTACACACCAGTTCGGCATGCGCTTGTCGACCGGCTAAGACCCTAGTCTGCAGGCTCAGCTGGACGCCCGGCGAGAGCTTGCCCTCGCGTGCAGCATCGAGTTCTTCCTGAGCGGCGGCGCCTTGCGAGATCACCGACCACAGCTCGACCTCTCGCACACCACCGATCAGCGGATGACGGTTGATCATTCGCAGATACTGCCCAACCGAGTCTTCGTGGTGCTCGTACCCCTCGGGAGCGACTCGCTCCAGCCGCAGATCGGCGAGTGCGGGTAGGTCGACCCCCGCCTCTTCCAACCGCTCCAACAGCGAGCCGTGTTCAGCGGAGGAAAGCTTCCTTTTCGTGATCAGCAGCGCCACATCAGCACGAGTAAGCTGCCCGCCAGTACGGACCCAGTCGCCCATCAGGTCGTCGAGCGCCTTGCCGACGATGTCGTCTGCAGCCCGCGGTACCGGCGGGTCTGGCTCCTGCCCGAACATCCACGCCACGTCCTCACCAGGTCCGCCTGGGTCGCCTCCGGCTATCGGGTCATCCGGCTCGGCGCCCGAGACTGTCATTTGGACGGACCTGATAACGGCGACTGACCGACACACCGGTGGCGTCCCGGCGGCCTGGACCGCGCGTTCGGGTACTCGGATGTTGGTCGGGTCCTCCTGCTGCGCGAGGGCGGCTACGAGCGCCTCGACGTCGCGATGCGTCAGGCGGTAGCGAGCCACGTAGTCAGCTACGAGGGACGGGACCGACCGAGCACCGCGACTGTCGACGATCATGCGGAGCTCATCGACGAGGGCGGGAGTGACACGCGTCGGCGCGCTCGCCCAGCGCTGCACCGACGATCGCGTCAACGTCGCCATGACCGCCTCCTTGCTCGTGGAAGGCTCATCGTAGAGACCGAGTCCGACAAGAAGGCATCAATAGAACATTTGTTCGATGGCGGGTCTACCAAGAAGCGGGTCTGGAGCACCCCGGCGAGGTCGATGCGCAGCCCCACCGTCGGTACCGATCACCGGTCCGACCCGATGCCCGCGACTGTCGGAGAGTCGACAGAGCAGCTGCTCGCCAGGCTCTGTTCCGGCGGCGCACCCTCGGTCGAACGTCAACGGCGGCTGGTCCACTACAGTCCCTACATGGCAGCCCGACCCATCCAAGTTTCCGCCGTCGACCTGTTCTGTGGCGTCGGCGGCCTGTCGCACGGACTGCAGGACGCCGGCATTCACGTCGCAGCCGGCGTCGACTTGGACCCCATCTGCGGTTACCCATACCGCACCAACATCCGGGCACCGTTTCACCGACGAGACATCCGCAACCTCGCTGTCGACGAGCTGGCTGCCATGTGGCCGGCTGGGGCCGTACGGGTCCTCGCCGGGTGTGCGCCTTGCCAGCCGTTCTCGTCGTACCGTCGAGGTGTCGACACGTCGAGAGAGGCCCAGTGGCCACTCGTCAACGAGGTACGCCGGCTCGTCGAAGGCGCGTTGCCCGACATCGTCACGATGGAGAACGTTCCTCGCATAGTCAGCACGCCGGTCTTCACGGACTTCGTCGCGCGCCTACGGAAGCTTGGCTACCGGGTGAGTTCCGGCTCGTGCTACTGCCCGGCGTATGGGGTACCGCAGCGTCGGCGGCGGCTGGTCCTCGTCGCATCGTTAATGGGCGACATCGCCGTGCCCAAAGGTGCGACCACGGCCGCCAACTACACCACTGTCCGGCAGGCCATCGGCGATCTGGAGCCGGTGAGGCACGGTGAGGTCCATCCCGACGACCGCCTTCACAAGAGTCGAACCCTTAACGACCTCAACCTGAAACGCATCAGGCGTTCCAAGCCCGGCGGCACCTGGGAGGAGTGGCCCGAGGAGTTGCGAGCACCGTGCCATCGCAGGGCCTCGGGTGCCACCTTCCGCAACGTCTACGCCCGCATGGTCTGGGACGACCCCTCTCCGACGATCACCACTCTGGCGTACAACTTCGGTGCCGGTCGGTTCGGGCATCCGGAGCAGGACCGTCCCATCACGCTCCGCGAAGCCGCCATCTTGCAGAGCTTCCCGCCGGACTACGAGTTCGTCGCGCCGGGGGAACCGGTGCAGTTCGCCCCCCTCGGCCGACTCATCGGCAACGCGGTACCGCCCCGCTTAGCTGCGGCGGTGGGAACGGCGATCGTCGATCACGTCAAGGCGTTCAGGGGCAGTGTCCGCAAGGTCTCGCGCGCCAAGACCGTCCCTGCAGCCCAGCTCACCGCTTGATCCGGCGACAACTCTGTCAACGCCGCCCCAACCCTGGTTCTGGCCCCCTTTCCGTTGGGTGTTGACGGTTCGGCCTGGATCACGATTGAAGGATTCGGCGGCGGAAAGATCGAGGTTTGCGCGCGACCGTACGCCTGTCGTTTGATCGTTTGATCCGGATGACCGCGCCTTCGACCGGCCCGAGTTGTGCGCGAGAGTCGCCCGAGCTTTCGTGATCGAGCCGGCCGACGATGTGCCGCTTGCACTGTTCCAGCTCCGCAGCCGCCATTCGCACCTCTAGGACCGTGCTGCTCCAGGTGGATCGGTCGCCACAATGTCCATGTCACGATGCATCCTCCGTCACAGCACGGTCAGGGTTCACCGTACGCGGCAGTTGGTCCGGCCTGAACCAACCGGTCTCCCCGCCAGGCATGAGCAGACCGTGATGATGGCCCAGAAGGACACCGGCAGCCAGCGTCCATGGCGGCGCGACCGTGTTGCTCCGTGGTTGCTCGGCTGCCGAGCTGACAACAGACATCGTCCGAGACCAAGGGAGACCGGATGAGACTGACCCGACAACGCCAACCCGCCGATCGCGGGCCCGTGAACTGTGGACACTCCGCGATCACTGACAGCACCGCCACAGCCGCGCTTTCCGCGAGAAGACACGCACGAAAACCGACTAGAACGCCCAACCTCGTAGCGGAGCTGCCCAGAAAGTCCGCCTCAACTCCTGCGAGTCGCCGACCACACACATCACACCGATGACAGAGAAATTTGGATATCCGAACTTCGGACTACGGATCAGAAGGTTAGGGGTTCGAGTCCCTTCGGGCGCGCCACGATGACCAGGCAGTATGTCTGGTCATCGATGTTTTCTGGGGCAGCGTGTGCCACGTGTGTGCCGCTTCTTAGGCTTCGCTGCGCGGTGCTTCCTGCTCCGCCGTTCATGGCGTTGGCCTGGTGTTTCGAGGCCGCTGCTGGTGGGCGGTCGGTTTGACGCATCCGGATTTTTGGTGTCGCGTTCGTGGCGTCGCCTAGCCTGCTTGATGCGGCTGCGGATCTTGGCGGCGGCGGTAAGGACCAGTTGCGCGGTTGCTTCGGCGCTGCGGCGTTGTGTTGGTGGTAGGACGCTGGTGTAGATGTCGGCTGTCACGGTGATGGTGGAGTGGCCGAGCTGGTCCTGGATGGTTTTGAGGTCGGCGCCGGCGGTGTGGGCGAGGGTGGCGGCGCCGTGCCGTAGGTCGTGCAGCCGTACCGGTGGTAGCCCAGATCGGGTGACGAGTAGACGGAACCGCTGGGTGAGATAGCCGGGGTGGCCCGGCCGGCCGGCCGTCTGGGCGGGTGAACACGTAGCCGGTGTCGCAGTACCGACTATGGGTGTCGCCGTGGGTTCGTTGCTGGCGTTGGTGGGCGCGTAGGGCTGATGCGGTGTGTTTGTCGATGGCGATGACGCGGGTACCGGCTGCGGACTTCGGTGGTCCTTCGCAGACGTCGTAGCGCACGGCGACGCGTTGACGGACGATGTTGATCTGGAGCCGGTCGAAGTCGATGTCTTCCCAACGCAGACCAGCGGCTTCGCCGCGGCGCAGACCACGCAGGGCGATCAGGCGCCAGATCGCGCAATGGCCGTCGCCGCGGACGCTGTCGAGGAACTCGGCGAGCTGTTCGGCTGTCCACACCGCGACCGTGGGGCGGGTGCCGGTGGCCCGCCAATCGGCGACGCGCTGTTCGGTCCAGACCCGGGCGTGGCTGTCCGGCCGGGTAGGTGTCTCGACCCGGCGGGCGGGGTTGTCGATGATGAGCCCTTCGCGGATGGCGGTGTTCAATGCCGCTCGTAGGGTGCTTCGCAGATGAGCAAGGGTGCATGCGGAGTGCGGCTTACCGAACCGGTTGTGGGCTTCGGCGACCTGGCTGAACGCGACACTGATCTGTCGGGTGGTCAAGTCGCCGAGGTTCACCGCGCCCAGGTGCGGGATCAGGAAGCGGCGGATGTCGCCGGCGTAGTTCATGCGGGTGGTCGGCCGCAGCCGCACCCGAGTGGCGAGCCAGTGCTCCAACCAACGAGCGAGAGTCCAGGTACGGGCAGCGCGCTCCTCGGCCGGTAGGGCGAGAAGTTCGTCACGGGCACGCTGAGCGGCGGCCTTGGAAGTGAACCCGCCCCGACAGACTCGCTCGCCTCGGCCGAGGATTGTGGGCACGGTGCAGCGGTAGTACCAGCTACCGTGGCCGCGCTCGCCGCGGCGGGGACAGGCCCGACCGAGCTTGCGCTGGGTGCCAGGCGCCACACACCCACACCGTTTGAAGATCAGTCCTCTGTTCATGGCGGCGTCCTTCCAGTCGTGTAGTTCCAGCGTGCCGCGCTCCGGTTAAGCAAGCTGAACATGTAGGTCGATGTGCGAAACGTTGCCGGATGGTTCTGAGCCTGCTGGCGCGAGTGGTTTCGGCTCTCCCGAGCTCCCGCTAGCCCGCACAAGTCAGTCGGAGATCACTTGTGGCAGGCACTAAACAAGCCGCTGGAGACCAAGCCCGGCGTCCCCAATAAGGTCATCCCAGGCAAGCCGGGATTAGGGCAACCACTGACGCTCCTGGTCAATCACACGCCCGAACTTGACGCGCGAATCACTAAAAACCGGACGCGGGCACGGGAGAACTGCGTGAGGTTCTGGGGTGTCGACTACGCCAAGCCAGAAAGCCCGAACAGCGAATATTCGAATCAGAAGCGGGACTGCGACGAGTACCCAATGGCTTCAACTTTCGAGGGAGTTGCCCACGCGGACTACCAGCCAGGTTCGACCTTGTCGTTCTCTTCCAACCCGGTTCCCTATGGAGAGAACGGGTCTGCTGCACCGTGGGTGACAGGTCAGGTCACGCGGCGGCGCTGGCCGGCGAGAGCCGGCACCTGTTTTGAGATGAAGCGCCAGCCGAGGCGTCCGTCCCGGCTGGCGCCTGTCGCCAAGCCGAACCGAGGAGGTCGTCAGGCCTGGTAGCCGGAACGAGGCAGGTCAAATTGGGAGTCGGCTCCGTCAGATTGCGCTCGTCGCCTCGGTTAGTGTGTCGCGTCGGCGGAGCAATCGACGACCTGGAGCGGGGGATCGAAAACTGACACATATCGGCGTCGCGCCGAACAGCAGCTCCGCCGGCTGCCGGCCCAGCAGTCGCGATCATCGCCGCGACCACCGGCGCCCCGCCCGGCTGAGCAGAGTGGCGGTGGCTGATCAAGATGCTCGCTGTGTCGCTCACCTTGGCTAGGGCGCTCGGTATGACCGCATCCCCGCGAAAGCAAATCCAGGCGGCGACCCAGGCTGCCCTGTGGGCACTCAGTAATGGCCGGTGCTATTTTCCACTCTGCGACAACCCGCTCGTCATGCAGGTTCGCAAGGGCGTGTTTCGGAAGAACGCTCAGATCGCGCACATCCACGGGGTCGCTCCGGGTGCACCTCGCTACCAGCCCTTGCCACAGGCCGAGCGGGACGGGTTCACCAACCTCCTGCTTCTGTGCTACCCCCACCACGGTGAGATCGACGACCCGAAAACCGGGGAGCGCCTGTACCCGGCCGAGCTGCTCCGTAGTTGGAAGGACAAGCGTGAAGGTGATAACGGAGCCGCGCTCGCCGCGCTCGGGCCAGTGAACGAGAAGGTCTTGAACGATCTCCTGGTAGCCGCGTTCACGCCCCCGCCGAGCGCCTACAGCGGATCGCCGACTAGCTCGCCAAGACCGGTCGCGTGAACGCGCTCACGGTGCGTGAACTGCAAAATCTTGTTCAGGCGCTTGGCCATTCGCCGGGGTCGCCGCGCCGAGATGCGATTGCCGCGCTGGGGCACGAGGCTGAAGTCTTGGGAACGCCGACCTTCAGGCGAACCGTAAGCGTCCTCTCTGAATCGGCAATCGCATTGGACACGAAAGACATCAGGGCCGCTGCCACTGAGCTACGCGCGGCCACAGAGGAGTTCAGGGCAGCGAGCCGGCGAGGGCGGTTCGACTATTAGAAAATGGTCGTCGACCCATCAGATTTTGATGCCTTGGCACACACCATCTCGCCAACAACGACTAAGCATGCTTGTGTCAAGCAATCGCCAAGGTCGCTGCGGCAGCGGCGGCGACTTGACCCGGAAGTAACCGGCTGCGGCGACACTGGCCAGGCCGGCATCAGCCTCATCAGATGGGCGCCCGGCTCGCGGCTTCCCCAGTGCCCAGTCGCCATTTCAATCGCGATGGTGAGCTGCAACAAGTCGATGCAGCCGCGCTTCTACCTGCTTGGCTGCAGCACCGACTGGTGCCGCTAGGCTGGACTTCGTCGGCGGCTACCGGCGGCGACGATGATCCGATCGTTCTATATGAATCGGTTTGGCCAGATGCTCCCGACCCTCCCTGCTCGAGGTAAGCTTTCGGCGGACGAGGCCGCCCTACGGGCAATCCGCGACGCCTCGTGGCAGGGCCCCGGTTGAACCAGCCCCACCACATCGCATCGAGGAATCTAGCTGCGGACTGGAGCACAAGGTCATCGGTCTCGCAGTGTCCTATGCGAACCCAGTTGATCAATTGTCGTGGTTGCATCACCAGTACACGAAGGGTGTCATGTCCGTACGGCCAACGCGCGACGGCGCCCCGACGGCCCAGGTGCAAGAGCGTTGTGCTCGCGTCTGTGCCGCCAATCTCCAGCGAAGCGCCGCTGGGCGCTACTTCGACAGAACGGCCCGATGCTCCGGTGGCCGGAATAGACATTTCCCAATGTAGGCGCCCGTCACATTCGGCGCCCCGTTGCGCGAGGTCCACGTACACCCCAGTGCCGTCCTCCAACCGGGATCGGAGCGCTTGCTCGTTCTCACTCCGAAACTTGTCGGGCTTCGGTGTCGCGCCCACGTAGTGCTCGGCCATAACCATTCGCCCAGTGCACAAGAGGTGATCCATGCAAGCGAGGGCGAACAGTTGACCCATGTCCCAGCCGCTATGCGGTTGGCCGAATACGTCTACAACCGTGACCCGGTCTCGATGCTCATCACGAGAGATCTCGTAGGCGTTCGCGATAAGGGCGAGCGTCTCCGGGTCGGCCATCCAATCGTCGGCCATCGCCAGCGCGGCAGCTCGATGAGGGTTGTAACTCATCGAATGACCGTAGCGCTACCCTCCGACATTTCACTGATGACCGTCTACCGGGCCAGCACAGCTATCGTCGAACGCATGGTGGGCCGCTGCAGGTCACCTTCGCGAGCTGCCACGGATGCCGCAGCCGGGTCCGTGGCAAGCAGCGCATGCTGCGCAATGGCCCAAGAAGGTGTTTTGAAGGGATGTTAGGCGTAGTGCAGGAAGTCCTTCCACCGGCCGGCGACGGTGCGGCGTGTGGTCGCGGCCGACGGCGGACGGCTGAAACTGGAGTGGGCTGGCTGTATCTGGCCACCGTCATCGACCTCGCATCCCGTCGCGTGGTCGGCTGGGCGGTCGCCGAGCATCTACGCACCGACCTCGTTGACGCCGCCCTGACCGACGCGCTTACCCGCCGCCGGCCTGCCTCGGGGCTGGTGTTCCACTCCGATCGCGGCGAGCGCCGCCAGGAACGCGAATCCGTAGTGGACGGGCAGGTCAGAATCGAAGAGCACAGTCACACCGGCCATCGTTGCCGCCCCCACGCCGGGCCGCAGCCCACCCGCGACGGAAGGTGGCAAACCTAGCGGCGGGTGACCCAAGGACAATTTCGATATAAAAGTAGCTCAAGGCCATAATGCTACGCTCAGGGCATATCGGCCACGTCGGGCCCAGAATGGCAACTGACTCTGCGCAAGTTTGCGCAGGTCACAAGGCTGATACCCGCTACGCGGCCCGATCCTCGTTGGCGCCGCAGCCCGGACGAGGCGACCGGGCGGCGCTCATCGAACACCGGTCCGCCCTTCCCCTGGCTGGCGTGGGTAAGCCACGATCGTCACATGCATCCGGTGGTGGC
Organism: Pilimelia terevasa; assembly: GCF_014647915.1. GTDB lineage: Bacteria > Actinomycetota > Actinomycetes > Mycobacteriales > Micromonosporaceae > Pilimelia > Pilimelia terevasa. The sequence continues at coordinate 56,849 of NZ_BMQC01000018.1, forward strand.
GATCATAGGCAGTGCCGACTCCTCACGCGACTACGAGTACCCGGTGCGCGAGCCGGTGACGGCGGCCGCGGCCGCGGTGGCAATCGGGCATGAGCTGGCGGCGCAGGGGTGTCAGGTTGTCGTCTTCTCGGGCAGGCCCGACTACATCGAGCAGGCGGTGGTACGTGGATACGTCGCATCGGGCCACGCGGGTACCCGCTCAATCCACGTCCGCGGCCGCTACGGATCAGACCTCACGTTCGACGAGATGGTCGAACATCCCGAGCTGTTCGTGGTCGCGCCGGAGTCGACGGCCGACTGGGAAGTGGCGTTCTACCGGGCGCTGTTGGACGTCGACGCCGTCGTCCTCCTGGGCGGCGGGCGGTCGACCTTCATCGCGGGCGTGCTCGCGCTTTCACGGCGCATCCCCGTAGTAGCTGTGGCAGCGTTCGGCGGTGCCGCAGAACGCGTCTGGCACCGGCTTAACACCGAACGCGCCCACGCCACCGACAACGACGTCAGCGCCCTGGCCCAACCGTGGCAGACGGGAACGGCCGGCGCCGTGGTGGCGGCGCTCCTCGCGCAGCACGAGCGAGTCACGGCCCAACTCGCGGCCGACGCCGAGACCACTCGTGGCGCTCGCCGCCGGATGGTCGCGGGCCTGCTGCTAGCCCTCGTCGTGCTGCTGCTGACGTTGGCCACCGTTCCGCTGGCGTTCGCCGTACCCTCAGGGGGCTGGGAGATGGCCGCGGTCCTAGCGGCCGCGCCGCTGCTGGCGTCCGTCTGGGGCGCGTTGGTACGAAACGTCTACGACGGCACCGGCCAGTGGCTGCGGGCGGCGGTGCTCGGCTCGGCCGCTGGTTCGGTCGCGTTCCTTCTGTTCGTCGCCGCGCAGCTGTCGACGACACCGGACCTCTTCGCCAGCGACAGTCCCCGGCGGCTGGTTATCTTCGTGATCGCGATCGGCTTCGTCGGCGGCTTCACCTCCGAAGTGGTGTACGGGAAACTGCGCACACAGGATGTCGCACAGACTTCGGCCTTACCACCCGTGAACTAGGCACGACAATCCTCCTGCGGAGGGAATCTGATGTCGACTTCATCGTTGACCGAGAGCATCTTACTTACGTTCCGTAGGCTCGCGATCGCTGATCGTCTATTATGGACAGCGAATTGGCATGGTTGTCTCGGCGCGCCGAGCCCGCCGGGGTGTTTCCTGTTGTCTAACCGAATGCAGTACGAGCGACCCCTTGTCGCCACGTCGCCGCATTGCGAGACTGGTGAGGCCTTGAGTACCGAGGCGCGGCTCAGGCATTGAATCCCCGCTTTGGGTGACCCTGATCTTGCGCTACTGACAGGGCTTCAACCGAACGATGCACAGGGGAAATCCAATGCCATCGATATTTATCAACTATCGCAGCTGCGACGAGACGTACGCGGCGATCCTCCTCGACGAGAAGCTCTGCGGACGCTTCGGGCGCGAGCATGTGTTCCGGGACAACCGCTCGATCTTGCTCGGCAAGAACTACAAGCCGGTCCTCTGGGGAAGTCTCGCGAAGAGTTCCGTACTCATCGTGGTGATCGGCCCGAAATGGCGCGGCGAGCAGCCGGACGGTACGGCCAAGATCGACGATCCCGACGACTTCGTGCGCAGGGAGATCGAACTCGCGCTGCAGATCGGCATCCGGGTGGTTCCGGTGTTGGTGGGCGACGTGCCAAATCTCGCGGCGGCGAAACTTCCCCCTTCGTTGGCCGCGCTGGCCGACTGCCAGTACACCCGGCTCGGCAACCGCGGGGCGCAGCACGACGTCGCCCGCCTGGTCGACGAGCTGGCGCGTTCATTCGGGACATCGGACCGCCCGGATGAGCCGCCAGACGGTGCCGCGGCGGCCGTCAACGGTGCGGTGGCGGCGGTGCAGCTCGCGCGGGCCGACGCCACGGTCGGCGAACGGATCAACCGACGCAGCCTTCTGCGGAACGCGTTGGCCGAAGCGGTGGCCGAGGCCCGGTTGGGCGCCGTCGAGTTCGACGAGCGACGCGCCGGCTACACGGTGGTGATGGGTACAGCCGTGCCGCCGGCCCGGGTGATCGCGTCGTTCCCCAGGGCGCTGAACGCGGCGCTGACCGAACGGAACTCCACCCTGGGGCCGTTGTGGAAGGTCAAGGTCGGAGTCCACCCCGACAGCGTGGAGGGGGCCGAAGCCATCGCCTCTATCCCGGTTCTCGACGACGTTCTCCGCCAGGCGTCGCGTGCGCACGTCGCGCTCGCGGTGCCCGACCGGCTCTACCGCGAGGTGGTGGAGGCACATGCGCGGGTCATCGACCCCTCGACCTTCGGCGAGGCAGTATCGGGCGGCATGGCCTGTTGGATCCACGTCCCGGACTATCCATCACCGCCGCGGGTTCCCGGAATACGCAGCAACGAGTCCACCGTACGCGACGCTCCGAGCCCGCCGCCGATCGGCGGCCCGGTGTTCCACGTCCACGGCGACTTTCACGGCCGGCAGATCGCGGGCGACCACGTCGGGCGCGACGTCAACTACTACGGCGACGGATACCGCCGATGACCGCGCCGGTCGGCGCGGCCGCTTCCGCCCCTCCGGTCACCGCGGCATCACCGATCGGGGCCGCCAGCTCTTCCCCCGGGCCAGCGGCCGCGGCGGGTCCGCCGCCCGGGTCGACCACGCCAGGCGGCGCCGGCGGCGACCAGAGCGGATCTGACCGCACCGATCAGCCCGCCGGCGGTGCGGGCCCGGACGGTCAGGGACAGGCCGATGACGACGCCGGCGGCGACGGGCCGGGCGAAACCACGACCGGCGAGGCCGCCGGCGATTCGACCCATGGGGTGACCGAGGCGTCCGCGACCGAGCAGCCTGGGCGGGCGTCGCAACGGCACGAGTACCTCAGGGCCGCCGAGCGCAACTACGGCGGCGACGCGGTCGCTGGCGACAAGTTCGTCTACTACCTCACCGGCACCGCCGCCACGGAGAAGCTGCGACCGTTTCCCGCCAGCCATCAGGACCTGGTGCGACACGCCTTCGTGCCGCCGGTGAGCTGGGACGACTACCGCAACGAATTTCGCGGGCGGCGGGCGGTCGTCCTTCGCGGTCGGCCCGGGCACGGGCGAGACGCGATGGCGATCCGTCTCCTCCAGACGGTCGAGGCCCGGGCGGTCTACCTGCTGGACCCCCGAGCCGATCTTTCACGACTGGCGGAACTCCTGAGTGCCCAGGGAATCGAGAAGGGCGCGGGTTTCCTAATCCAGGAGCCGATCGACATCGCGCAGCTCGACAGGTATACGTTCGAGAACCTCGAATCCGCACTCGTCGAGGCCGACGCGCGACTCGTGGTCATTGTCGGTAGCGATGTCTCACTCTCCCACGACGACCTCCTGCGTCATCAGATGGATCTCCCCGAGGCGCCCAATCGTCGGGACATCCTGAACCGCCACCTCGGCTACCATCTCGACGACGAGCCGCGCGCTCAGCAGATCCTCGCCCGGGCGGCCGTCGAGGAGCTGGTCGCCGAGCACTTGAACGGCGCCGAGGCCACCTGCGAGATCACGTCCGTCCTTGCGCTGCACCTCAGTCGGGCAGCGGAACCGATCGACACCGCGGCCGTGCGGGCCCACCTGCGGCGGCGGCATGCCGACACCTTCGACATCTGGTTCGACTCGCTCCAGGACCTCGAGCTGCGCTGCTTCGCCATCGCCCTGGCCACCCTGCACGGCCTGCCGTACGAGGACGTCGCCGAGGCCGCCCGCCGCCTGCACGACCGACTCTCCGACGGCGGCGCGCTGACCGTTTCCGCGGAGGGACAGCTCACCGTGCGCCGCGGCGACCCCTTCCGGCTGCGGGCCACCAGCCTGCTGCGACGCCTGCGGGCGTCGACCCTGCCGGCGCAACCCGGGCAACTCCCCACGACCGCGGTCGCCTACCGTGATGACGGCGTCGCCGGCCAGGTGATCTACCGGGCCTGGCACGGCTACTGCATCCACGACCAGCTGCTCCAGTGGCTGGGAGACCTCGCCGCGGAGGGCTCTGCTGAGGTCAGCACGTACGCCAGCCGGACCCTCGGCGAGTTCTCCACCTACGCGTTCGACTACGTCCGAGACCACGCCCTTGTGCCGTGGGTCAACAGTGGCGTGGCGCGACGCCAGCAGGCGGTGGCCGACGCGCTGGCGGTGGCCGCCAAGATCCCCGCGCTCCACGGCAGCGTGGTGCAGTTGGTCAACGGCTGGTACGCCGCCCGTACGCAGCCCCGGGCGCAGTTCACTGCAGCGCTGGCCCAGGGAACCGGCCTCGACCGGCCCGACCCGCGGACGTCGCTAGCGGCGCTGGAGCGACTCGCCATGGTCGACAGCTTCCTCGTGCGGCTGGGCATCGCGCGCGGGATGACCGAACTGATGGCCGGGGATCCCGACCGGCTCGCCCAGGCCGTGTACGAATCGATCTGGCGCTGCCTGGGCGACCCGCGCCGGACGGCCGCCGGCCACCTAGCCTTCGTGGTCGTCGCCAACGACCTCGTCACCGAACGCACGGTCGGTCAGCACGTGACGGTCTGGCCGACGCTGCTGCGCCTCGCCGTCGAACACCGGCACCTCCAGCAACCGCTGTCGATGCTGTGGGCGCGGACGCTGACCGAGGGACAGGTCAACCGGGTGGCCGAAGCGGTGCTGCGGGTATGGGCGGGATACGCCGAATCCGACCCCGGCATCCAGGAAGCCTTCGTCCGGATGGCGCGCGGCATCGGCCGTATGGACGGTCGCGCCGGAGCCACGCTCGAGCGCCTCGCGCGGCTGTGGAACGGCGACGAGGAACTGCTGCCACTTCCTCTCGTCGCGAGCAGGGTCAGCGCGGTGCTGACGAGCGCGGCAGCGGAGTCAGGACGACATACGGAGGAACTGGCATGACAACCGTCCCGCTGATTGTGAAGGCCGAGCCGGTCACCCGGTTCGACCGCAGGGAGCAGCGCCGACGTAACCCGGCCGTGGCCGTGGTCTACGCGACGAGCGACGGAATGGTCGACATCATCGGCGGCGGCAAGCCGATGACGTTGACCGACCAGGTCGCCGGCAGGTATTCGATGCGCTATGAGGTGGACATCAGCGACCATCACCGCACGGTGGAACTGCGCACGGCGCCGCCACCCGCCAAGGGCGGCATCTACCACTTCACCACCCAGCTCAACATCGGCTTCCGCGTGTGCGACCCGGGCGAAGTCGTACGCCGCCACGTTAAGGACGGCCTGCAGGTCGTCTGCGACTACCTCATGTACGTCCTACACGAGATCTGCCCGGACTTCGCCATCGAGGAAGCCAAGGACGCCCAAGACGCGGTCAACGCCAGGTTCCGCCAGGGCACGACCATCGACGGCTACCTCGACCTCTACCAGTGCCGGGCGCGACTGGGGCTCGACGCCGACGCGACCGCCTACCTCAAGGCCAAGGAGCAGGCCGACCGTGACCTGCTCGTCAAGGCGGCCGAGCACCGAGTGAGCGCCAACACCGCCCGGCAGGAGAACGAGATCGACCTGATCAAGCAGAGTGGCGATCTCGAACGGCGCGCACGCGAGCACGACGCGCTCACCGGCCGCGTGCTCGACGCACACGGTGTACTGGCGCTCCACCTGGAGAAGAACCCGCACGACACCCTCAACGCCGTGAACGTCGCCGCCGAACTCGAGACCCGCCAGCACGCCGCGATCGAAGCCGCGGACCAGCGACACTGGGAAAAGTTCCAGTTCCTAGCCGACAAGAACCTCGTCCAGGCGGTGGACGTCGCACCGATCCGCGATCGGCTCATCACCGGCAGTGCGCAGGTGCAGGCGTCGCTGCCGATGGGGTCCGCTAGCGGCTGGGACGAGCCGCTCCCACACGCCGGGGGAACCGTCCCGGCCGGCAGCGTCCCCGGACTCATCCCCATCTACGTCGTCATCGACGGGTCGTGCGACGCCGCAGCCGGCACCGCGAGGGTCAACGCTGGTCTGCAGTCGTTGTACGACGCGGTGGCCGCCGACGCGGATGTCGCCAGGGTGGTCCGGCTGGCGGTCCTGACCTACAGCGACCGCGCGACCGTGCGGATGGCGATGCAGGCGGTCCGCAACGGCCAGCGGCCGCCGCCCATGGAGCCGGGCACCGGTCCGGCTCGCCTGGCGGTCGCGTTCGAGCGACTGATGGACTGCATTCCCGATGACGCGGTCGCGCTCAAAAAGGAGACGTCGTCGCTGCGCCGCCCGCAGGTACTCCTGCTAAGCGGTAGTCAGCCGAGCGACGACCCCCGGTGGCGCGAGTCCTATAGCGAGCTCGTCGATCGGGACCGGCAGCGGTATGCACCGGACGTCATTGCCTGCGGCATCGGAGCGGCCGCCCCGCGCACGATGCTGAGCATTGCCACCCGACCGGAGCTGGCGTTCGTGTCCCTCGACAACGACATCCACACGTCCGTGGACCGGTTTTGGGCATTCGCCCAGCGACGGGTCATCGAGTACGGCCGCGCCATACTCGACGGCGACCAGAACGCGACCATCGTCGGCCCGGACGGCTTCCGCCCGGCCGCCGAACTGCTGGCCTCACCTGCCCAAGGGGACTGACACCATGCCGGACGTACGCGGCCACCTGCTTCCGATCTACGTTCTCGCCGACGAGTCGGGATCCATGATGGATCAAATGAAGGAGCTCAACAATGGTCTCGCCTCGCTGCACGAGGCGCTACTCGGCGAACCGATGACAGCCGCCAAGGTGCGATTCTCGATCATGGGATTCTCCCACGACGTTGTCCTTCGCCTGCACCTCGCAGACCTGCGCACGGAGAGCCAGCTGCCGGCGCTGGTCGACCGGGGCACGACGAGCTACAGTGCGGCCTTCCAGGCACTCCTAACACAGATCCCCGTGGACGTTAACCACCTCAAGACCCAGCGGTACGCCGTGCACCGCCCCGCGGTGTTCTTCCTCAGCGACGGCAAGCCCGACCACGACGATAGGTGGCGGCCGATCCACCAGAGCCTCACGGACCGGCAGCGCACGCTGGGTGCTCCCAACATCATCGCCTGCGGCATCGGAGCCGCGGACCCGAGCACGATCCTGAGCGTGGCGACGCAGCCGGACTATGCGTTCGTCGCGATCGCCGGCGTCGACATCGGCCAGTCGGTGGCCAAGTTCTGCACGGCGTTGACCAAGAGCGTGATCGCTTCCGGTCGCTCCATGACCGAGGGCAGCGCGGAACTGCGCTTCGACAAGCCCGAAGGCTTCAGCATGGCGATCGACGTCGTATGAGCATGTGGCCCAAGGAGCGCCGCGGCCTCCCCGGTCCCCGCGGCCGGCACGACCACGGCGGCGACTACCAGGCGGTCGTCGCAGCAGTACCGGCGGATTCCCAGGTCGTGCCGGAGATTCGCAATCGGCCCCGGCCCGGCCAGTGGGATCCGATCGTGGTCGACCAGCCAGCGTTCCCAGTCGAGGCTCTCCCGTCGGCCGCGCAGGACTATCCGGACACCATCTGCGACGGCTGGGCGACACCCCACCTAGTGGTGCGCATGGCGTCGGCCCGGGGCGACGCCCACCGCCACCGGGGTCAGCCACGCCAAGACCACGCGCTAATCGCCGTGCACCCGCGCACCGGAGCGCTGCTACTCGCCGTGCTTGACGGCGTTTCGGCGGTGCCGCTAGCCCACGTGGGCGCCCAGGCCGCCGGTAGAGCTGCGCTGGCGGCGCTCTGGTCAACGCTCAACCACAACGACACGGTCGACTGGGAGGAGGTGGTCGGGGCGGCCGCACGGGCCCTGTTGCGCCACCACCAGTACGGCATCGTCCAGGGCGAGAGCCGCGACGACGTCGAGCGCCGGCTCGCCACCACGATCGTCGCCGGCCTGGTCCGCCCGACTCCGGACGGGCTGCTCGCCACGCTCGTACGCGTCGGCGACTCCGGCGCGTGGTTGCTCGATCGGGGCAGCTACCTGCCACTCTTCGCGGCCAAGGGGGCGGGGGAGGCCACGATCAGCGGAGCGGTCGACCCACTGCCCCGGATGCCCGAGCACGTCCGCCCGATCGAGGTCCCGGTGCCCAGGGACGGCGTGCTGCTAGTCGCGACCGACGGCATCGGTGACCCGCTCGGCGACGGCACCGGCCTGGTCGGCCAACTCTTCGCCGAGGTCCTCGTCACGCCGCCGCCGCTGCTCGGGTTCGCCCACGCGGTCGACTTCTCGCGCGACACGTTCGACGACGACCGCACCCTGGTCGCCGTCTGGCCGCGATGACCGACGGCCGTGGCGCCGCGGTCGGGGTAAAGCGGGTACAGGCCGCTGAACTGGGCGACCTCGAGGAGATCGGCTCCGGCGGTCAAGGCCGGGTCTACGCCATCTCGCCGCCGCCGTCGGTCGTGGCGAAGATCGGGGCCCGATCTCCCCTCGTATACAAGGCGTACTTCGACCGCGTCCGACCAGACATCGCCGGTGGCGTGCTCGACCAGCTCGCCGCCGCTGCCACGCCCGAAATCCTGGCCTGCGCGGCGTGGCCGCTCGCGATCGTCGACGACGGAGCCGGCGTTGCCGGCTTCGTCATGCCCCGGGCACCCGACGGCTACCGGATCCCGATCCGGCTGCCGAGCGGCGATCAGATGAAGCTCGGCCAGGTCCAGCACCTGCTCAACGACGACACCATGCTGACCCGGCGCAATATCGCCGTACACGACCGGTGGCGGCTGGAATTCCTCCGGGACACCGCGCGGACGATGGCGCTGCTGCACCGGCACGCCATCGTGGTGGGTGACCTCTCGCCGATGAACCTGCTCGCCTCGTTCGACGCCGAGCCGCGCTGCTACTTCATCGACTGCGACGCGATGCGCATCTACGGCGCCGACGCGCTGGCGCAGGTTGAGACGACGGGCTGGGGTGTGCCGTCCGGGGAGGAGCTCGCCACCTCGGCGAGCGACGCCTACAAGTTCGCGCTGCTCGCCGTGCGGTTGTTCGCGGGCGACCAGGAGACCCGAGACCCGACCGCGCTCGACGCGGTGTCACCCGAGCTGTGTCGACTGGCAGTTGCCGGCCTGGGCCGGGACGTCCACCGCCGCCCGGCACCGGACGACTGGCTACCGGCGCTGACCACCGCCGGACCGTCGGCGTCGACAGTGGTGCCGTGGCAGCGTGGCCGGCCCGTCGCGGCCCCGCGGCCGGCAGCCCGGCCACGGACACTCCGCCAGCACGCTGCCGGGCCCCGCCCGAAGACCTCACCCCCGCGTCGGCGGCGCGTCGGTAGGCTTGCGCGGTGGGCGTTGGGGCTGGCGCTCCTAGGCGTCGGTGGCCCCTGGGCCGTACAGAAGGTCGATGCCGTGCGCACTACCTTGGCACAGCAGACCACCGCGCAGGTGACGGCGGTGCAGAAGATCATCCGCCAGGCGGGCGCCGACCGCCGCGCCCTCGTCACCTCGGTCAACCAGATCTCCCGTTGCCGCAACGTCGGCGCCAGCATCAACACGTTGAAGAAGGTTGGGGTCGGTCGCGCCAGGTCGCGTGAAGGCGCGCGTGCCCTGAAAACGTCCCGCCTGCCGGACGGCACGACCGTCGCGACGGCCCTCGCGCAGGCGATGGACCTATCCCTGGCCGCAGACCGCGCGTTCGTCAGATGGGGAGAGGAGGCCCGACGCCGGGGCTGTTCGAAATGGACGTTGCAGAATCGCCATCGGGACGATGCCAACAAAGCTTCAGCGGGGGCCACCGCGGCTAAGCGGCGATTCGCCGCCGCCTGGAACCCGATCGCCCGGCAACACGGCCGTCCGGCGATCAGGGAGACAGATCTCTGAGGAGCGCCGCCACGGCGACTACCCGCGCGCCGGGGTGTGCAGGGCGTCCGTTAGGTGCAGACTGAACTCGCGCGCGGACGCGTGGGAATGCCAGCGCCGCAGCGTCCGCAGCAGATCGCGTAGGTCGCTGCGCACGGTCGCCGAGCGCACCCGTAGGTAGGCGTCGAGGACCTGGTCCCCCACCGAACATGCCTGCTCGATCTGGCCGGAACTGGCCAGAGCCAGCGTCCGCCGGGCACCGTACCGCGCCCGGGCCCGGTACGCACCGCGGGGCAAGCGGTCGAGTTCCACGCCCAAGACGTCGGCGGCGTCGCCCGGACTGCCGAGGTCATAGAGCACCCAGCCCGCCGACATCGCGACCGGATCGACGACGTGAGTCGTGCCGATCGTCGGTTCGTCATCACCCGGGTCGGCGGCGAGGAACTCGCGCGCCTGTTCAAGCGCCCGGAAACAGGCGGTTCGGTCGCCGGCCAGCGCGTAGCCCTGAGCGGCGCGCTGGGCGGCCAGCCCGCGGATCCGCGGGCGCACCCTGGCGCGCTGCGCTGTCTCGGCAAGCGCGATCGTCTGCGCGGCGTCCTGCCGGTACATGGCGATCAGCGCACGCCGGACCAGGGCGTATGCGGCCATACCGTCGTCGCCGCTGACCGCCGCAAACTCCACCGCTCGGTCCGTCCACCACACGGCCTCGCGATCATGGCCACCCTCCTGGGCGATCCAGCCGGTGTACTCGGCGAACCGGGCGGCCAGACGGAACGCCTCCTTCCGTGCCCCGCCGCCGAGGTGCTGGCCGAGCGACCGCACGGCGTGCGTGCCACCTACGAGTACCGGCAGCAGCGCCTCCGGGCCGACCTGCTGACCGAGACCACGGACCTGGTCAAACAGGACCCGGAACCCGGTCAATCCCGCGCTGTCCCTGGCCTGTTTCGCGCTCGGCTCGACGGGCGGCCTACCCAGGACCATGCCGCCCACCTGACCGAACACACCGCCGACGAGCGCCGTTCGCCGGCTGACAGTGCCGAAGCCCGTCTCGCCTGTCGAGTCCATCGTCAACATCCACACCTCATTCGCCTCGTTCTGCTCAGTGGCGGCGGCTGCGGCGGCGGGGCGGCTGGCCCGTTGGGAAAGCTGGCCATCGCAGCGAAGTGCGGCGTCGCACCGGCGCGCGAATTCGGCGGTCGGCGACTTGACGCCGTTTTCCATCTTGCTCAGGTGACTTTTGCTGTAGTGGACAATCTTGGCCATGTCGGTCAGCGAAAGCCCGGCCTCGAGCCGGCGCCTGCGTAGCTCCGTACCGAAGAGCATGGGCCGATCCTCCACGATCATCACCTGGTTTCCTGTTGCCGACTGGACGGGATTGGCGAAGGACTCCATCTTGCTCCCTCTAGCCTTAACGTCACCCTGGAGGGTTGCGTCGACCACCGAAAGAGGATCGCCGATGACGAAACGCACGCCTCCTTCACCCGTCTCATGGAGACCGCCCGATGGGCTCCAGCCGCCGGGTTAACTCGATGCGTCGGCCAACAGGTCGCCTGCGGGGCCAGCAACGCGGATCGGGGTGATGGCCACTGGGTATCCCGAGAGCCCGGTCGACCTTGTCGACGCCGGGGAGTTTGCCCAGCACGACGGCTTCGGCCATCTTCCGACGGACCTTGCGGACACCGCCGGTGCCGGCCTCGACCAGCCATGACGCCGCGGCTGGGCCCAGCGCGAGGAACGCGGCCTCCTCAGCGGTGTGGGCTCGTGGAGCTCAGCGGTGTGGGCCCGTGGAGTCCGGCCGGCAGTGTCGCTGGTGCGGGACCGGACCGGGTAGTGTTCGTCGCGGATGGTCGGATTGCCCGGCTGGGCGCGCTGGTGGCGGGTTACCTCACCCGGCGACTGAGGTAACCTCTACGGCGGCACGCACACGCGCATGTTCGCTCAGGGCACTCGATGCAGGGCGCCGAGCTTGACCCACTGCACGACCGTGGCCGCCAGATGCACGACTGACTCGGCTTCCTCCTGGGAATGCACTCTTGAGTTTGCTGCCCCGCCGTGGCGGGCGTGGCCGTGCCAGATCACGTTCAACAGGTCAACCAGGGGCTTCGGGTCAGCGGGCTGGCCGGCGGCGTCAACGAAGACGAGTTCCCACTTGCCCTGCTGATTCAGCAGGTCCCGGATCGTCGACCCCAGTGTCCTCCGGTTGTTGCTGGGCGCCACGAGGGGGCCGAGGGCGACCTCGACAGCCTTGACCGCTTCCAGGTAGGCCTGATCGGGGTGAGGGTTCAGACCGTAGGCACTGACCCATGCTCGACTCAGGTGCTCGGCGGCGTCGGTACCGGCCGCCGCCACGACAGCCTCCTCGAAGGCAGCCTGGACCGTGCTGTCCACTCGGCGGGCCAGCATCGTGACTACCAGGAACTCGGACTCGTAGTGCATGACGACGACCTTGAGTTCGGAGCCGCAGCTTCGGAGGAGGGCTTCCAAGTCGTGAACGCCTGCGCTATCCACGTCCCCGAGCTGGAGCACAGCATCGGCGAGCGCGAGTAGGTGGGTCTGCTGCACCAACTGGTGACACCTGAGCTGGCTTGCCGTTGAGGCGGGCTGGAAGGATGCCACCGTGCCCAAGCCCTACCCCCGAGAGTTCCGTGACGACGTCGTGCGGGTCGCCCGCGGCC
>NZ_BMQC01000019.1 GCF_014647915.1 Pilimelia terevasa
CATAGAGTTACGGCGGCAATAGCGGAGGGGAAACGCCCGGTAACATTCCGAACCCGGAAGCTAAGCCCTCCAGCGCCGATGGTACTGCACTCGTGAGGGTGTGGGAGAGTAGGACGCCGCCGGACATACTTATCGAAAAGGCGACCCGTTTACGCGGGTCGCCTTTTCGCGTTGTGCGGTAACGGGTGCAACATGGCACGCCGGAGGTGAACACCAGCCGGAGGTGAACACGACGGGGAGCCTGGCCGGGCAGCGGCGGGCAGCTCTGGCGGGGCGGCTACGGCGGGTCAGGGCTGGGGGCCGCGGCGGCTTCGCTGCGTCACGGCCGGTGCCGCCGACTCTGGGGGTTCGATGGCTCCGTAGAATTCCGACGTGACCGAGTCAGCCCCGCACCGCAGTGACGCCCCCTCCGCCGACCAGGCCGACACGGCGGCGACGGCGCCGCCCGCCGCCGTCAGCGCGCCCGGGCAGCGCGCGGCCGCGCTCGACGGCGCCGGAGCGACGGTCGGTCAGGACAGCGCCGCCGACGCCCACCCGGCCGGCAGCCCGCTCCCGACCGGCGGCAGTGCCGACCCTGCCCAAGAAGCTGGCGCTGCCGAGCAGGAAGTCGCCGCCACGGAGGCCGGAGCAAAAGTCGTCGGAGCACAGGTCGCCGGCACCGAAGCCAAATTCGTCGAGGCCGAAGCAGGAGGCGTCGAGGCCGAAGCCCGAGTTGCCGAGGTCGAAGCGGGTGGCGCCGCTGGCTCCGAGGCCACCGACACGCGCGATGTCCCCGGAGATGTGGCCGACGCAGTAGCCGGTAGCGGTCGGGTGGACGCCGATCTGGCGGACGCCGGTGCGGATGGCGGGCTGGCCGGCGGCAACGGGGCCGGAGCACCGTCGGCGGGTGCAGACGACGCGGACCCCGCCGGAGCGAGCCCTGTCGAGGCGCCCGCTGCGGCGCCGCCGGCCGTGGAGCTGCCCAGTCAGTACCCGGCGGGAGAGGTGGAGCAGCGCCGCTACGCCGCGTGGCTCTCCGCCGGGGCCTTCGCCGCGGACGCCGCCAGCGACCGGCCGCCGTTCACGATGGTCATCCCGCCGCCGAACGTCACCGGCTCCCTGCACATCGGCCACGCCCTGGACCACACCATCCAGGACGCGCTGGTCCGGCGGAAGCGGATGCAGGGCTTCGAGGCGCTGTGGCTGCCCGGCATGGACCACGCCGGCATCGCCACCCAGAACGTCGTGGAGCGGCAGCTCGCCGCCCAGGGACTCTCGCGGCACGACCTGGGGCGGGAGGCCTTCGTCGAGCGGGTGTGGCAGTGGAAGGCCGAGTCCGGCGGGGCGATCCTCGGGCAGATGAAGCGGCTCGGCGACTCGGTGGACTGGTCGCGGGAGCGGTTCACCATGGACGCGGGGCTCTCCCAGGCGGTCCAGACGATTTTCAAGAAGCTGTTCGACGACGATCTGGTGTACCGGGCCGAGCGGATCATCAACTGGTGTCCGCGCTGCCTGACGGCCCTCAGCGACATCGAGGTCGAGCACTCCGACGACGACGGCGAGCTGGTCTCGATCCGGTACGGCGAGGGGGAGGCGAGCATCGTCGTCGCCACCACGCGCGCGGAGACGATGCTCGGGGACACGGCCGTGGCGGTGCACCCGGACGACGAGCGGTACCGGCACCTGGTCGGCACCGAGGTGGAGTTGCCGCTGACCGGCCGGCGCATCCCCGTCGTCGCCGACCCGCACGTCGACCCGGCGTTCGGCAGCGGCGCGGTGAAGGTGACGCCCGCGCACGACCCCAACGACTTCGAGATCGGGCGGCGGCACGACCTGCCGAGCCTGACGGTCCTGGACGAGCGCGGCGTCATCACCGCGCACGGCCCGTTCGAGGGCCTGGACCGGTTCGAGGCGCGCCCGGCGATCGTCGCCGCGCTCCGCGAGCAGGGGCGGGTCGTCGCGGAGAAGCGGCCGTACGTGCACGCGGTCGGCCACTGCTCGCGCTGCCGGACGACGGTGGAGCCGCGCCTGTCGCTGCAGTGGTTCGTCAGGACCGAGCCGCTGGCACGGGCCGCCGGGGAGGCGGTCCGCGACGGGCGGGTGCGGATCGCGCCGCCGGAGCTGGCCAAGCGGTACTTCGCGTGGGTCGACAACATGCACGACTGGTGTATCTCGCGGCAGCTCTGGTGGGGGCACCGGATCCCGGTCTGGTACGGCCCCGACGGCGAGGTGCGCTGCGTCGGGCCGGGCGAGACCCCGCCGTCGGGGGAGGGCTGGCGGCAGGACGAGGACGTGCTGGACACCTGGTTCTCCAGCGCGCTGTGGCCGTTCTCGACGCTGGGCTGGCCGGAGAAGACGCCGGACCTGGCGAAGTTCTACCCGACCAGCGTGCTGGTCACCGGGTACGACATCCTGTTCTTCTGGGTCGCGCGGATGATGATGTTCGGCCTGTACGCCATGGAGGGCACGCCGCCGTTCGCGGTCGTCGCCCTGCACGGGATGGTGCGCGACCAGCACGGCAAGAAGATGAGCAAGTCCTCCGGCAACGTGATCGACCCGCTGGACTGGATCGACCGGTTCGGGGCCGACGCGACGCGGTTCACGCTGGCCCGCGGGGCGAACCCCGGCGGGGACGTGCCGGTCAGCGAGGAGTGGTGCCAGGGGTCGCGGGCGTTCTGCAACAAGCTGTGGAACGTGACCCGGTTCGCGCTGCTCAACGGCGCCACCGTCGCGGGGGCGCTGCCCTCGCCGGGGGCGCTGTCCAGCGTCGACCGGTGGATCCTGTCGCGGCTCCAGGACGTGGTGGAGCAGGCCGACGAGCAGTTCGAGGCGTACGAGTTCGCCAAGGCGTGCGACCTGC
This sequence comes from Pilimelia terevasa, assembly GCF_014647915.1. GTDB lineage: Bacteria > Actinomycetota > Actinomycetes > Mycobacteriales > Micromonosporaceae > Pilimelia > Pilimelia terevasa. Next base: position 2,840 of record NZ_BMQC01000019.1, read on the forward strand.
TGTACCACTTCGCGTGGGACGACGTGTGCGACTGGTACGTCGAGCTGGCCAAGCCGGTGCTGGCCGCGGGCGGTCCGGCCGCCGAGGCGACCCGGCGGGTCCTCGGCCATGTGCTGGACGAGCTGCTGCGGCTGCTGCACCCGGTGATCCCGTTCGTGACCGACGAGCTGTGGACGGCGCTGACCGGCTCGCTGACCGTCGCGACGGCGGCGTGGCCGATCCCCGCGCAGTCCTACCTGGACCCCTCGGCCGAGGCCGAGATCGGGCGGCTCCAGCGGGTGGTGACCGAGGTGCGGCGGTTCCGTGCCGACCAGGGGGTGAAGCCCGCGCAGCGGGTGCCCGCGGCGCTGGTCGGCCTGGCCGAGGCCGGGCTGGACGCGCACGAGGGCCTGATCCGGGCGATCGCCCGGCTGGACCCGCCCGGCGAGGACTTCACCGCGGGCGCCAGCCTGGCCGTGACCGGCGCGGTGAGCGTGGAGCTGGACACCCGCGGCACCATCGACGTCGCCGCCGAGCGTGCCCGGCTGGCCAAGGACGCCGCGGTCGCCGAGAAAGAGATCGCCCAGTGCCGGGCCAAGCTCGGCAACGAGGCGTTCGTCGGCAAGGCGCCGGCCGAGATCGTCGACAAGATCAAAACCAGGCTGGCGGCCGCCGAGGCCGACGCCGTGCGCATCGCGGCGGCGCTGGCGACCCTGGCGGACGCGTGAGCGGCCCGGCGGATCCGGGGACCGGCCGGCCCGGTGCGCCGGCCGGCGTGGCGGGTCCGGTGACGTTCGCCGACGCGGAGGCGGCGCTGCTGGCGCGCGGCAACACCCGGATGGTGTTCGACCTCGACCGGATCACCGGCCTGCTGGAGCTGCTCGGCGACCCGCAGCGCAGTTTTCCGAGCATCCACCTGACCGGTACCAACGGGAAAACCTCCACCGCCCGCATGATCGACGCGCTGTTGCAGGCGCACGGGCTGCACACCGGCCGGTTCACCAGCCCGCACCTGGAGACCGTGCGCGAGCGCGTCGCCCTCGACGGGGTGCCGCTGGACGAGGAGCGGTTCGCCGCGGTGTACGCCGAGGTGGCGCCCCTGGCGGCGCTGGTCGACGCGGCCGGTTCGCACGCGCTCACCTACTTCGAGATGACGGTGGCGATGGCCTTCGCCGCCTTCGCCGACGCGCCCGTGGACGTGGCCGTGATCGAGGTCGGGCTCGGCGGCGCCGAGGACGCGACCAACGTGCTCCAGGCGCCGGTCTGCGTGCTCACGCCGATCGGCCTGGACCACACCGAGTGGCTCGGCGACCGGGTGTCCGACATCGCCGACGCCAAGGCGGGGATCATCCACGACGGCGCGACCGTGGTGACCGCCGCGCAGGACGACGAGGCGGCCGAGCCGATCCTGCGCCGGTGCGCCGAGGTGGGGGCGAGCGTCGCGCGCGAGGGCGGCGAGTTCGGCGTGATCGGCCGGGAGCTGGCCTTCGGCGGGCAGCTACTGTCCCTCCAGGGGCTCGGTGGACGGTACGACGAGGTGTTCCTGCCTCTGCACGGGGCGCACCAGGCGCAGAACGCGGCGGTCGCGCTCGCCGCCGTCGAGGTCTTTCTCGGCGCCGGCAGCCGGCGGGCGCTGGACGCCGACGTGGTCCGGGAGGGCTTCGCCCGGGTCAGCACGCCGGGGCGGCTGGAGCGGGTCCGCACCGCCCCGACGATCCTGCTCGACGGCGCGCACAACCCGCACGGGATGGCGGCGACGGTGGCCGCCATCCAGGAGGAGTTCACGTTCCGGCGACTGGTCGGCCTGGTGTCGGTGCTGGCCGACAAGGACGTGCCGGCCGTCCTGGACCTGCTCGAACCGATCCTCGACGCCGTCGTCGTGACCCGCAACAGCGCCGAGCGGGCGATGCCGGCGGCGGCCCTGGCCGAGGTCGCCCGGGAGGTGTTCGGGCCGGAGCGGGTGACGGTCCGCGCCGCGTTCGCCGACGCGATCGAGGCGGCGGTGGCGCTGGCCGAGGAGAGCGTCGACAGCGGGCTCGCCGGGGCGGGCGTGCTCGTCACCGGGTCGGTCGTGACGGTCGCCGACGCGCGGAAGCTGCTGGCGCGGTGAGCGACGGCGGCGGTCCGCGCGACGGCGAGGGCGGCGGGGCGCCGTCCGGGCCGCGGTCGGGTCTGCGCAACCCCGCCGCCGCCGTGCGCGGCATGGGTACCGGGACCCTGGCCATGGAGGCCCTCGTCCTGCTGCTGGCCGTCCAGCCGCTGCGGACGCTCGACGACGGCCTCGGTACCGCCGGGGTGGTCGCCGTGCTGGTGCTGGCGGCGGCGCACCTGCTGCTCATCGGGGCGCTCCGCCGGCCGTGGGGCTGGTGGGCGGTCCTCGGGGCGCAGGGCGTACTGCTCGCCTGCGGGCTACTGCATGGGGCGCTGGGTGTCCTCGGGGTGCTCTTCGGACTCGTCTGGTGGTACCTGCTGCGGGTCCGTCGCAGCATCCTCGGCTGACTCCGCCGGCCGCCACTGCGTGATAGCCAGGCCGTTGCCGTCCGGGTCGCGGAACGGCGCCGACCAGAGCTGGAGCCGGGCGCCGCCGCCGACGACCGCCGGCTCCGCCAGGAACCGCACCCCGGCGGCGCGCAGCGCCTGGTGGCTGGCGTCGATGTCGCCGACCTCCAGGTTGAGGTGCCCCGCCCCGCGCGGCGCGCCGTCGCCGGCCGCCGTGCGCAGGAGCAGCCGGGTGTCGCCCGAGGCGAGGATCGCCAGGTCGGGGCCGCGGTCGATGGTGGCGAAGTCCAGGACGCCGGTGTAGAAGTCGACGGCCCGGTCGAGGTCGCCGACGGTCAGGGTGGCGCCGACGCCGTGGACCGGGCCGGCGCCGGCCGGGCGGGCCGTCCGGTGCACGGTGGCGACGTCCGCGACGCCGGCGAGCGGGACGGCGCCGCTGACCCGGGGCCGGGGTACGGCGACCGGCTCCTCGGGGCGGCGCGCCGCCGGTACCGCGGGCGGCTCCGCCTCCTGGTCGTAGACGTCGCCCGCGCCGCGGTCGGCGGCGGGGTCGCCCGGGCCGGCGGTGCCCGCGGGCGGCTGGTCGGGCGCGGGCGCGCCGGCCGGGTCGTCGCCGGCGCGGGGCGCGGGCGCGCGGCGCGGCGCGGGGGCGGCGAAGTCGCGGATCTGCGCGGGGGTGGCGAACTCGTGGGTCTGCCCGGGGCCGGTCAACTCGCGGGTGGGCGCGTCGGCGGTGCGCGGGACGTCGATCGGCGCCACGCCCACCGTGGTGGGTACGCGCGGGGTGTCGACGGGGTCCGGCCGGGCGGCGGGGACCTCGTCCCACTGCACCCGGACGTTGCGCCGGTCGTCGACGGCCACGAGGACGGGCAGCGCGGTACCGGGCCGGGGCCAGCGGTCCACGGGGACCTTCGGGTCGCGCACCTTGACGGCCACCGTCGGCAGCCCGGGGCCGGTGAGGACCAGTTCCAGCTCCGCGCGGCCGTACTCCTGGTTGGCCGGCGCCGGGGAGGCGGCGATGACGTGGGCGGAGGCGGCCATCCAGGCCCGCTCGCCGCCCCGGACGGCCTGGACGGTGACCAGCCCGACCGCGACCAGGCCGAGCGCCGCGCCGACCGCCACCACCGACCAGCTCGGCACGCCGATGCCGATGGACAGGATGAACAGCCCGACCGCGCCCAGCAGCGCGGCGGCCGCCCTGCGGGCCGTGCTGGTGCCGGCCTTCGGCTGTCGGGTAGTCACGTGCGCACCTCCGGGGGGACGTCCGGGGGCAAGGCTAAGCCCGCATCGGACGGTGCGCCAAGGCCCACCGGCGAGTCGCCGTGCCGGTGCTCGGTACGCTGCCGTCCGGTATGTGGGCCGGGCGGCACGGAGGTCGCCGCGGCCGGGGAGCGGCCCCGGGCCGCCGTCGGGAGGAGACCTGTGTCCAGCGAGGACAGCGAACGCACGCTCGTGCTGATCAAGCCGGACGCGGTCCGCCGCGGCCTGGTCGGCGAGATCCTGGGCCGGCTGGAGCGCAAGGGCCTGACGCTGGCGGCGGTGACGCTGCGGACGATGTCGGCGGACCTGGCCGACGCGCACTACGCCGAGCACGTGCAGCGGCCGTTCTACCCGCCGCTGAAGCAGTTCATGACCTCCGGGCCGCTGGTGGCCGCGGTCGTCGCCGGGGACCAGGCGGTGGCGGTGGTCCGCACCCTGGTCGGCGCCACGGACGGGCGGGCCGCGGCGGCCGGCACGATCCGCGGCGACCTGTCGCTGTCCAACCGGGAGAACCTGGTGCACGCCTCCGACTCGGCGGCGAGCGCGCAGCGCGAGATCGCCCTCTGGTTCCCGGCGGGTTGAGTCCGGGACACGCGGCAGGGGGCGGGCCACCGTGGGTGGCCCGCCCCCTGCCGTTCGTGTGGCCCGGTCAGCAGACCAGGTTGACCAGTTTCACCGTGAGGCCGGCCTTGGTCTTGGACGGCATCAGGTTGAGCGTCGTGGTCGCCTTGGCGGAGCTGCTGCCCCGGTTGGTGGCCACGGCGCTGGTCAGGGTGAGCGCCCGGGTGGGTGCGCCGCAGTCCCCGCGGACCGGCGGCGCGAGGCTGCCGGTGCCGGAGTAGGCGCCCTTGACCGGTCCCTTGAGCGCCTTGGTGAAGGCGCCGGTGACCGCCGGCTGCCCGGCCGCCGTGACGTCGGCCTGGGCGCGGGCGCCCTTGGCGACGCCGGCCACCCCGTCGACGCGGACGGACTTGATCCCGTAGGTCAGGCCCTGGTCCGTGCTGACGCGGAGCGAGACGGTGCAGGCGCGCCGCCGCTCCTTGGCGTTGACCTTCGGACCGACCCGGGCCGACAGCTTCGTGAACCGGATGGTGAAGAAGCCGCTCTTGAGGTTCGTCACCGCGATGCTCTTGGTGTTCGGGCAGCCTTCGCCGTTGGCCCCGAGCAGCTTCACGGTCGGCGCCTTCGCGGCGTTCAGGAGAGCCTGTGCGGCGGCCGCCGCACGGGCGCTGTCGGTCGCGTCCAGAGTCTGTGCCGACGCGGTGCCGCACCCCGTCAGGAGTGCGGCGACCGCGACCGAGGCACCGACAGTGGCGAGACCGTTGCGGGTCCGCCGATTCATAGTCCGTTTCCCCTCAGTGAGTGAATGGGGGCTACGCCGGGCACTTGACGGCGTTGAGGCTCAGCAGGACGTCGTGGTCCTCCGCGGAGTTCGAGCGGAGGGTCATGATCGCCGAGCTGTTCTTCGGGTCCTTGCCGGCGTTGGCCTGCACCCGGGTGTTGACGTTGAGCTTGCGGTCCTCGCCGCACGGGGCCTGGATGGCCTTGTCCGGCGCGTCGAGCTGGACCCAGCGGCCGTTGTACTTGCCTTCGAGGTTCGTGCTCACCTCGCCGGTCTCGGTCATGCCGCTGATGTAGGACGTGACCAGCGCCATGCCCGTCGTGCCCTCGCCCAGGTACGCGAAGCCCTTGACGCCGATGGCGTCCAGCGACCAGGTGTAGCCGGCCGGCACGGTGATCGCGAGGTTCGCCTGGCAGTTGACGTTGGCGCGGGCGCCGTTCTTGCCGCCGGCCTTGGCCTGCATCCTCGGCAGGTTGATCTGGACGACGCCGGTCGGGAAGCTCGTGACCGTGACCTCCTTGCCGTCGTTGACCTTGCAGCCCGTGCCGTTGGCGGCCTCCAGCTTGGCGCTGATCGGCACGTTGGCCGGGTCCTCGGCGGTGGCCATGGCGGGTGCGCCGGCCAGCGCGGTGCCGGCGACGACAGCGGCGACTCCGGCCGAGGAGATGAACATCTTGAGTGTCATTTGGTCCCCCTTCGTGTCGGCGGGGAAGTTCCTTTCCGCCACCTGACAGAGCGGACGTTAGCGGTCTCATCGGTGTGCGTCACTACCTGAACGGTCGATGTTTACCCCCGCGCGGTCGCGGCCGGCGTGCCGGCAGGATTTTCGTCACGTCGCATGTGGGAGTGGTGGTGGCGGCGACCTGCTCCGTTAGCGTGTGGGCAGCAGATCCCTGCGAGGACGGAGAATTTAGGTTGCCGCCGCTGTACGCCATCGCGAAGCTCACCGTCGTCCCGCTGCTGCGCCTGGGCTGGCTACCGCGCGTCGAGGGGATCGGCCACATTCCGGCGACCGGCGGCGCGATCCTGGCCGGCAACCACCTGTCGGTGGCCGACGAGCTGTTCGTGGGGGCGCTCGCGCCGCGGCACATCGCCTTCTGGGCCAAGTCGGACTACTTCACCGGCTCCGGCGCGCGCGGCTGGCTGAGCCGGACCGTGCTGGAGGGCCTCGGCGCGATCCCGGTGCACCGGGCGACCGGCCGGGCGTCGCTGGCGGCCTTCGACGGCGCGTTCCCGGTCCTGGCGGCGGGGGGGCTCGTCGTGGTGTACCCCGAGGGCACCCGGTCGCCGGACGGCCGGCTGTACCGGGGGCGCACGGGCGTCGCCCGGCTGGCGCTGCGCTCCGGCGTGCCGGTGGTGCCGGTCGGGGTCCGCAACACCGCGCGGGTGCAGCCGATCGGCGCCCGGCTGCCGCGGCCGTTCACCGCCCGCCCCGACATCCGGTTCGGCGCGCCGCTGCACTTCGGCGGCCGGGAGGAGACCGCGAGCGAGCGCCGCGCCGTCACCGACGAGATCATGCGGGCGATCCAGCGGCTGAGCGGGCAGGAGTACGTGCCGCGGTACGCGCCCCGGCGCGAGCCGGTCGGGTGAGCCGGCCGGGCCGCGTCACCGCAGCCCCGGGGGCCACCGCGGCCCCGTCCGGTACCCCGCGGGGCGCCTGAGCGGCGGGCCGCGCCGCGCCCGCGTACCCTGGTGGGCTGGACTTCCGGGAGGTGTCATGCCGGTGACCAGCGTGTTCCCCCAGTTGGAGCAGTTGCTGCCGCGGGTCAGCAAGCCGATCCAGTACGTCGGCGGCGAGCTCGGGGCCGTCGTCAAGGACTGGGACGCGGCGACCGTGCGCTGGGCGTTGATGTACCCCGACGCCTACGAGGTGGGGGTGCCGAACCAGGGCGTCCAGATCCTGTACGAGGTGCTCAACGAGCGGGCCGACGTCCTGGCCGAGCGGACCTACGCGGTCTGGCCGGACCTGGAGGCGCTGATGCGGGAGCACGGCGTGCCGCAGTTCACCGTCGACGCGCACCGGCCGGTCGTGGACTTCGACGTGTTCGGGATCTCGTTCGCCACCGAGCTGGGGTACACGAACCTGCTGACGGCGCTGGACCTGGCGGGGATCCCGCTGCTGGCGGCCGACCGCGACGGGCGGCACCCGGTGGTGCTGGCCGGCGGGCACGCGGCGTTCAACCCGGAGCCGATCGCGGACTTCGTGGACGCGGCGGTCCTCGGCGACGGCGAGGAGGCCGTCCTGGAGGTCACCGACATCGTCCGGGCCTGGAAGGCGCAGGGGTCGCCGGGCGGGCGCGACGAGCTGCTGCTGCGGCTGGCCCGCACCGAGAGCGTGTACGTGCCGCGGTTCTACGACGTGGAGTACCTGCCCGACGGGCGGATCCAGCGGGTGGTGCCGAACCGGGCTGACGTGCCGTTCCGGGTGCACAAGCGCACGACGATGGACCTGGACCAGTGGCCGTACCCGAAGCGGCCGCTGGTGCCGCTGGCCGAGTCGGTGCACGAGCGGTTCGCGGTGGAGATCTTCCGGGGCTGCACGCGGGGCTGCCGGTTCTGCCAGGCCGGGATGATCACCCGGCCGGTGCGGGAGCGGTCGATCACGACGGTCGGCCAGATGGTGCGCGACGGGCTGGAGTTCTCCGGCTTCAACGAGGTGGGGCTGCTGTCGCTGTCCTCGGCGGACCACTCCGAGATCGGGGACATGTGCTCGGGGCTGGCCGAGCAGTACGCGGGTGAGAACGTGTCGCTGTCGCTGCCCTCGACGCGGGTGGACGCGTTCAACATCGAGCTGGCGCAGGAGCTGTCGCGCAACGGGCGCCGGACCGGGCTGACGTTCGCGCCCGAGGGCGGGTCGGAGCGGATCCGCAAGGTGATCAACAAGATGGTGTCGGAGGACGACCTCATCCGCACGGTGGTCACCGCGTACGGCAACGGGTGGCGGCAGGTGAAGCTGTACTTCATGTGCGGGCTGCCGACGGAGACCGACGAGGACGTGCTGGAGATCGCCTCGATGGCGCACCGGGTGATCCGGGCGGGCCGGGAGGCCACGGGCAGCAAGGACATCCGCTGCACGGTCTCGATCGGCGGTTTCGTCCCCAAGCCGCACACGCCGTTCCAGTGGGCGTCGATGGCCACGCCGGAGGTGATCGACAACCGGCTGCGGATGCTCAAGCAGGCGATCAACAGCGACCGGTCGCTGGGGCGGGCGATCGGGCTGCGGTACCACGACGGGGAGCCGTCGCTGATCGAGGGCCTGCTGTCGCGGGGCGACCGCCGGGTCGGCGCGGTGATCCGCCGGGTGTGGGAGGACGGCGGCCGGTTCGACGGCTGGAGCGAGCACTTCTCGTACCGGCGCTGGGTCGACGCCGCCGCGGCCGCGCTGCCGCCGTTCGGGGTGGACCTGGACTGGTACACGACGCGGGAGCGCGACGAGCTGGAGGTCCTGCCGTGGGACCACCTGGACTCGGGGCTGGACAAGGACTGGCTCTGGCAGGACTGGCAGGACGCGCTGACGGAGTACGAGCAGGACGACTGCCGGTGGACGCCGTGCTTCGACTGCGGGGTGTGCCCCTCGATGGACACCGAGATCCAGATCGGCCCGACGGGCCGCAAGCTGCTGCCGCTGACACCGGTACCGGCGGGGCAGCCCGCCACGTCGCCGAGTTGAATGTCCGAGTTGCGTAGAATAGGGTAGTGACCGAGCTACCCGAGATCCCCTTCTCCCGCCCGCACCGCGCCGCCGCCGAGGACAGGTACGTCCTGGACGCGCTGGCCGGCGGCCGGACCGCGGGCGACGGCCCGTACACCCGCCGGGCGGCCGCGCTGCTCGGCGGGCTCGTCGGCGGGGGTACCGCGCTGCTCACGACGTCGTGCACGCACGCGCTGGAGATGACCGCGCTGCTGCTCGACCTGGCGCCCGGCGACGAGGTCGTCGTCCCGTCCTTCACGTTCGTCTCCACCGCCAACGCCTACGCGCTGCGCGGCGCGGTGCCGGTCTTCGCCGACTGCCGGCCCGACACGCTCTGCCTGGACCCGCGCGCCGTCGAGGCCGCGGTGACCCCGCGCACCCGCGCGATCGTGGCGGTGCACTACGGCGGCGTGGGCAGCGACCTGGCCGCGCTGGCGAAGATCGCGGAGAGCGCCGGGGCCACGCTGGTCGAGGACAACGCGCACGGACTCGGCGGCGGGTACGGCGACCGCCCGCTCGGCGCGATCGGCGCCCTGTCCACGCTGAGCTTCCACGCGACCAAGAACATCCAGTGCGGCGAGGGCGGGGCGCTGGTCCTGCACGACCCGGCGCTGGCGGCGCGGGCGGAGGTCATCCGCGAGAAGGGCACCGACCGGAGCCGGTTCTTCCGCGGCGAGGTGGACCGGTACCGCTGGCAGGAGCTGGGGTCCAGCTACCTGCCCTCCGACATCCTCGCCGCCGTGCTCACCGCGCAGTTGGAGGAGTTCGGCGCCATCCAGGCCCGCCGGCACGCGATCTGGGACAGCTACGACCGGGAGCTGGCCGACTGGGCGGCCGGCCACGGCGTGGCCCGGCAGCGGGTGCCCGCGGAGAGCCGGCACACCGCGCACCTGTACGCGCTCCTGCTGCCCGACGCCGCCGCCCGGGCCGGGCTGCTGGCGCACCTGGCGGCCGCCGGGATCCGGGCGGCCACCCACTACCAGCCGCTGCACTCCTCGCCGGCCGGGCTGCGGTACGGGCGGGTGGGGCCGGGCGGCTGCCCGGTGACCACCGACGTCGCCGACCGGCTGCTGCGGCTGCCGCTGTCCGCCGACCTGACCGAGGCCGACGTCGCCCGCGTCGTCACCGCGGTCCGCGGCTTCCGCCCGGGACCGTCGTGACCTCATCGCTGGCCGCGCCCGGCGGGCGCACCGCCCCGGCCGCCGCCGACCCGCCGCCCGCCGCGGACCGGCCGGCGGCCGGCCCGCCCGGCGGCCGGCGGCGGATGCCGCGCTGGCTGCCCGCGCTGGCGGCCGCGGCACCGTGCCTCGTGGCCGCGCACCACTACGGCGCCGGCTGGGGGCCGCTCGGCGCGTTCGGCGCGTACGTGATGCTCGTGCTGGCCGTCCCCGGAACGCTGCTGTGGCGGCTCGCGCACGGGCGCGCGCGGTCGCTGGCCGAGGACCTGGCGCCCGGCCTGGCGGTCGGGTACGTCGGCGAGGTCCTCGGCTACTTCGCCGGCCGGGCCGTCGGGCTGCCGCTGCTGCACCTGGTCCTGCCGGCGGGGGTGCTCGCGGCGTTCGCGGCGGTCCGGCCGCTGCGGCGGTACTGGCGGGCGGCGCCCGACGCCGCGCGGCCGCCGGCCGGCTGGCTGTGGACGATGGCCGGCACCGCCGGGCTGCTGGTGCTGTGGGCATGTGTGTACTTCATGCGCAGCCGCGGCGCGACGTACAGCCTCAACGACGCCGACCTGCCGTTCCACCTGGCGCTGATCGGCGAGCTGAAGCACCACCTGCCGCCGACCGTGCCGTGGGTGTCCGGGGAGCCGCTGCACTACCACTGGTTCGCCTACGCCGACCTCGCGGCGACGAGCTGGAGCACCGGCATCGAGCCTGAGACGCTGCTGCTGCGGCTGTACTTCCTGCCGCTGCTCGCGGTGCTGCCGTTCGCGGTCGGCGCGCTCGCCCGGCGGCTGACCGGGCGGTGGTGGCCGGGGCCGGTGGCGATGGCGCTGACGCTGTTCGCGGTGGCGCCCTACCCGTACGGCTGGGGGCTGCCCGCGACCTACGTCAGCAACGGGCTGGGGCCGGTCGAGGACGGGGTGCTGCTGCGGTTCGGGCTGTTCGCCAGTCCGACCCAGACGTTCGCGGCGGTCCTGGCGCTGCCGCTGGTCCTGCTGCTGGTCGACCGGCTGCGCGGGGACGGCCGCGGCTGGCGCGTCGGGGCGCTGCTGGCCGCGTTCGTGGCCGTCCTCTGCGGCGCCAAGGCGACCTACCTGCCGATCATCCTGTGCGGGCTGCTGCTGGTGGTCGGCCTGGAGCTGGTGCGGCACCGGCGGTGGCACCGGGCGGCGCTGGGGTGCGTGGCGTTCGTGGTGCCGGGCATCCTGTTCGCCCAGTTCGTGCTGTTCGGCGGGGCCAGCCAGGGGATGGTCGTGGACCCGCTGGGCGGGCTCGGCCGGTACGGGCTCGGCGCCGCCACCGGGATCGGGGCCACGAAGTTCGGCGCGGTGCCGACGACCGGGCTGGCGCTGGTCGCGGTCACCGGCGTGACCCTGCTGGCCTGGCTGGCGATCTGGGGCGGTACCGCCGGCCTGGCCCGCGCGCGGCGGGACCCGGCGACCCCGCTGCTGCTGGGCATCGGCGCGGCCGGGATGGGCGGGGCGCTGGCGCTCAACCAGTACGGCTTCAGCCAGACCTGGTTCCTGGCCGCCGCCCGCCCGTACCTGGCCCTGGCCGCCGCCGCCGGGCTCGCCGCGCTGCTGCCGGCCGCCGGGCCGGCCCTGCGCCGCGTGGCCGACTGGCTGGTCGGCGCGGCCGGGGCGGGGCTGCTGGCGGTGTACGGGCTGCGCGCGCTCGGGCCGGCGCAGGCGCCGACGGTGCGGGCCGACGGCCGGCGCCGGGTGCTGCTGGAGCTGCTCTGGCCGAACGCGGCCCTGGTCGGGCTGGCGGTGCTGGCGGCGCTCGCCGGCTGGCTGGTCGCGCGGCGGGCGGGCCTGGCGCTGGCACTGGCCGCCGCGCTGCTGGGCGGGGCCACCCTGCCGGGCGTGCTCGACGTGTTCGCGCGCGACGCGCGGGCCGCCCGCGCGCAGGGCTTCCCCGCGACCGACGCGCGGCGGGTCCTCATGCCGGCCGGCGCCCGCGAGGCCGGCCGGTGGCTGCGCACCCACTCCGACCCCGACGACCTGGTGGCCACCAACGCCCACTGCCGCAGGCCGGAGCCGTGCGACAACCTGCACTTCTGGTTCGCCGGGCTGAGCGAGCGCCGGTTCCTGGTGGAGGGCTGGGGCTACACGGCGACGGTGAACCGGATCCAGACCGAGACCGGCCAGAGCGGGAACCTCATCGGGTACTGGCGGCCGGCGGTCCTGGCCGACAACGACGCCGCGTTCCAGCGGCCGGACGCGGCGACGGTCGGCCGGCTGCGCGGGCACTACGGCGTCCGCTGGCTGCTGGTCGACACCCGGGTGCCGCGCCTGGACGAGGCGGGACTGGGCCGGCACGCGGCACTGCGGTACCGCGCGGGGGAGACGGCCGTCTACGCGCTGTGACCGCGCCCGCTACCGCCCGCGGAGGCACCGGGCCGCGGGCGGTCCGGGCGCGGGTGGTGGCCGTCGCCTCACGAGGTGCTGGCGGCGAGCCGGGACTCCGGCTCGCGGACGGCGGGGGCGCCGACCGGCCGGTGCGCGCGCAGCATCAGCGAGACGCCGGGCAGGCCGCCGGTGGGCAGGTACCGCTCGGCCACGACGACCGAGGTCAGCGCGGCGTTGAGGAGCCGGGGCAGCAGGTCCACGTCGCTGCCCGAGGCCGACCGGCGGCGCAGGGCCACCACCGGGCGCAGCAGCACGTTCCAGCTCCACAGCTCGTCGACGGCCAGGCCGGCGCCGGTCAGCACCCGGGTCAGGCCCGCCCGGTCGTACCGGCGGAAGTGGTGGCTGGCCACGTCGTGCGCCGACCACAGCCGCATGTCGCACGGCACCGTGACCAGCGCCGTGCCGCCCGGCCGCAGCACCCGCCGGATCTCGGCCGCCGCCCGCCCGTCGTCGTCGATGTGCTCCAGGACGTCGAACGCGGTGACCAGGTCGAGCGCCCCGTCGGGCAGCGGGAGGCGGCGGGCGTCCCCGCGCAGGACGGCCAGCCCGCGCTCCCGCGCCACCTGCGCCCCCTCGGCGCTGTACTCCAGGGCCAGCGGCCGCCAGCCGTGGGTGCGCAGGACCCGGGTGTTGCCGCCGCCGGCCGCGCCGAGGTCGAGCGCGACACCGGGGCTGGTCCCGTCGCGGGCGAGCCGGCGCAGCCAGCGGGCGAGGATCCGCCGCCGCTCCTGGAACCACCAGTGGCGGTCCTCGATCGCGGCGAGCTTCCGGATATCACTAGCGTCCATATAGGTATTTTACCGATCGAATCGGGCATCAGTGGCGGCGCCTCACGGAAGAGATGTCACGCGGGCCGTCAGCCGAAGCGGGTGCGGAAGCGCGGCAGCGGCAGCATGCTCGCCCGGCCGGCGTCGTCGCGGACCAGCTCCTCCACGCGCAGTAGGCCGGTGCCGCAGACCACCGTCGGCCGGCCGCCGCGGACGAAGATGACCTTCCCCGGGGTCCGGTTGGCGATCACCACGTCGTCCTCGACGGCGACGTCGAGCAGGCGGGCGGGCACGCCGTCGACCAGGGTGCGGGCGCCGCGGTACGGCGGGCCGACGGCGTACACGGTGTCGCGGATCCGGGTCGCCGGCTGCGACCAGTCCACGGTGTAGTCGGCGTCGTCGCGCCACAGGCTGTACGAGGCGGCGGCCTCGTCCTGCGGCCGGCCGACCAGCGGCGCGCCGGCCAGCACCCGCGCCCCGATCTCGGCGGCGAGCGCCCCGTACGCCGCGGCGACCAGGTCGATCGCGGCCGCCAGGCGGACCGGCCGGGGCAGCGGCACGGCCACCTGGCCGACGATGTCGCCGCGGTCGTACTCGTCGGTGGCCAGCAGCGCCGTCACGCCCGTCTCGGCGTCGCCCTCGATCAGGGCGGTGACCAGCGGGTTGAACCCCCGGTACCGGGGCAGCAGCGAGTCGTGGAACGCGAGCAGGGTCGTACCCTGGGCCGGCGGGACGAGCCACCGCCAGCCGATGGCCAGCGCGTGGGTGCTGTCCTCGGGCGGGACGCCGTCGCGCCGGTCGTGGAAGGGCACCCCCCGGGCCGCGCAGTCCTGCCGCAGCCGCGCGAAGGACCCGTCGGCGACCCCCGGGTCGTCGGCCGAGACGACCCGCCGGACCAGCGTCGGGTCCAGCTTGTCCAGGGCGTCGCACACCGCGACGCCCTTGGCGGTCATCGCGTACAGGGTGATCCCCGGGGCCGGCACGGTCAGCCCCGCTGCCCGGCCGGCGACGGGCGCGCCGCGCGGGCGGCGTGGGCCGCGCCGTCGGGGTCCGGTTCGCCGACGCACTCGCGGATCAGGTACGTCGGGCGGCCCATCCGGTCGGTGTGGATCCGGCCGACGTACTCGCCGAGGACGCCCAGCGCGATGAGCTGCACGGAGGCGAAGATCGCCACCAGCGAGGCGACGGTGGTGAAGCCGGCGACCCGGGTGACGCCGCTGAAGTACTGGTACGCCGTCAGCCCCGCGAACCCCAGCCCGACCACGCCGACGGCGAACCCGAGCGCCATCACCGCCCGCAGCGGCGCCGTCGAGTAGCCGAGCACCATGTTGGCAGTGTGCCGCAGCAGGCCGCGCAGCGTGTACCCCGACCGGCCGGTGGCCCGCGCGTTCATCGGCACCGTCACCGCGACGCTGCGGTCGGTGGCCCAGGACAGCGCGACGTCCACGGAGGCGTGCGGGCCGGCGATCTGGTCGAAGGCGCCGCACAGGTAGGACCGGAACGCGCGGAAGGCGCTCAGGTCGCGCGCGTTGCGCACCCGCAGCGTGGCCGCGATGCCGCGCTTGGCGACCCGGGAGGCCAGGCTGCGCACCGGGCCGTGCTCCTCGCGCTCCGGCACCCCGTACACGAGGTCGACCCGCGAGGACAGCGCGGCGAGCAGGGTGGGGACCGCCTCGGGCGGGTGCTGGAGGTCGTCGTCCATGGTCACGACCGTCTCGTGCCGGGCGGCCCGGACCCCGGCCACCAGCGCGTTGTGCTGGCCGTAGTTGCGGGCCAGCCGGATCGCCCGGACCTCGGCCAGCCGGCGCGCCTGCGCGGCGGCCACGGCCCAGGTGGTGTCCTCGCCGTCGTCCACCACGAGGATCACCTCGTGGGCCTCGGTGTGCGCCGGCAGGACCTGCGCCAGCCGCTCCACCAGCGCCGGCAGGGTGGCGGTCGACCGGAAGCAGGGGACGACGACGGAGACGCGCATCAGCGGCCCGACTCCGTCAGCGGGCGCCACCAGGACTCGTTGTCGCGGTACCAGCGCACCACGTCGGTCAGGCCGCTGGCGAACGGCACCCGGGGGGCGTACCCCAGGGCCGCGAGCTTGCGGGTGTCGACGCTGTACCGGCGGTCGTGGCCGGGCCGGTCGGCGACGTAGGTGACGGCCGACCAGTCGGCGCCGCAGGCGGCCAGGAGCTGGGCGGTCAGCTCCTTGTTGGACAGCTCGGTGCCGCCGCCGATGTTGTAGACCTCGCCCGCGGCCCCGCGCTCCAGCACCAGGTGGACGCCGCGGCAGTGGTCGTCGACGTGCAGCCAGTCGCGGACGTTGCCGCCGTCGCCGTACAGCGGCACCTGCCGGCCGTCGTGCAGGTGGGTGACGAACAGCGGGATCAGCTTCTCCGGGTACTGGTGCGGGCCGTAGTTGTTGGAGCAGCGGGTCACCCGCACGTCCAGCCCGTAGGTGCGGTGGTAGGCGCGGCACAGCAGGTCCGCGCCGGCTTTCGCCGCCGAGTACGGCGAGTTGGGCAGCAGCGGGTGGTCCTCGGGCCAGGAGCCGACCTCGATCGAGCCGTACACCTCGTCGGTGGACACGTGCACCATCCGCGCCCCGGCCGCCCGGACCGCCTCCAGCAGGCACTGGACGCCGAGCACGTTGGTCCGCAGGAACGCGGTCGGGTCGGCGATGGACCGGTCCACGTGGGTCTCGGCGGCGAAGTTGACGACCACGTCGTGGCCGGGCACGAGGTCGGCGAGCAGGGCGGCGTCGGCGATGTCGCCGTGCACGAAGCGGTAGCCCGGGTGGTCGGCGACCGGCGCCAGGTTGGCCGGGTTGCCGGCGTAGGTCAGCGCGTCCAGGACGGTCACTGCCGCCGCGCCGCCGAAGGCGCCGGTGAGCAGGCCGCGCACGTAGTGCGAGCCGATGAAGCCGGCGCCGCCGGTGACCAGCAGCCTCACGCGAGCCTCAGCGCGCACTGGTCGCCGACCACCAGGCGGTGGGTGCGGGGGGTCTTGGGGGCGGCGGTCACCTCGACGTCGCGGCCGATCAGCGACGCCTCGATCCGGCTCACCCCGCGCACCGTCGCGCTGCCGACCAGGATCGAGTACTCGATCTCGGCGTCCTCCAGCGTGCAGCCGTCGCCGATGGAGGTGAAGGGGCCGACGTAGGAGCGCAGCACCTTGGTGTCGGCGCCGATGATCAGCGGGCCGCGCAGCACCGACTCCTCGACGACGGCGCCCGGCTCCACGACGACCTGGCCGATGACCTCGGTGCGGTCGTCGACGGTGCCGTCGAGCCGGCCGGTGAGCGACTGCAGGACGATCCGGTTGCACTCCAGCATGTCGTGCACCCGGCCGGTGTCCTTCCAGTACCCGGTGACCCGGTGCGAGTGGACGGGGTGGCCGTGGTCGATCAGCCACTGCACCGCGTCGGTGATCTCCAGCTCGCCGCGCGCCGAGGGCCGGATCGCCCGGACGGCCTCGTGGATGGCGGGGGAGAACATGTACACGCCGACGATGGCCAGGTCGCTGCGCGGGGAGTCCGGCTTCTCCTCCAGCCCGACGATCTCGCCGCTGCGGCCGAGGACGGCGACGCCGTAGGAGCCGGGGTCGTCGACGGGGGTGAGCAGGATCTGGGCGGCGTACCCGCTGCCGTCGAACGCCTCGACCAGCGCGTTGATGCCGCCGACGAGGAAGTTGTCGCCGAGGTACATCACGAAGTCGTCGTCGCCGAGGAAGTCGCGGGCGATGAGCACGCAGTGCGCCAGGCCCAGCGGCGCCTCCTGCGGGAGGTAGGTGATCCGCACGCCGAGGTCGCCGCCGTCGCCGAGGGTCCGCCGGATCTCGTCGCCGGTGTCGCCGACGACGATGCCGATGTCGGTGATGCCGGCGTCGCGGATGGCCTCCAGCCCGTACCGCAGCACCGGTTTGTTGGCGACGGGGAAGAGCTGCTTGGCCGAGGTGTGGGTGAGCGGCCGCAGCCGCGTGCCCCGGCCGCCGGCGAGCATCAGCGCCTTCATCGTCTTCCTTACCGTCGAGGGTGTGACATAACGAACCAACGACTCGTAAACAGGTAGGTATCGTAACCGAGCCGGCAATTTGGATGTTTACGGACATAGTTTCGGATGCCGGTCGCACGGAGGAGGAGTCCGCTGGGTACCAGCAGCACGTGGCGCCGGTTGGCCGACGACCGGCGGGTCCGGTACGTCGCGGCCGGCGGCCTCAGCTCGGCGATCTACTACGCCGCCTTCAGCGCCCTGTGGCTCGCCGCCGGACACCTCGTGTCCTACCTGCTGGTCGCCGTGGTGACCAACGTCTTCACCGCGCTGGCGACCTACCCCGTCTACCGGGTCGGCGTGTTCCGCGCCGAAGGACCCTGGGTCAGCGGCTTCCTGCGCTTCTACGCGGTCTGCCTGTGGTCGCTGCTGTTCATCCTCGGCGGGCTGTGGCTGCTGGTGGAGGCCGCCGGCCTGCCGGTCCTGCTCGCCCAGGCGGTCGTCATCGTCGTCGGACCGCTGATCAACTACCAGATGGGGCGGCGCTGGGCGTTCCGCGCCCGCCCCCGGCCGGCCGCCCCGGCGGTGCGGCCGTGACCGCGGTGGCCGCGCCCGCGGTCCCGGCGCCCCCCGCCGCCACCGCGCCGCCCGCCCGGCGGGTCGGCCCCGGCTGGCTGCCCGCCCTGCTGGTGGGCGCGGCCACCGTGGCCTGCCTGCGCTGGTACGGGGTCGGGCTCGGGCCGCAGGCGCGGTTCGCCGGGTACCTCGCCGCCGTCGTCCTGCTGCCCGGCACGCTGCTGTGGCGGGCGCTGCGCGGGCGGGCCGGGGCGCTGCCGGCGGACGCCGTCGGCGGGGCGGCGCTCGGGTACGCGGTCGAGGTGGGGCTGTACGTCGCCGGGCGGGCCGCCGGCTGGCCGTACCTGCCGGTGGCCGGCGCGGCGGCCGTCCTCGCCGCGTTCGCCGCCGCACCCCGGCTGCGGCGCTGGTGGCGGGGGTCCGGCGCGCCCGTCGACGCCCGCTGGGCCTGGGCGGTGGCCGGACTGGTCGCCCTGATCACGGCCTGGTGCGCGCTGACCTACTTCCGGGTCCACGGCCTGGACTGGCCCGCCAGCGGCACCCCGTCGGCGGACCTGGCATACCACCACGCCCTCGTCGCCGAGCTGCGCCACCACCTGCCCGGACAGATCCCGTACGTCACCGGCGTGCCGCTGCGGTACCACTGGTTCGCGCACGCCGACTGGGCCGCCGCCACCTGGGGCTCCGGCGTCGACGCGACCCTGGTCACGTACCGCCTGGGTACCCTGCCCGCCGCCGTCCTCGGCGTCGTCGGGATCGCCGTCCTCGGCGGGCGGGTCGTCCCCGGCCGCTGGTGGGCCGGGCCGCTGGTGGCGCTGTGCGCGCTGTTCGCCGTCACCCCCGACCCCGCGCCCTGGTCGCGGGCGCTCACGCCGAGTGCCAACATCCCGTACACGATGTGGCTGAGCCCGACCCAGACCTTCGCGGCGCTGCTGTTCCTCGGGCTCGTGCTCGTCCTCGGCGACCTGCTCGACCGGCGCGGCGGCCCCGGCGCCTGGGTCGCCTTCGGCCTGCTGCTGGCCGCGGTCGCGGGCGCCAAGGCGAGTTTCGTGCCGCTGCTGCTGGCCGGCCTGCTGCTCGTGGTGGCGGCGACCCGCCTGCGCCGGGCGGGCTGGTGTCCGCCGGCAGCAGCCGCCGCCGGCCTGACGGCGCTGGCGCTGGCCGGCGCGCAGTACGCGCTGTACCGGGGCACCAGCGCCGGGCTCATGGTCGACCCGCTGGCCGCGGTCCGGGTGATGCTGCCGGCGCGCGCCGGCTGGCCGGTCTGGCTCGGCCTCGCCGTGTGGGCGCTGTGCTGGGCGGCGGTACCGGCGGCCGCCCTGGTCCTGCTGTGCCGCCGGGCGTGGGCCGACCCGCTGCGGGTGCTCTGCGCCGGCATCGGGGCGGCCGCGCTCCTGGTGGTCCTGGTCACGTACCAGATGGGCGGCAGCCAGCAGTACTTCCTCCAGGCGGCCCGGCCGTACCTGGCCGCCCTCGTCGTCGCCGGCCTGGCCGCCGCGCTGCCGGCCGCCGGAGTCCGGCGGCCCTGGGCGCGGGCGCTGCTGTGGGGCGCCCTCGGCCTCGGCGCCGCCGTGACCGCCGCGGCGGCGCTGGGCGGCCCGCCCCGCTGGCCGACCGCCGCGGGCGGCTGGCTCGCCCCGCGGGCGCTGTGGCCGTACGCCGTGCCGCCGCTGGCCGCCGCGGCGGCGGGGCTGGCCGCCGCCGCGCACCGCCGCACCCGCCCCTGGGCCGCCGCACTCGCCCTGCTCACCCTCGTCGGCGCCGCGGTCCCCGGCAGCCTGGCCGAACTGCGCCGGATGGCCCCCGCCGACGGCCGGTACCGCGACGCGGTGGCCGCCCAGCCGGGCCGGGCCGCCCCCGGTCCGCCGGCGGTCCCCGACGGGGCCGCCGCGGTCGGGCGCTGGCTGCGCCGGCACACCGGCACGGACACGCTCCTGGCCACCAACAGCCACTGCCGCTTCCCGGTCGCCGACCGGGCGGCCTGCGACGGGCGACAGTTCTGGGTGGCGGCGCTCGCCGAGCGGCGGGTCCTGCTGGAGGGCTGGGCGTACACCCCGCCGGCCAACGCCGTCGCCGCCCGCGACCGGCTCCAGTCCAACGAGGTGCCGTACTGGGACCCCGCGCTGATGGCCGTCAACGACGCCGCGTTCGCGGCGCCCTCGGCGGCGACGCTCGGCGCGCTGCGGGACCGGTACGGCGTGCGCTGGCTCGTGGTCGACCGCCGCCACCCGGTGGACCTGCCCGCCCTGGACCGCGTCGCGCCGCGGCGCCTGGCCGCCGGGGACTGTGCGGTGTACGAGGTCGGTCCCGCGACCCCGTGACCGGGCGGGCGGGCGGTGCGGGAAAATGGGCCGACCGCGCCGGACCCGCCGGCCGTACCCCCTGTGAGGAGCCCCACGATCGCCAGGAAGCCGCAGCCGGAGAGCAACCAGGCCCCGGTGGTCCAGCGGGTGCGCCTGCGCTACGCCAAGCGCGGCCCGCTGCGCTTCACCTCGCACCGGGACTTCGCCCGGGCCTTCGAGCGGGCGCTGCGCCGGGCCGCGGTGCCGATCGCCTACTCGCAGGGCTTCACCCCTCACCCCAAGATCTCCTACGCCTCGGCGGCCCCCACGGGCGTCGCCAGCGAGGCGGAGTACCTGGAGCTGGGCCTCCAGCGGGAGGTCGACCCCGAGCAGCTCCGCGGCGCCCTGGACGCCGCGCTCTCGCCCGGCCTGGACATCGTCGAGGCGGTGGTCGCGGCCGCCCCCGGCAGCCTGGCGGACCGGATCGACGCCGGTCGCTGGCGGATCGCCCTGACCGGCGTGACCGTCGAGGCGCTGACCGCCGCGGCGGCGGCCTTCGAGTCCGCCCCGGAGGTGCTGGTCGAGCGGCTGACCAAGCAGGGCAAGCGCCTGATCGACGCCCGCGCGGCGGTCGTCTCGCTGGCCGTGTCGGCCGAGCCGGCGGCCGCGGCGGCGGCCGGGAATGATCCACCTTCCGAGGTCGGCGCCGGGCCGTGTGCGATACTCGACCTTGTCGTACGGCTGGCCAGTCCGACCGTACGGCCCGATGACGTTCTGTCCGGCCTCCGCGTGGTGGCCGACCTGGAGCCGCCGGTTCCGCCGCGTGCGACCCGGCTGGCGCAGGGATTGCTGACCGCGCAGGGGGGCCTCGCCGATCCGTTGGAGGCGGATCGGACAGCGACAATCGGCGAGCGCTGACCGACTGGTCCGCGTGCAACGGGAAGACTTCGGCGGCGACCGTCCGCGGGTGCCGACAGGCCCCGACGGCGGTCCGACGCCGGGAACATCTGCGGCGAACCTGAGTGGCAGCGTCACGTACGCGCCCGGGGGAGCCAGAACTGGAGAGCGCCCGCATGCTCGACAACGAGCCCGAGGGCGGCGACCGGACCGGCGACAAGCCGGCCGAGGCCGCTGAGACCACGACCCGCCCGGCGACCCGTCGCCGGACCCGGGCCAAGACGACCCCGCCGGCCGAGGCCGCGACACCCGTCGCGGCGGACCTGCCGGAGC
Organism: Pilimelia terevasa; assembly: GCF_014647915.1. GTDB lineage: Bacteria > Actinomycetota > Actinomycetes > Mycobacteriales > Micromonosporaceae > Pilimelia > Pilimelia terevasa. The sequence goes on from NZ_BMQC01000019.1 coordinate 24,014, forward strand.
AGGGGGAGCCGGCGGAGGCGCCGGTGAAGAAGACCACCCGGCGCCGCCGTACGGCCGCGGAGCGGGCGGCCGACGAGGCCGCCGCCGCCCCGGCCGAGGTGGCCGGGACCACCGGCCCGGCGGAACCCGCCGCGGCCGCCGCACCCGCCGCGGAGCCCGCCGCGCCCGCCGCCGCGTCGCCCGCGGCGCCGTCGCCGGACGCCGCCGAGGAGGAGCCGGCGGAGGAGCGGCCGCGCCGCCGGAGCCGCGGCAGCCGGGCCCTGCCCCCCACCGTGCTGTTCATGCCGCCGGACCCCGCGGTCGCGGAGGTCCCGGAGCCCGCCGCCGCGCCCGCCGCGTCGCCGGCCGCCGTCGAGGACGCTGAGGAGGACGAGCGGCCCCGCCGTCGCCGCCGCGGCCGGCGCGCCGAGCCGGAGGAGCCCGCCGCCGAGCCGGCCCCCGAGCCGGTCGCGCAGGACGAGTCGGACGGCGAGGACGACGACGAGGACGAGGACAGCCGGCAGCGCCGCCGTCGCGGCCGCCGCGGCCGTGGCCGCGGCAAGGGTCCGGCCGAGGACGGCGAGGACGCCGAGACCGCCGAGGCGCCGGCCGCCGAGGACGACGACGAGCCGCTGACCCGCCGCCGGCGCCGCCGTCGGCGCAAGGGCGCGGACGGCGAGGACGGCGACGACGACGGCGTACCGACCGTGGTCCGCATCCGGGAGCCGCGCCGGGTCGCCGACGAGGTACAGGGCGTCACCGGCTCCACCCGGCTGGAGGCCAAGCGCCAGCGCCGCCGGGACGGCCGCGACCAGCGCCGCACCCGCCCGCCGATCCTGACCGAGTCGGAGTTCCTGGCCCGCCGCGAGGCGGTCGACCGGGTGATGGCCGTCCGGCAGATCGGCGACCGGACGCAGATCGCGGTCCTGGAGGACGAGGTCCTCGTCGAGCACTACGTGACCCGCGAGGCCACCGCCACCATGGTCGGCAGCGTCTACCTGGGCAAGGTCCAGAACGTGCTGCCCAGCATGGAGGCGGCGTTCGTGGACGTCGGCCGCGGCCGCAACGCGGTCCTGTACGCCGGTGAGGTCAACTGGGACGCCACCGGCCTGGAGGGCCGCGGGCGGGCGATCGAGCAGGCGCTGCGGCCCGGCGACCCGGTGCTGGTGCAGGTCACCAAGGACCCGATCGGGCACAAGGGCGCGCGGCTGACCAGCCACATCGCGCTGTCCGGCCGGCACCTGGTGTACGTGCCGCACGGCAACGCCTCCGGCATCAGCCGCAAGCTGCCCGACAACGAGCGCAAGCGGCTGCGCGACATCCTCAAGAAGCTGATCCCGGACGGCGCGGGCGTGATCGTCCGCACGGCCGCCGAGGGCGCCACCGAGGACGAGCTGGCCCGCGACGTCACCCGCCTCCAGGCGCAGTGGGAGGACATCCAGGCCAAGTCGGCCACCAGCAGCGCCCCGGCGGTGCTGTACCAGGAGCCCGACCTGGTGATCCGGGTCGTCCGGGACCTGTTCAACGAGGACTTCCGCGAGCTGGTCATCCAGGGCGACGCCGCCTACGACGAGGTGGCCGGGTACCTGTCGCACGTCTCGCCCGACCTGCTGGAGCGGCTCAGCCGGCACACCGGCGTCGCCGACATCTTCGCCGCGCGGCGCATCGACGAGCAGATCCTCAAGGGCCTGGACCGCAAGGTCTACCTGCCCTCCGGCGGCCACCTGGTGATCGACCGGACCGAGGCGATGACGGTCGTCGACGTGAACACCGGCAAGTACACCGGTGCCGGCGGCAACCTGGAGGAGACGGTCACCCGCAACAACCTGGAGGCGGCCGAGGAGATCGTCCGCCAGCTCCGGCTGCGCGACCTCGGCGGCATCGTGGTGATCGACTTCATCGACATGGTCCTGGAGTCCAACCGCGAACTCGTGCTGCGCCGCCTCACCGAGTGCCTGGGCCGGGACCGGACCAAGCACCAGGTCACCGAGATCACCTCGCTGGGCCTGGTTCAGATGACCCGCAAGCGGATCGGCGCGGGGCTGCTGGAGGCGTTCAGCGAGAACTGCGAGCACTGCAAGGGCCGCGGCCTGCTCATCCACCCGGAGCCGGTGCCCGACAGGGGCAAGGGCGGTACCGGCGAGAAGGTCCGCGCGGTCGCCTCGGCGGGCGTCAAGCCCGAGGGCGGCGCCGGCAGCGGACGGCGGCGGGGCCGCAAGGCCGCCGCGGAGCCGGTGGCCGACAGCCCGCCCCCGGCGCGGGTCGAGGAGCCGGCGGTCGAGGAGCCGGCGGCGCAGGCCGGCGCGTCCCCGGCGGACACCGGCGCGTCGGCGGCGGAGCACCCGCCGGCGGCGGTCGACCTTCCGCCGGCCGCCCAGGACGCCGTCGACAGCAGGCCCGAGCCCGCCACCCGTCGCCGCCGCGCGTCCGGCGCCCGGCGCGAGCCGGTCAACGGCCGCGCCGAGCCGACCGCGGAGCCGGCGCCGGCCGGCCCGGCGGGTGACGCCGCGGCCGCGGCGCCGCCGGTGCGCGAACCGCGCTCCGGCTCCTCCGGGATCGTCTCCGGCGCGGGCGCGGCGATGACCGGCCCGCCCGCCGACGAGAACCGGTTCGAGGGGTACGACCTGGGCCGCTACGACGACCCGGACGACGACGCCGAGGACGAGGACGAGGACGAGGACCTTCCCGTGGTCCCGGGAATCCTGGCGGGCGTCGACGACGACCTCGCGGACCTGGACGAGGACGACGAGGACGACGACGCCGAACCGGTCGGCATCGGCGGCCGCCGCCGGCCGCGGACCCGCCGCCGCACCCGCCCCTGAGGCGGCGCACCACGCACACAGACAGTCAGGCGCCGGACCCGTTCGCGGTCCGGCGCCTGACTGTCTGAGGGGGTTCCAGGCCCGACGGGGGTCAGTCGCGGGGGCGGGGCAGGGCGGCGGCGGGGATGCCCTGGAGGATCTCGCGGACCCACGCCATCCGACGCAGCGCGGTCTCGGGGTGGTCGCCGAACTCGTGGGCGAACGAGCCGGCACAGCCGCTGCTGCCGAGCCGGGCGACCGTGGCGCTGACCGCGGCGGCGACCTCGTCGCGCGTCGGCTGCTGCGAGGGCTGGAGGTCGGAGACGAACAGGGCCTCCGCGGCGAGATCGGCTGCGGTGACGGTCATGGCTGCCTCCGGGCGGTGCGACGGGTCGGTGCGTGCTGTTACCCAGCTAACAGGCGGTCGAGTGCGGCCCCGGCATCGACTGGGTTGCGGGCCAGTTGCCCGCTTCGGGCCCGCCGAACCGGCCCGGCCGGCCTGCCGCGGCCCGCTAGCCTGGTGCGGAGTATGGCGGCCGGCGTACCGGAGGTGTGGTTTGTCCCGCGGGGTGAGGTGGGCGGCGGTCTGGGCGGTTGCGGCAGTGCTCGCCGGCTGCGGGGCGGACACCGCCCGGCCGGGTGCGGCGCCCCCGCCCCCGCTGTCGGGCGCCGGACAGACGGCGTGCCGCGACGCGCTGGCCACGCAGAAGGTGCGCTGGGCCGCCTTCGACGGCCGCTGGGGCGAGGTCCTGCGGGCACTGGACAGCGGCGACGAGACCGGTAGCGCCGCCGCCGGGGAGATCGCCTCGCAGGAGCTGTACGAGTGGGCGCGGGAGCTGGGGCTGCTGCTGCCGCGGGCCCCCGACCCGCCGCTGCGGACCGGCCTGGAGGGCGCCATCAGCGCGCTCAACGCGCTGGCGGCGCCAGAGGACGAGACGCCGGCCAACGAGATGCGGGCGCGGGTGCGCGACGCCGCCCAGCAGGTGGCGGGCGTGTGCGGCGGTACCGCGCCGCCGGTTCCCTGACCCGTTTTTGTGGCCCGTGCGCGATGGCGTAGGCTGTCCTGCGGCGCATCGTCATGCGCCCGGTACCTGCACCAGTGGCCCCGCGCCAGTGGCCCTGCGCCATTGGCCTCGTGTCAGTGGACTCGCGCCCTCGGCCTCGCGCCGGTGGGACGCGACTGGGGACCGGGCAGGACCCACCGGACTCCGGGCCGGGCCCCCGCATGGAGGCGACCCAGAACCATCCGTTCGCAGCCAGGCGGTCGAGCGTCACGGCTGCGACACGTCATCACGACAGGAGTACGCGACTTATGTACGCGATCGTCAAGACCGGCGGCAAGCAGTACCGGGTCGCCGAGGGCGACGTGATCGAGGTCGAGAAGCTCGTCGGCACCCCCGGCGACTCCGTGACCCTGTCCGCGGTGCTGCTCGTCGACGGCGACAACCTCGTCACGGACGCGGCGGCTCTGGCCAGCGCCACCGTTGCCGGCGAGCTGGTGGCCCACACCAAGGGCCCCAAGATCCGCATCCACAAGTTCAAGAACAAGACCGGCTACCACAAGCGCCAGGGTCACCGCCAGCCGCTGACCCAGGTGAAGGTAACCGGCATCTCGACCGGGAAGTAGGCGTCCACGATGGCACACAAAAAGGGTGCGTCCAGCTCGCGGAACGGCCGCGACTCCGAGGCCAAGCGCCTCGGCGTGAAGCGCTTCGGCGGCCAGCGGGTCAACGCCGGCGAGATCCTGATCCGCCAGCGCGGGACCAAGTTCCACCCGGGCGAGCTGGTCGGCCGGGGCGGCGACGACACGCTGTTCGCACTGGCGACCGGCAGCGTCCTGTTCGGCACCAAGCGCGGTCGCAAGACCGTCAGCATCGTGCCCGTCGAGGGCTGATCGTACGAAGCAACGCGGCGGGCCGGGGCTGACGCCCCGCCCGCCGTTTTCGGTTTCCGGCGCGCGTGGGCGCCCGGACGGAAAGGGGTCGTCGGCGTGGCGATGTTCGTGGACCGGGTGGTCCTGCACCTCCAGGCCGGCAACGGAGGCCACGGCTGCGTCTCCATCCACCGGGAGAAGTTCAAGCCGTTCGGCGGCCCGGACGGCGGCAACGGCGGCCACGGCGGCGACGTGACGCTCGTCGTCGACCCCGCCGTCCACACGCTGCTGGACTTCCACTTCCGCCCGCACATCAAGGCGGACAACGGCAAGGGCGGCGCGGGTAGCAACCGCGACGGCGCCAACGGCAAGGGCCTGGTGATCAAGGTCCCGAACGGCACCGTCGTGCAGACGCCCGACGGCGAGGTGCTGGCCGACCTGGTCGGCGTCGGTACCGTCTACGAGGCGGCCAAGGGCGGGCGCGGCGGGCGGGGCAACGCCTCGCTGGCCAACGCCAAGCGCAAGGCCCCCGGCTTCGCGGAGCTGGGCGAACCCGGCGACGCCTACGACCTGGTCCTGGAACTCAAGAGCGTCGCCGACGTCGGCCTGGTGGGCTTCCCGTCGGCCGGGAAGTCCTCGCTGATCGCCGTGATCTCGGCGGCCAAGCCGAAGATCGCCGACTATCCGTTCACCACCCTCGTGCCCAACCTCGGCGTCGTCCAGGCCGGCGAGCAGACCTTCACCGTCGCCGACGTGCCCGGGCTGATCCCCGGGGCGGCCACCGGCAAGGGCCTCGGGCTGGAGTTCCTGCGGCACATCGAGCGGTGCGCGGTCCTGGTCCACGTCGTGGACACCGCCACGCTGGAGCCGGGGCGCGACCCCGTCGCCGACATCCGGGCGCTGGAGGCCGAGCTGGCCGCGTACGGCGGCCTGGCCGACCGGCCCCGCCTCGTCGTCCTCAACAAGATCGACGTACCCGACGGCCGGGACCTCGCCGAGATCGTCCGCCCGGACCTCGCCGAGTTCGGCTGGCCGGTGCACGAGATCAGCGCCGCCACCCGGGAGGGCCTGCGCGAACTGGTGTTCGCCATGGGCGCCGCCGTCCAGGCCCACCGCGAGGCGCAGCCGGTCCTCGAACCGACCCGCATCGTGCTGCGCCCGCCGGCCGTCGACGAGGCGGGGTTCCGCATCGTGGCCGCGGACGACGGCGTGTTCGAGGTGCTCGGGCAGAAGCCGCGCCGGTGGGTGCTCCAGACGAATTTCGACAACGACGAGGCGATCGGGTACCTCGCCGACCGGCTCGCCCGGCTCGGTGTGGAGGAGGCGCTGGCCAAGGCCGGTGCGACCCCCGGCTGCACGGTACGGGTCGGGCCGCGCGAGTTCGACTGGCAGCCCGCCGTCTACGCCGGTGTGGAGTACACCCCCACCTCCCGCGGGGTCGACAGCCGGTTGGACGAGTTGGACCCGCGCGAGTCGGCCGCCCAGCGGCTCGCCGCCCGCAAGGCCCGCCGCCGGCCCTTCGAGGAGCAGCAGGCGGCCGCCGTCGACGCGACGCCCGCCACCGGGGCACCGGCGACGGTCGGGTCACCCGAGTCGGGCGGCGACGCCGCCGGCTGAGGCCCCGTCGCCGCCGGTGCGGCGGTCCGCCACAGGTGGGTCGTGGTGCCGTCGTCGGCGGTCAGCACGAGGCCGCGGGCGTCCGCGGCCAGGTCCGCCGTACAGCCCGCGCAGGCGGCGGCCGCCTCCGGCGGCAGGGCCACCTCGGCCCAGCGCACCCCGCCGTCCCCCGACCGCCACAGCCGGCGGGTGCCGTCGGCGCCGACCAGCGCGTACAGGCCGTCGTCGGTGGCCGCCGCCGCGGCGACCGACGACGCGGCCCCGCCGCCGAACCGGCCCAGCGGCGTCACCGCGCCGTCGGCCACGCGCCAACTGACATGACCCCGCTGCGCCGTGCCGACGCCCACCGCGCCGTCGGCGACGGGCAGCAGGCGGTCCACCGTGCCGCGGGCACGGGCGGGAACGGCCAGGGCGGTCCACGTGGCGCCGTCCGGCGAGGACCAGGCCAGCGGTGTCTGCGGTGCGTCCGCCGCGGCGCCTGCCAGGAGCCAGCCGGCGGGCGTGGCGGCGCCGTCCGAGGCCCACGCCCGCCGCCGGGCGTCGTGGGCCAGCGCCCCGCCGCCGCGCAGCGTGAAGGCGGCGCCGTCGGCCGAGGTCCAGGCCGCGCCGCCGGTGACCCGGTTGCCGGTGAGCAGCCAGCCGCGCGGGCCGGCGGCCACCCGGGCCACGTTCACGGCGTCGGCGCCGCCGAACAGCGTGTACGCGTCGGGCGCCTCCACCAGCCCGGGCGGCGCGGGTACCGCCGGGCGCGGCGTCGCCGGCCGGCTCGCGGGCCGGCCGGACCAGGTGCTCGTCCGCGGGTACCCGTGCGCGCCGCCGGGCGCCGCACCCAGCGCGACGAGCGCCGGCCCCCGGCACGCCAGCGCGTACAGCGTGTGCTCCGGCCCGTACGGTGACCGCGGCCGCAGGGGCACCAGCCGCCACGCCGCGGCGTCGGCGCTCACCCAGAGGGCCGGTCCGGCGCGGCCGGCGGGACCGCGCGCCCCACCGGCGGCGAACCACGTGCCCGCGCACTGCGCCAGCGCGCGCACCACGGGGCGGCCGCCCGAGGGCGCGTCGGGCAGCGTGACGGCCGTCCAGGCCAGGGCGGCCGGCGGCGCGGAGGGGTGCGGCGGCCCGCCTCCGGTGCAGCCCGCGAGCAGCAGCGCGAGCACCGCCGCGACGGCCGCGGCGGACACCGCCGGCCGCGGTGTCGCGGGCGGCGCCGGGCCCGCCACAGCTCTCGCCGGTGTGGGGTCCGTCGCGACTCGCGCGCGCACGGCCGCCGGCGCCCGCGGTCCCCACCCCGGCGTCGGCGCGGCCGGGGGCGCGGCCGTCCGCGCGCGTCGCTGCCGCCCACCTGTCATGGCACTCACGGTAGGCCAACCCCCTCATTCGAACACCTGTGCGATAGTCGTAGCGTGTGGGTGCTGGAGCAGGAGCGGGCGACGTACGAGTCGGCGGCGGCCGGTGCGGTGCACCGGTTCCACCTGGTCCTGGACCGGGCCCCGGCCGCCGCCTTCCCGGGCGCGCCGCGGCGGCCCGGCCCGGCGGGCACCGTCGAGGTAGGGGTGCGCTGGGCGGCGGCCGACCTGGCGGCCGCCGTGGCCGCGGCGGTCCGCCACGCCGAGGCCGCCGGTGCCCGGGTGTGGCGGGTCGTCGCCGACGACTGGGTGACGGTCGCCGAGATCGGCGTGCGGATCGGCCGGTCGCGGGAGACCGTGCGCCGCTGGGCGGCGGGGAGCCGCCCGCCGGCCGGCTTCCCGCCGCCGCTGAACCCCGGCTGCGCCGTGATGTTCTATAGCTGGGCGGAGGTGCGGCGGTGGCTGCGGTACGAGGCGGACATCGCGGTCGCCGACGCGCCGCCGGTGCTGGCCGCGGCGAACCTGGCCCTGCACCTGCGCCGGACCGCCGCCGACATCCCCGACGCGGCGGCCATCTGGAGCCTGCTGTTCCCCGACTGACCCCTCCCCGCCGGTCCCTCCCCGGCCGCCTGCGGACGCGGTGTCAGTCGACCCGGCGCCACTGCGTGTCGGTGAGGACGACGTGGTCGAGGAACCGCAGGTCCAGGGTGTTGGCCGCCTCGCCGATGCGGGCGGTCGCGGCGCGGTCGGCGGCGCTGGGCCGCACGTCGCCGTCGGGGTGGTTGTGCGCCAGGGCGAAGGCGGCCCCGTCGCGCCGCAGGACCGCGACGGTGATCTCCCGGACGGGCAGCAGCGTGCGTCCGGCGCCGCCCTCGCTGACCACCTCGCACGAGGTGACCTGGTTGCGCCCGTCGCAGACGACGAGGACCAGGCGCTCGCGGGCGCGCCCGTGCAGCAGGGGGGCGGCGATGCTGACGAGGTCGGAGGTACCGCGGATGACCGCCGCGGCGGCCGGTCGGCGGGCGCGGCGGCCCAGCTCCGCGGCGGCGGCGAGGATCGCGGCCTTGGCCGGGCCGACCCCGTGCAGCGTGGTCAGCTCGGCGGGGTGGGCGCGGGCGAGCGCGGCCAGCGACCCGTACCGGGCCAGCAGCGCCGCGGCCAGCTCGTGGGCGCCGTCGCCCGGCCCGGCGCCGGTGCGCAGGAGGACGGCGAGCAGTTCCCGGTCGGCGAGGGCGGCCGGCCCGTGGGTGTGCAGGCGTTCGCGGGGACGGTCGGTGGAGGGGAGGTCGGCGATCCGCATGGCCGGCACCCTAGGGCGCCCCTACGACGGGACATCGGCGGACGTGCACCGCGCGGACCGCTGGTGCCCCGCGCGGGCCGCGCCGGCGGCCGGCCCCGGCGCCCGGGTGCGGACAGGTGCCGGCGGTCCGGTGGGAGGGCCGCTGGTGATCGACATACGATGCCGGAATGGCGGAGGACGGCGAGGTGCGCCGGGTCGGGATCATGGGCGGCACGTTCGACCCGGTCCACCACGGGCACTTGGTGGCGGCGAGCGAGGTCGCCGACCGGTTCGCGCTGGACGAGGTCGTGTTCGTGCCGACCGGCCAGCCCTGGCAGAAGGCCGGCCGGCCGGTCAGCGCCGCTGAGGACCGGTACCTGATGACGGTCATCGCCACCGCCTCGAACCCGCGGTTCACGGTGAGCCGCGTCGACATCGACCGCCCCGGGCCGACCTACGCCATCGATACGCTGCGTGACCTGCGGGCGGCGTACGGGGGCCGCACCGCGCTGTACTTCATCACCGGTGCCGACGCCCTCGGCCGGATCCTCTCCTGGAAGGACTCGGCACAGGTCTTCGCGCTGGCGCACTTCGTGGGCGTGACCCGGCCGGGCTTCGCGCTCAGCGCCGCCCACCTGCCCGCGGACACCGTGAGCCTGGTGCAGGTACCGGCCATGGCGATCTCCTCCAGCGACTGCCGGGCCCGGGTCGCCGCCGGCCAGCCGGTCTGGTACCTCGTCCCCGACGGCGTCGTCCAGTACATCGCCAAGCGGAGCCTGTACGCCGGGGTGTGAGAGGCTTGACCGGCCGCGCGCCGTGAGGCGCCGGCGGACCGCCGCCGGCGCACCCCAGGGGAGCCGGCCACCCGAAGGAGAAGCCAACCCGGTGCCCGCCGCATCCCCGCGCGCCGTCGAGCTCGCCACCGTCGCCGCCCAGGCCGCGGCGGACAAGAAGGCGCACGACATCACGATCATCGACGTCGGCGACCAGCTCGCCATCACGGACGCCTTCGTCATCGCCTCCGCCCCCAACGAGCGCCAGGTCCAGGCCGTCGTCGACGCCATCGAGGAGGCGCTGCTCGACCTGCCCGACAAGGCCAAGCCGGCCCGCCGCGAGGGCGAGCGGGCGGGCCGCTGGGTGCTGCTGGACTACGTCGACATCGTGGTGCACGTCCAGCACACCGACGAGCGCGAGTACTACGCGCTGGACCGGCTGTGGAAGGACTGCCCGCTCATCCCGTTCACCGACCGCGACCTGGCCGGGGAGGAGCACGGGGAGCCCGCGGCCGGCGCCGGGCAGTGACCGCCGGGCAGTTGGTCGTCTGGCGGCACGGCAACACCGACTGGAACCGCGAGGGCCGCGTGCAGGGGGGTACCGACGTCCCGCTCAACGACCTCGGGCGGGCACAGGCCGCCGCGACGGCCCGCGCCCTCGCGGCGCTCGCGCCCACGGCGATCGTGAGCAGCGACCTGCGCCGCGCCGCCGACACGGCGGCGGCGCTCGCCGCGCAGACCGGGCTGCCGGTGCGGACGGACGCGCGGCTGCGGGAGCGCTTCTTCGGGCAGTGGCAGGGCCGGCTGATGGCCGACGTCCGGCGCGAGCACGCCGCCGCGCACGCGCGGTGGACCGCGGGCGACCCCGACCCCGGCTGCGACATCGAGCCGGTCGACGCGCTCGCGGCGCGCGGCGTCGCGGGCCTGCGCGCCGCGCACGACCCGGCCGGGACGACCGTCGTCGTCAGCCACGGCGGCACGGCCCGCTACGCGGTGGCGGGCCTTCTCGGCTGGACCGCCCAGGCGCGGGCCACCCTGGCCGGGCTGGACAACTGCGCCTGGGCGGTGCTGGCCCCGCGCGGCGCCGGCTGGCAACTGCGGGCGTACAACCTCACGGCTCCGCTCGACGCCGCGGCGACGGGTGACCTCGCGGGGGAACCGGCCGAGAGCCGGTGACGTCGGTACGGACATGGACTTTTCGCGTACCCCCCGCCGCGGCGCCGGCTGGCTGCTCGGGGTTGCCCTCCTGACCGGGGCGGCCGGCTGCCAGGACGCCGGTGACCCGGCGCCCGTCGGCTCCCCTTCGCCCAGCCCGTCATCCACTCCCACCGGATCCGCGTCGCCCACCGCGGGCGGTGGTCCGTCGGCCGGCCCGGCGCCCGCGGCCAAGGTGTTCCGCGGGACGGTCGTGGCCGGCGTCGAGGAGGGGTGCCGCATCCTGCGTACCGCCGGCGGCTCCTACGTGCTGGTCGGCCAGGTGCCGGCGGTGCGCGACGGCGCCCAGGTGACCGTCCGCGGGATCCCCGAACCGGGGACGGCGAGCATCTGCAACCAGGGCACGGTGCTGCGGGTGACCGCGGTGGTGGCTCCCTGACCGGTGACGCCCTCTGATCCCCGCGCCCGCCGTCGGGGTGTTCGCGTCGTCGTGCTCGCGCGCCGGGCCGGGCGGGTCGGCGCGTGGCGTCCCGCCGTCCATAGCAGAACCGCCCGGGTGTGTCGCGCGCTGTCCACAGCGCGGCGGCCGTCCACAGGCGCGCCGCTAAACCCGGTGCGGGTACGCCGGCCGTCCTCCTAGCGTCACCGCCGTGCCCGCGACCTCGTACCCACCCGGCCCGCCGTCCCGCCCGCGACGGCCGTGGCCGGTGTCCGACGACGACCTGTACCGCCCGCCGGGCGGCGCCGCCGCCGACGACCCCGACCCGTGGCCGGACCCCCCGCCGACCGTCCCGGACGTGCCGCGGACCTTCGGCGCGACCGCGTTCGACCGACCCAGCGGCTGGCTCCTGGACCCGGGCCGGCGCGGTCTGCGCGCGCTGGCCGTCGTCGCCGTGATCGTGGTGGTGATCGCCGCCGCGGCCGCGTGGTGGAGCCGCCCGCGGGTCGACCCGGTCCCGGAGCCGGCGGAGAGCGGCCTGGTCGCCAGCGTCCCCGCCGGCCGGCCGGCGGCCGACGCTACCGGAGCCCCGCCCGCGGACGGGGCCGCCCCCGGCAGCGCCGGGCCGCCCGGCGGCGCGGCCGCCGAGGTCGTGGTGTCGGTCGGCGGCCGGGTCCGCCGGCCGGGCCTGGTCCGGCTGCCCGCGGGGGCGCGCGTCGCCGACGCGGTGGCCGCGGCCGGCGGCGTGCTTGCCGGCGCCGCCACGCCCTACCTCAACCTGGCCCGCCGTGTCGTCGACGGCGAACTGATCCTCGTGGGCGTGACGCCCCCGCCGGGCGGCATCCCGGGCGCCGCGCCGGCCGCCGGGTCCGGAGCCGGGCCGGCGGCGCCGGCCGGCCGGGTCAACCTGAACACCGCGACCGTCGCCCAGTTCGACACGCTGCCCGGCGTCGGTCCGGTCCTGGCGGCGCGGCTGGTCGAGTTCCGCGAACGCAACGGGGGCTTCCGGGCCGTCGCCGACCTGCGCCGGGTCGACGGTATCGGGAGCACGCGCTACGAGCGCCTCAAGGACCTGGTGGCGCTGTGAGCGCGGCCCGGGCCGTCGACCTGCGGCTCGCGGCGGCGGCCCTCGGCGTGTGGCTCGGCGCCGCCGCCGCCCTGTGGCTGCGGGCGGGCGTCGCGGCCGCCGCGGGCGGGGTGGCCGCGGCCGCGGCGCTGCTGCTGGCCCGGCGCGCGGCGTGCGCGCGGACCGCGGGCGCGCCGCCTCCGCCCTCCCGCCGCCGGGCCGGTCGGTGGAGCCGCTGCGTCGCCGCAGCGGCCCGGCGGTGCGGGTGGGCGGTGCTGGCCGCGGTCGCCGGAGGGCTGGCGGTGGGTGCGGCGGTCACCGCGCTGCGGGTGGCCGAGCGCGACGCCGCGCCGGTGCGGGAGGCGGTGGCGGCGGGCTGGCGGAGCGAGGTCGCCCTGACGGTCACCGACGACCCGCGACCGGTGGGCGGCGGCGCGGGGCCGGCGACGTACCTGGTGCCGGCCCGGCTGACCGCCACCCGGTCGCCGACCGGTGCCGTGCTCCGGTCCGACGTGCAGGTCGTCGTGCTGGGGCGGCACGTCGGCTGGCGGAACCTGCTGCCCGGCCAGCGGGTCGCGGCCGCGGTGCGGTTCGGCGCCGCGCGCCCCGGGGACCTGACCGCGGCGGCGGTCAGCGCCGCCGACGCTCCGCTGCCGCGGGGCCGACCGCCCTGGGTACAGCGAGCGGCCGGCGGCCTGCGCGCGGGCCTGGCGACGGCGTGCCGCCACCTGCCGCCGGAGCCCGGCGGGCTGCTCCCCGGGCTCGTTCTGGGCGACACCTCCCGCCTGCCGGCGGCCGTCGCGGCCGACTTCCGCACCACCGGGATGACCCACCTCGTCGCCGTGTCGGGCAGCAACGTGGCGATCGTGCTCGGCGCCGTGCTGCTGGCGGGCCGGTGGTCCCGGGCCGGACCGCGGTGGTGCGGCGCGGCGTGCCTCGTCGCGCTCGTCGGTTTCGTGGTTCTCGTCCGGCCCTCGCCGAGCGTCCTGCGGGCGGCCGCGATGGGGGCGGTCGGCCTGGTGGCGCTGGTCGGCGGCCGGCGCAAGGTCGCGGCACCGGCGCTGTGCGCGACGGTGATCGCCCTGGTCGTCCACGACCCCGCCCTGGCCGGTGAACCGGGCTTCGTGCTGTCGGTCGTGGCCACCGCCGCCCTGATCCTCGTGGCGCCGCGCTGGCGGGACGCACTGCGCGCGCGGGGCGTACCGGCGGGCCTCGCCGAGGCACTGTGCGTTCCGGCGGCGGCGCAGGTGGCCTGCGGACCGGTGGTGGCGGCGCTGTCCGGCACGGTGAGTCCGGTGGCGGTGGCGGCCAATCTCCTCGCGGCCCCGGCGGTCGCCCCGGCAACCGTCCTGGGCGTCGGCGCGACGGTCGTGGCGCCGTGGGCGCCGCCGCTCGGCGACCTGCTCGTGGCGGTCGCCCGCTGGCCGGCCGAGTGGCTGGTGGCCGTTGCGCACGTCGGGGCGCAGGTGCCGGGTGCGGTGCTGCCGTGGCCGGCCGGTGTCACCGGCGCCGCCCTGTTGGCCGTCGTGACGGGCGGGCTGCTCTGCGCGGGTCGCCGGCAGGCGGTGCGGCGGGTCGTCGCGGTAGCGGCGGCCGCGGGCGTCGTGGGGGCGCTTCCCGTCCGGCTCGTCGCCGCCGGCTGGCCGCCGCCGGGCTGGGTGGCGGTGGCGTGCGACGTGGGCCAGGGCGACGCCGTCGTCCTGCCGGCCGGCGGCGCCGACGCCGTGGTCGTCGACGCGGGGCCGGAGCCGGCGGCGGTCGACCGCTGCCTCACCGCGCTGGGGGTGCGCCGCGTGCGGCTGCTGGTCCTCAGCCACTTCCACCTCGACCACGTCGCGGGGGTGCCCGGCGTGGCCCGCGGCCGGATGATCGACACCGTCGTCGCCCCCGCCGTCGCCGGGGACATGGCCGGCGGACGCCTGCCGGCGACCGTCCGCGCGGCGCTGCCCGGCCCGCCGCGCGTGCCGGGGCCGGGGTGGACCTTCAGGGCCGGCCCGGCGCGGCTGACCGCCCTCGGCCCGGCCACCCCGCTGCGCGGCACCCGGTCGGACGCCAACAACAACTCGCTGGTCGTCGTCGCGCAGGTGCGCGGGGTGTCGGTCCTGCTCACCGGTGACGCCGAGGTGGAACGCCAGCAGGAGCTGCTCGCCGCCCCCGGGTCGGTCCGCGCGCAGGTCCTGAAGGTCGCCCACCACGGCAGCGCCTACCAGGAGCCCGGCTTCCTCGACGCGGTCCGCCCCACGGTCGCGTTGATCTCGGCGGGCCGCGGCAACCGGTACGGGCACCCCCACCCGTCCGTCGTCGGCCAGCTCCGGCGCGCGGGCGTGCGGGTCCTGCGCACCGACGTGGACGGTGACGTCGCCGTCGCCGTCGGGGCCGGGGGGCTGGCGGCGGCCGTGCGCGGCCCGGCCCCGGGTACCCGTCGGCGCGCCGGGCGCCGGCGCCCGGCACCACCCCGGCGGTGTACGGCGGAGGGCGGCCCGGGCGTCTCCGTGCGACGATGGCGGGGTGACCCCCACCGTCCCGCCCCCGCTGCTGCTCGTCCTCGGCGACGAGGAACTGCTCGTGGGTCGGGCGATCCAGGCCGCCAAGGCGTCCAACCCGGGCGGCGACATCGCCGAGTACGAGGCCGGCGCGCTCGACGCGGGGGCGGTGGCCGAGATGCTGAGCCCGTCCCTGTTCGGCGGCCGGCGGGTGGTCATCGTGCGGGCCGGCCAGGACGCCCGCAAGGACCTGGCTGCCGCCCTGCTCGCGTACGCCGCCGCTCCCGACCCCGAGATCAGCCTCGTCGTGGCGCACGCGGGCGGCGCCAAGGGCAAGGCGCTCGCCGAGGGCCTGCGCGCGGCCGGCGCGACGGTGGTACCGGCGGCGAAGGTCACCAGACACCGCGACCGGGTGGACTTCGTCCGCGACGAGGTGCACCGCTGCGGGGGCCAGATCACTGCCGACGGTGTGGAGGCGCTGGTGGAGGCGGTCGGCAACGACCTGCGGGAGTTGTCCGCCGCCTGCTCCCAGCTCGTCGCCGACGTCACCGGCCGGATCGACGCGCAGACCGTGGCCCGGTACCACCGCGGTCGGGCCGAGGTCAGCGGGTTCACGGTGGCGGACGCGGCCGTGGTCGGCGACCTGCCCGCGGCGTTGGTGGCCCTGCGCTGGGCGCTGACGGTCGGGGTGGACCCGGTGCCGATCGCCGACGCGCTGGCCGACGGCGTCCGCACCGTCGGCCGGGTGGCCGGCGGGCGCGGCAGCGCCCACCAGCTCGCGAGTACCCTCGGCCTGCCTCCGTGGAAGGTCGAGCGCGCGCAGCGGCAGGCCCGGGGCTGGACCCCCGAGGGCATCGTCGCGGCCATGCGCGCGGCCGCCGACTGCAACGCCGCCGTCAAGGGCGGCGCCGAGGACCGGGCCTACGCGCTGGAGCGGGCGCTGACGACCATCGTCGCGGCCCGCCGCGCCGAGGCCCCGGCAGCAAGCCGACGCTGATGGCGGCCTTCCGGAAGTACCTCGACCCACGCCGTCGCCACCACACGTGGTACACCCGCCTGCTGCGGCTCCGCCACCTGCACCTCACCGGCATCCGGGGCCTCCTGCTCGGCGAGGGGTCGGTTCTCGCGGCCCTGCTGCTCGCGTTCGCGGAGATCGCGCCCTGGTGGGGCGCCGCGATCCTGCCGCTGGCGGTGGCGGGCGTGGTCAAGTGGAACGACCAGCTCGCCGGTGCCCTGCCGGCCGCCGGTCCGGCCGCGGCGCGCCCCGGCCCCGTGGCGCGCGCCACCACCGGCCGCGGCGCCGGCCCCCGCGGCGGCACCGGCTCCCCGCGAGTTCCCGTCCCCGCAGGGGCAGCCTTCCGGCCTGCTCGGCCCACCGGTGGGACGGCGACGCCCCGCCGAGGTCCCGCGGCGCCGTGGCCCGCGGCGGTGGCCGGCCGGACGGTGCCCACTGCCGCACCCGCAGGCAGCGACGCCTGCGTGCCCGCTGCCAGGCAGGCGGGTGTGGATCCCGCGCAGCACGACGTTCGCGGCCCCCTGGTGCCCTACCCCCTCGACCCGAGCGGCGAGCTGCCCGGTTCCCGGTCGGAAGCGCCCGCACGGCGCCGCGGCCGTCGGTACCGCTCCGGTGCGTCGGCCCCGTCCCGGCAGGAGGCGTCCGACTCCGACGCGTTGTGGCAGGAGGCGGCCGGTGCGGCCGCGGGTACGGGCACCGGCACGTCGGCGCACAGCCGGCACAGCAGCCACGGCCGGCCCGGAGGACGGCACGCCGCCGTCAGCACCGCAGCACCGGCTGCCGAGTCGGACGCCGGCGGCGGCCACCCGGTTGGGCTCGCCGGACCGGGCACCGCCACTGGCGAACGCGACGCCGGGACAAACCCCTACGTGACGCCGCCAGCGAACCCCGCCACCGGCGCGAGCGGAACAACCAGCGCAAACAGGACGACCAGCGGGAGCAGGACGACCAGCGGAGCCAGCACGATCGGCGAAGGTGCGACAGGCGCGGACCGACCGCCCGGCCAGGATCCGTCCACGAGCCTGGAGAGAGCGGCGTACCGGGACGGGGCAGCCAGCCGGCAGGCGGCGCAGCGGATCGTCGGACAGCGCCCGGTCCCCGACGCCGAGCAGGCGGCGCACTCCGGCTGGCGCGCTCGCCAGTCGGCCGCCCACTACTACGACTGACCGCGCCGCACCCGACGGCTACTTCCGCGCCTGGGCGGACGCTCGCGCCTGTATGTCGCCGCGTCGCCCACGGGCGAGCGGCGGTGTGGGGGCTGTCCCGTCAGGCAGTATCGGATTCCCGCGCGTGCGTTGATGTCAGATTCCCGTGTGTGCCGTTGACCGGCCGGCGGACGTAACGACCGCGGGGCGCGTCGCGGGAGACCCGCCACGCGCCCCGCGGTGCGGAGTCGCTGGTCGCCCGCATGACCGGGCGGTGCCGGCTCCGGGAGCCGGCCTGGCTTCAGGAGCCCAGCGTCTGGAGCTTCTTCGCGATCGCCGACTTGCGGTTCGCGGCCTGGTTCTTGTGGATGACGCCCTTGCTGACGGCCTTGTCGAGCTTGCGGCTGGCCTCGCGCAGGAGGGCGCCCGCGGCGTCGTTGTCGCCGCCGGTGGCGGCCTCGTGGAACCGTCGGACAACCGTCTTCAGCGACGACTTGACCGACTTGTTCCGCAGCCGACGCTTCTCGTTCTGCCGGTTGCGCTTGATCTGGGACTTGATGTTCGCCACGCGACAGCCTCGTCCTGGTAGCTCGGGATGATCAGTTCATGGTGCGCGCGGGCACGCCGGAGCATCCGCCACACACGCGAAAAGTGAGGTTACCAGTTCGCCGCCCCGCCACGAAAACGGGGGACGACCCCGACGGGCCGCCGCGCACCCGACGCCGCCCCGCGGCGACCGTGCCCGAGCTGCCCGCCGCGCCGCCGCGGCGGGATGCCCGCCCGCCGACCCCGGGCGGGGGCGGGGTCCGGCGCGCGACGCCATGGGAGGATGGGAGGCCGTTGACGGGACCTGGAGATCGGACGACTGTGCCACCGACGCATTCCGGCGTGAGTAAGCCTGGGGCGACCGTGCCCGCACACATCCGAAACTTCTGCATCATCGCCCACATCGACCACGGCAAGTCGACGCTGGCGGACCGGATGCTCCAGCTCACCGAGGTGGTCGACCCGCGGCAGATGCGGGCGCAGTACCTGGACCGGATGGACATCGAGCGCGAGCGCGGCATCACCATCAAGAGCCAGGCCGTGCGGATGCCGTGGACCGTGCGCGAGGGGGAGCGGACCGGCGAGTCGGTGATCCTGAACATGATCGACACCCCGGGGCACGTCGACTTCACGTACGAGGTGTCGCGCAGCCTCGCCGCCTGCGAGGGTGCCGTCCTGCTCGTGGACGCCGCGCAGGGCATCGAGGCGCAGACGCTGGCCAACCTGTACCTGGCCATGGAGAACGAGCTGCACGTCATCCCGGTGCTCAACAAGATCGACCTGCCGGCCGCCCAGCCGGAGAAGTACGCCGAGGAGCTGGCGCACCTCATCGGCTGCCAGCCCGAGGACTGCATCCGCGTCTCCGGCAAGACCGGTCTCGGGGTGCCGTACCTGCTGGACGAGATCGTCCGCCAGTTCCCCGCCCCGGTCGGCGACGCCGACGCCCCGGCCCGCGCGATGATCTTCGACTCGGTGTACGACATCTACCGCGGGGTGGTGACCTACGTCCGGGTCATCGACGGGCGCATCGAGGCCCGCGACCGGATCAAGATGATGTCCACGGGCGCGGTGCACGAGTTGCTGGAGATCGGCGTCATCTCGCCCGAGATGGTCAAGGCCGGCGCGCTGAGCGTCGGCGAGGTCGGGTACCTGATCACCGGGGTGAAGGACGTCCGCCAGTCCCGCGTCGGCGACACCGTGACGATCAACCAGCGCCCCGCCAGGGAGGCGCTGGGCGGCTACAAGGACCCGAAGCCGATGGTCTACTCGGGCCTGTACCCGATCGACGGCTCGGACTACCCGGCGCTGCGCGACGCCCTGGACAAGCTGAAGCTCAACGACGCCGCGCTGGTCTACGAGCCGGAGACCTCGGCCGCGCTCGGCTTCGGTTTCCGCTGCGGCTTCCTGGGCCTGCTGCACCTGGAGATCATCGCCGAGCGGCTGGAGCGCGAGTTCAACCTCGACCTGATCTCGACCGCGCCGAACGTCGTCTACCGGGTCGACCTGGAGGGCGGCGCCTCGGTGGTGGTGACCAACCCGAGCGAGTACCCCACCGGCAAGATCCACCAGGTGCACGAGCCGACGGTCAAGGCCACCGTCCTGACGCCCAACGACTACGTCGGCGCGGTGATGGAGCTGTGCCAGGGCCGCCGCGGCGTCCTGCAGGGCATGGACTACCTGTCCGCCGACCGGGTCGAGCTGCGCTACACGCTGCCGCTGGCCGAGATCATCTTCGACTTCTTCGACCAGCTCAAGAGCAAGACCAAGGGGTACGCCAGCCTCGACTACGAGCCCAGCGGCGAGCAGGTCAGCGACCTGGTCAAGGTGGACATCCTGCTGCACGGCGACGCGGTGGACGCGTTCAGCGCGATCGTGCACAAGGACAAGGCGTACGCCTACGGCACCACCATCGCCGCCAAGCTCCAGAAGCTGATCCCGCGCCAGCAGTTCGAGGTGCCGATCCAGGCGGCCATCGGCAACCGGGTCATTGCCCGCGAGACGATCCGCGCGATCCGCAAGGACGTGCTGGCCAAGTGCTACGGCGGCGACATCAGCCGCAAGCGCAAGCTGCTGGAGAAGCAGAAGGAGGGCAAGAAGCGGATGAAGATGGTCGGCCGGGTGGAGGTACCGCAGGAGGCCTTCATCGCCGCGCTGTCGACCTCCGACGCGCCCGAGGCCGGCAAGGGCGGAAAACGCTGAGTTGGTGGCGCGTTTGGGCCGCGATCGCCCCGGGCATCTAGCCAGGTGTCCAAGGGTATCCCGCACGTGAGGAGCGGATCGTGACCGTCACTGGCATTTTCACGGCGTTGATCGTCGGTCTGGTCATCGGCGCGCTGGGTCGGCTGGCCGTTCCCGGCAAGCAGAACATCCCGGTGTGGCTGACGATGCTGATCGGTGTCGTCGCCGCCCTGCTGGGCACGGCGCTGGCGCGCGTGCTCGGGGTGGACACCGAGGGCTTCAGCTTCCTGGAGCTGGGCGTGCAGGTGGCCCTGGCAGCGGCCGGCGTCTTCGCGGTCGTAGGCCTGACCGGCCGCGGCGACCGCACCACCCGCAGCATTCACTGATCAGAGGACCAGACAGCACGCGCGGCGGGCGGGGAGACCGGGAACGGTCGACCCGCCCGCCGCGTGCGTGTGCCGCGGCGCCGCGCTCAACCGGCGGTGAAGACCTCGGCCGTGACGCCGCGCCCGGTCGCCTCGGGCGACGCGCCCCAGTCGCCCCGCTCGGCCGTCCAGCGCAGGCCGGCGTACGAGACGGCGCGGACGCCGTGCGCGGCCGCGTGGGCGACGAGCCAGTGGGCGTACCGCCAGCCGTGGCGGGCGGAGCCCGGCGCGACCGTGACGGCGTGGGTGTCCACGCCGCTGGTGGCGAAGTCGCCCCAGTCCAGCCGCAGCCCGCGCAGCACCGAGGTCGTGGCCGCGCCGTCGGCCGGGGAGTCGCCGCGGGGGACCGTGCAGGCGACCGCGCCGGTGGCCCGGCCGAGCAGCGCCCGCGTGAGCACCTCGGCCTCGTCGACCCACTTCTCGTACGCCTGCGGGAACGCCGAACGCTGCACGTGCTGGGCGGCGTCGGTGACCCGCATCCGCTCCCAGCCCCGCACCTTGGCCAGGCCCTGGTAGAACTTGCGGGCCGCGTACCGCGGGTTGCGGATCTGCTTCGGCGACCCCCAGCCCATGCTCGGCCGCTGCTGGAACAGCCCGACCGAGTCGCGGTCGCCGCCGGGCAGGTTCTTCAGCTTCGACTCCTGCAGGGCCGTGGCCAGGGCCACCACGACGGCCCGCTCTGGCATCTCCTGGCGCACGCCCATCGCGGCGATCGTGGCGGCGTTGGCGGTCTGGTCGGCGTCCAGGGCCACCTCGCCGCTGGCCTTCACCGTGCAGTGCCGGTCGATGGCCGCCAGCCGCAGGCCGTCGAGGACGTCCCGGACCACGACGACCCCGAAGCCCGCGACGACCACGGCGGCGACCGCCGTCACGACAACGGCGGTCACCTTGCGGCCACGTGACATCTGCGTTCGCTCCCTGTGCGCGGTCGGGTCTCGCAAGCTTACGTCGCCCCCGCACCGTGACCGGTCCGCCGGGAGGGGGCCGACCAGGCGATCGGTCAGTCTTCGGGCGTCCAGGCCGGCGGGCGCTTCTCCTTGAAGGCCGTCACGCCCTCCCGACCCTCGTCCGACCCGAAGTAGGCCACCGACAGGGCGGTCAGGTCGTCGAGCTCGGCCCGCACGGTCGGCCCGGCGGGCCGGCGCAGGAGCTGCTTGGTGGCGCCCAGGGCGATCGGTCCGCCGCAGGTCAGCGCGTCGGTGTACTCGGCGACCGCCTCGTCGACCTCGGCCGCCGGCACCGCCCGCGTGGCCAGGCCGATCTCGGCGGCCCGGAGGCCGTCGAAGACCTCGCCGGTGAGCAGCAGCTCGGCGGCCGGGCGGGGGGCCACCCGCCGCAGCACCGGCGCGGAGATGATCGCCGGAACGACGCCGAGGCGCACCTCGCTGAACGCGAACGTCGCGTCCTCGGCGACCACCGCGATGTCGGTGGCCGCGATCAGGCCCAGCCCGCCGGCCCGGGCGGCGCCGCCGACGCGGGCCACGGTCGGCTTCGGGAAGTCCCACACGGCGCCGAGCAGGTCGCCGAGCATCGCGGCCGGCATCTCCGCCGTGCCCGCGTACGCCGCCGCGGTCTCCGCCAGGTCGGCGCCGGAGCAGAACACCGGGCCGGTGTGGGCCAGCACCACCGTGCGTACGGCGTCGTCGTCGGCGGCCTCGGCCAGCGCGTCGAGGAGCTGGGTCATCAGCGCCCGGGACAGCGCGTTGCGGTTGCCGGGGCTGTCCAGCGTGAGCGTGGTGACGCCGCGCGCGGTGGCGGTCCTGATCAGTTCCGGGGCGGACTCTGCGGTCATGGGGGCACACCTTAGTAGCCGTACGCCCGTCGTGGATGCCGCCGGGGTCACATCGGCGCCGGGTGCGACGATGGGGGGATGCCCGGTCCGCTTCCCGACGGCGCGCCCGTCCCCGTCGACGGCGCGCTGCCCGAGGCCGCCCGCGCGGCGGTCGGGCGGGCCGGCTTCGGCGTGTACGTCCACGTGCCCTTCTGCGCCAGCCGGTGCGGCTACTGCGACTTCAACACCTACACCGCCGCCGAGCTGGGCGGCGGCGCCAGCCGCGAGACGTACGCCGACACCGTGCTCGCCGAGCTGGCCCTGGCCCGCCGCGTGCTCGGCGACGCCCCGCCGGCCCGCGTCGACACCGTGTTCGTCGGCGGCGGCACGCCGACGCTGCTGCCGCCGGCCGACCTCGCCCGGATCCTCGCCGCCGTCGACCGGACGTGGGGGCTGGCGCCCGACGCCGAGGTCACCACCGAGGCCAACCCCGAGTCCGTCGACCCGCGCAGCCTGGCGGCCCTGCGGGCGGCCGGCTTCACCCGGATCTCGCTGGGGATGCAGTCCAGCGCCCCGACGGTGCTGCGGCTGCTCGACCGGCAGCACACCGCCGGCCGCGCGACCGCGGCGGTCGCGGAGGCCCGCGCGGCGGGGTTCGACCACGTCAACCTCGACCTCATCTACGGCACGCCGGGCGAGCGGGCCGAGGACTTCGCGGACTCGCTGGCCGCCGTCGTCGCCGCCGGGGTGGACCACGTCAGCGCGTACGCGCTGATCGTCGAGGACGGGACCCGGCTGGCCGCCCGGATGCGCCGCGGCGAGGTGCCCTACCCCTGCGACGACGTCGCCGCCGACCGGTACCTCGCCGCCGAGGCGGCGCTGGGCGCCGCCGGGCTGGGCTGGTACGAGGTGTCGAACTGGGCCGCCGCGCCGGCCGCCCGCTGCCGGCACAACCTGCTGTACTGGGCCGGCGCCGACTGGTGGGGCCTGGGGCCGGGCGCGCACAGCCACGTCGGCGGGGTCCGCTGGTGGAACGTGAAACACCCGGCGGCGTACACCCGCCGGCTCGCCGAAGGCGTGTCGCCGGGCGCGGGCCGGGAGATCCTGGACGCGGCCCAGCGGTACACCGAACGGGTCATGCTCGGGCTGCGGCTGGCCGACGGCCTCGCGCTGGACGCGCTGGCGCCGGCCGGCCGGCGGGCGGCGGCGGGCGCCGCGGCGGACGGACTGCTGGAGCCGGACGCGCTCGCGGCGGGGCGGGCCGTCCTGACGCTGCGCGGCCGGCTGCTGGCCGACGGCGTGATCCGCACCGTCCTCGCCTAGCCGGCGGGAGCGGGGACGGGTGCGGGGCGGGTCCGGCGGACCCGCCCCGCGGTGACCCGGTGCGCGCTACTTCACCATCCGCAGCGCGGTCGGATAGGTGTAGAGGACGCCGTCGTTGGCCTTCACGCCGCCGATGATCCCGAGGATCACGGCCACGGCCACGGTGATGATCGGCATGAAGAACAGCAGTCCGATGCTGCACACCGCCATCACGTAGGCGATGACGGTGGCGATGGTCCAGGTGAGCTGGACGTTCAGGGCCGCCACCGCGTGCGCGCGGGTGTTCGGCGACTCCTTGCCCCGCGACACGAGCGCGACCAGCGGGGGTACCCAGCCGAGGCTGCCGCCGCTGACGAAGGCCGCGGCCGCGCCGCCGAAGTGGGAGATCAGCGCCCAGGTCTTCTCCTCGGCGCTGGCGTACCCGCCGGGCGCCGCGCCGAAGCCGCCCACCGGCGGGTACGCGCCGGTGCTCCGGTACTCGCCCGGCGGCGGGGAGTAGGCGGGCGGCAGGGACTCCTGCCCCAGCGGCGGGCCAACCGGCGGCGGGCCGCTCGGCGGCGGGCCGCTCGGCGGCGGCGGGGCCGGGGTGCCCGGTGCCGGGTACGCCGGCGGCGGCGCGGTCGGGTCGGGGGGCAGGCCCCCCGGCTGGTCACCGGGCGGACGAGGCGGTTCGGTCATATCGTCACCGTACGGCGGGCCAGCGCCCGATACCAGCGTTACCCTCACGATCCGCGAATCGTGATCTCGGAGTCGGTGCGGCGGCGGAGTAGACTGGCACTCATTTCCGGCGAGTGCCAGCCGTCGGCGGCCGGCCGCAGCCAGGGGCCGCGGGCTACGAGGTATGGGCTGCGGGCTACGAGGTACGGGCTGCGGGCTGCGGAGCGCGAAGTGCAGGAGGGTGGCGTGGTGGGAGCGGACGACCGCCGGCTGGACGTGCTCCGCGCCATCGTCGAGGACTACGTGCTCACCCAGGAGCCGGTCGGCAGCAAGGCGCTGGTCGAGCGGCACCGCCTCGGCGTGTCCCCGGCGACGGTCCGCAACGACATGGCGGCGCTGGAGGAGGAGGGCTACATCCGGCAGCCGCACACCAGCGCCGGCCGGGTGCCCACCGACCGGGGGTACCGGCTGTTCGTGGACCGGCTGTCCCGGGTCAAGCCGCTGTCGGTCGCCGAGCGGCGGGCCATGGAGCGCCTGCTGGTCGGGGCGGTCGACCTCGACGACGTGGTACACCGCACCGTCCGGCTGCTCGCCCAGCTCACCCGCCAGGTGGCGGTGGTGCAGTACCCGAGCCTGGCCCGCTCCTCCGTCCGGCACCTCGAACTGGTCCCGATCTCCACCACCCGGCTCACGCTCGTCATGATCACCGACACCGGGCGGGTGGAGCAGCGGATGGTGGAGCTGCCCGAGCCGGTCCCGGCCGAGGACGTCCTGCACCTGCGCGGGGTCATCAACGCCAGCCTCGGCGGCGTGGCGCTCAGCCAGACCCCCCCGATCGTGGCGGACCTCGTCGAGACGGCGGCCGCCGAGCACCGGACGGCCATGCGCGCGCTGGCCAGCGTCCTGCTGGAGACCCTCGTGGAGCGCACCGAGGAGCGGCTGGCGCTGGCGGGCACCGCCAACCTGACCCGCGGCAACGTGCTCGACTTCCCCGGCTCGCTGCGGCCCATCCTGGAGGCGCTGGAGGAGGAGGTCGTCCTGCTCAAGCTGATCGGCGAGGTCGAGCCCAGCACGACCCGGGTGCGGATCGGCGACGAGAACGAGATAGAGGACCTGCGGGCGGCCTCCGTGGTGAGCACCGGCTACGGTCCGGGGCGGACTGTCGTCGGCAGTCTCGGCGTGGTGGGTCCGACCCGGATGGACTACCCCGGCAACATCGCCGCCGTACGTGCCGTGGCACGCTACCTCGGCGATGTGCTGGCGCAGAACTGACCCGGCGCCACCAGGTCAGCCGACAGCGACGACGCCGCACGGACCGATCGGACACGAGGACATAGACGCAGTGGCCAAGGATTACTACGGGATTCTCGGGGTCAGCCGGGAAGCGACCGACGACGAGCTGAAGAAGGCGTACCGGCGGCTGGCCCGCCAGTACCACCCCGACGTCAACCCCGATCCTGAGGCGCAGGAGAAGTTCAAGGAGATCAACGCCGCGTACGAGGTGCTCACCGACGACACCAAGCGGCAGATCGTCGACATGGGCGGCGACCCGCTGGCGCCCGGTGGGGGCGGCGGCCCGGGGCCCGGCGGTCCGGGCGGGCCGTTCGTCGGCTTCCAGGACATCATGGACGCGTTCTTCGCCACGGCCGGTACCGGCGCGGGCCCCGGCCGCGGGCCGCGGCCGCGCACCCGGCCCGGCGCCGACGCGATCCTGCGACTCGAACTGGACCTGGCCGAGACCGTCTTCGGCATCGAGGCGCCGATCACCGTGGACACCGCCGTGCTGTGCACGACGTGCACCGGCGCCGGCACCGCCGCGGGTACGCAGTTGGCCACCTGCGACACGTGCGGGGGCCGCGGCGAGGTGCAGACGGTGCAGCGCACCTTCCTCGGCCAGATGGTCGCCACCCGGCCGTGCGCCGCCTGCCAGGGCCAGGGCGCGACGATCCCGCACCCGTGCCAGACCTGCGCCGGGGACGGCCGGGTCCGCACCCGCCGCTCGCTGACCGTCAAGATCCCGGCCGGGGTCGAGGACGGGATGCGCATCCGCCTGGCCCAGCAGGGCGAGATCGGGCCGGGCGGCGGCCCGGCCGGCGACCTGTACGTGGAGATCCACGAGCGGCCGCACGACGTCTTCTCGCGCAAGGACGACGACCTGCACTGCAAGGTCACCCTGCCGATGACCTCCGCCGCGCTGGGCACCCGCCTGACGATCAAGACGCTGGACAGCGAGGAGGCCATCGAGGTCCGGCCCGGCACCCAGCCCAACGCGACGCTGCGGCTGCGCGGCAAGGGCGTCCCGCACCTGCGCGGCCAGGGCCGCGGCGACCTGTTCGTGCACCTCGACGTCCGCACGCCGACCAAGCTCGACGCCGACCAGGAGCGGCTGCTGCGCGACTTCGCCAGCTCCCGCGGCGAGGAGGTCGCCGAGCTGGCCAAGCAGGGCGGCTTCTTCTCCCGGGTGCGCGACGCCTTCCAAGGGCACGCCTGAGGGTGAGCGCCCCGCTGTTCCTGGTCGACGCGCTGCCCGCGGGTGACACCTGCACCCTGGCCGGCGCCGAGGGGCACCACGCCGCGGACGTCGTGCGGCTGCGCGTCGGTGAGCCGGTCCTGCTCGGCGACGGCCGCGGCGGCGTCGCCCACGGCCACGTGACGGCCGTCGCGCGCGGCGAGGTGCAGGTGGCAGTCGCCGCGCGGCGGCGCGAGCCGGCGCCGGACCCGCGGCTCGTCGTCGTCCAGGGGCTGCCCAAGGGCGAGCGCGGCGAACTGGCCGTCCAGGCGATGACCGAGGTGGGCGTCGCCGAGATCGTGCCCTGGGCGGCGCGGCGCAGTGTCGCCGTCTGGCGCGCCGAGCGCGGCCGGCGGGCCCAGGCCAGGTGGGCGGCGACCGCGCGGGAGGCCGCCAAGCAGGCCCGCCGCGCCTGGCTGCCCGCGGTCGCCGGGGCGGCGCCGGACCCGACCGGCCCGACCCCCGAGGGCGGCGCCTACCCGACCGCGCGGGTCGCCGCGCGGGTCGCCGCCGCGACCGGCGCGTTCCTGCTGCACGAGGAGGCCGACGCGCCGCTGAGCGCCGCGGCGCTGCCGGCGGCCGGCGACATCCTCCTGGTGGTCGGCCCGGAGGGCGGGGTCGACGACGCCGAGGTCGCGGCCCTGCGGGCGGCGGGGGCGGTACCGGTCCGGCTGGGCCGCACGGTGCTGCGCACCTCGACGGCGGGGGTGGCCGCGCTGGCGGTACTCCAGGCGCGGCTCGGGTACTGGTAGCGCCCGGCCCGGCCGGTGTCCGCGGTGGGATGTCCGGCTGCGGCCCGGAGTCGTAGGATCGCCCGATGACGAGCGAATGCCTGTTCTGCCGGATTGCCGCGGGCGAGATACCCGCCGAGGTCGTGCGGGAGACGCCCACCACCCTGGCCTTCCGGGACATCGACCCGAAGGCGCCCTCGCACGTGCTGGTGATCCCGCGCACCCACCACCCGGACGTCGCGGCGCTCGCCGCGGCGGACCCGGGGCTCGCGGGCGAGGTGCTCGCCACGGCCGCCGCGGTGGCGCGGGCGGAGGGGCTGGCCGGGCCGGGCTTCCGGCTCATCTTCAACACCGGCGCTCACGGCGGCCAGGAGGTCCCGCACGTGCACGCGCACGTCCTCGGCGGCGCGCCGCTCGGCCCGATGCTCGCCCGATGACGCCCCCGACGATGACGCCCCCGACGATGACGCCCCCGACGATGACGCCCCCGGCGACGGCGCCCCCGGCGATGCCGGCGGACGTCCGGCGCCAGCTCGCCCGCATGGCCGCCCGCGTCCAGGCCGACGCCCGGGTACCGGCGCTGGCGATCGCCGTCCACCGCGCCGACCGGGCGCCGTGGACCCACCAGTTGGGGACCACGGGCAACGCCACCCCCCTGGACGCCGACACGCAGTTCCGCCTCGGCTCGGTCACCAAGACGTTCACCGCCGTCCTGGTGATGCAGTGCCGCGACGACGGCCTGCTGGAGCTGGACGACACCCTCGACGCGCACCTGCCGGTACCGGCGCACGGCCGCGCGACGGTCCGCCAGCTCCTGTCGCACACCTCGGGCCTGCAGCGGGAGCCGTACGGCGACGTCTGGGACACCCTGGACATGCCGGACGTCGCCGGGCTGGTCGGCGCGCTGACCAGGGCCGAGCGGATCCTGCCGCCGGGGCACCGGTACCACTACTCCAACCTCGGCGTGGCGCTGCTCGGCCACCTGGTGGCGCGGGTGCGCGGCGGGACGTGGGCGGAGGTGCTGGCCGAGCGGATCCTGGCGCCGCTGGGGCTGGCCGCCACGACGGTCCTGCCGACGTCCCGGACGGCCACCGGCCACCTCGTCGACACCTACTCCGACCACGCCCGCCCGGAGCCGGACACCGACTTCCGGGCGCTCGGCCCGGCCTGCCAGCTCTGGGGGACCGCCGCCGACCTGGCGCGCTGGTCGGCGTTCCTGGCCGACCCCGCGTCGTGCGACCCCGCGGGCCGGGTCCTCGCGCCCGGCTCGGTCGAGGAGATGCGCTGGCCGCTGACGGTGACCGACGACCGGGAGTGGCACACCGCCCTGGGACTCGGTCTGATGATCGCGCCGCGCCCCGGCCGGGCCGTCCAGGTCGGACACTACGGCGCCATGCCCGGCTACCTGGCCGCCGGCATGGGCCAGGTCGGCGGCGCCGACACCCCGCCCGGCTGCGGGGTCGGCGTGCTCGGCTCGGCGGGTACCGCCGACGCGGTCCTGACGCTGGCCCACGACCTGCTGACCCGCGCCGTCGAGCTGGACCCGGCCGACATCGCCCCCTGGTCCCCCGCGCCACCGGCGCCCGCGCCGTACCGCTCGGTGCTGGGCCGCTGGTGGAGCGAGGGCACCGGCTACGACTTCTCCTGGCGGGACGGCCAGCTCCAGGCGCGCGCCCCGCGGGTGCCGGCGGGCCACCCGCCCTCGGTGTTCGCGCCGCTGGACGGCGACCCGGACGTGCTGCGCACGGTGTCCGGGCGGGAGACCGGCGAGCTGCTGCGGCTGACCCGCGACGACACGGGGACGGTGGTCCGGCTGCACTGGGCGACCTACCGGTTCACCCGGCGCCAGGAGACCTTCGACGGCGTGTCGGCGAGCGACGACGACATTACCGGCCGGTAATCCGGCCTCGCGCCGCGGGCCCCCGCGGCGGGTCGGCGGCCCGGCGGGGTCAGGGGCGCGGCGGCCCGTTCGGGGGCCGGATACGATGACCGGACTATGAGTGGCGACACAGACGGCGGCGCCCGCGGCGGCGGCCGGAACAAGCCCGGCACCCGCGCCGCGGGGCGCGGCGACCCGCCGGCCGCCGCGCGGGTCACGACGACGATCACCGTCCCCGACCCGCACGTGATGGTCGGCCTGCTGGGCACCGGGGACGCGCACCTGCGCCTGGTGGAGCAGGCGGTCTCCAGCGACATCCACGTCCGCGGCAACAAGATCACCATCACCGGCGCGCCGGCCGACAACGCCCTGGCCGAGCAGGTGTTCTCCGAGCTGCTGGAGCTGCTCACCCGGGGTGAGACGCTGACCGCCGACGCGGTGCGCCGCACCGTCGACATGCTCGCCGACGGCGCCCCCGAGCGCCCGGCCGAGGTGCTGACCCTCAACATCCTGTCCCGGCGCGGGCGGACCATCCGGCCCAAGACGCTGGGCCAGAAGCAGTACGTCGACGCCATCGACCGGCACACCGTGATCTTCGGGATCGGGCCGGCCGGTACCGGCAAGACGTACCTGGCGATGGCCAAGGCGGTCCAGGCGCTCCAGGCCAAGCAGGTCAGTCGGATCATCCTGACCCGGCCGGCGGTCGAGGCCGGCGAGCGGCTCGGCTTCCTGCCCGGGACGCTGTACGAGAAGATCGACCCGTACCTGCGGCCGCTCTACGACGCCCTGCACGACATGATCGACCCCGAGTCGATCCCCCGGCTGATGGCCGCCGGCACCATCGAGGTCGCGCCGCTGGCCTACATGCGGGGGCGTACCCTCAACGACGCGTTCATCATCCTGGACGAGGCGCAGAACACCACGCCGGAGCAGATGCGGATGTTCCTGACCCGGCTGGGCTTCGGCTCGCGGATCGTCGTCACCGGCGACATCACCCAGGTTGACCTGCCCGGTGGCACGCGCAGCGGGCTGCGCGTCGTCCAGGAGATCCTGGACGACGTCGAGGACGTGCACTTCTCCCGGCTGACCAGCGGGGACGTGGTCCGCCACCGGCTGGTCAGCGACATCGTCGACGCGTACGCCCGCTGGGACGCCGCGCAGGACGAGCCGCCCGCACCGCCGCAGCCGCGCGCCGCCCACCGCGGCCAGCGGCGGCGGTGACCTCAGGAGGAAGACCCGCACCGTGTCCATCGAGATCGCCAACGAGTCCGGCGTCGCCGTCGACACCGAGTCCATCCTCGCCGTCGCCCGGCACACGCTGGAGCAGATGGGCGTCAACCCGCTCGCGGAGCTGTCGGTCCTGCTCGTCGACGTCGGGTACATGGCCGAGCTGAACCACCGCTGGATGGGCGGCGACGGCCCGACCGACGTGCTCGCGTTCCCGATGGACGAGGGCAACGTCGACCACGGCCCCGGCGAGCCGACGCCCGGCGAGCCGGCCCTGCTGGGCGACATCGTGCTGAGCCCGGAGGTCGCCGCGAACCAGGCGGCCACCGCGGGGCACGCCCCGATCGACGAGCTGCACCTGCTGACGGTGCACGGCTGCCTGCACCTGCTCGGGTACGACCACGCCGAGCCGGAGGAGGAGAAGGAGATGTTCGACCTCCAGTCCCGCCTGCTGGCGAGCTGGCGGAGCGCGGCGCGTTGACCGGCTGGTCAGCGGTCCCCCTACCCGTCGAGCTGCCGGACGCGCAACTGCCGGACGCGCAGCTCCTGCTTTCGGCCGCCGGCCTGGTGGTGCTGGCGGGCGTGTTCGCGATGTCCGAGGCGGCGCTGGGCGCGGTCTCGGAGGCGCGCGCCGCCGAGCTGGTCCGCCACGGCGCCCGCGGCGCGCGGGCGCTGCGCGCCGTCGCGGCGGACCGGGCCCGCCACCTCAACCTGCTGCTCCTGCTGCGGCTGCTGTGCGAGCTGACGGCCACGACCCTGGTCGCCCTGGTCGCGGTGGACTCGTTCGGGGCCGGCTGGCAGGCGGCGCTGGTCACGGCCGGCGCGATGACGGTGGTCAGCTTCGTGGTCGTCGGCGTCGGGCCGCGCACCATCGGCCGCCAGCACGCGTACGCGGTGGGGCAGGGGATCGCCCCCGTCGTCCGCTGGCTGGGCCGGGTGCTCAACCCGCTGGCGTCCCTGCTGATCGTGATCGGCAATGCGGTCACCCCGGGCAAGGGGTTCCGCGAGGGGCCGTTCGCCAGCCAGGTCGAGCTGCGCGAGCTGGTCGACCTGGCCGAGGAGCGCGGGGTGGTGGAGCACGGCGAGCGCCAGATGATCCACTCGGTGTTCGCCCTCGGCGACACGATCGCCCGCGAGGTCATGGTGCCGCGCACCGAGATGGTGTGGATCGAGTCGGACAAGTCGCTGGAGCAGGCGCTCACGCTGTTCCTGCGCTCGGGCTTCTCCCGGATCCCGGTCGTCGGCGAGGGCGTGGACGACGTCCTGGGCCTGCTGTACCTCAAGGACGTGATCCGGCGGACCAACAACGGCGCCGCCGACGGCGCGACGGTCGGCGACCTGATGCGCGAGGCGTCGTTCACCCCGGAGTCCAAGCCGGTCGACGACCTGCTCTCGGAGATGCAGGCCGCCCGCACCCACCAGGTGGTGGTGATCGACGAGTACGGCGGCACGGCCGGGCTGATCACCATTGAGGACATCCTGGAGGAGATCGTCGGCGAGATCACCGACGAGTACGACGTCGAGCGCCCGCCGGTCGAGCGTCTGGCCGACGGCGCGGTCCGGGTGACCGCGCGGCTGCCGATCGAGGACCTGGGCGAGCTGTTCGACGTGGAGCTGCCCGCCGAGGAGGTCGAGACCGTCGGCGGCCTGCTTGCCCAGCAGCTCGGCCGGGTGCCCATCCCGGGCGCCACGACGGACGTGGCCGGCCTGCGGCTGGTCGCCGAGGGCACGGCCGGCCGGCGCAACCGCATCGACACGGTCCTGGCCCGCCGGATCGCCGACGGCGACCCGGCCCTGTCCGCGCCGGTCCCGGCCCCCTCCTGAGGCGGGCCGGAGCCTCAGACGGCGACGCGGTCGCGCGACGGGCCGGGCGGGCGGACCCGGAACACGCCCGGTTCGACCTCGTCGGAGGAGTGGTGCACGAGGTCGTGCAGGTACGCCGGCCAGCGGGTCTCGCGGGTCCAGCGCGCGTTGGCGATCAGCGGGAGCGTCAGGCAGCGCGCGCCGGTCAGCACGGCGCCGTGGAGCCTCGCCTCGTGCAGGACCGCCTCGGACATCGGCGCCTCGCTGAGGTCGGCGTCGTCCAGCCGCGCCCCGCGCAGGTTCGCCCGCAGCAGCCGCGCCCGGTGCAGGGTCGCGCCCTCCAGGCCCGCCCCGCGCAGGTCGGCCTGTTGCAGGTCAGCGCCCGTGAGGTCGGCCCGGTACAGGTTGGCGGCGATGAGCAGGGACTGCGGCAGGCTCGCGCCGGTCAGCGACGCGCCCGCCAGGCAGGCGCTGCCCAGGTGCGCGTGCGCCAGGTCCGCATGGTCGAGGGCGGCCTCGGTCAGGACGGCGCTGCCCAGGTTGGCGGCGCGCAGTTCGGCGTGGTCCAGGGCGGCGCCGGTGAGGTTCGCCCGGCGCAGGTCGGCGTCGTCCAGCCGGGCGCGGGACAGGACCGCGTTGCGGAGGGTGGCCTGCCGCAGGTCCGCCCGGCGCAGGTCGGCGTCGTCCAGCCGGGCGGCCCGCAGCGCGGCGTGCGCCAGCCGCGCGCCGCCGAGGTCGGCGCCCCGCAGGTCGGCGCGCGGCAGCAGCGCGCCGGACAGGTCCGCCTGGCGCAGCCGGGCGCGGGCGAGGTCGGCGCCGGACAGGTTGGCCCCGGGCAGCCGCGCCAGGGTCAGGTCGGCCCCGCTGAGGTCCGCGGCGGCGAGCTGGGCGCCGTGCAGGTGCGCCCGGGGCAGCCGGACGCCCGGCAGCGCCACCCCGCGCAGGTCCTTCCCCGACAGTCGTGCCCGGACGCCCAGCCGGGCCAGCCGCAGGCGCCAGCGGACGGCGTGCCGGCGTTGCCGCGCGTCCGGGGTGGGCGCCGCGGTGCGGGCGGGCCGGGGGTCGTCACCGCGCAGCGCGATGCCCGCCAGCACCTCCCCCCAGAAGCCCGGCAGCACCGGGGCCGCCCCGGCCGGCGGGTCGTCACCGCGCAGGGCGTGGCGCACCTGGTCGAGGAACGAGTCGTCGCGCATCCCTAACCCCCGGTCCGTTCGGTCTGTGGGGGGTGGACGGGGTCGGCCGGGGCATCGCGGTGCGGGTCGGGGATGACCGTCGCGGTGTCGGTCGCGGGCCGGCGGCGGGGGAGCGGCCGGCGGGTCGTCGCGGCGGCCCCGGGGGGCAGGTCGGCGACGGTACCGAGGCGGGCGAGCCGCTGGAGGATCTGCTGGGCGCTCACGCCGATCGCCAGCGCGATCGGGACCGGGTTCAACGTGGCCAGCAGCGCGGCCAGGCCGGCGCCCACCAGCGCCTGGAGGAGGACGGCGACGAGGTACCCGCGCGGGGTGACGAGCTCCCGGTCCTGCCACGGCCAGTGGCCGGTGCGGCGGTAGCGCGTGCTCGCCTCGACGGCGGGTACGGCCACCCCGCCGAAGAATCCACAGAGGGCGAGGAGAGCGACCGACACAACGGGCACCCTACGCCAACCACTGCTTTAATGCACAAATAGGAAGTTTGCGCTACCCCCTCCACGCTGCCGCCGGGCCGCGCCGGGCCCCCGCGCACCCCTCAGGAGCGGCGGGCGCAGGCGCCGTAAGCTGGTCGCCACGACGACAGCGTGCGGCGCGGCCGCGAGGCGGCGCCGCGGAGACGGACGGCACAGTGGGGTCAGGCGAGGCGGCGCGGTCAGGGGCCGCGGCGGCACCGGACGGGCAGCAGGGCGCGGGCGGACGGGGGCGGCGCGCGACGACATCGACCTACCAGGCCGGGTTCGCCTGCTTCGTCGGGCGGCCCAACGCCGGCAAGTCGACCCTGACCAACGCGATCGTCGGCCAGAAGATCGCGATCACCTCGAACAAGCCGCAGACCACCCGGCACATCATCCGGGGCGTCCTGCACCGGCCGGACGGCCAGCTCGTCCTCGTCGACACCCCCGGCCTGCACCGCCCCCGCACCCTGCTCGGCGAGCGCCTCAACGACCTGGTCCGGGCGACCTGGAGCGAGGTGGACGTGATCGGCCTGTGCATCCCGGCCGACGAGCCCGTGGGCCGGGGCGACCGGTTCATCACCGGCGAGCTGGCCGCCCTGAAGGCGACCGTGCTGGCCGTGGTCACCAAGACCGACCTCGTGGGCAAGGAGGCGCTGGCCAAGCAGCTCCTGGCGGTCAGCGAACTGGCCGACTTCGCCGCCGTCGTACCGGTCAGCGCGATCGCCGACCACCAGGTCGACACGCTGGTCGACGTCATGGCCGGGTACCTGCCGGACTCCCCGCAGCTCTACCCCGACGACATGTTCACCGACGAGCCCGAGCACGTCCTCATCGGCGAGCTGATCCGCGAGGCGGCCCTGGAGGGCGTCCGCGACGAGTTGCCGCACTCCATCGCCGTCGTGGTGGAGGAGATCCAGCCCGAGGCCCGGATCACCAGGATCTTCGCCGACCTGTACGTCGAGCGCACCAGCCAGAAGGGCATCGTGATCGGCCACCGGGGCGCCCGCCTCAAGGAGGTCGGCTCGACGGCCCGCGCCCACATCGAGGAGCTGCTCGGCACCCGGGTCCACCTCGACCTGCACGTGCGGGTCGCCAAGGACTGGCAGCGCGATCCGAAGCAACTGCGCAAGCTCGGGTTCTGACCTGGTGCCCGGCTTCCGGCGCCAGCTCTACCGCGACGAGGCGGTGGTCCTGCGGGTGCAGAAGCTCGGCGAGTCCGACCGGATCATCACGCTGCTCGCCCGGCGGCACGGCAAGGTCCGGGCGGTCGCCCGCGGGGTCCGGCGCACGATGTCGCGGTTCGGGGCGCGGCTGGAGCCGTTCGGCCACGTCGACGTCCAGGTGGCGGGCGACCCGGGTACGCCCGGCCTGCACACGGTCAGCCAGGTCGAGGGCATCGCCCTGTACGGGCGGTCGCTGGTCGACGACTACCCGCTGTACACCGCCGC
The DNA here is from genome assembly GCF_014647915.1 of Pilimelia terevasa. Classification (GTDB taxonomy): domain Bacteria; phylum Actinomycetota; class Actinomycetes; order Mycobacteriales; family Micromonosporaceae; genus Pilimelia; species Pilimelia terevasa. Next base: position 59,124 of record NZ_BMQC01000019.1, read on the forward strand.
GTCCGCCGTCGCCGAGACCGCCGAGCGGCTCACGCCGGTCGAGCAGGAGCCCGCCGGCCCGCTGTTCGCCCTGACCCTGGGGGCGCTGCGGGCGCTGGCGACCCGGGCCCACGACAGCTCGCTGGTCCTGGACGCCTACCTGCTGCGCGCGATGGGGTACGCCGGCTGGGCGCCCGCGCTGGCCGAGTGCGCGCTGTGCGGCGAGCGCGGCCCGCACCGGGCGTTCGCGGTGTCCGCCGGCGGCAGCGTCTGCCCCGACTGCCGGCCGCCCGGCTCCACCCACCCCGACCCGGCGACGGTCGCGCTGATGGCCGCCCTGGCCGGCGGCGACTGGGCGGTCGCCGACGCCGCGGCGCCCCCGCCGCGGCGCGAGTGCAGCGGGCTGGTGGCCGCGCTGCTGCAGTGGCACCTCGAACGCGCCCTGCGCTCCCTGCCGCTGGTCGACCGCGGCACCCCCACGACTGGAGGACGTCCATGAGCCGCCGCACCGCCCCCGCCGCCCGGCCGGCCCCGCACCGCTCCGGCGCCCGCCCGCCGGAGCTGCCGGCGGGGAGCGTGCCGCGGCACGTGGCGATCGTGATGGACGGCAACGGCCGGTGGGCCAAGGAGCGCGGCCTGCCCCGGACCGAGGGGCACCGCCGGGGCGAGGACGCGCTGTTCGACGCCGTCGAGGGCGCGATCGAGCTGGGCATCCCGTACCTGTCGGCGTACGCGTTCTCGACCGAGAACTGGAAGCGCTCGCCGGAGGAGGTGCGGTTCCTCATGGGGTTCAACCGCGACGTCATCCGGCGCCGCCGCGACCAGCTCGTGGACCTCGGCGTGCGGGTGCTCTGGTCCGGGCGCCGCGGTCGACTGTGGAAGAGCGTGATCAACGAGCTGGAGACCGCCGAGCGGATGTCGGCGGACAACCGCACCCTGACGCTCCAGTTCTGCGTGAACTACGGCGGCCAGGCCGAGGTGGTGGACGCCGCCGCCGCGCTGGCCCGGGACGTGGCCGCCGGCCGGGTGGACCCCGGGAAGATCACCGAGAAGGTGTTCGCGCGGTACCTGTACCACCCGGAGGTGCCGGCGGTGGACATGTTCCTGCGCCCGTCGGGGGAGCAGCGCACGTCGAACTTTCTGATGTGGCAGTCGGCGTACGCCGAGCTGGTCTACCTGGACACCCTGTGGCCGGACTTCGACCGCCGGCACCTGTGGTACGCCTGCCAGCTCTACGCCCGGCGGGACCGCCGGTTCGGCGGCGCGATCCCGAACCCGGTCGCCCCGCCGACCTGAGCGCCGACCGCCGGCCTGCGGCCCGGCCCCCCGCGGGGAGCGCCGGGCCGCGGGCTGGTCGTCACCTCAGCAGCGCCGCCACTCCAGGTTGGCGACGGTGGCGTCCAGGGTCATCTCGCTCAGCGACTGGCGGTCGGCCTTGCTGGCGTCGACCTGGATGCGGGCGTTGACGTTCAGCGCGCGGGTCTTGCCGCACTCGGACCAGTTCGGCGACCCGACCCCGTCCAGGTAGCTGTAGGTGTCGGTGAGCGGGCCGGTCAGCGCGGACTGGAACTCGCCGGTCTCGGTCATGCCGGCGAAGTAGTACGTCCCGATGCTCTTGGCCGTGGTCCGCTCGGCGAGGTCGGCGTAGCCCATGCCCCCCACCCTGGTCACCGCGAAGGTCCAGCCGGCGGGGTAGCTGAGCTTGAGGTTGACCTGGCAGTTCCTGTTGGCCCGGGGCACCCAGGGCCGTGTCCCGTTGTCCTGGGGAACCTGGCCCGCCTGGGTGTAGAGGGCCGGGTACTCGATGGTCAGCCGCCTGCTCCTGTTCTCCAGGTGGACCAGCGGGCGGGCGTCGGCACCGCAGCCGGTGCCGTTGGCGACCACCTCGGAGACGACCACCTCCGGCGGGTCCTCCGCTGCGGCGGCGTGGGCGGGTACCGCCAGGGCCGCCGACGCCAGCGCCGTCGCGGCGCCGAGAGCGGCGATCTGGATCGGGTTCATGGGTTCCTCCTCGCGTGGGCCGTGTCGCCACGACCGCGTGGGTGGTTACGGGACCGGGTGCGGGCGCGTGGATGGACGGCCGCCCGCGAGCGGACAGTCGCGCGCGGGCGGCTCACATATCTGACATCCCCGGTGAAACGGCCTCGGTCCACTGTTCCAGTCCACAGTGGGGGGTCGCATCGGCTGTCCGGTGGAGTTACCGGCGTCGATCGACCCGGGTGGGTGGCCTGTCCGGCTGCTGTCCGCTTCGCCGGGTGCCGTGCCCGGTGCAGCGGCGACCGTCGATCGCGGGCGGCGGCGCGCAGTTGCCGATTGTCGGTTATGCGCGTTAGTCAGGCGGGTGCCCGGGTGGGTGCCCGCGGCCGCCTCCGGCCGGCCGGACACCGTCGGCGTCGCGCCGGCAGGGGGTAGGCGGCGGCGCGTCGGGCCGGATAGCCTGAGCTGCCCCGCACCGCGCGCTATTCCATTGTCCGTCGTCAATCCATAGGATCTCGCCGTGACCTCCCAGACCCGAACCGCCGGCGGAGCCGACCCGGAACAGCCGGCTGCGTCCCCCGACCCGCCCGCCGGAGACGACCACGCCGGAAACGACCACGCCGGGCACGACCACACGGGACACGACCACGCCGGTGCCGCGCGCCGCCGGTGGGGCGGGATCGGCTCGGTCGAGATCCTCGCCGCCATCCTGATCCTCCTGGTGATCTTCAAGAACCAGGTCTCGGCGCTGCTGTCGGTCCAGTCGCTGGCCACCTGGACGACCGTCTTCGTCTCGGTGATGGTGCAGGCCATGCCGTTCCTGGTCTTCGGTGTCGCGCTCTCCGCGGTCATCGCGGTCTACGTGCCGCGCGCGTTCTGGGCCAGGGCGCTGCCCAGGCACCCCGCCCTCGCCGTACCGGTGGCCAGCGTCGCCGGGGTGATCCTGCCCGGCTGCGAGTGCGGGTCGGTCCCGATCGGCGCGTCGCTGATCCGGCGCGGCGTCACCCCGGCGGCGGCGCTGGCGTTCCTGCTGGCCGCCCCGGCGATCAACCCGATCGTCCTGACCGCCACGGTGGTCGCGTTCCCCAACAACCCGGAGATGGCCGTCGGCCGTGGCATCGCCGGCCTGGTCGTCGCAATGATCATGGGCTGGCTGTGGACCCGGCTGGGCCGGCAGGAGTGGATCCGGCTGCCCTACCGGCCGGACCTGGAGGGGGTCAGCAAGGCCCGCGCGTTCTGGACGGCGGTCCGGCACGACATCGTGCACGCGGGCGGCTTCCTCGTCATCGGGGCGATGGCCGCGGCGACCATCAACGTCGTGATCCCCGAGCGGTGGCTGCTCACCCTCGCCGACAACCCGGTGCTGTCGGTGATCGCGCTCGCCGTCCTCGCGGTGCTGCTGTCCATGTGCTCCGAGGCCGACGCGTTCGTCGCGGCGTCGCTGTCGCAGTTCTCGCTCACCTCGCGGCTGGTGTTCCTCACCGTCGGCCCGATGGTGGACCTCAAACTGATCTCCATGCAGTCGGGGGTGTTCGGCCGGCGCTTCGCCGCCCGGTTCGCCCCGACCACCTTCGTCGTGGCCGTCCTGGTCGCGGTCGCCGTCGCGGCGTTCGCGTTCTAGGCCGGCGGAGAGGACACCCGATGAACCGGCGGGCACAAGCGGTCACCATGCTGCTGCTGGGCGGCGCGCTGCTGCGCGCGACGTTCGCGGACCTGCACCTGCGCTACGTCAAGGAGGCGCTGGGGCCGTTCCTGATCGCGGCGGGCGCCGTCCTGGTCGCCGCGGGGGCGATGACGCTCTGGTACGACCTGTTCGGCAGCAAGGCCGATGCGGCGGCCGACCTGCCCGAGTGCGCCGACGACGGCCACAGCGGCGAGGACGGCCACGGCCAGCGGGTCCACAAGGAGCCCCGGGTCGGCTGGATGCTGCTGCTGCCCGTCCTCGGCCTGCTGCTGGTCTCACCACCGGCGCTGGGCGCGTACGCCGCGGGGCAGGCCGGCAGTGCGCTGTCCACCCAGCAGCAGTCGGACTTCCCGGCGCTGCCGCCGGGCGACCCGATCGCCCTGAACGTCTCCGACTACGCCGCCCGGGCCGTCTTCGACAAGGGCGTCTCGCTCCAGGGCCGGACCGTCGAGCTGACCGGCTTCCTGGCCGCGAACCCCGAGGGCGGGCAGTACCTGGCCCGGATGGTGCTGTCCTGCTGCGCCGCCGACGGCCGGCCCATCAAGGTCGGGCTCGCGGGCGACGCACCCACCGGCCAGGCCGACGACCGGTGGGTGAAGATCACCGGCGTGTACAACGACAGGATCGGCGCTGACCCGGTGAACAAGTCCCAGATCCCCTACCTCCAGGTGACCGCCTGGGCGCCGACGGAGCAGCCCCGCAACCCGTACGAGTAGTGGGCGAGCCCCACACGGCGGGTGTGCATGGGTGTACTGACAGTGAGGTGAGCGGTAGCCTGGAAGTCAGCACATGCCGGCGACACCCGCACCGCGACGCGGCCGGGGCGCGCGCCGGGCGTCGATCCCGGGCGCCCCGGCGGGCTTGCCAGGCCGCGCGCGGGACCCTTGCGAGAGGGGCCAGCCGTGACGACGATGCGCGACCGACCTAATTCCGCGCCGCCCCCGGCCGACCCCGCCGGGGTGTCCGCCGCCGAGGCGCGCCGCGTCGCCGAAGCGGCCCGGGAGACCACCTGGACGCGCCAGAGCTTCGGCCGGGACCTGTTCCTGGGCCGGCTGCGCCTGGGGCTGGTCGACCCGCTGCCCGTCCGCGCCCCCACCCCGGGGGCCGAGGAGTTCCTGCGCGACCTGGAGGCGTTCGCCCGCACGGAACTCGACGGCCCCCGGATCGAGCGCGAGGCCCGGATCCCCGACGAGGTGCTCACCCGCCTCGCCGCGCTGGGCGCCTTCGGGATGAAGGTCGACCGGGCGTACGGCGGGCTCGGGCTCTCGCTGGGCGAGTACGCCCGCGCGCTGATGCTCGTCGGCTCGGTCAGCCCCGCCGTCGGCGCGCTGCTGTCGGCGCACCAGTCCATCGGGGTACCGCAGCCGCTGAAGCTGTTCGGCACCGAGGAGCAGCGGCGGGCCTACCTGCCGCGGCTGGCCGCGGGCGAGATCTCCGCCTTCCTGCTCACCGAGCCGGACGTCGGCTCCGACCCGGCGCGCCTGGCGACCACCGCGACACCCACCGCGGACGGCACCGCCTACGTCCTGGACGGCGTCAAGCTGTGGGCCACCAACGGCACCATCGCGGACCTGCTCGTCGTCGTGGCCCGGGTGCCGCGCGGCCCGGGCCACCCGGGCGGGATCACCGCGTTCGTGGTGGAGGCCGACAGCCCGGGGATCCGCGTGGTGCGGCGCAACCAGTTCATGGGACTGCGCGGGCTGGAGAACAGCGTCACCCGCTTCGCCGGGGTGCGGGTGCCGGCCGCGAACGTCATCGGCGGCGAGGGCGCCGGCCTGCGGATCGCCCTGACCACCCTCAACACCGGCCGGCTGTCGCTGCCGGCGCTGTGCGTCGGGGCCGGCAAGTGGGCCCTGTCGGTGGCCCGGCGCTGGTCGGCCGCCCGCGTCCAGTGGGGCCGGCCGGTCGGCGCGCACGACGCCGTCGCCGGCAGGATCGCGTTCATCGCGGGCGCCACGTACGGGATGGAGGCGATGCTCGACCTGTGCTGCCGGCTGGCCGACGCCGACCGGGCGGACGTGCGGGTCGAGGCCGCGTTGATCAAACTGGTCTCCAGCGAGCTGGCCTGGCAGATCGCCGACGCCCTGATGCAGATCCGCGGCGGCCGCGGCTACGAGACCGCGGCGTCGCTGGCCGCCCGCGGCGAACCGCCGATCGCCGTGGAGCAGCTCCTGCGCGACCTGCGGATCAACCGCGTGTTCGAGGGGTCGACCGAGATCATGCACCTGATGATCGCCCGCGAGGCGGTCGACGCGCACCTGTCGGTGGCCGGCGACCTCATCGACCCCGCGGCCGCGCCCGGCCGCAAGGCGCGCGCGGGCGTACGGGCCGGCGGCTTCTACAGCCGGTGGCTGCCGACGCTGCTGGTCGGCGCCGGATCCACGCCGCTGGCCTACGGTGCGTACGGGCCGCTGGCGGTACACCTGCGCTGGGCGGAGCGGGCCTCGCGCCGGCTGGCCCGGGAGACGTTCACCGCGATGGGCCGCTGGCAGGGCGGGCTGGAGCGGCGCCAGCGGTTCCTCGGCCGGGTCGTGGACATCGGCGCCGAACTGTTCGGCATCGCGGCGGTCTGCGTCCGGGCCCGGGAGCGCCACGGCGCCGACCCGACCGAGGCGGAGCTGGCCGACCTGTACTGCCGGCAGGCGCGGGCCCGCGCGCGGGCGGTGTTCGCCACCCTGTGGCGCAACACCGACGCCGTCGACGCGGCCGCGGCCGCGGCGGTGCTGGCCGGCCGCTACACCGGCCTGGAGGACGGCGTGGTGCACGCCCCGGGCGGCACCTGGGTCGCCCGGGGGCCGGACGACGGCGACGCCCGCCGCCGCGTCCGGTGAGCGGCGGGCCGCGCCGCGGCTACCAGCCGGCCGGCATCGTGCCGCCGAGGCCCTGGATGGCGCCCTTGATCTCGTTCTTGAAGTAGCTGACCTGCGTGTAGTGCCCCGGTGCGTTGCGGCGGGCGCAGCCGTCGCCCCAGCTCGTCAGGCGGGTCGGCGGGGTGCACTGTCGAGAGAGGCTGGCTCGATGCCCGTCTCACCGTCAGTTCCGGGGGTGCCCGGTCCCGCCCCGTCGGGCGGCGCAGGCTCTGCCCAGACTTCTCGCTTTCGTCTTCCCGACGCTCGCCGCCCGGACCTCGATAAACCGGCCGGCTCCGCCTGCCAGGTGGTCTGTTCACAGCGGACGGATACCCCAGCTCCCCCCGCATCGACACCGGCACTCTCCCAAGACTGGTAGACATGGTGAACGACTTGCGTGTGGCGACGGTTATGGCGGCGTCGGCACTGCTACTTGGTGTCACGGCTGGCCCGGTCGGGATCGACCAGCCCGGCTCACGCCGCCCGGCAAGGTAGTTATCCACCCGGCGACCGGGGCGGTGGCGGGTCAGACTGTGGTGATCGACCCGGCGACCGGCCGGGTGCAGTCTTCCTGACGGTCTGGTGCCCCAGCTTGACAGCCGGGGGACCTTCGTCCTGGTCAGCGGATCGTCACCGACTTGCCAGTCACCCTGGCACCCCCGGGACAGAAGGCTTCGGTGTTGGGGCTCAGGTACGGCGCGCACACGTCGTTGTCCCAGCAGAACCGAGCGGTGTAGCGGCCGGTGTTGTAGCCGCTACGCGCGGGCCAGGAGCCCGTGTCGGTGCCAGATGTGCCGCAAAAGCCCTGGTTGGCGTACGGCACCCTCCCGCAGTAGAAGCAGGCGTCTGTGCAGATGTTCCTGTTCGAGATCCGCTCAGCCTGGGCCTCGACGTTAATCACGGAGCCGGTGGTCGGGTCCACCATGACGACCTTGGAACTGTCGCTGTTCAGCAGGTCGATATCGATGGGGTCCGATGCCTGGGCCGGCGCAGCGGAAGTCGTCAGCGTGGCTACGCAGGCAGCCAGCAGGGCAGCACGTAGGAGCATGAGGGGTCCTTCCTCGTGGAGGTCGGTGGGGCGGGACACCGGCGAGAGATACCGGCGTCCCGCCGCCCGGTGGGCCACGCTTCACTCGTGGCTGGCAGCGATCGAGGCAGTACCAGCACGAGGGCTAGCTGGCGTGACCAGCGATGACTTTGCCGCCTTACGTGCCGGCAGCTCCACATTGTTGCTTGATGTTTCGCCTTGACCCTCGGCGTGCCGACCCCGAGGATGACCAGGCCGAAACTCTTCGCAATCTCGGAGCTAGAGGAGATGTTGTGGAGATTGAGTTCATCGGAAAGGACCCGGGATCTCAGGTCAACGGGTCGCCGACGCTGTACCGCACAGACCGTGACAGCTTCCTTGTGCAGGGCTGGACAGTGTGCGACGCTGCCGCGCTGGCGAAGATGGGGGTCTGCTGCACCAACTGGTGACAGTTCTAGTCAGGCGGCCTGACTGGCCGGTGGAGTCATGATGGTCTCGTACTCGATAGGGGTCAACCGGGCCAGCGACCGTTGTCGTCGGCGCCGGTGGTAG
>NZ_BMQC01000020.1 GCF_014647915.1 Pilimelia terevasa
AGACCGATCTTGTCGCAAAGACCTGTCTATCGATGGCTCCACGTCCGTTTCGAGCACCGTCCGGAATGACCCGTTCGCCCGTGTCGTACCGAATCAGCAATGAATACTTGCTGAGATCACTTCAGTGAGCACCGAACGGGATGGCTTGCCTCCACCCTGAGATCACGTTGATGGAATTCCAAGCCCACCGGCGGTCGCCACAGATTCTATTGCGGTTGCCATACCCGATCGACCTATCCAGCCACGAGCCATCCACCACCAGCATTCTGCGTTCATTACCTGAATTTGAGCGGACAACACCTTGGGCTCGGTCGGTCGTAGCATTTCATCTTGGTGGTTTGGTGGGACAGGATGCCCGCCGTGCGTGTGATGTTGACGTTGGTCGATCGTGAAGAGATCTCCCGTGGTTTGGCCGAGGGTCTGGAGTTGAAGCAGATCGCGAAGGTGATCGGTCGTGACCCGTCGGTGGTGTCGCGGGAGGTGGCCCGCCATGGTGGCCGGCAGTCGTACCGGGCGGCGGCCGCCGACGAGGAGGCTCGGGCGGGTCGGCGGCGGCCGAAGCTGCTGGCGGTGGACCGGTCGCTGCGGTTGCGGGCGGTGGTGTCGGATCTGCTGCGGCGGGGTTGGTCGCCCGCGTCGATCGCGGGCCGGCTGCCGGTCGATTGCCCGGACGATCATGCTTGTCGGGTGTCTCATGAGGCGATCTACCAGTGGGTGTACGCGCAGCCGGTGTCGACCCCTGGCCCGGGAGTTGATCAGCTTGCGGACCGGGCGTGCCGCCCGCCGTGGGGGTCGACGCCCGGATCCGGCCCCGCGGATCAGCGAGCCCCGCTACATCGACCAACGCCCCGCCGAGGTTGAAGGCCGGGCCGTACCGGGGCATTGGGAAGGTGACCTGGTCATCGGCAAGGCCGGCAAGACCGCCGTGGCTACCCTGGTCGAGCGAACCTCGCGGATGCTGATCCTCGTGCCGCTGACCGGCCGAGATTCGTTGACCGTCGGCGACGCGGTCATCGCCGCCGTCAAAGACCTACCCGCCCAGGCCCGCAAGACGCTGACCTGGGACTGCGGGTCAGAGATGGCCCGCCACAAGCAGATCACAGCCACCGCGATGCCGGTCTACTTCGCCCGACCACACTCCCCCTGGCAGCGCGGCAGCAACGAGAACCTCAACCGGATCGTCCGCGAATACTTCCCCAAAGGCATCGACATCACCTCCAACCCCGACTACCTCGCCACAGTCGCCGCAGAAATCAACGACCGGCCACGTAAAATCCTCGGCTGGAAGAAACCCTCCGAAGTATTCACCGAGCTGATCAGCTCAGATGCTTCCACCGACTGAACCTGCCCAGTCTTCGCTTTGCCTGAGTCGCTCTCAGTCGCCCAGAGACGGCATCAGCGGCCCTGACGGGCCAGTGTTTCACGTCACACTCGGCGGGCATGACAGCCTGTCAGTCGTCTATTTCCGATCATGACCAGAGGCACGCCCACCCCGAGGCTTGAATCGATTTAGGGCACGGGAGTCACACACCCATATCTGGCAGCTCTGTCAGCGCCCGATCGAACAATTCCGATCGCTAGGGCTTACGCATGACGGGCCGGCGGTAACCTGAGAAGAGCGCTCGGACAATGGCCCCGAGCGCCAGGAATGTTGGTAGAGCGAGGTAGAAAAGGACCTCAGGTAACGCCTCGGCCACGATGACGAAGATGGCGCAAACCATCAGCACCGTGCCCGGCACGGCGAGACTGGCCCACCACCGTCGCCAAGGCAGCGCCGGCGCCACTGTGAGCACCGCGTAGGGCACGCCGATGGTGGACAGCCAGCCCAAGTTCTCGAACAGCGGAACTCCGAGTACGGCGGCCAGGGTGATCAGTGGCGCCGCCAAGACCAAGGCGACTTGCCACGGCCGCGGTGGCCAGACGGCAACCGCAGCCACGACCAGCACCGGCACCACAGCCAACACGTAAATGAAAATAAAATTCAACAGGGCAATCACCCACCGCTCATCATCGACCAATCTACCCGGGGGGCGACCTAAGGTCGCCCCCCGGGTAGATTTAGCTGCTCCACGGATCGTCCGTGGGCAGCTTCTTGTCAAGACAGAAATGCCCGCTGGGGTTTTCGTTAGCATTTTGCGTTGGGTCGGCGGCCGAGAGGTCCCAAGGATTGCCGGACCGATCGGTGGCTGCTCCGCAGGGACCGAACGGGTTCGGCTTCAAGGGAAAGTCGTTGTTCGGTTCCGGGGCGGCGCTAAACTTTTGAAAGTCGCCTAGCAGCACCGGAGCCGGCGAGGCGGTCGCCGTACCGTCAATGGTCACCGCCGCTCCGTTGACGTAGAAGTACTGGTCTGGCATGTGGCTGGCCCGCAGCAACGGACGACCAGACACCTTCTTGATAGTTCCGTCAGCGCAGAAGTTGAGGCTAAGCTCCTGCCAGATCGGCGGCGCGAAGTTGAACGCTGAATCCATAACCGGATTTCTACCTGGGTCGAGGAAGGTGTTTTTGAAGTCCCGCATCGCATCGACCAGCACCTGGGGCGCCTTGGGGTTAGCGTCCAACTGGTTCACCCAGGTGTTGTACCGATCAGCGGGTACGCCGTCTTGGGCGCCGAGGAAGGGCCGGTAACCGATCGACCCGCCCGCTGTGTACAACGTCGCCACACAGGAGGCGTTGGTAGCCGACGGAATGCCGTCGGCGTCAACGGGCGTGGGCTTCTTGCCCATAAAGGCGTAAGCCCGTCCGGGCAGCACTCCGGAAGATATCGGGTCCCAGGTCGTGGTTTGACCGTAATGCGTGTTCAGGTCACGAGTAGTGAAAGTAAGGTTCGGCGGTGCCAGCCCATAGTCGGCCGAGGCTGCCGAGATCAGGTTGCGCCAAAACTCAGGCAGGTGGGTGTTTCCCGTGCGGTTCGAATACTCGACCCATTCGCTGCCATCGACAATTTTATTATTGGCGTCAACGACATAAGACGCTGTCGCGCTAGTCTTAATTTTGTACCGACCGTCGTCATCGAACCATGCGGGCCGAGTCGTTGTGGGCGGACGATCGGTGTACTTCTGAGCAAAACCTATCCAGGTACCGATACTCGTGCCATCAGGATGGACGGTGGGATTCGTCCCAGCTGCGGTCACCTGCGACCGCCACGTGGCTGAGGCGTTCTTGAGAGCGGCGCCGACGCAGTTCGTGGTCTGGGTGGCGCTGCATGCGGCGGCGTTCATGATACCGGTGGACTTGCTCAGTCCCCAGTCGTAGAGCTCCTGGCGACTCGATAGGAAACCGGCAAGCCAAGATGAAGGCGCGGCCGTGTCGATATCTTCGTCCTCATCGAACTGCGCAACCGCCTCGACCGATTGTTCCTTATACGTGCCTGTAATGGGTAGAAAAGCAACCGCGTCGAAGGCGATGTCCTTTTCTCCTGTGCCATCACTAGTGATCGAGGAAAGCTGCACCTCTGGGTAGCCGTTAAACATGAAGGCACCGATTGAGAGCCAGCGGTTGCCGCCGCTGGGCTGGACTACGATGCGCCTGCGGTCACCCTGCGCGGTCTTAACGACATAAGTCGCCTGCCGGGTTTGCGCGCCATGGTCGGGTAGAGCGATAAGCACGCGCATTGGTCCATTATGGATGGTATTCAGCTTCCAGGATGCGTTAACGCTCACTGGACCACCGGTCCGCGTGTGAGTGAACCAGAAGTGACCACCAAAGCCGCCGCCGATCTGGTGGGTGTCCACCTTGCCGGGGTAGTTGCTCTGCTCGTTGGCGGGATAGGTGAGCGTAAACGTGCCCGCATTGGTCCACGACCGCGGACAGTTAGGTCTGATCGACGGTGTGCCGTCCGGAACGTCATCGATAATTCGCGCTCCGGTCACCGGCCCGTTCCCGCACATAGGCGAGTATGAGGTGGCATCGTCTTGGTAAGGGTAACCTGGTTCGAACCGCAACAATTCATTGCCGCAGCTATAATTACAGTCCGCTTTCCACGTGGTTGGCGCATGGTACCAGCACTTCAGGTCATACTGCCCAGCAGCATTCTTGTGCGCGCATGGGCCGGCCCGCTCACCGACCACGTCCGGCGCGTTTGGTTTGTACTCTTTCCCGGGGATACAGTTGTTGGTGCTATCGCAAAACTGGTTCACCGGCGGTTTGACCGCGGCTCGGTTCGCCGGACCGCTAACGAGGTCGCCGTTCCACCAAGCCGGACGGTAACCGGAGACCAATGTGTTCGGTGCCTCTAGCGTTTCGACCGGATGGCCGGCCCACCCCAACACTTTCTCTGGGTACGGCCAGTCCTGTGGGTGAGCCGCGTCAGCGTAGCTGACGTCCAGGAACGGCGTCCGGTTGGCCGGGTAGCGCGGATTCGCAGGGTTATTGAGCCAGCCCACACCCCAGGCGCCGTCATTCGAGCCGGCCGCAGACTGGGGGTAGAAACCGGAGTTGTAGGCCCAGATTGCGAAAAACCAGTTCTCGATCTTCGACGCGTCGCCATTGTTGACGGACAAGCCCGCGCCGCGGGTCTGGTTCCATTTGTCCTGCAGGATGCGGAGGCCAGCCGCGATATTGGCGGCGAAGTCGAGCGCTACCGCCCGCTGGTGCTGGTACGGCATCGCTGTCTCGCCCGGCCGTTCCTTACCGGCCAGTCGCATGCCGTCGGTGACCTGCGAGACGCCGTAGCCGCAGTCCGCGTCGGCCCAGTTGATAGTCCAGTCGTTGGCGGTGTTGCCATCGTAGTAGTTGATGCCATAATAGTTACCAACAATCGGGTTGGCCGTCACCCCCGGCAGCGCGTGACGGGCCGCCTGCCATAAGTTGGATTCCTGCGCAAGGATGCCGAGGAACACTTGCGCAGGCACGTTGCCACCGCCGGTGAGTGCGTGTGGTGGGAAGAGCGCCTGCGGGGTGTATGCGGGCATCCCCAGATCCTTCCAGTTCGCCGGACGAGAGGTAGTCAGCACTCCGCGCACCGCCTGGTCGACCGCCCACTCAACCTGCCGAGGCTTCGGCTGCATCGCCTGGTTGCGCGGGTCATTGCGCGGCACTGAGCAGTACCGTTCGGATTCCACCAACTCGGTGGGTGAGCCGGCTGCCGCCGCAGAGCGACTCGAGGTCCGGTGCGGGATTGCGCCGGAACCGCCAGCCGCCGGATCGATGCCGTCGTTTGTCTCTGGAGTTGATGGAATGGCGGAGAAGACCACTTCTTCGTCGCTGAATACCAGATGGCCAGTGATCGCCACCGGAGTGTCCACACCCGCCCGACCCGCCGCCAGGCCCAGAGTCCGGCTCTGGGGGGTTTGAATAGCCAAAGCGCCGGTGACGGACGTTCGGGAAGAGATACCGGCCTTGACCACCCGTAGGCCGGACGGCAAGGAACCTGAGATGGTTGCGTCACCCAGGATATTCACTGGCCCCTTGACCGACGGAGCCAAGCCGAGGCCAGTAAGCGGGCCCCGGGCTACCACCTTCGGCGCCTCGGTACGCCGGCCCGCGGCGACCTGCGCCTGGGGCAGCACCCGCACCTGCGCGGCGGTGACACCACTACGTTCGAGATAGGCTACTGAGCCGTCGCGCCCGACCGTGAGTCCGTAAGCCACTCCAGCCGTCGGGGCTAGAACCCTACGAGTGCCGTCCTGTGCCACCTTCACCAGTGCCCCTGAATCAGCGGCCACGATGCCGGTGGGAGTGGGAACGGCCGAGGTCAACTCGCCGGGCACCTCGATTGGGGCCGCTACCCGGTGGGTCCGGGTGTCGATAGCCAGGATTCGAGTTGCGTCGTACTTGTCGCCGCCCTCCTGCGTCACCAGGGCCGTCGAGCCGGAACCGCAGGACGGCGAGAAGTAGGCGAGGCTGCTGCGTACCGGCAGCTTGGACACCCTGCCTGTGCGCAGGTCCACCGTGGCGGTGAATGCCCCGCGCTCGTTCAGGTCGGCGCGGTTGGTGAAAGTCCGGGGAGCATAAACTACGGTTAAGGTTCGCGCGTCGCCGGCCAGACAAGCGTTGCCGATCCATGCGTCGGCTTCGAAGCCGGGCTCGGACAGCGTGGTGGCGGTGCGCCACGCGTATCCTTCGTCAGAGTCGGCTACTAGGACGTGCAGTCCGGCCGCGTCGCCGCTGGTGGTCCATGCCCGGTCGGAGGACCGCTCCCAGCCCTTACCCTGTAGTCGGTCCCGCTGGTCACGTGGGACTGCAGGGACACCGGTAAGGGGTAGTTTGGGGCGGGCGGCCGTACCCGGCCCGGTCTTGTCATCCACGCCTACGCGGTCGCTCGCCTGACTCATAGTCGTATCGAGTGCGGGTGCCGGTTGCGGCTCGCGGAACGGTAACGCTGAACCTTCTGCGCTACCGGCCGCTGCGCCGGACACGACCGCGGCCATAGCCGTGACTGCGACAAAAGTTCGCCGGAGTAAGAGATATCTCATTATCAGATCCGTCCTCGAAACTGTTCTCCGAATACGACCAACTGCCACACGCGTTCAGATGATCGGCCGTACCCGCGAATTCCGCATTCGAGAGGGTCTCTTCTCGAATGCGGAATTCAGGCATACGTCTGGTCGGTGGACCAAAAATTAATTAGCTTTGACATGAGGTAAGGTTGAACCGCCGCTATTAAATCGGTAATTCGTTCCATCATGTCAGCTTCAAATTGATGCAGAGCGGGCTCTGTAAATTCGTGACGCCTTGACACACTAGTATCCGGGCAACAGAACGAGTTTCAATTTCAACCTTGTATTTGAACTGCAATGTTGGTGGTCACTTAGAATGCTAGTTCATCAAACGGATTTGGACACATTGGCGTTCGGTGAGGCCATGGCGCCGTGACACTAATATGTCCGACCCAGACATCACCGCATGCGTTCAGATCAAGAGTTTCGCCAGGGCGGCCCTCCGTGCCACTGGACCATGCAGCTCTACCGCCGAAATATACTACAAAATTTCCATCTTGTTGGTAGACTGCCTTCCCGTTCGCACCGATCGTCCCCGTGTTCCAATACGCTTGCTCCGCACTTCCTCCGTACGAGTGGTAGAGGACGAGATTGCCATCACTTTGCATCACCAACCTACGCCGATATACGTGGTCGTGTGCGGGTTGATCTTCTCTGTATACATAGTCATTTGCCTTTAGCGAGTTTCCTTTCGGCATTGATACTTTATATATGTTGCCCGATACCGCCCGTGCAGTCTCTGTATAGACAAAAGGCGCCAAGCAAATTGCGAATATTGAAACAACTAACGAATAGGCGCGCCTCGTCGAACAAACTTTCATACGTTGCTCCACTTCAATCTGCGCATAAATCGGTTCAGGCTAAAGCACTGCACATATTTGCGACACCTCGATACCGTTACCAAACGCAATTTTCCACAAGGCGCATGAAGCCCACATTTAGATCCACACTCGGGCCATATCCATCCAGACTGACAGATGCACCCGGCTTTCCAGCTGTGTTGGAAGACCAAACTGCATGGACACCGACGTAAATAACAAAATTGCCGTCGTTCTGATACGTCGCCCGAGCGCCTGCTCCGCGAGTTCCTGACTCCCAGCACACCTTTTTCTCAGTGCTACCGTGGTATTTATATGCGTAAAGAACAAGGTTGCCGTCAGATTGCATCGTAAAATATTTTTGCCCGAAATCGGGCTTCACCCAATAGAGGCTATGTCTCACGTAGAGCGACTCACCCCGCGGCATCTCGAATGCCCAGTCATTACTTGCTACGTCTGATTTCGTAGCCGCGGTTACCGGAGTCGTAAAAAGTCCAACTCCTATAATACTTAGTGCCCCCATGAAAGCTGTCGCGTTCCACCTCGCCATTGATTCCAACTCCATATCAATAATTGCCAAACAAAATATACCCCTACCACTATTGTCTTCGTCATCAATGACTAGGCCAAAGTAGTAATTTTAATGCGTATATGTGCGTTATGCATCGCACATATATGCCTCCGGACAGACTACTGGCCATGGACGTTTGCATCATCGAGGTGTCAGATATCTGACAATCAGATAATGATGTCAGTTAATAAAGTTATAAACTATCAAATAATAAAATTGTTATATATGCCATGATTAGGCTAACAGTATGCCGCAAGGTACTAAAAGTTCCTATCCCGATCTCTGGTTGGTCCAGTTGATCAAGCGGCGCCAGCAGATGAGGTGCAGGCGAGGCTAACGAACCCGTCGTGGAAGTCGAGGCGTCGTTCCAACGCACGGCGAGTCTGCGGAACTGGTGCAGCAGCGCGAAGGACTGTTTGACGACGTAGCGCAGCTTGCCCAGAGCCTTGATCCCGGTGGTCTTACGTCTCGGGATGATCGGCTCGGTGCCCCACTGGCGGCAGGCTAGGGAGTGTCTCGAAGTGCGCGTAGCCATTCGATGATCGCGGTGACGTGCACCATCGCCTGGTAGCGGACGGCCAACTTGTCATACCGGGTGGCCACGCCCCGGTGGCGTTTGAGGCGGTTGATGCCGCACTCCACGGCGTGACGCTGCCGGTAGATGACCGGGTCAAACGAGGGCGGCCGGCCACCGCGGGAGCCTCTGGCCCGGCGATGGGCATCCTGGTCACTCTTACTCGGGATACACGCCTTGATCCCCCGCCGGCGCAGATAGCCACGATTCGCCTGGCAGGTGTAGGCCCAGTCAGCCAGCACCCGGTCCGGGCGGCAACGCGACGCGACACTAGCCGCTATAAACTTGTTTAGCCGACAGTACCACCGGTGTCCGGAATTGCCCCGCCGGTGTCGCCATCGGTGCCACCATCAGAATTCCCGCCGCCCGTGCCGTCGTCGGGGCGGGTCGGAATGCCTGGCCGAGTTGGAAACGGAAAATTCCCGCCGCTGGGGAAATCGTCATCGCCATCGTTGTTGTTGCCGCCGTTGCCGCAGAACGGCGGGAACACGCACGGGCTCGGGTAGTTGCCGTCGCCCTTCTTGTCCGGGTTGCCGACGTTGGCCGGGGGCAGGAACTCCCGCCGCTCCTTGCCCTGCATGGCGGCGTTCATGAACTGCTTCCAGATCTTCGCTGGGGTGCCCGCGCCGAAGACGTTGCCGCCGAACCGGTCCTTGATGGCGGTGCGCTTCTTCTCGTCGCTGCCGACCCACACCGCTGCGGCGACCTGCGGCGTATAGCCGACCATCCAGGCGTCGCCGTTCTGGTCGGACTGGTTCTCGTTCAGTTCCCAGGTGCCGGTCTTGCCGGCCGACGGGTAGTTGAACAGCGTGTTGCCATCGCGGCGCGGCACTCCCTGGAGAATGCTCGTGACGTCGTCGGCGACCCCTTGGTCGATGCGCTGCTCAGGCGTCGCCCGCGCGCCGCCGACGGTCTCGAACTTCCCGGTCTGGGGGTTCTTCCGCTCGACTTTCTGGACGAAGTACGCCTTGTTGTAGACACCGCGGGCGGCGAAGGTGGCCATGCCGTTGGCGTGGTCCAGCACCGTGATCGGGTACTTGCCGAAGCCGATGTGGTTGTCGAACATCGACCGTCCTTTGTACTGGGACGGCTCCATGTTTGCAATCTCTTGAACCCGGAATCCATCCTCTTCCTGCGATGCCATGGCCCGGATGCCGGCCTTCTTGGCCATGTCGACGACCTTGTCCGGGCCGATCCGCTCGGCCACCCCGTAGAACGGGACGTTGTACGACTCGGTGGTCGAGAAGCGCAGGGTGCAGGAGTCGCCGCAGGAGGCGGCGCGGCCGGCGTTGTTGATGACCCGGCCGTCGGTGTCGCGGCGGTCGCGGCCCTTCCAGCGGGAGTCGGCGCGGTAGCCCGCCTCTAGCGCGGCGGCCAGTGTGTAGACCTTGAAGCTGGAGCCTGGCACCTGGGCTCCAAACAGCTTGCCGTCCCGGGTGTTCAGCTTGCCGTCCGCTGTATATAGCGGTTGGTTGTCGCGGGTGTTCAGGCCGGCGTAGTCGGTGGCGGCGGTGTTGTCGTTCGGGCCGCCGTAGTACGCCAGCACCTGGCCCGTCTCCGGGCTGACCGCGGCCATCGCCGCGCGCAGGTTCTTCGGCTCGTTGCGCAGGATGTCGCCCGGCTTGCTGCCCCAGCCGGCGGCCGCCTCGGCGGCGGCCTGCATCTTCGGGTTCAGCGTGGTGGTGATGCGGAAGCCCCCGCTGGCGAGCGCGTCGCGGCACTGGCCGAACGTGCAGAGCGCCTTGCCGGTCTTCGGGTCCTTCATCTGGGACAGCTCGCGGGTGATGTACGGCAGGATGATGCCCGCCGGCTTGCTCAGCCCGCACTCGACGCCGCAGGCCCGGCTGTCGATCTTCTTGGTGACCGGGTACTTGGCGACCGCCGTGCTGTACTCCTCCGGCGAGATCCAGTTGTTCTCCCGCATCCCGGCCAGCACGTACCGCCACCGGTCCTGCGCGGCCTCGGGGTTGAGGCCCGGGTCGAAGCCCTTGTGCGTCTCCGAGGGCACCGGCTGCTTGATCACCCCGGCGAGCACGGCCGACTCGGCGATGCTGAGCTTGCCGACGCTCTTGCCGAAGTACGCCTGGGCGGCGGTCTCGATGCTGTACGCGCCGCGCCCGAAGTAGATGGTGTTGAGGTAGAACTCCATGATCTCCGGCTTGCTGAACTTGTCGTTCAGCTTCGAGGCCAGGATCGCCTCCTTGACCTTGCGGGCGTACCCGTCGGCCTGGAGGTCCATCGCGTTGCGCGCGTACTGCTGGGTGATCGTCGAGGCGCCCTGCTGGTCGCCGCCGGTGATGTTGTTCCAGGCGGCCCGGCCGATGCCGACGTAGTCGATGCCGGCGTGGCTGAAGAACTTGCGGTCCTCGGCCGAGGCCACCGCCCGCTGCACCTGCGGGGGGATCTGGTCGATCTTGGTGTAGACGCGGTTCTCCGAACCGATCTTGGCGATCTCGCTGCCGTCGCCGTAGTGCAGCGTCGAGGTCAGGGCCAGTTTGTTGAAGTCGCTGGGCAGCGCGACGGTCGTGGAGTAGTACGTCAGGCCCACGACGCTGGCG
Organism: Pilimelia terevasa; assembly: GCF_014647915.1. GTDB lineage: Bacteria > Actinomycetota > Actinomycetes > Mycobacteriales > Micromonosporaceae > Pilimelia > Pilimelia terevasa. Next base: position 10,960 of record NZ_BMQC01000020.1, read on the forward strand.
CCGAGCAGCACGCCCAGGATCGAGACCGCGCCGACGATGATGTTGATCCGCCGTCGCTTCCGGGCGCGCGGATCGTTGGACGATCCTCCGAGCTGCTCGATGAACCGGCTGATCGACCCGGTGTGCGGGCCGCCCGGCCCGCCGGGGCCGCCGTACCCGCCGCCGACCGGCCGGCGGCCGCCGCCGACGCTGACCCGTGCGGTCGCCCGGCCCGACGCCGCACCGGGCGGGGCGGCCTGGGACGCGCCGGGCACGCGCGCGGAGGCGCGCGCGCCGCCGACCGTGGCCCGGCCGGCCGGCGCGACCGGCACCGAGGCCGCCATGGTCGACGTACTGACCGAGGCGCGCGCGGAAGCGCGGCCGCCCGTACCGAGCCAGTCGTCGCCGCCGGACGACGGGTCGCCCAGGTCGGCGTTCACGTCACCGTAGGAGTTCATTCGTCACACCCTGCTGTAGCAATGACGCCGTCACGCCCCACCTTGCTGGTGGTAGTACGGACGCGTCGGTCAGGCCGTTCACCACGACGGCGGCCGATGTCGGCCGATGTCGGCACCCCCTCGTCCCCGGTGTCCGGGTTCTTCCCGCGGGGGTAGTGCTCACGTAGATGATTCCAGCCGCAGCCCCGGCAGACCTCGACCACGTAGACCAGAAACTCGTCGACGGTCGCGGCCAGCTCGGCCAACTCGGCGAGGCGGCGTGCCTGCCCGGCCGACTGCCGGAGCGCCTCACCGTACGCGAAGTGGACCAGCGTCAGGTGCGCGCGCCGACAGACCGGGCAGCGCTGGTCGGTCGGTTCCCCGTGGAACCGCGCGGCGCTGCGCAGATAGGGCGATGCGTCGCAGATCTCCCCCGTCGCCACCAGCCCGCGGCCGTGGTCGCGCAGCACCGCCCGCTTCCTCAGCGAGTAGTCGACGACCTGGTGCTGCGCGGACATGGCTGAAGGGTACGCGGAACACCCCAGCTAGGCGACCTTCGCCGAGGACGGCCGAGGCGAGAATCACCTTCGCCGATGTTCGGCACCCCCGGTTGCGGCCCGCGGAGCCAGGATCTAACGTGACGATGTATCGGCGCGATACATCGCGTGATACGTCGCGCAATACATTCGGTGATCGGGGAGGGGCGCAGTGCTGGAACTCGCCATCCTCGGCCTGCTCTGCGAGACGCCGATGCACGGGTACGAGCTGCGCAAGGAGCTGACCACCAAGCTCGGCGCGTTCCGGGCGGCGATCAGCTACGGCACGCTGTACCCGACCCTGCGGCGGCTGCGCCTGGCCGGCCTCATCAGCGAGCTGGCCGACGACGACAGCGCCGCGGGCGCGCCCCCGCTCACCAGCCGCCGCGGCCGGGTCGTCTACAAGATCACCGCCGAGGGCAAGGAGCGGCTCACCGCCCTGCTCGCCTGCACCGGCCCGGAGACGTACGACGACGAGGGCTTCGGGGTGCACTTCGCCTTCTTCGCCCGCACCGACCGGGCCACCCGGCTGCGCATCCTGGAGGGCCGGCGGCGCCGGATCGAGGAGCGCCGCGAGGGCCTGCGCGACGTCCTCGGCCGCGCCGCCGAGCGCCTGGACACCTACACGCTCGCCCTCCAGCGGCACGGGCTGGACGCCTGCGAGCGCGAGGTGCGCTGGCTGGAGGAGCTGATCGCGCACGAGCGGTCCGGCCTGCCCCAGCCCACCGACCACACCCCGCCCGGGGACAGCCGGAGCGGTCGCCAACCATGAGAGCCGGCGGCCGCCGTCCGCGGCCGCCAACGAGAAGGAGGCACACGATGGGCTCCGTCCGCGTCGCCATCGTCGGAGTCGGGAACTGCGCGTCTTCCCTGGTGCAGGGAGTGCAGTACTACCGCGACGCCGACCCGCACCAGCGCGTCCCGGGTCTGATGCACGTCCAGTTCGGCGACTACCACGTCCGGGACGTGGAGTTCGTCGCCGCCTTCGACGTGGACGCCAAGAAGGTCGGCCGCGACGTGGCCGAGGCGATCGTCGCCAGCGAGAACAACACGATCAAGCTGTGCGACGTACCGCCGACCGGCGTCACCGTGCAGCGCGGCCCGACCCACGACGGCCTGGGCCTGTACTACCGCGAGATCATCGAGGAGTCCGACGAGCAGCCGGTCGACGTGGTCGCCGCGCTGCGCGAGGCACGCGCCGACGTGGTCGTCGCCTACCTGCCGGTCGGCTCCGAGGACGCGGCGAAGTTCTACGCCCAGGCGGCCATCGACGCGGGCTGCGCGTTCGTCAACGCCCTGCCGGTGTTCATCGCCTCCGACCCGGTCTGGGCGCAGAAGTTCACCGACGCCGGGCTGCCGATCGTCGGCGACGACATCAAGTCCCAGGTCGGGGCGACGATCGTGCACCGGGCGCTGGCGAAGCTGTTCGAGGACCGGGGGGTGGAGCTGCTGCGCACGTACCAGCTCAACTTCGGCGGGAACATGGACTTCATGAACATGCTGGAGCGCAACCGCCTGCTGTCGAAGAAGATCTCCAAGACGCAGTCGGTGACCTCGCAGATCCCGCACGAGATGACCAAGGGCGACGTCCACATCGGGCCGAGCGACCACGTGCCGTGGCTGGACGACCGCAAGTGGGCGTACATCCGGCTGGAGGGCCGCTCGTTCGGCGACGTGCCGCTGAACGCCGAGCTGAAGCTGGAGGTGTGGGACTCGCCGAACTCGGCGGGCGTCATCATCGACGCGGTCCGCGCCGCGAAGATCGCCCTGGACCGCAAGGTCGGCGGGCCGATCCTGTCGGCGTCGAGCTACTTCATGAAGTCGCCGCCGGAGCAGTACGCCGACCACGACGCCCACCAGGCGGTCGAGGCGTTCATCCAGGGCGACGTCACCCACTGAGGCGGGAACGCGAAGCGGGCGGTCCCCCACAGGACCGCCCGCTTCAGGGACGGGTTCGGGTACCGACTCCACCGACGGACGCGCTCACCCGCGTCCCACCCGCCCCGGTGCGCCCGGGCGCACATCTTGAGTGCGCTACGCGCACTCGACCCACTCCCGGCGCGCTACGCGCACGTGACCCGATGCAGGCGCGCTACGCGCACGTGACCCACTGCAGGCCCAGCGCGACGCTCGGGGTCTCCGGCGCCTCGCTGTACGTGGAGACGCTGACGAGCTGGGTGTTCTTGCCCATGAAGTGGCGCAGCGCGTTGTCCACGAGGAACGGCTTCACCGGGGCGGCGCCGCAGCCGCGGACCGGCTCGACGATCGCCAGCGACGTCGTGGCGACCTCCTTGTGCGGCCCGTCGAGGCTGTCCGAGTCGAGCAGGCCGGCCTCGCCGTCGGTGCGGTAGTGGAAGGTGTTGCTGGAGTAGGTGCCCTTCTCGACCTGGTAGTCGACCGTCTGGGTGCCCGCGCCGAGCTGGTAGCCGTAGCCGGCCGCCGGGGTGATCGCCAGGCTCAGGGCGCACTGGGAGACGGCCGCCTTCGGCAGGTTCAGGCCCGCCTTGGCCTGGTGGCCGCGGTACCGGATCTCCAGCTTGCCGTCCTTCTCCGCGGCGGTGACGGTGTCCGGGGCGCAGCCGCTGCCGCTGGCGGCGGTGACGGCGACGGAGCCGGAGACCGCGGCGGCGGCGGGCGCGGCGGACAGTGTGGCGGCGATCAGGCCGGCGACACCGGCGGCGAGACCGAGGGTACGGACAGACATGGCAACTCTCCTGGATGGCGAGGGGACTGGAACGGAGGGAAGGCTAACCTTACTAAGAGGTCGACCGACGCGAATGTGACCGACACCGCATGGGCCGCGCGGGCCGCGGGCCGCCGGTGGTGCCCCGGTGCCACGCTGGTCCCATGCGACTGATCGAGATCGACGACGTCCGGGACGCGGCCCAGGTGATCGAGGGCGAGGTGGTCCGCACCCCGCTGCTGCGCGCCGACGAATCCCTCTGGCTCAAGCCCGAGAACCTCCAGCCGACCGGCGCGTTCAAGCTGCGCGGCGCCACGTACGCGCTCAGCCGGCTCTCCGCACAGGCCCGCCGCGCGGGCGTCGTGACCCACTCCTCCGGCAACCACGCCTACGCGCTCGCGCACGCCGCCGCCCGGTACGGCACGCCGATGGTCGCGGTGATGCCGGAGGTCACCACCGCCGTCAAGCGCGAGGCCGTACGCGCCCGCGGCGCGCAGATCGTCCTGGTCCCCGCCGCCGAGCGGGAGTCGCGGACGGCCGCGCTGGCCGCCGCGCGCGGCCTGACGGTCGTCCCGCCCTACGACCACCCCGACGTCATCGCCGGCCAGGGGACCGTCGGCCTGGAGATCGTCGCGGACCTGCCCGACGTGGACGTCGTGCTGGTGCCCGTCGGCGGCGGCGGGCTGTCGGCCGGGGTCGCCACCGCCGTCGCCGCGCTGCGCCCGTCGGCGAAGGTGATCGGCGTGGAGCCCGCGCTCGCCGCCGACGCCGCCGAGAGCCTGCGTACCGGCACGCTGTGCGAGTGGCCGGTCGCGCAGCGCGCCCGCACCAGCGCCGAGGGCCTGCGCGGCTCCCTCTCGGCGCTGACGCTCGCGCACCTGCGCGCCCGGCTCGACCGCATCGTCACAGTCACCGAGGACGAGATCGCCGCGGCCGTACCGTGGCTGGCCGCGCGCGGCCGGGTGGTCGCCGAGCCCAGCGGCGCCGTGGCCACCGCGGCGTACCTCCACCACCGGTCGGCGCTGCCCCCGGGCCGGACCGTCGCCGTCGTCTCGGGGGGCAACGTGGATCCGGCGGCGTTCGCCGCGGCGCTGCGGGGTGGCGAAATCAGGGATGGTGCGCAGCGCGACTAATCGGATCGCCCGCCGCAATCCGCGCGCGAACACGGCAACGACCAGGCGCGGATGCGGAGGGTGACGGGCGCCGAGGAGGCCGGCGGCGTCGGCACCGGAGAAGTGGGCGGTGCGGCGGGTCGGCGGCGTCGGTAGGTTCCGTCGACATGAGACGTGCCCTCGCCACCCTCGCCACCGCCCTGACCCCCGCGCTCGCCCTGGCCGCCGCGGCAGCGCCGGCCCAGGCCGCCGCCGGCCTGGACTGGAAGCCCTCGACCACCGGCGTCGAGAGCCCGCTGTTCGGCCTGTCGGCGGTCAGCGACCGGGTCGCCTGGGCCGGCGGCTCCGGCGGCGTCCTGCTGCGGACCGCCGACGGCGGCGGCGCCTGGCAGAACGTCAGCCCGCCGAACAGCGCCGACGCCGACTTCCGCGACATCGAGGCGATCTCCGACCGGGAGGCGGTGGCGCTGTCCGCCGGCGCCGGCGGGCTCGGGCGCGTGTACCGGACCGACGACGGCGGCGCCACCTGGACGGAGACGTTCCGCAGCGTCGAGGAGAAGTCCTTCTACAACTGCGTCGCCTTCTTCGACGCCCAGCGCGGCATCGCGATGTCCGACCCCGTCGGCGGGAAGTTCCGCATCATCACGACCGCCGACGGGGGCCGGAGCTGGTCCGTGGTACCGGACGCCGGGATGCCGGCCTCCCCCGAGGGCGAGTACGGCTTCTCCGGGTCCGGCTCGTGCCTGGTCACGCCGCCCGGCGCCCCGACCGGCACCGCGGTCTTCGCCAGCGGCGGCAGCGTCACGTCGCGGTACTTCCATACGACCGACTACGGCGTGACCTGGACCGCCGCCCCGACCGGCTTCCCGGCCGCCGAGTACGGCGGCGTGCACAGCCTCGCCTTCCGCGGCGGCAGGGGCGTCGCCGTGGGCGGCGACAGCCAGGCCGCGCCCGGCGCCTCCGGCGGCGCGGCGGTCAGCGGGGACAACGGCTTCACCTGGGCGATGGCCGCCGCCCGGCCGGCGGACTTCCGCGGCGCGGCCGCGTGGGTGTCGGACAGCACGGTCGTGGCGGTCGGCCCCACGGGCAGCGACGCCAGCACCGACGGCGGCAACACCTGGGCGCCGTTCTCCAACGCGGCCCTGACCAACGTCGCCTGCGCCGCCTCGGGCGGCTGCTTCGCGGTCGGCCCCAAGGGCGCCGCGGCGACCCTGGTCGGCACCCGCTGACTCCGCCCGTTCCCGAGCGGCCCGCGGTTTCCCGCGGGCCGCTCGCCCGTGTACGCCATCGACGAACGACGGTAGGTTTCCGCCATGCGACGTGCCCTCACCTTCGCCACTGTCCTCTCCCTCGCCACTGTCCTGACCCTCGCCACCCCGCCGGCCCTCGCCGCCGCGCCCGCGCTCGCCGCGCCGCTCGCCGACGCGACCGCCCCCGGCTCCGCGGTGCCGGCCGCGACCCGCCAGGCCGGCGCGGCGCCGGCCTGGAACCCGCGGCCGACCGGCGTGGACAGTCGCCTGCGCGGGCTGGCGCCCGTGGACGACGCGGTCGCCTGGGCGGCCGGCAGCAAGGGCGCGGTCCTGCGGACCACCGACGGCGGCGCCCACTGGGTGCTCCTCCCCATCCCCGGCGCCGAGGCGATGGACTTCCGCGACGTGGTGGCCTGGGACGCCCAGCGGGCGCTCGTGCTGTCCGTCGGCGACGGCGGGTCCTCCCGGATCTACCGCACCCGCGACGGCGGCCGCACCTGGACCGAGGGCTTCCGCAACGCCGACCCCAAGGCGTTCTACGACTGCATGTCCTTCTTCGACACCCGCCACGGCCTGGCGCTCTCCGACGCCGTCGACGGGCGGTTCCGGATCATCGCCACCGACAACGGCGGCGATAGCTGGCAGGTCCTGCCCACCGACGGGATGCCGGCGGCCCAGGACGGCGAGAGCGCCTTCGCGGCCAGCGGCACCTGCCTGGTCGCCCAGCGGGGCGGGCAGGCGGCGTGGTTCGCCACCACGGGCAAGCCGTTCTCCCGGGTGTTCCGCACCGCCGACCGGGGCCTGACCTGGTCGGTGACCGACAGCCCGGTACCGGGCGGCGGCACGAGCGGGATCTACACGCTGGCGATGCGCGACTGGTGGCGCGGGGTGGCGCTGGGCGGCGACTACACCCGGCCGACCGAGGCGCCGCAGCACGCCGCGCTCACCGGCGACTCCGGCCGCGGCTGGCAGCCGGCCGGCCGGGCGCCGGGCGAGTACCGCTCCGGCGCCGCCTGGGTCGGCCGCTCCGAGACGGTCCTGGCCGTCGGCCCGACGGGAAGCGACGTCAGCGCCGACGGCGGCCGGACCTGGACCCGCTTCGACACCGGCAGCTACGACGCGGTGGAGTGCACCGCCGCGGGCGCGTGCTGGGCCACCGGCGAGCAGGGCCGCGCCGCGACCCTGGCCCGCTGACCCGGGGGCCTGGCGAGCAGGGCCGCGCCGCGACCCTGGCTCGCTCACCCGGGGACCTGGCCCGCTGACCCGGGGCCGACAGGCTGCCCCGGGGCCGATGGCCGGGAGCGGCCCGGGGCGCAGGACCCCGGATGACGGCCAACCGGCCACCATCCGGGGCTTTCGCCCGGCCGGGCCGGCGGGTCGCGGGACCATCGGCGGTGTCGCCCGTTGTACCGGGCGCAACCGCACGAGACGAGGTGGCCCCGATGCCCGCAGTGACCCGCGCGCTCGTCGCGCTCCTGGCCGGCGCCGCCGGCTCCCTGGTGGCGGCGCCGGCCGGCGCCGCCACCCCGCCGATCATGATCACGAAGATCTACTACGACCCGCCCGGCGCGGACACCCCGCGCACCAACGCGCGGCTCAACCGGGAGTACATCCAGCTCAGGAGCAACCGGTCGGTGCCGACGAACCTGTACCGCTGGTGGCTCAGGGACGCCCAGGGGCACCGGTACACGTTCGCCGGCCCGTCGGTCCTGGGCGCCGGCCGGACGGTGGTCCTGCGCACCGGCACGGGCACCAACACGAGCACGACCCGGTACTGGGGCCTGGGCAACTACGTCTGGAACAACACCGGGACCGACTCCGCGCGGCTGTACAACCCGGTGAACGCGCTCGTCGACTCCTGCTCGTACCGCGGCGGCGGGACGTACGCCGCCTGCTGACCGGCCCCGCTAGCCGTCCCGGCCGGCGGCCCAGGCGCGCAGCGCCTCCTCGGCCTCGTCCCGGGTCAGCGGCCCGCGCTCCAGCCGCAGCTCCTTCAAATACCGCCACGCCTGCCCGACCACCGGCCCCGGCGGCACCCCGAGCAGCTCCATGATCGCGTTGCCGTCGAGGTCGGGCCGGACCCGGGCCAGGTCCTCCTCGGCGGCGATCCGGGCGATCCGCTCCTCCAGCGCGTCGTAGTCGGCGGCCAGCGCCGCCGCCTTGCGCCGGTTCCGGGTGGTGCAGTCCGACCGGGTGAGCAGGTGCAGCCGGGAGAGCAGCGGGCCGGCGTCGGTGACGTACCGGCGCACCGCCGAGTCGGTCCACTCGCCCCGGCCGTACCCGTAGAAGCGCAGGTGCAGCGCCACCAGCCCGGTCACGTCGGCGATGACGTCCTTGGGGTACCGCATCGCCTTCATCCGCAGCCGGGTCATCCGGGCGCCGACCACCTCGTGGTGGTGGAAGCTGACCCGCCCGTCCCCGGCGACGGCCTTGGTCGCCGGCTTGCCGACGTCGTGCATGAGCGCGGCCATCCGCAGGACGAAGTCCGGCCCGGTCCCGGCCTCCAGCCGGACCGCGTTGGCCACCACGGTGAGGGTGTGCTCGTAGACGTCCTTGTGCTGGGCGTGCTCGTCGATCTCCAGCTTCAGCCCGGACAGCTCCGGCAGGAAGCGGTCGGCCAGGCCGGTGTCGGCCAGCAGCCGCAGGCCGGTCACCGGGTCGGCGCCGCGCATCAGCTTGGTGAACTCGTCGCGGATCCGCTCGGCGGTGATCCGGTCCAGGTCGGCGGCCATCGCCGCCATCGCCGCGCGCACGGCCGGGTCGACCGCGAACCGGAGCTGTGCCGCGAACCGGGCCGCGCGCAGCATCCGCAGCGGGTCGTCGCCGAACGACGACTCCGGGGTACCGGGCGTGCGCAGCACGCGGGCGGCGAGGTCGGCCAGGCCGCCGTGCGGGTCGGTGAACTCCCGGCCGGGCACGCTGACGGCCATCGCGTTGACCGTGAAGTCCCGGCGGGCCAGGTCGTCGCGGAGGTTGTCGCCGTAGGCCACCACCGGGTTGCGGGTCACCCCGTCGTACGCCTCCGCGCGGTACGTGGTGATCTCCAGTCGCAGGCCGCGCCGGGCAACGCCGATGGTGCCGAAGTCGCGGCCCGTCTCCCAGATCGCGTCGGCCCAGCCCTGGACGATCCGCAGGGTGTCCTCGGGCCGCGCGTCGGTGCAGAAGTCGAGGTCGTCGCCGAGCCGGTCCAGCAGCGCGTCCCGGACGGATCCCCCGACCAGGTGGAGCGCGAAGCCGGCGTCGGCGAACCGCCGGCCGAGTTCGTCGGCGACGGGCGAGACCCGCAGCAGTTCGGCTACGGCGCGGTGCTGCGCCGCGGTCAGCGCGGCGGCACCGGTGGGGGTGGGTGGGTTCGCGGAGGACATGGGTCATGCAGCCTAACGGCTCCCGGCGCGCCGTCACTAAGGTGGGCGGGACGCCCACAAGGAGGTCCCGTGTGACTGGCCGCGTGTACCGCAGTTCCCGCTCCGGCGGCGGCGACCAGCCCGACCCGCCGGCGCCCCCGGCCGGGGCCGGCGTGGCCGGGCACAGCGCGACCATGGCCGTCCTCAGCCTGGTCTCGCGCGGCACGGGCTTCCTGCGGACCGCGGCCGTGGTGGCGGCCGTCGGCGCGCTCACCGTCGGCGACGCGTACGGCACCGCCCAGTTCTTCCCCGCGATGATCTACGAGTTCCTGCTCGGCGGCATCCTGTCCAGCGTGCTGGTGCCGGTGCTGGTCCGGCGGCGCCGGGCCGACGCGGACGGCGGGCAGGAGTACGCCCAGCGGCTGCTGTCGCTCGCGGTGCTCGCGCTGGGCGCGGCGACGGTGCTGGCGGTGGTGGCCGCGCCGCTGCTGACGGCGGTGTTCGCGGGCGCGGGCAGCGGCGAGCAGTTCCGCCGCGTGGTGACGCTGCTGTCGTACCTGATGCTGCCGATGATGTTCTTCTCCGGGCTGTCGGCGCTGTTCACGGCGATCCTCAACACCCGCGGCCACTTCGCCGCCCCGACGTGGGCGCCGATCCTCAACAACCTGGTCGTGATCGTGACGGCCGGCCTGTTCTACGCCGCGTACGGGCCCGGGCGGCCGGAGCTGACCGACATGTCGGCCGGCCCGGTGCTGCTGCTCGGCGGCGGCACGCTGCTGGGCGTCGCCGTGCAGGCCGCCGGCATGTGGCCGGCGCTGCGCCGGGTGGGCTTCGGCTGGCGGTGGCGGGGCGAGTTCCGCAAGCTGGAGCTGTCCGAGCTGGGGCGGCTCGGCGCCTGGATGTTCTGCTACGTCGCGGTGAGCCAGGTCGGGGTGCTGGTCCTGCTGCGGCTGCTCAACAGCGCGGCCAGCGAGCCGGGCGGCGCGGCCGGCGTGATGATCTACAACAACGCCTACCTGCTGATGATGATGGCCCACGGCATCGTGGCGGTCTCGCTCATCACGGCGCTGCTGCCGCGGATGAGCGCCGCGGCGGCGGACTTCCGCCTCACCGACCTCGCCGCCGACCTGTCCCGCGGCGTCCGCACCGCGACCGCCGTGCTCGCCCCGGTCGTGGTCGTCTTCGGCGTGCTCGCGCTGCCGATCGCGGTGACCCTGTTCGAGCACGGCGCGGTCGAGGCGGCGGAGTCGCGCCGGCTCGCCGACGTCCTAGTGGTCGCCGCGGTGGCGCTGATCCCGTTCGCGCTGAGCCAGTTGTTCACCTTCGCCTTCTACGCGCTGCCCGACACCCGCACGCCCGCGCTGGTCAACATTCCGGTCGTCGCGCTGCGGGTGCTCGTCCAGGTGGCGCTGTTCTACGCGCTGGGCAGCGCGCTGACGGCGGTCGGCGTGATGGTCGGCAACGCCGTGTCCTACGTCGCCGCGGCGGTGGTCTCGGCGACCCTCCTGCGCGGACGGATCGGTCGGATCGGACTGCGCGGCATCGTCACGACCTTTGCCAAGATCACGGTCGCCGCGGGCGGGGCGGGGCTCGCCGGCTGGCTCGTCACCGGCCTGCTCCCGGGTGGGGAGAATCTCAGCGGCGGCCAGGCGGTGAGCCATTTGGCGCTCGGCGGCGTGGTAATAGGTGGCGCGTACCTGGGGCTGGCCCGGTTGCTGCGGCTGCGGGAGATCGACGAAGTGCTCGGTCTGGTGGTCCGAAAGCTGCGACGATAGGGTCCAGCCGCCCCGACGACATGTCGGAGGTCTACCCCTGACGGGTATCGTGCGGTGCATGGCGTCGGGTGGACCGGCGACACGGGCGGGAGTGGCCACGCCGGCGGCCGGAGCCGGCGACACGACGGCCCCGAGGAGGACGGGTGACGCAGGTCGAGCAGGACCGCGGTGCCGACGAGGTGCTGGCGGACGCCCCGGCGCAGGACGCGCCCCGGGTGGGCGACCTGCTCGCCGACCGCTACGAACTGGCCGCCCACATCAGCGAGGACGCCGTCGGCCGCCAGGTGTGGCGCGGCATCGACGTCATCCTGCGCCGCCCCGTGGCGGTGGTGCTGCGGTACCCCGGCGGTGCGCTGGCGGCCGAGATGCTCAAGGCCGCCGTCGCCGCGAGCCGCGTCGTGCACCCCAACCTCGTCGGCGTGTACGACGCCGTGGACGAGGCAGCCCGGGCGTTCGTCGTCCGGGAGTGGGTCGAGGGCGCGTCGCTGCGCGAGACCCTGGCGGCCGAGGGTCCACTGGACCCGGCCCGGGCCACGACCATCGCGCACGCCGTCGCCGCGGCGGTGGCGGCGGTGCACGCCACCGGCATGCTGCATGGCAACATCCACCCCGGCACGGTCCTCATCGCGCAGGACGGCCGGGTGGTCCTCGCCGACGCGCGCGCCGACCGCGACACGACCGCGGGGACCGACGTCCGCTGCGTCGGCGCGGTGCTGTACTTCGCGCTGACCGGCCACTGGCCCGCCGCCGAGGTCCCGGCCGCGCCGGGGGTGCCCGACGCGGTCCGCGACTCCGCCGGCCACGCGGTGGCCCCGCGGCAGATGCGGGCCGGGGTGCCCGACCACCTCGACGCGTTCGCCGCCGACCTGATCGACCCGCGCCACGAGCCGCCGCCGGCCGACCTGGTGGCGGGCGACCTGGCCCACTTCGACAGCGCGGCGACCGACGCCTTCCTCGACGAGCCGAGCCCGGTCCGGTTCGGCGACGAGGCGCTCGGCCTGCGGCGGCGGGGCGGGCGGACCCCGTTCGCCAAGCTCGCCGTGGGCATCGCGGCGCTGCTGGTACTCGCCGTGGCCGGCACCTACATCGGGGTCCGGCTGATGGCCGGCGGCACACCCGGCGACGCCGCGTCCGGCGGCCCCGCGGGCGGCCCGGCGCCGTCGGCGTCGGCCGGGGCGGCCCTCGACCCCCGGCCGATCCCGCTCAGCGGCGCCCAGGTCCGCATCGTCGACCCCGGCGGCACCCGCAGCGAACTGGAGGACGCCGACCGCACCGTGGACGGCCGGTCCAGCACGGCGTGGGAGACCGAGCGGTACACCTCGCCGCTGACCGCCGTGAAGCCCGGGATGGGCATCCTCATCGACCTCGGCGGCCCGCGCCGGGTCAGCTCGGTGCGCGCCGAGTTCGCCACGGCCGGCGCGGCGGTCAGCCTGCGCCACGGCGAGCGCGACCCGGGGCCCGGCGTGTCCGGCGACCGCGAGGTCCTGGCGTCGTACCGGAACCTCACCCGGGCAGTCACCACCAGCGGGACCTGGGCATACGGCGGATTCGACCCCAACGCGACGTACCGTTACCTCATGCTCTGGTTCACCGCGCTGCCCGCCGACGGCACGGGCGGCTACCAGCTCGCCGTACAGGAGATCACGGTCGAGGGCCCGTGACCGCGCCGGACACCAGCGACCTCGATCTGCTGCGCGCCCACGTGGCGGGCGACCCGTACGCGTTCGCCACCCTGTTCCACCGCCACCGGGACCGGCTCTGGGCGGCGGCGATCCGCACCCTGCGCGACCGGGACGAGGCCGAGGACGCCCTCCAGGACGCGCTGCTGTCCGCCCACCGGGCCGCCCCGCGGTTCCGCGGCGACTCGGCGGTCACCACCTGGCTCCACCGCATCGTGGTCAACGCCTGCCTCGACCGCATCAGGCGCCGCAAGGCCCACCCGACGGTGGCGCTCGGCGACGGCAGCCACGACGACGACGCACCCAGCGCGCCGGAGCCGGTGGCGCCGGCCCCGGACCACGACACCCGGCTCGTCATCTGGCAGGCGCTGGGCCAGCTCCCGCCCGAGCAGCGGGCCGCGCTCGTCATGGTGGACGTGCACGGGTACGCCGTCGCCGAGACCGCGACGATGCTCGGCATCGCCGAGGGGACCGTCAAGAGCCGCTGCGCGCGGGGGCGCGCGAGGCTCGCCGTGATTCTGGGCCACCTCCGCCAAGAATCCACACCGATCGATGGGAACCCAGGCCGTACCTGAGGCGTCGGACCCAGTACAGGAGCGGAGGGCGGCGGTCATCGCCGCACGATTCGCGGACCAGGAGGGCACGTGACCGGGATGTTCGACGCAGGTGGCACGCGGGACGCGGGTGCCGAGCTGACACCTGCCCAGCGAGATCTGCTCGCCGACTATGTCGGCGGCGCGCTGGCGGACACCCCGGTCGAGGCCGACGTCGCGCAGTGGGTGGCTGCCGACCCGGCATGGCGACGGGCGCACGACGCGCTCGTCGTCGCCTCCTCGGCCGTGAGCGCGGATCTGCGCTCCTGGGCACAGGCGCCGGTGCCGATGCCCGACGACGTCGCCGCGCGGTTGGCAACCGTGCTGCGCATCGAGGGCATCGGCCCGGCGCCTATCGACCTGGCCCCCGGCACGCCGGCCACCGCCGTCCCCACGGTGGCCGCGGCCGGGGCGCACCGCTCGCCGCCGCGCCGCTGGCTGCCGCGCTTCGCGCTCGCCGCGGGGGTGCTCGCCGTCGCCGGCATCGGCGTGACGGTCGCCTCCGACCTCGGCGGTACGCCGCCGGAGGACACGCGGACGACCGCCGGGACGCCGCTGTCCACGACCACCGCCGAGACCTTCAACCGGTCCGGCGAGACGATGCCGCCGGTGCGGGTCAGCGGCGTGGCCTACGAGGGCGGGACCCTCGGCACGGCGGCGGGGGTCACCCTCGACTCGACCGCGGCCGACCTGACGCGCGCCCCCGCGGGGCTGGGCCGGCTGACCGGGGCGGCGGCCCTGACCGCGTGCCTGGAGGCGCTGCGCAGCGCCCAGCCGGAGATCGCCCGGATCACGCTGGTCGACTACGCGACGTTCGAGCGGACCCCCGCGCTGGTGGTGCTGAGCGACAACCGCGGCGGCGGCCGGTCGGTGACGGCGGTCGGGGCCGACTGCGGCCGGGTGGCCGGTGCGCAGGTGCTCCGGCGGGTCGCCGCGCGCTGACGCGCCGATACCGACCGTGACGTCGCCCACCAGGCGAATCGCCGGGAATGCGGATCCGTACCATGTCGTTGGTCCATACGCGCCGGTCTCGTCACGCCCTCCCCGGCGGCCCCCGGCGCGGTCGCGTACCCACCACAGACCCCAGGGGAGTCGGCGTTGTCCGAGATTCGTGAACTGATCATTGTGGGCTCCGGCCCGGCGGGATACACCGCGGCGGTCTACGCCGCCCGCGCCAACCTCCGGCCCCTGGTGATCGAGGGTGTCCAGTCCGGCGGCGCCCTGATGACCACCACCGAGGTGGAGAACTTCCCCGGCTTCCCCGACGGGATCATGGGCCCCGACCTGATGGAGGCCCAGCGCCGGCAGGCCGAGCGCTTCGGTGCCGAGTACGTCACCGACGACGCGACGGCCGTCGACCTGGCCGGCGACGTCAAGACCGTGACCGTCGGCGACGACGTGTACCGCGCCCGCGCCGTCATCCTGGCCACCGGCTCGGCGTGGCGCCCGATGGGCGTACCGGGCGAGCAGGAGCTGCTCGGGCACGGCGTCTCCTCCTGCGCCACCTGCGACGGCTTCTTCTTCCGCGACCAGCACATCGCGGTCGTCGGCGGCGGCGACTCGGCGATGGAGGAGGCGACCTTCCTGACGAAGTTCGCCGCCACCGTGACGATCGTGCACCGCCGCGACGAGTTCCGCGCCAGCAAGATCATGGCCGAGCGGGCGCTGAAGAACGACAAGATCACCGTCGCCTGGAACAGCGTCGTCGAGGAGGTGCTCGGCGCCGACGGCAAGGTCGTCGGCGCCCGCCTGCGCGACACCACCACGGGCGCCACCCGCGTCCTGGACGTCACCGGCGTGTTCGTGGCGATCGGCCACGTCCCGCGCAGCGAGCTGTTCCGCGGCCAGGTGGAGATGGACGCCGAGGGGTACGTCCAGGTGGCCGCCCCGAGCACCCGGACCAACGTCACCGGCGTCTTCGCGGCCGGCGACGTGGTCGACCACACGTACCGCCAGGCGATCACCGCCGCGGGCACCGGCTGCGCCGCCGCCCTGGACGCCGAGCGCTACCTGGCCACCCTGGGCTGAGCCCGCACCCGAAAAACCGTGGGGCGACACCGCCCCGCACGAGGAGGTAGTTCCGTGGGATCTATGAAGGCGGTCACCGACGCCACGTTCGTCGCCGACGTCCTCCAGGCCGACACGCCGGTGCTGGTCGACTTCTGGGCGGACTGGTGCGCGCCGTGCAAGAAGGTCGCCCCGGTACTCGACGAGATCGCCGGCGAGATGGGGGACCGGGTCCGCATCGTCAAGCTGAACATCGACGAGAACCCGGAGACCGCCCGCGCCTACCGGATCATGTCGGTGCCGACGCTGACCGTCTTCAAGGGCGGCTCGCCGGTCCAGTCCGTGGCGGGCGCGAAGCCGAAGGGCGACCTGATCAAGCTCATCGAGTCCGCGCTCTGACCCGTACCCCGACCGCGTCCGTCAGCCGCGGTGGCCCCGGTTCCCGGTGGTCACCGCGGCTGACGTCGTTCGCGGTAGTCCCGGCTCTCCAGAGGTACGCTTCGGACATAGCGGAGGACAAGGACGTAACCCGTCCGTACAGGAGGTGACGCCCCCGTGCAGCCCATTCGGTACGGCGACGCCGGACCCGCGGTCGTCGAGATCAGCGCGATCCTCCACGAGCTGCGCCTGCTCGACGACGCCCGGCGGGCCACCTTCGACGCGGACGTCGCCGACGCCGTGCGCCGGTTCCAGCAGGACCGCGGCCTGAGCGCCGACGGCGCCGTCGGTCCCGAGACCTGGCGCGCCCTGGACGCCGCCCGCTGGCGCCTGGGCTCCCGCACCCTGCACCACGCCGTCTCCGCGCCCCTGGCCGGCGAGGACGTCCGCGAACTCCAGGAGCGGCTGCTGGAGATCGGCTACGACCCGCGCCGGCCCGACGGCGTGTACGGCGCCGCCACCGCCCGGGCGGTCGCCCAGTTCCAGCGCGAGGTCGGCCTGCCGCCCGACGGCTCCTGCGGCCCGCAGACGATGGCCGCCCTCCACCGGCTGGGCCGCAAGGTCGTCGGCGGACGCCCGCAGTGGCTGCGCGAGTCCGAGCGCCTCCGCCACGCCGGGCCCAACCTCGTCGGCAGGACCATCGTCATCGACCCCGGCCACGGCGGGCCCGACACCGGCGTCACCGCGGCCGGGCACCGCGAGGCGGACCTCGTCTTCGACCTCGCCAGCCGGCTCCAGGGCCGCCTCGCCGCCGTCGGGATGCGCGTCCACCTCACCCGCGGCCCGCACCCCGCCGGCGCCGTCGAGGACCTGGCCCGCGCGACGCTGGCCAACACCCTCGACGCCGACCTGCTCATCGCGCTGCACCTGGACGGGCACCGCAACCCGGCCGCCGACGGCGTGGCCACGTACCACTTCGGCGCCACCAGCGGCGCCACCTCGACCGTCGGCGAGCACCTCGCCGGCCTGGTTCAGCGCGAGATCGTCACCCGGACCGGGATGCGCGACTGCGGCGTGCACGGCAAGACCTGGGACCTGCTGCGGCTGACCCGGATGCCGGCGGTCCGTGTCGACGTCGGGTACCTCACCTCGCCGCACGACGCCGCCCGGATCACCGACGCCCGCACCCGCGACCTGATCATCGACGCGGTCGTGGCGGCGGTGCAGCGGATGTACATCCCGACGGAGCACGACGTGCCGACCGGCTCGATCGACGTGCGCGCGCTGCGCGCGGCGCTGGCCCGCGCGCCCGGCTCCTGACGGACCGGTTCGCGCCGCCGGCTCCTCTCTCCCGCCGGCCGTGCGGGTCGGTGGGGCGTCGACCGGCGCGGGGTCAGACCGGCGCGGGGTTGGAGGGCGTACGGGCCACCGGGCGGACCGGGCGCAGCAGCGTCTCCGGGCTCATCGAGCCGAGCAGCTTCTCCAGCGCGTACTCCACGTCGGACTTCCAGGACAGCGCCGTCCGCAGCTCCAGGCGCAGCCGCGGGTAGCGCGGATGCGGCCGGACCGTCTTGAACCCGACCGAGAGGAAGAAGTCCGCCGGCGCGACGCAGGGGTTCTCCCCCTCCTCGGCCTCCCCGAACTTCGCGTCGCCGAACGCCTCGATCGCCCGGACGCCGCGCTTGGTCAGGTCCCGCGCCACGCCCTGCAGCAGCATCCGCCCGAGCCCCCCGCCCGCGAACGCCCGCACCACGTGCGCGGTGGTCAGCAGCACCGAGTCGGCCGAGACCGGCGAGGTCGGGAACGCCATGCTCCGCGGTACGTAGGCCGGCGGCGCGTACATGATGAAGCCGGCCGGCATCCCGTCGACGTAGGCCAGCTTCCCGCACGACCCCCACTCCAGGAGCGTCTGCGACACCCACGCCTCCTTTTCCAGCCCGGGGTCGCCGGTCTGGCAGGCGCGCTCGGCCGTGACCGGGTCCAGCTCCCAGTACACGCACTGCCGGCAGCTTCGCGGCAGGTCCTCCAGGGTGTCGAGGGTCAGCGAGACGAGTCGGCGCGACATGTCCACGTCCTCGTGATCCGGGAGGGTGGAATGACCGGGTGATCCGGCACTGGCGCCTCCTCTGACAGTCCGGCCGCGCGGCGGCCGCTTACCGCGACCGGCTTCCGCGACCGGTTGCGTCGGGGTGGCCCCGGAGGAGCCGACACCGGCGTGCCTCGCTCCGGCGGCAGCCGCACCGGTCCCGTCCTACGGTTCCGACCCTGGGTTGCGGGTCGGCTTGCGGTCCCGTCCGGCGCGGCAGTGCGCGGTCGTCCGGGTGCGGCCTCCGATGGCGGTGGCCCTAGCGGTGGCCCGGGGCCGATGACCCGGGACGACCGCCATACCCGGCCGTCCCTACCCGATCGCTCGTGCCCGATCGTCCGGTGCGATCGTGCGGTGCGGTGGTCCGGGTTTCCCCTGGTCGATGGTACGCCCGAATACCGCCTCCGGGGGAGAGCTCGGGCATCCTCATCCGCCGACGTCCATCCTGCGTGGTACGGGTGGATGGCGCCCGGCGCAGACGCCCGGGTGCGGCGGCCGCCTAGGATCGACAGCGTCAACCCCGGCGGAGGGACGCGCGTGTCCGGTACCACCCACGACGACTACACCGACCGGTACGCGCGGCGGGTCCGCGGGATGACCGCCTCCGAGATCCGCGCCCTCTTCGCCGTCGCCAGCCGGCCCGAGGTCGTCTCCCTGGCCGGCGGCGCGCCGTACGTCTCGGCGCTGCCGCTGGACGCCGTCGGCGAGATGCTCGCCGGCCTGGCCGCCCAGCACGGCGCCACCACCCTCCAGTACGGGATCGGCCAGGGCGCCCCGGCGCTGCGCGAGGGCATCTGCGAGGTCATGGCCGAGTCCGGCATCGACGTCGGCGTGGGCGCCTCGCCGGACGACGTCGTCGTCACCGTCGGCGGACAGCAGGCGCTCGACCTCATCGGTCGGCTGTTCCTCGACCCCGGCGACATCGTCCTCGCCGAGGGCCCCACGTACGTCGGCGCACTCGGCGTCTTCCAGGCCGCGCAGGCCCAGGTCCGCCACGTCCCGATGGACGCCGACGGCGTGGTCCCCGCGGCGCTCGCCCAGGCCCTGGCCGACGCCGGCCGGCGCGGCGAGCGGGTCAAGTTCTTCTACACCATCCCCACCTACCAGAACCCGGCCGGCGTGACGCTCACCAACGCCCGCCGCGACGAGGTACTGGAGATCTGCGCCCGGGCCGGCGTCCTCGTGGTCGAGGACGACCCGTACGGCCAGCTCGGCTTCGACGGGCCGGCACCGCTGCCGCTGCGCGCGCGGCGACGCGACGGCATCGTCTACCTCAGCACCTTCTCCAAGACCTTCGCGCCCGGACTGCGGGTCGGCTGGATTCTCGCCCCGCACGCGGTCCGGGAGAAGCTGGTGATCGCCAGCGAGGCGCAGATCCTGTGCCCCAGCGCGTTCGCGCAGGCCGCGGTCACCGGGTACCTGGCCACGATGCCCTGGCGGGAGCAGCTCAAGACGTACCGCGAGATCTACCGCGAACGCCGGGACGCGCTCGTCACCGCGCTCGCCGACCTCATGCCCGCGGGGCTGACCTGGACGACGCCCGCCGGGGGCCTGTTCGTCTGGGCGGCGCTGCCGGCGGGCCTGGACTCCAAGGCGATGATGCCGCGCGCGATCGCCGCGCGCGTGGCCTACGTCCCCGGGACGGGCTTCTACGCCGACGGCGGCGGCAGCGGCCACCTCCGGCTGAACTTCTCCTTCCCGCCGCCCGAGCGGATCCGCGAGGGGGTACGCCGGCTCGCTGGCGTGGTCGAGCAGGAGCTCGCCACCCGCTCGGTCTTCGGCGGGCCGCCGCCGGAGGGCGCCCACCGTCGCGTCCGGCCGGGGTCGGATTCGCCCGGCCCCGACTTGGCATGATGCGGTCATGACCGAAGCCCGAGCTCTGCGCGTCCTCGTCCTCGCCGGTGGCCTGTCGTACGAGCGCGAGGTGTCCCTGCGCTCCGGCCGGCGGGCGGTCGACGCGCTGCGCGGGGCCGGCGTCGACGCGACCCTCCGCGACGCCGACGCGGCGCTCCTGCCGGCACTCGACGCGGACCCGCCGGACGCCGTCCTCGTCGCGCTGCACGGGGCCTCTGGCGAGGACGGCTCCCTGCGCGCGGTACTCGACCTCGTCGGGCTGCCCTACCTGGGCGCGGACGCCCGGGCGGCACGGCTGGCCTGGGACAAGCCGTCCGCGAAGTCGGTCCTGCGGACAGCCGGGGTACCGACGCCGGACTGGGTGACGCTGCCCCAGGAGCGGTTCACCGAACTGGGCGGGGAGGCGGTCCTCCAGCGGGTCACCGCCGGACTCGGGTTGCCGCTGATCGTCAAGCCCGCCCAGGGCGGTTCGGGGCTGGGGGTCTCCCGGGTGTCGTCGGCGGTCGACCTGCCCGCAGCGATGGTGACGGCGTGCGGGTACTACCCGACCGCGCTGGTCGAGCGGTACGCCGTCGGGGCCGACGTCGCCGTGTCCGTCATCGACGACGGCGGCGGGCCGCGGGCGCTCACGCCGGTGGAGATCGCGCCCCACGCCGGGGTGTACGACTACGCGGCGAGGTACACCGCGGGACTCACGACATGGCACGCGCCCGCGCGGCTCGCCGACGAGGTCCTGGACTCCGTTCGGGCCCTGGCAGTTCGGGCGCACACGACGTTGGGCCTGCGGGACCTGTCCCGGGTGGATCTGATCGTGTCGCCGGACGGGGCGGCCCAGGTACTGGACGTGAATGTCGCGCCGGGGTTGACCGAGACGTCACTGCTACCGATGGCGGCGCACGCGGAGGGCCTCGACCTCGGGAAGCTCCTCGCCGCGCTACTCCGTCACCGCATCGCCGCCTGACCGCGCTCGCAGCGCTGACTCTCCCTACCGTCCAGGTTTCACGTGAAACGGCCGAGCCTCTACTGGCTCGGTTTCACGTGAAACAAGCCAGACCTGGTCCACACGCGCACATGAAGCGCCGCGGATGGACTAGGGGCGCGTGCAGCGAGGACGGAGGAGCAGCGAAGGACGGAGGAAGGGCAGGAACGGCAAGCCGTCTTGCCGGATGCAAGTTCCAGCCACTCACTCCAGGCCCTGCCTCCGCAGTAGGCGAGTCCGCCAACGCCAGCGAGGGTAGTCGCAGCTATGCAGTCGCCGCCCCCAACCATCGGCCGCATCCCCTGGGCAAGCTGGTCCGACTTGTTCGTTTCCGGTCGGGGTGGGCGTTGGACTCGGCCAGCACGTCCAGTAGACAGTTTCACGTGAAACAGCCACGCCAGGTGCTCGCTCTCCGCCAAGCTCGATGGATCAGTCGGATCCACTAGTTTCACGTGCATTTTCGAGGCCCAAGCAACGGATCGCGTCACTGAAGCCTGAGTCGGGTCCTGGTTGAACCCTGTTTCACGTGAAACGTAAACTTCTGCATGCGAGACTGAATTATGCTAAATCTACGTAAATAGTCATCGAATTGCCTCTGCGAGCAGATGTCCCAGCGAGCAGAGGCTGCCCATGTATGCGTTTCACGTGAAACGCTCATCCGCTCCGCCCGGAGGAGATCAACGCGGTCGGATCGCTGCACCCGCAGCCGCCGGCCCATTGGCGACCTGGTGCGCTACCCGCAGTTGGACCACGACCTCGTATACAGATGTTGGACGTCCGAAGGACCGGCAGGCGGCGGCCGGCCCTGGTGACCTCATGCGGTGCCGAATGACGGAGGGGGTGGCGCATCTACCCAGTCGAGACAAACGGGGCTTGCCCCTTGTGGCGTGGATCATAGCGAGCGGTCGGATGGCTGTTTCACGTGAAACAGCCCAGACTAAGCGTCGCTACGCCAAGACACCGCTACCTCCACCGACTACCGACTACCGACTACCACGGACCACGCGTCCGACGCGCCGGTGGTGGCCGAAACCGCAGCCGCACGTCCCTTGCCAGTGCGTCAGTGGATCTCCTGTGCCCCTGCACATTCTCCTGCCGACCAGCGTTGCCCGGGACGATCGGCCGGCAATGCGAGAGGCCACCGATTTCCTATCCGCGATCGCACTACTCAACAAAGGGGTGCCGTGATGGGCGGGGGCCGCATCTGTAGCGGGGAATCTCAGCGCGTAGGCCAAGTAGCCCGGCGGCCCCTCGCCGACAGTGTCGACAAGGAAGCTGCCACCGAAGTTTCACGTGAAACAGGCCATCGAGCCTCTGCGAGGTCTAGTGCTTCACCTTCAACGACTGTCGCCCGGCTACCACTCTGCGGCTCACCGACGCGAACACGGAAGACGCTGCCACTCTTGATCTTGACCATCTGTGCCGAGTTCGCCACCAGTCCGCTCCGCGCTTCCACGCCTCAGGTCGCAAGTCGTAAGTCGTCAGTCGCACGTCGGACTGGCCTCAGGCCCCCACATACCCCAGCGCCAACGGTGCTGAGGGAGGCCATCTACTTCCCGCGCCACGTACCAGAGCCCATACTCGCTCCATCACCAGGGCATCCTGAGGCAGTCGCGCAGCGTTACAGCGAGCTGGGACCTCCGTTGTCGCCCGCGCGCTGAGAACGGAGCGGCAACGCGGTGCCTCACCAGTCAGTTTCACGTGAAACCGGTCCCACCGCCGTACCGACTTCCCCCGCGCTGTGGATAACTCGGGCAGTCCTCGGTCCGTTGTCCCCAGCTTGTGCCGCTGTTGTCCACAGGCAAACACGCTAGCAAGGGAGTTATCCACAGGGGTTATCCACAGCTTGGCCGGAAAGCCTGTGGATAACTCAGCTGACTTGTGGACAACAGTCCGCGCGACCCCAAGATGTGCCGCCGCGGCGAAGGTCACCCCGAACGTCATCGACGTACGCGGCGATCCACAAGCCGCATCAGCCGCAGCGGATGACCCTGAGTAACGAATCACCTCAACTTGGCTGTACGCGACACGACCCAAGCGGGAAGCACGGCACGCCGCCCTCGCAACCTCACGCCGGCGTTGGGCGAATCGACTGTCGGCCACGGCGTTCAACCCGCGGCAGTACCACGACGCCCTCTCGACCAAGGCCAGCACGTCGCCGGACCGGTACGGATCAGAGGTCTTCGAGGCCCCGTCGGCCCGAGCCTCCGGCCGGAAAGCCGGCTCGCACCGTGCATCCACTGGGACGACCACCAGGCGCCCGCCCGTACCCGGCAGACGACGGCTCCAGCCCTAGCGATGAACCAAGCGGTTGAGGCGGCGGTCCGCGAGCAACGTCCGACAACGCGCTCCGCGGCGACGCAATCTCGTCATCGGAGCGTCCGTTCGTCAGTCGGGTGTCTGCTCGGAGGCGTCCATGATCTGCGCGATGCGCTCAAGGTCCGACACGGAGGCGAACTCGATCACGATCTTGCCCTTGCTCCGGCCCAGCTCGACCTTGACCCGGGTGTCGAAGCGCTCCGACAACCGGTCCGCCCACTCGGACAACGCGGGAGCGGTCGGTTTGGAACGGCGCCGGCCGGCCGACGACTTCGGGCCGTCCGCCGCGGCGAGCGCGACCAACTCCTCGGTGGCCCGGACCGACAGCCCCTCGCCGACGATCCGCTGCGCCAACTCCTCCTGCGCCTCGGCACCGTCGAGGCTGAGCAGCGCCCGGGCGTGGCCCGCCGACAGCACCCCGGCGGCCACCCGTCGCTGGACGCGCGCGGGCAGGTTCATGAGCCGGATGGTGTTGGTGATCTGGGGTCGGCTCCGGCCGATCCGCCGCGCCAGCTCCTCGTGCGTCGCGCCGAACTCCTCCAGGAGCTGCTGGTACGCCGCCGCCTCTTCCAGGGGGTTGAGCTGGGCGCGGTGGATGTTCTCCAGCAGGGCGTCGCGCAGCATGTCGTCGTCGCGCGTCTGCCGGATGATCGCCGGAATCGCGGTCTTGCCGATGGCCTGGGCGGCGCGCCAGCGCCGCTCACCCATGAT
Source organism: Pilimelia terevasa (assembly GCF_014647915.1). Taxonomy (GTDB): domain Bacteria; phylum Actinomycetota; class Actinomycetes; order Mycobacteriales; family Micromonosporaceae; genus Pilimelia; species Pilimelia terevasa. Next base: position 34,682 of record NZ_BMQC01000020.1, read on the forward strand.
CAGTTCATAGCGGTCGTCGCCGAGTTCGCGGACGACGATCGGCTGGAGGAAGCCGACCTCCTGGATCGAGGTCTTGAGCTCCTCCAGGAGTTCGTCGTCGAAGACGTGCCGCGGTTGTTTGGCGTTCGGGACGATCGAGGTGACGGGCAGCTCGGCGAACGTCGCGCCCGGTACCGGCGCCAGCTCCACCCCGCTCGGGCTGACCGGCCCGGGCGCCACCGCATCCGCGGGCACCGCCCGCGCGTCGGCAGCCGCGGCGGCGCGCGCCACCGGCGCGGGCATCGGCACCGCGGGCACGCCGGCGACAGTCGCCGACCCGCCGGCCCGCTGCCGGCCGGCCGCGCCGCCGCCGGCCCCACCGGAGTACGCCGGCACGTCGACCGGTTCAGCCGCGCCCGCCGACTCGTACCCCTGACCACCGGCCACCGCGGTCGCGGACCCGCGCGCCGCCGGCTCCTGCGCCCGCACCGGTTCCGCCGCGGGCGCCGACGCCTCCTGCTCGACCGCTGCCGGCTCTGGCGCACCCCGCTCGACCGCCGCCGGCGCCTCCTCCTCGGCGGCCGGTTCCGGCGCCTCCGGCTCGGGCGCCTGAACCGGCGCCGCCGGTCCGCCAGTCGCCTCGGCCGGGGCCCCCGCGCGCGCGGGCGGCCCGGCGTCCTCGGGCGGCGGGGGCATCTGCGACGGCGGCGTCGGCGACGTGACCGCCGAGCTGCGCGCGGGCCCGGTGGGGATCAGCGCACCCAGCCCGCGGCCGAGGCCCCCGCGTGGACGATTCTTCATGTCCTGCCTCCCGCTGCCCGCCCGGTCCGGCTACGCATCGCCGTCATGCCGCCCGACGCCACGCTCGGCGAGCTCCCGCGCGGCCTCGAAGTAACTGGTCGCGCCGCGCGAGCCGGGGTCGTACGTCATCACGGACTGGCCGTAGCTCGGCGCCTCGGAGACCCGCACGTTGCGCGGGATCACCGACTTCAACACCTTGTCGCCGAAGTGGTTGCGCACATCCTGCTCCACGGCGTCGGCCAGCCGCGTCCGCCGGTCGTACATGGTCAACAGGATCGTCGACACGTCCAGGTCGGGGTTCAGGTGGGCCTTGACCAGGTTGATGTTGCTCAGTAACTGGTTGAGCCCTTCGAGGGCGTAGTACTCGGTCTGGATGGGGATGAGCACCTCGCGCGCGGCCACGAGCGCGTTGACGGTGAGCAGGCCCAGGGAGGGGGGGCAGTCGATGAGGACGTAGTCGAACTCCTCGGGGTACGCCCCGATCGCCCGGTGCAGGCGGGTCTCGCGGGCCACGACCGAGACGAGTTCGATCTCCGCGCCGGCCAGGTCGATGGTGGCGGGTACGCAGCGCAGGTTGGGGATGCCCTCGACCGGCTGGGCCACGTCGATCAGCGGGACGTTCTCGATCAGCACCGAGTAGATGTCGGGGACGTCGGCGTGGTGCGGGACGTTGAGGCCGGTCGAGGCGTTGCCCTGCGGGTCCAGGTCGATGACGATCACGCGGTTGCCGCCGAGGGCGAGCGCCACGGCCATGTTGACGGTCGTGGTGGTCTTGCCGACGCCGCCCTTCTGGTTGGCGATGCACATGACCCGAGGGTGGTCCGGGCGCGGCATCCGGGCGGTACCGGTGGGGTTGAGCACCTGGACGGCGCGCTGCGCCTCCATCGCCAGCGGGGGCTCCTCCACCGCCGCCGGGGCCACCGTGCCGGACCCGGTCGGGGCGTCGTCGTCCTCGTCGTCGGCCGCGCGCCCGTCGGCGCCGATGCCGCGCCCGACGCGGGGCTGGGGCACCGCGTAGTCCGCGGCGCCCTCCCACTTCTGCGCGGGATCGCGCGGGGCGCCGTCCCACTCCTCGGTCACCGCGGGAGCGTCCGCCTGTCCGCCGGTGCTCTGCTTGTCGTAGCTCTCCGTGTCATGCACCGTGTCATCCCTGCCCGGTTTGGATGGATCGGCTCCGTCGGAGCGTCTCGGACGCCAGCGGAGGAAGGACACACCGGCGGCAGCCGGTCGGCCCCACCGGTGACGTCGCTCGGCGCGGCTGACCATCAGCGCGCGGCCAGCCTACGGCGGTCCGCGTGTTCCGGCCACACCGCCATCAGCTTCTCCGCCCTCCGCGCCGACGCCCCTCGCGCCGGTCACCGCCTCGCTCGTCGGGACGGCCGCCGCGCCGGGCCGCCGACCGCCGTTCCGACCCGCGCGCGGGTCGCTCCGCACCTGCCACCACTCGTTCCCGCACTGTCACCACCACCGTCGCCGGCGGGTCGATCACACCCACCCCGCACCGCCGTACCGACGGCGCCGCGCCGCCGAGCGCCCGCACGGCGTCCGCGTGCGCGGCGACCTCCTCGTCGGCTGCCGCCCCCTTCAGGGCGAGCACCCGGCCGCCGACCGCGGCCAGCGGCAGGCACCAGCCGGCGAGCCGGTCCAGCGACGCGACCGCGCGGGAGGTGACGACGTCGGCCGGCAGGCCGATGCCCGGCACGTCGACCACGTCCTCCGCGCGTCCGCGGACGACCCGGACCTGCTCCGACAGCCCCAGTTCCGTAACCGTCTCCGCGAGGAATTCGGTACGGCGCAGCAGCGGCTCGACCAGCGTTATCCGCAGGTCGGGTCGTGCCACTGCCAGGACGATACCGGGCAAACCAGCGCCGGTACCGATATCGACAACATACGCCTCATTAGGGATTAATTCGCCCAGAACGGCGCAGTTCAGTAGGTGCCGTTCCCAGATCCGCGGCGCCTCCCGAGGCCCGACCAGGCCGCGGACCACCCCGTCGCCGGACAGCTTGCGGGCGTAGGAGACGGCCAGCGGCAAGCGGTCGCCGAACAGCGAACCGGCGGCCGCCGACCAGCGCCCGGGGTCCCCGGGGTCCGTCGGCAGGCCGGCGTCGTCCCCGGCGTCGACCGGCGGACCCGGCGTCCCGAGTTCCCCGGGCGTGGCCGACACCGTCAGGCCGGGTGGACGACGATGCGCCGGTTGGGCTCCACGCCCTCCGACTCGCTCTGCACACCGTCCGCCGCGTTCACGACATCGTGCACGCACTTGCGCTCGAACGCCGACATCGGCTCCAGCCGCAGCGCCTCGCCGGACTCGCGGACCTTCTCGACCGCGGTCCGGGCGACCCCGGCCAGCTCCTTGCGGCGCCCCGCGCGGAAACCGCCGACGTCCAGCAGGAGCCGACTCGGCGCGCCGGTCTGCCGGTACACGGCCAGGCGGGTCAGCTCCTGGAGCGCCTCCAGGGTCGCGCCGCGCTGGCCGACGAGGTTCTGGAGGCGGCCGCCGACGACCTCCACGACCGGCCGGCCGCTGGAGACCAGCTCGTCGATGTCGCCGTCCATGTCGAGGATGTCGAGCAGGCCCTCGATGTAGTCGGCGGCGATCTCGCTCTGTGCGAACAGCTCGGTGTCGCTCGGGCCGCGGCGGCCCCCCTCGGCGTCGCCGTCCTCCGCCTTGTCCTCGCCGTCGTCGTCGCCCTCGTCCTCGGCGTCGTCGCCGTCCTCGTCCTCGTCGCCCTCGTCCTCGGCGTCGGTGTCGGCCTGGTGGGCGGCGGTCGCGCGCGGCGCGGCGCCCTCGTCGCCGTCGGCCGGGTCGCCGGTGGGCGCCGCGGCGCGGGTGTCGGTGTCGTCGGCGGGCGCGTCGGGCTCGGTGTGGGGAGCACTCGTCTCGGTCACGTTGTCATCTCCGTTGTCCGCGGTACGCGTGCACGTCCCGCTCATCGGCGTCCTCCGGGTCGGGCGGCTGGCCGCCGTCGCCGGTCCGTCTGCTGGCCGTCGCGACGGCCCTCGCCCACCGCAGGCCGGGCGCCGGATCCGGCCGCACCTCGCCTGTGGCGGACCTAGCCCTTGCGCTTGCCCGCGTTCTTCTTCGGGTTGGCCGGCCGCGCGCCGGGCTTGGGGGCCAGCGCCTTGGCCGCCTCGCTGGGCGGGGCCTTGGCCGCGGCGACGACCTCGCCCTGCTTGTTCAGGTTCAGCGGGGGGTACTTCTTGAGCACCCACTGCTGCTGCCCGAGCGAGAAGAGGTTGTTCACCACCCAGTAGATGATCACACCTAATGGGAAGATTGCGCCGGAGATGAGCAGGGACGCCGGAAAGCCGTAGAGCATCAACTTCTGGATCATCCGCTGCTGCGGCTCGGCCGCCCAGCCGGTCTTGAGGATCATCTGCTTGGTGGTCAGGTAGGTGGTGGCCACCATCACCAGCGCCAGTGCCCCGACGACGATCTGGACCGTCATCGAGCTGGCGTTCATCAACGCCAGATCCTCGGCGCTGGACCGGAACTTCGCCGCGATCGGCGCGCCGAACAGCCGCGCGTCCACCGCGCCCTCGAACTGGGGGAGCGACCAGCCGTACAGGACCTTGTACTTCACGTCGGTCTTCGACGCGTTCAGGAAGTTCAGCACGTGGTACAGCGAAATGAACACCGGCGCCTGGATCAGCATCGGCAGGCAGCCGCCCAGCGGGTTCGCCTTCTCCTTGCGGTAGAGGGCCATCACCTCGCGCTGGAGGGTCTCCGGGTCGCTCTTGTGCTTCGCCCGCAGCTCGGTGATCTGCGGCGCCAGCGCCTGCATCGCGCGCTGGCTCTTGATCGACTTCATGAACAGCGGGAACAGCACGATCCGCAGCGTCACGACGACGAAGATGATCGCGAGGATCCACGACCAGTTGGCCCCTGTACCGGCGGCGTCCCACACGCCGTGCCAGCTCAGCAAAATCCACGAGATGGCCGTATAGAGCCAGTCGAGACTCAATGCACTGCTCCCGTCAGCTCCCGGTGTACAGCGTCGTCCCGGGGCGGGGGCACCGGGTCGTACCCGCCGGGGTGGTAGGGGTGGCACCGCAGCAGGCGCCAGGCAGCGAGGGCACTGCCGCGGAGGGCGCCGTGCCGCGCCACCGCCTCCTGGGCGTACGCGCTGCACGACGGGTAGAACCGGCACCGCGCGGGCAGGGCCGGACTCACCCAACGACGGTACGCGACGAGTGCCAGGCCGATCATGCGGGCGGCGGGTGTCGCGCGGCGGGTCACTGCCGGCCCCGCGGGCGGCGCGGCCGGGCCGCCGCCGCGAGCGCGGCGTCGAGGTCGGCACCCAGCGCCGGGTAGGCCGCCGCGGCCGCCGACGGGAGCGCCCGCACGACGACGTCGGTCCCCCCGGGCAGCGCGCCCAGGCGGTCGGCGGCCAGGTGCCGCAGCCGGCGCCGGACCCGGTTGCGGACCACGGCCCCACCGACGGCCTTGGACACGACAAAGCCGACGCGTACCGGCAGCTCAGGGCTACCCGGACGCGTCGGCTCCGGTGGCGTCTGCGCGACGGCCGCCAGGTGGACGACGAGCGTCCCCCGACCGGCCCGCCGGCCGAGGCGGATCACCGCAGCGAAGTCGGCACTGTGCCGCAGTCGGCACGCCGCGGGAACCACGCCTACATCCCGGCGTCGACCTGGCGTCAGGCCGAGAGGCGGGCGCGGCCCTTGGACCGGCGCGTCGAGATGATCGACCGGCCGGCCCGGGTGCGCATACGCAGCCGGAAGCCGTGGGTCTTCGCGCGCCGACGGTTGTTCGGCTGGTACGTCCGCTTGCTCACGTCAGGCTCTCCGTCATCCTCGCTCCTGGCCGTGCCGGCCACGAGCTGGTCCGTGGTGCCCGCTGTCGCCCTCCGACACCGGACCCGCGGGTCCGCGCGCCGCCGGACGCGCCGCCGAGACGGCACCGCCAGGTGGCACCGCCGGACGGATCACCACGGCCGCAGGGTCGCGGCCGGATTCACCGGGTCGGGTCCACCGTGTCAAGGAACAGCAAGCAAGTGGCCACGATAGCAAAGCCGTCCCGGTGCCCGGCGCCCGGCTCCCACCCGCGGTCCGCGACCTGTGGATAACCGACGGTGGTCGGCGTCCGCCGCCGCGCGCCGGACGCCGAATCTCCGGCGTGACCTGCCAGGTCTGTCCGAATCCCCACTCACTGAACTGGACGAACTACCGTTAAACCGGACAGAACTACGGCCGGCTGCGTTGTCCACAGCCGCCCCCCACCGTGCCGCGCGTGGCCGACCGCCCTGTGGATAACCTGTGGACAAGACCGGCGTCCGCGCTGGCCACCCCGCGGCGTCGCCGGTGGGCGGGGCGCGACCGGTACGGCGGCGAACGGGAGGGGGTGGCAACCGCGTGGCGGATCCGACGGACCTCGGCGCGGTGTGGGACGCCGCCACCGACACCCTCGCCGACGAGATCATCTCCAGGCAGCAGCGGGCGTACCTGCGGCTGACCCGGCTGCGCGCGATCGTCGAGGACACGGCGCTGCTGTCGGTCCCCGACTCGTTCACCCGGGACGTCATCGAGTCCCGGCTCCGCCCGGCGATCACCGAGGCGCTCTCCCGGCTACTGGGTCGGCCGATCCAGGTGGCAGTCACCGTCCGCAACCCGGACGGTCCCGCGGCCGCCGCGCCGACCGAAACCGCACCTATATATTCCCCGCCGACATCCCCGCCCGCGCCGCCACCGTACGTACCGACGCCGCACGGCGCCGTACCGGAGCGCGCGCCCGCCGGCCCGGCCTTCCCCGGGCCCACCGGCTCGGCCCAGATCCCGTACCGCGACCCCGCCGCGCCCCCCCGCGCCGACGCCCCGGCGCCGTACCCGACGCGCGACCCGCGCCACCGCGACGCCCTGCCCGGCGCCCACGACGGATCGGCCCGCCACGACGGCCCCGCGGGCGAGGACCACGCGCCCCGGCCGACCGCCGGGCCCCCGGCCCGCCCGGACCAGCGACCGGGCGACGCGGCGGCGCCCGGCGCCCGCCCGTACCGCGGCGACCCCACGGCCTCCTACCGGGACGCCGCGCCGCCCGACGACGCGCCCACCGGCTCCGCGCAGGTCCCGTACCGCGCCCCCGGCTACCCCGACGCACCGCCGCAGTTCGACCAGGCGCCCCCCTTCGACCCGGCGGCGCCGTTCGACTCAGCGCCCCCCTTCGACCCGGCCACCCGGTTCGACCCCGCCGCCCAGTTCGACCGCCGGGCGCCCTTCGACTCCGGGCCGACCTTCGGCGGCAGCTCCCACGGCGGCGGGGCGCGCGTCGTCACGCCGCCCGGGGGTACCACCGCCGCGGCCGCGGCCCGCATCCCGGCGGGACGGCTCGCGCCGGACCCGCTGTTCGCGCCGCACCACGACGACACCCCACCGGACAACGGCCCGGGCCGGGCCGGCGCCCGCGACGGCCGCGACGCCGCCATGCGGGACCTGCGCCGCTCACCCGCCGGCCCCGAGGCGGGCGGCAACCGGCTCAACCCGAAGTACACCTTCGAGACGTTCGTCATCGGCTCGTCGAACCGGTTCGCGCACGCCGCGGCCGTCGCCGTCGCCGAGTCGCCGGCCAAGGCGTACAACCCGCTGTTCATCTACGGCAGCTCCGGCCTCGGCAAGACCCACCTGCTGCACGCGATCGGGCACTACGCGACGACGCTGGGCAACGCGCGCTCGGTGCGGTACGTCAGCACCGAGGAGTTCACCAACGACTTCATCAACTCGCTGCGCGACGACAAGACCAGCGCGTTCCAGCGCCGGTACCGCGACGTCGACATCCTGCTGATCGACGACATCCAGTTCCTGGAGACCCGCGAGCGGACCCAGGAGGAGTTCTTCCACACGTTCAACACGCTGCACAACGCCAACAAGCAGATCGTGATCACCTCGGACCGCGGCCCCAAGCAGCTCGCCACCCTGGAGGACCGGCTGCGCACCCGGTTCGAGTGGGGCCTGCTCGCCGACATCCAGCCCCCGGACCTGGAGACGCGGATCGCGATCCTCCAGAAGAAGGCGGCGCAGGAGCGGCTCTCGGCGCCGCCGGACGTCCTGGAGTTCATCGCCTCGCGGATGTCCTCGTCGATCCGGGAGCTGGAGGGCGCGCTGATCCGGGTCACCGCGTTCGCCAGCCTGACCCGGTCGCCGGTACAGATGTCGGTGGCGGAGGAGGTCCTGCGGGACTTCATCCCGGCCGAGGACGGCGAGGCGCCGGAGATGAGCGCCGACCAGATCATGGCGCAGACGGCGGACTACTTCGGCGTCACGCTGGAGGACCTGCGCGGCCACTCGCGGTCGCGGGTGCTGGTGAACGCCCGCCAGGTGGCCATGTACCTGTGCCGCGAACTGACCGATCTCTCCCTGCCCCGGATCGGCCAGGCGTTCGGCGGGCGCGACCACACGACGGTGATGCACGCCGATCGCAAGATCCGTCAGCAGATGGCGGAGCGGCGCTCGCTGTACAACCAGATCGCGGAACTGACCAACCGGATCAAGCAGATCGAGACCCGCTGACCCTCCGGTCGCCGTGCATTCGTCCCGCGTCGGGTCTCCGGTCCCGGCGTGTCCGCCCGCTGTCGATCCCGACGGGCCGGCGCGCATTGGTCCGGGGCGACCCCGGCCCCGCGGGTTTCCGGTGATGCGGGTTCGCCGCGCCGAGCCGGTTGCTGTCCGCCGAGGATGATGCCATCGACCCGCAAGCGCCGGGGCACAGACGGGAGCTTCCCGCACCCGCAGGAGCCATGTTCCTTGCCTTCCCCGGGCCGGCGTGACGCCCGCCTCCGCCACCCGCATGGGGGATTCGCGTGCGCCCGGTGACGTGGTTCGCCCGCATTCGCGGCATCAGCTACTTCCCGCCGCGCCCCGTACGCCGTCCACCGCCCGGCCGCCCGCCGGCTCCGAGACCTGTGGACGGCGGACTTATCCACAGGTCCTGGGGATAAGTCTGGGGATAACCTGTGGATATCTTGTGGACGGCGTGTGGATAACTTTCGGCCGTCCACACATGTGGATCTTCCTGTGGATTCAATGTGGATAAACCTGTGGACAAACCGGCTGGTAATTGCCACGTCAAAGATCAAGCCTGGGGATAACCCTGGGGATAACCTGTGGATATCTTGTGGACAACTGCCGTCTGCCTGTGGACAGCCTGTGGACAAAAAATCGGCCTGTGGACAAGTCGCCGGGTTATCCCCAGGCTGTCCACAGGCCGTCCACAGGGCCGAAACTCGTTGACCAGGGGAAACGGCGGTTATCCACAGTATCCACAGGACCTACTATTACGACTAACCAGATTTCTATAGGGAAGAAAGATCAAAATCGGGCGAAGAAAGATCCACAACTCGCGGTCCGCGGGCCGAATGCCGATCACCGAGAAGCGGGGGGCGGGTGTGCGGCCGCCGGTCCGGCGCCCTAAGGTGCCTGGGTACACCGCACCACCGACGATCCCGACCGGGGCCTGAGGCCGGAGGCAGCGCATGAAGTTCCGAGTCGAGCGCGACGCACTCGCCGACGCCGTGGCATGGACGGCCAAGAGCCTGCCCAGCCGCCCGTCCGTCCCCGTCCTCGCCGGGGTCATGCTGCGCGTCGCCGACGGGGTGCTGGACGTCTCCGGCTTCGACTACGAGGTCTCCAGCCAGGTCACCGTCGAGGTCCAGCCCGACGCCGACGGCGCTGCCCTGGTCTCCGGCCGGCTGCTCGCCGAGATCACCAAGGCGCTGCCGGCCAAGCCCGTCGACATCGCCGCCGTCGGCACCCACCTCGAACTCGTCTGCGGCAGCGCCCGCTTCACGCTGCCGACGATGCCCGTCGAGGACTACCCCAGCCTCCCGGCGATGCCCGACAGCGCCGGTACCGTCGAGGCCGCCACGCTCGCGGCCGCCGTCGCGCAGGTGGCCATCGCCGCCGGGCGCGACGAGACGCTGCCGATGATGACCGGCGTCCGGGTGGAGCTGAAGGGCAGCACCCTGACTCTCCTGGCCACGGACCGGTACCGGCTGGCGCTGCGCGAGATCCCCTGGTCGCCGGGCGACCCCGACGTCGACCTGCACGCCCTGGTACCCGCCCGCACCCTCGCCGACACCGCCAAGACCCTCGGGCCGCTCGGCGGCGACGTCACCCTCGCCCTGGCCCAGGGCGGCGCGGGCGAGGGCATGATCGGCTGGTCCGGCGGCACCCGGCGGACCACCAGCCGGCTGCTCGACGGCGCGAACTACCCGCCGGTGCGCTCCCTGTTCCCGGACGGCCACGCCAGCCAGGCCAGGGTCGGCGTGGCCGCGCTGACCGAGGTCGTCCGCCGGGTGGCGCTGGTCGCCGAGCGGACCACGCCGGTCCGCCTCAGCTTCGGCGAGGACGGGCTCGTCGTGGAGGCCGGCGGCACCGAGGACGCCCGCGCCAGCGAGGCGATGGACGCCGAGTTCACCGGCGAGGCGCTGACGATCGCGTTCAACCCGCAGTACCTGCTGGACGGGCTCGGCGCACTGGGCAGCCCCACCGCCGTGCTGTCGTTCGTCGACGCCTTCAAGCCAGCGGTGATCTCGCCCGCAGCCGAGGACGGCGAGATCGTTTCGGGCTACCGTTACCTGATCATGCCGATCCGGGTCGCCCGCTGATCCGTACCGGCACCGGGCTCCGGTCCGACCGGAGCCGCCGCGACGGCCGGCACCCGAGTGACCAGGGACGATGCCCGGTCGGACAACGACAAGGGGAGACCGAACGATGCAGCTCGGACTGGTGGGCCTCGGCAAGATGGGCGGCAACATGCGCGACCGCCTGCGGGCGGCGGGGCATGAGGTTGTCGGGTACGACCGCAACGCGGAGGTCTCGGACGTCGGCAGCCTCGCCGACCTCGTCGGCCGGCTGGAGTCGCCGCGCGCCCTGTGGGTGATGGTGCCCGCGGGCGTCACCGAGGCCACCATCAACGAACTCGCCGGCCTGCTGGACGAGGGCGACATCGTCATCGACGGCGGCAACTCCCGCTTCTCCGACGACGGCCCCCGCGCCGAGCGCCTGGCCGCGAAGGGCGTCGGCTACCTCGACTGCGGCGTCTCCGGCGGCGTCTGGGGCCGCGAGGAGGGCTACGCCCTCATGGTCGGCGGCGACGCCGGCCTGGTGAAGCACCTCATGCCGATCTTCGAGTCGCTCAAGCCGAGCGGCCGGTACGGCTTCGTGCACGCGGGCGGGGTCGGCGCCGGCCACTACGCCAAGATGGTCCACAACGGCGTCGAGTACGGCCTGATGCACGCGTACGCCGAGGGCTTCGAGCTGCTCAGCAAGTCCGAGGTCGTCACCGACGTACCGGCCGTCATCAAGTCCTGGCGCGAGGGCTCGGTCGTCAAGTCCTGGCTGCTGGACCTGCTCGACCGGGCGCTCGACGACGACCCGGAGCTGGCCGGGCTGCGCGGGTACGCCGACGACACCGGCGAGGGCCGCTGGACCGTCGAGGAGGCGATCCGGCTGGCCGTCCCGATGCACGTGATCGCGGCCTCGCTGTTCGCGCGCTTCGAGTCCCGGCAGGACGACTCCCCCGCGATGAAGGCCGTCGCCGCGCTGCGCCAGCAGTTCGGCGGGCACGCCGTGAAGCGCTAGATGCACGTCCGGCACCTGGAACTGGTCGACTTCCGCTCGTACCCGCGGGTGGCGGTCGACCTCGTTCCGGGGCCGAACGTCCTCGTCGGCGCCAACGGCGTCGGCAAGACCAACCTCGTCGAGGCCCTCGGCTTCGTCGCCACCCTCGCCAGCCACCGCGTCGCCGCCGACGCGCCGCTGGTGCGGGCCGGCGCCGAGACCGGGATCGTCCGCTGCGCGATCGCCCACGAGGGCCGCGAGCTGCTGGTCGAGCTGGAGATCGTCCCGGGCCGGGCCAACCGGGCCCGGCTCGGCCGGGCGCCCGCGCGCCGGGCGCGGGACGTCCTGGGCGCGCTGCGGCTGGTCCTGTTCGCGCCGGAGGACCTGGAGCTGGTCCGCGGCGACCCGGGCGAGCGCCGCCGGTACCTCGACGACCTGCTCGTCGCCCGGCAGCCGCGGTTCGCCGCCGTCCGCGCCGACTACGACCGCGTCGTCAAGCAGCGCAACGCCCTGCTGCGGACCGCCTACCTGGCCCGCCGCGCGGGCGGCCGCACCGGCGACCTGTCGACCCTCGACGTCTGGGACGTCCACCTGGCCACGCACGGCGCCGAGCTGCTCGCCGCCCGCCTCGACCTGGTGGAGGCGCTGCGCCCGCACCTGGCCAAGGCGTACGACGCGGTCGCCGACGGGCAGGGCGACGCGACGGTGGCGTACCGCGGCACCCTCGGCGACCGGCCCGCGCACCCGCCGGCCGGCGCCGCCGACCGCGCGCTGCTGGCCACGGCGCTGCGCGAGGCGCTGGCCGACGCCCGCGGCGCCGAGGTCGAGCGCGGCACCACCCTGGTCGGCCCGCACCGCGACGACCTCGTGCTGCACCTGGGCACGCTGCCCGCCAAGGGGTACGCCAGCCACGGCGAGACCTGGTCGTACGCCCTCGCGCTGCGCCTGGCCGCGTACGAGCTGCTGCGCGCCGAGGGCGTCGAGCCGGTACTGGCCCTGGACGACGTCTTCGCCGAGCTGGACACCGGCCGGCGGACCCGGCTGGCGGAGCTGATCGGGGGCAGCGGCCAGGTGATCATCACGTGCGCCGTACCGGAGGACGTCCCCCCGGTCCTGCGCGGCGCGCGGTTCGACGTCCGCGCGGGCGCGGTGACCCGTGTCGACTGACCCCGGGCGCGCGCGGACCAGGCGGCAGCCCGGCGCCGTACCGCCGGACGGCGCGACCCGCCTGCCGCCGGTACCCCCGACCGGTGCCGCCCCTGCCCCGGCCGCCGACGGCGGGGCCGGGCCGCCTGCCGCCGGGCCGGAGCTGGCGCGCGCCGTCCTCGACGCGGCGAAGGCCCGGCGCCAGGCGGCCCGGACCGCGCGCCGCCCCCGCGCCGACGGCGAGCCGCGCCGCCGCCGGGGGTACACCGGCCCGGGACCGGACCCGCGCGACCCGCAGCTCTTCGGCAGCGTGCTGCAGCGCCTCCTCAAGGCCCGGGGCTGGCAGCAGCCCGCCGCGGCGGCGACGGTCCTCGGCGCGTGGGAGAAGGTGGTGGGCGCGGAGATCGCCCAGCACAGCCGGCCGGTCAAGCTGGCCGACGGGGAGCTGACGGTCGAGGCGGAGTCGACGGCGTGGGCCACGCAGTTGCGGCTGCTCCAGTCGACCCTGCTGCGCAACATCGCGGGCGAGGTCGGGCACGGGGTGGTCCTGCGGCTGCGGATCCACGGGCCGGCCGCGCCGTCCTGGAGCCGGGGGCCGCTGCGGGTGCGCGGCCGCGGACCGGGCGACACCTACGGCTGAGGACCGCGGGCGGTCGCGCGTCGGCGTCAGATTTCCGACACTCGCGTTCCGGCACCACTGTGGATTCCCTACGCTCCGGCTGGCGTCGGACGACGCCGTCGCCCGGGGCGGTCGCGGGCGGCGCACGGCTTCCACGGAGGAGAGAGAATGCGTAGTCGCACACGGGGGATTCTCGGCACGGCGCTGGTGGGCATAGGTGTGGGCGCCCTGGGCCTGCACGCCGCACCGGCGACGGCGGGCGCGGCGGCGCCGCTGCTGACCTACGTCGGGGCGTCGGGCACCGGCTGCCCGGAGGGCAGCGTCGCGGCGACACCCACGCCGGACGGCGCGGGCGCCACGGTGATCTACAGCAAGTTCGACGTCCGCAGCACGGGGCCGGTGGTGGTGCAGCACTGCGCGCTGCGGTTCACGGTCGCGGCGGCGCCGGGTACGCGGGCCACGACGCTGGCCGTGCAGCACCGCGGCGGGGCTGTCGTGCCGGCAGGCGGCCACGCGGGCGTCACCACGTCCTACGAGTGGGGCGGCGGGGACGGCGGCTTCCAGAACTCGTGGACCAAGGAGGGCGCCTACAGCGGTCCCTGGCAGCTCGACGACACGCTGCCGGCCGACGGCGCCGCCCGCTGCGGCGGCACCACGGAGCTGGTCCTGCGGGTCTTCGCGCACGTGCGCGGCGCCGACGGCCTCGTCCAGCCCGAGACGGCCGACGGCCGCCTGACCGGCGCCCTGCGCGCCGGGGCGCAGCGCTGCTGATCCGCGGGTAGTGCCCCGGAGGTCCCGGCCCGCCCGGTCAGTGGTGGGCGTACACCGCGAAGCCGTCGTCCGCGCAGACGCGGTAGAAGCGGGCCAGGACCGCCAGCTCCGTGCGGGCGAACGCCCAGGCCGGCGGCGCCCCGCCGTCGTCCCGGAGCGCCGCCAGCCGCGACTCCAGCCAGCGCAACTGCTGGTCGGCCAGGCGCGCCCCGCTCATCGCCGCCCGCATGACGCGGCCCACCGACGCGAAGTCGACCCGCTCGCCCTCGGCCGCGTGGCCGTCGACGAACCGCTCCAGGCCGCCCGCGACCCAGGCGCAGCCGTCGGGGTCGATCACCGGGTCCTCGTCCTCCGCCGCCGCCTCGGTGGCGTACAGCACGCCGTCGAGGCCGAGCAGGAGGTCGACTAGGCCGGTGTACGGGGTGGCGGGCACGGTCGCGCTCTTGGCCACCGTGGCCGCGAGCGCCGCCGCGGCCCCCGACGCGGGGGCGGTCCGTTCGGCGAGCGCGCCGAAGGCGGCGAAGCGCGCGGCGTCCACCGGCTGGTACTGCGGGCCCAGCCGGGGCCAGTGGACAGCGACGTTCTCCAGGCCCATAACGGGTCGCTCCCCTCCAAGTCGGTGACGCCGGGAGGTTACGGCACGCGCCGGTCCGGCGACAGGGGGTGTGCCCGGGGCGGGTGACGGCGGGTTGACCGGGGTCGCCCGCCCCGATCAGCCGGACCGTACCCGCACCCGCTGGCGCGTGGGGGGAGTTACGCCCAGTGGTATTCGGCCGCGTACGGCGCTCTCAGGTGCCTCGCCTCGGGTGCCGGAGACACATCTTGTCGGCCGTGCACAGTAGGATCGACGACGACGACAGGAACACGCGCCACGGACGGGTCGGTGATCGGCGGTCCCCTGACCGGCCTCACCGATCGACAGGTCACCGATCGCAGGTCACCGATCGGCGGGTCGGCAGGCCGTCTCCGTGCGCGCGTTCCACTGACCCGCACCCGCCGCCCCGGCGCCCGACCGGCCGGGGTGGGCGGCGACGGTGCGAGAAAGCGACCGAGGGTGGCAGCGAAGAAGCAGGAGTACGGCGCCGAGTCGATCCAGGTGCTGGAGGGCCTGGAGGCGGTCCGCAAGCGTCCGGGAATGTACATCGGCTCGACCGGCGAGCGCGGCCTGCACCACCTCGTGTGGGAGGTCGTCGACAACGCAGTGGACGAGGCCCTGGCCGGCCACTGCGACACGATCGACGTCATCCTGACCGCCGACGGCGGCGTCTCGGTGACCGACAACGGCCGCGGCTTCCCCGTCGACCTGCACCCCAAGCTGAAGAAGCCGGGCGTCGAGGTGGCGCTGACGGTCCTGCACGCGGGCGGCAAGTTCGACGGCAAGGCGTACGCGGTCTCCGGCGGCCTGCACGGCGTCGGCGTCTCGGTGGTCAACGCGCTGTCGACGAAGATGTTCATCGAGATCCACAAGGACGGCCACGTCTGGCGGCAGCACTACGCGGCCAGCAAGCCCTCGCCGCTGGAGAAGGGCGAGACGACCAGGCGGTCCGGCTCGCGGGTGGTGTTCTGGCCCGACCCGACGATCTTCGAGACGGTCGAGTTCACCTTCGAGACGATCTACCGCCGGCTCCAGGAGATGGCGTTCCTCAACCGCGGCCTGACGATCGTCCTGCGCGACGAGCGCAAGCCCGACGACGAGGGCGCCGCGCGCGAGGTGACCTTCTGTTACCAGGAGGGCATCGCCGACTTCGTCCGGCACCTCAACGGCACCAAGAGCCCGATCCACAAGTCGGTCGTGCAGTTCGACGCTGAGGGTGCGGACATGGCCCTCGAAGTGGCGATGCAGTGGAACGAGTCGTATGGCGAGTCGGTGTACACGTTCGCCAACACGATCAACACCCACGAGGGCGGCACCCACGAGGAGGGCTTCCGCTCGGCGCTGACCTCGATCGTCAACAAGTACGGCGCCGACAAGAAGATCCTCAAGGGCGACGAGAAGCTGACCGGCGAGGACATCCGGGAGGGCCTGGCGGCGATCATCTCGGTCAAGCTGGCGAACCCGCAGTTCGAGGGCCAGACCAAGACCAAGCTCGGCAACACCGAGGTCAAGTCGTTCGTCCAGAAGGCCTGCAACGAGTGGCTGGTGGACTGGTTCGAGCGCAACCCCGCCGAGGTGAAGACCATCATCACCAAGGCTTCGCAGGCGGCGCGGGCGCGGGTGGCCGCCCAGCAGGCGCGCAAGCTGGCCCGGCGCAAGTCGCTGCTGGAGTCCGGCTCGATGCCGGGCAAGCTGGCCGACTGCCAGTCGACCGACCCGCGCGAGTCGGAGCTGTTCATCGTCGAGGGCGACTCGGCGGGCGGCTCGGCCAAGCAGGGCCGGGACCCGCGGACGCAGGCGATCCTGCCGATCCGCGGGAAGATCCTCAACGTCGAGAAGGCCCGGATCGACCGGGTCCTGAAGAACAACGAGGTGCAGGCGCTGATCACCGCGCTGGGCACCGGCATCCACGACGAGTTCGACATCGAGAAGCTGCGGTACCACAAGATCGTGCTGATGGCGGACGCCGACGTGGACGGGCAGCACATCCGCACGCTGCTGCTGACGCTGCTGTTCCGGTTCATGCGGCCGCTGGTGGAGATGGGCCACGTGTACCTCGCCCAGCCGCCGCTGTACAAGGTCAAGTGGAACAAGCGCGGCGACGACGCGCAGTACGCGTACTCCGACCGCGAGCGCGACGGCCTGATCTCGCTGCGTCAGGAGACCAAGCCGAACGCCAGGCCGGACGACATCCAGCGGTTCAAGGGTCTGGGCGAGATGAACTACCCGGAGCTGTGGGACACGACGATGGACCCGGCGACCCGCACGCTCCTGCAGGTCTCGCTGGACGACGCGGCCACCGCCGACGAGCTGTTCAGCGTGCTGATGGGCGAGGACGTCGAGGCGCGGCGGACGTTCATCCAGCGCAACGCCAAGGATGTGCGTTTCCTCGACATCTGAGGAGTTGTCCACAGACGGAGAGTTATCCACAGGCGTTATCCACAGCCTTATGTGGTGGTACATAGGACTTTGTCCCGTTTGCCGGCGGGGCAGACGGTAAACGAACGATGAGGGTTGACTGTGACGGAGACACCTGACGGCGACGCGGCGGGCCTGCCCGGGGAGGGCGTGCCCAGCACCGGCCAGCGCCCCCGCGTCGAGCCGGTCGGTCTCGAAATCGAGATGCAGCGCTCGTACCTCGACTACGCCATGAGCGTCATCGTGGGCCGGGCCCTGCCGGACGTGCGCGACGGCCTGAAGCCGGTACACCGCAAGATCCTGTACGCGATGTTCGACTCGGGCTACCGCCCCGACCGCGGGTACGTGAAGTGCTCCCGGGTGGTCGGCGACGTCATGGGCCAGTTCCACCCGCACGGCGACTCCTCGATCTACGACGCCCTCGTGCGGATGGCGCAGCCCTGGTCGCTGCGCTACCCGCTGGTCGACGGCAACGGCAACTTCGGCTCGCCGGGCAACGACCCGCCGGCCGCGATGCGCTACACCGAGTGCAAGCTGGCGCCGCTGGCGATGGAGATGCTCAAGGACATCGACGAGGACACCGTCGACTTCCAGGACAACTACGACGGCCGGGCCAAGGAGCCCACCATCCTGCCGTCGCGGATCCCGAACCTGCTGGTCAACGGCTCCGAGGGCATCGCGGTCGGCATGGCCACGAAGATCCCCCCGCACAACCTGCGCGAGATCGGCGCCGCGGTGCAGTGGTGCCTGGACCACCCCGAGGCCGACGAGGAGGCCACCCTCGACGCGCTGCTCGGCATCGTCCAGGGGCCGGACTTCCCGACCGCCGGGCTGATCGTCGGCCGCCAGGCGATCCAGGACGCGTACCGCACCGGCCGCGGCTCCATCCGGATGCGCGCCGTCGTCGACGTCGAGGACGAGGGCCGCCGCACGTTCCTGGTGATCAGCCAGCTCCCGTACCAGGTGAACCCCGACAACCTCGCCGAGCGCATCGCCGACCTGATCAAGGACGGCAAGCTCGCCGGCATCGCCGACATCCGGGACGAGTCCTCGGGCCGCACCGGAATGCGGATCGTGATCGTGCTCAAGCGCGACGCGGTGGCCAAGGTCGTGCTGAACAACCTGTACAAGCACACCCAGTTGCAGGAGACCTTCGGCGCGAACATGCTCGCGCTGGTCGACGGCGTGCCGCGCACGCTCAACCTGGCGCAGTTCGTCCGGCACTACGTCCAGCACCAGGTCGAGGTCATCGTCCGGCGGACCCGGTACCGGCTGCGCAAGGCCGAGGAGCGCGCCCACATCCTGCGCGGCTACGTCAAGGCGCTCGACGCGCTCGACGACGTCATCGCGCTCATCCGGCGCTCGCCCACGGTCGAGGAGGCCCGCACCGGCCTGATCCGGCTGCTGGACATCGACGAGGTCCAGGCCACCGCGATCCTGGACATGCAGCTCCGCCGCCTCGCCGCGCTGGAGCGCCAGAAGATCATCGACAACCTGGCGGAGATCGAGCGGGAGATCGCCGACCTCCAGGACATCCTCGCCAAGCCGGAGCGGCAGCGGAAGATCATTTCCGACGAGCTGGCCGAGGTCGTCGGCAAGTACGGCGGGGAGCGCAAGACGCAGATCATCCCGTTCGACGGCGAGGTCTCGATGGAGGACCTCATCGCCCGCGAAGACGTGGTGGTCACCATCACCCGGACGGGGTACGCCAAACGGACGAAGGTCGACCTCTACCGGTCCCAGAAGCGCGGCGGCAAGGGCGTCAGCGGCGCCGGCCTGCGGGCGGACGACATCGTCAGCCACTTCTTCGTCTGCTCGACCCACAACTGGGTGCTGTTCTTCACGAACAAGGGCCGGGTGTACCGGGCCAAGGCCTATGAACTGCCCGAAGCCAACCGGACCGCCCGCGGCCAGCACGTGGCCAACCTGCTGGCCTTCCAGCCGGGCGAGCACATCGCGCAGGTCATCCAGATCGCGAACTACGAGGTGGCCCCGTACCTGGTGCTGGCCACCAAGGTCGGCCTGGTGAAGAAGACCCGCCTCGCGGACTTCGATTCGAACCGGACAGGCGGCATCATTGCCGTGAACCTCCGCGACGACGACGAGCTGGTGGGTGCCGCGTTGATCTCGCAGTCCAACGACCTGCTGCTGGTGTCCAAGTTCGCCCAGGCCATCCGGTTCAACGCGACCGACGAGGCGCTGCGGCCGATGGGCCGGGCCACCTCCGGGGTCATCGGGATGCGGTTCGGCGAGGAGGACGAACTGCTCGCCATGGAAGTCGTGCAGGACGGAACGGATGTCCTGGTGGCGACCGACGGAGGATATGCGAAACGTACTCCGATCGAGGAGTATCCAGTGCAGGGACGTGGTGGTAAGGGCGTCCTCACGGCCAAGATCACCCAGCGGCGCGGCGGCCTGGTCGGCGCGCTGGTGGTGGACCCGGACGACGAATTGTTCGCTATCACCAGTAATGGTGGAGTTATTCGGACTCCGGTGAAGCCAGTGCGCCGTACGCGAGATCGGAACACAATGGGAGTCAAGCTGATGGACCTCCCAGACGGCGTGAGCCTTGTGGCCATTGCTCGCAATGCCGACGAGCCGGACGAACAGGATTAGTTGATGACGGAGACACAGGCGAAGTCTGGTGCCACGGGGGCGCCGGCGGGCGGGGCGGACGACCCGGACGCCACCCGCGTCGTCACGCGCACCTCCGCGGCGGCGGACGCGACTGGCGCCAAGTCGGCCACCCCGGCCGGTATGTCGGCCCCTACCCGCGATTCGAAGGGCGCTCCGGCCCAGCAGCCGGAGAAGCCGGCCACCCCGGCATCCGGCCCGTCCACGCCGGCGGCCACCCCGGCACCCGCCACCCCCAGGGCCGCCACCTCCGGCGCCGCGCCGGCCCAGGCGGGCACGGCCGGCGCGGGCAAGACGTCGGCCGGCGCGCCGAAGGCCGCCCCGGCGCCGCCCGCCGGCGGCTCCACCGCGCCGGTGGGAGGCACCGCCACCCCCGGCCCTGCCGCGAGCGGCGCCAAGCCGGCGCCCGCCGCACCCGGGGTCAAGTCGACGTCGACCGCAAGCGGCGGCAGGCCGGCGGCCTCCGGCACCGGGACCGCCGTGGCGGCCGGGCCTCCCGGCGGTGGCACCGCGGCGGCGTCCGGCGGCGGCCGCGCGGCCACCGGGGCCGCCCCGACCGCGCCCGGGAGCGCGCGGCCCGGTGCGGCGGCCCCGTCGACCCGGCCCGCGGCCGCGCCGGCCCGACCCGCCGCGGCGACCTCCGCTCCGGCACCGGGCAAGCCCCAGCCGGGTACTACGCCCAACGGCACGGGCAAGCCGGCGCCCGCCGGATCGGCCCCCACGGCGCCGATCCGCATCGCGGCCGCTGCCCGCTCGGCAGCCACCACCATGCCCATCCCGACCGGTACCGGCGCCGGCAAGGCGCCCGCGCCCAGCGCGCCGGGCGTCAGCGGCGCGGCGCGCGTCGCCGAGGCCGTCCGCGCCGCCCGCGGCGCCGCGGGCGGTACCGCGCGGGGTCCGCGCCGGGCCCGCCTGAACCTCAAGCGGATCGACCCGTGGTCGGTCATGAAGCTGTCGTTCGCCCTATCCATCGTGCTGTTCATCGTGATCATCGTGGCGACGGCGGTCCTCTACCTGATCCTCGACGCCATGGGCGTGTTCGACAAGGTCAACACCACGCTGGTCGACCTGGTCAACGCCGGCGGCGGCGGCACCACCGGCAGCTTCATGATCACCGCCAAGGGCGTGATCGGCAGCGCGGCCCTGCTCGGCCTCGTCAACATCGTCCTGATGACCGCCCTGGCGACGCTGGCGGCGTTCATCTACAACGTCTGCGCCGACCTCGTCGGCGGCATCGAGCTGACCCTCGCCGAGCGCGACTGAGCGACCGTGCCGCGCGGGTCGGCGAGCCCGGCCCCGCGCGGCACGGTGGGCGCGCGGTACGGTAACGTTGCTCGGCGTGCGAGGTGCTCATCAACCTCGACTCCGCACCGCACCGCAACGCCCACTGCACCGTAATGCCCGCAGCACCGCAGTATCCGCCCGCGGGGCTATAGCTCAGTCGGTTAGAGCGCAGAGCTGATAACTCTGAGGTCGCTGGTTCGATTCCAGCTAGCCCCACCCTGTACCACCTGCCGGCAGCATCACACCGTTGAGGGGAACGCCTCATGTGGAAGAAGCTCCTGATCCTGGCTGGTGTCGTCAGCGCCGCGGCGCTGGTGGTGAAGAAGGCCAAGAGCGCCAGCGACGAGCGCGCACTGTGGCACGAGGCGACGGCAGCGCCCGACCTGCGCTGACCGGCTGCCCGCCGCCGCGGGCCGCGGGGCCATAGCTCAACTGGCAGAGCACTGCCTTTGCAAGGCAGGGGTTTGGGGTTCGAGTCCCCATGGCTCCACCGAAGGTTGCATTGCGCGAACCTGGGGTGGTTCGGTGTTTCCGCTGGTTGTCGCGGGTATGCCGGTGGGTTGGTTGGGGATCCGGAACACCGGGATCACTCCTTCGTCGGTGATCTTGATTTCGGCTACGAGTGCTTCGATGGTGGCCTTCCTCTCTGCCTGACTTCCGCTGCCGATGACCTCGGCGAGGTGTAGCCGGAGCCGCTCGATGGTGCCCGGCGGGGGTGCCGTCGGGACGTCCTTGAGGTGGTCCTCCAGGGCTCCGTGGCGGGCGCGTAGGTGTTCGATCTCGACGCGGAGTTGGCGGAGCCGTGCTCCGGCGGTGGTGTCGTCGAGGGTGCCGGTTTCGAAGGCGGTCAGGTACTTGTCGATGGCGGTGTTCTTGGCGCGGATCTGGGTGGTGAGGGCGTCGAGTTCCTGTCGTTGGTGGGCGGCGTCTTGGTGGTGTTGGTCGTGGGCGCGTTGGAGTGCGGCGGCCAGGAGGGTGTCGGCCTTGGCGTAGAAGTCAGCGAGGGCGTCGAGGACGAGTTGGTCGAGGATGTCGGCGGGTAGGCGTCGGGCTTGGCAGCCGTTGGTGCCGTAGCGGATGCGGTGGTAGCAGGTGTAGTAGCGGTAGCGACGCGTCTTGCCGGTGGCGGCGGTGCCGATGTAGCGGTTGCCGCAGGCCGGGCAGCGTATGAGGCCGGTGAGGTAGTAGTCGGAGTCGCTCATGGCGCGGTGGGTGGTCCTGTCTGTGCGGGCGTCGGCGATGGCCTGGGCCTTGGTGAAGGTGTCGCGGTCGATGAGGGCGGGGTGGGCGTCGGGGACGTAGACGTCGCGGTAGGCGATGTCGCCGGCGTAGGCGGGGTTGTCGAGGATGCGTCCGATGATGGCGCCGGACCAGGGCTTGCCGGCGCGGGTGGTCAGGCCGCGCTGGTTGAGTTCGTCGGCGACGGCGCGGGTCCCGAGCCGGCATTCGACGTAGAGACGGAACACTTCGCGCACCACAAACTCCTCGTCGGAGCAGGGGGTGAGTTTCTGGGTGTCGCGGTCGACGGTGTAGCCGTATGGGGTGCGTCCGCCGACCCAGCGGCCCTTGGCGGCCTTGGCGGCGGTGCCGGCCTTGACCCGGTCGATGATGGTGTTGCGTTCGAACTCGGCGAACATGCCCAGCATCTGGATGTTGAGCTTGCCGACGGAGCTGCTGGTGTCGATCGACTCGGTGGCTGACTCGAACGCCACCCCGACCTCGTCCAGATCGGCCAGGAGTTTGAGTAGGTCGCGTTGGCGGCGGGAGAGCCGGTCGAGGCGGTAGACGAGCAGGATGTCGAAGCGACCCGCTCGGGCCGCGCGGAGGGCGTTTTGTAGGCCGGGGCGGTTGAGGGTGGCGCCGGAGGCGTCGTCGGAGTACTCGGCGACGATGGTGGCGTCGTCGCGGGTGTCGACGTGGCGGTGCAGCCCGCCGCGTTGGGCGTCGATGGAGAACGGCTGGTTGTCCTCGTCGGTGGAGCGGCGGGTGTAGATGGCGACCCGCCGCATCCGTGTGCTGTCTGGTGCCGGGGCGGCGGCGGGGCTGGGTCGCCCGCGCCGCCGCGGTGGTGTTAAGGGTGGGCTGGTCATAAGTGCTCCTGCAAGGGGTCTGGGGGTTCTTTGTCGGTGGTCCAGAATCGTTGGATGAGGACGGCCAAAGCGTCAGCTGCCGTGTCGAGTTGGTCGCCGTTCATGGAGGTGGTTTCGACTTTCGCCAGCTGTGTGGTTTCGGTGTTGCGGCTTCGTCTTCTGCCGCGTCGCCGCGACTTCGGTGGGGCATTGTCTGGTGTGGACTTTGCCTGGTCAGGATAGCTCGGGTGGGTGTGGTGTGGATGGCGTGTGGTAGCCATGTTCCTCCGGCTGGGGCGTTCTTGTGGGGTCGATGGGCTTCGTTCATGTGGGTCCTTCCTTTCTGTCGATAAAGGAGCGGGATGATACCTTCGGTCGCTGGCAGCGCCGAGGCATCGGCGGCCGGATTGTGTGACACTTCTGCCGGCCGGCACAGCCGAGCCGACGAAGTCTGTGGAAACGCGGGCGGACGCGGGGGCGGACGTCGGTCCGCTGCCCCGGACATCGGTCCGGTCGCGACCGCTGGTGGACGCTCGCCGGGCGGACATGCCTTGTCCGGGCGGCGGACTGCGAGGTCCGGCGCGTGCGGGTCGACGTCAAAGGTCACGGTCGGTGTGCCTGTCGAGGACGAACCGGTCCAGGTCGATCAGCCGCTTGCGGGCCGGGTCCCCCTGCGGGGCCCACCAGACCGCGTTGGCGGCGCACCGGCCGGCTGGGAGGCTGTCACGGGCCAGCGTGGCCGCCGGGTGCGTGACGCCGGCCTCCCGCAGCCGCTGGTGCAGGTTGCCCTCCCGGGCCGCGGATCTCAGGGAGAACAGCACCGGGCGGACGCGTTCGAAGTCGTTGGCCATGTCGCTGTACTGGTGCATCTTGTCCACCAGCACCGTCAGCGACTCCGAACCGGTGTCGTACTCGAACCAGAACTTCACCTGCCGGCCGTCCTCGGCGAACACCCCGGCGGCGTCCGGGCGGACCTTCGGCCGAAGCAGCGACTTGAACGGGCTGTCGCCTGGCTCGCGGAACGAACCCTCGCCCTGGAAGAACCCCGCGGGCCGCCACTGCAGCAGCGCCGCCCCCGGTTGGGTGCGGGCGTAGCCGGCCAGGTCGGCGAAGAACCCGTTGACGCCCAGCTTGTGGTCCAGGTTCGCCCGCTGGGTCAGGTGCCAGCGCCGCTGCTTGGCCGCTGTGCGCCGCGGTATCGGGCCCCCGCGTTGCGCGGCGACCACGTCGACGCCGAGCTGGTCGAGAACGTAGTGGTAGGGGTAGGAGCCGCCCTCCCACCGCTGCGGCCGGAACCGACCCAGCACGTGGGCGTTGTGCAGGGTCTGCAGCCGCCGCTGGCAGGCATCCAGCGATGGGAACAGCGCCCTGGCGATCTGGTCGGAGGTCAGCACGCCGTGGTCGGCGAGCCACTCAAGGAGTTGGTGGTCCCGGCCGGTCAGCCGGGACTGGATCGTCAGTACATGGTCAGTTGCTGCCATAAGCCCCTCCAGGGGGAGAGAAGGATGACCCAGAGGGTCTGTCTGAGCAGCGCGCGAGCCGCTGTCAGCGGCCACATGCTGCGGAAACGCGGTGGCAACGAGCCCGTCTGGGGCACCGTTCCAACACGGGCGCCAAGCCGGGCACCCACACGGGCGCCCGCCCGGGCGCCCCGCCAGCCGCTGACAACGCTGGGCTGCAGCTGGCGGGTGATGACGTCACTGTGGAGTTGTCAATGAACAGCGCCATGCCTGCCGGCCGGCAAGCGATCTGGTACTGCGCCCGGGCACAGCCGAGCCCCGCGTCACGGCACGAAGCAGCGACACGCCAGTGGATGGATTGATTGGGCTAGCAGCCAGCCCGGCAGCGGCGCCCGCACACCAGTAGGCGGTACGGCCAGCCCGAACACGGTCAGAGCCCGAAGACGAAACGGCCTCGCACACCCCGGCGCGTCCACGCGCTCAGGCAGATGGCAGAAGGCCAGCCTCGCCGAGGTCAAACAACCTCGCCAACGACGATCCCTCGATCGCAACGACAGGTCAAGCCGTTGTTCTGACCCCCGCAGGAGGCAGCCAAGCATGGCGTACGGGTCAGTACGCCTCAGTACTTCCCGGTACGCCTCAGTCCGAAATCGAGACCGTTTGCGAACGCTACGGGCAATCTTTCAAATGGCGAGCCGCGCCTGGTCCGAGTATTGGTCGCTCGGAGTTGGCTCCACCCTGGCGATCATGCCGCCGGGTGCGAGTCATCGTCCGCACGGGACTAGTCCAGGTGCCGCTCTGCCAGGGCGTTGAAGAATCGGTCGAGCAGTTCCTCGGGTTGCGCACGCTGAAGCAGTTCTGCGCCACCGAATCGGTAGACCTCGTACCCACGCAGCCGCAGCTCGCGGTCCTCGGCGACCATGTCGGCGTAGCGAAGCGGACTCGCCCCTCCGCGCTCGTCGGCGTAGTGCTGGACGCCATCGCACTCGATCACGACTCGCGCGCGGTTGGGCAGCAGCAGCAGGAAGTCCATCCGTTGCCGGCTGAGGGTCGTAGGTGCTTGCTGTTTGGAGTAGGGGTCGTAATGGAGGTAGACTTGCGGGAGCAAAGCAGGGATGTCGGGTCCGAGCCGTACGTAGCGTTGGGCGTAGGCGCGCAAGATTCGTCGTTCGGCGTCGTTTTCGCCGAGGGAGCGATTCAACCGCTGGTACAGGCTACGGGCGATACCAAGCTCAGGATTCCCGGTCATGCCTTCCCGGTCCGCCCACCATGCCGTTAACTGGCGCCAGGTGAGCCCGCCGGGCTCCAACGGGCGGTCGTACACGAGGCAGTACTGCTCGTTTTCCACGACAGCGATGTCGTTGTTGATCGCATCTCGAAAGACGATCCTCGGCTTAGGTCCGTCAGCAGCGAAGATCAAGTTCTTTAGGGCACCCGACACGCCCGAAGGGCCGAGGCGCGCGACGAGCGCCATCAACTCGTCCGGGGCTGCGATGCGCTGCGCCACGTCACGTGCCAAGTCGGCCAGGCTCTGGACGTCGTGGTCCTTCAGGATGGTGTAGGCGAAGCCGGCCTTGGTATAAGTGGCGTACTCCTCCGGCCATGGAGCTAGGCCGAGGTCTTCGAAGAAATCCTCAATCTGCACCCTGGTCATCCCGTCCCGCAGATGATCAGCAATCGATCGTCGGAGGCGATTGGGGCTCACATTGGACACGGCAAGGGACTCCACGCGGGCGGGGTTGGCAGAGACTGAGGTCGACCTAGTGCTGGGCGCGGTGTTGCGACTGGCGCTACCTAAGTTCGTATTCCGCAACCAGCCAGGGTCGCTGCGAAAGCATGGTTGTCAGCCGGGGTTCCGGCCACAGATCAACGAATGGCACCTTGCCAGCCTCGTTGTGCCGTTCGACCCACGCAACCGCATCCGGGGTGAAGTGCCCACTCGTCGCGACGACGAACCCGCGAACTACAGGCGGCTCCCACAGCGTGATGCGAATCAGGGCATTAGCGATCTCCTCCGGCGGTACGGACTTCGACAACCAGTGCTTGGCCTGGACGATGACACGTTCGGTGCGCACCCCACCCGCGCCATCGTGCAGGACACGCTCAGCCGAGATATCTCGACCCCGATCCGCGGCGTTGGCCTTCATCAGTAGCTGGACGTTCTGGAAGCCCGGGAGGTTCTGCAATAGGTCGTGGAGCAGACGCTCGAAGTGGTCCGGGTCCAACTTGCCCCAGCACAGCTTGGTGGAAGCCCCACCGACGGGTCGTTGGGCGGCGGCGTTGCCCAAGTCGATGTCGGGTACTGGGAGAGGGTCGTCGTCGGAGAACATCGCTGCTTCAATGTCTGGCTTAACGGTGGGCCAGTCGAACTCGTAAATGTCGTGCCAGTCGTGCCCCTGACCGAAGTACTCGTGTCGGTGAAGGTCGCCCCACCGTCCGCTGCGGCATGCAGTGTCGCCCATCAAGCGTTCGATCTCCGCGATCGCAGCCTCTAACGACGACACCCTGGCGTCGTCCACGCGCTCCGTCGAGTCCCGTGGGATGTTCGCTAACAGTTGAGGCAGGAGGGTGTCGACCTGGGTGACCAGCTCCTGCATGCGATCGCGGACGGCGCGGCGCCGCGCTCGGTTCAACCGATGCCGGTACTCCGCTAGTGCCTTACTGGGAGCATCCGACGCCTCGGCGACACCAAAGGGCGGCTCGCCTAGTTCGGCGTATTCCAGGTACATTGTACCGATTTGATGCATATCAGGCAGCGGCTCGCTGATTGTCCAGTTGTCGATCTTGGGCAGGCCGCCGAGTAGGTCGTCCCAGGTGCGGGTCAGATCCTCATACTCCGTCGTGGATCCCGCCGCCGGGCCGGTGGGCAGCATCGGACCTGCCCGCTCCCACACTGCCTGGAGGCGTTCCAGGTTGGCGGCGGCGCGGTCCATGACGGCCAGTAGCTCCTCAAGGGTCAAGGCTGCATCTGCGCGTCCACCGGCCCGATCAGTCACGCTCCATAGCGTACTGGGTAGGCTGATCTGATTCCGTGGACCAGCGGCTATACGTGTCGGCGACGCCGCGCCCACAGGTAGATGTCCTCTGCTTGTGGACTCGGCGGCAGCGCGGGGTCGGACGGCGACGAGCGCCAGCGCGGGAGCGCCGGGTCGAAGCTGCGTCAGGAGGTCACCATCAGCGGAACTGACTTCATCACGGGTGTCACCCGCCGGCGCGTCATCGACGGACTGGCGCAGACGAAGACGCACTGGAGCGGCACGCTGGAAGAGGTCGACTTTCTCGGCCGGCTTTACGACGTCGACTCGTTGCCCAGCCGCGATCCGCGGTTCTCTACCGCCAGTCAGGACATTGTCCAGCATCGATGGCTGAACCACGACTGGGACAACGACTGGATCTTCCACGACTCCCGCTTCGGCCTGGCTGATGGCGACGAGGCGCTGCTGGCGTTCCTCGTTGAGATGCTGCACCCCGAGGTCCGCACCGATGTTGCCGAGGTTGAGCGGCTACAGGCCTTCCTCAACGACGTGCTGATCAGCGACGGCTACGAGCTGGTTCAAGTCGATGACATCAGCGGCGCCCCAGTCTTCGCCGCACGCCGTATCGGCGCAGGGGTCCGTGGCACGATGAAGAACTTGATCTTCGCTGCTGACGGACCGAAGCCGAGGATCGTTTTTCGAGATGCGATCAACAACGACGTCGCCGTCGTGGAGAACGAGCAGTACTGCCTCGTCTACGACCGGCCTCTTGCAGCGCATGGGCTGACCTGGGCCGAACTTACAGCGTGGTGGGCGGACCGAGAGGGCATAGCCGGCACACCTGACCGTGACATCGCTCTTGGCCTCTACCGGCGGCTAAGTCGATCCCTCGGCAGAAATGACGCCGAGCGACGAATCCTTCGCGCCTACGCCCAACGCTATGCGCGGCTCGGACCACACATCCCCGCGCTTATCCCGCAGGTCTATCTTCACTTTGACCCGTACGTGCGCGCGAGCCACCCGCCCGGCGCCGCTCCACTCGCACGGCAGCGGATGGACTTCCTCCTCCTGCTACCGCACCGCGGCCGGATCGTCATCGAGTGCGACGGCAAGCAGCACTACGCCGACGACGACGGCCGGGCCAGCCCGCGCCGCTATGCCGACATGATGACTGAGGACCGCGAGTTGCGGCTCAACGGCTATGAGGTCTACCGCTTTGGTGGCGCCGATCTTGTAGACGGCCCGCAGACGGTACACCGCCTCGACGCGTTCTTCGATCGGCTCGCAGCCCGCTACGCCGCTTGAGCGTCGGCTACCTCGAGTCGCCGGTAGCGGAGCTGCCCCTGCGATGCTCGCGAAATCCCGACCCTCGGCCTCGAGGTCCGAGTGGGGACGCTCACAGCCCTCTTGTCCTCGCCAGCGGGTCGGCGGTCAGAACGTACCGAGGTCTGGCCGCCACGTCTGAATCTCGGCGTCATACCTGCCCTCGCGGACGTCCCGCAGGGCGGTGGCGTACCCGGCCTCGATCGCCTGACAGAACATCCGCAGCACCTGCATAGGTGCGTCCTGGTAGCCGTATCCGGACCAGAGCATCGCGACAGCCTCGTCAGCTGCCCTCGCATCCGCGGGGTCGCGGGTGGCGTAGTCGTGCAGGTTGGCGACCGCCGAGATCCAGTTGTCGATCGCTTCCTCTGGGATGTCAGCCATGTCTATCAGTGTGTCACGCCGGCACAGATCACCTCGGCTCGCGCCGGCCGGTCGAGGCGTCCTCGTCGCAGGTCGCCACGGGTACCGCCACCGGGGTCGAAGGAAGACTCTGGTGGTCGAG
Source organism: Pilimelia terevasa (assembly GCF_014647915.1). Lineage (GTDB taxonomy): Bacteria > Actinomycetota > Actinomycetes > Mycobacteriales > Micromonosporaceae > Pilimelia > Pilimelia terevasa. The sequence continues at coordinate 63,833 of NZ_BMQC01000020.1, forward strand.
GTGGACCAGCCGCTGTTCAGCCGGTGGACTTACAGGGTCGTCGCGATGTAGTACGAGCCCGACGGCCGGCCGGATCGGCCGTACGTCAGTCTTCTCACCGCGGTCCACCCAGCCACGACATGCGATCGGTCTCTGCTGGAGCAACGCCCTAACACCGAGGCGGTGGGGAGAACGAAGGTGGTGGCGTGTCGTGGCCAGTAGACGGGTGTGGGCGCCGCCTCCCATCCGGCCGAGTCACTCACCGGCTTCTGTGACGGCGCCGGCGGTGCGTAGCGTCCGCATGGCCGCAGATGCAGGCGGGTGCAGTGCGGACCAACGCCGGGGCGATGGCTGCCAATAGCAAGGCCAAGCCTTGCGCGCGGTCGGCTGGTGCCCAGAGGCCGCCGCCGACCGCCGCGACGAGTGCAAGGTACGGGAGGAGTCCAATGCGTCCAATCAACACCCCACCAGTATTGCGCACAGGCCAGACCGCACCGTACGGTCGTTCCCGTGACGGATCCAGAGACCGCCGAAGTGTCACAGGACGTCGAGTGGATGACGCCCTTCCCCATGGATGGAGTACAGCCCGTCTTCGTAGCCGATGACGACAGCCCGTGGCACGTCATCCCTCATTGGGCGATGGTCGACGGCAAGGCGCTGCTGGTTGGCCTGGACATCAGGTCCTTTGTCGAGGATATGCCGGATGACGCCCGCGACGCGTGGCCGTCGAGGCGTCCAGTTGCCGGGCACCTGCAGGAACTGACTCAGAAGGTCCTCCGCGGCATCCCACTGTCAGCGGTCCGCGATGAGTCGCGCAAGCATCTCGCCGACAAGCTCGGCGCGCTAGCAGGCGGCCTGCCCGACAGCCCGTTGCAGCGCCGGGCAGGTCAGCACGCCACCGCGATGACTGCCAGCGGCAAGCCGCGCCGCCGCCGACCCAGCGCATCCGACGACCTGCTGGTGCGGGTGGCGCAGCTCTACGCCAAGGCGGAAGCTGTCGGTCAGGGGCGTGCGCCCGCGCGCTTTGTCGAACAGGAACTTCGACGGGAAGGGTTCGACGTCAGCACCCGCGGCGGGCGCGACCAAGTTCGGAAGTGGATACAGCGCGCACGGGAACGAAAGCTGCTACCTCCAGTAGTGTAGCGGCCCGACCCTGCCCACAGACCTGAACGCCTCCGCCCGGGGCTAACGATCAGTTCCCTGCTGCTCGCCTCGCCCAGGGCGCAGGTAGGGAGCACCAGGAGCGGTCAGGGCGTTGAATGAGTACGAGTGAGTCGCGGTTTCGGCCACAGGCGGGCTAGTTGAGGCCGTCAGCGCGGGGCCAACTCCGACCGTCACAACCAGAGTAGCGACGGACCAGGTCACCGGTGGTAGCAGGATTCGTCGTTCCGGATTAGAGCCGGTACTCGTAGACCGCGCGGTCCTTGCCCGGCCCCTTGTAGTCCGCGTGGACGTGCACGTCGCCGACCTTGAGGTCGCCGGGAACGTTGGTGTAGCCGAGGGTCAGCCATGCACGGTGCGCGCCGTCGTTTGGGTCTGCTGCACCAACTGGTGACACCTGAGCTGGCTTGCCGTTGAGGCGGGCTGGAAGGATGCCACCGTGCCCAAGCCCTACCCCCGAGAGTTCCGTGACGACGTCGTGCGGGTCGCCCGCG
>NZ_BMQC01000021.1 GCF_014647915.1 Pilimelia terevasa
GCAGCTTGGTGTTGTTGATCAGGGTGTTCTGGATCGGGAAGCGGGTGGAGGGGCCGGAGCGGGCCCGGACCGGGCCGTCGGTGCTGCGTACGACGCCGGCGTAGACCCGGATGCTGGCGGCGGGGGCCCTCTTGGCGGCGACAGCGGTGGCCGGGGTGGCGAGGGCGGGAGTGGCCAGGAAGCACACCGAACCGATCGCGGCGGCGAGCGCGGTGAGCGCTGCGGTGGTGTACATGCGGCTGGTCATTTCTTGGCCCTCTCGTCGCCGTTGTTGGCTCTTTCGAGAATGGGGCCGGTATTGAAGCTGCNCCCCCACCCCGGACACCGTCAGCGGCGCCAGGAGTAGGCCGGGGGCGGCGACAGAAAAGGACGTTGAATACGAAAAAGAGAAAGAAGGTCTTCAGGTACCGCGGTGAGCCGCCCCGGTCCTCATCGGCAGGCCGACAGCGGGCCGCGCGACGAAGCCGCTCACCGGCCCGCCATGCCGACGGTGGACCCGGAGCGGGGAAGCCGTGGACCGGACTCTGCCCGGCCCCTGCGGCAGCCGTGCGCACCGTATGGCGCCGGACAGCTCCGCACGGCTCTGCTTGGTAGCGTGAACGCGCCCGGCGCGCATCGGCCGCGCTCCGCTCGCCGGAAGGGTCGCTGTGCAGTCGGTCTCTCTCGTCGCGCTGCTGTCGACGTCCGACCGGTTCGGCGCCTTCGACGCCCTGGCCGACGCCGGGCCGGGCGTGCACCCGCTGACCATGCCCGACGGCGGCCGGGCCTGGCTGGTCACCGGATACGACGAGGTGCGTCGCGGCCTGGCCGATCCGCGGTTCTCCCTGAACCGGGCGAACGCCACGTCGTGGTCGGGCCTCGGCCTTCCGGGCGCCCTCGACGTCCACCTGCTCAACGTGGACCCCCCGCAGCACACCCGGCTGCGCCGTCTGGCGGCCGCCGCGTTCCAGCCGGCGCAGGTGGAACGCCTGCTGCCGGCGATCTCGCGGGCGGCCGGTCACCTGCTGGACGGCTGGACCGACGGCACCACCGTGGACCTCGTCGGCGACTACGCCGCGCCGCTGACGATCGGGGTCCTGGCCGACCTGCTCGGTGTACCCGCGGCCGACCAGCGGCGGTTCCGGGAACTGGTCGCGCACATGCTCGCCTGCGAATCGCGCGGCGATCGGGCCGGCCTGGCGGCGACGGTCCGGGAGGTCGACCTCGCGGTGCGGGCGCTCGTGGCCCACCGACGCGGACACCCCGGCGACGACCTGATCACCTCACTCGTCCACGCGCACGATGCCGACGACCGCCTGAGCGAGGACGAACTGCGCTCGATGGCGTTCCTGATCCTGCTCGCCGGCACCGAGAACACGGTGCACCTGATCGGGAACGCCGCGCTCCTGCTGCTGGAGCGTCCGCAGGTGCGCAGCGCACTCGTCGCCGACCCCGACCGCGCGGCGGCGTGGGTCGAGGAGGTGCTGCGAGTCGCGCCCCCGGCGCCGCTGGCCATCCGCCGCTTCCCGCGCGCCGACGTCACGCTCGCGGGGGTGGTCATCCCGGCGGGGGACGCCGTGCTGTTCGGCATCGCGGCGGCCAACCGCGACGCCGTGCGGTACCCGCGGGCGGCCGAGCCGTGTCCCGGCCGGACCGGTCCCCCTCAGCTCGGGTTCGGCCACGGGCCCCACTACTGCCTCGGGGCCGGCCTCGCGCGGGCCCAGGCGCGGGTGGCGCTCACGGCGCTGCTCTCGCGGTTTCCGACGTTGACCTCGCCGGACGCCGAAGGACCCCGGTGGCTGGCCTCCGTGCGGACCAACGGCCTCGCGCGGTTGCCCGTGACGCTCGGCAGTCCCCCGGCGCCGACCCGGGCCGGAGCGCCCGACTCCTGACCGCCGGCGTCTACCGCCGGTTTGCGCCTCTCCCCCGGCTGGTACGCAGGCCCGGCTGGTACGCGGGCGGGCGTCGGCCTCCAGAGGACCGCGGGTCAGCCGATGGCGAGCGTGCTGTGGCTGCCGGTACCGCCGGCGTAGATGGTGCCGGTGCGGCCGGAGACCAGCTTCGGGGTGGTCTCGTCGGAGGTGTCGCCCTGGCCGAGCTGGCCGTAGGCGTTGTCGCCCCAGCAGTAGATGCTCTTGTCCGTGCGGTTGCCGCAGGTGAACTCGTTGCCGGGATTCACCTTGGCCCAGTCCGTGGCGGTGCCCACCTGTACGGGTGAGGTGCGGTCGCCGGTGCTGCCCAGCCCCAGTTCGTAGGTGTCGTTGAGCCCCCAGCACCACAGGGTGCCGCTCTTGAGGCCGCAGGTGTGGTCCCGGCCGGCGACGATCGAGGTCCAGGTCGTCAGCGCGCCGATCTGGGTCGGGGTCTGCGCGGTGGTGGTGTTGCCGCGGCCGAGTTGCCCGGAGTCGTTGAGTCCCCAGCACCACAGGGTGCCGGCGCTGCGCAGGGCGCAGGCGTGCATCCGGCCCATCGTGATCTGGGTGTGGGTGGTGTTGCTGCTGGTGGTGATGGGAGAGGTCTGCTCGGCGGTGTTGCTGTTGCCCAGCTTGTAGTTCAGGCCCTCGCCCCAGCAGTACACGGCGCCGCCGCGGATGCCGCACGTCTGCACGTTGCCGGCGGCGATCGCCGTCCAGTTGGAGGCGGCGCCGACCTGCCGCGGGTCGTCCCAGGTGGTGTTGCTGCCGACGCCGAGCTGGCCGTAGGAGTTCTGCCCCCAACACCACAGCGTGCCGGTGGTCTTGATGCCGCAGGTGTGCATACCGCCCAGTGCGATCTTGCTCCAGCTACCGCTGATCTGGACCGGGCTGTAGGTGTCGGTGGTGTTCCCCCGGCCGAGCTGGCCGTGGTAGTTGCGGCCCCAGCACCACAGGGTGTCATCTGTCCGCAGGGCGCACGAGTGACCGGTCTCGCCGTCGATGGCCGGCTGGTTCGAGGTGTCGGCGGACGCCCAGGTGGTGACGGCCCCGACCTGCAGCGGACTGGTCCGGGGGCTGGTGTTGTTGCCGAGGCCGAGCTGGCCGGTGGTGTTGTCGCCCCAGCCGTAGAGGGCGCCGGCGTTGAAGTTGGACGACGCGGTCAACGCGCTGCCGGCGTTGCTCGTGGTCCTGGAGAAGGCCCCGGCCACGGGTTGGAGATTGCCCAGTACGAGCAGCAGCGCCCCGCACCACAGGATCAGCAGCCGGGCGCGGCTGAGCGGCGCGCGCGCATCAGCCGCCTCCCGTTCGCTGACGGGTGTCTCCTGACCTGTCGTCACGCCTGTTCCGTCGGCCGGCCCGCCGGCGACATGAGGATCTCCGCCCACCGAGGGGGCGGTGCGGGGACGCGCCTCCACAAGACCGGCCTCCCGTGGCCGCGCCGCACCACCGGCCGACGTCGGCGGCCGCGCACCTCAGGCGAGGTCCACGATCTGGTGGGCCAGGCCGGCCAGCCAGGCGCGGTCGTGGCTGACCACGACGGCCGCGGCGGTGCCGGCGGCGGTCGCCGCCGCGATGAGCTGGCTGGTGGCGGCGGCGGTGATGACGTCCTGCCGGGCGGTGGGTTCGTCGGCGACGATGAGCGCGGGCCGCGCCACGAGCGCCCGGAGGACGGCGACGCGCTGGCACTGGCCGCCGGAGAGTGCGCCGGGCCGGGTGTCGGGGTCGATGTGGTCCAGGTGCGCCCTGGCCAGCCACTCGGCGGCGAGGTGGCGCCGCCGCGCCCGGCCGGGGCGCTCGCGGCCCGGCGCGGTGAGGGGCTCGGTGAGGCTGCGCCAGATCGGCCAGCGGGGGTTGAGGCTGGCGGTGGGGTTCTGGAACACCGGCATCACGTAGCCCGGGCGCGGGTACCGGACGCCGCGCCCGGCCCACGCGGGCTCACCGGCGTACGCGACGTGCCCGGTGTCGGGCCGTTCGAGCCCGGCGAGCAGGCGCAGCAGGGTGGACTTGCCGACGCCGGACGGCCCGGTGACGCCGAGGATCTGGCCGGGCGCGACGGCGAGGCTGAGCTCCGCCAGAGCGGTGACGGGGCCGTACCGGCGGCTGATGCCGACGGCCGCGACGACGGCGGTCACCGGGGGTTCCAGCAGGCGACGCCGTCGGACAGCGTGGGCTCGCGGCTGGCGCAGTCCGCGACGCGCCGGTCGCAGCGCGGCGCGAACGGGCAGCCGGCCGGCAGGTCGCGCAGCGAGGGCGGCGAGCCCGGCAGCCCCCGGACGGGGGTGCCGTCCGGGCGCGGGGTGGCCGCCAGCAGCGCCGCCGTGTACGGGTGCCGGGGGGCGTCGAGCACGTCCCCGCTGCGCCCGGTCTCGATGATCCGGCCGGCGTACATGACGGCCACCCGGTCGCTGTGCGCGGCGGCCAGCCGCAGGTCGTGGGTGACGAGCAGCAGCGCGCTGCTGGCCCCGCGCAGGGTGGCCAGGACCTCCTCGGCGAGGCCGGCGTCCAGTGCGCTGGTGGGCTCGTCCGCGACGGTCACCGCCGGCCGGTGCGCGGTGGCCGCGGCGATGGTCGCGCGCTGCACCATGCCGCCGGACCAGCGGTGCGGCCGGTCGCGCAGGCGGCCGGGGTCGATGCCGAGGCCGGCGATCCGGTCGCGGACGACGCCGGCCGGCGGGCGGCGGCGGTGCACCCGCCAGGGCGCGGCGACGTGGTGGCCGAGGCTGCGCAGCGGGTCGCAGGCGGCGTACGGGTCCTGGGCGACGTAGCCGACGAGGTATCCGCGGCTGCGCCGCAGGGCGCGCCGGTCCAGGTGGAGCAGGTCCCGGCCGGCCACGTGGACCGCGCCGCCGATCGCGGTGCCGGCAGGCAGCAGGCGCAGGACGGTACGGGCCAGGGTGGTCTTGCCGCAGCCGGACTCGCCGACCACCGCCAGGGCGGTCCCGGCGGCCAGGGTCAGGTCGACGCCGCGCAGCGCGTGCGTCCCGTCGGGGTACCGGACGCTGAGCCCGGTGGCGACGAGCGCCCCGTCGCCACCGGTCCGCGCGGCGCGGGCGCGGCGGCCGGCGCGGGCCGGTGCCGGCGCCGGATCGGTGATGTCGGCGAGCGCGTCCGCGGTCAGCATCGCGGCGGCCACCATCGCCGCGATGACCGCCGTGGGGCCGATCAGCAGCCACGGCGAGCTGACCAGCGACGACTGGCTATCGGCCAGTAGTTGGCCGAGTTCGGCGGCGGGCGGCTGCGCGCCGAGGCCGAGGAACGACAGGCCCGCCAGGGTGAGCACGGTCTCGCCGGCCGTCGTGGTCGCGGCGACCAGCACCGTGGTGACCGCGCCGGGCAGCACGTGGCCGGTCAGGATCCGCCAGCGGCCGATGCCGGCCAGCCGGGCGGCGAGCACGTCGAGCCGCCGGTGGCTGCCGAGCACCGCGGCGCGCGCGATCCGGGCCGGGTAGGCCCAGCCCGCCAGCACCAGGGCGACGACGAGATTGCCGGTGCCGACGCCCAGCGCGCCGACGATGGCCAGCGCGGTGATCTGCGGCGGCAGCCCGAGGAGGACGTCGATGGTGCGGCCGACCACGGCGTCGACCGGCCCGCCGAGGAAGCCGGCGACCGCGCCGACGACCAGTCCGATGAGGGCGGTCAGGGCGAACACGGCGGCGACGGCGGTCAGCGACGTGCCGGTACCGGCCAGCACCCGGGCGAGCTGGTCCCGGCCCGCGGCGTCGGTGCCCAGCCAGTGCCGCGCGTCGGGCGGGGTGAGCTGGCGGGCGTAGTCGGGCAGGTCCGGCTGGTACGGCCACGCCAGCGGCCCCAGGAGTGCGAGCAGGACCACGGCGGCGGCCAGGGCGAGGCCGGCGCGTCCGGCGCGGTGGCGCCACAGCCGCCGGATCACCGCCGCCGCTCCGCGACGCGCGGGTCCAGCGCCGCGGCGGCCAGGTCGACCGACAGGCTGACCGCGACGTAGGCGGCGATGGCCAGCAGGGCGTACCCCTGCACCACGGGCAGGTCGCGGGAGGCGATCCCGGCGACCGCGTACGCGCCGATGCCCGGCCAGGTGTAGACGGTCTCGACGACCGGCGCCCCGCCGAGCAGCGCGGCGACGCCGGTCCCGACGACGGTCAGGAACTGCACCAGCGCGTGCGGAAGCTGGTGCCGGGTCAGGGCCCACCAGGTGCTGGCGCCGCGGGCGCGGGCGACGTCGACGTGGCCGGAGCCGGCAGCGCGCAGCAGGTCGGCGCGCAGGACCCGGGACCACGCCGCGGCCGGGGCCAGCGCCAGCGTGGCCGCGGGCAGGAGAACGGTGGCCCACCTGCCGTCGGCGATGACCCGGAGGTCCGCGCCGCGCAGCACGACCACGTGGAGGACGACCAGGCCGACGACGAAGCCCGGTACCACCAGCGCACCGGTCGACAGGACCCGCGCGGCGGTGTCCGGCCAGCGGCCGGGCGCGGCCGCCGCCAGCAGCGCCAGCGCCAGCGCGGCGACCGCCCCGAGGCCGACCGCCGCGGCGGCGAGCCGCAGCGTGGCCGGCAGCCGCCGGCCGAGTTCGTCGCGTACCGGCCGCCCCGTGACCCAGGAGACGCCCAGGTCCCCGCGCGCCGCGCCGGCCAGCCAGCGGCCGTACCGGCGGGCCGGACCGCCGGTCAGCCCCAGCTCGGCGCGCTTGGCCTCGACCTGCGCGGCGGTGGGGTTGGTGACGTTGCCGGCCTCCAGGACCCGCCGGGCGGGGTCGCCCGGGGCGAGCGCGAGCAGCGCCCACACCAGCACGCTGCCCGCGAGCAGGGTGGCGGCGGCCTGTCCCAGCCGCCGCAGCCCCGCCCGCGCCGGGCTCAGAAGGCGTCGACCCACAGCAGCGCCACCGGCGGCACCGTGTAGTCGCGCAGGGACGGCGCGGCGACGGCCGGGACGCGCTTGAGCGCCAGGGACAGGCCGTACACCCGCTCGGTCACCACGATCTCCTGCACCCGGCCCAGGAGCCGGTCGCGGGTCGCCGCGTCGGTCGTGGCGGCGAGCTGCCGCACGAGGCCCGTCAGCTCCGGGTCGCTGACCCCGCCGTAGTTGCTGTCGCCGCCGGGGGTGAAGCTGGCGATGACCGGGGTCACCGGGTCCGTCTGGGTCCAGTCCAGCGTGCCGTTGCCCAGTACCGCCGCGTCCCAGCCCGTCGGCAGCTTCAGCGCGGCGTTGATGTCGTCGACCTGCCGGATCGCGATGTCGAAGCCCACCCGCTTCAACTGCGCCTGTACCGCCACCGCGATCGTCCGGGCGTCGGGCTGCTGCGGGTACGTCAGCAGCGTGACCGCCAGCCGCCTGCCGGCCCTGCTGCGGACCCCGTCGGCACCGGCGCGCCAGCCGGCCGCCTCCAGCGCGGCCTTCGCCGCGTCGGGGTCGTGGTTCTGGTTGCGGCGGGCGTAGGGCAGGAAGGCCGGGTAGAAGCCGACGGCCGTGTCGTACCGGCCGTTCATCACCTGCGTGGCCAACTGCGCATAGTCGATGCCGTCCCGGAGCGCCCGGCGCACCGGCAGCTCGGACAGGGGGCCGGTGCGCGGGTTCAGGGTGAGCTGGAATCCCTCCGCGGCCGTGCCGGCGGGCTGGCTGAGGTACACGGCGTCGGAGCGGCCTTCGAGTTCCCGCGCGGCCGAGGTCGGCGGGTACAGCGCCAGGTCCGCCTCGCCGTGCTGCACCGCGAGGATGCGGGCCTGCGCGTCGGCGACGAACCGCACGGTCAGCTTCTGCAGCTTCGGCGCCGACACCGTGTACCCGGGGGTCGGCGCCAGCGTCATCGCCTCCGGCGTCAGCGAGGTCACCGTGTACGGCCCGGCCCAGATCCTCGCCGCCACCAGCTCCGCCGGCCGCTTGCGCAGTGGCAGGTAGGTGGCGGTGTCGACGATCGGGAACATCGACTCGTGCGCCAGCAGCGAGGGCACGTACGAGGTCGGCGTGGCCGTGGTCAGCGTGACCGTGTCCGGGCCGGACGCGGTCACCTTCGCGCCGGGCAGCAGCGGCTTCACCGAGGCGTTCTCCGCCAGGCTGAACGTCATGGCGGCGGCCGCGGCCGCGGCGTCGAGCCGGTGGCCGTTCTGGAACGTCAGGTTCGGCCGGAGCCGCAGCGTCCACGTCGTCGGCGCCGTCTGCCTCGGCAGCTCGGCCAGCAGCCACGGCTCCAGCCTGCCGCCCTTGACCGGCTTGAGCAGCAGCGCCCCGTAGCCGAACTCCGGCGCCCAGTAGCCGCTCTCGATCGGGTCCAGGTCGCTGACCGCGAAGCTCGTCGCGATCGTCAACGCGGTCCGGGGTCCGCCGCCGCCCTCGCTGCCGGCCGGCGCCGTCGCGCAGCCGGTCGCGGCCACCGCCGTCACCCCGGCCGCCGCGAGCAACCGCACCCAGCGCACCCGCCACCGTCCTGCCACCGTCGACACTCTCCCGCCCTGGCGGGCCACGCGGGAAAGGCTCACGACGGGGCGACGCGAGCGCCGCCGATGCGTCGGACCGGCCCGTCCCACGAGGCCCAGAACCGGCACGCACCCCTTCGACGCGTGCACCGGCGGCAGGTCTTCGGACTCGCGGGCGTGCGCGACGCGCTCCTACTGGCCGTCGCTTCCCGGGCCCGCTATCCGGGCCCAGTGCTTCCTGACGGCGGTCGTTCCCACTCACCGCTGCGGGGCAGCCCCGGAGTCACACCGGGTTCCCTCTTGCGACGCCGCCACCCGGCAGGGCAGCAGCGAACCGCTGGCGCCGGCAGCATGGCACACCCCGAACCCGGCCGTCGACATTGCCCTGACCGCCCCGCCGCCGGCCACCCGACCCGGCCAGCGCCGCACCCACCGGACAGGCTGACCTGTCCCCCGGTCCGGCCGAGCCCGGACGGGTGAACCTGCGCAGGGCCGGACCCGCGCCTGCGAAGTGAGCAATTTCACAACGTTGATGGTGTTTTGTGGGAACTTTTTTGCGGGATCACTACCCTGTAGAGCGTCAATTGCGCTTGGCCCGTCGGTGTCCGGCGGGCCGCGACTGTCCACGAGAGACGGGGCCTGGAGTGGGCGTCACCCTCTGGGGCGTGGCACGCCCGGTACGGATGCGGCTGCTGGGCGCCCTGGCCCTGCAGCTCGTCGCCGCCGTCGCCGCGGTCGTCCCGCTCGTCGCGGCCGTCGAACTGGCCGCGGCGCTGCTCGGGGCCCGCGAGGGCCGGCACGGGGCGGTCGCGGTCGCGGTGGCCGGCGCCGGCCTGGCCGTCCGCGTGGCGGCCGGCGCCGCCGCCTCCGCGCTGGCCCACCGGGCCGACGGCGACCTCCAGTGGGGGCTGCGCCGGGACCTCGCCCGGCACCTGGGCCGGCTGCCGCTGGGCTGGCTGACCGGCCAGGGCGCCGGCCGGGTGAAGAAGGCGGTGATCGACGACGTGGGCGCGCTGCACCACGCGGTCGCCCACGCGAGCCTGGACCTGGTGACCGCCGCCGCGGCACCGCTGGTAGCCGGCGGCTACCTGGTGGTCACGAGCCCGGAGCTGGCGGCCGCGCTGGCGGTACCGATCGCCGTGGGCCTGTGGCTGCACCGCCGGGCCACCGGGCTCGCGGCGGCCCGGATGCCGCAGTTCCAGGCCGCCACGGGCCGGCTCAACGCCGCCACCGTCGAGTTCGTCCACGGCATCGCGGTGGTCAAGGCGTTCGGCACGACCGGGCAGGCCCCGCAGGCGTTCCGGCGGGCCGCCGACGACTACGCCGCCTTCGTCCGCGACTGGGCCCGGCAGGTGACCCGCCCGGCCGCCGCCGCCGAGGCCGTACTCTCCGCGCCGGTGCTGCTGCTGGTCGTCTTCGCGGCCGGGACGGCCCTGCTGGCCGCCGGCCGCGTCGACGGCGTGGAGCTGATGGCGTTCGCGCTGCTCGGCCCGGGGCTGACAGCGCCGCTGCTGGCGCTCGGGTACAGCCGGGAGGAGATCCGCGCCGCCCGCGCCGCGGCCCTGCACCTGGCCGAGCTGCACGCCCGCCCGCCGCTGGCGGTGTCGGCGCCCGCGCCCGCGCCGCCGCCCGGCCCCGCCCCCGCGGTGGAGCTGCGGGGCGTGCGCTTCTCCTACGACGGCCGGCACCAGGCGCTCGCCGGCATCGACCTGCGGGTCGCGCCCGGCACGCTGACCGCGCTGGTGGGCCGGTCCGGCAGCGGCAAGAGCACCCTGGCGGCCCTGGTGGCCCGCTTCCACGACCCCGACGCCGGGCAGGTGCGGATCGACGGGTACGACGTACGCGAGCTGACGAGCACCGCGCTCTACCGGCGGGTCGGCTTCGTACTCCAGCAGACCCGCCTGCTGCGCGCCACCGTCCGCGACAACATCCGCCTGGCCCGCCCCGACGCCGACGACGCGGCGGTGCGGGCGGCGGCCCGGGCGGCCGGGATCCACGACCGCGTCACCGCCCTCCCCGCCGGGTACGACACGATGCTGGGCCAGGGCGTCGCCCTCTCCGGCGGTGAGGCGCAGCGGATCGGCATCGCCCGGGCCCTGCTCGCCGACCCGCCCATCCTCGTGCTGGACGAGGCGACCGCCCACATCGACCCGGACGCCGAGACCGCCGTCCAGCGCGCGGTCGGCGCCCTGGTCGGCGGGCGGACCGTCCTGGTGGTGGCCCACCGGCTGCGCACCGTCGTCCACGCCGACCAGATCGTCGTCCTGGCCGACGGCCGCGTCGCCGAGCGCGGCCGGCACGCCGACCTGCTCGCCGCCGACGGCCCGTACGCCGCACTCTGGCGGGCGCAGCACCCGGCCACCCCCCACGTCAGCGGAGCCGCCCGATGATCCGTCGCCTCCTGGCCACGCTCCCACCCGCCGACCGCCGCCGGCTGCGGGTCGGGGTGGCGCTGACGGTGGCGGCGGCGCTCGCGCAGGGTGCGGCGTACGCGTGCGCGGTGCCCTTCCTGCGGGCGCTCCTGGCCGGGCGGCCGGCCGCCGCCTGGGCGCCCCTGGGGTGGCTGGCCGGCGCCGCCGCGGTGTACGCGGTGGCGCACGTCGCGGCCACCGTCCAGGGTCGCCGGACCGGCTACGCCCTCGCCCGCACCCTGCTGCACCGGATGGGCAACCAGGTCAGCGGGCTGCCGCTGGGCTGGTTCACACCCCGGCGCAGCGGGGAGCTGGCCCAGCTCGCCACCCGCGACATCATGACGATCATGAGCGCGCCGGGCCACCTGCTCGGTCCGGTGCTCACCGCGTTCGTCACCCCCGCCGCCGTCGCCGCGGTCCTGCTCGTCCTGGACTGGCGGCTCGGCGTGGCCGCCGGCGCCGCGGCGCCGGTGATCGTCGCGTCCTACCGGTGGACCGGCGCGGTGGTGCGGCGTACGGAGCGGGGTGCCGCCGCGGCGGCGGCCGAGTCGGCGGCGCGGGTGGTGGAGTTCGCCACCGTGCTGCCGGCGCTGCGCGCCGCCGGCCGCGCCGAGGACGGGCTGGCCTCGCTGGAGCACGCTCTGGGCGCGCAGCGCGCCGCCGGGCGCGCGATGGCCCGCCAGGCGCTGCCCGCCGTCGCCGGGTTCGCCGTCGCGGTACAGGCGGGGCTCACCGCGGTGCTCGTCGTCGCCGCGGTGCTCGGGCTGGGCGGTCGGCTGGACGCCGGTACGGCGCTGGCCGCGCTGGTCCTGGCCGCGCGCTGTACCGAGCCGATGCTCGTGGCGGCGCAGCTCGGCGCGGCCGTCCGCATGGCCGGCAACGCCCTGGACCGGGTCGCGGCGCTGGCCGCCACGCCGACGCTGCCGGCGCCCACCCGCCCGCAGCGCATCCGCGGCGACGACATCAGCTTCACCGACGTGCGGATGACCTTCGGCGGGACGCGGGCGCTGGACGGGGTGTCCTTCACCGCGCCGGCCGGGGGGCGCACCGCGCTCGTCGGCCCGTCCGGCGCGGGCAAGAGCACCGTCGCGGCGCTGATCGCCCGCTTCCACGACCCCGACGCCGGCACGGTCCGCGTCGGGGGCGCCGACCTGCGGCAGGTGCCCACCCCGGAGCTGATGGCCCGGCTGTCGCTGGTGTTCCAGGACGTGTACCTGTTCGACGGCACCCTGTGGGACAACATCGCCGTCGGCCGCCCCGACGCCGGGCCGGACGCGGTGCGCGCCGCCGCGGCCGACGCCCGCGTCGACGAGATCGCCGGGCGGCTGCCGCGGGGCTACGACACGCCGGTCGGCCCCGGCGGGGCGCTGCTCTCCGGCGGCGAGCGCCAGCGGGTGTCCCTGGCGCGGGCGCTGCTGGCGGACACCCCGATCGTGATCCTGGACGAGGCCACCGCCGCCCTCGACGCCGAGAACGAGGCCGCGGTGACGGCGGCGGTCGCGCGGTTCACCGCCGGGCGGACCGTGGTGGTCATCGCGCACCGGCTGGAGACGGTCCGCCACGCCGACCAGATCCTGTTCCTCGACGCGGGCCGGATCGTGGAGCGGGGTACCCACGAGACCCTGGTCGCCGCCGGTGGCCGCTACGCGCGCTTCTGCGCCCAGCGCGCCGAGGCGGCGGGGTGGCAGCTCCGCGCCGTCGCCGGGGATCCGGCGGCGCCGGTGCCCGGTTAGGCGCCGGCGCCCGGACTCACCGCGGGCCGTCCGCCCGGTGGCGGTCGTCCTCGGGGTGCCGCGGCGGCGGCCAGGGCGAGTTGCCCGCGTCCTCGCCGCTCGGGTCGACCACCCGGCCGCCGATCAGGTACACGTCCAGCCGGTCGGGCCGGAAGTCCATGGTGACCGGGAATCCGACGCCGTCGGCGCCGACCACCCGCACCTCGTACCCCCTGGCCTCGGCCAGCCGCTCCGCCTCCGCCAGGGTCAGGCCGAACAGGTCGGCCACACCGAACTCGCCGTGCGCGTCAGTCATGGGGTCGGGCCCTTCCATCGCCGGGATGCCACCGACATCATCGGGCACGCCTCCGGCGCGGGCAAGGGTCCGCGCCCCACCCCGGACAGCACGACACGCCACTGCGGACACGGACCGGACCATCGGTGGGGCCGGGCGTTAAATCACTGGCCGGGGTGCGGCCGGATTGGTAGCGTGTCCCGAGATCCGTGACCCGGTCGAGGAGGTGAGACCCGTGAACGCAGTTCGCACGTGGTGCTCCCTCCCGTCACGGACGGGCGACTGACGCAGCCGTCGCCGGGAGTGCCCACCCATTGGCACTCCCGAAGGAGCACCGTCATGCATTCTCTCCGTTTCACCACTTCCACCTCCTCAAGCGGCGTCGTCGAGCGCGACTTCTTCGTCGGCGAGATCCCGGGTGCGCTCTGGGCACCCGAATCCGGCACCGACCGCGCCCCCGTCGTCCTCGTGGGGCACAACGGCGGCATGGACAAGAAGGCGCCGGGCCTGCGGGCCCGGGCCCTGCACGCCGCGGCCACCTGGGGGTTCACCGTCGTGGCGATCGACGCCCCGGCACACGGCGACCGCCCGCGGACCGACGCCGACGCGCAGGCCCGCGCCGAGATCCGGGAGGCGGTGGCCGCGGGTGACACCCCGCGGTTCGCGGCGGCGACCCTCCGCTTCACCGCCTCGCTCGCGGCGCAGGCCGTGGCGGAGTGGCGGACGACCCTGGACGCCCTCCAGGCGCTGCCGCAGATCGGCCCCGACGCGCCGGTCGGCTACGGCGGGGGCATCGCGATGGGTACGGCGATCGGGGTCCGGCTGGTGGCGGCCGAGCCGCGCATCGCCGCCGCCGTGTTCGGCGGCGGGTGCGTCGTGGACGCGCCGCTGCTCGCCGCCGCGCGGCAGGTGACCGTACCGGTCCAGTTCCTGCTGCCCTGGGACGACGCGCACGCCGACCGCGCGGCCGGGCTGGCGCTGTTCGACGCGTTCGCCTCCGCGGACAAGACCCTGCACGCCCGGCCGGGCGACCACCGCAGCGTCCGCTGGGTCGGGGTGGACGACGCGTTCCTGCCCCGCCACCTCGACTCGGCCTGACCGACCGGTACCGGCGTCCGGGGCGCGGGCCGGGCGCCGGTACCGGGAGCCGGCGGCGATTGACGGAACATCGACGCCGATGGTTGCATTTGGAGGTCCGCCGAGCCTGCCCGTGTGCCTCCGGCAAGGAGTTGACCACCTATGGCGACCACCAGGCGAGCCCGCCGCGCCCCTGTCCGCCGCGCCCCCGTCCGCCGCGCCCTCACCGCGGTGGTCGCCGCCGCCGCGCTCGTCCTGTCCGTCGCCGCTCCGGCCGGCGCGGGCACGGCCGCGGCGGGCGCCCCCCTGCTGCGGCTGCGCACCGGCGACGTCGCCCTCGCCGCGTCCGACGCGCCGCAGTTCGGCCGCTCCCGGCCCGCCGGCGGCCGGCGCGGCCTGTTCGTCGTGCAGTACGACGGGCCGGTCGGCGCGCCCCAGCGGGCCGACCTCGCCCGCCGCGGCGTGACCGTCGACGGCTACCTGCCCGACTACGCCTACCTGGTCCGGATGACCGCGGGCCAGGCCGACGCGGTCGCCGCGGGGCGCCGCGTCCGGGCCGTCGCGCCGTTCGCGCCCGCGTGGAAGCGCGGCGCGCCGGCCGCGGACGACGCCCGCCTCTACACGGTGACCCTGGCGGTCGACGCCGATCCGGCCGCGGTCGCGGCGGCGGCGTCGGCGGCCGGCGCGGTCGCCACCGGGTCGGGGCGCGTGCTGCTCGTGGCCGCGACGGGTGCGCAGGTGGACTCGCTGGTGCGCCGCGACGACGTCACCGCCGTCGACGCGTACGCGATGATGCGGCCGCTCAACGAGTCGGCCGTCTTCACCACGATGAAGGGGCAGCCGGCGGCGGACCGCGGGTACGACGGCTCCACGCAGATCGCGGCGGTCGCCGACACCGGCTTCGGCACCGGGGTCGCCGCCACCGCGCACCCCGGGGTCCCCGCCGGGCGGATCAAGGTCATCCGCGACTGGCCCACCGCGGACATCGCCAACTGCCGCAAGGCCGACGTGGACGGTCCCCGCGACGTGGACTCCGGGCACGGCACCCACACGGCCACCTCGGTGGTCGGGGGCGGCGACGCCCGCGGCGTGGGCCGGGCCGCCGCCCACCGGGCGCGGCTGGTGTTCCAGGCCGTCCAGGACTGGGTGACGCCGCTGGGTACCTGCCTGAACGCCTTCAAGGAGGGCTACCTGCTGGGCGGCCTGCCGATCGACATCCGCGGGCTGTTCGCCCAGGCGTACGCCGACGGCGCGCGGGTGCACTCCAACTCGTGGGGCGGCCCCCGCAACGGGGTGTACGAGGAGAACGCCGCCGGGGTCGACGACTTCGTCGCCGCGAACCGCGACATGACCGTCACGTTCGCGGCCGGCAACGGCGGGCAGGACGGCGACCGCAACGGCGTCGTCGACCCCGACTCCGTGGGCGCGCCCGCGACCGCGAAGAACGCCATCGCCGTCGGCGCCTCCGAGAGCGGCCGCGCGACGTACCCCTGCGACCGGAGCCTCACCTACCCGGGCCAGACCGCCAGCGAGAAGCGCTCGTGGGGCGCGGACGGCTCGTGCCAGAAGCTCGGCGGCACCATGCCGCTGCCCACCTGGGGCGCCTGGTTCCCGTCGATGGCGCCGGTGGCGCCGCTCAAGGACGACCCGCAGGCCGGCAACGCCGCGCAGATGGCGCCGTTCTCCGGGCGCGGCCCGACCGACGACGGCCGGATCAAGCCCGACCTGGTCGCCCCCGGAACGTGGATCCTGTCCGGTTACTCGCCGCTGTTCCGGCAGGGGTACGACCCGGCCCCCAACCCGAAGAACAAGGCGTACCAGTCCGACGCGATGGGCTTCCCGTACGACGGGGCGTACAAGTACAACACCGGCACGTCGATGGCGAACCCGCTGGCGGCCGGCGGGGCGACGGTCGTCCGCGACTACTACGCCAAGAGGTACGGCCAGCACGCCTCCGCGGCCCTGGTGAAGGCGACGCTGGTCAACAGCGCCGCCGACCTCCTCGACGAGAACAGCGACGGGCGCGACGACAACGCGCACCCGGTCCCGAACATCCACGAGGGCTGGGGGCTGGTCGACCTGGACCGGGCGACCGCCGGCACCGCGATCTGGCTGGACGAGGGGGCGGCGCTGGACACCGGCGCCTCCCGCGAGTACCAGGTCGTCGCCCGGGCCGGCGCCGCCATGAGGATCACGCTGGCGTGGACGGACCCGGCCGCCAAGGTCAACGCGGCCACCACGCTGGTCAACGACCTCGACCTGGAGGTCACCGGCCCGGGCGGCACGCGGCTCGGCAACGTGTTCGCCGGCGGCTGGTCGACCGGCGGCGGCAGCGCCGACCGGCGCAACAACCTGGAGAACGTGTACGTGCAGGCGCCGGCCGCGGGCACGTACACCGTCCGGGTCCGGGCCGCCAACGTGCCGACCGGGCCGCAGACGTACGCCCTGGTGATGGACGGCGTCGTCCCCGGCGCGGGCGGTCTCAACCGCAACCCCCAGATCGCCCCGCCCGCCGATCAGCGCTCCACCCTGGGCACGCCGGTCAACCTCCAGCTCGCCGCCGCCGACCCCGACGGCGACCCGGTCACCGTCACGGCCGCCGGGCTGCCCGAGGGGCTGGTCCTGGGCGCGACCAACGGCCTGGTCTCCGGTACGCCCGCCAGGGCGGGGCGGCACGCCGTGCGGGTCACCGCCGACGACGGTCGCGGCGGCCGGGCGGCGGCGGTGTTCCGCTGGGACGTCGAGCCGGACCTGGCCGGCAACCTCGTCGCCAACGCCGGCTTCGAGCAGGGGCGCAGCGGCTGGAGCGGGGACACCGGCGTCATCGTCGGCGGCACCGACCCGCTGCCGCACGGCGGCGACCGGTACGTCCGCTTCGCCGAGGACAAGAACGCCACCCAGCAGGTCTCGACCGCGGTGACGGTACCGGCGGCCGCGGCCGCCCCGCGGGTCTACTTCTGGGTGCACGTGCGGACCACCGAGGCGTCGAGCTTCGACCGCGACACCCTGGTACTGGACGGCAACGGCACCCGGCTCGCCCAGGTCTCCAACGTCCAGGCCGCCGCCGACTGGCAACTGGTGAGCGCGGACCTCTCGGCGTTCCGGGGCAGGAGCGTCACGCTGCGGTGGACGACGAAGCTGGACAAGGCCCTGCCGACGATGTTCGCGATGGACGACGTGGCGGTGGTGGCCCCCGCCTCCTGACGCCCGGCGCCGGTAGGATCCGGTCCTCATGAGCGCCACGATGATCGTCAAGGGCCTGGCCGCCGGCCACGGCGCCCGGGCCCTGTTCGCCGACCTGGACCTGGTCGTCGCCCCCGGCGACCGGATCGGGCTCGTCGGGGTCAACGGCGCCGGCAAGTCGACTCTGCTGCGCACCCTGGCCGGCCTGGTCCCGGTCGAGGCGGGCAGCGTCAGCCTCAGCCCGCCCCACGCCTCGGTCGGCTACCTGCCCCAGGAGCCGGACCGGCGGCCGGCGGAGACGGTCCGCGACTTCCTGGCCCGGCGCACGGGCGTGCGCGGCGCGCAGCGGGCGATGGACAGCGCCGCCGAGGCGCTCGGTGCCGGCGGCGCGGGCGCCGACGACGCGTACGCCGACGCGCTGGAGCGCTGGCTCGACCTCGGCGGCGCCGACCTCGACGAGCGCGCCGGGCAGGTCGCCGCCGAGCTGGGCCTGGGGGTGCGGCTGGACCAGCCGATGACCAGCCTGTCCGGCGGGCAGGCCGCCCGGGCCTCGATGGCGTCGCTGCTGCTCAGCCGGTACGACGTCTTCCTGCTGGACGAGCCCACCAACGACCTCGACCTGGCCGGCCTGGAACGGCTGGAGTCCTACGTGACCGGGCTGCGCGCCGGCACCCTGCTGGTCAGCCACGACCGCGAGTTCCTGGCCCGGACGGTGACCGGCGTGCTGGAGCTGGACCTGGCCCAGCAGCAGGTCCGCCGGTACGGCGGCGGCTACGGCGCGTACCTGCAGGAGCGCGAGCGCGCCCGCCGGCACGCCCGCGAGGAGTACGAGGAGTACGCCGACACCCGGGCCGGCCTGGAGGCGCGCGCGCGGATGCAGCGGGCGTGGGCCGACAAGGGCGTCCGCAACGCGGTGCGCAAGGCCACCGACGCCGACAAGAGCGTCATCCGGCACCGGGCCGAGGGCAGCGAGAAGCAGGCCGCCAAGGCCCGGCAGACCGACCGCATGATCGAGCGGCTGGAGGTGGTCGAGGAGCCCCGCAAGGAGTGGGAGCTGCAGATGACCATCGCGGCGGCGCCGCGCTCCGGCGCCGTCGTGGCCTCGATGCGCGGCGCGGTGGTCACCCGGGGCGGGTTCACCCTCGGGCCGGTGGACCTGCGGATCGACTGGGCCGACCGCGTGGCGATCACCGGCCCCAACGGCTCCGGCAAGTCGACGCTGCTCGGCGCGCTGCTCGGCCGGCTCCCGCTGGCCGCCGGCACGGCCGCGCTCGGCCCCGGCGTGGTCGTGGGCGAGATCGACCAGGCGCGCGGGGCGTTCCTCGGCGACGCGCCGATCGCGGACGCCTTCCGGGCCGCCGTCCCGGACCTGCCGCCGGCCGAGGTGCGCACGCTGCTGGCCAAGTTCGGCCTGCGCTCGGGGCACGTGCTGCGGCCGGCCGCGAGCCTGTCGCCGGGCGAGCGCACCCGGGCGGCCCTGGCGCTGCTCCAGGCCGCCGGGGTGAACCTGCTCGTGCTGGACGAGCCGACGAACCACCTGGACCTGCCGGCGATCGAGCAGCTCGAATCGGCGCTGTCCACCTACCCGGGCACGCTGCTGCTGGTCACCCACGACCGGCGGATGCTCGACGCGGTCGCCACCACCCGGCGGCTGGCGGTCGCCGACGGCCGGGTCAGCGGCTGACGCGGTCCCGGCCCCCGCTCCGGCGGGTCAGCCGCCCGCGATCAGCGCGGTGAGCGCCGCGGTCCGGGCCGGCGTCCAGCCCTCGGGCGGCGCGATCTGCGCCCACGCGGCCACCGGCGCCGTACCGTAGCCGTGCCCGTGGCCCGGGGGCACCCCGGTGGAGAAGGCCATGTCCGCGGTCACCTGCCAGAACGTCACGAACGGGTACCACCGCATACGGGGCGACACGTCGACGCCGCGCGGCTCGCGCAGCCAGTCGGGCCGGCTGACGATCAACTTCGGCGCCCACCACACGATCGGGTCCGACGGGTGCTGCAGGTACACCGCCCGCGGCGTGCCCCACCAGGTGCCGGGCTGGTCGAGGTCGACGGCGGGGTCGCGCGCGAACCGGATCGTGGCGCCCTGCTCGTAGCGGGGCAGGATCTCGGGGCTGCCCGGGTCGCGTGCGGCGACGTAC
Organism: Pilimelia terevasa; assembly: GCF_014647915.1. GTDB lineage: Bacteria > Actinomycetota > Actinomycetes > Mycobacteriales > Micromonosporaceae > Pilimelia > Pilimelia terevasa. The sequence continues at coordinate 19,098 of NZ_BMQC01000021.1, forward strand.
CCGCGCCACAGCGCGTTGCGGTTCGGCGGCCCGACCAGCAGCATCCCGTCGACCCGGTTGCGGATGTCGTCGGCGCCCCCGAACGCCGACTCCGCGCCGAACGAGCCCAGGCTCTCGCCGAAGACCAGCAGCTTGGGCCGGCCGCTCAGCGGCATCCTCGACCAGACCCCGTACACCTGGTTGTACAGGTCGCGCCCGGCCTCCCGGGCGCGCTCCTTGTCGACCAGGAACGACAGCCAGCTCGGCTGGTACGAGTACTGGAGCGCCACCATCGCGGTGTTGCCGCGGTACATGTACTCCAGCGGCACCACCCCCTGCTCGTCGACCCAGCCGGTGCCGGTCGTGATGATCACGACCAGTACGTCGCGCTGGAACGCGCCGGTGCGCTGGAGGTCCCGGACGGCGAGCTGCGCGCGCTGCCGGGAGGTCGGCGCGGAGTCCAGCCCGGCGTAGACCCGGATGGGGCGGCGGGCGTCGGCCCCGGCGACCCGGCTCAGCTCCTGCGGCCCGGGTCCGCCCGTGACGAACTGCCGGCCCTGGTTGCCCAGCGACGCCCACGACACCAGCGAACCCGGGCCGCCGGAGCGCAGCGGCTCCTCCGGCGGCGCCGTGCCCGGCTCGGTCTCGTCGTTGACCGCGCGGAACGCGTTGTCCGTCACGGCGAAGAAGCTGTCAACCACGACCCCGTCGAGCAGGCCGAGCGCGAGCAGGGCCACCGCCAGCGCGGCGACCGTCCGGGCCGTGGCCGCGGGTACCCACCGGCCGAGCAGGCGGCCCGTCGCGCGCGCCGCGGCGCGCAGCATCCGCGCCAGGCCGACAAACGCGGCCGCGGTGACCGCCGCGAGGAGCAGGACGGCGAGGTAGCCGAACTGCGACGGGGCGGTCATCCCCATCAGGCGGTGCACCTCCTCCTGCCAGACCGACCCCTGGTAGAGGGCGACGCCCAGGACCGGTACGGCGGCGATTCCCAGCCAGCGCCACAGCACCGGGCGCGGGCCGGGCACCGGCCGGTCGGACAGGGTGCCCGCCAGCCAGACCAGCAGCACGCCGAGCCCGTAGCCGATGGCCGCGGTGATGCCGCTGACCAGCGACTGGAGGACGAGCCCGCGGGGCAGCAGCGACGGGGTCAGCGACAGGCAGAAGAAGACCAGCGCCCCCACCACGCCGACGAAGGTGTAGTGCCAGCGGTGCCGCAGCCGCCACCACCGGCCGCGCGCCGGCGGCTCGGGTGCTTCGGGCGGACCGGGTCGCTCCGGCTTCGTGGCTGTCATGCGCTCAGCGTCGCCGCCCGTCCGCCGCGGGGCGTCACCCCTGCCGGATGGCGGGCCGGACGGCCGGCGTCCCCGGCGTCGCGGCCAGACCATCCGACAGGGATGAGGGCGGCCCTTTCGGCACCGGCGGAGCATGGTGCGACGGGTACCGGCTCGCCACAGGGCAGCCCCGACCGCCGATCGGAGGCGTACTAGTGACGACGCGCGACACCGAGTTCGAGCTGATCCTGCGCGGGCGGGCGGACGCGCTGATGCTCGCGCTCATCGCCGAGTACGACCTCTCCGACACCGCGGCCGAGATGATCCTGCACAAGGTCGTCGTGAACCGCGGCACGCTCGACGGCCTCCTCGTGCGGGCGCAGGCCCTCGGCGTCGACATCGCCCGCCTCAGGATCCTCGAACCCCGGTCGCCGACGCTCAGCCTCGGCGAGCCCGGCGCGGCGCGGGCGAACGGGTAGGCCGCCCCGGCCACGCGGCGGCCTACCCGGTCCCGCCGTCTCGTCCCACGTCGATCCGGCACCCCGAGTGTCGGCGGCCGGGTCCCGCGGCGCCTCATCCGCGGGGAGTGACTCCACCCCGGCAGCGCGCGCCCCGGCAGCCGCCGGGGCGCGCGTCGGCTACTTCATCCCGGGCGTCGGCCGGAAGGGGCCCAGGATGTCGACCCCCTCGCGGACCACGCCGAACGAGGACTCCGGCACCGGGCGCCACGCCCCGCGCAGTGCGCCGACGGGCTCGGACACCACGACCCGCGTCTCGTCGGACAGCGCGCCCAGGCGCGCGTGCTCCGGGTACGTCGCGCGCACCGTGGCCATGTCGGCGCTGTAGTACAGCGACCGGCTGCGGCCCTCGCTGGAGTACCGGAAGATCCAGATGTCCCGGCCGTTGGTCGTCGCCACCGTCATCTGCAGCGGGTACGCGACCTCGTGGGCGCGCCCCGCCGCCTCGACGAACCCCGCCATCCGCTCCACCGCCGCCACCGGGTCGTCGTCCAGGCCGAACGTGAGCGCCAGGTAGAACATCAGCTCCGAGTCGGTCGAGCCCTCGATCCCCGCGTACAGCGCGGGGTCGACGCCCAGCACCAGCTCCCGCTTCAGCCGCTCGAAGCCCCGGATCGCGCCGTTGTGCATCCACAGCCACGGCCCGTGCCGGAAGGGGTGGCAGTTGGACTGCTGCACCGGCGTCCCCGTGCTGGCCCGGATGTGGGCCAGGAACAGCGGGGAGCGCACCGCCAGGGCCACCTCCCGCAGGTTGGCGTCGCTCCACGCGGGGCCGACCCCCCGCAGCACCGCCGGGGGCCGGCCCGCGCGGCCGTCATACCACCCCAGCCCGAAGCCGTCGCCGTTGGTCGTCTCGACCCCCTCGCGGCTGTGCAGCGCCTGGTCGATGAGCGAGTGTTCAGGACGGTAGAGCAGTTCGTCCGGCTCGATCGGTGAACCCGAGTACGCCAGCCATCGACACATCCCACTCCTCGTTTCCCCTGGCGGCGCGCGGCGACGCCGCGCGGCTCGACCCCGCCAGCGTCGCTCAGCCCGCGCGGGCGTACCTCATTCGCGGCGGACGAGGCGGCCGGCCCGCGCCGCCGCGAGGCTGGGCGACAGACATCCACCGACCGGACGGAGAAGCGTCATGCTCACCATGGGCGTCGAGGAAGAGTTCCTGCTGCTCGACCAGGACGGCGCGGTCGCACCGGTGGCCGAGGAGGCGGTGCGCCGCGGCGGGGCCGACGACGGCGAGCTCCAACCGGAGTTCATGTCGTACCAGTTGGAGACGGCGACCCCGGTGTGCCGGAGCCTCGACGAGCTGCACGCCCACCTGAGCCGGCTGCGTCGGCTCGCGGCGCGCGGCGCCGACCAGGCCGGCGCCCGGCTGGTGTCGGTCGGGGTGCCGCCGTTCCACAGTGGCGGGTACGACCAGGTGTCGGCCCAGCCGCGGTACCTCGAACTCGCCCGGCGGTACCCGTTCGGGCCGCGGATGGGCGCCGCCTGCGCCTGCCAGGTCCACGTCGGCGTACCCGACCCGGACCTGCGGGTCCAAGTGCTGGCCGGGCTGCGGCCCTGGCTGCCGACGCTGCTCGCGCTGACCGCCAACTCGGTGATCAGCCACGGGGCGGACACGGGGTGGAGCAGCGACCGGTACCGCTCCCTGCTGAAGTGGCCGAGCTTCCGGCCGCCCCGCCAGTGGCGCGGCCAGCGCGGCTACGACCGCGCCGTGCAGCGCCTCATCGACCGCGGCGCCGCCATGGACCCGGGCAGCGTCTACCTGCTGGCCCGGCTGTCCGCCCGCTACCCGACCGTGGAGGTGCGCGTCGCCGACGCCTGCCTGACGGTCGACGACACCGTGCTGCTGGCCGCCCTGGTGCGCGGGCTGGTCACGACCATCGTCGAGGAGCAGCACCAGCGGCCGGAGCCGCAACCCAAGCCGAAGCCGAAGCTCGACGAGCCCGGCGCCACGGTCCAGTCCGGACTCCTGCACGCCGCCCACTACGGCCTGGACGCCGGCGGCAAGCAGGTGGCGCTCGACCGGCTGTTCGCGCACATCAGCCCCACGCTCAGCACCGACGAGCGCCGCGACGTCGAACGGCGCCTGGACGTCGTGCGGCGGGAGGGCAACGGCGCGGACCGGCAGCGGGAACTGTGGGCCAGTACCGGCCGGCCGAGCGAATTCGTCGAGGCGCTGGCCGACCAAGCGCTGCCGGCGGACATCGCCGCCTGAGAAACAACAGCCCGTGAAGCAGCCGCCCGGCCCGGCCGGGCGCGTCGCCACCGAGGGAGTGACCGACATATTCGCGCTCACGATCAATACGGTTCCCGGTTTCGACATTCTGCGCGTCGTGGGGGAGGTACTCGGGACGACCGCCCGGAAGCAGAATCCGTTCATCGAGGGCATCAAGCGGGAAGCCGACGGCCCCGCGCTCCGGAAGTGGCGGGAGGACGCCATCGCGCGGATGGTGGCGCTCGCCTACGACCGGGGCGCCAATGCGGTCGTGGGCGTGCGGTTCGACCACCGCGAGATCGGGCCGGACTGGACCGAGATCTGCGCGTACGGCACCGCGGTGTTCATCGTGCCGGCCACGCAGGCGCCGATCGCACACGACCTGTTGATCGATGATCAAGCCCTAGCGGAATGAGGGGCGCACCGGCCCCTAGACTGAAAACGCCTACTCCTCACCAGAACAGATGGTCACCCCAGGTCAATCACCTACTGTGGACAGATAAATGATCGGGCTGAGCCCCGCTTCCGTCATTCCCGCCGATCTCCCGCGCGCCGTCGCCGGTGGCGGCGCGGCAGATTCCGCGACGCCGAATCTGCCGGCAATCAAGATCACGGTACCGCCGCTGCCGCCGACATACGGCACCCGCCGGCGGCTGGCGACGAGGTTCGCGGCCGTCGCGCGCCGCCGGGTGACCACGGTCCTCGGGCCGCCCGGGGCCGGCAAGACGTCCGCCGTCGCGCACTGGGTCCGCAGTGGACAGGCGCCGGGCCCCGTGGCGTGGCTGACCCTCGACGAGGAGGACAACACGCCGCAGCGCTTCTGGCCGCACGTGCTCGCCGCGCTGGCCGGCCACGCCCCCGGCGCCGCCCGGGCGCTGCCGCCCACCGGCCGGGTCGACGGGGCGATCGCCGGGCGGGTGGCCACCGCGCTCGGCCACCGCGCCACCCCGGTCGTGCTGGTCCTGGACCGCGTCGAGCTGATCACCGACCCGGCGCTCACCCACGAACTGGACCTGCTGGTGGCGTACGCGCGGTCCGGCCTGCGCCTGGTCCTGTGCGGCCGCGGCGGCAACGTGGGGTGGCTGCACCGGCACCGCCTGGCCGGCGACGTCGCGGAGATCAGCCCCGCCGACCTGGCGCTGGACGCCGACGAGGTACCGGAGATCCTGCGCGCCCACGGCGTGCCCGACCTGCCCGACGCGGACATCCGCGCCCTGCACGCGTGCACCGAGGGCTGGATGACCGGGGTGTGCCTGCACGCGCTCGCGCTGCGGTCCGGCGTGGGGCCGGCGGTCCTCCCCCACCCGCTCGGCCGGCAGGCGGTCACCGACTTCCTGCGCACCGAGGTGCTGGACGCCCAGCCCGCCCGGGTGCGCCACCTGCTCCTGCGGACCAGCCTGCTCGACCGGGTGGACCCCGGCCTGGCCGACCAGCTCACGGGCCGGTCGGACGCCCGGGCGATCCTCAGCCGGCTGGCCCGGGCGAACAGCTTCGTCGCCCACGCCGACGGGGCGCAGTTCCGGTACCGCGAGCCGCTGCGCACCATGCTGCTGGACGCTCTCGTCGGCAGCCGCCCCGACCTCGTCGCGCGACTGCACACCACCGCGGCCCGGTGGTACGCGCAGCGGGGCAGCCCCGCGACGGCGGTCGCCCACGCGGTGCGCGGCGGCGACTGGGAGTTCGCCACCGCGGTCGCGGTCGACCGGGTGGGGGTGGCGGCCCTGCTCGCGGCGCCCGGCGCGCGGCCGGTGCGCGAACGGCTGGCGGCGCTGCCCGACGCGGCGCGCGACACCGCCGCCGAACTGGTGCGCTGCGTCCTGGCGCTGGCCGGCCACGACGTCCCGCGGGCCGGGGCGGCGCTGGAGCGGGCCGGGCGGGCGGCCGGGGCCACGCCGCGCCGCCGCGCCGCCGTCGAGGTCGCGCGGGTCGCCGTGGCGCGGCTGACCGGGGACGGGGACGCGGCCGCCGCGGCGGCCGAACGATACGCGCAGGCGTCGCCGGAGGTCCGCGTGGACGCCGCGCGCACCCGACGCTTCCTCGACGCCAACCTCGGCGTGGCGCTGCTGTGGGCGGGCCGGCTCGACGCGGCCCGGGCCGCGCTCACCGGGGCGGCGGCGGCGCCGGTGGCCGGCGTCGAGTTCAGCGCCCACGACGCCCTCGGGCACCTCGGGCTGCTGAGCATGTACGAGGGGCGCACCACCGAGGCCGACGCGCTGGCCGGTCAGGCGATCGCGCTCGCCGAGCGCGCGGGCGTCCCGCCCGCCGAGCGGGTCGGGGCGGCGAGCGCGACCCTGGCGGCGACGGCGCTGGTCCGCAACGACCTGCCGGCGGCGCGGCAGCACGCCGCCGACTCGCTCGCGACCCTGACCGCGCGCACCGACCCGCCCACCGCGATGACGCTCGCGCTGATCCGCGCCTGGGTGGCCTGCGCGCGCCGCGACGGGGCGGCGGCGATCGCCGCCACCGGGGCGGCGCGGGCGCACCTGCGCCGCACCCGGCCGCCGCGGCTGATCAGCGACCGCATCGAACTCACCGCGCTGTGGGCCCACCTGATCGTGGGCGACCTCGCCGCGGCCCGCGGCTGCGTGGACCGGATCGGGGACCGGGCCGAGCGGACGGTCGCGGAGGGCTACCTGCTGGAGGCCCGCGGCGAGGTCGAGGCGGCGCGGGCGACGCTGGCCCGGGTCGCCGGGCCGGACGCCAGCCCCAGCGCCCTCCAGTACGCCGCCCTGGCGCTGGGCCGGCTCGCGGCGGCCACCGGCGACGTGCCGACCGCGACCCGGGCGCTGGGCGACGCGCTCGACTACGGCCGCCCGGACCGCCGGCGGCGCGCCGTGGCGGACTCGGGTACGTGGGCGCCGCCGCTGCTGCGGGGGAACGCGACGATCGCGCGGGACCACCCGTGGCTGACGGCGCGGGCGGCGGACGGCGCCCCGCCGGTCGCCGGTGGACTGCCGCAGCCGCTGACTGACCGGGAGGCGCAGGTGCTCCGGCACCTGTCCGAGGCCGTGGCGATCCGCGACATCGCCGGCACCATGGGCCTGTCGGTGAACACCGTGAAGACCCACCTCAAGAACATCTACCGCAAGCTGGGGGCGACCGGGCGCAGCGCCGCCGCCCGGCGCGCGCGGGAGCTGAACCTGATCGCGGGCGAGTGCGGCCCGAGGTCCTAGCGCCGGAGCGTGGCCGGTCAGGTCGGCGGCCACATTCACCCGTTACGGGTGAACGGGGAGGCGGCCTCCGCATTGACGCGCTCCGCACCCGGTCCCTATAAAGCTCGCATGGCGGTCGAAAACAGCGAACGGGGCGCGCCGATCGGCCGCTCCGCGCCGCATACCCGGTCCTCGCGTCGTCCCGCGACGCGCGCGGCCTGCCGACGCGGCGCGCACGCCGGGGCGGGGCGGTGAGCCGGCCGGCCGGCGACGACGCAGGCCCACCCGGCCCCAGCCGGGTCGGCGATCTGATCGCGGCGAAGCTCGCCGTCCCCAGCCTCCCCCGGGTGATGGTCGTCCGCGCCGCGCTGGCCGCGCGGCTCCGGGCGGCCGCGCACACCCCGGTGGTGGCGGTGACGGGCCCGGCCGGCTACGGCAAGACCGCGCTGGTCGCGCACTGGACCCGGACGGCGGGGGCCGCCACCCCGACCTCCTGGCTCAGCCTGGACGAGCGCGACAACGCACCGGCGACCTTCTGGGCCTACCTGCTCCAGGCGATCCGGGCCGGTCAGCCGCACCCGCCGACCGGGCTGGCGGTGCCGGACCGGATCGACCGGGCCGCGCTGCGGCGCCTCGCCGCCGACCTGGTCGCGGAACGCACCCGGCCGCTGACGGTGATCATCGACCGCGCGGAGGTCATCACCAACCGCACGGTCGCCGCGCAGCTCGACACGCTGCTCCGGTACGCGGCGCCGGGGCTTCGGCTCGTCGTCGTCGGGCGCAGCGCGCCGCTGCTGCCGCTGTACCGGTACCGGCTGGCCGGCGAGCTCGTCGAGATCCAGACCGAGGACCTGGCCCTCACCGCCGGGGAGACGGCGGACATCGTGGCCGCGCACGGGCTGGACCTGTCCCCGGCCGGTACCGCCGCCCTGCACGCCCGCACGGAAGGCTGGGTGACCGGGGTCTGCCTGCACGCGCTCGCCGCGCACGGCCGCGACCCCGCCCCGGGCAGCGCCCGCCGGGCCGGCGGACGGGCGATGGCCGACTACCTGCGCGGCGGGATCCTCGACGCGCAGCTCCCGCGCGCGCGGGAGGTCCTGCTGCGCACCAGCATCGTCGAGCGGATCGACGCCGATCTGGCGATCCGGCTCAGCGGCCGCGACGACGCGCGGGTCGTCCTGGACGAGCTGGCGCGCGCCAACGCCTTCGTCCAGACCGTCGACGACGGCGTGTTCCGCTGCCGGGCGCCGCTGCGGGCGATGCTGCGCGACGAACTGGCGACCTGGCACCCGGAGCTGGTCCGGCCGCTGCACCTGGAGGCCGCCCGCTGGTACCGGGAGCGGGGGAGGGTCGGCGAGTCCCTGGAGCACGCCACCCGGGTCGGGGCGTGGGCGTTCGCCGCGGACCTCGCCGTGGCCGACATCGGCGTACCCCGCCTGGTCTCGCCCGCCGCGGCGCCGTACCGGTCCGTGCTGGCCCGCCTGCCGGCCGACGAGGCGGCGGCCGCGGCGTGGGCGCTGCGGCCGGTCCTCGCGCTGGCCGCGGGCGACCTCGCGGCCGCGCGGGCGGCGGCCGCGGCCGCGCGGGACGGCCTGCGCGGCGACCCGCCCGGCAGCGGCGCCGCCCAGCTCGCGCTCCGCGTCGCCGAGGTCGTGCTGGCGCGCTATGCGGGCGACGCCGAGGCCGCCGGCCGGGCGGCGGCCGCCGTCGACGTGCTGCGCGGCCAACTGCCGCCGACGCCGGCCTGCGGCGCCGCGCAGCTCCGCGCGCTGCTGCTGTGCCACACCGGCGTCGCGGAGATGTGGAGCGGCCGGCTCGCCGAGGCGCGCGCCCTCCTCACGCAGGCGGCGGCCGCGGAGCCCGACGCGGCCCACCTGGCCCACGACGCGCTGGCGAACCTCGCGCTGCTGCACCTGGCCGACGGCACCCTGGAGCAGGTCGATGCGTACGCGCAGCAGGCGCTGGCCCTGGCCGACGCGGTCGACCTGGCGCCGGCCGCCCGCGCGGGGGCGGCCAGCGCGGCCCTGGCCGGGGTCGCGTTCCTGCGCAACGAGATGGCCCTCGTCAGCCAGCACCTGTCCCGCGCGGCGGCGACCACCACCGCGCAGGACGACCCGCCGACGGCCACGGCGCTGGCCCTGCTGCGCGCGCAGATCGCCGCGCGGCGCCGCGACATCCCGCGGGCCGTCGCCGCCCTCGCGGGCGCCCGCGCCAACCTGCGCCGCTGGCGCTCATCGGGACCGGCCAGCGACGCGGTCGACCTCACGGCGGCGCGGGTGCACCTGGTGCAGGGCGACGGGGCGGCGGCCCGACGGGAGCTGGAGACGGTGTCGGACGGCCCGGAGCGCACGCTCCTGCTGGCCTGCGCCCGGGCCGAGGAGGGTGACCCGGCGGGCGCCCGCCGCGCCCTGGTCGACCTGCGCGGCCTCGACGCCCGACCGCCGCTGCGGCAGATGATCGCCCTGACGTTCGGCCGCCTGGCGTTCGCGGCCGGCGACGTCGCCGCCGCGGCCCGGGCGCTGCGCGACGCCCTCGACTGCGGGCGGCCCGAGCAGCGCAGGCGCCCGGTCATCGAGGAGGGGGCCTGGGTCCGGCGGCTGATCCAGATCCGGCCCGACGTCCTGTCCGGACACGACTGGCTGGCCTTCCCCCGCCCGCGCCCGGCAGAGGACCCCGCTGCCGCGCCGGTCGTCGAGGAGCTCACCGACCGGGAGACCGAGGTGCTGGACCGGCTCGCGGCGGGGCTGTCCTCGGACGACATCGCCGACGACATGTACCTGTCGGTCAACACGGTGAAGACCCACCTGCGCAACATCTACCGCAAGCTCGGTACGCCGGGGCGCAGCGCGGCGGCCCGCCGGGCGCGCGAGCTGAACCTGCTGCCCCGCCAGCGGCGCGGGGAACCCGCGCCCCCGGCGTCCCGCGCGACGGGGACAGGGACGGCGAGCCGGTGACCCCGCCGCCCCCGCCCCGCTGCCGCCGCACCTCAGTCGGCGAGCCGGGCGAGTCGCACCAGGACGCCCGGGTCGTCGGCCGGCTGGCCGCCCACGCCGGCCCGCGCGGCGGCGCCGCGGCCGGTCGCGCCGGCCGGGGCCACCGCGCGGCGGCCGGGTGCCGCCGCGACGGGGCCGACGGCCATGGGGCCGGCGGCCAGCAGGTCGCGGCGCTTGGGGGTGCAGAGTCGAAGGACGTGCGGCGCCGCAGCAGGGGCCGGCGACCTGTCGGACAAGAGCATCATCGTTCCTCCTGGGTGATCGGTGTCGTAGGGGAATCCTGGCTCGCGGCCGGGCCGACAAACTCATCCGGAGAGGGTGGTCGCGGGCCGGTCCGGGTGACGCGGCGCGGGGCCGGCGACCGGGGCGGGTTCACGGCGCCGCGGGGAGCGCGGACGCGAGTAGGCCGCCGCGAAATCCGCGGCGGCCTACTCCTCCCCCGGCACCCCCCTTCCGGTACGTCGACTGTCCACCGGGCGGGGCGGCGGCGCCTCATCCGCCAGGGGCGAGAAGCGGCGGCGCGGCGGCCGGCTCACCCGGCGGGGGTGATGAGCCGGCCCTGCCCGCGGGCCGACCATGGACCCATGACGACTTCCCCCCTCGCCGCGAGCACCGTCACCGCCGACATGGTGTGGATACCGGGCGGGACCTACCTGATGGGCGCCGACGACCAGTACCCCGAGGAGGCGCCGGCGCACCCGGTGACCGTCCCCGGGTTCTGGATCGACCGGCACCCGGTCACCAACCGCGACTTCGACGACTTCGTCCGGGCGACGGGTTACCGGACCCTCGCCGAGCGGACCCCGGAGCGGGGTGCGCCCGGGGCGGCCGCGGCCCTGCACGTCCCCGGCTCCGCGGTCTTCGTCGCGCCGGACCCCTCCGCGGGCGCCCACCTGGACGACCTCAGCCGGTGGTGGCGCTACGTCCCCGGGGCGGACTGGCGGCACCCGGGCGGCCCGGGCTCCTCGGCCGCGGCGATCCCCGACCACCCGGTGGTACACCTGGCGTGGGCCGACGTAGCCGCCTTCGCCATGCTGACGGGCAAGCACGTGCCCACGGAGGCCGAGTGGGAGTTCGCCGCCCGCGGCGGCCTGGACGGGGCCACCTACGCCTGGGGCGAGGAGTTCACCGCCGACGGGGTCCACCTGGCCAACACCTGGCAGGGCGAGTTCCCGGTCGAGAACACCGCCGCCGACGGCTTCGTGGGGACGTCGCCGGTGGGGGTGTTCCCGCCGAACGGCCACGGCCTGTACGACATGATCGGCAACGTGTGGGAGTGGACCGCGGACTGGTACGCGGGCCACGAGCCGCCCCGCGGCTGCTGCGCGGTGCGCGACCCGCGCGGCGGGCACCAGGCCGGCAGCCGCGACGCGGCGCACCCGGAGGACCCGGTGCCCCGCAAGGTGCTCAAGGGCGGCTCCCACCTGTGCGCGCCGAACTACTGCCGCCGCTACCGGCCGGCGGCGCGGATGCCGCACGCGGTCGACACGTCGACGTCGAACCTCGGCTTCCGCTGCGTGGTGCGGCCCGGCCACCCCGCGGAGGGTGACCGGGCCGCTACGGGGTGACCCGCGCGCAGGCGCCGGGCGGGCCGCTAGGCCGCCGCCGCCGGGTCGAACCGGCGCCGCGGCGTCCCCGCGGCGTGCCGGGCCATCGGGGCGAGCGGCCGGACACCGCCGCCCTCCGGCGCCGGACGCGGCGGCCGCGGCTCCGCCGTCGGGGCGTCGCGGCGCCAGCTCCCGGTGGCGGCCGCGGCCGCCGCGAGCGCCGCGTCCGCCAGGCGGTGCCCGCCGCCCGGTCCGTCCTCCGGCCCGCGGCGCACCACCCGGGCGACCGTGGCGACCGCCGCCGCGGCCGCCAGCCCGACGACGACGCCGGCCGTCGCGTACTCCATCGGCGGGCGGGCGCTGGCGTAGTAGCGACCCCGGTAGACGCGCATGGCCACGTACGCCCGCCGGCCCGAGTCGACCGCGCCCTCCCAGGTCCGCCAGCCGATGTCCAGGGCGTGGTTGGCCACGCCCCGCCCCGCCGCGTACAGGCCCTCACCGGCGTGGCCGGCGGCCGTCTCCACCGCGGCGGCGAGCCCGCGGAACGCGCTCCGCCGCCTTCTCATCCGCATCATCGTCAGGACCCCGTTCACCGCGCTCCGGCGGCCACAGGCTGGCCGTGCAGGGACTGCTGCAGCTCGGCCTCGACCTCCTTGGACAGCGAGGAGGTCAGCACGGTGCCGCCGAACCGGCTGAGCTGCGCGACGGCCTTGTCCGGCGTGGCGCGCTCGATCACGAGGAACAGCGCCGAGGTACCGGGCTCCATCATCTCCTGTACGCGGCTCTCGAACTCCCGGTCGGTCACCCCCTTGCTCATCTTGCCCATCAGGGCGCCGAGTCCCACTCCGACGGCCATGCCGAGGAACGGCACGAAGAAGAGCATTCCGAACAGGAACCCCCAGAACATTCCCCACATGCTGCCCTCGCCGACCTCGTGGTGGCTCGTCGTCACGTGGAACTTGCCTTCCCGGTCACGGACGATGCTCGCGATAGCGTCCGGCTCGATGATGAGGTCCTTCGCCAGGCGGCGTGCCTCCTCGGCGGCCAGGGCTGCGGTGTGCTCGTCGGTGTATCCGATGGCGACCAGCGTTGCCATTGTCTGCCCTTCCCTTCGCGGTTCGGCGCGTCCTGTGCGGCACGCGCCGACGTCACTCCATTGGGCGCCGCCGGCCCGCCGGCGGGCATCATCCCGGCCGGGTGAGCCAGCCGGCAGGCCCCGCGGGGAGGGTGGTGGCAATCGCGGGCGGGGCGCGGACTCCGCGCCCCCGAGTCCAGGGAGTGCCCATGTCCAGTCCCCGCACGACACCGGCCGACGCGGAGGCGGCGCGGCTGCGCGACGAGGTGGCGGCGCTGCGCGGCCGGCTCGACGACCGGCGGCGCCGCGCCGCCCTGCGCGCGGCGGCGCGGCGGGCCGCGGCCGCGGTGCTCGCCCCGGTGGTGGCGCTGGCCGTCGTGGCCGGCACGGTCGGCCTGTGGGCGGCCGCGACGGCCCTCGACACCGACCGCTGGGTGCGGGCGGTGGCCCCGCTGCCCCAACAGCCGGCCGTCGCCGCCGCGGTGTCCCGGTACGCCACCGACCAGCTCTTCGACGTCCTGGACGTGGAGCGGCGGCTGCGCGCCGTGCTGCCCGACCAGGCGGCCTTCGCCGCCGGCCCGCTGACCTCGCAGGTGCGCCAGTCCGTCGCCGGGACGGTCGACAAGGTGGTGGGCGGCGAAGCATTCCAGCGGATCTGGGTGGAGGCGAACCGCCGGCTGCACCGCCAGGCCGTCGCGGTCCTCGACGGTACGAGCACGGTCGTGACGGCGGGCGACGGGCACGTGCGGATCGACCTGCTGCCGTTGATCAACCAGGTCCTGCGGCAGCTCAGCGCGCAGATGCCGACCCTGTTCGGCCGCCGGCTCTCGCTGCCGGACCTGACCAGCGGCCAGATACCGGACAACCTGCGGCGCCGGGTCGAGGCCGCGCTCGGCGTGACGCTGCCGGCGAACTTCGCCCAGTTCACCGTGTACGACGGGGGCCGGCTGCGCGCCGCGCAGGAGGCCGTGGTGGTGCTGCGCCGCTCCGTCGCCGGGCTGGCCGCCGCCGCGGTCGGGCTGCTCGCCCTCGCGCTGCTGGTCTCCCCCGGCCGGCGCCGGACGCTCGCGCAGCTCGGCATCTGGCTGGTGCTGGCCGCTGTGGCGGTGACCGCCGCCCTGCGCGCCGCCCGGGGGGAGCTGCTGGCGGCCGTCCCGGCCGGGACGTACCGCGACGGCGTGGCCGCGGCGACCAGCACGGTGACCGCCCTGCTGCGCACCCGCGGCGAACAGCTCGTCTGGCTGGGTGCCGGCCTGACGGTGGTCATGTACCTGGTCGGCCCCGGCCGCCTGCCGACGTGGCTGCGGCGCGCGGTGGCCCGGGGCGGGCGGGCGGTCGCCCGCGGTACCCGCAGCGCCGGCCGCGCGCTGGCCGGCCGCGGGCCGGCGTGGGTCCGGCGCCACCTCGACGCGCTGCGGGTCGCGGGCGTCGTCGCGGCCGCGGCGGCCGCGCTGCTGCTCGGCTCCTGGCCGGCGCTGCTCGCGGTGGCCGTCCTGCTGGCCGGCTACGAGGCGGCCGTCACACTCGTCGGGCGCGGCGCCCGCGCCTGACCCGGCGGCGGGCCGCGGCGGGACGCGGCGCACGGGGCGCGGGGCGTCAGGGCAGGATGCTCAGCGCGCGCGCCCGTTCGACCGCGTCCCGCCGCCGCGACACGTCGAGCTTGCGGTAGATCGAGCGGAGGTGGGCCTTCACGGTGTTCACCGACACGTGCAGCTCCTCGGCGATCTCGGCGACGGTGAACATCGTCGGCAGGTGCCGCACGACGTCGCGCTCGCGCTCGCTCAGCTCCGTGCCGGCGGGCGCGGTGCCCCCGGCGGCCGGCCGCGTCGCCGCCAGGGCCGCCACCAGCTCGGCGGCGAAGTCGTGGCCGTCGGCGCGCCGGAGCAGGTACGGCTCCAGCACCGCCAGGGCGTCGCGCCGGTCGAGGTTGAGGAACGGGCGGCGCAGGCCGTCGGACAGGGCCAGCTCCACGCCGTTGGCGATGGCGCGCACCGCCGCGCCGACGCGCCGCCGCCGCTGGGCGAGCTGGGCGCTGACGACCCACGCCTCCACCGTGGCCACCATGTCCGTCGCGGCGGCGAGCACCGGGGCCAGCAGCCCCTCGGCCCGGCTCGTCTGGCCCAGCGCGGCCGCCGCGCGCGCCAGGCACACCCGCTCGCGCTGACCCAGGCCGCGCCGCCCGGCCGCCACGAGGACCGCGGCCGCGCGCCCGGGTTCCCCGGTGCCCAGGAGCAGCTCCGCCTCGACCTGCGTCAGCCACCGTTCGAGCAGCCGGGGCAGGGGCGTGCCGGCGGCCTCGTGGCGGGTCCGCGCGATCGCGGTCCGCGCCGCCGCCCACTCCTGCCGGGCCAGCAGCAGTCGGATCCGGGCGACCCGCAGCGCGGTGCGCAGGGTCGGCTCGGGGGCGTCGCGGTGCGCCTGGGCACCCCGCTGGAGCGCGCTGTCGGCCTCGGCGAGCCGGTGCTGCTCGACCGCGGTCAGGGCCACGGCGAGGTGCCCCGGTACCGCGTGCCGCGCGGCGGCGGGCCCGTGCCGGTCGGCGAGGTCGTCGGCGGCGTCGGCCTGGTACCGGCTCTCCCCCGGCGCGCCCTGGGCGTACCCGACCACGGCCAGGTGGCCCACCGCGTCGACCTCCAGCAGGTCGAGGTCCGCGGAGCGCGCCGTCATCGCCGCCGACCACAGGTACCGGTCCGCCCGCCCGAGGTCGTCGCTCCACAGCAGGCTGATGCCGCGGTTGTGGAGGGTGATCGCCCGGTGCTGCGCGGTCGACGGCAGTCGCCGCGGCCCCGTGTCGGCCAGCCGGCCGAGCAGGTCCGTGGCGGCGGACCCCAGCGCCCGCATGTCGCCCCGGCGGCGCGCCAGCTCCACCTCCAGGCCGCGGACCGCCATCTCGACGGCCGCGCGCTCGGCGGGCGCCCGGGCCGCGACGAGGCGCCGGGCGTCGGCGAGCCACGGCGCGACCGCGTCCGGGTCGCCCGCGTGGAAGGCGCGCAGCGCGCCGCAGACCATCAGCTCCGGGGTCGCCGGCAACTGCGCGGCCGGTATCCGGGCCAGCACGGCGGCGGGCGCCGGGCCGTCGCCGGGGCCGCCGTCGGCGGCCGACCCGTCGGCGGTCAGCAGCAGGGACAGTGCCGGCGTGGCCACCACGAGCCGCCCGACGAACGGCCAGTCGCCCGCGGCGGCGGCGTGCGCCAGCGCCGCCCGGTGGTCGGCGCCGCGGGCG
Source organism: Pilimelia terevasa (assembly GCF_014647915.1). Taxonomy (GTDB): domain Bacteria; phylum Actinomycetota; class Actinomycetes; order Mycobacteriales; family Micromonosporaceae; genus Pilimelia; species Pilimelia terevasa. The sequence goes on from NZ_BMQC01000021.1 coordinate 35,071, forward strand.
AACCACGCGGCCGCGCGGCGGTGCAGCCGGGGCAGCGCGGCGGCCTCCTCCACGGCGAGCCGGTGGCGCAGCAGGTCGCGCAGCAGCGGGTGGTAGCGGTACCAGCCGGGGTGCCCGGGTACGGCCGTGACGAGCGCGTTGGCGCGCTGGAGCTGTTCGAGCACCGCCTGTCCGGCGCCGCCGCCCACGACGGCGTCCGCCAGCTCGCCGCTGACGCGGCCCGCGATGCTGGTGTACAGCAGGAAGCGGCGCACCGCGGGCGGCTGCCCGGCCAGCACCTCGCCGGTCAGGTACGCGGCCACCGCCGCGCGGTCGCCCGCGAAGCTTTCGATGTCGCGGCGCCCCGGCCCGCGCAGGTGCCGGGCGGCGAGGGTCAGGCCCACGGCCCAGCCCTCGGTACGGCCGGCGAGCGCGCGCAGCTCGCGGGGGCCGGCGGGGACCCCGTGCAGCGCGAGCAGGTCCGCCGCCTCCTCGTCGGTGAACGCCAGGGCGTCGGCGGTGATCTCGTCGAGCAGGCCGTCCGCGCGCAGCCGGTGCAGCGGGAGCGCCGGGTCGGCACGCGCGGCCAGGACCAGCCGCAGCCCGTCGGGCACGCACCGCAGCAGCACGCCCACCGCGGCGAGCACGCCCGGGTCCGCCGCCGCGTCCACGTTGTCCAGCACCAGGGCCACCGGCGGGGACAGCCGCTCGGTCGCCGCGATGATGCGGCGCACCTGCGCCGCGTCCCCGGCGGCGGGGCCGGCCGGTGCGGGGACGTCCGCCACCCCGGCCCGGCGCAGGGCGGCCGCGACGTCCGACCAGAACCGGGCGGCGGTGCCGCCGTCGCGGTCCAGGTTCAGCCAGGCGACCGGTCCCGGCGCCCGGCCCGTGGCGGCCCACTCCGCGAGCAGCGCGGTCTTCCCGCTGCCGGCGGCCGCGCTGAGCAGGGTGACCGGGCGCCGGAGCGCGGCGTCCAGCGCGCGCACCAGCCGCGGCCGCGGCAGGTGCGGCTCGGGCAGGCGCGGCCGGCCGAACCGGCCGCCGGACGCGCCGGCCGGCGGCGGCGCCGGACGCGGCCCGCCGGGGTGCGCCCCGGTGACCGGCCCGCCGCAGACCTGACCGGCCGGTGTGGCCACGCGCTCGTACACCCTGGCTCCTCCTTCGCCCAGCACCGGACCACCGGGACGCGGAGCCGCCCGCGCTCGGGCGGCTCCGCGTCGCGGGCGCGGTCAGCGGTACGGGTTGCGCATCTCCCGCCCGTGCGTGGCGAGGGCGTACACGGTCAGCACGTCGAGGGCGATGACGATGACCGACCACAGCGGGTACGCCGCGAGGAACGCCAGGTTCACCGCCGCGCTGAGCACGGCGACGCAGATGCCCACCACCCGGGCCCACGTGCGGCCCGACAGCACGCCGATTCCGGTGGCGAACGCCAGGGCGCCGAAGACGAGGTGGACCCAGCCCCAGACCGTGTAGTCGAGGGTCACCGCCAGGCCGCCGCCGGTGACCAGGTAGTAGCCCGGGTCGAAGACCGCGACCAGGCCCATGATCGCGTGGAACGCCCCCAGCATCAGGAACAGCGCTCCGGCGAACACCATGAGGCCGACCCAGCCCGAGGATTGTCGCTCGACCGGGTTGACGTAGCTCGCGTCGAAGCGCCCGGTCGTCTGCATGTTCCGCGTGTCCGTCATGTCCAGCTTCCCCATCGCGTCGGTGTTGGTCCGCATTCGCCTCCAGCAAACGCCGCGCCGGTCCGGGGGGCGTCACCCCGGACGGATGAGCCGCCCCCGGCCCCGCACCCGCCCGCCGCGGGCGCGGTCACTCCGGCCGGAGGAGGTCGGCGCGACACCCCCCGGCCGATGCTGGAGGGGTACGGACCGCCTACAGCAAACGAGGAGGAGAGCATGGCCATCGGGCCCGTCCAGCTCGTCGTACTGGGATTCAGACACCCGAAGTTCACCGGGGAGGTCATCGCGGAACTGGAACGCCTGCGCGAGAACAACGCCGTGCGCGTCATCGACGCGCTGGCCGTCTACAAGGACGCGACCGGACACGTGGAGGTCGAGCACCTGAGCAACCTCACGACCGAGGAGGCGATAGAACTGGGTACGAAGGTCGGGGCGCTCGTCGGCCTCGGCGTCGACGGCGAGGAGGGGGCGCGGGCCGGCGCCCGGGCCGGGGGCGAGGCGGCCGCGGCCGGCGCCACCGTCTTCGACGAGAAGCAGGCGTGGGACGTCGTCGGCGACATGCCCGACGACTCCGCCGCGGCGCTGCTGCTGCTGGAGCACCACTGGGCGGTACCGCTGCGCGACGCCATCGCCCACGCCGGCGGCTGGCGCGTGGACGACGCGTTCGTCAGCCCGGTCGACCTCGTCGAGATCGGACTGCTCAACGCCGACGACGCGGCACGGCTGAACCAGTTCGAGACCGCCGGCGCGCGGTAGAAGGGAGGAGCGACATGTTCGGCACTCGCAGGATCGCCCGGCGCAGCGGACGCCGGGCCGCGCGGCGCGCGGCGCGCCGCCGTAGCTGAGTGAGGCGGTGGTGTCGCCGGCCCGCGCGGGCCGGCGACACCACCGCTTCCGTGTGCGGTCAGAGCAGGCCCAGCTCGCGGGCGCGGCGGACCGCCTCGGTGCGCCGGGAGGCCGAGAGCTTGCGCAGGATGCTGCGCACGTGGGTCTTGACCGTGTTGACCGACACGTACAGCGCACCGGCAATCTCCTCCGTGGGCAGCATCGCCTCGACGTGGCGCAGTACCTCCAGTTCCCGCCCGCTCAGCTTCTCCACCGGCGCCGCGCGCGGCCGGGGCGCGCGGGCCGGCCGCGCGCGGTCGGCGGCCGGGGCGCCGCGGCGCCCCGCCGGCACCCCGTCGCGCATCAGCCGGCGTAGCTGCGGCCCCGCCTCGTGGAGCTGCCGCCGCAGCGCCTCGGGCTCGGCCAGGCGCAGCGCCCGCCGCAGCGCCCCCGAGGCCGCCTCGGCGTCGCCGTCGTCGGCGGCCAGGCCCGCCAGGGTCAGCCAGCCGTCGAGCCGCACCGGCACGACGGCCCCCGCCACGTCGACCGCCGCCGCGGCCAGGCGGCGCGCACCGTCCCGGTCGCCGCCCACCCGCAGCGCCCCGGCCCGGACGACGGCGCAGTCCGGCAGCTCGGGGCCCGGCAGCCCGGCGACCGTCGCCGCGGCCTCGTCCCCCCGGCCCGCCGCGGCCAGGATCCTGGCCCGGCTCAGCGCCGCCTCCCGCCGCGCCCACTGCGGCACCGCGGACCCGCCCAGGCCCGCCAGCGCCGCCAGCGCCTCCCGCGGCTCGCCCCGCGCGCGCAGCAGCCGCGACCGCACCAGCGCGGCCGCGGCGGCCGCGGCGCCCGCGCGCGGCGCGCGGCAGAGGGGCTCGGCCGCGCGCAGGTGGCGCCAGCCGCGCTCGACGTCGTACCGCTCCGTCGCCACCCAGGCACGCACCACCTCGGCCGTCGCCGCCCCGTCGTCGGCCGCGTCCGGCGGCGTCGGGGCCGCCGTGTCCGCGGGTAGTCCCGCCGCCTCGTCGACCAGCGCGGCGGCCCGGCTCAGGTGCCCCCGGTGGGCGTGCAGCAGGGCCAGGTCGCGCAGGCAGCCGGGGCGCAGCGCCGGCCAGGCCCCGGCGGCGGCCGCGGCGTCGGTCAGCGTCGCGGCCGCCTCGTCGGCCGCGCCCGTCCAGCTCTGCGCCGTGCCCGTCAGCAGGAGCGCGAACGCGCGCACCTCCTCGCGCCGCTCGCGCGCGGCGGGGGACAGCTCGGCGAGCAGCACCCGCATCCGCCCCGCGGCCGCCTGCATCCCCGGCGCGTCCCCCGCGGCGCGGGCGAGCAGGCCGTGCAGCGCCGCCGCGCAGATCCGCCGCGACGGCGTGGCGCCGGTACCGGTCATCGACCGCTCGGCCGCCGCGAGCCGGTCGGCGGCCGCGTCGGTCTCGGCGCGGGCGTACGCGAGCGCGGCGGCCGTGAGCGCGGCGGCAGGGCCGGGGGCGTCGGCCGGCAGGTCGCGGAACAGGTCGGCGAGGCGGTCGCCGGGGCCGCCGGTGAGCAGGCGCAGGACGGCGCAGCTCTCGACGGCGAGGTCGGCGGCGGCGTCCCAGTCGCCCGCGGCGACCGCGTGGCCGACCGCGTCCAGCGGCCGGCCGTCGGCGGCGAGCCGCCCCGCCGCGCGCCGGTGCAGCTCGGGCACCCGGCCCGGCTGGTCGCCCGCGAGGACGGTGCGCAGCAGCTCGGCGAACAGGCCGTGGTAGCGGTACGCGGGCGGCTGCTCGGTGACCACCTCGACGAACGCGTTCTGCCGGGCCAGCTCGGCGAGGAGCCGCTGCGCGTCGGGCCGGTCGGTGAGCAGCCGGGCCAGCTCCGGGGTCACGGTCTCCAGGATGCTGGTCCGCAGCAGGAAGTCCCGGACGTCGCGGCCCTGGGCCCGCAGCACCTCCCGGACGAAGTACTCGGCGACGCCGGCCTCGTCGCCGCGCAGCGTCGGCGGGGCGCCGTCGGCCCCCGGGCGGCCCTGCCACGCCATCGCGAACAGCCGCAGGCCGACCGCCCACCCCTCGGTGCGCCGCACCGCGTCCGCCAGTCCGTCGGGCGCGAGGGCGATCCCGTGCCGGGCGAGCAGCTCCCCCGCCTCGGGCCCGGTGAACGCCAGGTCGCCGCCGCGGACCTCGCTGAGCGTCCCCGCCACCCGGTAGCGGTGCAGCGGCAGCGGCGGGTCGGACCGTCCGATCAAGACGAGGCGCAGCAGCCCGGCCGCGTGCCGGACGAGGAAGTCCAGCTCGTCGGCCCAGGTGCTGCCCGGGACGGTGCACGCGCCGTCGAGGACGAGGGTGACCGGCCGCGGCTGGCCGGAGAGGTCGGCGGCCAGCCGCGCCATGGCCGTCGGCTGGCCGTGCGCGGTGCCGACCAGGTCCATCGGCGTGCGGCGCAGCGTCAGCCCGGACCGCCGCAGGCTCTCCACCAGGTAGGTCCAGAAGACGACCGGGTGGTCGTCCTCCTGCTCGAACGTCACCCACGCCGCGGGGTGGCCGCCCGCCCCGGCCCGCACCCAGGCCGCGACGGCCTCGGTCTTGCCGCTGCCGGCGGGTCCGGTCACCACGGTGACCGGATTGCGCACGCAGCGGCCGAGCCGCTCCGCCAGGCGGATCCGTGCGACCGGGAGCCGCGGCGGCCCCGGCACGGCGAACTTGGACGGCAGGACGGGCTGCCCGCCGGCCATGGTCAGTTCCGCGGCCGGCTCCAGCCGGTCCGTGAAGGGAATCGAGAGCGGAAGCGTACTAGTCACGACAGACCCCGAATGGTCGGAAACAAGCGATCGAGGTCAGCCTGGCCTTTTTCCCGCATCCGCGCATCGCCCGAATCGGGCGAGAAGGCGCGCATGGCGCGGACGGCAACAGGCTATTCATCTCACCCGATAAGGATGACGTCGGTCTCTGCGCCGCGGCCGAGCATGGGTGGGACCGCGTCCACACGCGACAGCGGCTCCACCCTCACACATTCGGGAGACTGCCATGTACTGGACGTTCGGAAACTTCCTCTGGGCGACGATCGCGTTCTTCTTCTGGGTGACCGTCATCTGGATGTTCATCGCGCTCTTCGCCGACATCGTCCGCCGCGACGACCTGTCCGGCTGGGCGAAGGCGGGCTGGATCGCCCTGATGGTCCTGCTGCCCCTGATCGGCATCCTCATCTACCTCGTCGTCGCCACGCCGAAGGAGCCCGCTGTCGGCGCCGGTGACCACGCGGGCTACGCCGACGCCGACCGGGGCGCCGCGACGGGCCGGCGGCCGGCCGACGAGATCGCCGCCGCCGCCGAACTGCACGACCGCGGCCGGATCTCGGCCGACGAGTTCGCCCAGCTCAAGCGGCGGGCGCTGCGCCGCTGAGCGGCTGAGCAACGCCCGGAACCGGACCGCGCCACCGCGGCGCGGTCCGGTGGGTCGACCCGCCGCTCAGTGCAGGAGCGTCTTCAGGACGACCATGCCGATGCCGAGCCCGCCCACGAGCGCGGCGGCCGCCGCCCGCTCCGCCGCGGTCAGCCGGCCGTCGGCGCCGATCTGCCACCCCGCACCGCCCAGCAGCACCGTGCTGCAGACCAGCCCGGCGGTCACCGCGTCCGCGACCGGGGCCCCCAGCAGCCGGGCCGCCACCAGCACCGCCACCGGCAGCGCGGAGGCGGTGAGCAGCTCCCAGCCCTGGGAGAGCTGCGCCCGGATCACCGGCCACGGCGGCCGCCGGCCCTCGTGGATCCGCGCCGCCACCATCCGGGCGAACCGCTCCGCCGCCCAGTAGATGACCAGCGTCGCGGCCACCGAGAGGACGACCGCCGCGGCCGAGTCCTGCGGGGCTGCCGCCATCACCGCCGCGCCGACGATGACGCCGTAGATGGCCGCCGCCGTCGCCTCCGTCGACGACCCGGCCCGGATCACCGGGTGTCCGGCGCCGCGGCCGGGCGCGGCAGGAGCAGGGCCGCCCCCAGCCCGACCAGCCCCACCGCCCCGACGGCGACCATCGCCACCGCGTACGCGGTACCGGGCGAGGAGGTGGCGGCGGCGAGGATGATGGTGCTGGCCAGGGCCGCGCCCAGGGACGAGCCGAGGTTGGACACGCTCCGCGACAGCCCGGAGATCTCCCCCTGCAACTGTTCGCCGAAGCTGGACTGCACGACGTTGACCGACGGGGTCAGCATGGCGCCGATGCCCAGTCCGATGAGGAACAGGCCGGGCAGCAGCGCCCCCACCCCGCTCCACGCGGCGGCCAGCAGCAGCAGGGCGGCGATGCCGCCGATGGTCGTGGCGAACCCGGCCACGATGAGCGTGCGCTGGGGCCGCCGCTTCGCCAGCCGCTCGGCGGCGAGCGACGCGAGCAGCAGGCCCGCGGTGGCCGCCGTCGTGACGAGACCGGTGGCGATCGCGCTGTAGCCGAGGACGACCTGGAGGTACGCGGCGATGACGAACGACGTGCCCATCAGCATGAGCCACTGGACGTTCTGCGTGACCATGCCGAGGTTGGAGGTACGGCTGCGCAGCAGCGCGGTCGACAGCAGCGCCTCCCGCCCGGCCCGCTCCCGGGCGCGCACCCAGGCGACGAACAGCGCGAGCACGCCCACCCCGCAGCCGGCGAGGGCGGCCGCCAGCCAGCCGTTGTCGTCGACCGCGAGGATCCCGGTCACGACGAGCAGCAGGCCGAGCGCCGACAGCACCGCCCCGCCGGTGTCGAACGGCCGGTCCGGGTCGGCCGGCAGCGGGTCGCGCACGTACCGCCGGCTCAGCGCGATGATGACCACGATGATGAGCGCCTGGAAGGCGAAGGCCGCCCGCCAGCTCAGGGCCGAGGTGATGAGGCCGCCGATCAGCGGTCCCGCGGCGGCGCCGATGCCGCCCATCGCGCTGATCGCGCCGAAGGCCCGGGCCCGCGCCGGGATGTCGGTGAACAGCAGTGTCGTGAGGATGTACACCGGCGGGATCAGCAGCGCGGTCCCGACGCCCTGGAGAATCGAGTTGCCGAGGATCAGCACCGGCAGTCCCGGCGCCACGACGCTGACGAGGGTCCCGACCCCGTAAATCACCAGACCCGCGGTCAGGCACCGTTTCCGGCCGTAGCGGTCCGTGAGTTTCCCGCCCGGAATCATCAGCGCCGCCATTACCAGCAGAAAGATCGTTATTGCCAGTTGCACGCCCGGTACGGTCGTGCCGAGGTCGCGGCTGATGTCCTTGATCATTACGTTCATGTTCGAGCCGGCGAAACTGCAGATGAACTGCGCGAGCGCCAGCGGGAGGAGAGCCTTCCGCAGCGCGCGCGGGGGCCGCGCCGCCGTGTCGTGCATCGCCATGGGTGCTCCAGCCTGCTGCCGAGAAACGGGGGTGGGCGTGGGGGAGCGTGGCCCCGGCGGTCCCACCAACCGCCGGGGCCACGCATTTCGGAAAGGTCTATGCGCCCGCGGACGGGCGGCCGGGCCCGGCGCGGGGCGTCTCGACCCGGCCGCGGCCGAAGGCGTCGACGCGCCCCCACCGGCCGGGGATGTCGCGCAGCTCCAGCCAGCCGATCCCCTTCGGCAGGGCCGGGTCGACGAGCAGGTGCTCCCCGGCGGGCTCCAGGCCGAGCATGGTGCGCAGGAGCAGCAGCGGCGCGCCGGTGGACCACGCCTGCGGGCTGCACGCGGTCGGGTACTGCACCGGGTAGCGGGTCAGCTCGCGGCCGTAGCCGCCGAAGGCCTCCGGGAGCCGGCCGTCGAAGTACTCGGCCGCGTCGAGGATGCCCGCGGCGATCTGCGCCGCCTCCTCCTTGAACCCGTAGCGGCGCAGCCCCCACGCGATGATCGAGTTGTCGAAGGGCCACACCGTGCCGACGTGGTAGCCCACGGGGTTGTACCGGCCCTCCCCCTCGGCCAGCGTCCGCACGCCCCAGCCCGAGAACAACGCCGGCCCGAGCAGGTGCTCGGCCACCGCGGCGGCCCGCTCCGGCGGCACGATGCCGCTCCACAGCAGGTGGCCGATGTTCGAGGCGAGGGCGTCCACCCGGCTGCCGTCCGCGTCCAGCGCCAGGGCGTAGTACCCGCCGTCGGCGACCCAGAAGTCCCGGTTGAACCGCTCCTTCAGCGCCGCCGCCTCCCGCTCCAGCCGGTCGGCCCACGCGGGGTCGCCCCACACGGCGCGCGCCAGCCGGGCGCCGCGCAGCTTGGCGTCGTACGCGTACCCCTGCAGCTCCGCGGTGGCCCGCGGGAAGCCCGGCAGCCGGCCGTCCCGGTAGGAGACGGAGTCCCACGAGTCCTTCCAGCACTGGTTCTCCAGCCCCGTCCGGGCGTTGCGCCGCTCGTAGGACACGTACCCGCGGCCGGTCAGGTCGCCGTAGTCGTCGATCCAGTCGAGGGCGGCGCGGGCGACGCCCTCCAGCCGGCCGACCAGCGCGGTGTCGCCGGTCCACCGCTCGTACTCGTCCAGCAGCACCACGTACAGCGGCGTCGCGTCGGCCGTGCCGTAGTAGGGCGTGTGCGGGCGCTCCTCGAAGGCGCTCAGCTCCCCGTACCGCATCTCGTGCAGGATCCGGCCCGGGTCCTCGTCCCGGAAGTCGTCCACCCGGCTGCCCTGCCAGCGGCCGAGCACCGACAGTGTGGTGGCGGCCAGCTCCGGCGTGAACGGCAGCGCCTGCAGGCTCGTGAAGATGCTGTCCCGCCCGAACATGGTCATGAACCAGGGCAGGCCCGCCGCGGGCAGGCTCCGGCCGTCGGCGATCACGGGCGAGAACCGCAGCGCCGCGAGGTCGACGATGCTGCGGCCGTACGTCGCCTCCAGCGGCTTCCAGTCGCAGCCGACCTGCGGCGCGCCGGCCTGCCACTCGCTCAGGTCTTGGCGCATCCTCTCGACGCCGCGCACCGGCCGGTCGACGGCGACGACCGGCTGGCCGTCCGCCCGCAGCATCCGCGGCACCACGTCCAGTTCGGTGCTCCACTCGCCGTGCGGTTCCAGCCGGACCTCGAAGGTCAGGGAGTCGCCGGCGACCAGCGCCGGCTCGCTGGTCGAGATCTCGACCTCCCGCCGGAACGTGTCGCGCTCGTAGCCGAGGACCAGCCGGCCGTCGCGGGTGCGCGTGTAGTAGTCGCCCACCTTCGGCCGGGCGTCCTTGATCTCGAACAGGTCGGCGAAGTCGCTGCCGGCCTCGATGCACACGGTGAGCGTCACCGGGTTCTGGTCGTGGTTGAGCAGGGTCAGCCGCTCGCGGAACCCGCGCGCGACGGTGCGGTGGCGGATGACCGACAGCTTCGCGTCCACGTACACCGTCCCGGACGCCGGCACGAGGAAGAAGCGCGCCTCGAAGTACTGCATGTCGTCCGTCGACAGCGCGCTGAGCCGCCGCCCGTCGACCGTCAGGACCCACCGGGACAGGAACCGGGTGTCGTAGGAGAAGAGCCCGGCGGTGTCGGTCGGCGAGGCGGCGATGTCGCCGCTGCCGTCGCTGACGACGAACGTGTTCCCGTCCAGGATGCGGACCTCCGCGGTCATGCCGCACCGCCCCGCGAACCGGCCGGCGGGCCGGGGAACAGGCGCTGCAGCGCGACCAGGACGTCCAGGTCGCCGGAGACCGCGACCTCCCCGCGCAGCACCGCCGCCAGGGTGTTGGCGCGCCCGGTGAGCAGGGCCCGCAGGACCGGCTCGGTCGCGGTGACCACGCAGTCGGGGCCGTCCCGCGGCGGCCGCTCCCCCTGCCCGCAGTCGGCCCGGACGAGCCAGCTGCACCCGCCGGGGCCGGGGATCACGAACTTCACCGTCGGACCCGGGCCGCCGGGCGCCGGTTCGAGTCGTCGGCGGCTCAGCTCCTGCACGGTGGTGGTCCTGGCATCCATCCGGGTCGACTCCATTCAGGTCGGGCGGCAGGAGGAACGGTCCTGTCCGGGACCTCATTGGAGCCGACACCGGCGGCGCCCGGCGCCATCCGCGGCGGATGGTCGGCGCCCCGGCTCGCCCCCGCCGGGGTCGGCAATCGCCCGTGGGGGATGACGCGCCCCCGGCCCCCGGCGACGAGTCTTGAATCTGCTAGTTCGCACCGTTCGACACCCGCCGCGCTCCGGCCATGCCGGGCCCGCGCCCGCACCGAGGAGACGACGCCATGGCCATCGTGAAGCCCATCGATCGCCCGCCGTCCCGGCCGCTGCGCATCGCCATGGTGGTGCCGCCGTGGTACGAGCTGCCGCCCGCCGGCTACGGCGGGATCGAGGCCATGTGCAGCGTGCTGATCGACAAGCTCAGCGACCGCGGGCACGACGTCGTGGTACTCGGCGCCGGCAGCCGGTGCGGCACCGCCGGTACGTTCGTGAGCCTGATGGACGAGCCGCAGCACCAGCGGCTGGGCGAGGTCATGCCCGCCGCCCTGCACGCCGCCCGGGTGGGCCGGATCCTGCGCCGCGGCGCCTTCGACGTGGTACACGACCACTCCCCGGCCGGCCCCCTGACCGCGTACCACCACGGCAGCCCGACGGTCGTGACGGTCCACGGGTCGCCGGTCGGCGAGCTGGGCGACTTCCTGGCCAACCTCGACGACCGCGTGCGCCCCGTCGCCATCTCCCGGTCGCAGCGGCAGTCGCGGCCGGACCTGGACTGGCTGGCGACCGTCCACAACGCGGTCGACCTGAGCCAGTTCGTGGCCCGCCCGGCCACCGACGGGCCCGCGCTGTGGCTCGCCCGCATGTCCCCGGACAAGGGCGCCGACCTGGCGATCGAGGCGTGCCGCCGGGCCGGGGTGCCGCTGGTCCTGGCGGGCAAGTGCAGCGAGCCCGCCGAGCGGCGGTACTTCGACTCCGTCATCCGGCCGATGCTGGGCGACGACGTCGAGGTCGTCCTGGACGCCGACCGCCAGACCAGCCTGCGACTGCTGGCGCGGTCCCGCTGCCTGATCCTGCCGATCCGCTGGGAGGAGCCGTTCGGCATGGTGATGATCGAGGCGATGGCCTCCGGGCGGCCGGTCGTCGCGCTGCGCCGCGGCTCGGTGCCGGAGGTCGTGGTCGACGGGGTCACCGGCTGGATCTGCGACACCGTCGACGACCTGCCCGCGGCCCTGCACCGCACGCCGGAGCTGGATCCGCAGGCGTGCGTCGCGCACGTCCGGGCCGCCTTCGGCGCCGACCTCATGGCCCACCGCTACGAGGTGGTCTACCGCCGGGCGACCGACCAGGCCCGCCGCGCCGGTGCGCGCAGACCCGCGACCGGCCGCGCGGCGCTGCCCGCGCTCCAGGCGGCGTCCAGCCCGTCCGCCTGAGTCCCGCCCCCCCCCAGTCGGCCCCGGCCGTCCGCCTCCCCGTGGCGGGCGGTCGGGGTCCCCGCCGCGGCGCCGCTCCCGCTCGCCGGGGCCGGGGCGCGGCGGCGGTCGCCGGGGCGGCTTCAGGACCGCCACCGGTCCCGGAACCGTCGTGCCGCGCCGGAGGTGACGGCGCGGCCATGGCCGAACACGGCGACCTCGAAGTCCAGCGTGCCCAGGGACCGGATGCTGGTCTCCGCCCCCGCCCGGTCCGCGGTCACCAGGCGCGGCGGGCGGCACACCCGGCCGCCGGGGCCGCCCCCGGCGGCGTCACCGGCGAACAGCACCCCGCCCGCCCGGTCCAGCAGGAACGCGGTGTGCCCTGGGGTGTGGCCGGGGGTGGGGACGGCCCGCACGTGCGGCAGTCCCGGCACGGGACCGCCGCCGGTGATCCAGTCGTCGACCGGCGTCGGGGCCGGGGTGCCCATCACCCGTGCCGCGAGGCGCAGCACGCCGCGGGGCGGGTCGGGGCGGTTGCCGGTGACCGCCGGGGCGTCCGCCGCGTGCGCGACCACGCGGGCGCCGCTGGCGGCGCGCAGCGCGGCGGCGGCGCCGGTGTGGTCGGGGTGCCGGTGCGTCAGCAGGATCGTGTGGACGTCCCGGATCCGGCGCCCGATCCGCCGCAGCCCGTCGGCGACGGCCGCCTCCCGACCCGGCAGGCCGGTGTCGACCAGGATGACGCCGCGGTCGTCCACGACCGCGTGGACGTGGACGTACCCGACCGCCAGCTCGCCCACGCCGTCCACGATTTCGCGCATCTACGAGCACCCCCCAGCTCGACGTGCCCACCTCCCCACGAGTGTCGCACCGGCAGCCGCCTGCCCGCGACGGCCGGCGCTTGTCATGGTTCCTTGACAGGATGACAAGGGGCCTTTACATTCGGGATATGGAAAACGACACCCGACCCAGCCGCAGCGACGTGGCCCGCACCCGCGCCGAGTGGCGCGACGGCTGGCCCGCCGTCCTTCTCCTCGTCGTCCTGGCCGTCATCACCGAGACCGGCCTGTTCGGGGCCGACGGCGACGCCGCGTTCGCGTGGTCGCTGGCCCACCTCGTCCCCGCCGGGTGGATCGTGGTCGCGCAGGTGCGCGGCCTGCGCCGCGCCGACGAGTACCAGCGCCGCTCCCAGCTCGAAGCGCTCGCGGTCGGCTTCGCCGCTGTGATGTCCGCCCTCTACGTGATCGGCCTGCTCCAGAGCGCCGACATCGGCAACCTGCGGCAGCAGGTCCAGATAACGTGGATCGGCGGAGTCCTGGTCTGGCTCGCCGTGCGCTGGCTGAAGACCCACCGCGCCGCGTGAAGAACCGCCTCCGCGAGCTGCGCGCCGCCCGCCGGTGGAGCCAGGCCGACCTCGCCGACCGCCTCGACGTCTCCCGCCAGACCGTCAATGCCATCGAGACCGGCCGGTACGACCCCAGCCTCCCGCTGGCGTTCAGGATCGCCGCCGTGTTCGACAGCAGGATCGAGGAGCTGTTCGTCCCCGAGGGCTGAGCGCACCGCCACCGCCACCGGGGCAGCGGCCGGACGACCGGATCGATCACGCCCCGAGGGGCCGGACGAAGGAGAGATGTCGACCATGAACGTGCCACCCGTTGTCGACCACGCGACCTGGCGCGCGGCGCTCGACGACCTGCGCGTGCGCGAGAAGGCGGCCACCCGGGAACTCGACGCGATCGCCGCGCAGCGGCGGCGGCTGCCGATGGTGCGGCTGCCCGAGTACACCCTGGCCGGCGCCGAGGGGCCGGTGCGGCTCGCCGACATCTTCGACGGCAGGTCACAGTTGATCGTGTACCACCACATGTGGACCCCCGACGCCCAGTGGCAGTGCGGCGGCTGCACCAGCTTCACCTCGTCGTTCACCCGGCTGGACTTCCTCGACCGCTACGACGCGCGGTTCGTGGTCGTCACCCAGGGCCCGATCGGGGCGGCGCTGGCCTACGCCGCGCGCGTCGGCAACACGATGCCGTGGTACTCCACCGCCGACAGCCCGTTCGGCGCCGACGTCGACGCCCCACCCGGCGGCGGGTTCGCGGTGAACGTGTTCCTGCGCGACGGCGACACCGTCTACCGCACCTGGCACACCAGCGGCCGCGGCGTCGAACAGCTCACGTACACGTTCTCCCTGGTCGACGTGCTGCCCTACGGGCGGCGGGAGCAGTGGCAGGACTCGCCCGAGCGCTGGCCGCAGGGACCCACCTTCGACGCCTGGCTCGACGCACCCGATGTCGCCCGGCTGTACGGCCGCCCGACCTGACCCCTTCCGGGGAGGTGACCGCTAACCGGCCGGCGCCCGGGGCGCGGCGGGCACCGCGGCGGTGACGTCGTGGTCCGGGTGGCCGGGCTGCCGTGGGACCACGTGCGGGGAGACCGGCGGTGCCGCGCCCGGACCGCGCCAGGCCAGCCAGAGCAGCAGGAGCCCGCCGAGGCCGGCGGCGGCCGCCGGTACCGCGTTGCCGACCGCGGCGGCCAGGACGGCCAGGCCGAGCGCCGGTCCGGCGGCTGCCGCGCGCATCCGGCGGCCCCACCGCCGGCCGCGGTCGCGGCGGGCCTGCTCCCGGGCCAAACCCCGGTCGGAGAGCCGGCGGTAGGCCACGGTCAGGCCGCACTCCCCGCAGGTCACCTCGGCGCCGTGGGAGTAGCTGCCGGCGCCGCCCGCGGCGTCCAGCGGCGCGGGTACGAACGTGGCCGCGTCGGGCACCGCGGTCGGTGGGGGCGGCGGCACCGCCCAGTGCTCCGGCCGGTGCGGCCGCAGGTGGCGCAGCCGCAGCGGGGTCTTCGGATCGGCCGGGAAGTTCGCGGACATGACCAGGATTGTCACCGGCGACGACCGCTGCCGCCCCGTGACCCGCCGGCCGCGCCCCGACGCCGCGGACCCAGCCGGCCGCGGTCGTCTCTGCCCGGCGCGGGCCGGCAGTGGACACCGGTGACCCCGCACGCCGTGGACATCGACGCCGGCGGTTTGCCCGGCGCCGCGCGGGGAAAGGTGCCCGGGAGCGCGCCCCGACCGCGGAGGGTCTGCATGAGAATCGACGGGCAACACCCACTCCCCCGGCCGGTCCCGGACCTTCGCAGGTCGCTGCTGGCCGCCGCGGTGATCGGCGCGGCGGTGACGGCGGCGGTCGACGAGATCGTGTTCCACCAGGTGCTGGGCTGGCACCACTTCTACGACCGGGCCACCTCGACGGTCGGCCTGCTGTCCGACGGGCTGCTGCACTCCGCGGAACTCGTCGCCCTCGTCGGCGGGTTCTTCTGGTTCGCCGACCTGCGCCGCCGCGGGGCGTGGCACCGCCGGGCCGGCTGGGGCGGCCTGCTGCTGGGCGCCGGGGGGTTCCAGCTCTTCGACGGCGTCGTCGACCACAAGGTGCTGCGGCTGCACCAGATCCGGTACGGGGTCCACCTGCTGCCCTACGACCTGGTGTGGAACGCCGCCGGGCTGCTCCTGCTGCTCGGCGGCGCGCTGCTGTGCTGGCGGGCGCGGTCGCGGCCCGCGCCCGGCCGGCCGTAGGGGTGTTCGCGTACTCCGGCCACCCCGCCGGGGCGGACCTCGGACCGCTGCCGTGGGTGGGGCTGCTCGCCAGCGGCTACCTGGTCGCGGCCGCCGGGGACCGCCAGGGCTGGAGCCGGTGGCGGACCGCGGCCTGGCTGACCGGGTGCGCGGTACTGGCGGTGGCGGTCTCGCCGCTGCGCGACTCCGCCGGTGACCCGCGGGTGCACATGGCACAGCACCTGCTGCTGGGGATGCTGGCCCCGGTGGCGCTGGTGCTGGGTGCCCCGGTGACGTTGCTGCTGCGGGTGGCGCCGCCCGTGCGCCGGCCGCTGGCGCGGCTGCTGCACTCGGCGCCGGTACGCCTGGTGTCGCACCCGGTGACGGCGGCGGCGCTGAGCACGGGCGGGCTCGCGCTGGTGATGCTCACGCCGGTGTACGCGGCGGCCGGGCGCCACCCGCTGCTGCACGACGGCCTGCACCTGCACTACCTCGCCGCCGGGTACCTGTTCGCCTGGGCCGTCGCCGGCCCGGACCCGGCGCCGCGCCGGCCCGGTCCGGCCCTGCGGACGGCGGTGCTGGTGGCCGCGGCGGCCGGGCACGCGGTACTGGCCAAGTACCTCTACGCCCACGCCGGCCACCTTCCGCCCGGCGCGGGGTACGACGCGGACGCGGTGCGGGCCGCGGCCCGGCTGATGTACTACGGCGGCGACGTCGCCGAACTGCTGCTGGCCGCCGCCCTGTGCGCCGACCGGTACCGGCGCCGGGGGCGCCGCCTCGCCCGGCCGCTTCCCCGCGCTGGCCGGCCCCTGACCCGCGCGGTCCCCACGCGCTGAACGGACCGGGTCGACGACTCCCGGTGGCCCTGGGCGGCGCCGCCCGTACCCGGACCGAAATCCGGCGCCGCGCAGTATCTAACTTGATCGATCTGGTCTACACTCCTCCTCGGCGTCGCCGCTGACCGACCAGAATGCGACGGCGCCGCGCACCTACCTGACGGGGTGCCCGAGTGGTTAGGGGGCCGCCTGCAAAGCGGTCTACGTCGGTTCGAATCCGGCACCCGTCTCTTGACGCCGCCCGCCGCGGTCCGCACAGACCGGCGATCGGGCCGCTACCGCCGGTCACCACACAGCGGAACCCGGCTCCGCCCCACCACCGAAACCGCACTCGCCTCAGCCGAGCGCGTAGGCGAGCGCCAGCGCGGCGAACATCACCGCCGTCGGCCGGGCCAGCATCCGGCCCCGGGCCAGTACCTTCTCCCACCACACCACCAGCAGGAGCGGCAGCATCCACAGCAGGCCGCCGGTGACCAGCATCGCCAGCATCATCGCCCAGCACGACCCGACGCAGGCCAGCCCGTGCCGCAGGCCGAGCCGGGCGCTGGCCGCCACGGCCCGGCGGCCGCCGGCCGGCGGCACGCGCACCCCGCGGCAGCCGCGCAGGCACGCCCGCTTCGCCGGGGTCAACTGCCAGAGGCCGGCGACCGCCAGGGTGCCGGCGGCCTGCGCCCCCGCCGGCAGCAGGCCGACCACGGGTACGGCCAGCGCGGCGAAGGCCACCCACGGGGCGAGGTACGCGGCCAGGAGCGCCGGCACGGTCCGCCCGCGGGGGAACGTCTGGGCGGCGACGTACCGGACCGCCGGCAGGCAGGTCGGCAGCATCATCACGACCGTCATCAGCAGCCCGGCGCCGAAGGTCACGTCGGCCGGCCCGTGCGCGTGCCCGGCGCTGTCGCGCGCGTGCAGCACGACCATGCCCGCCGCGCCCAGCACCGACGCCGCCGCCAACCGCCCCGCGTAGGGCGACCGGCCGCGCCGCCGCGGCGGCGCGGGACTAGCGGCGGCGCCCGGCAGTCAATGGACCGACAGGCTCACCCGGGCGATCCGCGCGTTGTGCCCCGGCGCAGGGCCCGCGGCGGCGGGCGCGGCCGCTCCCGGCGGCGGCGTGAGCCCCAGCGGCTGGAAGGACACCTGCGCGGCCTCGGCGCGCCACGCGCCGGCCGCCTTGAGGTGGGCGACCAGCCCGGTCACGTCGAAGGTGTGGGTCATGCCGCCGGTGGCCGGGTGGGCGCCGTCGGCGTCGGCGTGCTTGCCGGCCCCGAAGAACGTGACGTGGCCGACGAAGAAGTTGTCCGCCTGTACGGGGTCGGTGCCGTCCGGCATGTTCAGGTAGACCTCGTAGACCACCCCGGGGTGCTTCTCGGCCTGTACGCCCTCCACGTTGAGGTACACGTGGCGGCGCTCGCCGTCGGTGACCTGCGGCTCGCCGACGGCGAGCCCGGCCCCGGCACCGGCGGCCATCGGCACCCGCACCTGCGCGGTACCGGCGCCCAGTTCGACGCCGGACTCGCTGGCCGCCACCATGGTCGGCGCGGGCTGCGGCGCGGCCTTCGCGGCGGCGCCGCCGACGGCGGCCAGCGGCTGCGACCGCAGCGACGTCACCGCCGCGACCTGGTCGTCGTAGCGGTAGCCGAGCTGGGTGGCGGTGTGGAGGATGTCGCTCGCGCTCATCTGCACCGGCTTGCCGTTCTCGTCGTAGAAGGTGAACTCCTGGTCGAGCCACGACCGGTCGGCCGGGTTGGCCCGGCCGCCGCCGAGCGCGGCCCAGTTCGTCCACAACCGGTCGATGTTGGCGTGGTGCAGCCAGAAGACGGGGTCCTGGGCGGCGCAGTTCGGGTCGCTCATCAGGCCGCCCTGGCAGGCGCCGGAGGTGGGGCCGCCCACCAGGTCGTGGACGACGTTGTGCGGCCGGTTCTCCAGCGCGCCGGTGAACTGCCCGAATTGGGTCGGGTCGGCCTGTCCGCCGCCGAAGCCGGGCAGCGGCGCGCCGCTGAAGTTGGTGTAGCTGTACGCGTCCTCGAACGACACGGCGCGCTGCGGCAGCCGCCAGCCCAGGTTGGCGCCCGGGGCCCGGCGGTCGGTGTAGAGCGGGTTCGGACCGCCGCGGCCGTCCGGGCCGGTCCAGGTGGCCTCCCGGAACGCCGGGGGCAGCGCCGCCTGCGGACCCCCGGTGCTGTAGTTCCAGTACGGCAGGGCCCAGTCCTGCGGCCCCCCGGTATCGGTGACCACGCTGCGGACGATCCGCTCGAAGAAGTAGACGTACATCCGGTGCCAGGAGGTGAAGAACCAGGACGCGTGCTGGCACTGGTTCCAGTCGGCGCCGGCCGGCGGGCGCGCGTACGTGCCGTGCATCGCCGCCTGGTAGTCCCAGCTCGTCGGGTCGTCGGCCGGCCGGCCGCGCATCACGTCCACGGCGCGGGCGTAGCCGAGGGTCACCGGGTCCCAGGGTGTCGGCTCCTCCAGCGACCAGATGTCGCGGCGGACGTACTGCGTCATGTGCTCCACGGGGCCCCCAGGTTCTCACCTACGCCGTGACCTGCGCGCACAGCGATGGTTGCGCTGACAGGCCGACCCTATGCGGACGCGGACGACCGCCGGGCGCGTATCCGGATCCACCGATCCCCGCGCCCGAAGGCGTCCTCCCTCCGCCCCCGTACTCTCACGCGCAGTCGGTGACGCACGGCGCGCTGCCGCGGAGCGGGGTGAGTGGTCATGTCGACGCACAGCGCCAGGGCGCGCAGGCGCGCCACCGGGGGAAGCAACCCGCGCGCGGCGCAGCGCCCCCGGGGGCGCACGGCCGCCGCCCGGCCCGGCGGGCCGGCGGAGGCCGACGCCCGGGCCGGGACCGGCGGCGCCGCGCGGCAGATCCGCGGTACCGGCATGAGCACCAACCTCAAGCTCACCGTCGGGTTGGTCGCGGTATTCCTCGCCGCGGTGGTGGGCGCCGTCGTGGTCGACCGGTACGACAGGCCCACCGTCGCGGCGGCGGATCTGCTGGTGCGCCCGGACAGCCACCGCCTGTCGACCGCGGCGGACGGCCGGGTCACCGTGGTGGAGTTCCTCGACTTCGAGTGCGCGCCCTGCCGGGCCGCCTACGTCGGGGTGGAGAAGCTGCGCGCCGAGTACGGCGACCGCATCACCTACGTGGTGCGCTACTTCCCGCTCACGCAGCACCCGAACGCCTTCCACGCCGCGCACGCCGCCGAGGCCGCCGCCCGGCAGGGCCGGTTCGAGGCGATGTACAAGAAACTGTTCGACACCCAGGACGCCTGGGGTGGCCGGCCGCCGTCGCAGGCGGCCGTGCTCGAGTCCTACGCCCGGGAACTGGGCCTGGACCCGGCCAGGTTCACCGCCGACGCGGCCGGCGCCGAGGTCGCCGCCCGGGTCCGGGCCGACGTCACCGACGGCGACAGTGCCGGCGTACCGAGCACCCCGACGTTCTTCGTCAACGGCGCCCTGTTCACCGGTGCGCCCACCTACGACGGCCTCAAGGCCGCGGTCGACAAGGCGCTCGCCCCGTGAGCCGCGCCGGCCGCACCCGCGCCGGCACCGGGCACCCGCCGGACCCGATGCTGGGTGACCGGCTCATCGGCGGGGTCCTGGCCGTCGGCGGCCTGCTCGGCGCCCTCGCGGCGTTCCTGCTCACCGTCGAGCGGATCGCCCTGTTGAAGGACCCGGCCCACGTGCCGAGCTGCTCCCTCAACCCGGTCCTGTCGTGCGGCCCGGTCCTGGCCACCGGCCAGGCCGAGGTGTTCGGGTTCGCCAACCCGCTCATCGGCCTGGCCACCTTCCCCGTCGTCGCCGCCACCGGCGCCGCCGTGCTCGCCCGCGTCCGGCTGCCGCGCTGGTGGTGGCTCGCCCTGCAGACCGGCACCGTGTGCGGCCTCGTGTTCGTGCACTGGCTGTTCTTCCAGAGCCTGTACCGCATCGGCGCGCTCTGTCTCCACTGCATGGTCGTCTGGGTCGCCGTGGTCGTGCTGTTCGCCTACACCACTCTGTACAACATGCAGTACCGCCACCTGCCCGCGCCGCGCCCCGTCACCGGCGCCCTGCTGCGCGTGCACAGCGTCGTCCCCACCGCGTGGCTGCTCGCGCTCGCCGCGTTGATCGGCATCCGGTTCTGGAGTTACTGGAGCACCCTGCTCTGACCACCGCGGCCGGTCCGGACCTCAGATGAGCGAGCAGTGCGGTCCGTCATTTAGTGGTCGCCAGCTCCACGACCTCGAAGGTCTGGCCGACCGCCCACTTGCCGTTGCGGAAGTCGGCTCTCGGCTCGTGGTAGGTGCTCTGGAAGGCGCGCCCCAGCCCCGAGACCTCGTCCTTGCCGTAGATGCGGAACCGGATGTAGATCCCGTCGTCGTTCTCCAGCCGGGTCGACAGGTCGTCGGGAAACATGATGCGCAGGGTGTTGTTGTCGCTGCCCCGCCGCCTGCCGGGGATGTACAGCGGCGGCGGGTTGCGCGAGGTGACCACCCGGCGCATGTTGGCCATCCCGCCGCGGGTCCGCTGCTGACAGATGACGGCCATCTCGTAGGAAACCTCGACCACCGCCCGGCGCGACCGGTTGACCACCTTGATGCGGGTCACCTTCGCGGCCGGGTCGCGCACCAGGTGCGGGGACAGCTCCAGGCGCGGCCGCACGCGGCGCAGCGCCACCAGCCAGATGACCGACGTCAGGAGCCCCGACGCCACACCGAGCCCGCCGGCCACGGCCTGGTCCGACCACGCCTGACCGGCCTCGGCCAGTACCCGCACACCCATGACGGGAGTGTAGGGACGCGAGGACGTGCACGCGGAGCGGCAAGCGGGACCCCGCCGGGTGTCCGTCGATCGGGGCGCCGCGGTCCGTCCTCGACGGACGGCGCACCGACCGCGGCGGTCGCCTTGACGACATCCATCGAACTAGGCCAATATGGAGAGCATATGGAAACGGGTACCGTTTCCATATAGGGTCTCGGTACCCCTGCACCGACCCCCTCCCGGAGGCACCACATGCCCTGGCACCCCCCGGCCCGGGCAGTCTTGGCGGCCGCGCTGACCCTCGTCAGCGCCGCCGGCTGCGCTGCCCACACGCGTGACCGCGGAAAGCCCACGGTCGTCGTCACCACCGAGATCATCGCGGACCTCGTCCGACAGGTCGGCGGGGCGCGCGTCGCCGTCGAGTCCGTCGTACCGCCCGGCGGCGATCCGCACTCCTACGAGCCCAGCCCCGCCGACGCCGTCAAGGTGTCCACTGCGGACGTCGCTTTCACCAACCACCTGCTGCTGGAGGAGCACGCGCTCATCAAGCTGTTCGACGCCAACGTCCGACGCGGCGCGCCCAACGTGTCGCTGGCCGAGAACGCCGAGCGGTACGGCGCCGTGCTGCGCCCGCTGGTCGAGAAGCTCGACCTGAACATGCTCTGGCTGGGCCTCGCCGTCCGGGGGGCCGACGTCGCCCGCAGCGCCGAGGTGCGGCTGAGCGTCACGAAGGTCACCGGCCCGGGCCGGTTCGCCATGTACGTCACCGACGCCCTCGGCCAGCCGACCGTCTACGCCGACAGCGGCAACGGCCTGGACGCCGCCGACACCGCCAGCCTGCCCGTCGGCGCGCACACCCACCTGAACTGGGCCTTCACCGCCAAGGGCCGGTACGACGTCGAGCTGGCCGCCGTCCTGGACACCGGCGGCACCCAGCGCCGCCTCGGCAGCGGCACGTTCACGTTCGCCGTCGACTCGGCGGCCCCCGCCGGGCGGTCCGCCGTCGACCGCGGCCACGCCGACCTCGCCGTCGACGTGGCCAGCGGCCGGCTCCAGGTCTGCACGGCGGCGCGCTCGTGCGCCGACCAGCAGGGCGGCGCCGACCCGGCGACCAGCGCGCTCGTCGTCCCTGCCGGCGCGGCGACGGCGGTCCCACGCGACCCCCGGTTCGCCTTCCTCGGCCAGCCCGGGGCCACCGTGTGGCAGCTCCCGCAGGCGGTGCTCGGCAAGCACGTGCACGGGGAGGTGGACCCGCACACCTGGCAGGACCTGCGCAACGCCCGGGCCTACGTGGACGTGGTCGCCGAGACCCTGCGCAAGGCCGACCCGGCCGGCGCCGACACCTACACCGCCAACCGCGACCGGTACGCCGCCGCGCTGGACGAGACGCACGCGTACGTACAGCGGCGGATCACCTCGATCCCCGAGCCGCGCCGGCAGCTTGTCACCGCGCACGACGCGTTCGGCTACCTCGCGGGCGCCTACGGCCTGACCGTGGCCGGCTTCGTCGTGCCGAACCCCGCCCAGGAGCCCAGCGCCGCCGAGGTGCGGCAGTTGACCGAGACCGTCCGGCGGCTGAAGGTCCCGGCGGTGTTCGTCGAGCCGAACCTCGCCGCGCGGTCCCAGGTGCTGCGCCAGGTCGCCAGCGACAACGGCGTCCAGGTGTGCCGGCTGTACGGCGACGCGTTCGACGCCGCGGTCGGCGACTACCTGGCGATGATGCGGCACAACGCCGACGAGGTGGCGCGGTGCCTGGGCGGCCGGGCATGAGGGCCGCGCTCGCGGCGCTCGCCGCCGCCGCGCTGCTGCTGCCCGCCGCCGGAGGTGCCCAGGCGGCCCCCGCCGGGCCGGTCGTCTTCGCCGACGGCCACGTCGACCTCGCCCCCCGCCTGGTGGACGGGCAGTGGCGCCTGCAGGCGCGCCGCGACGAGGGCGGGGCGGCCGCCTGGCACCCGCTGGCCGGGGCCGTGCTGACCGTGCCGGACAGCGCGAAGATCACGACGCCGGGCGGGCAACTGTCGCTGCTGGGACCCGCCGGAGCCACGGCGTACCTGCTGCCGCAGACCCAGGCGCGCGGCGTCGTCTGGCCGGGCTGGACCACGGAGGAGGTCAGCGGCCAGATCCGCGGGCCGGTGGACTGGGTGTTCGAGGAGGTGACCGGACCGGGGCGGTTCGCGCTGTTCACCAGCGACGCGTTCGGCCGCCCCACGGTGCTCGTCGACCCCGACCGGCCGCTCCCGCAGACCGTGCGCGTCCCGCAGGCCACCCACGCGCACGCCAACTGGGCGTTCACCGCCCCGGGCGGGTACCGCATCCGGATGAGCATGGCCGCCGGCCTGACCAGCGGCGCGCGCGTCCGGGACGAGCAGACGCTCGCCGTGGCGGTCGGCGACGGCGTCGACCCCGCCGCGGTGACCGCCCCCGCCCCGCCGGACCGCACGCCGGAGCCCGCGGGCGGGGCCTTCGCGGTCTGGCTGGGTGTCGCGGTGGCGGCGATCGCCCTCGGCGCCCTGCTCATCGTGCTGGTCCGCCGGAGGAAGCGGTGCTGAGCGTCGACAAGGTCACCGTCCGGCTCGACGAGCGGCTGATCCTGCGCGAGGTCACCACCCAGGTGGACGCCAAGGAGCTGGTCGGACTGCTCGGGCCGAACGGGGCCGGCAAGACCACCCTGCTGCGGACCGTCCTGGGCCTGCTGCGGCCGGCCGCCGGGACCGTGCGCGTCGCCGACGAACCGGTGGAGCGCGCGCGCCACCTGCTCGGCTACGTGCCGCAGCGGCACGAGTTCGCCTGGGACTTCCCGATCAACGTCGCCGAGGCGGTCCTGCACGCGCGGCGGATCCGGCTCGGCCGGCGGCCGGGGCGCGCCGACCGGGCCGCCGTGGAGCACGCCCTGGAGCGGGTGTCGCTGGCCGAGCTGGCCCGGCGTCCGGTCGGGGCGCTCTCCGGCGGGCAGCGGCAACGGGTCCTGCTCGCCCGGGCCCTGGCGGTCGGCCCCCGGCTGCTGCTGCTCGACGAGCCGTTCACCGGCGTCGACGTACCGACCCAGGACCTGCTGACGCACGTGCTCTCCGGGCTGCGCGCCGACGGCGTCGCGATCCTGATGACGACCCACGACTTCGCCTCGGCGGCCCGCCTCGCCGACCGAATCATCCTGCTGAACCAGGAGGTGGTCGCCGACGGCCCGCCCGACGAGGTGCGCGACGGGACACTCTGGCTGCGGGCGTTCGGGGCACCCACCGGGCTGGACGGGGTGAGCTGATGCTGGACCTGCTGACCGAACCGTGGGACCTGGTGTTCATGCAGCGGGCGTTCGCGGTCGCGATCATGGCGAGCGTCGTCTGTGCCGTCGTGGGCACCTTCGTCGTCCTGCGCGGCATGTCGTTCATCGGCGACGCCGTCGCCCACTCGGTCTTCCCGGGGGTCGCCGCCGCGTACGTCCTGGAGGCCAACCTCGTCCTCGGCGGGGCGGCCGCCGGGATCGTCACCGCCCTGGCCATCGCCTACGTCTCGCAGAGCCGCCGGCTCAAGGAGGACGCCGTCATCGGGGTCTTCTTCGCGGCGGCGTTCGCGCTGGGCATCGTGCTGGTCAGTACCCAGCGCTCCTACACCGGCGACCTGGCCTCGTTCCTGTTCGGCCAGATCCTCGCGCTCACCGACACCGACGTCCTCCTCGTCGCCGTCGTCGGGGCGGTGCTGGTCGCGGCGGTCCTGCTGTGGCGGCGCCGACTGGTCGCCGTGTGCCTGGACCGGGAGACGGCCGCCGCGGCCGGCATCGCGGTGGCCCGGCTCGATGTCCTGCTGTACCTGATGGTGGCCGCGGCGATCGTGATCAGCGTGCAGGCCGTGGGGAACATCCTCGTCCTGGCCCTGCTGATCACGCCGGCCGCCGCCGCCCGGCTCCTGACCGACCGCCTGACGCCGATGATGCTGTCCGCCGCGGCGCTCGCCGCGGGGTGCACCGTCCTCGGCCTCTACCTCTCGTTCTGGTGGAACCTCGCCGCCGGTGGCCTGATCGTCCTGGTGCTGACCAGCGCGTTCGCGCTCTGCTGGCTGCTCTCGCCGAAGCACGGGCCGCTGCCCCGCCTGCGCCGCCTCCTCAGCGCCTGACCCCGCCCGCCTCCCGAGCCCGACCACGCCACCCCGCACCCGGAAAGGACACCCATGCGCCAGCACCGCCCCCACCAGCGCGGACGCGGCGGACTCGCCGCGCTGCTCCTCGCCCTGACCCCCTTGGCGGCCGCCCCGGCCGCCGCCGCGCCCGCGGCGACGGCCCCCGCCGCCGCGAAGACGGTCGTCGCCAAGGGCCACGTCGACGTCGTCGACGTGCGCCTGCGCAGCGGCGCCCTGAAGCTGTCGACCACCGCCGACCTGCCCGGGAAGCCGAACACCGAACTGGAGCCGGCCGACACGATCATCCAGCTCGCGGACGTGCCGGCCGCCCGGGCCACCGCGCCCGGCGGGGCGCTGGACTTCCTCGGCCCCGCCGGTACTCCCCTGTGGATCGCCCCGCAGGCCCAGGAGCCCACCATCATCTTCCCCGGCACCACGACCGAGCGGATCCCCCGCGGGGCGCTGGCCGGCAACAAGGTCACCGTCAACCTCGTCTCGGTCCGGGCACCCGAGGGCGGCCGGTTCGAGATGTTCAGTACCGACTCGGTCGGCAGGCCGACCCGCCGGTGGAGTTCGACCGACCAGGCCGTCCGGACCATCACGATGAACGTCGGCGGGCACAGCCACGCGAACTGGGCGTTCACCAAACTGGGGGCGTACCAGCTTGAGGTCGAGGCGACGGCGAGGACGGCTGCGGGCAAGGACGTCAGCGCCCGCGCCACGTACACCTGGCAGGTCGGCCCGCTGCCCCCGCGCGACGTCGCCGTCGGCCTGGCCGGCTGGCAGCCCCGCTTCGCGCCCGGCAGGTCCTACCAGCTCACCGCGCAGCCGTCGCCGGGGTTCACCGGGACCGTCCGGTGGTACGAGCGCCAGCCCGGGGCGGCCGGGTTCGTCCACCGGCGGTCCGAGGACGGCCTGACGTACGCGTTCACGGCGCACCCGCCGACGGCCGGCGGCCCGGGCCACTCCGGCACCCAGGTCTACGCCGAGGCCGTCCACCCCGACGGCAGCCCCGCCGGCCGCTCGCGCACCGTCGAGATCGTCGTCGACCACCCGGACCTGCCCGGTACCGTGCTGACCGTCGTCGGCGTCGACCCGCCGCCGGGGCGGTCCGCCGCGCTGACCGCCGTCCAGACACCGCGGACCGCGCTCGACCGGTACCGCTGGTACGTCAGGGTCCCCGGCGCGCGCGACTTCTCCGCCGACCCCGACGCCACCACCGGGCGGTTCGCCGTACCGGCCGGGTCGGCCCCGGACGGCACGCAGGTCGTCGCCCGGCTGTTCGACCACCAGCAGCGCGTGGTGGCCTCGTCGGCGCCCGCGACGCTGCGCACCGGCGGCGGCCGGGCCTGGTTCGCGCCGGCCGCGGCCGCGGTCGGGACCGCTCCCGCGGCGCTCGCCCGGCCCGGCTCCCCCGCGCTCGTCGCCGACGGGCACTTCGACCTCGGGCCGACCCTGCGCAAGGGCAGGCTCGCGGTGGTGGTCCGGGACGACCGGACGCAGCCGGCCACGATCCGCCAGCCCGGCGACCTCGTGTTCCACCTCGACAGGCCGGCCGAGGTCGAGGTACCCCCGGGCGCGGGCCTGGACTTCATCGCCAAGCCCGGCGCCAAGGTCTGGGTGGTGGGGCAGACCCAGCAGGCGGGCGTACCGTGGCTGGGCCTCAACACCCAGGACGCCGGGCTCACCCGGGACGTCACCGGGCCGGTGACCATGCACCTGGACAAGGTCGAGGGACCGGGCAGGTTCGCCGCCTACCTCGGCGGCCAGTTCGGCGGCGTCGGCAAGCGGATCTTCGACAACGTCGGCGGGCCGACCTCGTACGAGATGCCGCTGAACGTCCACCAGCACGGCAACTGGGTGTTCACGGCCGCCGGCCGGTACCGGCTGACGGTCACCACCAGGGCCACGGGCCGCGACGGCGCCAAGCTGTCCGACACCTGCGTGCTCACCTTCGTCGCCGGCCCGAAGCCGGCGGACACCGGCGGCGGCACCGGCGGCGGGAGCAACGGCGGCGGCAGTGGGACGGGCGGCGGCGGGACGGGCGGCGGCAGCGGCGGGAGCGGGCTGCCGCACACCGGTACCGACCTCGCCGACCTCGCCGTTGCGGGCCTGTCGCTGGTGGCCCTCGGCGCCGCGGCCGTCCGGCTGGCGCGGCGGTCCGGCCCGCCCGCGCGGCCCGTGCCGGCGGCAGGCTGACGGGCGGCGAACTGACCGGCGGCAGGCTGACCCCGCGGCGGGCTGGCCGGCGGCGGCCGCGCTAGCGGGGCCCGGTCCGGCTGCCGGGGTCGGGGAGCCCGCCCAGCGCCTGCGCCAGCACGGTAGCGGTGGCGGCGACCACGGAGTCCAGGTGCGGCAGGCCGGGGGCGGGGCGGCGGGTGTAGACGGACATGACCAGCGGGGCCGCGCCGGGCGGTGTGGCCACGGCGATGTCGTTGGCCGCGCCGTAGGCGTCGGCGGACGTGCCGGTCTTGTCGCCGACCGTCCAGTCGGCCGGCAGGCCGGCGCGGATCCGGGCGGCCCCGGTGACGGAGGCGCGCAGCCAACCGTTCAGGCGCCCGCGGTCCTGCGCGGCCAGGGCGTTCCCCACGGCCGTCGCGGCGAGGAGCCGGGCCGCCGCGGCCGGCGTGGTCGTGTCCCGGCACTCGCCGGGGACCCAGGCGTTCAGGTCCGGCTCCCACCGGTCCAGGCGGGAGACCGGGTCGCCGAGCCGCCGCAGGTAGCCGGTCAGGCCGGCCGGCCCGCCGACCTGTCCGAGCAGGAGGTTCCCCGCGGTGTTGTCGCTGTGCACGACGGCGGCGTCGCAGAGCTGCGCGACCGTGAGGCCGTCGGCCACGTGGCGGTCGGTGACCGGGGAGTACGGCACCAGGTCCGCCTCCGTCCAGTACAGGCGCCGGTCCAGCAGGCCGGGGTCGTAGTGGCGGCCGCGGTCCAGGACGGCGGCGGCGGCGAAGGCCTTGAAGGTGGACAGCAGCGGGAAGCGCTGCCCGGCGCGGTAGCCGACGCGGGTCCCGCGCGCGGTGTCGAGCGCGCAGGCGCCGATGCGCACGTCGTGGCGCCGTTCCAGCTCCCGCAGGCGCGCGCGCCAGTCGCCGCGGGTGGCGGCGGAGGCGGGCGCCGTCGGTACCGCGAGCAGCGCCGCGGAGGCGCCGACCAGGAGGTGGCGGCGGGACAGATGGACGACCATGGGAACCCCCGTCATCGCTGGGCTGCGGCGCGGCTCCCGACGGTACCGGGGCGCGTCCACCCGCGCCGCGGCCGCCGGGCGTGCTCCCGCGACCCCGGTGCCGACGGAGGATCCGACGACCGGTGACGACCGGGCGGGTGGGCGCCCGGCCGCCACTTCGGCCGGTCAGTAGATGCGCTTGATGTTGCGGGCGTTGGGGTTGAAGCTGCCGGTCCCGCAGGACGACGTGTAGTACCAGGCGGTGTCCGCCCAGCCGGCGGGGGTGAGGCTGGAGCCGCAGGCCATGGTGGTGGTGCCGACCGGGTAGCCGGCGACCTGCTTGATGGTGTGGGCGTTGGGGTTGAAGCTGCCCGTGCCGCAGGACGAGGTGTAGTACCAGGCGATGTCGACCCAGCCGGCGGGCGCGACGCTGGAGCCGCAGGCCGCCGAGGTCGTGCCGGCGGGGTAGCCGGCCACCTGCTTGATGGTGTGGGCGTTGGGGTTGAAGCTGCCCGTGCCGCAGGACGAGGTGTAGTACCAGGCGGTGTCCACCCAGCCGGACGGGGTGGAGCTGGAGGCGCAGATGTTCGCGGTGTCGCCGGGGGCCGCCTGGGCGGCGGTGGCGGGCAGCAGCAGGGCCAGGCTGGCCAGCGTGCAGGCGGAGACGCGGGTCACGGTGCGGCGGGCGGTCCGGCCCTGGGTGCGAATCGCGGACATGGAACTCCTTCGGTTGGGGACACGCCGCCGGTCTCGCCGTCGGCTGCACAGACCGGGCAGGTGTCTGGGCTGGCGCGGGACGCCCCGCACGCTACCCAGCAAACTGTAGTTGCACAGTGACTTTCAGTCATTTCCCGAAAGTGGAACACTCCCGCACGGGTGGCCCCCACGGCCGCGCACCGGCCGTCGATTGTGGAAGCCCGCCCGGCCGCGCGGGCCGGCATCGGACCGAATGGGCCGACCGCCGCCGACGCGGCGCAATGCCGGCAACCAATCCGCGGGTCGATGTTCAGAACGGACGCGTCAGGGAACGCCGGAGTAGTCGAATGTGAGGAGAACAGTCATGACCACCACCACCGGTGCGACCCGGGCGGCGAAACCGCTCGTCACCACCGCCGCGACAGTCGTCGCCGCGGTATTTCTGCTCGTGGGGATAGCCGGTTTCATTCCGGGGATCACCACCCGGTACGACGACCTGGCCTTCGCGGGCCACCACTCGGGCGCGCTGCTGCTCGGAGTATTCGCGGTCTCCGTCCTGCACAACGCCGTCCACCTGCTGTTCGGCATCGTCGGCCTCGCGGCGGCGCGCACGGCCGCCGCCCGCCTGTACCTGCTCGTGGGCGGAATGGTCTACCTGGCGCTGTGGCTGTACGGCCTCGTCGTCGACCTCGACTCGGCGGCCAACTTCGTGCCGTTCAATACAGCGGACAACTCACTCCACCTCGTGTTGGGAATCGGAATGGTCGCGCTGGGCCTGCTCACCACCGGGCGGCCCGATCCGGACGCCAGCCGCAAACCGCACGCCATATAGGTCTGATATTGGCGCGGTGGCCCGGCGAATTCGACTCCGCGTGTGGATACGGAGGCTCGGGGTAGGAGACGTAGAGGGCAGCCGCCAGAAATCTTCCCCGCGATACGAGGAGTCACCGCTATGCGAAATGTCGAAACGCGACCCGCCGCCGGTACGGCATACGAATCCACGCCCGGTCCGGCGGCCGG
Source organism: Pilimelia terevasa (assembly GCF_014647915.1). Lineage (GTDB taxonomy): Bacteria > Actinomycetota > Actinomycetes > Mycobacteriales > Micromonosporaceae > Pilimelia > Pilimelia terevasa. The sequence goes on from NZ_BMQC01000021.1 coordinate 64,891, forward strand.
GGAGTCGATGGGTACGCAGGCGAGCCAGGTCGCGGGCGCGGTCAAGGCCGGCGGTTCGCAGGTTCTGGGGTCGGTGCAGGAGCAGGGTGGGGAGGTGGCCGCCGAGGCGGGTCGGCAGGTGCGGAATCTGGCGCAGGAGGCGGGTAGCCAGCTCTCTGCGCAGGCGCGGGTGCAGCAGGAGCG
>NZ_BMQC01000022.1 GCF_014647915.1 Pilimelia terevasa
GCAGCTTGGTGTTGTTGATCAGGGTGTTCTGGATCGGGAAGCGGGTGGAGGGGCCGGAGCGGGCCCGGACCGGGCCGTCGGTGCTGCGTACGACGCCGGCGTAGACCCGGATGCTGGCGGCGGGGGCGCTCTTGGCGGCGACAGCGGTGGCCGTGGTGGTGGCCGGGGTGGCGAGGGCGGGAGTGGCCAGGAAGCACACCGAACCGATCGCGGCGGCGAGCGCGGTGAGCGCTGCGGTGGTGTACATGCGGCTGGTCATTTCTTGGCCCTCTCGTCGCCGTTGTTGGCTCTTTCGAGAATGGGGCCGGTATTNTCCCCACCCCGGACACCGTCAGCGGCGCGAAAAAAGGGGCTGAAACGCCAGCGAAAGATATTAGGTATGAAGAAGGAGGAAACAGGTTTCTCGGTATAGTGGTGAGCCGCCGCTCTTCACCGGCGAATGCGTACGGTTCGCGCCTCCACGAGGCGTCCGGCCTCGGCCGGGGCCGTGCGTGTCGCACCGGCGCCGCCCTGCCCAGCGGGTCCCCGGCAGCCGCCGTCTCCGCGAGGGTGCCCATGTCCGAACCGCGCGGTGTCACCGGTACCGCGGTCGCCCCCCAGCCGCAGGCGGCCGGGCGCGCGAGCGGTGACCCGGCCCACGGCTGGGCGCGGCTGGTCGCCCTCGCCACGGGCGCGCCCGCCGCGGCCGTCTGGCTGCGCGACGGCGACCGGTTCGCCGTCGCCGACCGGTGGGGCGGCTCCGGCCGCCCGGCCGAGCCGCTGCTGCGCGCCGCCCTGCCGCTGGCCGAACTCGTGCGCGAGCGGGGCGAGCCCTACGCCGTCGCCGACACCCGCGTCGCCGACCCGGACACGCCCCGGGCGTTCCTCGGCGTCGCCGTGCCGGACCGCGACGGCCGCACCGTCGGCGTCGTCGCCGCCCTGGACAGCCGGCCCCGCGACTGGCGCCCCGCCGACTACACCACCCTGCGCGACATCGCCGGCCTGGTCAGCGCCGCGCACAGCCGGAGTCCCGCGGCGGACCGCTCCGGCGCCCTGCTGACGGCCCTGCTGGAGAACCTGGACCAGGTCATGGTGGCCGCCTGCGACGCCGAGGGCCGGATCACGCTCCTGCACGAGGCGTTCCGCGCGCTGCCGGACCTGCCCGGCTCAGTCCGCGCGGAGGTCGACCGCGAGGTGGCGGCGCTGTTCCACCCCGACGGCCGCCCCCTGCGGATCGCCGACAGCCCGCTGGCCCGGGCCCACCGCGGCGAGCGGCTGCGCGACGTGCAAGTCCACTTCCGGCCGGCCGCCGGCCTCGCGCAGGTGTGGGCGGTCAACGCCAGCCCCGTCCGCCACCCCGACGGGCGGCTGGCCGGGGCGGTGGCCGCCGTGCACGACGTCAGCGCCGAGCGCCGCCGGCAGCGCGAGCGCGACTGCGAACTGGCGGTCTCCCGGGCGGTGACCGGCACGGCCGAGGCCCCCGACGACGTCTACGCCGCGGTCCTGCGGGCCCTGGTCGGGGCGCTGCGGGCCGCCCGGGCCGAGCTGTGGCTCGACGACGTGGTGGGCGGGCGCAGCCGGTGCGCCGCCAGCTACCCCGCCGCCGACGCCGACCCTGCCGACCTCGCGGCCCCCGCCCTGGTGGCGCCGCTGGTCCTCGGCGAGCACCGGTTCGGCAGCCTGCGGGTGGTCGGCACGACCGTCGACGGCGCCCGGGAACTGGCCGCCGGGGTGGCCGACCAGGTGTGCCGCTACCTGGAGCAGCGCCGGGCGGCCAGCCTCGCCGAGGAGCTCAGCCGGACCCGGGACGAGTTCATCGCGCTGGCGGGCCACGCGCTGCGGACCCCGCTGACGGCGATCGCCTCGCTGGCCGGCGTGCTGCGCGAGGGGGACGCCGACGCCGACCTCGCCGGCCAGCGGACTGCCCTGCTCAGCCGGATCGAGAGCAACGCCGCCGCCCTGCGCGGGATTGTCGAGGACCTGCTCGACCTCGCCGGCCTGGAGTCCGGGGACATCAACCTGATGCACGCCCCGGTCGACCTGGCCGAGCTGGTCGGCCAGCGGCTGGCGGCGCTCGCCCCGCCGGAGAAGGTGACACTGCGCGTGGACCTGCCCCCGGCGCTGCCGATGACCGGCGACCGCACCCGGCTGTCCCAGGTCGTGGACAACCTGGTCTCCAACGCCGTGAAGTACAGCCCGGCGGGCGGGGAGGTACGGGTCGTCCTGCGCGGGCGCGACGGGGTGGCCGAGCTGACGGTCGCGGACCACGGCCTGGGCGTACCGGCGGCCGAGCGGGACAAGCTGTTCCACCGGTTCTACCGCGGCACGACCGCTCACGAGCGGGGAATCCCCGGTACCGGGCTGGGGCTGGCCCTCACCCGGGTGATCGTCGAGCGGCACGGCGGAACGGTCGCGCTCGACGACCAGGACGGACCGGGGGCGGCGTTCACCGTACGGCTGCCCGTGGCCCCTCCGCAATGAGGTGAATCGATGAGCCGTGCCCGGGGCGCGTTGGGTAGCCTGGCCGCATGAGAATCGGGATCGTGGGCGCCACCGGTCAGGTCGGCGCGGTCATGCGCCAGCTCCTGGCGGACCGGGACTTCCCCGTCAGCCAGCTACGGGTGTTCGCCTCGGCCCGCTCCGCCGGCCGCACCCTGCCCTGGCAGGGCGGCGAGGTCACCGTCGAGGACGCGGCCACCGCCGACTACGCCGGCCTGGACATCGCCCTGTTCTCGGCCGGCGGCGGCACCTCCCGCACGCTGGCCCCGCGCGTCGCCGCCGCCGGTGCCGTCGTGATCGACAACTCGTCCGCGTGGCGGATGGACCCGGACGTCCCGCTGGTCGTCGCCGAGGTCAACCCGCACGCGATCGCCGACCGCCCCAAGGGCATCATCGCCAACCCCAACTGCACCACGATGGCGGCGATGCCGGTGCTGCGCCCGCTGCACGCCGAGGCCGGCCTCACCGCGCTGGTCGTCTCGACGTACCAGGCCGTCTCCGGCGCCGGCCTGGCCGGCGTGGCCGAGCTGGCCGACCAGGTCGCCAAGGCCGGCGACCAGGCCCGCGCGCTGGCCTACGACGGCTCCGCCGTCGACTTCGGGGTGCCGCAGGCGTTCGGCGACACCATCGCCTTCAACGCCCTGCCGCTGGCCGGCGACGTCCTCGACGACGGCTCCAACGAGACGGCCGAGGAGCGCAAGCTGCGCGACGAGTCGCGGCGGATCCTGGAGATCCCCGACCTGAAGGTGTCCGGCACCTGCGTCCGGGTCCCGGTCTTCACCGGCCACAGCCTCCAGCTCAACGCCCGCTTCGCCCGTCCGCTCAGCCCCGCCCGGGCCGCCCAGCTCCTGGCCGCCGCCCCGGGCGTCGTGCTGACCGACGTGCCCACCCCGCTGGCCGCCGCGGGCCAGGACCCGACCTTCGTGGGCCGGATCCGCGCCGACGAGACCGCGGAGCACGGGCTGGCGCTGTTCTGCAGCGGGGACAACCTGCGCAAGGGCGCGGCGCTCAACGCCGTCCAGCTCGCCGAGCTGGTGGCCCGGTCGTAGGCGGCGCGGTGGGGCCGGTCCGGTTCGGCTACAAGGCGAGCGCCGAGCAGTTCGCCCCGGGGGAGCTGCTGGAGTTCGCGGTCGCCGCCGAGGAGCACGGCTTCGACTCGGTGTTCGTCAGCGACCACCTCCAGCCCTGGCGGCACACCGGCGGGCACGCCCCCGCGGCCCTGCCCTGGCTGGGCGCCCTGGCGGCCCGGACCAGCCGGGTCCTGATCGGGACCAGCGTCCTGACGCCGACGTACCGCTACCACCCGGTGGTCGTGGCGCAGGCCTTCGCCACCCTCGCCTGCCTGGCGCCGGGCCGGGTGGTCCTGGGCGTGGGCTCGGGCGAGGCGATGAACGAGGCCCCGCTGGGCGCCCCGTGGCCGCGCCCGGGTGTCCGGCTGGAGCGCCTGGCCGAGGCCGTCACGCTGATCCGGGCGCTGTGGGCCGGCGACCGGGTCGACCACGCCGGCACCCACTTCCACGCGGTCCGGGCGACCGTCTACGACCGGCCGCCCACCCCGGTGCCGCTGTACGTGGCGGCCGGCGGCCCGGTGGCGGCGAAGCTGGCCGGCGCCCTCGGCGACGGACTGATCTGCACCTCGGGCAAGGGCGAGGACCTGTACCGCGACACGCTGCTGCCGGCCTTCCTGGCCGCCCGCCCGCCCGGCGCGCCCGACCCGGACCTGATGATCGAGGTCAAGGTGTCGTTCGATCCGGACCCGGCCGCGGCGCGCGAGGCGACCCGGCACTGGGCGGCGCTGGCGCTCACCCCGCAGGAGAAGACCGGCGTGGCCGACCCGGTGGAGATGCAGCGGCGCGCTGACGCGCTGGACACCGCCCGGGCGGCGTCCCGGTGGATCGTCTCGGCCGACCCGGCGGCGCACGCCGAGGCCGTGGCCGGCTACCTGCGGCTGGGCTTCCGGCACCTGGTGTTCCACGCGCCGGGGCCGGACCAGCACGCGTTCCTGCGTCGGTACCGCGACGACGTGCTCCCGCGGCTGCGCGCGTACGGCGCGTAGGCGACAGCGTTGGTCCCGCCCGAGCCCGATCCCGCGGCGCAGGAGCTGCTGGCCTCCATCGTCCGCTCCTCGCACGACGCCATCGTGGCGCTGGACCTGGAGCTGACGATCCTGAGCTGGAACCGCGGCGCCGAGCGGCTGTACGGCTACCCGGCGGCGGAGGCGGTCGGCCGGCCGGCCGACCTGCTGGTGCCCGCCGAGCGGCGCGCCGACATCGCCGAGTTGGTCCGGCGGGTGGCCACCGGTGCGCGGATCGACCGGTTCCGCACCCGGCTGCGCCGCCGGGGCCGGCACCTGACGGTGTCGCTGGCCGTCTCGCCGCTGACCGACCTCCAGGGCCGGATCGTCGGGGTGACCACCATCGCCCGCGACATCTCCGACGGCGAGCGGGCCGAGGCGCGGCTCGGCGCCGTGCTGGACGCCGCGCCCGACGCGATCATCGCCGTGGACCGCCGGGGTCGGGTGGTGCTGGCGAACTCCCGCGCGGAGCGCCTGTTCGACCGGACGCTGCCCGACCTGCTCGGCCGCGACGTCGACACCCTGGTGCCGGGCGGGCTGGTGGGCGGCGGGGGCGACTGTCCGGTGGCCACCCACGCCGTCCGCCGCGACGGCGCCCCGGTGCCGGTCGAGCTGACCCTCAGCGTCACCGACACCGACGAGGGGCCGCTGCGCTGCGCGGCCCTGCGCGACATCAGCGACCGGCTGCGCGCCCAGGCCGAGCAGCAGCGGCTGCGCGCGATCGCCGAGCGGGACCGGATGGACGCCCAGCTCCAGCGGGCGCAGCGGTGGGAGAGCCTGGGCCAGTTGGCCGGCGGCGTCGCGCACGACTTCAACAACCTGGTCGGCGTGATCCTCAGCTACGGCGAGTTCGTCATTGAGCAGGCCAGCACCGGCGGCGACCTGGCCACGATCGCCGCGGACGCCCAGCAGCTCGTCGACGCGGCGCAGCGGGCGAGCGACCTGACCCACCAGTTGCTGTCCTTCGCTAGGCGGGAGGTGGTCCGGGCCGAGCCGCTGGACCTGCACGCCGTCATCGAGGGCCTGCTGGACCTGCTGCGCCGGTCCGTCGGCGAGCACATCGCGGTGCGGGTGCGCACGTCGGGGGACCTGCCGCCGGTGGTCGCCGACCGCGGCCAGCTCCAGCAGCTCCTGGCCAACCTGGCGGTGAACGCCCGCGACGCGATGCCCGGCGGCGGCTCGCTCACCCTGCGCACGGACACGGTCGTCCAGCCGCCCTCGGGCGCGCCGGGCGGGCCGCCGCCGGGGGAGTACGTGCGGCTGCGGGTCGCCGACACGGGCTCGGGGATGCCGCAGGAGGTGCGGGACCGCGCGTTCGAGCCGTTCTTCACCACCAAGCCGCGCAGCGAGGGCACGGGGCTGGGCCTGGCCACGGTGTACGGCATCGTCACCCAGGCCGGCGGGGACGTGCGGATCGAGTCGGCGGTCGGCGCCGGTACGACCATCGTGGTGCTGCTGCCGGTGGCCGTGGACCCGGCGCCGGCCGAGACGGCGCCGCCGGTGGCGGCCCGGGGCGAGACGATCCTGCTGGTGGAGGACGACCCGGCGCTGCGCGGGGTGGCCGCCCGGACGCTGCGCGGCGCCGGCTACGACGTCCTGCTGGCCGCCGACGGCACCGCCGCGCTGGAGGTCGCCCGCGAGCACCCGGGGCCGATCCAGCTCCTGGTCAGCGACGTCGTCCTGCCCGGGATGCAGGGCAAGGAGCTGGCCGCGCGGCTGGCGGTGACCCGGCCGGGGGCGCGGGTGCTGTACGTGTCGGGGTACACCCGCCCGGTACTGACCTCGCGCGGGACGCTGGAGGGCGACCAGGTCCTGCTGGCCAAGCCGTTCACCCGCGACGAGCTGCTGCGCGCGGTCCGGCTGCGCCTGGACGCCCCGGAGTAGGAGCGGCGCCCGCCGGTCACGCCATGGACGGGGCGGCCTCCGGCACGCCGCCGCGGAGGCGGACGCCGATCTCGCCGCCGGGCAGGGGCCGGGCGAAGTGGTACCCCTGCGCGAACCGGTAGCCGAGCGTGTGCAGCCGCGCCGCCTGGGTGGCGCTCTCCACGCCCTCGGCGATGGTGCCGAGCTTGAGGCCCTCGGCCAGGTGCAGCATCGCCGTGGCGATGATGCTCTCCTCCTCGTTGCCGAGGATGCCGTCCACGAAGGACTTGTCGACCTTGAGGACGTCCACGGGGGTGGCGCGCAGCAGCCCGAGCGAGGAGTGCCCGGTGCCGAAGTCGTCGAGTGCCACCGACACGCCCCGCTTGGAGATCTTCTCCAGGGCGTCCACGGCCGTCTCGTTGTCGAAGACCGCCGTCTCCGTCACCTCGATCATCAGCCGGTCGGCGGTGAGGCCGGAGCGCCGCAGCGCCTCGTCGACGGTGTGCGCGATGTCGGTCTCCCGTAGCTGCCGGGCCGACATGTTGACGCTGACCTTCCACGGCCCGGCGGCGCCGTCGTCGTCGCGCCACGACGCCGCCTGCCGGCACGCCTCGTACAGGATCCACTCGCCCAGCGGCACGATCAGGCCGGTGCGTTCGGCGGCGCCGATGAACAGGTCCGGGGGGACCGTGCCGCGGCTGGGGTGCCGCCAGCGTACGAGCGCCTCGGCGCCGACGGGCGCGCCCTCGGGGAGCCGCACCACCGGCTGGTAGACGAGCGTGAACTCGCCCGCGCCCAGCGCCCGCCGCAGGTCGGCGCCGAGCTGGGCGTCGGTGGCGGCGGCGTCGTCGAGGCTGGTGTCGTACCGCCGGTGCCGCCCCTTGCCCCCGGACTTGGCCGCGTACATCGCCAGGTCGGCCCGGCGCAGCAGCTCGGTGGAGTCCAGGTCCGGGGCCGCGTCGGTGATGCCGATGCTGGAGCCGACGAGCAGGTCGAGGCCGTCGACGGAGACGGGGCGGTCCAGCGCGCGGGTGATCCGGTCCAGCACCTCGTCCGCGGCGGTGGCGGACAGCCCCGGCAGCAGCAGCGCGAACTCGTCGCCGCCGAGCCGGGCGACGGTGTCGCTGCCCCGCACGCAGCAGCGCAGCCGGTCGGCGACGCCGACCAGCAGCGCGTCCCCGGTCACGTGCCCCAGTCGGTCGTTGATCAGCTTGAAGTCGTCGAGGTCGATCAGCACGACGCTGGCGGGCTGCCCGCTGCCCTCGATCGTCGTGAGCCGGTGCTCGAACAGGCGCCGGTTGGCGAGGCCGGTGAGGCTGTCGTGCTGGGCCTGGTGGGCGAGCTGGGCCTGCGCGTCCTGGAGTTCCCGGACGGTGGTGTCGACGCGGCGCAGCAGGCTGGCGTTCTCCCGCAGGGCGAGGATCTGCCGCAGGACGACCACGGCGGTCAGCACGACCGCGCCCACCGAGACGACGACGCCCTCGACGCCGCCGGTGTAGGCGGCGACCACCAGCAGGGCGTCGCAGGCGGTGACGGCCAGGTACGGCACGAAGCTGAACAGCCGGCGGGGCTGCGGCGGCCGGTGCGGGCCGCGGGGCCGGTGCCGCTGCCGGTCCGCGGCCAGGGCGACGCCGATCGCCACCGGCGGCAGCGCCAGGACGGACACCATCAGGTGCGGGTGGCCGGCGAACGCGGGCGACACCGCGCCGCCGGTGGCCCCCACGGTCGCGGTGCCGGCCAGGATCCGCATCGCCTGCTGGTCGACGGCGCCCGCCCCGAGCAGGGCGATCTTGACGAAGGCGAAGGCGCCGATGAAGCCGAGGACGACGACCCCCAGCGCCGGGTACGGGTTGCCGGTGCTGGTGCTGGTCCCCCACTTCTCCAGGTGCTGGAAGGAGAAGTACCAGACGAACACGCTCGCGGTGATCAGGACGATGGCCGCGTCCATGGCGAAGCGGTGCCGCGCCCGCCGGCTCATCTCGGCCCGGCTGGGCAGGCTGACCAGGGCCCACAGCATCATCACCAGGGCCGCGCCGTACGGGACGAGTACGCCCGCCCCGACCCGCTGGCCGCTGGAGGGGTCGACCGCCCGCAGGCAGTGCAGGAGGTGCGCGAGGCCGCCGACGGTCAGCAGCGCGATGGTGGCGGTGAACTGGAACCAGAAGCGGCGGGCCTCGCGCAGCCGGTGTGCCGACGCCGCCCGCCAGCACTCGACCGCGGCGGCGGCGACCGCCGCCACCGCCGGCGCGAACCCGAGGCAGGCCGGTACCGGCCCGCCGAGCAGCCCGACCACGAACCAGCACAGCGCCAGCGCGCCGGAGCCGGTGGCGACGTACACCGGGAGCCGGCCCAGCCCGCGGCGGGCGGGCTTCACCGGTCGACCACCGGTCCGCGCGGCGGCGTCCACGCGTCGTGCACGACGTAGCAGTTCTTGCCCTGCTGCTTGGCCGCGTACATCGCCGCGTCGGCCGCCCGCAGCACCTCGGCGCCGTCCCGGCTCGCCGCGGCGGCGACGCCGACGCTGGCCTGCAGCCGCAGGAGCTGGCCGCCGACCAGGACGGGGCGCCGCAGCGACTCCAGGAACCGGCGGGCCACCAGCGTCGCCTCGCCGGCGGTGGTGCCGGGCAGCAGGACGGCGAACTCGTCGCCGCCGAGCCGGGCGGCGAGGTCGGCGTTGCGGGCGCAGCCGCGGACCACGTCGGACAGGCCCAGCAGCGCCTCGTCCCCGGCGTGGTGGCCGAGGCTGTCGTTGATGGTCTTGAAGTCGTCCAGGTCGATGACGACGACGGTGACGGAGGCCCCGCCCGGCTCCCACTCCTCCAGCGCGGTCTCCAGCCGCCTCAGGAACAGCGACCGGTTGGCCAACTGGGTCAGCGGGTCGTGCGAGGCCTCGTGCCGGAGCCGGTCCTGGAGTTCGCGCGCCTGCGTGACCTCGCGGGAGTTGCTGACCAGCCCGGCGACGTCGGGCTCGTGGATCAGGTTCGTCGTGATCACCTCTAGCCAGCGCCAGGTGCCGTCCGCATGGCGGTAACGGGCCTGGTACGTCACGGTCCGGCCGGGACTGTCCCGCAGCTCCCGCATCAGCGGCTCCAGGTCGGTCCGGTCGTCGGGGTGGAGGAACGCGTGCGAGTACCTGCCGATGACCTCCTCCGGCTGGTGGCCGAGGATCCGGGTGACCGCCGGGCTCACATAGCCGAAGCGGTCATGTCTGTCGATGATAGACGTGATGTCGGAGGAGTGGCGGAGCAGAGCGCGCTGGCGGCGTTCGTGGCCCTGCAGGTCGGCCAGGCTCCGGTCCACCCGGCGCAGCAGGTCGGCGTTGTCGCCGAAGGCCACGAGCTGCCGGACGACGACGAGCGCCACGATGGCCAGCGCGCCGACGAGGACGCCGACGGCCCGCGCGGACAGCGACGGCAGGCTCAGCAGCAGCAGCGCGAAGACCGCGGCCACCATCGCGTACGGCAGGACGCTGTACGGCCGCCGCGGCGCCCGGGTCGCGGCCGGCCGGCCGTGCCGCAGCGTCCGGAGCTGCAGGACCGGCGCCAGGGCGATCGCCAGGCCCGGCAGCATCCGCACCGTCATCAGCGGGCCGTAGTGCGCCGCGGCGGCCAGGTCCGGCAGCGGCAGCAGGACGTCGCAGAACACCTCGCCGGCCGTACCGCCGATCATCAGCACCGCCGGCACCCGGCCGGCGGCGGCGTCGTCGCTGACCACGATCCGCGCGCCCGCGAACACCGCCAGCAGCAGCACGCCCGCGGTGGCCAGCGCGTCCCACTGCGCGGCCGCGGTGGCGCCCTCGGGCACGCCGAGGTACCAGCGCAGGACCGCCGCGCCGACCAGGACCGTGCCGGTGTCCAGCCAGAACGACACCCGGTCGCGCAGGCTGCGCCGGCTGGTGGGGTACGTGAGCATCGCCCACAGGACGACCCCGCCGCCCAGGACCAGCGACAGGTCCCGCCCGGCGGTCAGCGGCTCGGCCAGGCCGGTCACGTAGCCGGCCTCGCCCAGCAGGTACCCGAGGTCCCCGGCGAAGAACAGCAGCGTGGCCAGGGACAGCGCCCGCCAGTACCGGCGGATGTGCGGCACGGTGATCCGCCGCGCCACCAGGTGGCTGGCCACCGAGGCGGCCAGGTCCAGTACGACGATCGACGCCCAGAACAGCGGGAACTGCACCGCCGCCCCGCCGGTGCGCAGGGCGAACAGCGGCAGCAGCGCCGCGACGCCCAGCACCAGGCCGGCGGCGGCCAGCCCGGCGGCCGTCGCGGGTCGGGGGGCCGGCCCGGTCGGCCGGTCGGCGTCGTCGCGGTCCACGGCGGGGCCTTCCTGTACGGTCGCGGTCCGCCCCTGTCCCCCCTCGGCGGCGCCAAGGGGGGCGGTGACGGGTTCACCCTGCATCCTCGCGCGCGTCGCGTAGTCATGCGATCGCGTTGCGGAGACTTTCGGAGTGGCACTTGTCTGGGCCGGTCCGCCCAGGTAGGCAGTGGAAGGCAGAAACCACCAGAGGAGGCACCATGCGACGATCAGTCGCCTTCGGCTACCGCCCCCGCGCGGGGGGCCGGTGCGTCGCCGCGGCGCTCGGCGTCGCCCTCGCCGCCGGCTCCGCGGCCCCGGCCGCCGCGGCCGCCGACCCGCCCCGGGACCCGGTCGCCGCCGGCCGCGGCGGCGCGATCTCCACCGTCGACCCCACGGCGACGGCCGTCGGCCTGCGCGTCCTGCGCGAGGGCGGCAACGCCGTCGACGCCGCGGTGGCCGCCGCGGCGGCCCTGGGCGTCACCGAGCCCTTCTCGGCCGGCATCGGCGGCGGCGGCTTCCTCCTCTACTACGACGCCCGCACCGGCCGCATCCAGACCATCGACGGCCGCGAGACGGCCCCCGCGGCGGTCGACGAGAAGCTGTTCCTGGACGCCGCCGGCCGGCCGCTGACCTTCGCCGAGGCCCGGATCAGCGGCCGCTCCGTCGGGGTGCCCGGCACCCCGCGGGTCTGGCAGGACGCGCTGCGCCGCTGGGGCACCCGCTCACTGGCCCAGGCGCTGGCCCCCGCCGCGGACGTGGCCGAGCGCGGCTTCGCCGTCGACGAGACGTTCCGGAGCCACATCGCGCAGAACGCCACCGAGTTCGCCCAGTTCAGCGCGACCCGCGACCTGTACCTGCCCGGCGGCGCGGCCCCGGCCGTGGGCAGCGTGCAGCGCAACCCCGACCTGGCCCGCACCTACCGGCTGCTCGGCGCCGCCGGCACCGACGCGCTCTACCGCGGCCCGGTCGGCGCGGACATCGTGGCCACCGTCGCCCACCCGCCGCTGGCCGCGGACCGACCGCCCTGGCCGTACCCGATCCGCCCCGGCGCGCTGACCGCCGCCGACCTGGCCGGCTACCGCCTCCACCACCCCGGCCCCACCTACGCCCGGTACCGCGACCTCGACGTCTACGGCATGGCCCCGCCCTCCAGCGGCGGCGTGGCCGTCGGCGAGGCGCTCAACATCCTGGAGCGGACCCGGTTCAAGCGGCTGCCGCGGGTCCAGGCCGTGCACCGGTACCTGGAGGCCAGCGCCCTGGCCTTCGCCGACCGCAACCGCTACGTCGGCGGCGCCACGCCGAAGGCCACCGCCAAGGCGCTGCTCCGCGACGACTTCGCCGCCAGCCGCGCGTGCCTGGTCGATCCCGCGCGGGCGCTGGCCAAGCCGGTCGCCCCCGGCGTTCTCGGCGGCACCGCGGCGACCTGCCCGCGGGCCCCCCGCGGCGGCTCCCCGCTGGAGGGCGGCGAGAGCACCACCCACCTGACCGTCGCCGACCGGTGGGGCAACGTCGTCGCCTACACCCTCACCATCGAGGAGACCGGGGGCAACGCGATGGTCGTCCCCGGCCGCGGCTTCCTGCTGAACAACGAGCTGACCGACTTCACCTTCGCCCCGAGCCAGGGCGCCGCGCCGGACCCGAACCTGCCCGGCCCCGGCAAGCGGCCGCGCAGCTCGATGTCGCCCACCGTCGTCCTGCGCGACGGCCGGCCCTTCCTCGCCCTGGGCACCCCCGGCGGATCGACGATCATCACCACCGTGCTGCACGTCCTGCTCAACCGGGTGGAGCTGGGCATGACGCTGCCCGCGGCACTCGCGGCGCCCCGGGCCACCCAGCGCAACACCGCCGAGGTCGAGGCCGAGGCGGAGTTCCTGGCGCTGCCGGAGGTCGCCGGCCTCACGGCGCTGGGGCACCGGTTCCGGGAGCGGCCGGAGATCGGCGCGGCCACCGCGATCGAGTTCGGCCCGCGCGCCGCCATGCAGGCGGTGGCCGAACCGCGGCGGCGCGGCGGCGGCGCGGCGGCGGTCGTGCGCACCCGCTGACCGCACCCGCCCGCGGCGGACCTGCCGCGGTGGACGTGGCGACGGCCCCGTACCGGTCAACCGGTACGGGGCCGTCGCTGACGGTGCGGATCCGCCGCCGGCACCGGGCCGCGGCGGACCTGCTCAGGCGGTCGTGCCGTCCGCCGTCGCCGTCCGCCGGCGCCGGGTGGCCACGATCGCCAGGGCGCCCGCCGAGGCGAGCAGCAGCCCGACCCCGACCACGCCGCCGAGGGCGAGGCCGGTCACCGGGAGGGTGTCGTCGTCGCTGTCATCGTCGTCGTAGTACTCCTCGTCATCGTCGTCGTAGTCGTCATCGTGGTCGTAGTCGTCCCTGCTGGAGGCGGACGAGCCGGCGCAGATCGTCACGCGGCAGTTGACGCCCTTGTCGCCGGGCACCGGTGTGACGTTGTCGTCGTCGCAGCGCCGCCGGCAGTCGCCGCTGTCGTCGTCGCGGTCCCCGCGGTCGTCGTGGTCCCGCCAGCCGCGGTCGTCGTCGTAGCCGTACATCCAGCCGCCGAGCAGGCCGTAGCCGCAGACGCAGTTCATCGCGACGTACATCGCGACGCCGGAGCAGACCGTGGCGTAGGACCTGACGATGTTCCAGCCGCCGCTACTGGAGGCCAGCCAGTACTTCTTCTTGCCGCCGGACATGTGGGAGCCGCCCCACACGCCGTCCTTCATCTTCTTTCCGGTCAGCCGGTCCTTGCCGACCTTGACCTTCCGGTCGGCCCGGCCGTCGCCGTCGGTGTCGACCTCGGCCGTCACCTCGTCGAGCGAGCCGTGGTCGGGCATGTCCCACATGGACATCCGGCTGCCCGTGTTCATGTCCAGGCCGAATTTCTTGATGATCTCCAACGTGCCGCAGCCGCCGCTGTCCACGTACGAGCGGGCCTTGTCGTAGTGGCCGCGCGCGGCGGACTTGCCGCCGCCGGACGAGCCGCCCGTCACGCCGCCCAGGAGGCCGCCGAGGGGGATCGTCGCCGAGGCGGGTGTGACTGATACCAGAGCTGTGACGCCGCCGAGCAGTAGCCCGACGCACGCCGCGCCGAAGCGCGCAGATAACTTCATGAAGGCTCCCGGGGAGGGGTAGCAAAGGACGCCTCATCGTCGCGGCGAGGCGCTGACCTGCGGATCCACCAAATGGACCGACTGCCGTGGCCGCGCCCGCCGCATCCGACACCGCGCGCAATCCCGGAATGTGCCGCAATTGGGAACAGCCCCGATGTCGAGTGATGTTCATGAATCTCGGGTTTTCCCGACATAGTGGTTAAACCAGTGTTTAATGGCGGGACGGCAGGGGTAGTCGCCTGGCCGCAACCGTCAGACATCCGCTGCGGCGCCCGGCCCTGCCCGGGTGCCGCGGCGCATTCCCAGGAGGCGCCCATGCTCGTCGAGGACACCCGCTCCGGTGCCGTCACCCCGCAGCGCGGCGGCGGCAACCGGACCCAGGCCGAGATCGACGCGATCAAGGCCGGGCTCCAGGGCCGGCTCGACGAGCTCCACGCCGAGTACGACCGGGCGGTGACCGAGACGCAGCAGCTCAGTCGGGAGCACCTCGCCGACACCGCGGGCGACGACGACGCCGACATCGGTACCAAGACCTCCCAGCGCGAGGGCGAGCTGTCCGTCCTGCGCGGCATCTCCGAGCGCCGCGAGCAGGTCGAGCTGGCCCTCCAGCGCCTGGGGGAGGGCACGTACGGCAACTGCGAGCGCTGCACCGCCCCGATTCCGGTCGAGCGGCTCGGCCTGTTCCCCTGGGCCACCACGTGCGTCGGCTGCAAGCAGCTCCAGGAACGCCGCGCGGGCTGACGCCCGGGCCGCCCGCCGTCGCCGCGGACACCCGCGCCGCCGCGCCGACGGCCGTCAGCGCGGCGGCGCGTACCCGATCGTCGCCGCCACCGGCTCGCCGGTGGTCTGCGCCCGGTACCGGTAGTAGCCGGCCGGTCCGTCGTGGCGCAGGGTGGCCGTGCCGGTACCGCCGGCGGTCGCCTCGGTGACCCAGGTCCTGCCGGTCCACCGCTCCAGCGCCAGTCGCACCGGCGTGCCGCCGGCCGCGCTGACGCAGCCCGCGTGCCGGCGCGGCGCGTCGGCGACGTAGTAGGTCGCGTTGGGCCGGTAGCTGGGCGCGTCGGCGCGCAGCACGGCCGCGCCGCGCGTCGGCGCGTCGGCGCAGCCGCCCGCGTCGGCGCGCGGCGGGTCGTCGACCCGCAGGTTCAGCCCGTACGCCTGCAGGGCGTCGCGCAGCGGCTGGAAGTAGGTGACGCCGCCCTCGGCGCAGTCGCCCGAGCCGCCCGAGGTCACGCCCTGGGCCTGGCCGTCGGAGACCCAGCTCCCGCCGGAGTCGCCCGGCTCGGCGCAGACGTCGGTGCGGGTGAGCCCGGCGACGCTGCCCTCCTTGTACCGCACGGTCGCGCCGCGGGCGGTGATGGTCCCGCACCGCCAGCCGGTGGCCGTGCCGGAGCGGCAGACGGAGGCGCCCACCGGCGCCTCGCGGGCGCCCTGTACGGGCACGGTCCCGCCGCGGTGGTCGTTGACGACGGCGGCGACCGGGTCGTCGGTGCGGACGAACGCGTAGTCGGTGCGGGGGAAGTCGGCGCTGGCGAAGACGCCCAGGGGGCGGTCGGCGCCGGTGCGGGTCGGCTGGCCGGGGCGGCCGCAGTGGCCGGCGGTGACGAAGCCGCCCTCCACCGCGAAGCCGATGGAGCACCGGCCCGCCGGGCCGCGGAAGCCCTCGCCGCCGCGCGGCGCCGCCGCGTACAGCCGCGGCCGCTCGGGCCTGGCGCGCACGCGCACGGCGTCCTCGGGCACTCCGCTGCGGCGCAGGAACGCCCGGGCCCGGGGGGCGCTGCCGTCGGCGAGGACCACGACCGCGTTCTCCGCCACGTCCACGTACCAGCCGGCCACCGGCGCGCGCGCCGCCGACCGGTCCAGCCGGGCCTGGACGTCGCGGAGGGCGGCCGCGCTGTGCCGGACCAGCCGCGGCTGCGCGCCCAGGGCGCGCACCTGCGCCTCCTCGGCCCGGTCGGTCACCCCGACCGTGAGGGTGCGGGCGTCGGGGGAGAGCCAGGCGCCGCCGTACCGGCGGCCGAGCCGGTCCCGCAGCGTGGCCTCGGCGGCGGCGGCGCGGCGTTCGGCGGCCAGCCGATCCCGGGTCTGGTCCGGCGTGAGGGCCAGGTCCCGCTGCATGGCGGCCAGCATCGAGGTGTACGGGTCCGGCGGGGGCGGCGCGGCGCCCGGCCAGAGCGCGTCGGCGACCGCGGGGACGGCGAACGCGCCGACCGCCAGCACCGGGACGGTCACGGCGGCGAAGACGAGTCTGCGCGTCATCCCTCTGCTCCCTCGCGGCCGTGGTCTGCGCCTGCCCGCGCGGGCGGTCCGGCCGGCCGCATCCATCGATCTAACGCCGCTGTTCCACAAAGGTCGCAGTGACGATCACCACTGTCATCCGACCGGCGTGGAGACCGGTCCGAACGCCGGATTGCGCGCGATCCACCGCAGGTAGCCGGGGTTGCGGGCGATCGCCTCCTGGTAGGCGTCCACGGCGTACCGGTGGACGCTCTCGGCCATGCCCGCCGCGTCCGACTGCGAGTGCCAGCCGATGAGCTGGCGCCAGCGCAGCGGCGCGCCGGTCAGCGGCCGCATGACCAGCCCGGGCACCGGGCGGAAGGTCGGCTGGCAGAGCCCGACGGCGTCGCCGGAGTCCACGATGTCCACGCAGGCGCGCTCGTCGACCTCGAAGATGCGGCCGGGGGTGAAGCCGGCGCGGCTGCACGCGGCGGCGAAGCAGTCCCCGAAGCAGGTGTCCCCGGCCCGCGCGACCCACTGCGCGCCGGCCAGCTCGGCGAGGTCCAGCTCCTCCCGGCCGGCCAGCGGGTGCCGGGTGGACATGAGGACGTGGACGGCGTCCAGGGCGATTTGCCGCCAGCTGATCCCGAAGTCGACGACCGGGCCGGGATGGCCGCACATGCCGATGATGGCGAAGTCGAGCCGGCCGCCGACGACCATGTGGGCCAGCTCGTCGGGCCGCCCCGAGGGGTACGTGCTGATCTGCGCCTCGGGCAGGTCGGCCGCCAGTCGGTGCACCAGCCCACCCAGGACCGAGCCGTCGACGGCCCCGATCCGGTACCGGCCCACGCCGGTGCTCACCCCGGCGAGCCGGGCGGCCTCGTCCTGGAGCCCCTTCATCGCGGGCAGCAGCACCTTGGCCCGGGACAGCACCAGCTCGCCGAGGGCGGTGGGCCGGGCCCCGCGCCGGTCGCGGTCGAACAGCGGGCCGCCGAGCGTGCGCTCGATCCGCTGGAGCTGCGCGGTCAGCGCCGGCTGCGCGAGCCCCAGCAGCGAAGCCGCCTTGGTGACACTGCCGGTCTCCGCGATCGCGCAGACGACCCGCAGGTGCCGCAGTTCGAGGTTCATACCGTGACGGTAGGACCAGACGGTGATGCTAGGGAAGTCGGGGGAATGGCGTGATGATTGGTCAATCGTGAATATTCGGGCCGACCGTTCGGCCAAATTTCCGTCGTCGCGCGTGGAACTCCGTCGATGCGGCGGTGGTCCGGGCGATCCAGGTCCCTCGATCCGCCGGCCGGGCGGCCGGCGGCGGGACGCCGGAGGAGGCCCACGACCATCCGCTCTCCGCCGGCCCGGCACTGTCCGGCGTGGGTGCCGCCCGGCAAAATCCGGCGGACCGGGAGATTCTGGCCATCGGTGACGAGCTGGCCACGGCGCGCGCGGTTCGACCTCGCCCACCACCTGCTGGCAGGTGCCGCCCGGGACATCGAGTCCGCCACCACCGCGCGGGCGACCGTCCACGCGTGACGGTCGCGTCGCGCCCGCCCGGCTGGTAAGAAGGGCGGCATGACCGCAGACTCCGCGCCGACCGGTCCCGTCCCGTCCGCCCCCGACGCCCCGGCTCCCGACGCCGATGTCGTGCGCCTGTGCGCCGACCTGCTGCGCATCGACAGCACCAACACCGGCGACCCCGCCACGACGGTCGGCGAGCGCGCCGCCGCCGAGTACGTCGCCGCGGCGCTGGCCGAGGTCGGGGTGCGCGCCGAGCTGTACGAGTCCGCCCCGGGCCGGGCCAGCGTCGTGGCCCGGCTGCCCGGCGCCGACCGCGACCGCCCGGCGCTGCTGGTCCACGGCCACCTCGACGTCGTCCCCGCCGACGCCGCCGAGTGGTCGGTACACCCGCTGTCGGGCGAGCTGCGCGACGGGTACCTGTGGGGCCGCGGCGCGATCGACATGAAGGACTTCGACGCCATGACGCTGTCGGTGGTCCGGCACTGGGCGCGCACCGGCTACACCCCGCCGCGCGACATCGTGCTCGCGTTCACGGCCGACGAGGAGGCCGGCAGCGACTACGGCGCCCGGTACCTGGTCCGGGAGCACGCGCAGTGGTTCGACGGGGTGTCCGAGGCGATCGGCGAGGTCGGCGGCTACTCCTACACGGTGCGCGACGACCTGCGGCTGTACCTGGTGCAGACGGCGGAGAAGGGCATCCAGTGGCTGCGGCTGCACGCCCGCGCCCGCCCGGGGCACGGCTCGTTCCTGCACGACGACAACGCGGTCACCGCGCTGTGCGAGGCGGTCGCCCGGCTGGGGCGGCACCGGTTCCCGGTGGTGCTCACGCCGACGGTGCGGGCGTTCCTGGAGTCGGTGTCCGAGGCGATCGGCGTCCAGATCGACGCCGACGACCCCGAGGCCGTGCTCGGCAAGCTCGGCTCGCTGTCCCGGATGATCGGCGCGACGCTGCGCAACACCGCCAACCCCACCCGCCTGGCCGCCGGCTACAAGGAGAACGTGATCCCGGGGCGGGCCACCGCGACGATCGACTGCCGGACCCTGCCCGGCCAGCGCGACGCCTTCCTGGCCGAGCTGCGCGCGGTGATCGGCCCGGACCTGGACCTGGAGTTCGTCCAGGACCAGCCGGCCCTGGAGACCACCTTCGCCGGTGACCTGGTCGAGGCCATGGGCGCCGCGCTGCGCCGGGAGGACGCGGGCGCGCGGACGGTGCCCTACATGCTCTCCGGCGGTACCGACGCCAAGGCGTTCGCCGAGCTGGGCATCCAGTGCTTCGGCTTCGCGCCGCTGCGGCTGCCGCCGGACCTGGACTTCGCGGCCCTGTTCCACGGCATCGACGAGCGGGTGCCGGTGGACGGCCTGCGCTTCGGCGCCCGCGTCCTGGACCACTTCCTGCGCGCCGCCTGAGCACCACGCCACCCGGCCCGCCGCCCCGGCCGCGCGTCCGACCCCGGCGGGGTCCGCCCCTCCGGCGGGGCCGGCGCGGGCCGGCGGTCAGGCCGGCGGGGCCGAGGGCGTGCTGCCTACCGGCAGCCGACGGCGCAGCCAGACCCGCCGGCTGCCGTCGCGGTACCGCAGCACCCGCCACAGCTCCCACCCGGAGAACTCGGCGTGCAGCGCGAGCCGGGCCGCCGCGGTCGGCCGGTCGACCTCCGGCCCGAACCGCAGCGGCACGTACTCGTACTCCATCCCCCCATCGTGCCCGCCCGGCGGCCGCCGGGCACGGACCCGCGCCCGGGCCGCCGGTCAGTGGTCGCGCTCGGGGTAGCCGACGTCGAGGGCCGACACGTCGTCCAGCGCCCGGGTGATCTCGGCCGGCAGCGTGATCCGCTCGACCTCCAGCGCCCCGCGTAGCTGACCCGCCGTCCGGGCGCCGAGGATCGGCGCGGTCACCCCCGGCCGGTCCCGGATCCACGCCAGGGCGACCTCCAGCGGCGCCACGCCCAGGCCCCCGGCGGCGGTGCTCACCGCCTCGACGATGCTGGAGGCCCGCGGCTCCAGGTACGGGGCGACGAAGGAAGCCAGGTGCGCCGACGCGCCGCGGGAGTCCGCCGGCCGGCCGTCGCGGTACTTGCCGGTGAGGACCCCGCGCCCCAGCGGCGACCACGGCAGCACGCCGATGCCCAGCGCCGCGCAGGCGGGCAGCACCTCGCGTTCGACGCCGCGCTGGAGCAGCGAGTACTCCTGCTGCGCCGCCACCAGCGGCGCCCGGCCCGGCCAGGCGAGCTGCCAGGTGGCCGCGCGGGCGAGTTGCCAGCCGGCGACGTTGGACACCCCGACGTAGCGCACCCGGCCGCTGGCGGTCGCGTGGTCCAGGGCGGACAGGGTCTCCTCCAGCGGGGTGGCCGGGTCGTGGCCGTGCACCAGCCACAGGTCCACGTGGTCGGTGCCGAGCCGGCGCAGCGCCGCGTCCAGCGTGGCCAGCAGGTGGCCGCGGGAGGCGTCGCGCCGCCGGGGCTGCCCGCCGCGCAGCCCCGCCTTCGTCATGATCAGCAGTTCGGCGCGGGGGACCAGGTCGCCGAGCAGGTCGCCGATCACCGTCTCGGCCGCGCCGTCGCCGTACACGTCGGCGGTGTCCAGCAGGTTGCCGCCGGCGTCCAGGTAGGCGCGGAGCTGGGCGGCGGCGTCGTCCGCGTCGGTGTCCCTGCCCCACGTCATGGTCCCCAGGGCGAGGCGGGGCACGGTGAGGCCGCTGCGCCCCAGCGGTCTTCGCTGCATGGGCAGCACCCTATGCGGCGACCGCGCGGCGGGGCATCCCGGCGAGCGGCCGGACTGCCGCGCCCCCGACCCGGCGTGCCCGCGCGGGCACGGCGGGTGTCGCGTCCGGGGGTGCGGTGGCCGGCGCGTAACCTGGGGCGACCGCGCACGGGGCGGGGTCGGGAGGGCGGCGATCGTGCGACTGGGCCTCAACCTGGGCTACCAGACCTCCGCCACGGACCCGACCGACCAGCTCGCCTGGGTCCGCGAAGCCGAGCGGCTGGACTACGCGGTCGTCTGGGTCGCGGAGGCGTACGGCTCGGACTCGCCGACGGTCCTGGCCTGGCTCGCCGGCCAGACCAGCCGGATCGACCTCGGCGCCGCCGTCATGCAGATCCCGGCCCGCACGCCGGCCGCCACGGCGATGACCGCCGCCACCCTGGACAACCTGTCCGGCGGCCGGTTCCGGCTGGGGCTCGGGGTGTCCGGCCCGCAGGTGTCCGAGGGCTGGCACGGGGTCCGCTTCGCCGCGCCGCTGGCCCGCACCGCCGAGTACGTGGACATCGTCCGCCTGGCCCTGGCCCGCCGCGAGGTGGCCTACGCCGGCACCCACTACCGGCTGCCGCTGCCCGACGGCCCCGGCAAGGCGCTGCGGCTGTCGATCCGCCCGCGCCGCCCCGACCTGCCGATCTACCTCGCCGCCGTCGGCCCCCGCAACCTGGAGCTGGCCGGCCGCGTCGCCGACGGCTGGCTGGGCATCTTCTGCGCCGCGGACGCGCTGGGGGAGTCCCTGGACCCGGTCCGCGCCGGGCGGGCCGCCGCGGGGCGCCGCACGCCCTTCGACGTGGTCGCCGCCGTCCCCGTCGTACCGGCCGCCGACGACGCCCCGGCCACCCTGGCCCGGTGCGCCGACGCCGTGCGGCCGTACGCGGCGCTCTACATCGGCGGGATGGGGTCGCGGGGGAGGAACTTCTACCACGCGCTCGCCGGCCGGCTCGGCTACGCTGCGGCGGCCGACGAGGTGCAGCGGCGGTACCTGGCCGGGCAGCCCCGCGAGGCCGCTGCGGCCGTGCCGCAGGAGTTCATCGACCGGACCAGCCTGCTCGGCTCGACCGCCCGGATCGCCGCCGGCCTGCGGGCGTACGCGGCGGCCGGGGTGAGCACCCTGTCGGTCAACCTCGGCGCCGCCGACCGGGAGGCCGGCCTGCGCACGCTGCGGACGGTAGCCGAGGCCCGGCGGCTGGCCGGGCTGGACACCGACGACGACACGACCCCGCACGGAGTGTGACAATGACGCAGCACATGTCATGGATCGAGGCCATCGTGCTGGGGATCGTGCAGGGGCTGACCGAGTTCCTGCCGGTCAGCTCGTCGGCCCACCTGCGGATCACCTCGGCGCTGTTCTTCGACGCCGACGCGGGCGCCTCCTTCACCGCCGTCACCCAGCTCGGCACCGAGGCCGCCGTCCTGATCTACTTCGCCCGCGACATCTGGCGGATCACCCGGGCCTGGTGCGTCGGCCTGTTCCGCCCGTCGGCGCGCGCCGACCTCGACTACCGGATGGGCTGGTACGTGATCATCGGCTCGATCCCCATCGGGGTGATCGGGCTGCTGTACAAGGACGAGATCCGCTCCGGGGCGCGCAACCTGTGGCTGGTGTCCACGATGCTGATCGTCTTCTCGTTCGTCATCGCCTTCGCCGAGTACTGGGGCCGGCAGGAGCGGGACCTGTCGCGGTTCACCCTGCGCGACGGCCTCGGCATGGGGCTGGCCCAGGCGATGGCCCTGGTCCCCGGCGTCTCGCGCTCCGGCGGCACCCTGTCGGCCGGCCTGTTCCTCGGCCTGACCCGGGAGGCGGCGGCGCGGTACTCCTTCCTGCTGGCGATCCCCGCCGTCGTGATGAGCGGCATCTTCTCGCTGGAGGACGTGTTCAGCCCGGCCGGCGAGGGGCTCGTGCCCAGCCCGGCGCAGATGGTCGTCGCCACGGCGATCGCCTTCGCCGTCGGCTACGCCGCCATCGCCTGGCTGCTGCGCTACGTCGTGCAGCACACCCTCTACGTCTTCGTCCTCTACCGGGTCGCCCTCGGCTCGGTCCTGCTCGCCCTGCTCACAACCGGGCAGCTCGCCGCGCACTGAGCCGCGGGCGGCCGCGGCCAGGCCGTAGGCTGGGGCCATGGCCACGGTACTGCTGTTGCGGCACGGGCGGACGACCGCGAACGCCGACGGCACCCTGGCCGGCCGGCGGGCGGTCCACCTCGACGAGGTGGGGCGGGCGCAGGCCGCCGCCGTCGGCGCCCGGCTCCGCGCCGCCCCGCCCGCGGCCGTGGTCAGCAGCCCGCTGCGCCGCTGCCGGCAGACCCTGCGCCTGGCCCTGCCCCGGGCCGGCGTGACGGTCGACGACCGGCTGACCGAGTGCGGGTACGGCGAGTGGGAGGGCCAGCCGCTGCGCCGGCTGGCCGAGGATCCGCTGTGGAGCCGGGTCCAGCAGCACCCCAGCGCCGTCACGTTCCCGGCCGGCGAGGCGATGGCCGCGATGGCCGCCCGCGCGGTCGCCGCCGTCCGCGAGTGGGACGACCGGATCACCGCCCAGCACGGCCCGCACGCCGTCTGGCTGGCGTGCAGCCACGGCGACGTGATCAAGGCCATCGTCGCCGACGCGCTCGGCCTGCACCTGGACCAGTTCCAGCGCATCGGCGTCGACCCCGGGTCGCTGACGGCCGTCCGGTACACCGACCTGCGACCCTTCGTCCTGCGCCTCAACGACGTCGGCGGCGACCTCGCCGGCCTCACCCGGACCGGCCACGCGGCCGGCACGGCCACCTCCGACGCGGCCGTCGGCGGCGGCGCCGGGCGCTAGCCCACCGGGTAGTCGCGGATTCACGGTCGGTCCAGATAGGGTCGGTACATGGCCCATCAGGTGTACGCTTTCGAGCCGCCGGAGCGGTTCGTCGCCGGTACGGTGGGCCCGCCCGGTGAGCGCACCTTCTTCCTCCAGGCCCGCGGCGGCGGGCGCCTGGTGTCGGTGGCCCTGGAGAAGGTCCAGGTGGTCCTGCTCGCCGACAAGCTGGAGGAGCTGCTGACCGAGGCGCGCCGCCGCTTCGCCACCGAGGTCCCCGAGGCCGTCTCCGGCCCGCCCGACAACGCCCCGCTGGACACGCCGGTCGACGAGGAGTTCCGCGTCGGCACCCTCGGCCTGGCCTTCGACGTGGAGTCGGCCACGGTCCTCATCGAGGCCGTCGCCGCGGGGGAGGGCGAGGAGGCGGAGGAGGAGCCCGGGGAGTCCGAGGACGACGACGAGATCGTCGACGCCGACCTCGACCGGCTCCGCGTCCGGCTGACGCCGCTGGCGACCCGCGCGTTCATCGCCCGGGCGCGCCTGGTCGTCTCGGCGGGGCGCCCGCCCTGCCCCCTGTGCGGCCAGCCGCTGGACGTGGGCGGCCACCTGTGCCCGCGGCACAACGGCTACCACCGGTGACGGCCCCGCCGGCCGGCTTCGCCGACGGCGTGCTCCACCTCACGGGCCGCCTCACCGAGGCCTCGAACACCACGCTGTACGGCCACGTCGCCACGCCCCGCGGCGACCTGCCGTGCGTGTACAAGCCCGTCCGCGGCGAGCGCCCGCTGTGGGACTTCCCCAACGGCTCGCTCGCCGGCCGGGAGGTCGCCGCCTACCTGGTCGCCGAGGCCGCCGGCTGGCCGCTGGTACCCCCCACGGTCCTGCGCGACGGCCCGCTGGGCCCCGGCTCCTGTCAGCTCTGGGTGGCCGACGCCGACGCGCCGCCGGTCGGCTTCGTGCCGGCCGACGAGGTACCCGGCGACTGGCTGCCCGTCCTGGCCGCGCGCGACGAGGACGGCCGCCCGTACGTCCTGGCCCACGCCGACGACCCCGCCCTAGCGACCCTCGCCGTGTTCGACGTGCTCGTCAACAACGCCGACCGCAAGGGCGGCCACGTGCTGCGCGGCGCCGACGGCCACCTCGTCGGCGTCGACCACGGCCTCTGCTTCCACCGCGAGGACAAGCTGCGCACCGTCCTGTGGGGCTGGGCCGGCCGCCCGCTGCCCGCCCGCGTCCGCGCGGACCTGCGCCGCCTGGCCACCGCTCTGACCGGTCCGCTCGCCGCCGCCCTCGCCGCGCATCTGCGGCCCGCGGAGATCGCCGCCCTCGCCGCCCGCACGGCCGCGCTGGAGGGCTCCGGGGTGTTTCCGCCGCCGCCGGTGGACCGCACCGCGATCCCGTGGCCGCCCATGTGAGCCGGCGGCCGCCCCGACAGAGCCGCCGCCGGCCGCGCGCCGCCGGCTTGCCACCACGGCGGCCCGCCACCACGCCGGGGCGGACAGATCACCACCGGGACACGCCGGCGGGGTAGCTAGGCTGGGTGACATGGAATCCTGGTCCGGCCCCGACGTCCCCCACCTGCCCGGTACGGGCCAGCCGCTCGCGCTGTTCGACTCCGCCCGCCGGGCGGTCCACCCGACCGGCGTCGCCGGGCGGGCCACGATGTACGTCTGCGGCATCACGCCCTACGACGCCGCCCACCTCGGCCACGCCGCCACGATGATCACCTTCGACCTGGTGCGCCGGAGCTGGCACGACGCCGGCCGCGAGGTCGTCTACGTGCAGAACGTCACCGACATCGACGACCCGCTGCTGGAGCGCGCCGCCCGCGACGGCGAGCAGTGGGAGGCGCTCGCCGCCCGGGAGACCGCGGTGTTCCGCCGCGAGATGGGCGCCCTGCGCCTGGTCCCGCCGGAGCACTACGTGGGGGCCGTCGAGTCCATCCCGGTGATCGCCGCGCGGGTCGCCGACCTGCTCGCCGAGGGCGCCGCGTACCGCCTCGGCGACGGCACCGGCGACGTGTACTTCGACCTGGCGGCGGCGCCGCACTTCGGCTACCAGTCCCACCTGTCGCGGGAGCAGATGCTCGCGTACGCGGCCGAGCGCGGCGGCGACCCGCAGCGCCCCGGCAAGCGCGACCCGCTGGACCCGCTGCTGTGGCGGGGCGCGCGCGACGGCGAGCCGTCCTGGCCCGGCGGCGGCCTGGGCCCCGGCCGCCCGGGCTGGCACATCGAGTGCGCCGTCATCGCCCTCGGGCTGCTCGGCGCCACGGTCGACGTGCAGGGCGGGGGCAACGACCTGCTCTTCCCGCACCACGAGTGCTCGGCCGCGCACGCCGAGACCCTGACCGGCGTCCGCCCGTTCGCCGGGCACTACGTGCACGCCGGCATGATCGGGCTGCACGGCGAGAAGATGTCCAAGTCCCAGGGCAACCTCGTCTTCGTGGGCTCCCTGCTCGCCGAGAACGTCTCGCCGATGGCGCTGCGGCTGGCGCTGCTCGCCGACCACTACCGCGCCGACCGGCAGTGGTCCGACGAGCTGCTCAAGGTGGCGCACGCCCGGCTGTCGCGCTGGCGCCAGGCCGTCCAGGCGCCGACGGGCCCCTCGGGCGCCGACCTCCTGGCGGGTCTGCGCGCCCGGCTGGCCGAGGACCTGGACACCCCGGGCGCGCTGTCGCTGCTCGACTGGTGGGCGGAGGCGGCGCTGGCTGGCACCGGGGACGACCCGGCCGCACCCGCCCTGGCCGACCGGGCGGTCGACGCCCTGCTGGGCGTCTCGCTCACCCCGCCCGCCCGCTGAGCCGCGGGCCGTCCGCGCCAGCCTCCCGCGTGCCCGGCCTCAGCCGAAGACCAGGCCCGGCTCGTCCGACAGCGACGAGCCGGCCTCGGCGCGGGGCGCCGGGATGGCGTACTCCTCGGTCAGCGTCGTCATCGGACCCGGCCAGGTCGCCTGCGACACCTCGATGACCTTCCGCGCGCCGTCGAACGCCACGTGCAGCAGGTGCAGGACCGGCGTGTCCGGCCGGATCTGGAGCTGCTCGGCCTCCTCCCGGCTCGGCTGCCGGGCGCTGACGGTGTCGGTGGCCCGCAGGTAACGCCGCCCGGTGGCCTCCTCGACCTCCTGGTACAGGGGCCGCCCGAACGCCTCGTGCCGCTCGATGCTCGTGCCGGCCACGTCCTGCTGCCGGAACCACGCCGCGCCCACCTCGACCGGGGCGTCCTGGGTCCGCACGAGGTGCCGGCGCACCAGCAGGGTCGCGCCGTCGGCGACCCCGAACGCGTCGGCGACCTCCGGCGGCGCCGCCGCCGGCCCCACCTCGGTCAGGTACTGCCGGTACCGCGCGGCCAGGTCCGAGTGGTACCCCCGCAGCGCCCCGTAGCGCCCCCGGGACAGCCGGTTGAGCCGCCGCTTCGTCCCGCGCACGTACGTCCCGCTGCCCGGCTTGGTGATCAGCACGCCCTCGACCCGCAACTGGTCGACCGCCCGCTGCACCGTCTGCTTGGCCACGCCGTACCCCGCCGCGATCGCCGGGATCGAGGGCAGCCGCTCGCCGGGACCCCAGTCGCCCCGCCGGACCTGCGCGCGGAGCTGGGCGGCGATCTGCCGGTGTGGATACTCCGCCGCGCCCGGGTTGATGCTCATGCGACCTCCCCATCCGATTCCTGCACCTAGGTTCCTAGGATGCGGTACGCGGCGTGTCGTCCCCCGGCCGACACGCCGCACGGCCGCGGCATTCGGAGGCTCAGAATGGCGGTGACCCGACAAAACGGATTGTCGAGCCTGACGAACGAAACCGAAGCCCCCGGCAATTCAGCCGGGGGCTTCGGTTTCGTTGCGGCGCTGACGGCCCGCCGCGGGGCGGCCGGGCGTCAGCCGGTGGCGGTCGGGCCGGCCGGGCCGCCGCGGCGGCGCAGGTACTTCTCGAACTCGCTGGCGATCTCGTCGCCGGTCAGCGGCTGGATGCTGTCGTCGCCGACCCGCTCCTCCAGCTCCCGGATGTACTCGGCCAGCTCGGCGTCGGACTCGGCGGCGTCGCGGACCCGCTTCTCCCAGCGGGCGGACTCCTCGGCCAGGTCCGCCACGGGCACCGGCAGGTCCACGACCTCCTCGACCCGGTGCAGCAGCGCCAGTGTCGCCTTGGGACACGGGGGGTTGTTGGCGTAGTGCGGTACGTGCACCCAGAACGACACCGCGTCGACCTCGGCCTTGCTGCACGCCTCCTGGAGGACGCCCACGATCCCGGTCGGCCCCTCGTACCGGGTGGGGGTGAGCTGGAACCGGTCGGCCGCCTCGGCGTCGGAGGCGCTGCCGCTGATCGGCAGCGGCCGGGTGTAGGGCACGTCGGCCAGCAGCGCGCCGAGCAGCACCACCCGTTCGACCTCCAGGCTGTGGCAGACCTCCAGCACCTCGTCGCAGAACGTCCGCCACCGCATACTCGGCTCGATGCCGCGGATGAGGACCACGTCGCGCTCCGCGCCGGGCGGGGAGGCGACGAGGAAGCGGGTGCTGGGCCACTCGATCCTGCGGGTGGCGCCGTCGCTCATCGCGACCGTCGGGCGGCTGACCTGGAAGTCGTAGAACTCCTCCGGGTCCAGCTCGGCGATCTGCCGGGCCTCCCATACCTGCTCAAGGTGGTCGACGACCGCCGTGGAGGCGTCCGCCGCGTCGTTCCAGCCCTCGAACGCCGCGATTGCCACGGGGTTGCGCAACACGGGCAATCCATCGAACTCCGTCACCGCCGCGCTCCGCTCCGCCGTCCGTCGCCACCGGTCCCGCGCCTCCGGGCGATCGCTACCTCTCGCTGACCCACGCGGCCAGGGTACGTGCCCGCCCCGGCGTGGCGCCGCGCGCCGCGCCCTAGGTGGCGCGTCCCACCGTGCCGCCGCCGCGACGTACGGCGCGGTCGACTGGCCGGCGTCGATGTCGGGCGGCCGCAGAAACGGCCGGTCGGGGCTGAACCCCCGGTCGTTCGGAGCCGGCGCACGGGCCGGATCTGGCCGTGCGGGCGAGCGGCGCGGGCCGGCGCGCTCGGTAGGCTTCGACGCGCCGACTCGTCCCCCAACTGTGGAGGCAGCGCACCGTGCACGCCCGACCCCCGGTCACCCCCGTCCCGGTCGACCCGTCTCCGGTCCGCCGCCGCGGACGCCGTCCCGCCGTGCGGCTGGCGGGCGCCGCCGCGGCGGTCGTGCTGCTGCTGGCCGGCTGCGCGCTGCCGGAGACCCCGTTCAGCCGGGCCGGTGCGCCGCGCACCGCCGCCCCGACGTCGACCGCCGTACCGGAGGCGGGGCAGCGGCTGGGCGACGGCGGGACCAGCGTCGCGGAGTTCCGCCAGGACGTGGAGGACGCGCGGTCCAGCGTCGAGGCGTACTGGCGCACCGCCCTGCCGGCGCAGGGCCGCCGGTTCCAGCCGGTGTCCCGGTTCATCGGCTATCAGGGTGCGCGGGAGGTGAGCTGCGCCGGTACCCCGCTGGGCCTCAACAACGCCGCCTACTGCCCGGTCGGCGACTTCATCGCGTACGACCTCAACTGGGCGGTCGGCCAGTTCCGGCGGATCGGCGACGCGTTCATCTTCTACCTGGTCGGCCACGAGTACGGCCACGCGGTACAGCAGCGGCTGGGGATCCGGCACCAGTTCACGATCCAGCAGGAGCTGCAGGCCGACTGCATGGCCGGCGCGTGGATCAACGAGTCCGTCGCGCAGAAGGCGCTGCAGTTGCAGGGCGGCGACCTGGACGAGCTGCGCCGCGGCCTGCTGGCGGTCGCCGACGACCCGGACCAGCCGTGGTTCGCCCCGGGCGCCCACGGCTCGGCGCGGGAGCGCACCGACGCGTTCTTCAAGGGCTTCCGCGGCGAACTGGACACCTGCGAACTGGCCGGCCCCTGAGCCGGCGGCCGCGCGGCCCCGTCCCGTGGTACCCGTCCCGCGGTGCCCGTCCCGCGGTGCCCGTCCCGCGGTGCCCGTGCAGCCAGAGCGCGGGCGGTGGGCAGCGGCGTCCCCGCCGCTGCCCACCGCCCGCGGACCGCTACTCGTAGGCGATGGCGCGCAGCACGTTGAGCCGGGCCGCCCGGACGGCCGGCACGATCGCGGCGAACACCCCGGCGACGGCGGCGACGACGACCGCGGCGACGAGCTGCCACCACGGCACCCAGACGCCGGTGATCGCGTCCTGGTAGACCAGCGCCTTGGCCAGCGCCACCCCGATCCCCAGGCCCACGCCGACGCCCAGCAGCCCGCCGAACGCCGACATCAGGACGGCCTCGGTGCCGATCATCCGCACCACCGCCCCGCGGCCGAGCCCGATCGCCCGCAACATGCCCAGCTCCCGGGTCCGCTCGATGATGCTGAGCAGCAGGGTGTTGAGGATGCCGAGGAGTGCGATGACCATCGCCAGGCTGAGCAGCACCGTGATGATCAGTACCGCGATGTCGACGACCTGGGTGACCTGGCGGGTCGTCGACGACTTGTCCTCCACCGTGACCGACGGGAAGTCCACCAGGATCTCCTCGACCTTGGCCTGCGTCGCGGCGACGTCCGCGCCGTCCCGAACGTCGATCATGGCCTGGGGGATCAGCGGCCCGGCGAAGTCGGCGACGGCCGGCATCGGTACGACGAGGAAGTTGGCCCACAGCGGACTGGCCTCGACGGTGCCGACCAGCCTGTAGGGCCGCTCGGCGCCGGGCAGCGCGATGCGGACCGTGTCGCCGAGCTTCCAGTTGCGCGCCTTGGCGGTGTTCTCGTCGGCCACCAGCTCGCCCGCGTTCAGCGCGCGCACCTCGCCGCTGACCCGCTTCATGCCCATCGTGCGCTGGGCGCCGGGCACGTTGTCGATCGCGCCGACGCCGATGCTGGCCGCGGTCTCGCCGTTGAGCCGGGGCGCCACCGCCAGGTGCATGGCGACGACCTCCTGCACCTCGGGTAGCTGCCGGATCCTCGCCACGGCCGCCGACGAGATGCCGATGCGGCCGTCGGGCTGCTGGAAGCCGATCGCCGCCGTCAGCTCGGCGCGCAGGGTGGTGTCCAGCGCGCGGACCACCGACTCCTTGAACGACGTGGCCACGACGCTCGCCGCGGTCACCAGCATCACGCCGATCATCAGCGCGGAGGCGGTGACGGCGGTCCGGCGCGGGTTGCGGATGGCGTTGCGGACGCCGAGGCTGCCGGCCACCCCCCAGCCCACGAGCAGGCCGACGGCGCGGCCGACCGGGCGGGTGACCAGCGGCCCGAGCACGATCGCGGCCAGGAACGCGACGCCGCACCCGGCGGCGACCATGGACAGCCCGTCGTCCTGCGCGCGCAGGCCGAGCACGATCAGGGCGGCGGCGCCGAGCCCGACGACGACCCCGACGGCGGCGCGCAGCCGCAGCGGCCGGTCGGTCACGGCGATCTCGCGCATCGCCGCCAGCGGCGGCACCCGGGAGGCGCGCAGCGCCGGCAGCAGGGCCGCGACCACGGTCACCAGGATCCCGATCGCGTACGAGTAGACGACCGTGTCCAGGCCGACGGTGATGCCGCTGCCCGGCAGCTTCGCGTCGCCCAGGTTGCCGAGGACCCAGCTCCCGCCGCCGCCGATCAGGGCGCCGAGCCCCAGCCCGAGCGTGCCGCCAACGACGCCGACGATCAGTGCCTCCACCAGCACCGACCAGGTCACCTGCCCGCGGCTGGCTCCCAGGGCGCGCATCATGGCCAGCTCACGAGCGCGCTGGGTGACGAGGACGTTGAACGTGTTGAAGATCAGGAAAATGCCGACCAGCAGGGCGACCCCGGCGAACGGCGTCAGGACCCACTTGGTCAGCCCGGAGATCGAGTCGGACACGGCCGCGGCCTGGTCCGCACTGGACTGCTTGCCGGTCTTGGCCTCGAACGTCGCCGGCAGCACCGCCGACACCCGGTCGCGCAGCGCCTCGTCGCTCACCCCCGCGTCGGCGGTCAGCGACACCCCGTCGTACAGCCCGGTCCGGCCGTAGAACGCCTCCTGGGCCTGGGCCATGGGCAGCAGGACCACGGTCTCGCCGCCGAGGCTGTCGCGCCCGCCGGCGTACGCGGCGACGCCGACCACGGTGAACATTTGCGGCCGCTGCAGCCGCGGCAGGAACACCTTCACCTGCCGGCCGACGGCGGCGTGGGCCTGGGCGGCGGTGTGCCGGCTCAGCGCGACCTCGCCGGCCCCGGTCGGCCAGCGGCCCTCGGCGAGCGAGAGGACCCCCATCGGGTCGCCCTCGGCGCCGATGCCGATGCCGAGCTGCGGCGGGCCGCCGCCGGGCAGCGGCTTGCCGGTCTGCGTGTCGTAGGGGACCACGAACGCCGACGTGACATCGGGCGAGACGGCCCCGACCCCGTCGACGGCCGCGACCCGGTCGAGCTCGGCCTGGGTCATGGACGGCGGCTTCTGGCTGGGCTGCGCCGGGTCGGTGCGGGCGGTGACCTGTACGGCCACATTGGTCGACACCGAGGCGAACATGGCCTTGAACCGGGCGCCCAGGGAGTCGGAGAGCACGAGGGCACCGGAGAAGAACCCGACCCCGAGCACGATGGCGATGACCGCGAGGGTCAGGCGGAGTTTGCGGTCCAGCAGACCGCGCAGGCTGGCGCGCAGCATCAGCGGCCGTCCCCGCTGGTCTCCAGGCTCTTGAGCTGGTCGTGGACGGCGTCGGCCGTCGGCGCGGCCAGTTCGCTGATGATCTGGCCGTCCTTGAGGAAGACGACCCGGTCCGCGTAGCTGGCGGCGCCCGCGTCGTGGGTGACCATGACGATCGTCTGCCGGTGGGCGTCGACCGCCTCGCGCAGGAACCGCAGCACCTCCGCGCCGGACCTGGAGTCCAGGTTCCCGGTCGGCTCGTCGGCGAAGACGACCGCGGGGCGGCCGGCCAGGGCGCGCGCGCACGCCACCCGCTGCTGCTGCCCGCCGGACAGCTCGGTCGGCTTGTGGCTCAGCCGGTCCCGCAGGCCGAGGGTGTCCACGATGGTGTCGAACCAGGCCATGTCCGGCTTGCGGCCGGCAATCGTCAGCGGCAGCAGGATGTTCTCCTGCGCGCTCAGCGTCGGCATCAGGTTGAACTGCTGGAACACGAACCCGATCTGGTCCCGCCGCAGGGCCGTGAGCCCGGCGTCGCGCAGGCCCGTCACCCGGGTGCTGCCGATGAACACCTCACCGGCGCTGACCGTGTCGAGCCCGGCCAGGCAGTGCATCAAGGTCGACTTGCCGGAGCCGGACGGCCCCATCACCGCCGTGAACTCGGCGCTGCGCAGGGCCACGTCCACCCCGGCCAGCGCCGTCACCTGCGCCTCGCCGCTGCCGTAGCGCTTCCACAGACCCTCCGCGCGGGCGGCGATCCCCGTCGTCTCCACTTCCAACTCCCCTGTCGCTGTCCTGGGCGCCGCGGGACGCGGCGTACCCGCGTCGGCGGCGACCCCGCGCCGGACCGGCGACCGGCGGGGGCGGATGCGCCCAGCCGACTCGATCACCGTGGCGACCCGACGCTATCGCGGCGGCGCAACCGGGTTCGTGGCGCCGCGCGGACCGTCCGGCTGACTGCCGCCCGCGCCGGCATCCGCCGCCACCGCCGCGGCGCCGGTGCGGGAGAGGGGGACGAGCTGCGGGAACGGCGGGGGCGTCCCACCGAAGGCCGGACACCGCGACTGGTGGTGACACCAGTCACAGAGCCGGCTCGGCGTCGGGCGGAAGTCGCGGTCCGCCGTGGCCCGGGCGATCGCCCCCCACAGGGCCAGCAGGGTGCGCTCGAACCGGGTCAGCTCCTCGGCGTCGGGCTGGTAGTCGCACGCCTCGGCGTCCTTCAGGTACAGCAGGCGCAGCGCCCTGGGCACCGCGCCGCGCGCCCGCCACAGCACCAGCGCGTAGAACTTGAGCTGGAACAGCGCCCGCGCCTCGAACGCCTCCCGCGGCGCGCCGCCGGTCTTGTAGTCCACCACCCGCATCGCCCCGTCGGGGGCGATGTCGAGCCGGTCCACGTACCCGCGCAGCAGCAGCGCGTCGGCCACGACCGCCGAGACCAGCGCCTCCCGCTCGGCCGGCTCCAGCCGCCGCGGGTCCTCCACCGCGAAGTAGCCGCCCAGCAGCTCCCGGGCCGAGTCCAGGAACGCCGCCACGGCGGCCTCGTCGGCGAACAGCTCCGCCAGCTCCGGCTCCTCGGCGGTCAGCGCCGCCCAGCGCGGGGCCACCAGCCCCGCCGCCGCGGCCGGGGTGCGGGCGTCGGCCGGCAGGTCGAACAGGTGCTCCAGGACCGCGTGCACCAGCGTGCCCCGCACCTGCTCGGGGGTGGGCCGCTCGGGCAGCCGGTCGATGGTGCGGAAGCGGAACAGCAGCGGGCACGTCTTGAAGTCGGCCGCCCGCGAGGGCGACAGCGAGGGCATCGCCGGCTCGGCGGTCGCCCCGTCGGCCCCGGCCCAGGCCGCCGGCCCGCCCGCTGCGCCGCCGCCGGGCGGGGCGACCTCGGCGTGCGGGGTGCCCGGTGTGCCGGCCGATGGTGCCGTATCCGCGCTCATGTCCGAAGGTTAGGGCACCGGTACGACACGTCGGCACGCCGGCGGGATGCGTAGCATTCTCCCCGTGAGAGTAGGACCGGCATGACCGCCATCCCCGCGCCGCCGCCCCCGGGCGCCCGGCGGCCGGGCATCCCGCTGG
Source organism: Pilimelia terevasa (assembly GCF_014647915.1). Lineage (GTDB taxonomy): Bacteria > Actinomycetota > Actinomycetes > Mycobacteriales > Micromonosporaceae > Pilimelia > Pilimelia terevasa. The sequence goes on from NZ_BMQC01000022.1 coordinate 33,724, forward strand.
GCCGGCTGGCCGGCGCGCCGGTCCACCTCCAGCCCTCGGCCCTGCTGTTCGCCGGCCTGGTCGCGCTGGCCTACCGCCCGGTCGTCGCCGCCGGCCACACCACGGCCGCCGCGTACCTCATCGCCCTGGTGTTCGTCGTCCTGCTGTTCGCCTCCGTCCTCCTGCACGAGCTGGGCCACGCGCTGGTGGCCCGCCGGTACGGCATCGGCGTCCGCGGCATCACCCTCGAACTGCTCGGCGGCTACACCGAGCTGGACCGCCCGGCACCCCGCCCCGGGGTCGACCTGGCCGTGGCCGCCGCCGGCCCGCTGGTCTCGCTCACCCTCGGCGGCGCCGGGGCCGCGCTGGCCGCCGCCGTCCCCGGCGACGGCATCGTCAACACCCTGCTCACCCAGCTCGCGGTCAGCAACCTCGTCGTGGGCCTGTTCAACAGCCTGCCCGGCCTGCCGCTGGACGGCGGCCGGGTGCTGGCCGCGGCGGTCTGGCGGTTCACCGGCGACCGCGGCCGCGGCGTCGTCGCGGCCGGCTGGGTCGGCCGGGGCGTGGCGCTGGTGACGGCGGTGACGGCGCTGCTGCTGTTCCAGCTCGGCTTCCAGTCGCTGTTCGGGCTGGCGTTCGCGCTCCTGCTGGTGGTCACCCTCTGGCAGGGGGCGGGTGCCGCCGTCCGGGCGGTCCGCGGCGCGCGCGCCGCCGCCCCGGGCCTGGCCGCGCTCGCCGCCCCGCTGGCCGGGGTACCGGCGGGCACGCCGCTGGCCCGGGCACAGGACCAGCTCGCGGCCAGCCCGCGCCCCGACGCCGTGCTCGCGGTGCTCGACCCGCAGGACCGGGTGGTCGCGGTCGTGGACGACGCGGCCGCCGCCGCGGTACCCCCCGCCCACCGCGGCGAGGTGGACGTGGCGACCGTGGCGCGGGCACTGTCGACGGTGCCGGCCCTGCCCGTCACGGCGGCCGTCGCCGACCTGCGCGAGATCCTGGAGTCGAACCCGGCCGCGCTGTACCTCGTGACCTCGGGTGAAGATGTGTGCGGCGTCCTGCGGGCCGCCGTGCTCACCGACTGGCTCGAATCGCAAAGGAAGTGACCCGTGGAGCGCGTCCCCCACGCCGCCACCCGCACGCGCGAGACCGCCCCGCCCCCGCCGCCCCACCGCGGTGACCTGCGTGCCGGCGACCGGGTCCAGCTCACGGACCCCAAGGGCCGGATGCACACGGTCCGCCTCGAACCGGGCGGCGCCTTCCACACCCACCGCGGCGCGCTCGCCCACGACGACCTCATCGGCCTGCCCGAGGGCAGCGTCGTCACCTCCACCGGCGGCACCGCCTACCTGGCGCTGCGCCCGCTGCTGGCCGACTACGTGCTGTCGATGCCGCGCGGCGCCCAGGTCATCTACCCCAAGGACGCCGCCCAGATCGTCGCCATGGGCGACATCTTCCCCGGCGCGCGGGTGCTGGAGGCCGGCGCCGGCTCGGGCGCGCTGAGCTGCTCGCTGCTGCGGGCCGTCGGCCCGGCCGGCCGACTGGTCTCCTACGAGCGGCGCGAGGACTTCGCCGACATCGCCCGCCGCAACGTGGAGTCCTTCTTCGGCGCCCCGCACCCGGCCTGGGAGCTGCACACCGGCGACGTCGCCGACTGCGCCGAGACCGGCTTCGACCGCATCGTGCTGGACATGCTCGCCCCCTGGGAGAACCTCGACCTGGTGGCCCGGGCGCTCCTGCCCGGCGGGGTCTTCGTCGGCTACGTCGCCACGACCCCGCAACTGTCCGAACTGGTCGAGGCGCTGCGCGAGCACGGCGGCTTCACCGAGCCCCGCGCGTGGGAGTCGCTGGTCCGCGACTGGCACGCCGACGGCCTCGCGGTCCGGCCCGACCACCGGATGATCGCGCACACCGCGTTCCTGGTCTCCACCCGCAAGCTGGCCCCCGGGGTCACCGCGCCGCCGCGGCGCCGCAAGCCCAGCAAGGGCGCCGAGGCGTACGCCCTGCGGCGGGGCCGGGCCGCCGCCGGGGACGAATCGTGAGCCGCCCGTCCTTCGGCCCCAACGACGTGCCGGCCGTCTTCCCGGACTGGTCGCCGTACGAGGATCTGGACAGCGCCACCCGGGCGTACCTGCGCGACCCAGAGCTGGCGCTGGAGGCCCTGGGCGGCGTCCTGCGCGGCGCCCGGGTGGTCGCGTTCACGCTGGAGCGGTTCGTCAACGAGGTCAACGGCGTGTGGCAGGAGGCGGTCGTGTGCGACGGCAGCCGGCTGATCCTCTGGCACGGCGAGGACGTGCCGCCGGGGGAGGGGCCGCCGGGGGCGATGACCTCCTCGCTGCGGGTGGTGCCGCTGTCGACGGTCACCGAGGTCGGCTGCCGGCGCCGGCTCACCCGCCTGGAGGGCGGCCGGGTGCAGGTCGACAGTGTCGACGTGTACCTGCTGCTCAGCTCCGTGGACGAGGGCTCCGGCGCGCCGGAGCCGGCCGGCACCGGGTACCGGCACGACGCGCTGCGGTTCAGCAAGACCCTCGACGACGGCGGCGCCGGGCAGATCGGCCGGCTGGAGGAGTTCGCCCGGGCGGTGGCGGCGCTGGTCGGCCGGCCGCTGCTCTGAGGCGCCGCGCGCCGGTCCGGCCTCAGTCGGCCGGGGCGGAGACGACCGCGCCGTCGGCGACCCGCCGCACGTGGATGCACTCGCCGGGGCAGTCGCGGGAGGCGTCGAGCACGTCGATCCGCAGCCGCCCGGGGACGGCCACCTGGCTGCCCGGGTCGGTCCGCAGCTCGCCGTCGGCGCCCTTGACGTAGGCCAGCCCGTCGATGTCGAACTCGAAGATCTCGGGGGCGTACTGCACGCACAGCCCGTCCCCGGTGCACAGGTCCTGGTCGACCGAGACCTCGACCGCCCCGGTCCCGTCGGCCTCAGGAGTCGCCTCGGTCCCCATCCGTCGCCTCCGTACCTGCGAACTATCCCGAAATTCCGTTCTGAGCGCTACCATCGCGATTGTGCACTGAGAATACGTATGTGCCGTAGTTCCTTTGCGGTACGGCGTTCCGCGGTGCCAGTGACGACCGGGTCGCCGACACCGCGTCGGACATCGACCACAACACGAGCGATATCGACCACGGCGAGTCTCGACGGGTCATGAGTCCCCACAAGTCCAATAACGCGAGGGGCACTCCGGCGTCTGTCCGCCGACCGTACCCGACCGTCCGGCGGGTGGCCCAGCCGCACCCGCCGTGCGGATCAACGTTGGCGACCGGGGTGTCGGGTCTGCCTTGAATGCGCGGTGAACGGTTAGGGTTAGAGCACAACGTTCAAACCCCCCGGGGAGGTGGGACGTGGCACGCAGCGACGATCGTGGTGACAACGCCGCTCGCAACGACAACGCAGGCGGTGACGCCGCGCGTGGCGACGCCGGCTCGCGCGCCGCACGGTGGGAGAAGGAGGCGCAGGACCTCTCCGCCCAGGTGGCATTCCTGCAAGAAGAGCTGGCGATGGTCCGGCGCAAGGTGACCGAGAGCCCGCGGCACGTCCGCCAGTTGGAGGAGCGCCTGGCCGCGACCCAGGCGCAACTGTCCCGGACGAACGAGAACAACGAGCGCCTGGTGGCCACCCTCAAGGAGGCCCGGACCCAGATCGTGGCGCTCAAGGAGGAGATCGACAAGCTCGCCCAGCCGCCCAGCGGCTACGGCGTGTTCCTCGCCCGGCACGACGACGGCACGATCGACATCTTCACCGGCGGGCGCAAGCTGCGGGTGAGCGTCTCGCCCTCGATCGAGTCCGAGGAGCTGCGCCGGGGCCAGGAGGTCCTGCTCAACGACGCGATGAACGTGGTGGCCGCGCTGGGCGTCGAGCGCTCCGGCGAGATCGCGCTGCTGAAGGAGATCCTGGAGGGCGGCGACCGCGCCCTGGTCATCTCCCACTCCGACGAGGAGCGGGTCGTCTTCCTGGCGGAGGCCCTGGCCGAGGTGCCGCTGCGGGCCGGCGACGCGCTGATGATCGAGCCCCGCTCGGCGTACGCCTACGAGCGCATCCCCAAGAGCGAGGTCGAGGAGCTGGTCCTGGAGGAGGTGCCCGACGTCGACTACACCGACATCGGCGGCCTGCACTCCCAGATCGAGATGATCCGCGACGCCGTCGAGCTGCCGTTCCTGCACGCGGAGCTGTTCCGCGAGCACCAGCTCCGCCCGCCGAAGGGCATCCTGCTGTACGGCCCGCCCGGCTGCGGCAAGACGATGATCGCCAAGGCGGTCGCCAACTCGCTGGCCAAGAAGATCGCCGAGCGCAAGGGCGAGGAGAAGCACACCAGCTTCTTCCTCAACATCAAGGGCCCGGAGCTGCTCAACAAGTACGTGGGCGAGACCGAGCGGCACATCCGGCTGATCTTCCAGCGGGCGCGGGAGAAGGCCGGCGAGGGTACGCCGGTCATCGTGTTCTTCGACGAGATGGACTCGGTGTTCCGCACCCGCGGCTCCGGCGTCTCCTCCGACGTGGAGAACACGATCGTCCCGCAGTTGCTGAGCGAGATCGACGGCGTGGAGGGCCTGGAGAACGTCATCGTCATCGGCGCCTCCAACCGCGAGGACATGATCGACCCGGCGATCCTGCGGCCCGGCCGCCTCGACGTGAAGATCAAGATCGAGCGGCCCGACGCCGAGTCCGCCAAGGACATCTTCGCCAAGTACATCCTCACCGGCCTCCCGCTGGCCGCCGACGACGTCGCCGAGCACGGCGGCGACCCGAAGGCGACGGTGGCCGCGATGATCGACGCGGTGGTCCTGCGGATGTACTCGGAGACGGAGGAGAACAGGTTCCTGGAGGTCACCTACGCCAACGGGGACAAGGAGGTCCTGTACTTCAAGGACTTCAACTCCGGCGCGATGATCCAGAACATCGTGGACCGCGGCAAGAAGATGGCCATCAAGGAGTTCCTCTCCTCGGGCAGCAAGGGCCTGCGGCTCCAGCACCTGCTCGACGCCTGCGTCGACGAGTTCCGGGAGAACGAGGACCTGCCCAACACCACCAACCCCGACGACTGGGCGCGGATCTCCGGCAAGAAGGGCGAGCGGATCGTCTACATCCGCACGCTGGTCTCCGGCGGGAAGGGCTCCGAGGCGGGCCGCTCCATCGAGACCGCCAGCAACACCGGCCAGTACCTCTAGCGACACCGGCACCCAGCGACACATCGACGGCGGCGCCCGGGTCACCCCGCGGCGCCGTCGCCGCGTCCGCGCCCGGGTTTCCCCGCCGCGCCCCGCGCCGTCGGCGCGCCGGGGCGACTAGGCTCGTGCCATGGCCAACGCGACCGCGCCGCCGCAGCCGGCGGGCACCCCCGTGACCGGAACTCCGCCGACGCACGCCGGTGGGGTGCCGCGGTGACCGCGCGGCGGATCATGGGCACGGAGGTCGAGTACGGGATCTCCGTCCCCGGCCAGCCCGGCGCCAACCCGATGGTCACCTCCAGCCAGGTCGTCAACGCCTACGGCGCCCGCCCGGAGCTGAACCGCGGCGGCCGCGCGCGCTGGGACTACGAGGAGGAGTCGCCGCTGCGCGACGCCCGCGGCTTCACCTACGCCGGCGCCGCCTACGACCCGGCCGAGGCCCTGGCCGACGAGGATCTGGGCCTGGCCAACGTGATCCTCACCAACGGCGCCCGGCTCTACGTCGACCACGCCCACCCCGAGTACTCGACGCCGGAGGTCACCGGCCCGCGGGACGTGGTGCGCTGGGACAAGGCGGGGGAGCGGGTGATGGCCGAGGCCGCCCGCCGGGCGGCGACGATCCCGGGCACCCCGCCGATCCAGCTCTACAAGAACAACACCGACAACAAGGGCGCCAGCTACGGCACCCACGAGAACTACCTCATGCGCCGGCAGACGGCGTTCGCCGACATCGTCACGCACCTGACGCCGTTCTTCGTCACCCGGCAGGTCGTCTGCGGCGCCGGCCGGGTGGGCATCGGCCAGGACGGCTCGGGCGACGGCTTCCAGCTCACCCAGCGCGCCGACTTCTTCGAGGTTGAGGTCGGCCTGGAGACCACGCTCAAGCGGCCGATCATCAACACCCGCGACGAGCCGCACGCCGACGCCGACAAGTACCGCCGGCTGCACGTCATCATCGGCGACGCGAACCTGTCGGAGATCTCGACCTACCTGAAGGTCGGCACGACCGCGCTGATCCTCACCCTGATCGAGGAGAAGGCGATCGCCGCGGACCTGGCGATCGCCGACCCGGTCACCGAGCTGAAGAACATCAGCCACGACCCGACCCTCAGGCACGCGCTCCGGCTGCGCGACGGCCGCCGGCTGACGGCCCTGGACCTCCAGTGGGCGTACTACGAGCGGGCGCGGTCGTTCGTCGACGACCGCTACGGCACCGACGCCGACGCGCAGACCGCCGACGTGCTCGCCCGCTGGGAGGGCGTCCTGGACCGGCTGGGCCGGGACCCGATGCTGTGCGCCGACGAGCTGGACTGGGTCGCCAAGCTGCGCCTGCTGGAGGGCTACCGCGACCGGGAGAACCTGGCCTGGTCCTCGCACAAGCTCCAGCTCGTCGACCTCCAGTACGCCGACGTCCGGCCCGAGAAGGGGCTGTACCACCGGCTGGTGGCGCGCGGGGCCATGCGGACCCTGCTGGACCCGGCGGAGATCGACGCCGCCGTGGTGGAGCCGCCGCCGGACACCCGCGCCTACTTCCGGGGGCGCTGCCTGTCCCAGTACGCGCCGGAGGTGGTCGCGGCGAGCTGGGACTCGGTGATCTTCGACATCGGCCGCGAGTCGCTGGTCCGGGTGCCGATGATGGAGCCGGAGCGCGGGACGAAGGCGCACGTCGGGCAGTTGTTCGACCGCTGCCCGAGCGCCAAGGACCTCCTGGAGGCGCTGGCCGGGCACTGAGCCACGGCGCGCCGACCGCGACACTCGCCCGTACAGGCGGGTCATCCGTCGTACCGACGCGGTACGTTTCCCTTCACCGCACCGAACAGCAGGAGGATCCGATGGCCACCCGTGACACCGGCGGACAGTCGCAGTCGGGGCGCTCGCGCCGCGAGGAGGAGGCCGGCGAGGTCGCCCCCGAGGTCAATCCTGAGGTGGCCGAGCGCCACGCGGAGATCACCGAGGACGTGGACGACCTGCTGGACGAGATCGACTCCGTGCTGGAGGAGAACGCCGAGGAGTTCGTCCGCGGGTACGTACAAAAGGGCGGACAGTAGGCCAGAGGTTCGTTTGTCCGATCCGGGTCGATGCCCGGGATAGTGTGTTTCGACTGCACCGACAGCGCGCTCCCGTACCTGAAAGGAAGAACGTGGCAGCAGGTCTCGATCCGTCCTGGCGTCTCCCCGTGGCGTTCGCCACCCCGGGCACGTCGTCCTTCACGGAGTTCCTGAACATGGCCGCCCCGGACCTGCTGCCCGGCAACCGCGCGGTGCCGCGGTCGGCCGAGAACGTGGCCCCGCACGGTACGACGATCGTGGCGATCAGCTACCGCGAGGGCGTCATCCTGGCCGGCGACCGGCGCGCGACCATGGGCAACCTGATCGCCAGCCGGGACATCGAGAAGGTCCACGCGGCGGACGCGTACTCGCTCATCGGCATCGCGGGCACCGCCGGGGTCGGCATCGAGCTGATGCGACTGTTCCAGGTGGAGCTGGAGCACTACGAGAAGATCGAGGGCGCGATGCTCTCGCTCGACGGCAAGGCCAACCGCCTGGCCACGATGATCCGCGGCAACCTCGGCGCGGCGTTGCAGGGCCTGGCGGTCATCCCGCTGTTCGCCGGCTTCGACCTCGACGCCCCGACCGGCCGGGCGCCCGGCCGGATCTTCAGCTTCGACATCGCCGGCGGCCTGTACGAGGAGACGGCCGGCTACGAGGCGATCGGCTCGGGCTCGCTGTTCGCCAAGTCCGCGCTGAAGAAGCGCTACGCGGCGGGCGCCACCCAGGCCGACGCGATCAGGATGGCGGTCGAGGCGCTCTACGACGCGGCCGACGACGACACGGCCACGGGCGGCCCGGACCTGATCCGCGGGATCTACCCGGTGGTCATGACGGCGACCGCGGAGGGCACCCACCGGCTCACCGACGACGAGACCGCGGCGGTCGCCCGGGCGGTCGTGGAGGCCCGCAACGCCCAGCCCGGCGGTTGAACCGCACCCCGCCCCGCCGCCGCCGGCGGCGCTGACCCAGTCGCGACCGGAGATTAAGGAGCACCGCCGGTATGGCCATGCAGTTCTACGCCTCACCCGAGCAGATCACGCGGGACCGCTCGGAGTACGCCCGCAAGGGCATCGCGCGGGGGCGCAGCGCGATCGTCCTGTCCTACGACGACGGCGTGCTGTTCGTCGCGGAGAACCTGTCCAAGGCACTGCACAAGGTCAGTGAGATCTACGACCGGATCGGCTTCGCAGCCGTCGGCCGGTACAACGAGTTCGAGAACCTGCGCTCGGCCGGCGTGCGGATGGCGGACATGCGCGGCTACTCCTACGACCGCCGCGACGTCACCGGCCGGGGCCTGGCCAACGCCTACGCCCAGACCCTCGGCGCGATCTTCAGCGACCAGTCCAAGCCGTTCGAGGTCGAGATCTGCGTGGCCGAGGTCGGGGCCACCGCCGACCGCGACGAGCTGTACCGGCTCACCTACGACGGCTCCGTGCAGGACGAGCCGGGCCGGATGGCGATGGGCGGCCAGGCCGAGGCGATCGGCGGGGTGCTGAAGGAGCGGCACGAGGCGGGCATGTCGCTGGAGGCGGCGCTGCACCTGGCCGTGGAGGCGCTGACCAGCGTCGGCGGCGAGAACGGCGCCCCGCGCACCCTGGCGGCCGACCAACTGGAGGTGGCGGTCCTGGACCGGCGCCGCGTCGGCCGCACGTTCCGCCGGATCACCGGCGCCGCCCTCACCGCCCTGCTGACCCCGCCGGCCGAGGGCACCCCTGCCGCCGCGCCCGACGGCCCACCGGCGGACAGCCCGGCCGCCGGCTAGTGCCGCCCGCACCCGCCATCGCCCCGGTCGTCGCGGCCGGGGCGTTCGCGTGCCGGCCGCAGCCCGCCCTGGCCGCCGGCGCGCTGCGGCTGCGGCCGTGGACCCCCGACGACGCGCCGGTGCTGGTCCGGGCCTTCGCCGACCCCGACATCGCCTTCTGGAACCTGGAGGAGCCGCTGACCCTCGCCCGGGCGCGGGAGCTCGTCGCCGGCTTCGCCGCGCGCTGGGCGCAGGAGCGCGGCGCCCACTGGCTGGTCACCGAGACGGCGACCGGCGCGGTGCTCGGCCGGGTCGGGCTGCGCTGTGTCAGCCTGGCCGAAGGGCACGCGGAGGCGGCGTACTGGACGCTGCCGGAGTCCCGGGGCCGCGGCGCCGCCCACCGGGGCCTGGCGGCGGTGGCCGGCTGGGCGCTGGCGGAGGTGGGCCTGGGGCGGGTCGACCTGCGGCACTCGGCCCGCAACCCCGCCTCGTGCCGGGTCGCCGGCCGCGCCGGCTTCACCTACGAGGGCACCCACCGCCACGCCCTGCGGCACGCCGACGGCTGGCACGACATGCACATCCACAGCCTCATCGCCCCCGACCTGGACGAGTGGGCGTTCGCGGGACGCCGGGGCGGTACATCGCCGCGCCCCAGTGACCAAACGCGTACCGGGGGCTAATGTCTCACTATGGAGCGTCGCATCTTCGGCATCGAGACCGAGTACGGGGTCACCTGCACCTACCGGGGCCAGCGTCGGCTGTCGCCGGACGAGGTGGCGCGGTACCTGTTCCGGCGGGTCGTGTCCTGGGGGCGGTCCAGTAACGTCTTCCTCCGCAACGGCGCCCGCCTCTACCTGGACGTCGGCTCCCACCCGGAGTACGCGACGCCCGAGTGCGACTCGGTGGTCGACCTCGTCGCCCACGACCGCGCCGGCGAGCGGATCCTGGAGGGCCTGCTGGTGGACGCCGAGAAGCGCCTGCACGACGAGGGCATCGCCGGCGAGATCTACCTTTTCAAGAACAACACCGACTCGGCCGGCAACTCCTACGGCTGCCACGAGAACTACCTGGTCTCCCGGCACGGCGAGTTCGGCCGGCTCGCCGACGTGCTGATCCCGTTCCTGGTCACCCGGCAGCTCATCTGCGGCGCCGGCAAGGTCCTGCAGACTCCGCGCGGCGCGGTGTTCTGCCTGTCCCAGCGGGCCGAGCACATCTGGGAGGGCGTCTCCTCGGCGACCACCCGCAGCCGCCCGATCATCAACACCCGGGACGAGCCGCACGCCGACGCCGAGCGGTACCGCCGCCTGCACGTGATCGTCGGCGACTCGAACATGAACGAGGTCACCACCCTCCTGAAGGTCGGCAGCGCCGACCTGGTGCTGCGGATGATCGAGTCCGGCGTGGTGATGAAGGACCTGACCCTGGAGAACCCGATCCGGGCGATCCGCGAGGTCTCCCACGACGTCAGCGGCCGCCGGCTGGTCCGGCTCACCTCCGGCAAGGAGGTCAGCGCGCTGGAGATCCAGCAGGAGTACCACGGCAGGGCCGCCGAGTTCGCCGAGCGCGACGGCGACCCGACGGCGAAGCGGGTGGTCGAGCTGTGGGGCCGGGTCCTGGCGGCCGTGGAGTCGGGCAACCTCGACCCGGTGGCCCGGGAGATCGACTGGGTGACGAAGCTGCGCCTGCTCGACCACTACCAGGCCAAGCACGACCTGCCCCTGGGGCACCCGCGGATCGCGCAGCTCGACCTGGCGTACCACGACCTGCGGCGCGGCCGGGGGCTGTTCGGCCTGATGGAGAAGCGCGGCAAGGTCGACCGGGTGGTCGGCGACCTGGACATCTTCGCCGCCAAGGAGACCCCGCCGCAGACGACCCGGGCGCGGCTGCGCGGCGAGTTCATCCGGCACGCGCAGGAGAAGCGCCGCGACTTCACGGTCGACTGGGTGCACCTGAAGCTGAACGACCAGGCGCAGCGCACGGTCCTGTGCAAGGACCCGTTCCGTTCCCACGACGAGCGGGTCGACCGGCTGATCGCCAGCATGTAGCGCGGGGTCAGCCGCCTGCCAGCGCGGCGGCGTGCCGCCCGGCCGCGGCGTTGGCGACGAAGTACACCAGGTCCTCGGCCAACCCGCGCCCCATGCTGCGCAGCGGTACCGGCGACGCCTCCAGGGCCGCCACCAGGCCGTCGGTCGGTACCTCGACGAGCCGGTGCCCGGCGTCGGCCAGGCCCGGCAGGGCCGCGGCCACCGCGTCGGCGACGGTGGCCGGCAGCGGCCGGGGCAGCACCAGGTCGGCGGGCCGCAGGGCCACCCGCCCGTAGGCGGTGAGGCTGTGGTGGGAGATGCCGCGGTGCCGGGCGCGGGCGTCGGCGTCGCCGAGCCGCAGCGCGCCGACCGGCCGCCCGCCCAGGACGCTGGCGGCGTTGACGGCCTCGCCGACGGCCACGCCGGAGTAGCTCCACGGCGTGCCGGTCCCCAGGTTGCCCGGCCCCTGCGCCACGACCGCGATGTCGGCCGCCAGGACGTGCCGGGCCGCCAGCAGCCCGCTGTGGACGGTCACGGCCTCCAGGTCACCGCCGAAGGACTGCCCGGTGGTGACCGTCCCCGCGAGGTGGCCGGCCAGCCCGTCCAGGGTGCGGCTGAACCAGGCCGGCAGCGCCCCGCCGTCGGTCATCACGTACGCCACCCGGGCGTGCGGGCGGTCGGCCCGGGCGCCGGCCAGGACCGCCGGCAGCGCCGAGTGCAGGTCGGCGGTCACCACCGGCATCCCGTCGAGCGAGTCGGCCCCCGCCAGGGTGGCCCGGTGCGGGGAGGCCTCCTCGTCCACGCCGAGGGTGATCGCCTGCAGGGGGGTGTAGCGGGCCTTGACGACGTGGCCGTGGTCCCGGGTGTCGGCCGCGGCGTCCGGATCGGGCGGCAGGCGGTCGGGGAGCGCCACCACCAGGGCGTAGCCGCCCGTACCCAGGCCCATCGCCTGCGCGCCGACGTTCAGCAGCACCCGGTCCCCGACGCGGGGCTCGCCGACGAGCGCGGGGTAGGCCAGCGCGGTCACGGCCCGGCCGGCGACGTCGGCCTCGTAGGTGGCGGCGCCGCGCCAGGCGCGGCCCACCGCGGTGATCGTCGCTTCCCGCCATCGCACCACGGCGTGCACGCTAGCCCACGGTGCGTGGCGCCGCGCTCCCGGCACGCCGCGCAGGTGGGTGGGTGGCCGGGCGGCGTGCGGCGCGCTGCTAGCGTCGTGTGGTGTCCCGGAGCCGCACCGAACGCCTGGTCAACTTGGTCATCTGCCTGCTCTCGACCCGCCGGTTCCTGACCGCCGCCCAGATCGCCGCCACCGTGCCCGGCTACGAGCACGATCCGCGCGACGCCCGGCAGCACGAGGCGTTCCAGCGCAAGTTCGAGCGGGACAAGGCCGAACTGCGAGACCTGGGCGTGCCGCTGGAGACCGGTACCACCAGCGTCTTCGACACCGAGCAGGGCTACCGGATCGCCCACCGCGAGTACGCGCTGCCCGAGGTGCGCCTGGAGCCCGACGAGGCGGCCGCCGTCGGCATCGCGGCCCGGCTGTGGCAGCACGCCGGACTGGCGGCCGCGGCGTCCTCGGGCCTGGCCAAGCTGCGTGCGGCCGGCATCGACGTCGACCCGGCCGCCACCGTCGGCCTGGAGCCCCTGGTCACGGTCGACCCGGCCTTCGGGCCGCTGACCGCGGCGGCGCGGGCCCGGCAGGCGGTGACGTTCGCCCACCGGGTGCCCTCCGGCGACGCCCCGACCCGGCGCCGGCTCCAGCCGTGGGGCGTCGTGTGCTGGCGCGGCCGCTGGTACGTCGTGGGCCACGACCTGGACCGGGAGGCGACGCGGTGCTTCCGGCTGTCCCGCATCGTCGGGCCCGTGCGGCCCACGGGCGGGCCGGCGGCGTTCCCGCGGCCGGAGGTCGACCTGCTCAGCCACGTCCGCCGGTGGTCCGGGGCGCCGGAGCGGTCCGGCCAGGCGCGGGTGTGGGCGCGCGCGGGCCGGGCGGCGGGGGTGCGGCGCTGGGCGGCGGCGTCCGCGCCGGGCACCGAGGGCGACGTCCTGGAGCTGCGGTACGGCGACGTCGACTCGTTCGCCGGCTACCTGGCCGGCTTCGGTGCCGACGTGCGGGTGCTGGAGCCGCCGGAGCTGCGCGAGGCGGTCATCGGCCGCCTGAAGGAGATCGTGGCGGAGGGGGCCGCGTGAACACCTCCGCCGACCGGCTGTCCCGCCTGCTGAACCTCGTCCCGTACCTGCTCGCCCGCCCCGGCATCACCCTCGGCGAGGCGTCCGGCGACCTCGGTGTCTCCGAGCGGCAGCTCCGCGAGGACCTGGAACTGCTGTGGGTGTGCGGCCTGCCCGGCTACGGTCCGGGCGACCTGATCGACATGGTCCTCGACGGCGACCGCGTCACCATCACCTACGACGCGGGCATCGACCGGCCGCTGCGGCTGACGGCAGACGAGGCGCTCGCCCTGGTGGTGGCGCTGCGGATGCTCGCCGAGACCCCGGGCGTGGCCGACCGGGACGCCATCGAACGCGCCCTGGCCAAGATCGAGTCGGCGGCCGGCGACCTGGCCGGCGCCCCGGTGGCGGTGAGCCTGCCCGGCAACGCCGACCGGGTGGCCGGGATCAGGGCCGCCGTCGAGCGGGGCCGTGCCCTGGAGCTGACGTACTACACGGCCAGCCGGGACGCCACGACGCGCCGGGTGGTCGACCCGCTGCGGGTGTTCGTGGCCGCCGGCCGCCCGTACCTGGAGGCCTGGTGCCGCCGGGCCGAGGCGGTGCGGCTGTTCCGCGTCGACCGCATCGACGCGTTCGCCGCCCTGGGCGAGCCCGCCGCCCCGCCGCCGCAGGCCGCGCCCGCCGACCTGGCCGGCGGCGTCTTCCGGGCCTCGACGGACCTGCCGCTGGTGACGCTGCGGGTGGGCCGGGCCGGCCGGTGGATCACCGAGTACTACCCCTGCGAGCGGGTGACCGACCACGGCGACGAGTGGGAGGTGGCGCTGCGGGTCACGGACCTGGCCTGGGCGCGGCGGCTGGTGCTGGGCCACGGCCCGCACGTGCGGGTGGTCGCGCCAGAGGAGCTGCGCGCGGCGGTCGCCGGGGAGGCCGCGGCGGCGCTCCAGGCGTACGGCTCGCCGGATCCGGCCGGGTAGGGTGGCCGCTATGGCGTCGGCGGTGAACCTTTGGGTGCTCTGGGGTGTCTGTGCCGTGCTGGGCCTGGTGGTCCTCGGGCTGGCCGCCTGGTCGGTGCTGCGCCGCCTGGGGCCGCTGGGCGCGGCGGTGCGGGCGCTGACGGCCAGGAGTGCGCAGGCCGAGGCCCTCCAGGCGAAGGTGGAGGCACTCATGGTCCGAGTCGCCGAGATGGAGGCCCGGGCGGCCGACGGTGGCCGTCCGGGGCCTCGACGGGGCGCCGACGCCGCGTAGGATCGAATCGTCCGGCCGAAGACCGCCGGACCCCGGAGCCGGCCGGCCTCCCGGGTGCGAGCGATGACGGCCGCTGACACGTGGCGCGGAAAGGTGTTGGCCCCATGGGTGCACTCAAGCCTTGGCACATTCTCGTCCTGGTGGCGGTGCTGGTTCTGCTGTTCGGCGCCAAGCGGCTGCCCGACGCCGCCCGCGCGCTCGGCCGGTCGCTGCGGATCATGAAGGCCGAGACGAAGGACCTGGTCGACTCGTCCAAGGACGACCTGGCCGAGAAGGCCGACGCGCAGGCGGCCCGGCAGCCGCTGCACGACGACCGTCCGGCTGACCGGCCGCCGGCGGCGCAGGGCGAGGTCATCGACCCCGTGCAGCGCACCCGCGACCGCTGACCGGCCGAATAACGAGATTTCCATGGCATTCGGCCTGCGTCGGCGCGACGCCAGCAAGTTCACGCGGGCGGCCGACGGCTCGATGACGCTCGTCGAGCACATCCGCGAACTCCGCGACCGCCTCTTCTGGGCTGCGCTGGCCATCGCAGTCGGCTTCGGCATCGGCCTCTGGACCTCCGGCAGGGTGCTGGAGTTCTTACAGGAGCCGTACTGCAACCTGCCCAGCTCCCTCGACGCTGCGGGGGTGTGCCGGTTCGTCCAGCTCGGTCCGGCCGACGTCTTCCTGCTGAAGCTGAAGGTGGCGCTCTGGGTCGGGTTGATCGTGGCAGCGCCGGTGTGGCTGTACCAGCTCTGGGCGTTCATCGCGCCCGGACTGCACCGGCACGAGCGGCGGTACGCCTACGCCTTCACCGCGATGGCGGCCCCGCTGTTCGGCGCCGGGGCGGTGCTGGCGTTCTTCGTCGTGGAGAAGGGCCTCGAGTTCCTCATGGGGCTCACCGACAGCAACATCAGCACGACCCTGGAGATGACCCGGTACGTCTCGTTCGTCACCAACCTTGTGTTGATCTTCGGGGTGGCTTTCGAGTTCCCGCTGGTGGCGGTCATGCTCAACGTGGTGGGAGTCGCCAGTGGACGCCGGCTGCTGGGCTGGTGGCGGCCGGTGGTCTTCCTGTTCTTCGTGTTCGCCGCCGTGGTCACCCCGACGCCGGACCCGTTCGGCATGACCGCCCTCGCGCTGTGCCTGTCGGTGCTCTACTTCCTCGCGGTGGGCTTCGCCCTGCTCAATGACCGGCGCCGCCGCCGCAAGGAGAAGGCGGCGCCAGAGTGGGATGACGACGAGGTGTCGCCTCTGGCGGGCACCACACCGGAGGAGATCCCGGCGTCCGAGCCCTATTCTGTGGCACCTGTACCGGCGTCCGAGTTCACGCATCGGCCGTTGCCGGTGGAGGCCCGCTATGACGAAGTAACCTGATCGTTTTGAGTGTGGTGGGATTCCTGTGCGTGGCGGCTGCGGCCGCCCCTGCGGCCGCGATGGATCGGGTTCCTGACAGTTCGATTCACGGTCCGTACTTTGTGGAATTTCGTGGACGGGGCTGCCTCCGGTTGCGATGAGAGGACTCCCGGGCTCGACGGAAATCGGATCACGCGTTTTCGCGGTTGTTCCGTGAACAAGAGTGTATGTACAGAAATCAAGAATGTGTGAATGTTGGCTTTCGGTGGATCACCAGTCGCCGGAGACCAGCCCCGTCATCCGCGGGACAGCGGCGAGTTGACGCGCGGACACCGGCGTTGCCGGCAGGACCACTGCGGTACAGCCGACCGCGGCCGCGCCCGCGTCGACCAGGCTGTCGCCGATCATGAGTGTGCGTTCAGGGTCGACGCGTAGCGCGCCGACCGCCCGGTAGAAGATTGCCGGGTCCGGCTTGAGGCGGCCGACCTCGTACGACAGGGTCCACGCGTCCACGAGGTCGGCCAGCCCCCACGCGCCCAGGTGGGGGCGGATGTCGAAGCCGATGTTGCTGACCACCCCGACCGCGATGCCCGCCGCCCGCAGCGCCCGCAGCGTGGCGCCGGTGTCCGGGTAGGGGTGCCAGCAGGCGGTGTCGAGCAGCCGGGCGTACAGCGCCTCGGGCAGTCCGTCGATGCCGCACTCGACGGTCGCGGCCAGTCCCGTGTACGCGGCCCGGTGGGCGTGCGGGTCGAGGTCCCGGTCGGCCCAGTACTCGGCCAGGTGCGGCGGGATCCGCTCGGGTACCGGGCCGCCCGCCCGGCCCGCCGTGGTGAACCGGTCGGCCAGGCCGGTCGCCCGCCCCCGGTCCAGCGTGTGGCCGCACGCGGCGGCGGCGCCGGTCACCCAGGTCACCGGGTCCTCGACCTGGGCGAGGGTGCCGTGGAAGTCGAACAGCACGGCGTCGTACGGGCGGGGGGACAGCTCGGCGGGTTCCGGCACGCCGTGCACCCTATCTAGTCGGGCGGTCCAGCAGAAAACGATCACCGCCGGCGGCCTGCGGTGATCGCCCGCCCGCACTCGGCAGGGGGTGCGGGAGCCACTACGCTGGGAGGATGACATCGCCGGCCGAGCGGTACGCAGCGGCGCGCCAACGGGCGGCGTACGACGCCGCCTTCCCGGCGCTGGCCGACTTCCTCCCCACCCGCGAGTTCGATCTGGACGACTTCCAGCGGGAGGCCTGCGAGGCGCTGGAGGGCGGCAGCGGTGTCCTGGTGTGCGCGCCGACGGGCGCCGGCAAGACCGTCGTGGGGGAGTTCGCGGTGCACCTGGCGCTGCGGCAGCGCCGCAAGTGCTTCTACACCACGCCGATCAAGGCGCTGTCCAACCAGAAGTACCACGACCTGGTGGCGCAGTGCGGCCCGACCAACGTCGGGCTGCTGACCGGCGACAACGCCGTCAACGGCGACGCGCCCGTGGTGGTGATGACCACCGAGGTGCTGCGCAACATGCTGTACGCCGGCTCCCCGGCGCTGGAGGGCCTGTCGTACGTGGTCATGGACGAGGTGCACTACCTCGCCGACCGGCTGCGCGGCGCCGTCTGGGAGGAGGTCATCATCCACCTGCCGCCATCGGTGACGGTGGTGTCGCTGTCGGCGACGGTGTCCAACGCCGAGGAGTTCGCCGACTGGCTGGTGACGGTCCGCGGCGAGACGAAGGTGATCGTCAGCGAGCACCGACCGGTGCCCCTGTGGCCGCACATGCTGGTCAACCGGCGGATGTTCGACCTGTTCCACGACGCCGACGCGGCCCGCTCGCACGAGGTGCACCCGGAGCTGCTGCGCTACAGCCGGGAGGCGCTGCGCCGCGTCGACGCGCTGCCGGCCCGCGGCCGTCCGGGGCGGGGCCGCCGCTGGCAGCCGCCGCCGCGCCCGGAGGTGGTCGACCGGCTGGACCGGGCCGACCTGCTGCCGGCGATCGTGTTCATCTTCAGCCGGGCCGGCTGCGACGCGGCCGTGCAGCAGTGCCTGGCGGCGGGGCTGCGGCTGACCACGCCCGACGAGCGCGCCGAGATCCGGGAGATCGTCGAGCGGCGCGGCCGCGACATCCCGCACGAGGACCTGGCCGCGCTGGGGTACTGGGAGTGGCGCGATGGCCTGGAGCGCGGCGTGGCCGCCCACCACGCCGGGATGCTGCCGGCGTTCAAGGAGACCGTGGAGGAGCTGTTCGTCCGCGGTCTGGTCAAGGCGGTGTTCGCGACCGAGACCCTGGCGCTGGGCATCAACATGCCCGCGCGGTGCGTGGTGCTGGAGCGGCTGGTCAAGTTCAACGGCGAGGCCCACGTGGACCTGACGCCGGGGGAGTACA
The DNA here is from genome assembly GCF_014647915.1 of Pilimelia terevasa. Taxonomy (GTDB): domain Bacteria; phylum Actinomycetota; class Actinomycetes; order Mycobacteriales; family Micromonosporaceae; genus Pilimelia; species Pilimelia terevasa. The sequence continues at coordinate 51,792 of NZ_BMQC01000022.1, forward strand.
CGCAGCTCACCGGCCGGGCCGGACGCCGGGGGATCGACGTGGAGGGCCACGCGGTGGTCCTGTGGTCGCCGGAGGTGGACCCGCGGCACGTCGCCGGCCTGGCCTCGACCCGCACGTACCCGCTGCGGTCGAGTTTCCGCCCCTCCTACAACATGGCGGTCAACCTGGTCGGCTCGGTGGGCGCGGCCACGGCCCGGGAGCTGCTGGAGTCGTCGTTCGCGCAGTTCCAGGCCGACCGGTCGGTGGTGGGGCTGGCCCGCCAGGTGCAGCAGAACCAGGCGGCGATGGACGCCTACCACGCCGAGGCCGACTGCCACCACGGCGACTTCGCCGGGTACTTCGCGATCCGGGTGGCGATCGCCGACCGCGAGCGGGAGCTGGCCCGCGCCTCCCAGGAGCAGCGGCGGGCGGCCGCGGTCGACGCCCTGCGCGCCCTGCGGCCCGGCGACGTGGTGATGGTGCCGGCGGGTCGCCGGGCCGGCCTGGCGGTCGTCCTGGACCCGGGCACGGCGCACCTGGGGGACCCGCGGCCGATGGTCCTCACCGAGGACCGGTGGGCCGGCCGGCTCTCCAGCGCCGACTTCGTCAGCCCGGTCGCCGTGCTGGACCGGCTGCCGGTACCCAGGAATTTCCAGGCCCGCAGCCCCGCCGCCCGCCGCGACCTGGCCGCGGCGCTGCGCCGGCTGGACGTGCCGCGCCGGACGGGCCGCCGCGGCGGCCGGTCCCGGGCCGGCGACGACGAGGTCCTGGCGGGGTTGCGCGGCCAACTGCGCCGCCACCCCTGCCACGCGTGCGCCGACCGGGAGGAGCACGCCCGCTGGGCGGAGCGCCGGCACCGGCTGGACCGCGACACCCAGAGCCTGCGCGACAAGGTCGCCCACCGGACGAACTCCCTGGCCCGCACGTTCGACCGGGTGTGCGCCGTGCTCGCCGAGCGCGGCTACCTGGCCCCGGACGGGGACGGCGGCCAGGCGGTGACCGACGCCGGGCGGATGCTGTCGCGGATCTGGACCGAGACCGACCTGCTGGCCGCCGAGTGCGTGCGGGCCGGGGTGTGGGACGGGCTCCCGCCGGCCGACCTGGCCGCGGCGGTGTCGATCCTCGTCTACGAGGCCCGCCGGGAGTCCGAGGACCGCGTCTCGCTGCCCCGCGGCGCCGTCGCCGACGCGGTGGAGGCGACCCTGCGACTGTGGGGGGAGGTCCGGGCGCTGGAGGGCCGGCACGGCCTGGAGCTGACCCGCGAGCCCGACCTGGGGTTCGTCTGGCCGGTCTACCGCTGGGCGCGGGGCGAGCCGCTGGCCAAGGTCCTGGCCAGCCACCCCGACGGCGACATGCCGGCGGGCGACTTCGTCCGCTGGACCCGCCAGGTCCTCGACCTGCTCGGCCAGGTCACGGAGGCCGCGGGGGCGTCCCCGGGGCTGCGCGCGGCCGCCCGCGAGGCGATGGGCGCGGTCCGGCGGGGCGTCCTGGCGTACTCGGCGATGGGCTGACACCGCCGCCGACCCGCGCCGGCCACAGTCCGGTCAAGATCAGATATCGACCGGTCCCGCTGTACTGGTGACGCGTCTCACAGGTGAGGCCGCCCATGCGCGGGTGGTCGGGCGGAGAGGCGGCGGTACATGGAGATGTTCGAGGCGTTCGGCGCGCTGAACTGGCTGGCGGTGGTCCTGGCGGCCCTGTCCCACTTCGCGGTCGGCTACCTCTGGTACCACCAGAAGGTGTTCGGCGCCCGCTGGGCGGAACTGGCCGGTGTGGACACCGGAAGCGAGGGCACAGCTCTGGGCGTCCTGTTCGCCAGGCTCGGCGTGGTGGCGCTCGCGACCGCCGCGACCCTCGGGGCGCTGATGATCGCCACCGGCACCGGCGGGGTGGCCGGCGGGTTCGCGTTCTGCGCCGTGGTCGGGCTGGTGCTGCGCGCGGGCGCGCACGTCGTCCACAACGGCTTCGCCCGGCGGCCGGGGGCGCTGACGCTGCTCGACGGCGCCCACGACGTCCTCGCCTGCGCGGTGATGGGCGCCATCCTCGGCATCTGGACCTGAACCCCGCCGCCGCGGCCCCGGCGCCCGCGCGCCGACCGGGGCCGCCCGGGTCTCATTCGCGCCGTCAGGCCCGGGCGGTGACCAGCGCGTCGACCAGGCGGCGGGCCGGGCCGGCGATGTTCCACCGCGCCGCCAGCGCCACGAGCCGGTCGGCGTCGGCCGGCGCCGCCGGCAGGTCCGGGTCGTGCGCCGGCAGCGGCAGGTCGCGGACCACCCGCACCACCTGCGGCGCCACCGCGAGGTACCCGGTGGCGGCGATCAGCTTCGCGCGCAGGCCGGGCGCGAAGGCGGCCGCGTCGTCGTCCAGGGCGGCGAGGATGCCGGCGAGGCTGCCGTACCGGTCGATGAGCCGCGCGGCGGTCTTCTCACCCACCCCGGCCACCCCCGGCAGCCCGTCGGACGGGTCGCCGCGCAGCGCGGCGAAGTCGGCGTACGCCGCCGCCGGGACGCCGTACCGCGCGCGGACGGCCGCGTCGTCGCAGTCCTCCAGCCTGGCGACGCCGCGCCCGCAGTACAGCAGCCGGACCCCGCGCCCGTCGTCGACGAGCTGGAACAGGTCCCGGTCGCCGGAGACCACCTCGACGGGCGCCGCGGCCGCGGTGGCCAGGGTGCCGAGCACGTCGTCGGCCTCGTAGCCGGCGACGCCGAAGGCGCTGATGCCGACCGCGGCCAGCACCTCCAGCAGGACCAGCACCTGCGGGGCCAGCCCGTCGGGGACCTCCTCCCGGTCGCCGGAGGCCACCCGGTGGGTCTTGTAGGTCGGCAGCAGCGCCACCCGGAAGGCCGGCCGCCAGTCGGCGTCCAGCGCGCACACGACCCGGTCGGGGCGGCGGGTGCGGATCAGGGTGGCGAGCATGTCGCAGAACCCGCGCACGGCGTTCACCGGCTCGCCGGCGTCGGTGCGCGCGGCGGCCTCGGGAATCCCGTGGTAGGCGCGGAAGTACAGGCTGGGCGCGTCGACGGCGAGCAGCGGGCGTCGGGTCACCCGCCGATCCTAGGCGCTCGCCCGGCCGCCGCGGGTCGACCGCCGCGCCGCGCTCCCCGCCGAACCCGTGCCGCCGCTGCTGCCCGACGACAGAGTGCCGGGTCCGCCGCCTCAGTGGTGGAAGCGCGGCGGGCGGCGCTCCAGGAACGCCGTCAACCCCTCGTGGACGTCCCCGTCGGTGCGGGAGCGCCGCTCCCACGGCGCGGCGGCCGCCGCCGGATCCCGGCCCGCCTCGAACGCGCGCAGCACGTCGGCGGCCGCGCCGAGCGTCTGCGCCGAGTTCGCCGCCAGCCCCGCCGCGAACTCGCACGCCCGCGCCCGCACGTCCCGGTCGACGACCTCGTCCACCAGGCCGTACGCGTACGCCCGCGCCGCGTCGACCGCCGCCGCGCTGTACAGCAGGTACTTCGCCCGCGCCGGCCCGACGAGCTGCGCCAGCCGGACCGTCGCCGACGCCGGGTACACCACGCCCAGCCGCGCCGGCGGCACCGCGAAGTACGCGCCGGCCGCCGCGAACCGCAGGTCGCAGGCCACCGCAAGCTGCGCGCCGCCGCCCACGCACGCCCCGTCGACCGCCGCGACCGTCGGCCGCGGGAAACCCGCCAGCGCCTCCTCGGCCGCGACGTTCACCGCGTGGAACGCGTCGGCGTCGGCCGGGTGGGCGTACGTCGCCCGCAGCTCCTCGATGTCGGCCCCGGCGCAGAACGTCGCGCCCGCGCCGGTGAGCACCAGCGCCCGCACCCGCGGGTCGGCGGCCAGTTCGTCGAGCAGCTTGGGCAGCGCGGCCCACATGTCGCCGGTCAGCGCGTTGCGCCGCGCCGGCCGGTCCAGGGTCAGGACGGCGACGCCGTCGTCGCCGATGTCGGTGTGCAGCGTCGCGTCCATGGTCACATCCGCAGGTCGACGGTGGCGGGAACGGTGAGGGCGCGCAGTTGGCGGTCGTGCGCGCGGCTGAGCAGCAGCAGCGACGCGACCGCGCCGCACAGGGCCAGGAACATGTCCCACTGGGTGTCCCACACGTCGCCCTGGGTGGCCAGGAAGTCGTCGGCGGCCGCCCCGCCGATCACCGCCGACCACCACTCGACCATCTCGAAGAAGGCGCTGAACGCCAGGCAGGCGCACACCACCAGCGGCGCCAGCCACCGGCTGCCGCGCAGCGGCGAGGTCCGTACCAGCAGCTCGCGCACCAGCACGGCGGGCACGAACCCCTGCACGACGTGGCCGATCCGGTCGTACGGATTGCGGGACAGGTCGAAGACGTCCCGCAGCCAGTTCCCGACCGGCGTGCGCGCGTACGTCCAGTGGCCGCCCACGATCAGCACCAGCGCGTGCGCGGCCAGCAGCGCGCACAGCAGCGTCGTCAGCGGGAACCTCCGCCACGTCAGCAGCAGCACCGGCACCGCGACGATCACCCACACCGTTTCCAGCAGCCAGGTCAGCCGGCTGTACGGGGCGATCCCCGACACCACCAGCGCCACCACCACGACCCCGAGCAGGACGCGCGGCGCGCGCCGGCCACCGCCCGCGCCCCTGGCACGCCCGACCCGCCCGACCGTCCCCGTACCACCCATGATCACTCCAGACGCTACCCCGACCGCCCCGCTCCCGGGCCCGGCCGCCGCCGGCCACCCGGCCGCCGCCACCCCACCGCGTAAACGAGCGTTAAGGTGGCAGGGTGACCGAACGCATTCTCCCCACCGACGAGGCGCGCGACCTCCTCGACCTGGCCACCGCGCTCGCCGACGCCGAACTCGCCCCCCGGGCCGCCGACTTCGAGGCCCGCGCCGAGTTCCCCCGCGAGATCCTGCGCACCCTCGGCCGCTCCGGCCTGCTCGGCCTGCCCTACCCGGAGGCCGACGGCGGGGCCGGCCAGCCGTACGAGGTGTACCTGCAGGTGCTGGAGATCCTCGCCTCCCGCTGGCTGACGGTCGCCGAGGCGATCAGCGTGCACACCCTGGCCTGCTACCCGATCGCCACCTACGGCACGCCGGAGCAGCGCAAGCTGCTCCCCGACCTGCTGGCCGGCGACCGCCTCGGCGCGTACTGCCTCTCCGAACCCCAGGGCGGCTCCGACGCCGCGGCGCTGACCACCCGCGCCGCCCGCGACGGCGACAGCTACGTCCTGGACGGGACCAAGGCGTGGATCACCCACGCCCACCACGCCGACTTCTACCACGTCTTCGCCCGCACCGGCGGCCCCGGATCCGAGGGCATCTCCTGCCTGTTCGCCGAGGTCCCCGCCGCCGGCATCACGCCCCAGAAGCCCGAGAAGACGATGGGCCTGCGCGGCTCCCCGGTCTCCCAGATCGCGTTCGACGGCGCCCGCGTCCCCGCCTCCGCCGTCGTGGGGGAGGCGGGCATCGGCTTCCGGATCGCCATGACCGCGCTGGACTCCGGCCGCCTCGGCATCGCCGCCTGCGCCGTCGGACTGGCCCAGGCCGCCCTCGACTACGCCGTCGGGTACGCCAAGGAGCGCACCCAGTTCGGCAAGCCGATCGCCGCGTTCCAGGGCCTGGGCTTCCTGCTCGCCGACATGGCCACCCAGGTCTCCGCCGCCCGCGCCCTCACCCTGGCCGCCGCCCGCCTGCGCGACGCCGGCCGCCCCTACTCGGCGGAGGCCGCCAAGGCCAAGCTGTTCGCCACCGACGCGGCCATGAAGGTCACCACCGACGCCGTCCAGATCCTCGGCGGCGCCGGCTACGTCGCCGACCACCCCGTCGAGCGGTACTTCCGCGAGGCCAAGGTCCTCCAGATCGTCGAGGGCACCAACCAGATCCAGCGCCTCGTCATCTCCCGCCACCTGACCCGCTGACCGCGGGCGAGCCGCGGCGCGCACGCGGCCGCATCGCCGCCCCTCACTACGCACCGCCGAAGCGGCGGCCCCGGCGGTGTAGGTTTCTCCCGTGGAGGACACCGACCGGGCCATCGTCACCGCACTGACCACCGACGGACGGCTCTCGTTCACCGATCTCGCCGAACGCGTCGGCCTGTCCGTCTCGGCGGCGCACCAGCGGGTACGCCGGCTGGAGCAGCGCGGCGTCATCAAGGGCTACACGGCCACCGTCTCCTACGAGGCCATCGGGCTGCCGCTGGCGGCCTTCGTCGCCATCCGACCGCTGGACCCCTCCCAGCCCGACGACGCCCCCGACCGCCTCGCCCACCTCCCCGAGGTCGACTCCTGCTACTCGGTGGCCGGCGAGGACTTCTACCAGCTCCTCGTCCGCGTGGCCAACCCCGCCGACCTGGAGCGCCTCCTCCAGGAGATCCGCACCGCCGCGAACGTCACCACCCGCACCACCGTGGTGCTCTCCACCCCGTACGAGAGCCGCGCCCCCCGCGTCTGAGCCCACCCGGCACCGGCGCGGACCGCTAGCGCCAGTGCAGCGCCCGCCCGTGCGGGTGTGCCGACGCCACCGGCACGCCGTCCCAGGCCAGCACCATCCGCGACCACGCCTCGTCCGCGCCCCCGGGCAGCAGCGAGGGCAGGACCGCCGGCCCCTCCTGTGACACCCAGTGCCCCGGCAGCGCCCGCACCGTGCGGGCGAACTCCTCCCGCCGCCGCACCGGCTCCACATAGACCAGCGCCGCCATGTGGTATACCACCAGCGTCGCGTCCGCGGGGGCGCTCGCGGCCAGCGCCGGCACGTCGGTGAGCAGGTCGCCGCGGACCAGCCGCGGCGGGTCGGCGCGGACGGCGGCAGCGGCGCCGCGCAGCCGGGCCAGCCGGTCGGCGTGTTCGGGCCAGACCAGGGCCTCCAGCCAGCGCAGGGTGTCCTCGTCGGCGACGTCCAGCGGGTTGAGGTCGAGGCCGGCGCGCCACACCACGCGCGGCATCCGGCGCGGCAGCGGTACCGGGCCGGTGACCTCGCAGGGGATCTCGACGGCGCTGTCGGCGGGTCCGACGAGGTGGTCGCCGTACCGGTACCGGTACCGGTCGGGGTACAGGCACAGCCCGGCGGAGGCGCCGATCTCCAGCAGGGCGACGGGCCCGTCGATCCGGGCGAGCAGCGGCAGCAGGGCGGCGCAGCGGCCGACCTCGTTGGTCTGGGTGCGCCGGGCGCGCATCACGGCGGCGACGTCGTCCCAGCGGTCCACGCTGAACGCGCGGAAGGCGGCCGCGTCGCCGTCCGGCCCGCCGAGGTACCGGACAGCCCCGAAGTAGAGGTTGGGCTGCCGCTTGGCGACGGGGAGGGTGTCGAGCCGACCCAGCAGCGCGGCGTCCTTCGCGACGGCCGCGGCCAGCCTCGCGTAGCTCGGCGAGTCGGTGGACTCCTGGGTCGCGAAGCGGCGGTACCGGGCCGCGGTGTCCTGCATGTACGGGAGTCTGCCGCCCGGTACGGTCCCTGTGCAGTGACGCCCCTCTCGCGAGCCGACACCGGAAACCTATTGTCCTAGGATGCCTTAGCGGGTGTGCGCTCCGCGCCCACAAAACCCAGAAGGTGCTTCGCACCGACCAACCAGAGGTTTCGGGATGATCCCTGTCGGGAATCTCCGGGTCATCGCCGCCGCACCGTGGCGGTAGGCGCAGGACGTGACTCAGGAGGGGTTGGCCATGGGCATCACCGACCGGATGGGCGACAAGGCCGAGGAGCTGAAGGGCGCGGCCAAGGAGAAGATCGGCGAGGTGTCCGGGGACCGCAGTATGCAGGCGGAGGGCATGGCCGAGAAGGTCAAGGGCAAGACGGGCCAGGCTGTCGAGGACATCAAGGACATGGCCCGCGGCCGCGACGAATCGCGTTAGCCGTACCTAGACGCGAAGGGCGCCCACCGGTTCCGGTGGGCGCCCTTCGCGTCGGTCGGGTGTCGGTCGGGTCAGGCCGCCTCGTGGTGGGCGGCGTGCGCGGCCCACCACTGCTGGCCGGCCGGCGGCAGCGTGTCGATCGGGTCGTAGTACGCGTACTCCCGCGACGTCGCCTCCACATCAGCAGACTCAATCGACGTCCGATAATTCTTCGTCCAGTACGACA
>NZ_BMQC01000023.1 GCF_014647915.1 Pilimelia terevasa
TACCACCGGCGCCGACGACAACGGTCGCTGGCCCGGTTGACCCCTATCGAGTACGAGACCATCATGACTCCACCGGCCAGTCAGGCCGCCTGACTAGAACTGTCACCAGTTGGTGCAGCAGACCCCAATCACCAGGCGTTGAAGGGTGCTCTCCCGTGTCACTAGCTTCGTGTCCTGGCCCGAGTTAAGTCGCTCGATCAGGTCGGGAACGTGCACACGGCCGGACGGGTCAAGCGGCACGATGCGGTGTAGGTGGACGGCCCGTGAGGCGACGAACTGCTCTAGCTCAGGCAACGTGAGTGGGGGAGTTTTCGCGGGCATGAGGGCAGCGATCAGGCCCTCAGTGTCGCTACCCTTACCCTTGCCCCAACCCGCAAGCGTCACGTCACTCAGCGTGACACCTAGGTAGGGTGCCCCGGGGTTCAATCGGGGCAGATTTTCGCTCTGACCCCTAGAGTAGGGTGAGATTGTCTGATTTGTGTGTCCGAGGGGGGACTTGAACCCCCACGCCCTTTACGGGCACTAGCACCTCAAGCTAGCGCGTCTGCCATTCCGCCACCCGGACTCGCGCCGACAGCCGGTGACTGTCGCACGGGCCATCACATTACACCCCCGACATCCCGGCCCTCGCGGCGACATACCGGGGTGGCGCGGACGGCGGCGCGGCGGCAGCATGGCCGGCGTGGCTGACCCGTACCGGATCGACCCGGCGACCCTCGCGGCCGCCTGCGCCCGCGCCCGGCGGCAGTACGCGGCGGGGGAGGTGGCGGAGGCCACCGCGCTGCTCAGCGCCGCCACGGAGGCCGCTGGCGAGGACCTGGGGGCCGGCCACGACGCCGTCCTGGCGGCGGCGGCCGTGCTCGCCCGCATGTACCGGGAGACCGACGACCCGGCCGCGGCGCGCCGGGTGCTGGAACTGCACCTGGCGGAGGGGGGCCGGGTCCGCGGCGAGGACGACCCGGAGCTGCTGGCCATGGCGGCCGAGTTGGGGGCGGTGGCGGCCGAGCTGGGCAACCGGCACGAGGCGTGCCGACAGTTCACCCGGGTGGCGCACCTGGGCGGGCCGGTGCTCGGTGACACCCATCCGGCGGTCCAGGCGGCGCGCGCTTACCTGGACGGGTCGGAAAAACACCAGCTCACCGCGCTCCCGCTCTCCGTCGCACCGCCGCTCCCAGCGACGACCATCGCGCCGTCGCCGTCGCCGTCGCCGTCGCCGCACGGCGGTCCGGCCGTACCTGCGCGGGCGGCGGGCACCGGCCCCGACCTCCGGTCCGGCGGCTCCGCGCAAGCGGTACCCGCGCCACCTGCCCGGAACGTCGCCGCCACGGCACCCCCGGTTCCTGCCCCGCCCGCGGTCGACGGCGGGCGTCCGGCGGAGGTCCCCGGTGCGGCGGCGCCGGCGTGGACCGGCGTGGCGCCCGCGGCGGGTCTGCGGGGCCGCGGGGGCTGGGTGGTGGCCGGTGTCGCCGTCGTCCTCGCGCTCTGCGCGGCGGGCATCGCCACCGTCGCGCTGCTGCGCTCGGGCGCCCCGCCGCGGCAGGTCGAGCCCACCGGCGCCGTGCGGCTGACGGGGGAGCCGCCGGCCGACGTCACGGTGGCGCGGGAGCCGGGGGCGGTGGTCGTCCGCTGGCGCGACCCGTCGGGCGGCCGCGCGACGTTCCTCGTCACCGGCGGGCAGGCCGGCGCGGAGCTGAGGCTGCTCGCCCAACTGCCGGCGGGCGCGCCGACGCGGTACACGGCGGCGGGGTTCCACCCGGCGCTCGACTACTGCTTCCAGGTGTCGGCCGTGTACTCGACCACCGAGTTCGGCGTCGCCAGTCCGGTGTGCACCCGGCGGGAGTGAGGGCACCAGCGCGGCGGGTCCAGGTTCGACGGTCGCGGGGGTCGAGGAGTTCGTCGATTTTCCCTATGATTGGCCCTCGGCCGTGCATATCGATGGGACCGGCCGCGGCCAGACGGCGTCGGGAGCACCGGCGCGCCTGGCCGTGCCGGTGCCGCGCTGCGCGACCGTCCGACTCGGACGCCCGGGACCCCCGGGCGCCGCGCGGACACAGGCTGCACCTGCGGGGAGGCATGGTGGGCATCGCGCACACCGCCCTGCGCACCCGGGTGGCGCCCGCGGCGACGCGGTACGCCCGCCGGGTCCGCGCGTGGCGCCCGCGCAGCCGCGGCGGCCTGGTGACCGCCGTGACCGCCGCCAGTGCCGTGGTCGCCATGGGCGCGACCCTCCTCGGCCTGAGCGCCGCCGACAACGCCGTCGCCAACTACGACGCCAGCTCCTGGCTGTGGAGCACGGTCAAGGGCGAGGTGGCCCGCGTCAACGGCGTCACCGCCCGGATCGACACGCGCCTCGACGTGCGCGGCAGCGCGCAGCACGCGGTGCAGGTCACCCAGACCGACCGGCTCCTGCTGCTGCGCGACCGCAGCACGGGGCTGGTCAGCGCCCTCGACCTGGCCACGCTGCGGGCCACCGCCACGACGCCCACGAGCGCCGGGCTGGGGGTGACGGTCGCGCTGCACGGCGAGTCGGCGTTCATCGTGGACACGGTGCAGGGCCTGGTGCGGCAGCTCGACCCGCGCACCCTCCAGGGCGTAGGGGAGCCCGTGCGGTTCCCGCCGGGCATCACCGGCGGCGTGTTCGACGGCCGCGGCCGGCTGTGGGTGGGCGTGCCCACCGAGGGGACGGTGGCGGCGCTCACCGCGGGCGACCCGGCCCGGGCCGGCGCCGGACCGGCCACCGTCCGCACCGTGCCGGTGGCCGACGCCCAGCACGACCTGGCGGTCGCCGCCCTCGACGACGGCGCGGCGGTCCTCGACCGGACCGACGGCACTCTCACGTCCCTGCGCGGCGAGCGCACGGCGAAGGCGCGGCTGGACCTGGCCGGTCCCGGCCTCCTGCCCGGTCGGGTGGTGGGCGACCAGATCCCGGTGACCGTCCCGGACCAGCGGCAGGTCGTGGTCGTCGGCGTCGGCGGCGGCACCCGCACGCTGACCGTTCCCGGCACGGGGGCGCTCGCCCAGCCGGCGGTCGCGTGGGCGGGGCGGTTCTACTGCGCCGACGGCGCGGGCGGGGTGCGGGTGCTCGACGGCGCGGGCGGGGCGGCCGAGACGATCCGGCTACCGGCCGGCAGCGGCCCGCTGGAGCTGGAGGTCCGGGAGAACCGCCTGTTCATCAACGCCCCGGCCAGCGCGGCGGCCCACGTCGTCGACGACCGGCACGCCGTGCGGCCGGTGGACAAGTACGCCGACGGCGTCCTGGGCGGCGACCCGCCGCCGGACCCGCCGCCCCCGCCGAAGCCGCGCATCGGGCCGCCCGGCGCCCCGCCGGGCGTGCTGGCCACCGCCGGTCGGGCCCAGGCCCGGATCTCCTGGCGGGGCGCGGCGGAGAACGGGTCGCCGATCGTGCGGTACGTCGTGGTCGGCGCCGGGCGCCAGCTCACCGTCGGCGCGCGGCAGCGGCAGGTCGTGGTGCCGGGGCTGACCAACGGGGAGACGTACCGGTTCAGCGTGCACGCGGTCAACGGCCGGGGCGCCGGCCCGGCGACCCGCAGCAACCCTGTCGTGCCCACCGCCGACGTGCCCGCGGCGCCGACCGCGGTGACCGCGCGGGCGCGGCCCGACGGCACGGTGCAGGTGAGCTGGCCCCGGGCGGACGGCCTCGGCCGGCGGATCCTGCGGTACCAGGTCACCGCCGCCACCGACGGGGCGTCGTCCGTGGTGGGGACGAGCCGGTCGACGTCGCTGGCGGTGCGGGACCTGGAGTACGGCCGGGCGTACGCGTTCACGGTGGTGGCGGTCAACGACCGCGGTGCCGGCTCGGTGCCGTCGCCGGTCAGCGAGTCGGTGACGCCGTTCACCCGTCCCGGGCCGCCGGCCGGCCTCCAGGTGGTCACCGCCGCCGACAAGGCGGGCACGGTCCGGGTGAGCTGGCAGGCCGCCGCGGACAACGGCCGGCCGGTCCGGTCGTACGCCGTGGTGGCCAACGGCCGGCGCACCGCGGCGCCGCAGCCGGGCACCGTGGACATCGGCGGCTTCGGTACCGGCCAGGCCGTGACGGTCAAAGTGTCGGCGGTCAACGACGCCGGGGAGGGAGCGGCAGCGACCGCGCGCGCCCGCACCGTCCCGCGGCCCTCGGTGACCGCGCTGAAGTCGACCGCCGGGTACAGCACGCTGGCCGTGCCGCTGCGCGCCGCCGACGCCGCCCGCTGCGAGATCAGCCTCAACGGGGGCCGCCGCACCCGGTTCGACTGCAAGGGCGACACGGTCCGGGAGCTGACGCCGGACACCGTGTACCGCTACGTGGTGTACGCGGTCAACGCGGCCGGCGAGGCCGCCGACAAGGGCGAGGCCCGGACGAAGCGCCTGGACGGCAGGGTCGCCTGCGACGACCGCAACGGCCCGGACCGGGGGTACTGCAACCGCGGCATCGGCGTCTACTCCGGCGCGCGCCAGCAGGGGTCCGAGGGCGTCGGCACCGCCCGCGCCGGCCAGACCTACCGCGCGTTCTGCAGGCGCAGGGGCAGCGACGGCGACCAGAGCGACGGGGCCGTGCTGGACGCGACGAAGTACAACCGGAACAAGCGCAGCGACATGTGGGTGCAGATCACGTTCGAGGACAAGCAGCGCTACATCCCCTTCATCTGGCTGAATCTGACCAACGGCGACAAGATCAACGATCTGCCGAACTGCTGACCGAGGGACAACCGTGCAGACGCCCCCGCCCCCGTCCCCGCCCGACCCGGAGACCGACATCGTCGCCGAGACCGGCGCCCGCATCGCCGGGGAGGTCTCCCGGGTCGTCCTGGGCAAGCCGCAGGTCGTCCGGCTGGCGGTGACCGCCCTGCTCGCCGAGGGGCACCTGCTGCTGGAGGACGTGCCGGGCGTCGGCAAGACCACCCTGGCCCGCGCCCTGGCCGCGACCGTGAGCGGGCAGGCGCGGCGCGTGCAGTTCACCCCGGACCTGCTGCCCGCCGACGTCACCGGCGTCACGGTGTTCCACCAGGGCACGGGCGCGTTCGAGTTCCACCCCGGCCCGGTGTTCGGCAACATCGTCATCGCCGACGAGATCAACCGCGCGTCGCCCAAGACCCAGTCGGCGCTGCTGGAGGTGATGGAGGAGCGGCACGTCACCGTCGACGGCACCCGGCACCCGGTGCCGCGGCCGTTCATGGTCGTCGCCACCCAGAACCCGATCGAGATGGACGGCACCTACCGGCTGCCCGAGGCCCAGCTCGACCGGTTCCTGATGCGGCTGTCGGTCGGCTACCCGGACGAGGCCGTGGAGGTGGAGGTCCTGCGCGGCGCCGCCGACCGGTCGCCGGAGCTGCTGACGGCCGTGACCGACACCGCGGCGGTGGCGGAGCTGGCCGCGCTCGCCCGGACCGCCTACATCGCCGACCCGCTGTACACCTACGCGGTGCGGGTTGCCGCCGCCACCCGCGGCCACCCGCAGGTCCGGCTCGGGGTGAGCCCGCGCGGGGTGATCGCGCTGACCCGGGCGGCGTCGGCCTACGCGATGCTCGCCGGGCGGCGGTTCGTCATCCCCGAGGATCTCCAGGAGCTGATGCCGGCCGTCTTCACCCACCGGCTGGTCCTGACCCCGGACGCCCACCTGCGCGGCGCCACGGCGGGCGGGGTGCTGACCGAGGCGATCGAGTCCGTGCCGGTCCCGGTGCCGGCCACGGCGTAGGCGTGCGCCTGACGGCCCGCGGCGCGGGGCTCGCGGCCGCCGCGGCGGCCGCCCTCCTCGCCGGGTGGTGGGGCCGGTACCCCGAGCTGCTCCTGCTCGGCGGCGTGGCCGCCGCGGCGCTGGGGTACGCGCTGCTGCACTGCGGCGCCCGCCCGGCGGTGGCGGTGGACCGGCGGCTGGCGCCGCCGCGCGTCGCGCGGGGCGAGCCGTGCCGGGTCACCCTGCGCGTCACCAACACCAGCGGGTGGCGCGGCGCGCACCTGTCGGCCGCCGACCGGTGCGGGCCGCGGCGCACGCCGGTGGCCGTGCGGGGGCTGCGGCCCGGGGCGTCGGCCGAGGTCGGGTACGACGTCCCGACCGGCCGGCGGGGGGTCGTCGGGGTGGGGCCGCTGCTGGTCCGCCGCCGGGACCCGTTCGACCTGGTCAGCGCCGACCGCGCACACGGCGGGACGGCGCGGGTCTGGGTGTACCCGCGGCGGTACCCGCTGGCCGACGTGCCGCCGGGGGCTACCCGCAGCCTCGACGGGCGGCACGACCGGGTACCGCACGGCAGCATCACGTTCGACTCGCTGCGCGGGTACGTCGTCGGCGACGACCTGCGCCGGGTGCACTGGCGGGCGAGTGCCCGGGCCGGCGAGCTGCTCGTCCGCGAGCAGGTCGACACCAGCGTGCCGCACGTGGTCGTCGTCCTCGACGACCGCGCCGAGGGGTACGCCCGCGCCGAGGACTTCGAGTCCGCGGTCGAGGTGGCGGCCTCCGTGGTGACCGCCGCCTGCCAGGCGCACCTGCCCGCCACCCTGCGCCTGGTCGGCGGCGCGGCCGCGGACAGCGGACCGCGCCGCGCGGCCGCGGTCGGGCCGTACCTGGAGCTGCTGACGGAGGCGACCCCGCGGTCCGGCGACGTCGGCGCGGCGGTCCACGGGCTGCGGGCGCTGGGGTACGGCGACACGTTGATCTTCGTCACCGGCGGTGCCGGCCGGGCGGCGGCGGCCGAGGTGGCGGGCCTGCGCGGCCGGTACGCGGCGGTGCGGACCGTGGTCTGCGACGGCGCCGGACCGGCGGGGCCGCCGGCACCGGGCGTGGTCGAGGCGCGCGACGGGGCGGACTTCGCCGCGCGCTGGCCGGCGGTGCGCTGGTGACCCGCCGGCTCGTGGCCCTCGTCGCGGTCGTCGCGGTCGCGGGGTCGACCGCCGGACGGATCTTCGACGACCGGCTGCTGGCGCTGCTGGTGGCCGGGGCGGCCGCGGCCGCGGCCGCCCTCAGCGCGGCGCTGGCCCGCGGCCGCGGGACCTGGGTGGCGCCGCTGTCGCTGCTGGCCCTGGCCGGCTACCTGGCGGGCGCCGTGGCACTGGCCGCCCGGCTCGGCGGCGTGCCCGGCGGGCCGCTGGCCCTGCTCGCGGACGCGTGGGCCAACGGGCTGCCCCGGCTGCTGGGCGCGATGATCCCGGTCACCCCCCGGCCCGACACGGTCGTGATCCCGGTGGCCGCGGCCTGGCTGGCCACGCTCGTCGGCGCGGAGCTGCTGCTGCGGACACGCCGGGTGCTGCTCGGCTACGCACCGCCGACGGCGCTGTTCGTCGGCGCCCTGTACCTGGTGGGGCCCAACGCGGCCCCGGCCTGGTGGCAGACCGTGGCCTTCGCCGCCCTGGCCGCCTGGGGACTCGCGGCGCCCGCCTCCGGTCCCGACGCCCCGCCCGTCGGCGGCGCGCGGCGGCGCTGGCGGCGGACCACGGCGGGACTGGCCGCCGTCGCCGCGGTCGGCGTGGCCGCCGCGGGCGGCGCGGCGGCGCTGCGGCCGGTGGCGGCGGCCCGGCCGGCCGACCCGCGGGCGCACCTGCGGCCGCCCCGCCTGGACACCCTGGACGAGAACCCGCTGGTCCGGCTCTCCGGCTGGGCCCTGGCGCCGCGGCAGAAGCTGTTCGACGTACGGCTGTCCGCCGCGCCCACCGACTCGCGCCTGCGCCTGGCGGTGCTCACCGAGTACGACGGGGTCACCTGGCGGGTGGGCGCCACGTACCGCAGCGCCGGTCGCACCCTGCCGGGCCCCTCCGGCACGTCGGCGGGCGGGGTGCCCGCGGCGGGGCGGCCGGTCCGGCAGGAGGTCACGGTCGCCGAGCTGACCGGCCGGCTGCTGCCCGCGGCCGCGGACGTGCACCGGGTCGGCGGTGTCCGGGTGGCGTACGACCCGGCGGGCGGCACGCTGCTCGGGCAGGAGCCGCTGCACCCGGGCGCCCGCTACGCCGTCGACTCGCGGCGGCGCGCGGACCCCGCCGACCTGCTCGCCGAGGCCGAGGTGCCCGGCGGCGCCGCGGTCGCGCCGCTGCTGGACGCCGGCCCCGAGCCGCCCGCGCCGCTGTCCCGGCTGGCCGACCGGCTGGCCGGCGAGGCGGTCGGGCCGTACGAGCGGGCGGCCGCGGTCGAGGAGTACCTGCGCGCCCACTACCGGCTCGTCGCCGACGCGCCCAGCGGCCACGCGTACCCGAACCTGCGGTTCTTCCTGTTCGGGCCCCCGCACGCCGGCGGGCAGCGGGGTACCTCGGAGCAGTTCGCCGCCGCGTACGCCGTCCTGGCCCGGCTGCTCGGCCTGCCCGCCCGCGTCGTCGTCGGGTTCCGGGTGCCGGCCGGCGGCGGATCGGTGTACGCCGGTGACGCGGTGGCCTGGCCGGAGGTGCTGTTCGACGGGGTGGGCTGGGTCGCCTTCGACCCGCTGCCACGCCCCCGCCAGCGGCCGCTACCGGTCGAGGGCGAGGCGCGGCCGCCGCCGGTGCGCACGCCGCCCCCGACGGTCGCCGACGCGCCGACTCCCGCGCCCGCCGCGCCCGCCGGACCGTCCCGGGTCGCCCCGGCGCCGGCCTCCGGCGGGCTGCCGGCGGGGCTCGTCGGCGCACTCTCGGCCGTGCTCGCCGGGGCCGCGGCGCTGGCGTCGCTGGGCCTGGCGCGCCGCCGGCTGAGCCGCGGCCGGCTCACGGCGCCCGATCCGGGCGCCCGGATCGCCGGCGCCTGGCGCGAGGTGCGCGACGCCCGCCGGCTCGCCGGCCGGCCCCTGCCGCCGCACCACAGCGCGGGCGCGGTGGCCGCGGCCGCCCGCCGGGCGGGCGAACCCCCGCTGGAGGCCTTGGCCGAGGCTGTGAACGCGGCGGCCTTCGCCGACATCCCCGCCTCGGCGGCGCAGGCCGAGGCGGCCGTGGTCGCCGCAGCGGCCTACGTGGCGCACCTGCGGGCCGGCCGGGGCCGGTGGGGCCGGTGGTGCTGGCCGGTGCGGCCCGGCCCGCTGCGGTGGGGGTACCGGGAGCTGTCGCAGCGCGGTGGTAGACCGGTATCAGGCGCCCGGGACCCGGCACCTGCCAGGTAGCGGGCGCCGGTCGCAACCGGTTCGCCACCCGGGCGCACTGGGGTCGCAGCCTGACGGGCGTGTGCTGAGACACAACACCGGCCGGCACCGAACGGGGGAACGGCAATGACGACGATGACCATCGATGAGGCCCGGGTCGAGGCCCTGTTCGTCTCCGACCTGCAGCGCTCGCAGGACCTCGGCGACGACGCCGTCCGCCGCGCCGTCGACCACACCATCACCCGGCACGGCGCGCGGGGCTGCGCCGCCCTGGTCGCCCAGGAGTTCGGCGAGCACCCCGAGACGGCCGTCAGCCGGATGCAGTGGGCGCTGTCGGCGATCCGCACCGCGTACGCCGCCTGAGGGGCCTCCCGCGGTCTCTTGTTACTCCCCGGTACCGGGTTCCTTAGCGCAGCCTTATCAATCGCCCGCGGGACTTGCCCCGCACCGGTCGGCCGCCATACGTTCCGTGTCGCTCGTTCCCCACCGCGACGGAGGTGGCGACCCGTGCGTGCCACGATGGCGCTCCTCGGATTGCCGGTAGCGGCAGTCATCGCCCTGGCCGGGTGCAGCGGCCAGGGGCCGGTCGGTCCCCACGCCGGCGTCGAGCCGCCTGAGCCGCAGGTCGCCACCTCCGTCGCACCCCCCTTCGTCGCACCCTCCTCCGCCGCGCTGCCCAGGGCGGCCGCCCGCGGCCGGCACCCCGGCGTCCCCGGCGCCGGCCGGCCGGCTGAAGTGGCAGCCCCGAGGTGACCGACCAGGTTCCGCTGGCCGTCGCGGTCGCGGCCGGGATGCTCGCGGCCGTCCACCCGTGCGGCTTCGCCCTGCTCCCCGCGTACCTGTCCCTGCTCGTCGTGGGCGACGCCCGGGCCGGGCGCGCGACCGGGGTCGGCCGGGCGCTCGGCGCGACGGCGGCGATGACCGCCGGCTTCGTCGCCGTGTTCGGCGTGAGCGGCACGCTGCTCGCGGGCGGGACCGGCGCGCTCCAGCGCCACCTGCCCTGGTTTACCGTCGCGCTCGGCGCCGCGCTGGCGGTCGCCGGCCTCCTCCTGCTGGCCGGGCGGGAGATTCCCGCGCTGGTCCGCGGGCCGCGCCGCACGCCGCGCCTCGGCGGCTACCCCGGGCTGGTGCTGTTCGGCGCCGCGTACGCGACCGCCTCGCTCGGCTGCGCGATCGCCCCGTTCATGGCGGTCGTCGGGGCCACCGCCGCCGGCGGCACCGGGACCCGCCTCCCCGCGCTCCTGGCCTTCGCCGCGGGCATCGGCCTGCTGGTCGGGGCGGCGGCGCTCGCCGTCGCGTGCGCGCGCGCCTCGCCGCTGGGCCGGCTGCGCCGGCTGGCGCCGCACGTCGGGCGGGCCGGCGGGGCGCTGCTGGTCGTGGTCGGGGCCTACCTCGCGTACGTCGGCCGGCACGACGCGCGGCTGGCCCGCGGCGACGTGGCCTCGGACCCGCTGGTCACCGGCGCGGCGGAGGTGGCGCTGCGGCTGGGCGCGACCCTGGACCGGGTCGGACCGGCCGCGGGGGTCGCCCTGTTCGCCGTGCTGCTGGCGGCCGCCTGGCTCGCCGGCCGCCGCCGGGCGGTCAGGGCGCGGCCGCCGGTGTCCTAATGTGGAAGGCGCCAGAGCCGGGACCTACGGCTCTGGTACCCCGGCCGGCCCGCCGGGCACGGTGGCGGCCGACCGCAGTCGCCGCGCACCTGGAGGATTCATGAACGCACCTGTCGTCGTCGGTGTCGACGGCTCACCCGTGAGCCTGCGCGCCGCCCGCCACGGCGCGGTGGCCGCCCGCCGCGAGCGGGCGCCGCTGACGCTCGTGCACGGGTACGTCCACCCCTACACCGTGGGCCTGGACGCGTACGCCGCCGCCCCGCCGGGCCTGGAGGAGGCGGCGCAGCGGATCGTGGACGGCGCCGCCGCCACCCTGGCCGACGAGTTCCCCGACGTCGAGGTGTCGGTGCGCGCGGTCGCGGGCGCGCCGGCCGGCGTCCTGGTCCGGGAGTCGGCCCACGCCCGCCTCACGGTCGTCGGCGCGCGCGGCCGCGGCGGCTTCACGGAGCTGCTGCTGGGCTCCGTGGCCAGCCAGGTCACCGCGCACGCGCACGGGCCGGTCCTGGTGGTGCGCGGCGAGCACGGCCCCGACGAGGCCGGGCCCGTACTGGTCGGGGTCGACGACTCCGCCGACTGCCGGCCCGTCCTGCTCGCGGCGGCCGCCGAGGCGGCCCGCCGCGAGGTGCCCCTGGTGGTCGTCTACGCGTGGTGGGTGGACTCGTTCGCGTTCCCGCTGACGGCCACGTACGAGGACGTCGAGCGGCAGGCGCGCGCCCAGGCCGAGGAGGTCGTGGCCCGCGCGGTGTCCGAGGTGGCACCGGCGTACCCCGAACTCACCGTCACGCCGCGCCTGGAGCGCAGTCTCGACCCGGAGCACACGCTGGTGGAGGACAGCCGGGAGGCGGCCCTGGTGGTCGTCGGGTCCCGCGGCCGCGGCGGCTTCCGCGGCCTGCTGCTCGGCTCGGTGAGTCAGGCGCTGGTCCACCACGCCGCGTGCCCGGTGCTGGTGGTGCGCACCGCGCCGCAGCCGGACCGGACGACCTGAGCCGCGGCGGTCCCACGGGCCGTCAGCGCGCGGCGCAGCCGGGCCCCGACCAGCCGGGCACCGGCCGGTCGCCGCATCGGACGGCTGGACCTCGGTTCTCGGTGTGCATCCCGTTCCCCCTTGGACGGTGCGGTGTGGAGCGAACGCCCCGACCGCCGACAACGGAGATGATGCCCGCCGCGCGCCACCGGTCCCTGAGTACGGCTACTCAACCGGTCGGCGGCGGGGGCGCACCGTCCGGCGGTTCAGGGCCGTCCAGGCGCGCACGGGGAGCAGCCGGGCGGCCTTGAACGCCGCCGTCATCGGCAGGGGGAAGACGATCTCCTGCTGCCCGCGTTCCAGCCCGCGGGCGATGGCGGCGGCCGCCTCGACCGGTTCGATCATGAACGGCATGGGGAAGTCGTTGCCGGCCGTCATCTCGGTGCGGACGAAGCCCGGGCACACGGTGGTGACGGCCACCCCCCGCGGGGCCAGCGCCCCGCGCATCGCCTCCAGCATGTTGATCTGCGCGGCCTTCGTCGCCCCGTACGCCTCGGCGCCGACCAGGCCCCGGTAGCCGGCGATCGACGCGACCCCGACCAGGTGCCCGCAGCCGCGGGCCACGAACTCCGGCAGCGTCGCGCCGATGACGTTGTTGAAGCCGAGCAGGTTCACCTCGACGTGCCGGGTGAAGGCGTCCCGGTCCCAGGCCGCGGCGTCGGTCTGCTCCCAGTAGCCGGCGTTGTACACGACCATGTCCAGGCCCCCGAGGGCCTCGCGGACCGCCGCGGCGGCGGCGTCGACGCCGGCCCGGTCGGTCACGTCGGCGGCGACGGCGACCATCCTGTCGTCCGCGACCTCGGCCAGCCGCTGCACCCGCCGGGCGCTGACGGCGACCCGGGCACCGCGCCGGACGCACTCCCGCGCCAGCGCCGCGCCGATCCCGCTGGAGGCCCCGACCAGCCAGACCCGCCGGCCGGCGATCCGGTGCCCGCTCACCGGACCCGCGCCAGTTCGAGGTGCGCGACGTCGAGGTAGCCGACGGCGAAGCCGGCCTCGCTGTACGCCAGGTAGAACTCCCACATGCGGCGGAACCTTTCGTCGAAGCCCAGGGCGGTGACCTGCGGCCACCGGGCGAGGAAGCGGTACCGCCAGCGCCGCAGGGTCTCGGCGTAGTGCGGACCGAAGTGGTGCCGGGCGGTCAGGCCCAGCGCGGTGTGCTGGCGCAGCGTCGCCTCGATCGCCGTCAGCGAGGGGATGACCCCGCCGGGGAAGATGTACTTCTGGATCCAGCTATGCGACCGGCAGCTCGCCTGGAGCCGGTCGTGGGCCATGAGGATCGCCTGGAGGACGACCCGGCCGCCCGGCGCGAGCCGCCGGTCGATGATGTCGAAGTACGTCGGCCAGTACTCGATGCCGACCGCTTCGATCATCTCCACGCTGACGACCGCGTCGTACCGGCCCTCGACCTGGCGGTAGTCCTGGAGCCGGATGTCCACCCGGTCGGCCAGGCCGGCCTCGGCGACGCGGCGGCGGGCGAGCCCGTGCTGGGCCGGCGAGATGGTGACGCTGGTGACCCGGGCGCCGCGCCGCCCGGCGGCGGCGGCGAGTGACCCCCAGCCGCTGCCGATCTCCAGCACCCGCGACCCGGCGCGCACGCCCGCCCGGTCCAGCACCGCCTCGATCTTGCGCTCCTGGGCGGCCCCCAGGTCCTGCCCGGCCAGCGGGGCCCGGGCGTCGAACAGGGCGCTGCTGTAGCTCAGGGTCGGGTCCAGGAACTCGGCGAACAGGGCGTTGCTCAGGTCGTAGTGCGCCTCGATGTTGCGCCGGGCGCCGGTCACCGTGTTGCGGGAGGTGCGCGGCACCCGGCGGTCCACGCACCGGCGCAGGCGGACCAGCGGCCGCGGCACCAGCGTCGCCATCCGGGCGGCGAACGGCGTCAGCACGTCGGCCAGGTCGGTCCCCTCGGCGGCGTACCAGTCGCCGGCCATGTAGGACTCGCCGATGCCGATCTTCGGGGCGCTCGCGATCCGGGCGAACGCGTCCCGCGGCCGGACGATCTCGATCGTCGGCGCGTCGGCGCCGCCGCCCCCGGCGACGCTGCCGTCGGGGTAGCGCAGCCGGACCGGCAGGTCGGCCACCATCCGGTCCACCACCCGGCGGGTCGGCCCCGCGCCCAGGCGCAGGGGCCGGGTCAGGGCGGGCCGGGCGCCCAGGGGGTTGGCGGTGCTCATGGTGCGACCTCCGGGTGGTTCCGCGCGGGGCGGGGCTGTACGGGCAGGCGGCGCCAGAGGCGCACGCCGTGCCAGTGGATCAGGGCGGTGACCCGCAGGGTCGCCGCCGGCATGACGGCCAGCCGGCCCAGCAGCGCCCGGCCGGTCGCCGGCCGGGGGACGCCGTGCACGGTGGCGGCGAGGACCAGCGCGTCGTCGCGGTACAGGTCGACGGCGACGCCCACGACGGCGGGGGAGAGGGTGAGCCGGACCTGGTACCGCCCGCTGACGTCGTTGAACGGCGAGACGTAGAACTCCTTGTCCATCCCCGCCGCGCCGTCGCCGTCCGGGCGCAGGACGTAGGCGTGCCGCTGGCCGTAGGTGTTGTGCACCTCCAGCACGGCCGCGCCCAGCCGCCCGCGCGGGTCGAGGCACCAGTACACGGTGAGCGGGTTGAACACGTACCCCCACTGCCGCGCGTGCGCGAGCATGAGCACCCGCCACCGGTCGTCGGCGGCGACGCCGTGCGCGGCCAGCAGCCGCACGACGTCGGCCTTGATCCCGCCGAGCCCGCCGTCGCGCCCGGCCGCGCGCCCGCCACCGGCGGCCCCGCCGCACAGGTGGTCCCGTTGCGCGAACCGGGCCAGCGGCCGCAGCGCCCAGGGCACCCGCGGCGGGTCGTCGAGGTCCACCAGCCAGTGCCAGTGCCGGTACCGGAAGCCGTGCCGCACCGGGCGCACCCGCAGGTGCCGCACGTGGCCGACCACCAGGGCCGGCAGGGCGGGTAGGTCCGCCGCCGCGGTCACCAGCCCGCCCCGAACGCCTCGGCGGCGGCGGCGCCGGAGCGGCAGCCGTCCTCGTGGAAGCCCCAGCCGTGGTACGCCCCGGCGAAGGCGGTCCGGTCGGTGGTCAGCTCGGGCAGCCGGCGCTGGGCGGCGACGGCGGCCAGGTCGTAGACCGGGTGGGTGTAGCGCATCTGCGCGATCACCTTCGCCGGGTCGATCCGCTCCGGGGCGTTCAGGGTGACCAGGTAGGGGGTGGCCGTGCGCAGCCGGTGCAGCCGGTTCATCCAGTAGCTGACCACCGGCGCGGGATCGCCGTCGTCGGTCTCGGGGACGAGGTAGTTCCAGCAGGCGCGGGCGCCCCGGGCGGCGGGCAGCAGCCGGTCGTCGGAGTGCAGCGTGGCGGTGTTCGCCGCGTACCGGAACGCGCCCAGCACCTCCTTCTCGGCGGCGGTGGCGTCGTCGAGCAGGTCCAGCGCCTCGTCGGCGTGGGTGGCGAGCACGACCTTGTCGTACCGCGCCGCGCCGCCGCGCGCGTCGGTGACGGTGACCCCGTCGACGCCCCGCCGGACGCCGGCCACGGCGCAGTCGAGGCGCACGTCGGCGAGGACGGCCCGGACCGCGTCGACGTAGGTGCGCGAGCCGCCGACGACCGTCCGCCAGCGGGGCGAGTTGCCGACCTGGAGCAGGCCGTGGTGGTCGAGGAAGCGGAACAGGTACCGGGCCGGATAGTCCAGCGCCGTGCGGGTGCCGGTGGACCACACGCACGAGACCAGCGGGACGGCGAAGTCGCGGACGAACGCCGGGCCGAACCCGTGCCGGTCCAGGAACTCGCCGAGCGTTGTCCGGTCGGCGTCGTCGCTGGTGCGCAGGAAGTGCCGGGCGTCGCGGTGGAACCGCCGGATCTGCCCGAGCAGCCGCAGGAAAGCGGGCGAGGCGACCCGCCGCCGCTGCGCGAAGATGCCGCGCAGCCCGCGCCCGCCGGCGTACTCCAGACCGGTCCGCCCGACCCGGATGCTCATGCTCATCTCGCTGGCCTGCGTGGGTACGCCCAGCTCGGTGAACAACCTCAGGAGCTGGGGGTAGGTGCGCCGGTTGTGGACGATGAAGCCCGAGTCGACCCGCAGCGCGCGGCCGGCGGCGTCGGTGACGTCGTGGGTGTGGGCGTGCCCGCCCAGGCGCGGCGCGGCCTCGTAGAGCGCCACGTCGTACCGCCGCCGCAGCAGGTAGGCGGCCGTGAGCCCGGAGATGCCGGCGCCGACGACGGCGACGCGTCCGGTCACCGGTGGCGCCCGGCGAACCGGCGGCTCGCGCCGCAGGCGGCGGCCCAGCCGGTCGTGATCGCGACGACCTTCGCCCGCCGGGCGGCCGGCACGGTGAGCCCGAAGCCGACCGTGTCGGCCACGTCGCAGGCCACCCGCGCGGCGACCGCCGCCCGCAGCGGCGCCCCGGCGGGCGCGCACAGCATGGCCAGCCCGGACAGCGTGTCGCGGACGCCGACGGCCCGGCCGAGCACCAGGCCCGCCCGGCCAGGCCTGCGGCCGGCCGGCAGGTACCCGCACGTGCGCAGGAGCGACGCCGGCCGGGCCAGCGTGTATGCCCCATAGACCGCGGTGAGGAGTCCGAGCGCGCGCGGCACGAGCTGACCTTTTCTCATGGCCTGACGCTAGGGCGGCCGGCACATCCTGTCAAATGTTTGTCTAAGGTTTGTAGGATGAACGGCGTGGAGGCCCCCGTCATGCTGCGCATCGGCCAGCTCAGCGCCCGCGTCGGCGTGAGCACCCACGCCCTGCGCGCCTGGGAGAGCCGGTACGGCCTGCTGTCGCCGGTGCGCTCCGACGGCGGCTACCGGCTCTACGGCCTCGGCGACGAGTCGCGGATCCGGCAGATGAAGGCCCTGCTCGCCGCCGGCCACTCCGCCGCCCAGGCCGCGGCCGCCGTCCTGGCCGGGGCGCCCGCCGTGTCGCCCGCCGCGGCGCCCGCCGTGTCGCCCGCCGGGCGGCCGGCGCCCGCGGACCGCGCCGCCGTCCTGCGGCGCCGCCTGCGGGCCGCCCTCGACGACCGGTCCGAGCCACTGGCCGCCCGCCGGCTCGCCCAGGCCCACCGCGAACTCGGCCTCGGCCCGATGGTGGCCGACGTGCTCCTGCCGTACCTGCGCGAACTCGGCGAGCGCTGGAGCACCGGGGCGATCACCGTCGCCGAGGAGCACTACGCCAGCAACATCGTCCGCGGCTGGCTGACCGCCCACGCCCAGGGCTGGGGCGAGGGCGGCGGCCCGATGGCGGTCCTGGCCTGCCCGTTGGCCGAGCAGCACGACATCGCGCTGCTCGCGTTCGGCCTGCTGCTGCGCCGGGCCGGCTGGCGGATCCGCTTCCTGGGGGCGCAGACGCCGCTGGCCGACCTGGCCTCGTTCGCCGCGCCGACGGTGACGTTCGTCCTGGCCGCCACGCGGGTCGGGGCGTTCAGCGCCGAACTGGGCGCCCTGCGGGCACTGTCGGCCCGCGCCCGGGTCGCGCTGGCCGGTGGCGGCGCCACCCCGCCGCTGGCCCGGCGCGCGGGGCCGGGCGTGCAGGTCCTGCCGCCGGACCTGCCGGCCGCCGTCGCGCTGCTCGGCGGTTCCGCCGCCGCCGGGACCGCCGATGGACGAGGATCGCCCTAGACATCGACGGCCGCACGTCGACCCCGGCCGGCCTGCACCACCGGCCGGGCGCCGACGGCCGGTCGACAT
Organism: Pilimelia terevasa; assembly: GCF_014647915.1. Classification (GTDB taxonomy): domain Bacteria; phylum Actinomycetota; class Actinomycetes; order Mycobacteriales; family Micromonosporaceae; genus Pilimelia; species Pilimelia terevasa. The sequence continues at coordinate 17,315 of NZ_BMQC01000023.1, forward strand.
CCAGGGTCGCCCGGCGGGCGGCGGGAGGGCGGCGGCATGGCCGACGGGATCCGCATGGGTACCGCGCGCGGGCGCTGGGTCCTGTTCACCACGGTCCTGGGCTCAGGCCTGGCCCTGCTCGACGGCACCGTCGTCACCGTGGCACTCAACCGGATCGGCACCGAGCTGGGCGCCGGCTTCGCCGGTCTCCAGTGGACCGTCAACGCGTACACCCTCACGCTGGCCGCCCTCATCCTGCTCGGCGGCTCCCTCGGCGACCGGTTCGGCCGGCGCCGCGTCTTCGCCCTCGGCGTGGCCTGGTTCGCGGCGGCCTCGCTGCTGTGCGGCCTCGCCCCGGACATCGGGACCCTCGTCGCAGCCCGGGCGCTGCAGGGCGTCGGCGGGGCACTGCTCACCCCGGGCAGCCTCGCCCTGATCTCCGCCTCGTTCCACGGCCCGGACCGGGCGGCCGCGGTCGGCGCCTGGTCGGGGCTGGGCGGCGTCGCCGCCGCCGTCGGGCCGTTCGTCGGCGGCTGGCTGCTGGAGTGGAGCTGGCGGGCCGTGTTCCTGGTCAACCTGCCGGTGGCCGCCGTGATCCTGCTGGTCGGGCTGCGGCACGTCCCGGAGTCCCGGGACCCGGCGGCGGCCGGGCGGTTCGACGTGGCCGGCACGGCGCTGGGCGCCGTCGGGCTCGGCGGCCTGACCTGGGCACTCACCGCGGCCGGCGGCGGCGCCGGCCCCGCGGTGTGGGCGGTGGGCGCGGCCGGCGTGGCGGCGCTGGCCGGCTTCGTGGCCGTCGAGCGCCGCTCGGCCCACCCGCTCGTGCCGCCGGAGCTGTTCCGGGCGCGCCGGTTCACCGCGGCCAACGCCGTCACCTTCCTGGTGTACGCGGCGCTCGGCGTGCTGTTCGTGCTGCTGGTCCTCCAGCTCCAGGTGGTGGCCGGCTTCGCCCCGCTGCCGGCCGGCGCGGCGCTGCTGCCGGTCACCGCGCTGATGCTGCTGTTCTCCTCGCGCGCCGGGGCGCTCGCGCAGCGGGTCGGCGCCCGGCTGCCGATGACCGCCGGGCCGCTGCTGTGCGCCGCCGGCCTGCTGCTGATGCTGCGGATCGGGGCGGGGGCCACGTACCTGGGTACCGTGCTGCCCGCCACGGTGGTCTTCGGCGGCGGGCTGGCCCTCACCGTCGCGCCGCTGACCGCCACCGTCCTGGACGCCGCGCCCGACCGGTACGCCGGGGTGGCCTCGGGCGTGAACAACGCCGTCGCCCGGGCCGCCGGCCTGCTGGCGCTGGCCGTGGTACCGGTCCTGGCCGGCATCGGCGGCGCCGACTACACCGACCCGCCGGCCTTCGCGGCGGGGTTCCGCGCGGCGGTGCTCGTCTGCGTCGGCCTGATGGTCGGCGGCGCGGTCCTGGCCGCGCTGCTGGTGGGGCCGCGGGAGCGGGGAACCGGCCACCGGCTGCCGATCGAGGAGTGCGCGCACTGCGACGTGGCGGGCACGGCCCTGCACCCGGCGCCGGAGCGACCCTGACCCGTCAACGGCGACCCGGCCCTGGACCCGCGGCCGGCCCGACCCGCGGCCGGCCCTACTGAGCCGTCCCCGGGCCTGGCCGTTCCCCGACCTGGCCGTCCCCCGACCTGGCCGCTCCCCGACCTGGCCGCTCCCCGACCCGCGTCGTGGCGAAGCGGCGCGCGGGCCGGGGCCGCCGCCTAGGCTGGTTCCGGCTTCGCCGGCCGGACCCGGGGGGTGTGGAGAGTGTCCCAGTTGCGCGTGCACAACCTGACGATGTCCGTGGACGGCTACGTCGCCGGCCCGGAACAGAGTCTCCAGCACCCGCTGGGGGTGGGCGGGGAGCGGCTGCACGGCTGGATGTTCGCCACCCGCGCCGGGCGGGCGATGCTGGGCGGCGAGGGCGGCACCGCCGGGGTGGACGACGCGTTCGTGGTCCGCGGGGACGTCGGCGTCGGCGCCACCGTCATGGGCCGCAACATGTTCGGCCCGGTGCGCGGCCCGTGGCCCGACGAGGAGTGGACGGGCTGGTGGGGGCCGCGGCCGCCGTACGGGCACCCGGTGTTCGTCCTGACCAGGCACGCCCGGCCGTCGGTGACCATGGAGGGCGGCACCGTCTTCCACTTCGTCACCGACGGGCCGGAGTCCGCGCTCGCCCGGGCGCGGGCGGCGGCCGGCGGCGCCGACGTCCGGCTGGGCGGAGGAGCGGCGACGATCCGCCAGTACCTGGCCCTGGGCCTGGTCGACCACCTGCACGTCGTCGTGGCGCCGGTGCTGCTCGGCGACGGCGAGCGGATCTTCGAGCCGGCCGCCGACCTGGCCTTCCGCTACGAGTGCGCCCCGCCGGTGGCCGGCGACGGCGTGACGCACCTGGTGCTCACCCGCCGCCCGCGGTGAACCCGCCGGACCCGCAAATGTCGGTCGGCGGCGGTACGGTCGCCGACGAACCACCCACGAGGAGGAGACAGATGGCCACCAATCCGACCGCCACCAATCCGACTGCCACCAATCCGACCGCCACCGTTCCGACCGCCCACACCCGCCCCGCCGACGACGCCCTCGGTGGCGAGCGCGCCGACCTCGTCGCGACGCTGGGCCAGCACCGGTTCTTCCTGCGCCACACCGTCCGGGACCTGGACGACGCGCAGGCCGCGCAGCGGCCGGCGGCGAGCGAGCTGTGCCTGGGCGGGCTGATCAAGCACGTCGCCCGGGTGGAGAGCCGCTGGGCCGCCTTCATCGTCGACGGCCCGTCCGCGATGGCCGGCGACGAATCCGACGCGTACCAGGCGCACGCCGACAGCTTCCAGATGACCGGGGACGACACGCTGCCGGGCCTGCTGGCCGCCTACGAGGAGGTGGCCGCCCGCACCGACGAACTGGTGCGGACCCTGCCCGACCTGGACGCCAGCCAGCCGCTGCCCGAGGCGCCGTGGTTCCCGCCGGGGGCCCGCTGGTCGGCCCGGCGCGTGCTGCTGCACATCATCGCCGAGACCGCGCAGCACGCCGGCCACGCCGACATCCTGCGCGAGTCGATCGACGGCGCCAAGTCGATGGGCTGACCCGCCGCGCGGGCGGCGGCGCGCGGCGTGGCTGGCCGCCCGACCCCGCCGGTGAGCGCCCGTCGACCGGCGGGGTCGACGGGCGCCGGGCGGGTCACTCGTTCGGGACGATGATCCACATGGCGAGGTACGCCAGGATCTGCGGGCCCGGCAGCAGGCAGGAGAGCAGGAACAGCACGCGGACCAGGTTCCGGGACATGCCGAAACGCTGGCCGATGCCGGCGCAGACGCCGGCGATCATGCGGTGCTGACGGGGTCGGACCAGGCGTCGGGGTGTCATGGTCATCTCGGTACTCCTCGCTGTCCGGCGCGACGGCGACCGTCGCTGATCTACACCGTATCGATGCCCCGCCACCCGGGTCCCCACGCGGGGGCCGCCGGGCCGTCGAGGAAGCGCAGGGCGTTGCCGCCGAGCAGCGCCGCCCGCTGGCCGTCGTCGAGGAAGTCCGCCCGGCGGACGACCGCGCCGACCGGGCGTTCGCCCAGCGGGTACGGGTAGTCGCTGCCCACCAGCACCCGGTCCGCGCCCATCGTGTCGACGAGCAGGCGCAGCGCGGGCGGGCTGAACACCACCGAGTCGACCAGGAAGCGGTCGACGTAGGCGCTGGGCGGGCGCTGCGACTGTCCGCGGACGAGGTCGCCGCGGCGGTGCCACGCGTTGTCGGCCCGCCCCGCCCAGAACGCGAAGCTCCCCCCGCCGTGGGCGAAGCAGATCCGCAGCGACTCCGGCACCCGGTCGAAGACGCCGCCGAGGATCATCGCCATGATCGACAGGTGGGTCTCGGCGGGCATCCCGGTCAGCCAGCGGGCCATCCAGCGCTCCAGCCGCGGCCCGGTCGGCATGTCCCACGGGTGCACGAAGACCGGCGCGCCCACGGCGGCGCAGTGCTGGAGGAAGGTCACCACGCCCGGGTCGTCCAGGTCCCGGTCGCCGACGTGGTTGCCGATCTCCACCCCGGCGTGGCCGGCGGCCAGGCAGCGGTCGAGTTCGGCGCAGGCGGCCTCGGCGTCCTGGAGCGGCACCTGGCAGAACGGCACCAGCCGCCCCGGCGCCCGCTGCGTCACCTCCAGGGTCAGGTCGTTGAAGATCCGGGCCACCTTCGCCGCCTGCGGGCCCGGACGGTCGTAGGAGAAGAACAGCGGCGTCGGGGACACGACCTGGACGTCCACGCCGTCGGCGGCCATGTCGGCGAGCCGGGCCGCCGGGTCCCAGGCCGGCGACCGGACCGGCCGCCACGGCTGGCCGCCGACCATCAGCATCGCCTCGCGCTCGGAGTCGATCCGCAGCGACGGCCAGCCGGTCCCGCCGCAGGCGGCGGCCAGATCGGGCCACCCCCGCGGGACCAGGTGCGTGTGGATGTCGACGACCGGGGGACGGGCCATCAGCCCTTGCCGGGGTGCAGCGCCCCGCACGCCCCGCACGTGCGCGCCTCGGCGCTGTCGTAGAACGCCTGGAAGATCGGCGGGAGGTCGGCGACGATGTCGCGCACCTGGAGCTCCACCTCGTGCACCAGGGCCTGGCACCAGGGGCAGTACCACTGGAACCGCTCCTGCGTGCCCTCGGGGCGGGGCCGCTCGATCACCAGCCCCACCGAGCCGGCCTCGGGCCGCTGCGGGGAGTGGGGGACGGAGCGGGGCAGCATCCACATCTGGCCCTCGCCCACCGTGACCCGTTCCGGCCCGTCCGGCGTCATCAGGTCGACGTGCATCGTGCCCTTGATCTGGTAGAACCACTCCTCGTACGGGTCGACGTGGAAGTCGGTCCGCTGGTTGGGGCCGCCGACGACCATCACCACGAAGTCCTCGCTGGAGGTGAAGAGCTGCCGGTTGCCGACCGGCGGCTTGAGCAGGTGCTGGTTCGCGCCGAGCCAGCTCGCGAAGTCCACCCGGCTCGCCTCGTGCGGCTGTCCGGTCTCCGTCATGACGCCTCCTGGGGTCGTACGGCCACGGCCTGGATCTCGATCAGCAGGTGGGGGTGCGGAAGCTGGTGCACCGCCACCGTGGTGCGGGCGGGACCGGTCGCGTCGAAGTACTCGGCGTAGACCTCGTTGTACCCGCCGAAGTCGTTCATGTTGACCAGGTACGTGGTGACCTGTGCCAGGTCGGCCAGGTCGGCGCCGGCCGCGCGCAGCAGGTCGCGGATGTTCTCGATCACCGCCCGGGTCTGGGCGCGGATGTCCAGCGCCGTCGTCCCCAGCGCGTCGGCGGCCGCGCCGACGATCGTGTTGTCGGGGCGGCGGCTGGAGGTACCGGAGACGAAGATCAGCCCGCCGGCCACCTTGACGTGCGGAAAGGCCCCGCGCGGGGTGGCCTTGCCGGCGACGACGCGGGCCCCGCTCACGGCCGCGCCCCGCGCGCCGTGAGCGACGCCGTGCCCAGGCCCTCCACGACGGCCCGCACGTGCGAGCCCGGCGCCAGCGGCACGGCGGCGGTGGCCGCCCCGGCCAGGACGACCCAGCCGGGGGCGAGGGTGATGCCGTCGGCGCCCGCGAGCCGGACGGCGGCGTCGAAGGCGCGCCGGGGGTCGCCGAGGATCGCCGCCGTCGAGCCGGTCTGGACCACCTCGCCGTCGACCTCCAGCAGGACGCCGAGGTTGTCCAGCCCGTCGGGCACCGGCCGCCACGGCCCCACGACGAAACCGGCCGCCGAGGTGTTGTCGGCGATGACGTCGGCGAGCGTGAACCGGAAGTCGGCGTACCGCGAGTCGATCAGTTCGAGGGCCGGCGCCACCGCGCGGACGCAGGCGGCGAAGTCGTCGCCGACGACGGGCGTGCGGTCGAGCAGGAACGCGACCTCCGGCTCGACCCGCGGGTGGATGTGCGCGGCGGTGTCCACGGCGCCGCCGTCGGGGATCCACATCGCGTCGGTGAGCCGGCCCCAGATGACCTCGTCGACGCCCATCTGGGCCATCTTGGCGCGGCTGGTCAGGCCCATCTTCACGCCGACCATCCGCTCGCCGCGGGCCAGCCGCCGTGCCACCAGCGCGCGTTGGACGGCGTAGGCGCCGGGCGCCGCCAGCGCGACGTCCGCGGTGAGCTGGGTCGTGGCGGCGGCCTCGCGCGCGGCGGTGTCCAGCCGGGCGGCGAGTGCGGCGGTGTCGGTCACTGGTCCTCCTTGGCGCCGGCGAGGTCCAGCGCCACGTCGACGATCATGTCCTCCTGGCCGCCGACCATCCGGCGGCGACCCAGCTCCATCAGGATCGCGCGCACGTCCACGCCGTACCGGGCGCCGGCCCGCTCGGCGTGCCGCAGGAAGCTGGAGTAGACCCCGGCGTAGCCCAGCGACAGGGTCTCGCGGTCGACCCGCACGGGCCGGTCCTGCATCGGCCGCACGATGTCCTCGGCGGCGTCCATCAGCGCGAACACGTCGCAGCCGTGCGGCCAGCCCAGCAGCTCGGCGTTGGCGACGAACACCTCCAGCGGCGCGTTGCCGGCGCCCGCGCCCATGCCCGCCAGCGAGGCGTCCACCCGGGTCGTCCCGTGCTCGACGGCGACGATCGAGTTCGCCACCCCCAGGGACAGGTTGTGGTGGGCGTGGATGCCGATCTCGGTGGCCGGGTCCAGCACCTGGCGGTAGGCGTCGACGCGGGCGGCCACGTCGCCCATCAGCAGCCGGCCGCCGGAGTCGGTGACGTACACGCAGTGCGCGCCGTAGGACTCCATCAGCGCGGCCTGGCGGGCCAGCTCGGCGGGCTCCGCCATGTGCGACATCATCAGGAAGCCGGCGACGTCCATGCCGTTCTCCCGGGCCCAGGCGATGTGCTGGGCGGAGATGTCGGCCTCGGTGCAGTGCGTCGCCACCCGCACGCTGCGCACGCCGAGGTCGCGCGCGGCCCGCAGGTCGGCGATCGTGCCGATCCCGGGCAGCAGGAGGGTGGTCAGCCGCGCCCGGGTGAGCACGTCCGCGGCGGCGGCGATCCAGTCGGCGTCGGAGGCGGCGCCGTGCCCGTAGTTGACGCTGGACCCGGCCAGGCCGTCGCCGTGGGCCACCTCGACGGCGTCGACGCCCGCGGCGTCGAGGGCGGCGGCGATGCGGCGCACGTCGGCCACGCCGTACCGGTGGCCGATCGCGTGCATCCCGTCGCGCAGCGTCACGTCCTGGACGTACAGCCGCGGCGGGTCCGCGGCGGGCCGGCCGGTCACGGGCGCACCTCCACCAGGCGTTCGGCGGTGCGCAGCGCCGCCGAGGTCATGATGTCCAGGTTGCCGGCGTACGCCGGCAGGTAGTGCCCGGCGCCGGAGACCTCCAGGAAGACCGACACCTGCCAGCCGCGCACCCGCCGCCCGAGCTGCGGCACGTAGGTGTCGACCGGGTCGAACTGCACGTCCTGCTTGAGCCGGTACCCGGGCACGTACCGCTGCACCCGCCCCACCATGTCCACCACGGACGCGGCGACGGCCGCCCGGTCCAGGTCGGGGTCGGGGCAGAGGCAGTACACCGTGTCCCGCATGAGCAGCGGCGGTTCGGCGGGGTTGAGAACGATGATCGCCTTGCCCCGCTCGGCGCCGCCCACCACCTCGACCGCGCGGGCGGTCGTGTCGGTGAACTCGTCGATGTTGGCCCGGGTCCCCGGCCCGGCCGAGCGGGACGCGATCGAGGCGACGATCTCCCCGTACGCCACGGGGGTGACCGCGGCGACCGCGGCGACGACCGGGACGGTCGCCTGGCCCCCGCAGGTGACCATGTTGACGTTGGGCTCGCCGAGGTGGGCGTCGAGGTTGACGGTCGGCACGACGTAGGGCCCCACCGCGGCCGGGGTGAGGTCGACGACCGTGCGGCCGAGCGCGGCCAGCACCGCGGCGTGGTGCCGGTGCGCCGCCGCGGAGGTGGCGTCGAACACCACCCGGACGTCGGCGAACTCGGGCATCGCCACGAGCCCCTCGACGCCCTTGGCCGTGGTGGCCACGCCGAGCCGGCGGGCCCGGGCCAGCCCGTCGGACTGCTCGTCGATGCCGACCAGCGCCGCCATCCGCAGCGTCTCCGACAGCCGCAGCACCTTGATCATGAGATCGGTGCCGATGTTCCCGGAACCGATCACCGCCACCCCGACGCTCACGCGCGCTCCCCACTGAACCGGGTGCGGACCGTGCCCAGCCCCGAGATCCGCGCCTCATAGGCCGCGCCGGGCCGCACCGGGACCATGGGGCCCAGCGCGCCGGACAGGACCAGGTCCCCCGCCGCCAGCGGGCGGCCGAGCCGGGCCAGGGTGCCCGCCAGCCACGCCACGGCGTGGACGGGGTTGCCCAGGCAGGCCGCCCCGGCCCCGACCGAGACCGGCTCGCCGCGGTCGGTCAGGACCATGCCGCAGTGCCGCAGGTCGACGTCGGCCAGCCGGCGCGGCGCGGTACCCAGGACGTAGCGGGCGGCCGCCGCGTTGTCGGCGACGGTGTCCACGATGGAGATGTCCCAGTCGGCGACCCGGCAGTCGACGACCTCGATCGCCGGGAGCAGGAAGTCGGTGGCCCGCACGACGTCGGCGGTCGTGACCTGCTCGTACGGCAGGTCGGCGCCCAGGACGAAGGCGACCTCGGCCTCCACCCGCGGCTGGAGCAGCGGGGCGATGTCCAGGACGGCGTCGTCGTCGCCGGCCATGTCGGCGAACAGCACCCCGAAGTCCGGTTCGTCGATGCCCAGCGCCCGCTGTACCGCCGGTGCGGTCAGGCCGACCTTCGCGCCGACGGGCCGCCGCCCGGCGGCCAGCCAGTCCTCGACCTGTGCCCGCTGCACCGCGTACGCCGCGGCGACGTCGCCGGTGGCGATCATCCGGTCGCGCAGCGGGGGGACCGGCTTGCCGGTGTGGTAAGCCTCGGTCAGCGCGGCGGCGGCGCCCGCGGCGTCGAACGTCATGTCAGCTCCCGGTGGACGTGGTGGACGGGCGCACCGCCCGGCCGGACCCTAGCCGACGCCTCCCGTCGGCGGGCCGCGGGTGGGCGGCGCCGGGCCGCCGGGCACGCCAGGCCGGTCCCCGGGCGGGGCGGCCGGGTCGCGGGCGCGGGGCGGCGGGTCGGCACGGTCAGTCCCGGGCGGGCGGCACGGCGACGCAGACGTTGGTCAGCTCGCTGTAGAACTCCAGCGAGTGGACGCCGCCCTCCCGGCCGACGCCCGAGGCCTTGACGCCGCCGAACGGCGTGCGCAGGTCGCGCAGGAACCACGTGTTGACCCACACGATCCCGGCGTCCAGCGCCGCCCCGGCGCGGTGGGCGCGCCCCACGTCGCCGGTCCACACCGCCGCGGCCAGCCCGTACGGGCTGTCGTTGGCCAGCGCGAACGCCTCCTCCTCGGTGTCGAACGGCGCCACGTGGACCACCGGCCCGAAGATCTCCTCCCGGTTGGTGCGCGCGTGGGCGCCCAGTCCGGTCAGGACCGTGGGCTGGATGTAGGCGCCGCCGTCGCGGGCGTCGCCGAAGGCGGGTACCCCGCCGCCGGCCAGCACGGTCGCCCCCTCGACGCGGGCCAGGTCGTAGTAGCCGGCGACCTTCTCCCGGTGGCCGCGCGAGATCAGCGGCATGGTGGCCGTCGCCTCGTCCGAGGGCCAGCCCCACGGCAGCGCCCCGGCCGCCTCCGCAAGCCGCGCGGCGAACGCGTCGAACACCGGCCGCTGCACGTACAGCCGCTCGGTGCACAGGCACACCTGGCCGCCGTTGGTGAACGCCGAACGCACCGACCCCGCCACCGCGGCGTCGAGGTCGGCGTCGGCGAACACCAGGCCGGCGTTCTTGCCGCCCAGCTCGAACGAGACGGCCTTGACGCCGTCGGCGGCGGCCCGCATGATCGCCGCGCCGGTGGCCGACTCGCCGGTGAAGGTGATCGCGTCCACCCCCGGGTGCGTGGTCAGGAACTCCCCGGCCGAGCCGGGGCCGAACCCGTGCACGACGTTGAAGACCCCGTCGGGCACGCCCGCGTCCCGCAGGACCTCGGCGAGCAGGGTGGCCGACGAGGGCGTCTCCTCGCTGGGCTTGACCACCACGGCGTTGCCGCACGCCAGCGCGGGCGCGACCTTCCACGTCAGCAGCAGCAGCGGCAGGTTCCACGGCACGATCACGGCGACCACGCCGACCGGCTTGCGGACGGCGTAGTTCAACGCCCGGTCGCCCCCGGCCGTCACGGTCGTGAACGACTCGGTGGCGGTGCCGGCGGCGATGTCGGCGAAGGCCCGGAAGTTGGCCGCCGCCCGGGCGACGTCCAGCGTGCGCGCCTGGGCGACGGACTTGCCGGTGTCGGCGACCTCCGCGGTCACCAGGTCCTCGAACCGGCGCTCGATCTCCTCGGCCACCCGGCGCAGCAGGGCCGCGCGCTGCGCGTCGCCCAGCCGCCCCCACGGCCCGCGTAGCGCCCGCCGCGCGGCCCCGACCGCGGCGTCGACGGTGGCGGCGTCGGCCTCGGGCACCTCGAACAGCGCCTCGCCGGTGACGGGGCTGTGCTTGGGGAACGTCGCCCCGCCCTCGCCCCCGACGTACGCCCCGTCGATGAAGTGGCGCAGCCGGGTCGGCCCGCCCGCGGGCCGCCCCGCCATCAGCCCGGTCGGCCAGCCCACCGCCGTCACCGACGCCGCCGCAGCGCGCCCGACACCCCGACCAGCACCGCCGCCCCGACGGCCGCGGCGACCCCGGCGAGGACCTGGTGCTGCCGGCGGACCTGCCGCTGCACCTGCGCGTACGGCGTGGTGGAGAACGACACCAGCTCGTACCGCGACTGGTACACCTGCGGGAGCAGCCGCTGCAGGAACTGCTCCGCCCGGCGCCCGGCGAGGTACACCGGCGAGGCGACCCGGTCCCGCATCTCGACGAAGTTGTCCAGCGCCATCTCGGCGATGGCGTCGGCGTTCTCGGACCGCCGCGACTCGTACCGCGCCAGCGCCGCCGGCCACTCGTCGCCGCACTCGCGCAGGCAGCGGTCCAGCTCGACGACGTCCTCGAACGCGCAGTTCGCGCCCTGGCCGTAGAAGGGCACGATCGCGTGGGCGGCGTCGCCGATCAGCCCGACCCGCCCGTACGCCTGCCACGGCGCCGTGCGCACCGTGCCCAGCTTGCCGACCGGATTGGCCCGGTAGTCCGCGAGCAGGTCCGGGGCCAGGTCCGGCACGTCCGGGTAGTGGACGGCGAAGTGCCCCCGGATCTCGGCGTCGGTGGCCAGCGACTCGAAGCTGCCCGGCCCGGTCAGCGGCCAGAACAGCGTGCAGGTGAACGAGTGGTCCGGGTTCGGCAGCGCGATCATCATCGACGACCCGCGGGGCCAGATGTGCAGGGCGTGCGGGTCCAGCGCGAACCCGCCGTCGGGCCGCGCCGGGATCGTCAGCTCCTTGTAGCCGTAGTCGAGGAACTCGATGTCCTCGCCCGTCAGGCCGTGCGCGCGGAGCTGGCCGCGGACCGCCGACCCGGCGCCGTCGGCGCCCAGCACGACGTCGGCCTCGATCTCGACCTGGCCGCCCGCGGTGGCGAAGGTCATCACCGCCGTCTTCGGGTCCAGGCCCACGAGCTGGTGACCGAACACCGCGCTGACCCCGGGCAGCGCCGTCGCGGCGTCCAGCAGCGCGTTGTTGAGCGCGCCCCGGCTGATCGAGTTGATCGCCCGTTCGCCGTCGAGGCTGTACGGCTGGAAGTCCGGCTCGCCCGCGACGGCGTGGACCATCCGGCCGCGCATGGGCAGCGCCGCGGCCAGCACGCTGCCGTCCAGCCCCACCCGGCGCAGCGCGTCCAGGCCCCGCTCGGAGAGCGCCAGGTTGATCGACCGGCCGCGCTCGGACTGGCCGCCGCGCGGGTCCGGCCGCCGCTCGTACAGCGTCACCGGGTAGCCGCGGCGGGCCAGGTACCCGGCCAGCAGCGACCCGGCGAGGCCCGCCCCGACGATCGCCACCCGCGGCCGGCTCACGGGGCCACCGCCCGGGCCAGGGCGTCGGCGGCGCGCCAGCAGTCGTGGTAGGTCGAGTAGAGCGGCACCGGCGCCAACCTGACGACGTCGGGCTCCCTCGCGTCCGCGATCACCCCGTACTCCTCTCGCAGTCGGCGGGTCAGCGCGCCGGCCGACCCGCCGGACACCCGCACCGACAGTTGGCAGCCGCGCCGCGCGGGGTCGCGCGGCGTGATCACGTGCAGCGGCCGCGCGGCGACCACCTCGTCGAGCAGCTCCGCCAGGTAGCCGGTGAGCCGCTCGCTGCGGGCGCGCAGGGCCGTCATGCCCACCTTGTCGAACAGCTCCAGGCTCGTGCGGACCGGCCCCATCGCGAAGATCGGCGGGTTGGACACCTGCCACGCCTCGACGGTCGCGGGCGGGCGGGAGACCGGCGCCATCTCGAACCGGGTGGCCGCCGCGGTGCTCCACCACCCCTCCAGCCGGGGCAGCGCCGGGTCGCCCAGGTGCCGCTCGTGGACGAAGGCGCCGGCCAGTCCGCCGGGGCCCGAGTTCAGGTACTTGTACGAGCACCAGGCGGCGAAGTCGACGTTCCAGTCGTGCAGGGCCAGCGGCACGTTGCCGGCGGCGTGCGCGAGGTCCCAGCCGACGACGGCGCCGGCCGCCTGCCCGGCGGCGGTGATCGCCGGGATGTCCATCAGCTCGCCGGTCAGGTAGTTCACGCCGCCGAGCAGGACCAGCGCGACGGTGGGGCCCTCGGCGGCCAGGACGGCGCAGACGTCGGCGGTCCGCAGCACGTCCTCGCCCGGGCGGGGCCGCAGCCGCAGCACGGCGGCGTCCGGGTCCAGGCCGTGCCAGCGGGCCTGGCTGCGCACGGCGTAGCTGTCGGAGGGGAAGGCCGCGTCCTCGATGAGGATCCGGGTGCGGGCGCCGGCCGGCCGGTAGAACGAGGCCATCAGCAGGTGCAGGTTGACCGTCAGCGAGTTCATCACCACGGCCTCGCTGGGCCGGGCGCCGACGAGCCGGGAGACGGGGCCGGTGAGCAGTTCGTGGTACGGCAGCCAGGCGCGCCCGGCCTCCAGGTGGCCCTCGACGCCCAGCCGCGCCCAGTCGGCCAGGTCGGCGGCCAGCTCGGCGGCGGCGGCCCTGGGCGGCAGCCCCAGGGAGTTGCCGGCGAAGTAGGCGACCTCGGGGTGGTCGCCGCCGGTCGCGGGCGGGATGTGGAACAGGTCCCGGTGTCCGGGATCGTCGCCGTCCCGTCGCCGGGCGACCTCCTCGGCTGCGTTCATCCGATCCTCGACTCCCTCCTCTGCGCTCACCTCGACGGTACGGGGCGCGCAGGAACCGGGTGGTGACAAACCGACAGACCGGCCGTCCCGTGAGTTTGTATCTCATCGGCGGCCGGCCGCGCATCTGCCGTTCCGCGCCCCCGGCCGCTTCCCGGTGTCCGCCGGAAGGGGCCTGACCTGCACCGGACCGCCCGCCGGCACCGCCCGGCCCGGTGGCAATGTTTGTCGGAAACGCCGTGATCGTCGGTCGCGGGCCGCCCTGCCGGTGCGGGGGGCGCGTAGGGTCGCGGCGTGGCGGAGGATTCCCGGAGCGTCCTGACCCGCGCTGCGCCCGCTGCCGACCTGACCCTGGCGTACGGGCCGCACGCGGACCAGGTGCTCGACCTGCGGATGCCGCGCGACGGGCGGGGCGCGCCCGTGGTGGCCGTGCTGCACGGCGGCTTCTGGCGACCCCAGTACGACCGCGCCCACGTCGGCCCGCTGGCCCACGACCTGGCCGGGCGCGGCTGGCCGGTCGCCGTGCTGGAGTACCGCCGCACCGGCTGGGCGGACACCGCGGCGGACGTGGCGGCGGGGCTCGCGGCCCTGCCGTCGCTGGCCGGCCCGCCGCTGGTCCGGGCCGGGGTGCCGGCGCCGGAGGGCGTGCTCCTGCTCGGCCACTCCGCGGGCGGCCACCTGGCCCTGTGGGCGGCCGTGGAGCATCCGGCGGCCGTCCGCGGCGCCCTCGCCCTCGCACCGGTCGCGGACCTGGCCGAGGCCCACCGGCTCGACCTCGACGGCGGCGCCGTGGCCGACCTCCTCGGCGGCGGCCCCGCCGAGGTCCCGGACCGCTACGCGGCCGCCGACCCGCTGCGGCGGCCGCGGCCGCACCGGGTGACGCTCGTGCACGGGGCGGCGGACCGCCAGGTCCCCGTCGCCCAGAGCCGCCGCTACGCCGCCGCCCACGGGGTACCCCTGGTGGAGCTGGCGGGCGTGGCGCACTTCGACCTCATCGATCCGCGCGCGGCCGCCTGGCCGGCCGTCTGCGCGGCGCTGGCGGCGCTGGCCGACGCACCGGACCGGCCGCCCGGCGCCGCCCCCGCGGGGCCGGGCGCGGCTCAGGCGCCGGTCGACCCCGCGTCGCTCCGGCGCAGCAGGTAGGTGTCCATGATCCAGCCGTGGTGTTCCCTGGCCTCCCGGCGCAGGTGCGCGATCCGGGGCAGCGTCGCCGGCAGCGGGCCGGCGGCGAGCAGCTCGTCCGGCGTGCCGAGGTAGGCCCCCCAGTAGATGGACAGCTCGGCCTGCGGCAGCCCGGCGCAGGTCGCGGCCGGGTCGGCGTCGAGCATGACCACCACGTCCCGGGCGCCCGCGGGCCAGCCGGCCGCGGCCAGGCGCCGGGCCGGCGTGATGTGCACCGGCGCGGCCACCTCGTGCAGCGCGACGCGGTGCCGCGCGGCCAGCGCCTGCACGCTGCTGATCCCGGGGACCACGTCCCACGCCAGGTCCCCGCCGGCGGCCACGGACTCCATGATCCGGACCGTCGGGTCGTACAGCGCCGGGTCGCCCCACACGAGGATGCCGCCCACCTGGCCGTCGGCCAGCTCCGCCGCGAACGCCGCGGCCAGCGCGCCGGCCCGCGCCCGGCGCCACCGGTCCACCGCGTCGGGGTAGTCGGGCGCGGCGCGGTCCCGCGGCGGGTCCGCCACCGTGACGATCCGGTGCGGGCGGTCGCTGAGGAACCGCGCGCACAGCCGCCGCCGCGCCTCCGTCAGGTCGGCGCTGGCCGGCCCCTTGTCGAGTACGAAGAACACGTCGACCGTCCGCATCGCCTCCACGGCCTGCCCGGTCACGTACCCGGGGTCGCCGGCACCGACGCCGATCACCCGTACCGTCCGCATCGCCCTCTCCCCGGCCGACGGCGCACGCGTCGGCGGCGCCAGTCTCCCAGCCGGGTCCGGCCCACCGGCGCCCGCCCGCCGGGCATCGGGCAGGATGCCCGTCATGTCCCCTGTCATCGCCGAGACCACCGGCCGCCTGGGCCACCTGACGCTGAACCGCCCCGCCGCCCTCAACGCCCTGGACGAGGCGATGGTCCGCGCCCTGGACGCCGCGCTGCACGCCTGGGCCGCCGACGACCGGGTCCGCGCCGTCCTCATCGAGGGCGCGGGGGAGCGCGGGCTGTGTGCGGGCGGCGACGTCCGGGCGCTGTACCACGACATCCGGGCCGGCGGCACGGGCGCGTGGGACTTCTGGGCGCACGAGTACCGACTCAACGCGCGGATCGCCGGCTACCCCAAGCCGTACGTGGCGTTCATGGACGGCCTGGTCATGGGCGGCGGGGTCGGCGTCTCGGCGCACGGCGGTGTCCGCGTGGTGACCGAGCGCACCCAGTTGGCGATGCCCGAGGTGCGGATCGGCTTCGTCCCCGACGTCGGTGTCACCCACCTGCTGGCGCGGGCGCCGGGCCAGCTCGGCACGCACCTGGCCCTCACGGGCTCGACCGTCACGGGCGCCGACGCGATCGCCTGCGGACTGGCCGACCACTTCGTGCCCAGCGCGAGCCTGCCCGCACTGCGCGCCGCGCTGACGGGGACCGACCCGGCCGACGCCGTCGCCGAGTTCGCCGTCCCCCCGCCGCCGGCCCCCCTCCAGGCGCAGGCGGACTGGATCGCCGCGTGCTACGCGGCGCCGACGGTGCCCGAGATCCTCGACCGGCTGCGCGGCCACGGCGGAGCCGCAGCGGCCGCCGCGGCCGAGATCGACACCAGGTCGCCCACGTCGCTGTGCCTGACGCTGGAGCTGCTGCGCGGCGCGGCGGGCGGCGACCTGGCCGAGGCACTGGACCGGGAGTTCGCCGCGGCGACGGTACTGGCACGCGGCCACGACTTCGTCGAGGGCGTCCGGGCCCAGCTCGTCGACAAGGACCGCAGCCCGCGCTGGCGGCCGGCCACGCTCGCGGAGGTCGACCTGGCGGCGCTGCGCGCGGCGCTGGCCGGCGCGCGGCACGCCCGCCCCCGGGAGTGACGGTGGCGTGCGTCACGGAAGTGGGCGCTTGCAATTAGGTAAGCCTTGCCTAAACTAATGCCGTCGGGTGGGAGTTCGTCACCCGCGTCCCGTACGGCCGGGGCGCAGCGCGGTATCACGTGGCGATGCGACCGCGGACGGTCCCGACGGACCCCACCCGACACCCCACCGGCGCCTCCTGGCGGTAGGCGCCTCCGAGTTTGGGCAGGTCAGAGGAAACGCGCTCTGACCTGCCCAAACTCTGATTTCGTTGCTACCTCGGATCTTGGTGTGTCACAGGAAGTGACATACGGGGTCGAGCTGAGCCAGGTGTGTGACACATACCCGTCAAACAAACTTCCTCTGGCACGTGGCGCTGGCGTTTACATGTCGGCAAAGACGCCGATGGGTCCTGGGTCTGGCGTAGCGGTACCGAGAAGATCAGACGGGCGGCCGAGGATGCCGAAGAGGCGGCTCGTGCCCTGAGTGCCCACGGCACCATCGCTGCCGAATACCACGATAAGAAGACGCTCAGGGTCGAGAACAACCGCGTCATGGTTCGCCCGAGCGGCTACATTGAACACTCGCCCAAGTCGAAGCGTAAGCCTGTCCCGTTGCCCGATGTCGTGGTCAACATCCTCAAGGAACGTCAGGCGGTGGTCGAAGCTGCGACGGGCAGCGCGTACGTGTACGACGCTCGTCGGGCGACGTTGGCTGACAACTTTAGGGACGCTTGTTTCACATATGGTCGCCGGTGCTAGGTCAAGCCCATCTTCATGCGGGGCGATTCGTTGTTGCGGAGAATTGAACGCATGACGACTCAAACGATACTCGCAGATTGGTGTCAATCACACCTGAAAGTCATGCCTCGGTCTGCGAAGAATGCGCGAATCGCTAACGCATTCTATCGAAATGGAGCGCCTCGACACTCAGCTCTACCACGTTCGTCGCCTCGGGCACGGGCCGCTACAAGTTGGAGGGCAAGGCCACGTTCGCCACCAACGCAACAAACATGCGCGGCATCCGGTGGAACAAGAGCGCAGGCACGTACATCCCGGGTAGTGACGTACGTCTACCGTCCGGCGCTGGTGGAACGCTGTCGGTGGTCGCCCCACCAACGTCCGTCTACCTGGTGGCGGGCGAGGCGGTCGAGATGCAGGTCTACCAAAATTCTGGCGGCAACCTCGCCACGGTCGCTGGCTCAGGTCAGGACACTACGATGATCGTGAGTGCCGTCTGGGTCACTTGCAGCCCGCGCTGTCGGCTTCATGACACTTTGGTTGAAGCCTGGCGGACGACGGCTAGGGTCCCTCAGCGGTATGCCACCCAATGGAGGGACGGGCCTAGCTCGTGCGTAGATACACCAAGCGTCCTGTAGGGGTGGTTGCCCTGGTAACGGCCATGGCGATGATCGTTCCGCCGAACGCCGCGTCGGCAGCCGTGGTCGCTGAGAACCCGGCGTTCGTGGTCATCGAGGCTGGAAACGAGCCAGAGTCAGGCATCCCGGCGGACTGGGAGGACCCGGACGCGGTGGGTCCCGAGGGTGAGGACCTCCCTGACGAACCGTCGTCAGAGTTCGCCCCAGGGGACCCTGACTGTCGAGGTCAGTGGGTCTACAACCGTAAGAAGAAGTTCAGTGACCGGATGGGTCGCGTCGGTCCGAGCATTTCTCACTTTTTCGACAGTAAGGGTTCACACAAGCTTACCGCGGGAATCAACGGCGAGATCAGTGCCACGTATAGCGCGTCCGTTGCCGGAGAAGCAACTGTTGTCATCGCTACCTTAACCACCCAAGTCGATGCCTCAATCCAGGCCAAAATCGGGGTATCTTCCTCGATGGAGGTGTCGGTGGATGTGCCTGCGAAGCGTTGGGGTAATGCCTACTGGGGCCGTAATCGCCACGTCGTAACGGGCGAGAAGTACCAGATCGCGCACCGAACCTGTAAGAAGACCAACCGCAAGTTGTTCACCACCTACGTGTCTGCCCGTAGCAAGTCCATCGGGTGGTGCACGTGGGCTTCCAAGAAGTCGCTGGGGTCCCGCCCGACGCAGTGCAACGATGGTCGCCCATACTTGAAGGCGTGACAAAGTCTCGATGCGTCGTCGTGGTAGCTGGGTTGGTCCTGCTCACAGCATGTGGGAGTGACCCGGCACCCCGGCCTGCGCCTATCCCCACAGCGGCACCCACGGACGTGGCACCCACGCAGACGCTCCCGGCGCCATCGGCGTCGTTCAAGTCGTCAATCAAGCAGGATGACAAAACGTTCTGGATGTCTATCGGGGGACTGCCCACAAACAGCTACGCCGAGACGAAGTCTGAGCGCACAGCGCCCATGACGTTCCGTTTGGAATGTGATCGGGGCCAACTCAACACGAGGCTCAACTTCAATGGGCAGCCTCGGTTTTTCCAACACTCGTGTGCGGACGGCATGTTCAAATCGGATCTCGGTACAATCAAAACCGGCACCAAGGTCCAAATCTTTATGGATGGTACGGCGGGGACTTCTTACGTGGCGGACATGCGTTGGCCGTGAAGAGGGGCATTAAGGTCTCTGTCCCGCGCGAGGGGCAGGGGAGAGGTTTCAACTTGCTCGATGCATACCTGTGGGTGTTACACGAGTGTCACAGCAGGGTTGGGGGCGCGGCCGGGTGTACTACCACCAGGTCTGCCAGGTCACGCGCGGTTGCCTGACCTGGGCAGCCCGGAAACCCGGACACCCCCGACCGGGTGCGGAGCCGGCGCAACCGCGGCTCCGCACCCGGTCGGGGGGATCTGGCGGCGGCCGCAGGTGAGCGGCGCCGTCGGGTGAATCAGGCGGTGGTCTTGGCGGCCTCGCCCTCCAGCAGGGTGATCGCAGCCTGGATCTTGGCGGTGAAGGCGCTCACCTTGGTGTAGTGACCCGGCTTGTCCTTACGGCCGCAGCCGACGCCGTGGCTGGTGATCCCGACCTGTACCCAGGTCTTGCCCGCGCCGGAGGCCAGCAGCGGGCCGCCGCCGTCACCGGTGCAGGTGTCGACGCCGCCCTCGGCCAGGTCGCCCGCGCAGATCTCGTTGTCGGCGTTCTTGCCGCAGACCTTGGCGGAGACGACGGGCAGGTCGACCTCCTGGAGGTTCCGGACGGGCTTGCCGCCCTCCTTGGTGCTGCCCCAGCCGAGCGCGCGCATGGTCTTCTTCGCGTCGAACGCCTCGTCGGCGGGCAGGACGGGGAAGCTCTTGGCCTTGATGCTCTTGGTGAGCTTGACGACGGCCCAGTCGCCGGCGCCGACACCGCCGCCGAGCAGGTACCTGGCGCCGACGCGGCGGGTGCCCGCCTCCTCGGCCTCGGTGTGGTCGAGCTGGCCGATGTCGGCGGTGACGCCGGTGGGCTTGCCGCGCTCCTTGTCCTCGGCGAGACACTGCTGTGCGGTCAGCACGATGTCCTTGGACAGCAGCGTCGCGCCGCAGCCCTTGCTGCCGCTCTTGAACGCGACCGTCAGGTGCGCCATCCACGGGTAGGCGCCCTCGGCGGCGTCCTCGCCCCCGACGATCCCCTGCGGGTCCCCGGTGGTGGCGGCTGCCGGTGCGGGCGCCGGGGCGTCCGTACCGGCGTGGGCGACGACGGGGGTCGCCACAGCGGCGGCGACGGCGACGGCGATGATGGCGGGACGGTTCCTCATTCTGTATTTCCCCTCTGCACGTCTTGGCGGGTGACCGGATCGGGTGCCCCGGGAGTGGCGCCGCCGACCGGTGCCGACCATTCGTGCGTGATATCGGTGATGCCGGCAACTATTGACTGTGATGGCTGTCCGGCAGTGGCTGCACGGTAGGCGGGTCCGGGCGGGGAAATCAAATGCCTGGCCAGAGTGCAGGTGCTGTTTCGAGGAGTTGACGCGAGAAATTTGTGTGGGTCAGCGTTGACAGAGCCGAAACTCTCGCCTGAACGCGGCCGATCCAGAAGGATTTCCTGTGTCCGTGTCGCTACGCAAAGTATTGAAAGCGCTAAGGTTTCACACAGGAGCGGCGGAAAGTCCGGGGATAACCGGGCATTGCGCGCCGGGAATCCGGGACTCGTTGTGCGTTCCCTTTGCGTTCTCTTAAGGAATGGCGGCGAGGTGACCGGGGTCGTCGTTCAATTTTTGACAGTTGCGCGGTAGCGGCTCTCAGTCGTCGCGGCCGATCTGCGTCGCGCAGACCCGCCCGCCCGGTACTCCGGCGAAGGCGAGTGCGGTCAGGGCCGCGGCGACCCCGGTCGGCGACCCCGCTACCGCCGCTGTCAGGTCCTCCGGCGCCGGCAGTCCGGCCACCAGCTCGGCCAGGGCCACGGCACTGTCCACGACGGTCAGGTCGCCCAGGGCGGCGAGCGCCGCGCGGTCGTACGAGTCCTGCCCGGGGTCCACCCAGTGGACGACGGCGGCGGGCCGGGTGTCCCCCTGCAACCGCAGCTCCTCCAGCAGGCCGCGCACCGCGGCCGCACCGGTGCCCTCGCCCACCACCAGCAGGCCCGCGGCCGCCGGGTCGGCGGCGAGCCCGCCCTCCGGCGGGCGCAGTCGCACCTGGTCGCCGGGGGCGACCCGGCCGGCGAGCGCCGCGGCCACGTCGTCGACCGACTCCGCCCGCACGTGCAGCTCCACGGTGTTGTCCAGCCGCGGCGCGCCCGCGATCCAGCACGGCGCCCAGACGTCGCGGTGGTGCGCGGTCTCCACGACCGCGTGCTGGCCGCCGACGTAGGGGTAGGGCAGGAAGGTGCGCACCAGCAGGACCGCCAGGTCGGGGCGGCGCAGCTCGCGCGCGACCACCGTGCCGGTCCAGAAGGCCGGCGCGTACGCGGCCGCCGCCGCGCCCTCGCCGACCCAGCGCGCGACCAGGTCCGCCGTGGCCTGCCAGGCCGCCTGTTCCCGGGGCCCCCACCCTTCGTGGCCGCGGACCGCGTCGGCGAGCAGCGCCGCCAGCGCCGCCGTCTGCTCCGGACGGACGCCCAGCGCCGCCGCCGCCGGGCCGAGCTGCGCCGCACCGGTGGCGACGAGCTGCGGCCGGTCGAGGTTCTCCGCCAGCCAGCCGATCGCCCGGCCGAGCTGCGCGGTGCGGGCCTCGGGCGCGGCGGGCAGGAGCGACTGCACCGCCTGCTGCGGCCCGCCGTCGGCGTCGCCGGGGGCCGGCAGCGGGCCGGGCACCGCACGGGCGTCGGCCGGCGCCGCGGGCGCGGCCGGTGCGGGCGTACCGGGCGCCACGTACCCCGGGGGTCGCGCGGCGCCCCCGGGCGGCGCGGTGCCGCCCTCGGGCCGCCCGGCGCCGCCCGGCGGGCCGCCGACTGCCCCGGGTCCGCCCCCGGCAGCGCCGCCGGCCGGCCCGGCTCCCGCGCCCTGTCCGCCCGGCGGCAGCCCGGTGGCGCCGCCGGCTCCCCCCGGACCGCCCGCCGGCCCCCCGGTACCCGGCACGACCGGCGCGCCCCCGACGACGGTCCCGGGACCCGCCGGTCGCGGTCCCGCGACCGGGCCGCCTTCCCCGGCGACCGGGCTCCGGCCCGACGGCGACCCGCGGGTCGACCGGGCCGCTCCCGCGCCGTCCGCACCCGGCTGCCTCCCGTTCGCCCGTACCGCTCCCGGATCCGCCGGCTCCGCGCCCGCCGCGCCGCCGCCCGCGCTCCCCGGCCCGGGACCCGCTCCGCCTGGTCCGCCGCCGGCCGTTCCGGGTCCGCCGCCGGCCGTTCCCGGACCGGCCGCTCCCGGACCCGCCGGCGCCGGGCCGGCCGCGCCCGGCCCCGCCCCTCCCGGCCCCGCCCCTGCCGAACCGGCCGGACCGCCCGAACCCGCGCCGGCCTGGGTCCCTCCCGCCGCCGGCCCGGCGCCCCCGGAACCCGCCGTACCGCGCGGCGCGACCGGAGCGGGACCGTCGAGAGCGGCGGTGAGGAGCCGCGCCACCGCCGCCGGCCCACCGCCGCCGGCCAGGGACGCGCGCAGCACCTGGGCCAGCTCACTCAGCGGCGACCGGGTACCCGGGGCGGGGCCGTCGGCCAGCAGCGCGCTCAACCGGCCGCCCTGCGCCCGCGCGACGGCGGCCGCCGAGGCGGCGGCCGAGGTGCCGGGCGGCCCCTGCGTCACCGCCTGCCGCAGCGTGCGGATCAACCCGGCGAGGTCAGGGGCGGGCCCGTCCGGTCCGATGCTCGTCACCCTCTGAGTATGCGCAGGTCACGGGACTGGTGTCCGGCCACCCGGCCAGTGCGGCGCGGGTGCGGATACGGTGGCCCCATGACATCGACGCGGGCACCTCTGGGCGGATCCGTCACCATCGGCGACATCGAGGTCGGCCGCCTCGGCTACGGCGCGATGCGGCTGTGCGGCGCGGGCATCTGGGACGCGCCCGCCGACCCGGACGCGGCGCTGGCGGTCCTGCGCGCCGCGGTGGCGCACGGCGTCACGTTCGTCGACACCGCGGACAGCTACGGCCCCGACGTCAGCGAGCGGCAGATCCGCGAGGCCCTGCACCCGTACGAGGGGCTGCTCGTGGCCACCAAGGGCGGGCTCGTGCGGACCGGCCCCGACCAGTGGCACCCGGTCGGGCGCCCCGAGTACCTGCGGCAGTGCGTGGAGATGAGCCTGCGCCGGCTGGGCGTCGACCGGATCGACCTGTGGCAGCTGCACCGGATCGACCCGCAGGTGCCGGTCGAGGAGAGCCTCGGGGTCGTCCGGGAGATGCAGGACGAGGGGAAGATCCGCCACGTCGGACTGTCGCAGGTGACCGTCGCCGAGCTGACCCGGGCCCGGCGGGTCGTCGACATCGTGAGCGTGCAGAACCTGTACAACCTCGGCGACCGGCGCAGCGAGGACGTCGTCGACCACTGCACCCGCGAGGGTATCGCCTTTATCCCGTGGTACCCCGTCGCCGCCGGTGACCTCGCCCGGCCCGGCGGCGTGCTGGACGTCCTGGTCAAGGAGACCGGTCACACGGCCGCGCAGCTCGCGCTCGCCTGGCTGCTGCGGCGCTCGCCGGTGATCGCCCCGATCCCGGGCACCAGCTCCCTGGCGCACCTGGCAGAGAACGTCGCCGCGGCGTCCATCGACCTCGACGACGAGGTGTTCGCGGCCCTCAGCGCCGCCGCGGCGCGCTGACTCAGCGGGACGGTACGACGTGGGTGGCGCCGGCACCGACCCGCAGGACGGCCGTCTCCGCCACGCCCTGCGTCATGCTCGCGGTGTCGAACGCCGCCCAGCCCTCGCCGGTGGCGATCGTCGCCTGGCGCCAGGTGGGGTGCATGAGCGGCACGACGCCGTTCATCAGCGTGGTGAAGGCCGTGACGTCCGAGGCCCGGTCGAACGTGACCACGGTGACCCGGGTGCCGTCGAGGGCGCACGTGCCGCGCTCGTGGTGCGGGTAGGTCCCGGAGTCCGCGCGCAGCGGCTGGTACCCCGTGCAGCGCAGGTCCTCGGCCAGCGCGGCGGCGGGCTGCCCGACGTACCCGGCGCCGAACCCGTCCAGCAGGGCCGGGCCCTGCCAGCCGAGCAGCGCGCCGACGGCCCCGGCGGCGACGGCGCCCCCGACGTAGGCGGCCGCCCGGCGGCCGCGCGGGCGCCCGGCGGGGCTTGTCGCGGGGGAGTCCGGGGCGGTGCTGGTGTCGGGTGCCTCGATGGCCGTCGTCACAGGTTGCCTCCGATACCTGAACAAAAGGGGTATTACTGAGCGTAGTCGGCGACCCGACCTCGGTCTGTCGGCCCACCGGCCGACCTTGGGGTGGACGCCTGGCGGGTACGCGAATCGCGGCCCCCGGAGCGCGCTACCGTGCTCCGGGGGCCGCGATTCCTTACCGACCGATCAGTTACTCGTCGCGCACAGTGCGTAAGCTTCGAGCGACCAGCTCGCGTTGTTGTTCTCGTGCTCCATCGCCGACACCGCCCAGGCGCCGTTGTTGGTGACCGGGCCGTTGGCGTACACGACCTGGCGCTGCGCGTCGGCACCGGCGACCGTGTAGCCGCCGCCCACGACCACCTTGCCGGTCGGGCAGGTCGCCAGAATGTGCTTCGGGCTGGTGCTGTTGCTGGCCGAAGCGGCGTCGACCCGGACGTACCCGCTGACGCCGCTGGCGCCCGCCGCCCCGGTGTCGCCCTTCGCTCCGGTGTCGCCCTTCGCGCCGGCGGCGCCCGGGTCGCCCTTGTCGCCCTTGGCTCCGGTGGCCCCGGCAGCACCGGCGGCGCCGGCCGCTCCGGTGTCGCCCTTGGCCCCGGTGTCGCCCTTGGCGCCCTTGAGGGAGTCCAGCCACGCGGCCTGGTCACCGACGAAGCCCAGCTCGACGGCGAGAGCGTAGGCGCTCTGCCCCTCGGCGCCCGCGGCGCCGTTCTGCCCGTCGGCGCCCGCGGCGCCGCTCTGGCCCTGGGCGCCCGCCGCGCCGTCCTGGCCGGCCGCGCCGGTGTCACCCTTGGCGCCCTTGAGGGAGGCGATCCACTCGCCCGGGGTACCGGCGAACCCGAGCTCCACGGCCAGGTCGTACGCGCTCGCCCCGGTGTCGCCCTTGTCGCCCTTGGCTCCGTCTGCGCCGGTGTCGCCCTTGTCGCCCTTGGCTCCGTCTGCGCCGGTGTCGCCCTTGTCGCCCTTGGCTCCGTCTGCGCCGGTGTCGCCCTTGTCGC
>NZ_BMQC01000024.1 GCF_014647915.1 Pilimelia terevasa
TGTCGTACTGGACGAAGAATTATCGGACGTCGATTGAGTCTGCTGATGTGGAGGCGACGTCGCGGGAGTACGCGTACTACGACCCGATCGACACGCTGCCGCCGGCCGGCCAGCAGTGGTGGGCCGCCGAGCACCAGGCCCAGGTCCCTACCCCGCGGGTAGCGGAGTAGGGCACCTCCCGCCGGACCCTCCGCGCCCTGGTGGGTGGGTGCGGACCGGTGGCGGTGGGGCGCCACCTCGTCCGGCGGCCGACGCGGATCCCCTCCGTGGTCGGGAAGTGGATGGGCGGGTCGTCGGTGGGGCGGCCCGCCCATCGCCGTGTCGGCGACCGCTCAGCGGCGGTCCCACTTCTGGTTGGCCCAGCCGTTGCAGTCCCACACCTGGATCCTGCTGCCGTTGTGCGTGCCGCCGGCCACGTCCAGGTCCAGGCACCGCCCGTCGTGGCGGCTGACGACCGTACCGTCGCCGTGGGCCGTCCACTTCTGGTTGAGCCAGCCGTTGCAGTCCCAGAGCTGGACCTTCGTGCCGTTGTGGGTGCCGCCGGCGATGTCCTCGTCGAGGCAGCGGCCGTCGTGCCGGCTGACGATGGTGCCGTCCGTGCGGAAGTCCCAGCTCTGGTTGGCCCAGCCGTTGCACTGCCAACCCTGGATTCTGGTGCCGTTGTGGGTGGAGCCGGAGACGTCGGCGTCCATGCACCGGCTGTCCTGGCGGCTGACCAGTGTCGCCACCCGGGGGGCGGCCGACGCCGGGGCGGGTGCCGCCAGGGTGAGGACGGCGAGCGGGCCGGCCAGCAGGACACCGGCCGTCCTGAGCGGGTGGAGCGTACGGCGAAGCATGAGTGGACCTCCCAGAGGTGCGCCGTCGCGGGCGGGAAACGGTGCGCCGGCCGCGGGGCAGAGCGCGGCCGGATTCCAGATCGGATGGTCGTCATGCTAGGAGCGCCGGTGCGGGTCGGGCGGGGATGCGCCGCTCTTTTTCGCGGGGCCGGCAATGAGAGATGTCGGACAAGGGCGACCGCTGCGCGGATCCCACGGCCGATCAGCCGCCGCCCGCGGGTGCGGACGACGGCCGATCGGGCCTGGCACGGCGGAGGTGCCCGGTCAGGCGGGGGTGCCGGCCGTACGGCGGCGCCGCACGGTGTAGAGCAGGCCGGAGCCGAGCGCCAGCAGCGCCACCGCGCCGCCCGCCAGGTACGGCAGCCGGTGGCTGCCGGTGACGGGCAGCCCGCCGCCGCCACCGCCGCCCGCGGCGGCCGCGATGAGGACCGCGATGTCCTGGCTCAGCGGCAGGCCGTTGAGGCCGATGCCGATCGCCCGGGCCGTGTGCTGTCCGATGTAGCCGGGGGGCAGCTTGGCGAGCAGGACCGCGATGCCGTTGTTGCCGGCGATGGCGGCGCCGAGGTAGACCGGGCTGGAGAACAGGTAGAAGTCCACCGAGCTGCCGGGCTGGTACCCGGTGGCGGTCAGCGTCACCGTCGAGCCGGGCTCGACGCTGGGCTTGTTGATCGCCAGGTCCTTGTTGTTCACCGCGGTCGGCGTGGCGCTGTTGCTGGCGGGGCTCGCCGCCGAGTCGCCCCGGTTCGAGGAGGCGACGACCTTGAACGTGTACGCCGTGCCGTTGGTCAGGCCGCCGATGATGCACATCCGCTCGGACGCCTCGGTCTCGCACGTGGCGCCGCCGGGGTGCGCGGTGACCGTGTACCCGGTGATCACCGAGCCGTTGGCGGCCGGGGCCGCCCAGCTCACCTTCACGGCGCTGTCCCCTGCCACGGCGGTCGGGGCGGCCGGCGTGGCCGGGGGCTGCGGCGTCGGGTCGATCGCCGCGCCGTTGCGGGTCGAGCTGGCGGTACCGGTGAAGCCCGAGCCGTTCTTCGCCGTCACCTGCACGGTCAGGACCGCGCTCTGGCCGGGGCTGAGCCCGGTGACGGTGACCAGGCCGTTGCTGTCGACCGTGGCCGCGCCGCCGTTGGTGGCGCTCACCACGTAGTCGTACCGGGTGGCGTCGTAGTCGGTGACGTCGACGGTGAACCCGTCGGCGGTGGGGGTCGCCGTGCTCAGCGTCGGCGCGACCGCGGCCGCCTCCAGCGCGGCGTTGGTGTAGCTGGAGCAGGCGGTGCCGCCGCCGGTGAGGCTGGCGTTGAACTGGACCGTCGCCGACTGGCCGGCGGTCAGCCCGGTGACGGTGGCGATGATCGGCTGCTGTCCGGTGGACCAGGTGGTGCCGCTCAGGCTGGCGGTGCCGTTGTTGGCCTGGGCGGTCATGTTCGAGGCAGTGGCGAAGCTCGACGTCACCTCGAAGGTGAAGCCCGTGGCGCCGCGCACCGGGTTGGCGTAGAGCAACCCGTGGCAGGCGAAGGCCGGGGAGGCGGTCGTCGTGACGACGACGGCCGAACCCATCAGGGCCATCACGCCACCGAGCAGCAGGCGGCCGGCGCGCCGTCCGACGCCTCGACCTCTCGACTGGGTCAGCACAGAGTCTCCATTCACAATGAATACGTAGAAATCCTCCCCAAATGTGCGTAACGATCTTAAGGCCAATTGGATCTTGGGCAGCGCGCACCACTATCGGGAATCTGCGGTGGTCACCAGGAATGGGCGACAGTCCGGAAGGGTGCGATTTCCTCGCCGTGGCAATTGCGCGCCAGTGGCCTCCGGGGCGCTACCTCGGGAGCCGGCGCGGCGCTGTGCCGGGAGCCGGCGCGGCCGCCCGCGGCGGGGTGTGCGGCGGCTCCGCGCGGCCGCCATCATGGCAGACCGCGCGTCGTCGCGTGGCCCCGGCCCCCGGCCGAGTGGCCGCCGAAACTCCGACACGCCGACACGACATGTTGGGTTGTGCTTATCGGGCGACACCCAGATATGGTGTCCGTACGACTGAACCGCCGGCTTCACGCGGGGACGGCGGAGCATCACTATTCGTAGCGGACCGGTCCCGGCACGCGGCGGTGACGACACCGCGCGCGCCCGCGACCGGCGAGCGGTCCGAGTTTTCCGGCACGACGCAGGTCGGACGGCGCCAGAGGCAGCGCCGCCCGCCGATGACGCGTGCCCGGAGCACTCCGGCCGGTGCTCAGATGGCTGAAGGTGCGAGGAGGCAGGGTTGACGGTCACCGACATGCGAACGGCGGTCACTTCGGCGGGTGTGCCCACCCAGGCCCGGAGTGCCGGTGACGGCGCCCCGGGCGCGGCGGACGTCCTGGCGGCGGTCCGGGCGCTCGCCGCCGACCTGGCGGACGTGGAGCCGCAGCGGGTCGTCGCCAAGGCCCTCGCGGGGCTGCCCGCGGGCGCCGGCCGCGCGGACCTAGACCGCCTGCTCATCCACACCGCCGCCGAACTGATCGGCGAGGAGCCGCAGTACTCCCGGCTCGCCGCCCGGCTGCTCGCCGCCGGCATCGACGAGGAGGTGCGGGCGCAGGGCGTCGGCAGCTTCACGGACTCGGTCGCGCTCGGCCACGCCGAGGGCCTGGTCGGCGACGCCGCGCTGGCCTTCGTCACCGCGCACGCCGCCCGGCTCGACGCGGCGGTCGACCCGGACAACAACCGCCGGTTCGAGTACTTCGGCCTGCGCACCGTCTACGACCGGTACCTGCTGCGGCACCCCGAGACCCGCCAGGTCGTCGAGACCCCGCAGTACTGGCTGCTGCGGGTGGCCTGCGGCCTGTCCCGCACGCCCGAGGAGGCGGTCGGCTTCTATCGGCTGATGTCCTCGCTGGCCTACCTGCCGTCCTCGCCGACGCTGTTCAACTCCGGCACCCGGCACACCCAGATGTCCTCCTGCTACCTGGTGGACTCCCCGCGTGACGAGCTGGGCTCGATCTACGAGCGGTACGCCCAGGTCGCGCAGCTCAGCAAGTTCGCCGGCGGCATCGGCATCTCCTGGTCGCGGGTGCGCTCGCGGGGCGCGCTCATCCGCGGCACCAACGGCCACTCCAACGGCATCGTCCCGTGGCTGCGCACGCTGGACGCCAGCGTCGCCGCGGTCAACCAGGGCGGCCGGCGCAAGGGCGCGGCGTGCGTCTACCTGGAGCCGTGGCACCCGGACATCGAGGAGTTCCTCCAGCTCCGCGACAACACCGGCGAGGACGCCCGGCGCACCCACAACCTCAACCTGGCCAACTGGATCCCGGACGAGTTCATGCGCCGGGTGGACGCCGACGAGACGTGGTCGCTGATCGACCCCAACGAGATGCCCGAGCTGGTCGACCTGTGGGGCGAGGAGTTCGACGCGGCGTACCGGCGGGCGGAGGCCGACGGGCGGTACGTGCGCCAGGTCAAGGCCCGCGACCTGTACGGCAAGATGATGCGCACGCTGGCCCAGACCGGCAACGGCTGGATGACGTTCAAGGACGCCTCCAACCGCACGTGCAACCAGACCGCGGCCGGCGACGTCGTCCACCTGTCCAACCTGTGCACCGAGATCATCGAGGTGTGCAGCGACGGGGAGACCGCGGTCTGCAACCTCGGCTCGGTCAACCTGGCCCGGCACCTCGACGGCGACGCCGGGGTCGACTGGGAGAAGCTGCGCGAGACGGTGCGCACCGCGGTCACGTTCCTGGACCGCGTGATCGACATCAACTACTACCCGAGCGACCAGGCGGCGGCGTCCAACCCGCGCTGGCGCCCGGTGGGCCTCGGGCTGATGGGCCTCCAGGACGTCTTCTTCGCCCGGAAGCTGCCCTTCGACTCGCCCGAGGCCAAGGAGCTGTCCACGCGGATCTCCGAGGAGATCTACCTGACGGCGCTGGAGACCTCCTGCGACCTGGCCAAGGAGGCCGGGCCGCACCCCGCGTACCCGCAGACCCGGGCGGCGCAGGGCAAGCTCCAGCCGGACCTGTGGGGCGTCACTCCCACGCAGACTGCCCGGTGGGCGGCGCTGCGCGAGCGGGTCGGCGTGCACGGGCTGCGCAACTCGCTGCTCATCGCCATCGCGCCGACGGCCACCATCGCGTCGATCGCCGGCTGCTACGAGTGCATCGAGCCACAGGTGTCCAACCTGTTCAAGCGCGAGACGCTGTCCGGGGAGTTCCTCCAGATCAACAACGCGCTCGTCCAGGCGCTCAAGGCCCGCGGGCTGTGGACGGCCGAGGTCCGCGAGGAGATCAAGCGGTCCGAGGGCTCGGTGCAGGGCGTGGCCGCACTGCCGGCGGACGTCCGCGAGCTGTTCCGCACCGCGTGGGAGCTGCCGCAGCGGGCGCTGATCGACCTGGCGGCCGCGCGCTCGCCGTACATCGACCAGTCGCAGTCGCTGAACCTGTTCCTGGCCTCGCCGACCATCGGCAAGCTGTCCTCGATGTACCGGTACGCCTGGGCCAGCGGCCTGAAGACCACGTACTACCTGCGGTCGCGGCCGGCGACCCGGATCCAGCAGGCCACCGTCAGCGTGCCCGGCCAGCTCCAGCTCAACGGCACCAGTCACGGGCTGGGCGGCGACCCGGAGATCGCCCCGCTGGTCGCGGTCGACGACGCCCTCATCCCGGCCGCCGCCGTCGACGCCGACGCCGTGGCCTGCTCCCTGGAGAACCCCGAGTCCTGCGAGGCATGTCAGTGACGACCACCACCGCACCCATTCCCCACCCGCGCGGCGGCGGCAGGCAACTGCTGCTCGACCCGGGCCTCGACCTGACCCTGCGGCCGATGCGCTACCCGCACTTCTTCGACCGGTACCGCGACGCGATCAAGAACACCTGGACCGTCGAGGAGGTCGACCTGCACTCCGACCTCGCCGACCTGGCCAAGCTCACGCCCGCCGAGCAGCACATGGTCAGCCGGCTGGTGGCGTTCTTCGCCACCGGCGACACGATCGTCGCCAACAACCTGGTGCTCAACCTGTACCAGCACATCAACTCCCCGGAGGCGCGGCTGTACCTGTCGCGGCAGCTCTTCGAGGAGGCGGTGCACGTCCAGTTCTACCTGAACCTGCTGGACACCTACGTCCCCGGCGACGAGGACCGGGCGGCGGCGTTCTCGGCGATCGAGAACATCCCGTCGATCCGCCGCAAGGGCGAGTTCTGCTTCAAGTGGATCGACAAGGTCTTCGACATGCGGGAGCTGAAGACCGCCGACGACCGGCGCAAGTTCCTGCTGAACCTCATCTGCTTCGCCGCCTGCATCGAGGGGCTGTTCTTCTACGGGGCGTTCGCCTACGTGTACTTCCTGCGCTCGCGCGGGCTGCTGCACGGCCTGGCCTCGGGCACCAACTGGGTCTTCCGCGACGAGTCGATGCACATGGCCTTCGCCTTCGACGTGGTGGAGCAGGTGCGCCGCGAGGAGCCGGAACTGTTCGACGAGTCGATGGCGCAGCAGGTCCGCGACATGCTGCGCGAGGCCGTCGAGTGCGAGACGCAGTTCGCCGAGGACCTGCTGGAGACCGGCGTGTCGGGGCTGCCGATCGCGGACATGCGCCAGTACCTGGAGCACGTCGCCGACCGCCGGCTCGCGCAGTTGCACCTGGAGCCGATGTACGGCGCCAGCAACCCGTTCGCCTTCATGGAGTTGCAGGACGTCCAGGAGTTGAGCAACTTCTTCGAGCGCCGCGTCTCGTCGTACCAGGTCGGCGTCACCGGCGCCGTCACCTTCGACGACGACTTCTAGCAGGCGCCACTCCGCTCCCTCCGAGAGAATGCGACCCGTCGCGCGCACCGCGCGTGACGGGTCGCGTCGCGGTTCAGGGGTCGATCCGACTGCGGGCACGTGGTGGTATCGGCCAAGGGAAACTTTCGCGGGCCGCCAACCGGAGGTCCATTTTGCTGCCCAAAGTTGAATGTCCCTCTCTGTATCGCACCGACCGCGACAGCTTTCTCGTTCAGGGGTGGGTGGTCACCGATCGGGATGCCCTAGCCACATTGGATGTACCGGAGGGCGAGGCCGTGGTGGAGAATCCGGCACGGATGTTGCCGCTCCTCAAGGCACAAGCCTGGTGAAGGAACTGGACCGCCACGCGTTCCTAGACTGTCTGAACGGGATTCGCCTGTCGTGGGCTCACGTCGAGCTTCGCGATCCATACGGCGTGCCCGCGGATGTGGAGCAGGTCGAACGCTGGCGCCGGGGCGAGAGCACGCAGCCGGCGTACTACGCAGATTTCGTTCCGATGGTGGAAGGTCTGACCCGCCGCGGGTGTCAGATCCGACGGGTGAAGGTCGTGTGTGAACCGCTGAACGACTACCACCGTTGGGCCTACCGGCCGCCGACTTCTATGTGTTGGACGACGAAAAGTTGGTGTACCTGTTCTTCGACGGAAACGGCAGGGTGGTCAAGCGGATCATGATCGAAGACTGGGTGGGTCGCAGTAGTGGCGGACATCTTCACGAACTTCTGGAGTCGGTCTGACGAGCACCATGAGTACCAGGCCGGCTAAGGACCACGCCGACGGTCGGCTAGGACTGGGTATCCGGTTGAGGCGGATCCGCAAGGACGCTCGCCTCAATGCCCGTGAACTCGTCGACTGGTCAGGCATCCAGGTCGCTGATCCGCCGCGCGTAGTGTGCGCGGCGGTGGGTCAGCGTCACGGCATGGGAACACGGCTCGGGTCGGCCACATCCGCAGCAGCCGCCCACGCCGGGGCGGTGCTGAGCGAGCAACCCGTCGATGACAGCGATCTGGTTTCTGGCGTAGTTGAGAAATTCTCGTACATTCACGGCGTGCTCCGCATGATCCGCTCCGCTTCGATCAGCAAGGTGACGAGTCGGCGGACTGCGAGTACGCCGA
Source organism: Pilimelia terevasa (assembly GCF_014647915.1). Lineage (GTDB taxonomy): Bacteria > Actinomycetota > Actinomycetes > Mycobacteriales > Micromonosporaceae > Pilimelia > Pilimelia terevasa. The sequence continues at coordinate 7,701 of NZ_BMQC01000024.1, forward strand.
AGTCCGGCACCCCGTCCGTGCGCAGCGCGACGACGGGACGGGTGGTTCCCGGGTACAGGCGCAGCAGGACATCCGCGTTCGTCGTCCGAGCATGACCCCGCGGAACAGGCACGATTCCAAGAAGTCGGGTGTGGACGTGTGGGCGCAGGCTCGTCGGCCGAGGTACGTCACACCAGCCGGGGCAGGACCGGAGGGAAGTAACCAGCGGCGCGGGCACCGACATCGAGCCTCCTCGTGATCGACATTGACAACGTCACTCCAGACCACGAGGGCAGGAGCGTCGCCGGCCTGTTCCGGGCCGGCGAACGGCGTACTCTGGCGGCCCGGTGCTCTCATCAGACCAAGCGGCAGAGCGCCTACCTAGCCGACAGTGGTGGACAGGGGAGGACACCATCGATGTCCACGGCACAGCCTGAGCCGAGGCAGCGGCGTCTGTTTTCTCCGACCGCCGGACTCCGCCGTAGTCGCGGATGGAGCCAGTCGAGGCTGGCCCGCGAGTTTCAGGTACTCGGCGAGCGGCTGGGGCTCCCGGTGCCCGCGGCGCTGCCAACCGTCATCAAGCAGATATCGCGGATCGAACGCGGCGCGACCGTCCTGCCCGACGACATGTATCTGCGGCTGTGGTGTGCGGCGTTCGATGCGGCGCCGGCTGAGCTGTTCGGCCAGCTCGGAGGTGCACCGGCGGCCGACGTTTTAGTGGAGTCCCACAAGTTCATTCCGGCGCTGGTCGGTCCCGGTCAGATTGCTCGGCTGACGTCAGGCGGAGGGTACGCCGACGCGCAGCACGGTTGGACGCAGTGCCGGTACCGGAGCCTCGCCACGACCGGTGCAAGGCTCTATCTGTGGCCGTTCGGGGTCGCCGTCGTCCACCTCAGAGAGCAGCTTCGGATGGGTTCCATCGCCGAACTTGCAGCCTGGCGGCGGTCTACCTACGCGACATCGCGGAACTGGGCGGAGAGCGTGCTACGCGAGGTGACTGGTGATCCCCGGATCATCAGCCCGTACGTATTCTCCCTGTACTGGCTCCACCGGGCCGCGTGGCGGGCGGAACGGCTCGACAGCGCGGTGCGGCTACTGGCGATGCCGTCGGTCCTGCTCGACCGGGCGGGGTGTGCGGCCGACGAGGCTACGCTTCGCACCCGAGCGGAGGCGTTGGAGCGAGTTCTACTGCGCGATGGTGACGTCCACCGCCCAGACCTCACGTCGTTCGGCGTGCGCGGCGTGTCCGTCGGCTACGCCTCGTGGTCAGGGGTCGCCTACCATCCCGTGGCGGCACAGCAGGCGCTGACGATCGGTGAGCTGGTGGCCTGCCAACTGTCGGTCCAGGCGATCTGGTGTTACACGCATGAGATCCTTCGTCAGGTCGAGGAAGGTCGCGACCCCGCGGTTCCGGCCGAGTACGGCTGGAGGTACCTCCGCGGCCTGCGGTGGCGGGTCGGGGTTCCGCGGCCGAGGGAGGATGGACAGCACCATTCCCTGCGCGACGCCGTACTGGACACCAGCGGCCTCACCCGCCAACTGGACGCGGTGGTCGAGGTACTGCGGGAGACGGAAAGGGGTCCGTCGAGATGACCGGCGGGGCGGTGCTGGTGGTGGTCGACGTGCAGAACGGGTTCGTGCGGGAGCAGTCCCGCGCCGTGGTCCCCGCGGTCGTCGATCTGGTGGGCAAGTGGCAGGCGGCGGGCGGTGACACGGTTTTCACCCGCTTCGTCAACCGGCCCGGCAGCCCCTACGACCGACTGATCGGGTGGACCCGACTGATGGTGTCGCCGGAGACCGATCTGGTGGACCCGTTGCGGCCGTTCGCCGGCAAGGCCGGGCTGGTGGTGGAGAAGCCGGCGTACACGGCATTCGTGCCGGAGATGGAAGCGGCGATCCGCGCGGCGGGATGGTCGGACCTGTTCCTCTGTGGCCTCGCCACCGAGTCGTGCGTCTGCAAGACCGCCGTCGACGCCTTCGAGCGTGGGTTGACCCCGTGGGTAGTGGCCGACGCGTGCGGCAGCCACGCCGGCCGGGCCGCGCACGAGGCGGGCCTCCTGGTGATCCGTCGCTTCATCGGCGCCGGCCAGGTCATCACCGCCGACCAGGCGCTCACCGCGCTGACCAGTCGCCCGCGCCGGGTGTGACGCGGCGGCTGTCCCGGTTCGGGGAGACAGCCGCCACGTCCAGGTGGAAAGGCTCAGGCGACCGGAAAGAGCGCTGTGGCGGCCTCGGCCAGGGTGGCCGGGCGGTGCGCGAGCTGGGCGAGCCACGCGGGGACGTTGCTGTAGTAGTGCAGCAGCGCCCACGCCAGGAGCCGGTCGCTGAGCATCGGCGTGAGTTCGGTGTCGGTGTAGCCGTACGCCCGCAGCGTGCGGCCCAGGAAGCGGCCGTCGCCGCGGGCGACGAAGACGCCGAGGCTGACGAACTCGTACTCCGGGTCGCCGCGCATCGCCGGCTCGAAGTCGAACAGGCCGGTCAGTCGCCAGCCGCGCTCGTCGGGCGTCACCAGCAGGTGCTCGGCCAGCACCTCGGTGTGCAGCAGGACCGGCTCCCGGGTGGGCGGCCGGAGCGCGGCCAGGGCGTCCGGGATGCTGGCGACCAGCGCGGGGGCCAGGCCGAGCGCGCGCTGGCGGGCGGCGCAGTTGGCCCGCTGGGTGGCCACGAAGTCGGCCCAGTCCGCGGGCCACCACGGGGTGATGTCGGGCAGGGTCAGCGAGTGCAGGACGCCCAGCGCCAGGCCGAGCTGGTCGGCGAGCCGGTCGCGCCCCTGGCGGTCCAGGCGCGGCCAGACGTCGGTCAGGGGCGTGCCGGTCAGCCGGCCCATCAGCACGTACCCCCAGCCGTCGTGCTCCCCGGCGGCGTACAGCGGCGGCGTCGGGATCGGCAGCGCCCCCTCCACGGCCGCCAGCACGCCGGCCTCGACGGGGTACTCGTCGCGGTGCACCTGGGGGAACAGTTTCAGCACGCGGTCACCCGCGGCGTAGACGGGCAGGGAGCCGGTCGGGTACCGGGTCAGGTCGCCGGGGTCCACGCCCAGCCGGCGCAGCAGGCCGGCGACGCCGGGCCGCAGGGCGTCCTCGTCGTCGCAGATCTCGTCGTACGCGTCCTCGGTGTGCGCTTCGGGCAGCATCGTCACGGATGCCACGCTAGACCGGCCGCCGCCGGGGAAGGCGCCCACTTTGTGCGGCTTTCCCGGGCGGCCGTCTGGTGGGCCGCGGGCGCCTCGTGCGACCATCGTCGGATGCTGATGCGGCAGTACTACCTGGAGTGCCTGTCCCAGGCGTCGTACCTGGTCGCGGACGAGGGCACCGGCCGCGCGATCATCGTCGACCCGCGCCGCGACCCGGGGGAGCTGCTGGCCGAGTGCGCCGCCCTCGGGCTCACCGTCGAGGGCGTGATCAACACCCACTTCCACGCGGACTTCGTGGCCGGGCACCTGGAGGTCGCCGCGGCGACCGGCGCGTGGATCGGGTACGGGCGCCGGGCCGACACCGAGTATCCGGTGCGGCGGCTGGCCGAGGGCGAGACGATCGCCCTCGGCGACGTGACGCTGACGGTGCTGGAGACGCCGGGGCACACGCCGGAGTCGATCAGCATCGTGGTGCGCGAGCGGGCCGCCGACCCCGTGCCCTACGGCGTGTTGACCGGCGACACGCTGTTCGTCGGCGACGTCGGCCGCCCGGACCTGCTGTCCTCGGTCGGCGTGACCGCGCAGGAGCTGGGCGGGATGCTGTACCGGTCGATCCGGCGGCTGATGGAGCTGCCCGACGAGGTGCGGGTGTTCCCCGGCCACGGGGCGGGTTCGTCCTGCGGCAAGAGCCTGTCCGCCGAGCGGCAGTCCACGATCGGCGCCCAGCGGCGGGACAACTACGCCTGCGCGCCGATGGGCGAGCGGGAGTTCGTCGCCCTGGTCACCGAGGGCCAGAAGGCGGCGCCGGGCTACTTCGCGTTCGCCGCGGCGCTGAACAAGCGCCAGCGCCCGCTGTTCGGCGCGGCGCCGGTGCCGACCCTGGAGTGGGCGGACGCGCAGGCGGCGCGGGCGGCGGGCGCGACGGTCCTGGACGCGCGGGACGCCGACGCCTTCGCCGCGGGCCACCTGCCGGGCGCGGTGAACGTACCGCTGGAGGGCCGCTTCGCCGAGACCGCCGGCACGGTGCTGAGCCCCGACACCCCGCTGCTGCTGGTGGTGCCGCCGGGCCGGGCGGACGAGGCGGTGGCGCGGCTGGCGCGGGTGGGCTTCGACACGCTGCGCGGGGTCCTCGGCCCGCAGGTGCCGGCGGGGGAGTGGGTCGGCGTTCCTCGGGTGGAGGCCGCGGAGCTGCGCGCCGCCCTGGCCGGCGAGGCGCCCCCGCGGGTGCTGGACGTGCGCAACCCGGGCGAGCGCGAGGGCGGGGCGTACCTGCCGGAGGCGGTGCACATCCCGCTCGCGGAGCTGCCGGCCCGGCTGGCGGAGGTGCCGGCGGACCGCCCGCTGGTGGTGCACTGCGCGGGCGGGTACCGCTCCTCGGTCGCGGCCTCGCTGCTGCGCCGGGCGGGGGTGGCGGTGCCGGTGAGCGACCTGCGCGGCGGCTACGCGGCGTGGGCCGCGCCGCAGCCGACCGCCTAGTCCGAAACTCTTGGTAGTTGTCTCGCTACTCCAAGCGACCTGGATGGACGGTCGTTTGTGGCGAACCGGGCGGATGTCCCGCGCTCGGTAACGGCCTGGTCTCGCTGGTTTCGCGCTCCTGGGCAGCGGGAACAAACTCAGCGCCCACGTCAACAACGAGTGGGCAGGACCCGAGGAGTGGACATGGGAATTCTGGGTTGGATCGTGCTGGGCCTGCTGGCCGGCCTGATCGCGAAGCAGCTTCTGCCGGGGCGGGACCCGGGCGGCATCCTGATCACGATGGTGATCGGCATCGTCGGCGCGCTGCTCGGCGGCTTCCTCGGCTCGGCGCTGTTCGGCGTCGACCCGGTGGACGGCTTCTTCGACGTCAGCACCTGGCTGACGGCGATCATCGGATCGATCCTGCTGCTTCTGGGTTACCGGGCGATCGCGGGTCGCCGCGCCTGACCGCTCCCACACCGGCCTCGACGGGCGGTCGCGCATCCCGCGCGGCCGCCCGTCGACGTGTGTGCCGGGGGCGGGTCGCCGCGCTGGCGGTGTGCGGCGACCCCCCGCCGCTCAGCCCAGGGTGACGTTCGCGGCCACGGCCGCGGCGAACCGCTGCTGGACGTCGGCCCAGTTGACCAGGTTCCAGAGCTGGTCCACGTAGTCGGGGCGGACGTTGCGGTACTGGAGGTAGTAGGCGTGCTCCCAGGCGTCGAAGACCAGGATCGGGATGCTGCCCTGCCCCACGTTGCCGTGGTGGTCGTACACCTGCTCGACCAGCAGCCGCCGGCCCAGCGGCTCCCAGGCCAGCACGCCCCAGCCCGAGCCCTGGACCCCCTTGGTCGCCGTCGACAGGTGGGACGAGAACGACTCGAAGGAGCCGAAGTGCTCGTCGATCGCCGCCGCCAGCTCGCCGTCGGGGCGGTCGCCGCCGTCCGGCGACAGGTTCTTCCAGAAGATCGAGTGCAGGACGTGGCCCGACAGGTTGAACGCCAGCGTCTTCTCCAGGCCCACCAGCCCGCCCAGCGCGCCCTTGTCCCGCGCCTCGGCGATCTGGTCGAGGGTGTCGTTGCTGCCCTTGACGTACGCGGCGTGGTGCTTGCCGTGGTGCAGTTCGAGGATTTCCCCGGCCATCGCCGGCTGGAGCGCGCCGTAGTCGTACGGCAGGTCCGGCAGGGTGTACGTGCTCATCAGACAAACCCTCCTGAGGCAATCTGTGCGGTCTGTGATCGTGCCTGCCGTCGAAGCCTACCGAGGGTCCGCCCCGGCGGGGCGGCGTCCCGACTGGCGCGCGAAGATGGGACCCATGACTGTCCCCGCCGGTGAGGCCCGGCCGATCACGTACTACGGCACCGAGGTGCTGCACCGCCGCTGCGCCGAGGTGACCGCGTTCGACGACGCGCTGGCGGCGCTCGTCGCCGACATGTTCGCCAGCATGTACGCGGCCAACGGCGTGGGCCTGGCCGCCAACCAGATCGGCGTCGACGCCCGGGTGTTCGTCTACGACTGCCCCGACGCCAGCGACGCCCACCAGGTCGGCCACGTGGTCAACCCGGTCCTGCACCTGCCCCCGCCGCCGCGCGAACTCGACGACGACGACGAGGGCTGCCTGTCGGTCCCCGGGGAGCAGGGCGAGCTGGCCCGGCCCTCGCAGGCCCGGGTCACCGGCGTGGACATGACCGGGCAGCCGGTGGAGATCGTCGGCACCGGCCTGCTGGCCCGCTGCCTCCAGCACGAGGTCGACCACCTGGAGGGCATGGTCTACGTCGACCGGCTGCCCGCCAAGGAGCGCCGGCGCATCCTCAAGGCCACCGGCCTGAGCCGGAGCTGACCGGCCGTGCCCCTGATCCTCGGCATCGAGACCTCCTGCGACGAGACCGGCGTCGGCCTGGTCCGCGACGGCGTGCTGCTCGGCGACGCGCTGGCCTCCAGCGTGGCCGAGCACGCGCGGTTCGGCGGCGTCGTGCCGGAGATCGCGGCCCGGGCGCACCTGGAGGCGCTGACGCCGATGGTCGACCAGGCGCTCGCCGCGGCGGGCGTCCGGCTGCGCGACGTCGACGCGGTCGCGGCGACCGCCGGCCCGGGCCTGGCCACGGCCGTGCAGGTCGGCCTCGCCGCCGGCAAGGCGTACGCCGTCGCGCTGGACGTGCCGCTGTACGGGGTGCACCACCTCGCCGGCCACGCCGCCGTGGACGTGCTGGAGCACGGCCCGCTCCCGCCGCGCTGCGTCGCGCTCGTCGTCTCCGGCGGGCACACCTCGCTGCTGCTGCTGGGCGACCTGGCCCGCGACCCGGTGGTCCACCTCGGCGACACGGTCGACGACGCGGCGGGGGAGGCGTTCGACAAGGTGGCGCGGCTGCTCGGCCTGCCGTACCCCGGCGGCCCGGTGATCGACCGGGTGGCCCGCGACGGCGACCCCCGGGCGATCGCGTTCCCCCGGCCGATGACCGGTCCGCGCGACCCGGCGTACGGGTTCTCCTTCTCCGGCCTGAAGACCGCCGTCGCGCGCTGGGTGGAGGGCCACGACGGCCCGCCGCCGGTGGCCGACGTCGCCGCCTCGTTCCAGGAGGCCGTCGCGGACACCCTCACGCGCAAGGCCGTGGCCGCCTGCCGGGAGTACGCGGCCGACACGCTGCTGCTGGTCGGCGGGGTGGCGGCGAACAGCCGGGTCCGGGGGCTGGCCGAGGAGCGGTGCGCGGCGGCCGGGGTCCGGCTGCGGGTGCCGGCCCCGCGGCTGTGCACCGACAACGGCGCGATGATCGCGGCCGTCGGCGACCTGCTTGTGCGCGCGGGCGCCGCTCCGGCGCCGCTGACCCTGGGCGCCCGGCCCTCCGCGGTCCTGACCCACGCATGGATCGGACCGGAGAACACCTGACCGCGGAGGTGCCGACCGGGCACCCGAGGCCGTATTGTCCTTACTGGACGTGGTCGCACCGCTGCGCTCAGCCCACCCCGTTCGGGGTCGGCCGGGTGTACTGTGGATGTTATGTTCACGGCGCCGTGAGGTGGGATACCACTCCGGCACACCTGGCCGTACAGACGAGTTATCTGCATCCACGGTCAAGAATGCGTCTCCTGTGGAGCCCCCGACGCCTGCCGGCGGCTAGCATCGGGCTGCCCGGCGGTCTCGAATTGCCGGCCGACCCACGGAGTGCCTATGAAACCGCACGCACAGTGTCCGACCGTTCCGCGCGGCGACATCGACTGGTTCCGCCGCGCCTGACCACCGCACCGATCGCGTCGCGACCGCCCGGGCGAGGCGGTCGGCCCGCCGCCCGGCCTGCCCCATCAGGGAGTGCGGCGCCGCCGTCGTCCCGCGCCGCCCGGGTGGCGCGACGATCGCCGCGCCGGGCCGCGCCCGTGCGGGGCAGGTTTCCGCGTACGGGGCGGGCTGCTGCCGTAGCCTGGCCGCGGACGGCGCTCCCCGCCGCCGTCACCGGCGGCCCGACCGGCGCCGGCCCAGGACGGTGGAGGTGCCCGTGACCCCGCGACGCAGCCACCGGCTGTCCCTCGACGACCCGCGCCTGCGCGAGTTCTGGACCCAGCGGCACCTGTGCACCCTCACCACGCTGCGCGCCGACGGACGGCCGCACGTGGTACCCGTCGGCGCCGTCCTCGACCCGGCCGCCGGCATCGTGCGCGTCATCACCTCCGGGGACACGGCGAAGGCGCGCAACGCCGCCCGCGGGCCGGTCGCGGTCTGCCAGGTCGACGGCGCCCGGTGGTGCACGCTGGAGGGCCGGGCCGTGATCCGGTCCGCGCCCGAGGCCGTGCGGGACGCCGAGCGGCGCTACGCCGCCCGGTACCGGACGCCGCGGGAGAACCCCGCCCGCGTCGTGATCGAGATCACCGTCGACCGCGTCCTCGGCTCCCTGTAGCCGGACCGGTGGCGGCCGCCCGCGCGGCCGCCGCTACGGTCGGGTGGTGAGCGGACCCAGGATCAGCGTGGTCGGGATCGGCGCGGACGGCTGGGCCGGCCTGGCCGCGGACAGCCAGCGCGCCCTCGCCGACGCCGAGGTCGTCTGGGGCGGCCGCCGCCAGCTCGACCTGCTGCCCGCCGACGTCACCGCCGCCCGGGAACCCTGGCCCACGCCGCTGACCCCCGCCCTGCCCGCGCTCCTGGACCGGTACGCCGGCCGCCGCGTAGCCGTCCTGGCCAGCGGCGACCCGATGTGGTTCGGCATCGGGGCCACCCTCAGCCGGCTGTGCGGCGCCGACCGGCTGGCCGTCCTGCCGCACCCCTCCGCGCTGAGTCTCGCCGCCGCCCGGCTCGGCTGGCCCCTGGACGAGGTCGCCGTCCGGTCGGCGTGCGGGCGGCCGGTCGCGGCGCTGCAGCCGGCGGTCCAGCCGGGGCGGCGGCTGCTCGTGCTCAGCGCGGGCGCCGACACCCCGCGCGAGGTCGCCGCGCTGCTCGTCGCCCGCGGACTCGCCGACAGCCGGCTGACCGTCCTCGCGCAGCTCGGCGGCCCGGCCGCGCACACCCGGCACGGCGTCGCCCGGGACTGGGCCGACGGCCTGGCCGACGTCGACCCGCTGCACGTGCTGGCCGTGGAGTGCGCCACCGGTGTACCGCCGCTGCCCACCGTCCCCGGGCTCCCCGACGAGGTGTACGCCCACGACGGCCAGCTCACCAAGCGGGAGATCCGGGCCGTCACCGTCGCGCGGCTGGCCCCCGCGCCGGGCCAGCTCCTCTGGGACGTCGGCGGCGGCGCCGGCAGCGTCGCCATCGAGTGGGCGCGCACCCACCGCACCTGCCGGGCCGTCGCCGTCGAGCGCGACCCCGAGCGGGCCGCGCGGCTGGGCGTCAACGCCGCCGCCCTCGGCGTACCGGAGGTGTCCGTCGTGGTCGGCACCGCCCCGGCGGCGCTCGCCGACCTGCCCCCGCCGGACGCCGTCTTCGTCGGCGGCGGCGTCACCGCGCCGGGCGTGCTGGACCTGTGCCACGCCGCGCTGCGCCCAGGCGGGCGCCTGGTCGTCAACGCGGTGACCATGGAGTCCGAGGCGCTGGTCCTGCGCTGGTGCGCGGCGGTCGGCGGGGATCTGAGCCGGATCGCCGTGAGCCGGCCCGCCGCCGTCGGCGGCTTCACGTCCTGGCGGCCGATGCTGCCGGTGACCCAGTGGGTGGTGACCCGGTGACCGTGCACTTCATCGGCGCCGGGCCGGGCGCCGCCGACCTGATCACCGTCCGCGGCCGCGCGCTGGTCGCCGCCGCGCCGGTGTGCCTGTACGCCGGCAGCCTCGTCCCCGACGCCCTCCTCGCCCACTGCCCGGCCGGCGCGCGCCTGGTGGACACGGCGCTGCTGAGCCTCGACGAGATCGTCGACGAGATGACCGCCGCGCACGCCGCCGGGGCGGACGTGGCCCGCCTGCACTCGGGCGACCCGTCGGTGTACTCGGCGATGGCCGAGCAGATGCGCCGGCTCGACGCCGCGGGCGTCCCGTACGACGTGACCCCCGGCGTGCCGGCGTACGCGGCCGCCGCCGCCAGCCTGGCCCGCGAGCTGACCGTCCCCGGGGTCGCCCAGTCGGTGATCCTCACCCGGACGGCCGCCCGGGCCACGCCGATGCCGGCCGGCGAGGACCTGGCGACCCTGGGGGCCAGCCGGGCCACGATGGTGCTGCACCTGGCCGTCCAGCGGATCGACGCGCTCGTCGCCGAGCTGCTGCCGGTGTACGGGGCGGACTGCCCGGTCGCGGTCGTGGCGCGGGCCAGCCGGCCGGACGAGCTGATCGTGCGCGGGACGCTGGCGGACATTGCCGCCGCCGTCCACGCCGCCGGGATCCGCCGGACCGCCGTCGTCGTGGTCGGCGCGGCGCTCACCGCGGCGCAGTTCCCGGACAGCCACCTGTACTCGGCCGCCCGCTGCCGCGCCGCGCCCGGGGACGGCGGAGAGCCGGCGTGACGGCGCCGGGGCCGCGGTCGTTGCTGGTGCTCGGCGGTACCACCGAGGGGCGGGCGCTCGCCGAGGCGCTGGCCGCGGACCCGACGTGGCACGTGACCACCTCGCTCGCGGGGCGGGTGAGCCGGCCGCGGCTGGCGCCCGGTACCCACCGGGCCGGCGGGTTCGGCGGCGCGGACGGCCTGGCCGACTGGCTGCGCGCGCACCGCGTCGCCGCCGTCGTGGACGCCACCCACCCGTTCGCCGCGCGGATCACGGCGAACGCCGCGGACGCCTGCGCCCGGGTCGGAGTACCGCTGCTGGTGGTGCAGCGGCCGGGCTGGGCCGAGGGCACCGGCGACCGCTGGCACCGCGTGCCGTCGCTGGCGGCCGCCGCCGAGGCGCTGCGGAATGCGGAGTGCGGCGGGTCGGGGCGCCCGCTGCGGGTGCTGCTGGCGACCGGCCGCCAGAGCCTGCCGGCGTTCGCGGACTGTGCCGGGGTCCACTTTGTCGCGCGGATGGTCGACCCGCCGGACGGGCCGCTGCCGCCGGACTGCGCCGTGCTGCTCTCCCGCGGCCCGTTCACCGTCGAGGGCGAGCGGGCGCTGCTGGCGCGGCACGCCGTCGACCTGGTGGTCAGCAAGGACAGCGGGGGCGCGGCGACCGTGGCGAAGCTGGTGGCCGCGCGCGAGCGCGGGATTCCGGTGCTGCTCGTCGACCGGCCCGCCCTGCCCGCGGGGGTGCGGGCGGTGCCCGACCCGGCGGCGGCGCTGGCGTGGCTCGCCGCGCGCGACTGAGCGAGCCGGGCCGCGGCGGTCGGGGAGCGGCGGCGACGGTCAGTCGGGCGCGGCGGCGGTCCGGGAGCGGGCCACCCGCAGGCCGCCGAAGATCAGCAGGACGACGCCCGCGGCCGGAGCCGCCCACTGGACGATCCGGTTCGTGCGGATTTTCTCGTCGTAGGTGTTGACCCGCTCGGCGCCGAAGCGGCCGCGGTCGACGCAGGTCTGACCCGGCGTCATGGGCACGCCTTCACAGCGGGGGGCCGGTGAGAGGGCGGCCATGATGCCGAGGACGACGAGGAACAGGCCGACGACGACCGTCCCCCAGGTGGACCAGATCTGCTTGAACCGCATCAGGGTGCGCCGCCTCCCGCCGGTGGAGCGGCACCGGTGCGCCGCCCGCGATGAGCCGAACTGTAGGCGCGCCTCGCCAGCCGGGTCGCCCCTGCGTCGGCTGTCCGACATGGGCGGTCGTCACGCACGCGACCGCGGCACTACATCTCGGCCAGCACCGCGGCGACTAGCCGGCGGGCGTCTCCGCCGTAGACCGCGCTCGCCTGCAGGTCCTCGAAGATGCGCAGGTACAGGGCGATCTCGCAGGGCCGGGTGATTTTCAGTTCGGCCGACGGCAGCTCTACCAGCACCGAAGACTCGTCGAACATCCAGAAACCGACGATCGAGCTCGGATTCACTGTCCTCGTCTGTGGCACGATTCCCAGGCTGACTGTCGGACGTTTCATGGCTACCAGTAGCTCCCGGAGTTGGGTCCGGTGGTCGCTGTGGCTTGCGTATTTTGTCCGAAGTACAGATTCGGCCAAGACGACAAGGACGCGCTTCGTACCCCGCAGCGCCTGCTGAGATCTGCTCTGACGCAGCTTGACAACGTCCTCGGTGTCGTCTGGGAGGTCGTAGAAATCCCGCCAGTACCTCACGATCGCCGCTGTATACGCAGGGGTCTGGAAGATGCCGGGGACCACGGTGATTTCATAGTTTCTGAAAACTGTGGTCGATTCATATAGCGAGGTCTGGTTTCGGCCGCCGGCATTGCGCATCCCAGCTCTGATGCGGGTCCGCCACTGCGTGTATGCGTCCTCGACAACGAGTAGTGTCGACAGTAGATCTTCTTCTTCCTGATGTGATACCCGGCAGCAGCGACACCACGCCCTCAATTGAGACACGGTCGGCAGGTGGTGACCATTTTCGATCTTGCTGATCCACGTGAAATGCACACCGATAGCGACAGCCAGGGCTCGACCCGTCAAGTCCGCGAGCTTTCGGATTCGACGGAGTCGGGCACCCAGCGCGATCCGCGCTTCCTCAGGGCCTGTACTCATGGTGAGGCGAAGCCATGTTCCATGCGCGGGCGAAACTTCGGGTGGCGGCCTCCACCAGTTCAGCATCATCGACAAGAGAGAATCCCGCCGGCCGAAGCTCGGCGTCGAAGTGCAGGTACAAGAGTTCCCGACCGTCGAGGATGTAGAAGTCGTTGGCGGGGAACAGATCGAAAACGAGATCCCTGCGCTTCAGCCAGCGGGTGCTGTCTCCGGCGGCGTCCAGTCGGGCCACCTGCGCGTACGTGAAACGCCAGTAGTCGTTCAGTGGCTCGTCAACGACTTTGATCCGTCGGACGATCTTGCCCTCCGCGCGGAGCTTTTCCATGTACGGGATCCACTCGTCGTAGTACGCCCAGTCGACGGTCCCGTCTGCGAGCCACTGCTGGTAACGCGGCTGCGTGGTGTCGCTGGCATAGTACCGCTGGAACTCCATCCGCCAACGGGAGTGCGCGACATTCTCCAGCTTTGCGACGAATTCATCTTCGGACAGTTCCTGGTACATCGATCTAGTCACGTCCCTGGAACAACGACATCATGCGCGCGGGGATCTCCACCACGGTCTCACCCGCCGGGATGCCCATCCTTATCAGAGTGTCAGGATCATCAACTACCCATCCCTGCACCAGGTATGTGCCCTGGTCCGTCCTGAATAGCGAAGGGCAGCCGTTCATGTTGCTGCCCGGGTCCTTGCCCAGAAATTCGATCTCCACAGGTCGCTCCCCGGTCCCTCGTAAACTCGGCTATCGGAGGTCCGTCCATCGTCGACTGTTTCGGTCGAGTGGTCAAGCTCAACCTTTCTCAACATCGCACGTTCGTGAGTGAATCTAATGGGTCGTTCCGCGCGCTGGCCGGCCATGCCGAGTGCAGGTGCTGCGAGGAAGGATGGATCGTGGGCGCGTGGAGTCAGGAGGGGTAGGAGCGCGGGGTGTACACGGCGCCGCCCGGTGCCACCCGGGTCTGGGAGGAGCCGATGATCACCAGGCAGCGCATGTCGACGGTGTCGGGGTCGAGGTCGGACAGCCGCACCACCCGGAGCTGTTCTCCCGGCTCGCCGACGGCCCGGCCGACGACGACCGGCGTGTCCGGCGCGCGGTGGGCCAGGAACAGGTCGCGGACCTCGGCGATCCGGTTGCGCGCCCGCGACGCCGGGTTGTACAGCGCCACCACGAGGTCGGCGGTCGCGGCCGCGGCCAGCCGCCGGGCGACGACGTCCCACGGCTTGAGCCGGTCCGACAGCGAGATCAGGCAGAAGTCGTGGCCCAGCGGCGCGCCGACCCGGCTGGCGACGGCCTGCGCGGCGGTGACCCCGGGCAGGACCCGGACGGGCACGGACCGCCACCGGGGCGCGGCCGCGACCTCCAGGACGGCGGCGGCCATGGCGAAGACGCCCGGGTCGCCCGAGGAGACGACGGCGACCCGCCGGCCCCGGGCGGCGAGGTCGAGGGCGAACTCCGCCCGCTCGGCCTCGACCTGGTTGTCGGAGCGGTGCCGGCGCTGGCGCGGGTTGGGCGGCACGCGGTCGACGTACGGCGCGTAGCCGACGAGGTCGTCGGCCTCGGCGAGCGCGCGGGCCGCCTCGGGGGTGAGCCAGTCCCGGCCGGCGGGACCGAGCCCCACGACGGTGACCCCGGCGCCGACCTCGGCCGCGGAGAGCGGCGTCGCGGCCGGCGGGGCCGCCGCGGGACCGGCGTCGGGCGGGCTGCCGGCGGCGGGCGCGCCGAGGCGGCTGGGGAGGACCGCGACGGCGAAGTACGGGACGTGGGCGGGGTCGACGTCGCGCAGGCGCGCCACCCGCTCGCCGGGCTGGCTGGCGTGGGAGACGTACCACGCCTCGTCGAGCCGGCCGGCGTCGGCCAGCGCGGCGCGCACCGCGCCGAAGGTCCGGCCCAGCTTCATCACCACGGCCGGCTGGTCGCCGGCCAGGTGCGCGGCCAGCGCGTCGGGCGGGAGCGTGCCGGGCAGGATCCGCAGCGTCTCGTCGCGCTCGGCCAGCGGCCGGCCCAGCGCCGCGGCGGCGGCGCTGACCGAGGTCACGCCCGGTACGACGGTGGTCGGGTAGCGGGTCGACAGCCGCTTGTGCAGGTGCTGGTAGGAGCCGTAGAGGAAGGGGTCCCCCTCGGACAGCACGACGACCGTCCGGCCGGCGTCGAGGTGGGCGGCGAGGCGGGCCGCGGCGGCGGCGTAGAAGTCGTCGAGGGCGCCGCGGTAGCCGCCGGGGTGGTCGGTGGTCTCGACGGTCACCGGGTACACCAGCGCCTCCTCGACCGCCGCCGCGGGCAGGTACGGGGCGGCCGCGGCGCGGGCGTTGCTGCGGCCGTGGCGGGCGCTGTGGTACGCCACGACGTCGGCGGCGCCGATCAGCCGCGCGGCCTTGACCGTGACCAGGTCGGGGTCGCCGGGCCCCACCCCGACGCCGTACAGCCGGCCCGTCACCGCTCGGACTCGCTGGCCAGGGCGTTGAGCGCGGCGGCGGTCATCGCGCTGCCGCCGCGCCGCCCGCGGACCACCAGGTACTCCAGGCCGAGGGTGTTGGCGGCGAGCGCGTCCTTGGACTCGGCCGCGCCGATGAAGCCGACCGGTACGCCGAGGACCGCGGCCGGCCGCGGCGCGCCCGCGGCGACCAGGTCGAGCAGGTGGAACAGCGCCGTCGGGGCGTTCCCGATCGCCACCACGGCGCCGGCCAGGCGGTCGCCCCACAGTGCGAGGGCGGCGGCGCTGCGCGTGGTGCCCAGCCGCGCGGCCAGGTCGGGGACCGCCGGGTCGCGCAGGGTGCAGACGACCTCGTTGTCGGCCGGCAGGCGGCGGCGGGTGACACCCGCGGCGACCATGTGCGCGTCGGTGAGGATCGGCGCCCCCGCCCGCAGCGCGGCCCGGGCCGCGGCCACGACGCCCGGCGACCAGGCCAGGTCGCGGACGAGGTCGACCTGCCCGCAGGCGTGGATCATCCGTACCGCGACCTGCGCGACGTCGGCCGGGATCCCGGCGAGGTCGGCCTCGGCCCGGATCGTGGCGAACGACCGGCGGTAGATCTCCGCCCCGTCCCTGATGTAGCTCACGTGCCCCTCCGCAGCGCCGCCGCCACGCGCTGCGCGCCCGCGTCGCCCCCGTCGTACCGGTACCCGTCGCCGGTGGCGACGGCGTGCAGCACGGCGCCGCCGGGCCGCCCGCAGTGCCGGTCGCAGCCGGACCAGTGGACGGGCCCGCGCACCGCGTGCCCGCCGTGCACAGTACGGGCGTCGCCGCGCACGTCGGCGAGGGCCCGGGCGCAGTCGGTACCGGCGCAGGCGGTGACGCCGATCCACGGCGAGCGGGGGTCGGTCACGAGGCCGGCGGCGGCCAGGGCCGGTACGGCGGCCGGCGCGTCGGCCAGGTCGGGCAGCAGCACGGACCGCCAGGGGGTGACCACGAGCGCGCCGGCCGACCGGGCGGCGAGGGCGGCGAGCTGGTCGGCGGTGAGCCGGCCGAGCGGCGCGACGGCGGCGACCGCGACCCGCCCGTCGCGCTGCGGCAGCACGCCGACCGGCGGGTCCGGCGCGGCCGGCGGCGCGGCGGCGGCCGCGGACGCCCGCAGGCCGAGGGCGGCGGCGACGCGGCGGGCCACGCGCGACGCCCCGTCGGGCAGCTCGGCGATCCGCCAGGCGGGACCGCCCGGCGCGGTCCCCGGGCCGGTTCTGGGGGTGTCCCGCTCGGCGAGGAAGGCCCGCGCGGCGGCCAGCAGCGCCGGGACGGCGGCCCCCGGCGCCACCCGCAGCCCCGTGTCCGCACCCGCGCACCACAGGGCCAGTTCCGCGCCGGTGGCTGGCAGCGCCGCGCCGGTGGCTGGCAGCGCCGCCGGCAGCTCCGCGCCGGTGGCCAGCAGCGCCGCGTCGGGGCGCAGGGCCAGGACGTCGCCGCGGCCGTCGTCGAGGGCGAACAGGAACCGCCCGGGCAGGCCGGCGAGGGCGGGGTCGGCGCACAGGCCGGCGTCGAGCGCGCCGACGAGCCCCCGCACGTCGTACCGGCCGGCGCCGTCCCGCCCGGCCAGGGGCGAGGCGACGATGTTGCGGACCCGCTCGTGGGTGGCCGAGGGCAGCAGCCCACCCGCGGCCAGGGCCGCGGCGAGGTCGGTCTCGGCACCCGCCGGGACGCCGCGGAGCTGGATGTTGCCGCGGCCGGTCAGCTCGGCGCCGCCGTCGGCGTACTCCCCGGCGCAGCGGGCGAGCGCGCGCCACCGGGCGAGGTCCAGCACCCCGCCGGGCACGCGGACCCGCACGAGGCCGCCGTCGGCGGCCCGGTGCACCCGCAGCGCCCCGGGGCAGCGGTCGTCCGCCCCACGCCGCCCGCCATCGGTCACGGCCGGAATCCTACGTCCGGCGGACCGGCCCCGCCCAGCCGCCGACGCCCCGCCGTCGATGCCCTGCCGCCGGTCAGCCGCCGGCCGCGTACGCCCAGCTCGCGCCCGGGCGGCGCCGGCTCACATCTCGAAGGACGGGTCGGGCGTCATGACCGAGAAGAAGCCGTCCTGCGGGTCCAGCAGCATCGCCATCCGGCCCGCCGGCACGTCCCCGCGCATGATCTGCCGGCCGCCGCGCGCGACGACGGCGTCGGCGACCGCGTCGACGTCCTCGACGTGGAAGAAGACACTCCACGCCGAGGACATGTCGCCCATCTCCGGCGTGATCTGGAGCGACCCGGCCACCGCCTCGTCGCCGACGTCGAACAGCCGGTAGACGAGGCCGCCGGGCAGCGCGACGTCGCGGGTCGTGGCGCCGAGGACCGCCCGGTAGAAGTCGGTGACGCCGTCGCGGTCGGTGGAGAACAGCTCGACCCAGTGCAGCGCGCCGGGGGCGCGGACCAGCTCGGCGCCGGGGTGGGTGCCGGCCTGCCACAGCGAGAAGTACGCGCCCGCCGGGTCCTGCGCGACGGCGAGGCGGCCCTTGTCCATGACCGCCATCGGCTCCAGCGCCACGGTGCCGCCGTGCTTGCGGACGAGCGCCACCGACTCGTCCAGGTCGGCGGTGGCGAAGTGGACGGCCCACGAGGTGCCGCGGGCGGGGTCGGTGGCGGGCCCGAGGCCGGCGACCTGCCGGCCGTCCTTGCGGAGCAGGCGGTAGCCGTTGGCCTCGGGCCCGAGGTCCTCGGCGGTCCAGCCGAGCAGGTCGCCGTAGAAGGTGGTGGCGGCGGCGACGTCGGTCGTGCCGAGGTCGAGCCAGCAGGGCGTACCCGGTGCGAAGTCAGTCATGACCCGATAGTGACCGATTCGGCTCCCAAGAATTCGGTGCTTGGGCGAATTGGCGGCTGTCCGGCGCGCTCTTGCCGGCCCGCGCGCCCCCGCTCACAATGGTCGGGCGGCGCCATCGACCGTCGACTGTCCCGCGCGCCGTCGGGCCCCCACCACCCGAGGAGTACCCATGTACCGCCACGCCGCCGCCGTCGTCACCGCCGTCCTCGCCCTCGCGGTCACCGCCACCCCCGCCGCCTTGGCCGCTCCCGCTCCCGCGCCGATCGTCGGCGGTACCCCGGCCGCCGAGGGGGCCTACCCGTGGGCGGCCAAGATCCGTATGCCCGACCCCAAGGGCGGCGGCTTCTTCACCTGTACCGCCACCCTGATCTCGCCCGACATCGTGCTCACGGCGCAACACTGCCTCGTCAAGCCGACCCCGGCCGAGGTACAGGCGCACATCGGCCGGGTCACCTGGCAGGACGCCGACGCCGCCGGCCAGAAGCGGATCGGCCGGACCTGGAAGCTCGGCGTCGGGCCGCGCAAGGGCGACTGGGCGGTCGTCCGGCTGGAGGCGCCGCTGGCGCTGCCCGCGTACCCGCTGCTGCCGCGCGACGCCGCCCACGACCGCGGTCCGACGTTCCGGGCCATCGGCTGGGGCAAGACGAGCGAGTCCGACACCGGTACCGCCGCCATCAAGCTGAACCAGGTGGACCTGCCGGCCGTCGGCGACGCCGACTGCGGCCGGGACGCCGCGCGCGAGCTGTGTGCCGGCGACCTGAAGAACGGCGGCCGCGACACCTGCCAGGGCGACTCCGGCGGCCCGCTGCTGTACCAGGCGGGCGACCGCTGGATCCAGGTCGGCGTGACGAGCTGGGGCATCGGCTGCGGCCGGCCGGGCCGGCCCGGCCACTACACCCGGCTCAGCGCGTTCACCGGCGAGGTCCAGGCCGCGATCGCGGCCCTGGGCGGCCAGCCGGCCCAGACAGTTCCCGTCGGCTGACGCGCGGCGCGTGGGCGACCCGCCGAGCCACTAGAGTGGGCGTGCCCAACGCGGTGGTGCAGGCAGGAAGACCGGTGTGAATCCGGCGCGGTCCCGCCACTGTCACCGGGAGGCGCAGTTCACCCGCGGCCGCGGGGCACACCGGCGGCCGCGCCGGACCGCGCCGACCCGGGAGCCAGGAGACTCCGGCCACCGCCCGCGGCGCCGCCCGGCGCCGCGCACCTCGACGCGGGGCGCGGACCCCGAGGGAGCGAGCCCCCATGAGTACCGTCCTGCTGCTGTCCACGTCGGACACCGACCTGCTGTCGGCCCGGGCCAGCGCCGCCGGATACCGGCTGGCCAACCCGGCCCGGACCGGCGTTGCCGACCTGCCCGCGCTCACCGACGGCGCCGACATCGTCGTCGTCCGGCTGCTCGGCGGCCGGCAGGCGTGGGAGGAGGGGCTGGACGCGCTGCTGGCCACCGGCCGGCCGGTGGTCGTGCTCGGCGGCGAGCAGGCGCCCGACGCGGAGCTGATGGGCCACTCGACGGTACCGGCGGGCGTGGCCACCGAGGCGCACGCGTACCTGGCCCACGGCGGCGCGGCCAACCTCGGCGAGCTGCACAAGTTCCTGACCGACACCGTGCTGCTGACCGGCCACGGCTTCGCCCCGCCGCTGAGCCTGCCCGCGTGGGGCGTCCTGGAGCGCGCGGCCGGGGAGTCGGCGCCGCCGCCCGCGGGCGCCACCCGGCGGCCGACCGTGGCCGTGCTCTACTACCGCGCCCACCACGTCGCCGGCAACACCGCGTTCGTCGACGCGCTGTGCGGGCAGATCGAGCGGGCCGGGGGCGTCGCGTTGCCGGTGTACTGCGCCTCGCTGCGCACCGCCGAGCCGGCCCTGGTGGCCACCCTGCGCCGGGCGGACGCGCTGGTGGTGACGGTCCTGGCCGCGGGCGGTACGAAGCCGGCCACGGCCGCGGCCGGCGGGGACGACGACGCGTGGGACGTGGGGGCGCTGGCCGAGCTGAACGTCCCGATCCTCCAGGCGCTGTGCCTGACCTCCAGCCGCGCGCAGTGGGACGACAACGACGACGGGCTGTCCCCGTTGGACGTCGCCACCCAGGTGGCCATCCCGGAGTTCGACGGCCGGATCATCACGGTGCCCTTCAGCTTCAAGGAGATCGACCCCGACGGGCTGACCGTGTACGTGGCCGACCCCGAGCGGGCGGCCCGGGTCGCGGGCATCGCCGTCCGGCACGCCGCGCTGCGGCACACCCCGCCCGGCGCCCGCCGGATCGTGCTGATGCTCTCGGCGTACCCGACCAAGCACGCCCGGGTCGGCAACGCCGTCGGCCTGGACACCCCGGTCAGCGCGGTCCGGCTGCTCGCCGAGCTGCGCGCCGCCGGGTACGACGTCGGGCCGGTCGAGGGCGCCGGGGCGCTGCCGGGCGTGGCCGACGCCGACGGCGACGCGCTGATCCACGCGCTGATCGCCGCCGGCGGCCACGACGTGGCGTGGCTGACCGAGGAGCAGCTCGCCGCCAACCCCGTCCGGGTGCCGGCGGCGCGGTACCGGCAGTGGTACGACGCCCTGGACCCGGACCTGCGGGCGGCGATGACGCAGCACTGGGGCGAGGCCCCCGGCGAGCTGTACGTCGACCGGTCCGCCGACCCCGACGGCGAGATCGTCCTGGCGGCCCTGCGCGCCGGCAACGTCGTGGTGATGATCCAGCCGCCGCGCGGCTTCGGGGAGAACCCGGTGGCGATCTACCACGACCCCGACCTGCCGCCCTCGCACCACTACCTGGCCGCGTACCGGTGGCTGGCCGAGGAGTTCGGCGCGCACGCCGTCGTGCACGTCGGCAAGCACGGCAACCTGGAGTGGCTGCCCGGCAAGACGGTCGGCATGTCGGCCGGCTGCGGCACCGACGCGACGCTGGGCGACGTACCGCTGATCTACCCGTTCCTGGTCAACGACCCGGGCGAGGGCACCCAGGCCAAGCGCCGCGCCCACGCCACCCTCGTCGACCACCTGGTGCCGCCGATGGCCCGCGCCGACTCCTACGGCGACATCGCCAAGCTGGAGCAGCTCCTCGACGAGTACAGCACCATCGCCGCGATGGACCCGGCCAAGCTGCCGGCCATCCGCGCCCAGATCTGGACCCTGCTCCAGGCCGCCAAGCTCGACCACGACCTCGGCATCACCGACCGACCGCACGACCAGGAGTTCGACGACTTCCTGCTGCACGTCGACGGCTGGCTGTGCGAGGTCAAGGACGTGCAGATCCGCGACGGCCTGCACGTGCTCGGCCAGGCGCCGCAGGGCGCGGCGCGGGTGGACCTGGTGCTGGCGATGCTGCGCGCCAAGCAGATGTGGGCCGGCCAGGTCGCCGCGCTGCCGGGCCTGCGCGAGGCGCTGGGCCTGGTCGAGGACGGCAGCGCGAGCAAGGCCGCCACCGACGACGCCGAGGAGACCGGGCGGGCGCTGGTCGCGGCCATGGAGGCGGCCGGCTGGGCGCCGGAGGCCGTCGACGGGGTGCAGACCGAGGTGCTCGGCGTGGTCGACGACACCGTCGGGGCGGTGCTGCGGTTCGCGGCCACCGAGGTGGTGCCGCGGCTGGCCCGGACGACCGACGAGATCGCGCACATCCTGCTGGCGCTCGACGGCGGGTACGTGCCGGCCGGGCCGTCCGGCTCGCCGCTGCGCGGCCTGATCAACGTCCTGCCGACCGGCCGCAACTTCTACTCGGTCGACCCCAAGGCCGTGCCGAGCCGGCTGGCCTGGGAGACCGGGCAGGCGATGGCCGAGTCGCTGCTGGCCCGGTACCGCGCGGACAACGACGGCGCCTGGCCGCCGAGCGTCGGACTGTCCATCTGGGGCACGTCCGCGATGCGGACCGCGGGCGACGACGTGGCCGAGGTGCTGGCGCTGCTCGGCGTACGGCCGACCTGGGACGAGCAGTCCCGCCGGGTCAACGGGCTGGCGCCGATCCCGCCGGCCGAGCTGGGCCGCCCCCGGATCGACGTGACCATGCGGATCTCCGGGTTCTTCCGCGACGCGTTCCCGCACGTGGTGACGCTGCTGGACGACGCGGTCCGGCTCGTCGCCGACCTGGACGAGGACGACGCCGACAACCACGTCCGGGCGCACGTGCGGGCGGACACCGCGGCGCACGGCGACGCCCGCCGGGCCACCACCCGGATCTTCGGCTCCAAGCCGGGCACGTACGGCGCCGGCCTGCTCCAGCTCATCGACTCGCGCAACTGGCGCGACGACGCCGACCTGGCCGAGGTGTACGCCGTCTGGGGCGGCTACGCCTACGGCCGCGAACTGGACGGCGCCCCGGCCCGCGCCGACATGGAGACCGCGTACCGCCGCATCGCCGTCGCCGCCAAGAACATCGACACCCGCGAGCACGACATCGCCGACTCCGACGACTACTTCCAGTACCACGGCGGCATGGTCGCCACGGTCCGCGCGCTGACCGGCAAGGCGCCCGCGGCCTACATCGGCGACTCCACCCGGCCCGAGGCGGTGCGGACCCGCAGCCTGCACGAGGAGACCGCGCGGATCTTCCGCGCCCGGGTGGTCAACCCGCGCTGGCTGGAGGCGATGCAGCGGCACGGGTACAAGGGGGCCTTCGAGCTGGCGGCGACCGTCGACTACCTGTTCGGGTACGACGCGACGACGGGCGTGGTGGCCGACTGGATGTACGAGAAGCTGGCCCACACGTACGCGCTGGACCCGCAGTTGCAGAAGTTCTTCCAGCAGTCCAACCCCTGGGCGCTGCACGGGATCGCCGAGCGCCTGATCGAGGCGGCGAACCGGGGCCTGTGGGAGCACCCCGAGGACGGGACCCTGGCGGCGCTCCAGGAGCTGTACCTGGCCACCGAGGGCGACCTGGAGGACGGCACCGCCTGACCCGCCGGGTCGCCCCCGCCCGGGGTCGCCCCCTCGCGTCCCGTTCGGCCCCTGACGGGCGTTCCCGTCGGGGGCCGAACGGCGTCCCGGATTCCTTCACCCGCCGACCCGCCCGCCGATACGGCAGGTGGGTCGACCGGGGGAGGCGGGGTAGCCGATGGCGCGGGTACTGGTCGTGGACGACGAGCGGGACGTCCGCGACCTCGTGGTCCGGCGGCTGCGCGCCGACGGGCACGAGGTCGTCGCGGCGCACGACGCCGGCAGTGCGCTGCACGCGGTGGACCGGCACGGCCGCCCCGACGCCGCGGTACTCGACGTCGACCTGCCCGGGATGGACGGCATCGCCCTGCTCGCGGCGCTGCGCGCCGACCAGCCGGCCCTGCCCGCGATCTTCCTGACCGTCCTGTGGTCGGGCGAGGACATCGACCGGATGCGCGCGGCCGACGGCCTGTACGTGCCCAAGCCGTTCACCGCCACCACCCTGCGCGCGGCCCTGCGCGAGGTGCTGCCCCCGCTCGGGACGGCCGGGTGACGGCCGCCGCCCAGACCGGGCGGACCCTGGGTTTCACCGTCCTGTACCTGGCCGCCACCTACGCCGGCCGGCTGACCGTCATGGACCACACCAGCCTCAGCCTGGTCTGGCCGGCCGCGGGCGTGGCCGTCGTGTGGTTCTGCGCGCAGCGCCGCGCCCGCTGGCGCTGGCTGGACGCGGTCGCGCTCACGGTGGTGACCATGGTGGTCAACCTCGCCACCGGCGCGAGCGCCCCGCTGGCCGCCGCCTTCGTCGTGGCCAACCTCGCCCAGGTCTGGGTGTTCCTCCACCTGTTCAGCCGGTTCGCGCCGCACCTGTGGGGGGCCGGCGGCGACGCGCTGATGGCCCGCTCCGGGGACGTGTGGCGCCTGCTCGGGGTCGCCTTCGCGGCGACCGCGGTGGGGGCGGCGATCGGCCCGACCGCGGTGTGGTGGGTCAACGGCGCCTACTCGTGGCCGGCGACCGCCGTGTGGCTCACCCGCAACACCGCCAGCATCCTGCTCATCGGCGCCGTCGGGCTGCGGATCGGCTGGCTCGTCAGCAACCGCGCGCAGCGCTGCCCGTTCCGCTCCGCGGGGACCGCGCTGGCCGCCGCCTGGCGCCGCACGCCCGGCTGGCGGATCACCGAGTACGTCGCCCTGAGCGTCGTGTCGATCGTGGCGTACCTGGTCGGGTTCGCCCTCAACCACGGGCTGCCCCTGGCGTTCCCGCTGCTGGCCGTCACCGTCTGGGCCGGCCTGCGCCTGGCGACGTCCTTCGTGATGCTGCACGACCTGGTCCTGGGCGGGATGGCCATCCTGTTCACCCTGCACGGGTACGGGCCGTTCGCGGGCATCAGCGCGCACCCCGCGCGGGCGCTGGTGGCCCAGGCGTTCGTCGGCATGGTCGCCGTCGTCGGCCTGACCCTGGCGCTCAGCCGCGACGAGCGGGTCGCGCTGATGCGGCGGCTGACGGTCCGCGAGCGCGAGGCCAGCGACCAGGCCCGGCTGATGACCACCGTCATCGAGTCGATGAGCGACGGCCTGGCGGTCATGCGCGCCGACGGGCGGGTCCTGGTGCTGAACCCCGCGTGCGCGGCCATGCTCGGCACCGCCGAGATCACCGACGCGACCAGGCCGACCGACGTGCTGTTCCACCCCGACGGGCGGCCGGTCGCCCAGCAGGAGCGGCCGTACCTGCGGGCGCTCGCCGGCGAGCGCCTGCGCGACGTCGACTACGTCATCCGCACCGCCGGCCACCCCGACGGCCGGATCGTCTCGGTCAGCGCCACCCCGCTGCCGACCGACGCCGACGGCGGCCGCAGCGCGGTCGTCATGTTCCACGACGTCACGGCGGCCCGCCGGCACCGCGACGAGCTGGCCTCGTTCGCCGGGGTCGTGGCCCACGACCTGCTGAACCCGCTGACCACCATCGACGGCTGGACCGACGCCGCGGTCGAGGAGCTGACCGAGGCGCCCGACGGCCCGGCCGTGCGGGAGGCCCGGGCGAGCCTGACCCGGGTCCGCCGCGCCGCCGACCGGATGCGGCACCTGATCGACGGCCTGCTCGCCTACACCACGGCCCGGGACGCGACCGTGCAGCCGGTGGACGTGCCGCTGCGGGACCTCGTCGACGACATCGTGGCCGCGCGGGTCGACCTGGCCACCGCGGCCGGTACGGGCGCACCCCGGTTCACCGTCGGGGACCTCGACCCGGTGGCCGCCGACCCGGTCCTGGTCCGCCAGCTCCTGGACAACCTCGTCGGCAACGCGATCAAGTACACCGCCCCCGGCCGTACCCCGCACGTCACCATCACCACGGCCCCGGCCCCGGACGGCCGCGTCGTCGTGCGGATCGCGGACAACGGCCTGGGGATCCCCGCGGGCCAGCACCACGCGATCTTCGGCAACTTCCACCGCGCCCACCGCGACGCCGGCATCACCGGCACCGGGCTGGGCCTGGCGATCTGCCAGCGCATCGTGCACCGGCACGGCGGCACCATCACGGCCGCCGACCACCCGGGCGGCGGATCCGTCTTCACCTTCACCCTGCCGCGCGCGGGCGCGAGCCCGGCGCGGCCGCGGCTCCAGACCGCGGGCCGCGCAGTCTGACCCCCGCGAGCGCCCGACCAGTCACAGACGCTGTCACACAAGGCCGAGGAGGTCGCCCGCCCCGGCGTTGAACGCTGCCACGTCAGGGAGGTGCGCGTGCGGCCTGAACCGGCGCTGGAGGTCGCGGACCGTCTCGATGCAGCGGGACGAGTTCACCGTGGCGGTCAGGGTGACGACGTGGGTGGCCTTGGCGGCGGCCTCCTCGACGTTCCCCCGCAGCAGGTCGGCGGCGGCCATCGCCGCGTGACTGAGCGCGCCTCTGCGCGCTCGGCCCTGCTGGGCGGCCCCCGCGGCGGACTCGGACGCGAACTGGTCGGTCTGGTCCGGCTCGTTGAGGTCCCGGAAGCAGTGTGCGGCCTCGCCGAACAGGTAAGGCCCGTCGATGTACCTCGCCCACTCGGGCTCGTCGTCAGGGTCGACGCGCGCGAAGGTCCGCTCGGCGTTCGCCACGGCACGCGCGGCGGCCGGGCCATCGCCGAGCGCCGATGCGCGCGCTTCGAGAATGTAGAGGTCGGCGAGGCACGCCGCCGAGTCCGCCTCGGTCAGTCCCTGACGGCCGGCCCGGGCAAGTGCGAGAGCCTCGCGTGGATGGCCGAGGAGGTTGGTCTGGTCGGACATCCCCGCCAGGATGTGAGCGCCGAGGGCTGCGGCGCCGGCTTCCTGGGCCAGCCGGAGCGCCTGGATGAGATACCGCTGCGCCAGAACGTGCTCGCCGTCGTCGTACGCCATCCAGCCGACGAGGTAGGCCTGTTCGGCGGCCGCCTCTTGGAGAGCACGCATGACCTCAACGTCATGATCGCGCTTGAGTAGGGGGAAGACGTAGCTGTTCATGTACTCGACCAGCGCGGTCCGGCCGTGCATGACGTCGGTCTCCTGGAACAGCGCGAACATCTCCCGAATGCCTGCGACCTCGCGCAGCCCGAGCTTCCGAGGGCTAGGTTCGGTCGTGAGCTCCCCAAGCTGCGCGAGGAGCCAATCGCGGCTCGGACCGCCGAGAGCTGCCACGACGTACGGCACCTCGATCGGTGTCCGGCGGGCGAGGTCCGCTCTGCCGAGGTCGATGATGGTACTGATGGCGTCCCCGGCGGTATCGGGGTACTGGAGTCCCCGCGCGGCGAGGGTCTGCGCCTCCACCATGCCGAAGTCGCCCGGGCCGACGCGTCGGCCCAGTCGCTCGGACAGCGCGCGGGCAATAAGGGCCGGCACGGGTTGACGCGCGCGCTCGCCGCGCTTCACCCAGCGGTTGACGGCGGTGTAGTCGTACCGCAGGGCTAGTACTGCAACGGCACTTCGGTCCGTCACGTTGAGCGTGGCGGGCCGTTTCGTGTGGTGTGGCCTACGTTGATGTGGTGTCGTGGCAGGACGAGCTTGATCGGCTGTTGTGCCATGTGGGTGGAC
>NZ_BMQC01000025.1 GCF_014647915.1 Pilimelia terevasa
GCCGCGGGCGACCCGCACGACGTCGTCACGGAACTCTCGGGGGTAGGGCTTGGGCACGGTGGCATCCTTCCAGCCCGCCTCAACGGCAAGCCAGCTCAGGTGTCACCAGTTGGTGCAGCAGACCCCCTTCCCCGCCCACGTACACGCCTTGGGGCCGTCATTGCCGCTGCTGGGTTGGGCGGCGGTGGGTGGCTTGGTGCTGGCCGGCTGGCCGGGATTGGTGACGACGACTTTGCAGTCACCCCCGCCCGACGGGCAGGAGGCCGGTGGACCAGCCGCCGCGGACGCGGCCGTACTGAAGGTCGTCGCGGTCGGTGTGATCAAGACCAGGTACAGCAGCAGGGCGGTCCCGGGCCGACTTAACATGGTGTCTTCCTCTCTGCGGTTATCGTCGAGATCAGCCACTGCCCGTTGGCGTACTTCTCGGCTCGAGCCCGTACGAGATACCGCTGGAGCTGGCCCGGGGCAGAGCGTGACTCGCCGGTGGCCTTGTCGATCGTTTTGGACCCGTTGTTGTCGAAGCAGTCGGTCAGCACGACGAAGTGCGGGATACCGGTGAGGTTGACGTCGGTGACGCTGACCGTGTGCTTGGGCTTACCGGTGACGATCAGCCCGTCATCGGCTAGTTCCTTCAGATAGACACTCGCCTCTAGGCGTAGTGGGGAACCTGCGCCCTTGAGCGGCAGGTCCCTGGCCGGCTCGGCGGCGGCAGCGGCATAGGCATCCTGGTAGGCGTTGTAGGCCTCTAGCGCCAGCGCGGCGGCATCCCCGTGCGCCCGGTTACGCGACGGTGACGGGGAGGCGCCGCCGGTGGCCGGCGGCGGGGTCGCCTTGTTGCGGGGCCACAGGATCACCGCCGCGGCGATCACCGCCAACAGCACGATGAGAGCGGCGGCGGCGACGAACACGGTCTTACCGGTGTAGTCGCCGGCGCTGGATTGGGGGTGGGGGTCGGTGGTGGTGGGGGTCTCGTCGGCCGGCAGGGGTGAGGGCATCAGGGGGCCTCTTTCGCAGGTTTGCTCATGAGTGCTGGTCGGACATCTGCCAGCCCTTGTAGACGGGGACCGCTCATGGCGTGGGTCCCTTGCCGGTCAGGCAGGCGTCGGCCGGCGCGAGTTCGGGCAGTGTTGTGGTGAGGTCGGACCACAGTTGGGCGTGGGCGCGGGGAAGGGGCAGGTGTCGCCACCGGCGGCCGGCCATCAGCCACCCGCCCAGCACTGCCGCGCCTCGCCGGTCATTGGGCAACGGGCCGAGCACCCGCACCGCCTCCCAGTCCCCGCCTACTTGGGCGACGGTGTGGGTGGACAGGATGTCGGCGACCTCCGCCGCCGGATACAGGCTGCCGTGGGCCAGCAGAATCCGCAGCCGACCCCCGGCCGCCTCCATTAGCGGCCCCATCGCCTCGCGAAGGTGCGCCAACTCGTCAGGACGTGCGCGGACCACGACCAGCACCGCGTCAGCGAGGCGGAGCAGCGGCCACACCGGGGATCCGAAGTCCAGCCGGCCGCAGTCGGCCACCACCAACCGGCCCGCCTGAGCCAACACCGCCGGCCCGGCAGCGGTCAGCGCCGGTAGTACGGCCCGGGCGTGCGCCCCACCCGGCGGCGCCGGTACCGCCGGCACCACCACGTCGTTGAGTACGACATCCTGGATTACCGACGCGCCTGCCTGCATGAACATGTCTTGCGCGCCGGTTGTGGCCTGAGCGGCAGTAGTCAGGTCCATCAGGTTGGGGGTGGCCGCTAGTTGGTGGCGTCGGATCAGGTCCCCGCCGGCCGGATCACACTCGACCAACACCGCGTTGCTGCGCGCGGGGGCGAGGGCGGCCAGACCGAGGGCGGTCGTGGTGCACCCGGGCCGGCCCTTGACATAGGTGAGCGCCAACAACGGCATCCTCGCTCACCCTCCCCGCACCGCGCGCTGCATCAACACCACGGCACCGGCCCCGGTCAGGTGCGGGGCGTCGCAGGGGTCGATCAGCAGCGTCACCACCGCCGGGCCTGGACCGCCACTGGGCAAGTCCACGCCTGCGAGCACCGCACGGACGCTTACGGGCGCGGCCAGGCTGTCGGTGTTGACGGTTCCGGCCGGCCAGCGTCGGGAGGGCTGGGTGTTGTTCGTGGCCACCAGACGCAGCCGCCGGGTACTCACCGCCCACCACCGGTGGCCGCTGGCTGCCGGGTCAGGTCCGCGGCCAGCTCATCCAGGGCCCGCATCAGCGGGGTGTGCCGCCACTTCTTGTGCGGCTTGCGTTCCCCGGCCAGCATCCGTGCGGTGGTTTCGTCGTGCGGCAGAGGTCCCCACACCGGTGGGCACAGCGACGGCAGACCCGCCTCACGCACGGCGGTGTGGACGCTGTCGGTCACCTGCGCCGGTCGGTAACCGCCGCCGCCTGCGCACAGCACGATCGTGAGCCGGCCACCCACGGCAGCAAGTAGTTCTGGCAGCAGGCCGTGTAAATGGGCGAGGTCACCGAGCCGGCCACGCATCATCAACACCATCCGGTCGGCGGCCTCCATCAGTGGCCACGCCGCGGACGCCGGTGACACCCGCCCAACATCAGCCACCACCGTCACGTCCGGTTGACGTAGGACCCGCCCTCGGCCGACGGCCACGACAGCGACCGCGGCCACGGTGCGGGAACCCGCCGGCGGCGCCACGATGGCCGACACGCCCCCGCCGGCAGGCAACCGCCGGGTGAACCGTTCCAACACCGCGGCGTCGACGCCGCTCACCAGCGTGCTGGTCTGGCTGGCCAACTCGACCAGACCGGGGGCGATAGGCACCCGGAAGTTGGAGGCCAGATCCCCGCCCGAGGGATCGGCCTCCACCAGCAACACACGCGCACCGGCAGACAGCACCGCCGCCAAGCCCAACGCGGTGGTGGTGACGGCCGGCTGACCCTTCAACGATCCAACTGTGATCAACACGAAAACTCTCCTAGAAGGTGGTGCCCAGGACTTGCAGCCGGCCTCGCCCCGAGGCCAAGGGCGAGACAGCCGGCGATGGCAGCGAGGATGAACAGCACAGACCGACCAGCGGACAGGGCTTGCCTACGAACCCCCCGCCCAGCGACCGGCACGCAACAGCGGGGCCGTGACGGCGTCAACATGAGCCAGCCGGGTCGATGAGCAACTGGGTGACCACCCACCGCCCACCACGCAACTTGACCGTGGCGGTGGTGCGGTGCCGCCCACCCAGTGCGTCCGCCGAGCCGGAGCTCGCCGGGCCGAAACCCGGCCCTGGCCACCACCAATCCCGGGCGTCCACACAGTCCGAGATCGTCACCGACCTCGGAGCCTGCGACGGCTCAACCCGAATGAGGTCAGGGGCCAGCTCGACGCTGCCTCGCACGAACCGCCGCTGCCGGCGGTGGGCCCGCACCGCCTCAACGACAGCCTCCAACGCCTGGTCCGCCGCGTACCGACGCACCGCGGCGTGGTCCGGCTTCGCGGTGCGAGCCGCAGTCGCCAAGCCGGCCCACATAGCCCGGTAGGCGTCGACCGCCGCCTGCTCCGACGGTGACGCCCACCGCGCGATCACCGAAGGTGACGGAGCCGCAGAGGCAGGAACCGGCTTCGTGGGGCTCCGATCACAGCCGACACCAGCCGCGACTGACACAAGCACAACAGGAACAAGAACAGGTCGATGAGCGAGCATGGCATCCCTCAAAGCAGCGCGAGGACTCACGGCTTGCACCCGCGCCGTGGCCGAAACCGAGGTCTACTTTCGACGTACACGGGTGTATGTAACACCCGCTCTACCGGTTCTCGCAACCGCCACAACTTCTCGACGTAGGCGTATGCGGTGAACATCAACTTCGATTTTTCTGCCTTAAGGCGAGTAGATCGAGGAGCCCACGTGGGGCGTGCAGGTTCACCATCAGACCACCGCGCACCCCACTGAGGCCGTCTACGTACACAGCCTCAGTCCCGACGCGGCAGTCCGACCTACCGCGGCCTGACTGAAGGGCGAACGACGCGCCACACAACGTCGCTGCTCACACACGGGCCGCCCAAGTCCCACGCCCGCTCGTGCCACATCCCCCGCTGCGGCGAACAGGGCCGAGATCTAGCGTCCAAGCTGGGCAGACTCGAAGCCTCACACAACGGGCCTAAAGCTGCAGCGGACGGCAGCGGCAGCCGCGACCCGCTTTGTGAGGCCGCTCATAGCGGCCCACCAACCTGTGAAACCCGCGAGGGGTGTCATGGTCATCAGACATGAGACGTGTCACGATTTCGGCTGCCAACAGTCGGGAAAGCGACAGTGAACTCGCCTCAAACGTCGGCGTTTGCCCCATATCTCCGAGCGCCACGCAAAGGACGCGGCCACTAACGCGGACCTGCGCGAAAAGATGATCTTCTAGACTGTCCACTGCATACACCCGGAGATGCATTCACTCTAGGAGGTGGGAGCACTGACCTACCAGACATTGGACATGCTCAGGCCGATCTACCGACGCAAGTGGAGCCGATCGATTCTCAACACTCTCGCCGATGGACCCAAGCGCTACACCGACCTGTCCACCCAGCTCACATTCGAGTCCGGCGAACTGGTCCACAGCCAGACCCTGACCGACACTTTGAGGATGCTCACCGACCTCGGCTTCATCACCCACCGTGACAGCGACCAAGCGTCTGTGTACGCGCTGACGGCCGACGGCGCCCGACTGACCAAGATCCTCACCCAACTCGACGATCTTGTTGCCAGCGACAACGACCGCCGGGCCGCCGCCAAGCGCAGCCCTCCGAAGACGCCCACCTGAGGGCACCAATCGGCACCGCCGCACCCACGCCCAACACCGCCCAGTTGCCGTCACGGCGTCCCTCACATGCCACCACCCACAGCGCAAGGCGACCCCAACGGAACTCGCCTACGCCGGCCAGTAGCCGATGAGACAGTCGACGCGCGTAAACTCCAGGTTCTGACATGCGGTTCACAGGCAGTTCCGCCACGGCTCGTGCAGCCTGCAATGCCTTCCAGAGGGGCACTCCGATGTCTCTGGCCCTCGGCATACCACCTGGTAAACCCTCGCCTGCGTTCAGCGACGTTCAGGTAGGAATATTTTCGGTATCCGGGCAAGGCGTGCTACAACATTGATCATCCAACCCCGACCCTGCGAGGAGCATCCTTCATGGCACGCCAGACCATCACAGTACTGACCGACGACCTCGACGGCGGCACCGCCGAGGAGAGCATTACCTTCGGCCTCGACGGGATCAGCTACGAAATCGACCTGTCAGCTAACAACGCCGGCAAACTTCGCGAGACACTGCAGGCATACATCGAGAAAGCCACCCGGATCGGTCGCGGCGCCATCACGCCCAACAACCGCCGCCGCAACAGCCCCAGCGCAGGCACCGCAGCCAAAGACCGAGAGCTGAACAAATCCATCCGGCAGTGGGCACAGCAGGAAGGCAAACCGCTGTCCGGACGCGGCCGGATCCCCCAGACCATTGTCAACGAATACCTGGCGTCCCACTGATTTCGGTGGCGGGAGCGTCCCATGAAGGGGGCTCTGACTCACATTCGGTGGTAACGCTGAGCGACCGAGTCGAAGTCCCGTAGAACTCTGGCCTTTCAACTGATCCGCCCGAATTGGAGCAACTCACTGGTGTGCTCCGGCGCATCGCCGCTCCTGTCTCGACGAGGTCTGAATCGCCACCGACGGCCGTGGCTGAGCGCGCCGTAGCCGACATAACGCGACCGCCCCCGGGCCTGGAGTGAGCGCGACGGGTGTTCACAGCCCCTCGAAACCACCCTGCCGGGCGGTGCTGGGTGATGTAACCGCGGCTGTCGTGCTGCCATCCGCGGCGGTAGCCGACGCCAGGCCCGGTACGTCGATGCCACCCGCTACACGGTGCGTCGTGATGACGACGAGTACGACTTCGTCGTTGGTGCTGAAGAAGGAGGGCCTGGAGGACCTGCGAGAGCTGACGGCCCGGGTCCGCATGGGAGATCTGGCCTCCACGCTGAACGCGGCCTTGAAGCGGTTCAGCATCGGGATCGGGACGTTGGCCGAGCGGTCGGCGTCGGTGTACTCCGTAGCGTTCCTGCATCTGTACAACCACATAGTCGAAGAGGCCACGGTGCGGCACTGCGCGAACGAGCCGTGCCGCAGACCGTTCGTACGACAGCGGGGACGCTCCGAGTTCGGGCACAACCGAACGGCGGGAGTCTTGTACTGCTCACGCGAGTGTGCCCGCGCCCAGGCCCAACGGGAACTTAGGCGCCGACGTCGCACTCAGCAGCCATGACGTCAACCCCGCGAGTCAACCAAAGCGGGGGAAGTCCCATACCCCGGTTTCCCGGCTGGTCGGGTGCTGGTTTCGGCCTGGTGGTGGGCCTGCTCCCGGTCGGGTTAGGCGCCGTGCGGTTGGTCACCCGATCGGCGGCACGATTTCCGCCATCTTTGCCGTTTGTATAGCATTTGCGGGTCTTGGTGGTTGTGTGAACGGAGTTTCTCAGCGTGCGACTGTCCGCTATCTACTCGGTCCGGCGTCACTGTCGGCGTGCCGGCGCCGCGCTTTTGGCTGCCGCGACCGTTCTGGCGGTGGCTCACCCGTCGGCGGTCTCCTCCGCTGCTGCTGCTGCGGGTGTTGAGGGCACTGGTGTCAGCTTCGTCCGTGAGCGCGCTTTCGTGGCGAGTGCTCCGGTGGAACAGGTCATCGACGTGACCGGTGATCGGGATCCTGATCTGGTCGCGTTTTCCGGGTCGGGTGTGCAGGTGGCTGTGGGTCGGGCGGGTACCGCTTTCGGTGCCTGGACGAGTGTGGCGATGGGTGCTCGGCCTGCTGGTTTGACTGTCGTGGACTTCAACGGTGACGGCGATCCTGACCTGTTGGCGCCGCAGCGCGGCAGCGCCAGTGTGGTTGTCCGGTACGGGGCGGCCGGTGCCACGTTCGGGGCGGCTGGGAGTATCGCTATGCCGTATCCGGTCTGGGAGGTGGCGGTCCTTGACGCGGACGGCGACGGCCGGCGTGACCTGGCGATCACGAGTGTCAACGAAAACCGTGTCACCATCCTGACCGCCTCGGCCACGGGTTTCACGGCCGGCGCTACGTTCGAGACCTTCAACCAGGCCACGCGGCTACGGGTGGGTGACCTTAACGGTGACGGCGACCCGGACCTGGTCTATCTGATGCAGTCCGGTCTTGGTGGTCTCCTTGGTGGGGAGGGCGCCACGTTCCGGGCCGCGCCAGAGCAGACGCGGTTCAACGAGGCGTACCGGGTGGAGCTGGCAGACTTCAACGGCGACAACCTGCCCGACGCTGCTATGTCCGGCGGTGAGGAGGGCGGACACGTCGACGTCCTGCTCGGCGACGGTGACGGCACGTTCGGGGACAAGGGCGACACGACACTCAACGGTGACGGACGCAGCGGCAGCCGGGCGCCGCAGGTCGGTGACCTCAACGGCGACGGCCACCTTGACGTCCTGTTCACCATCGGCGACGACCTGATGTTCCGGCTGGGTGACGGCGCCGGGGGCTGGGCGCCGACGGTCCGTACCGGCAACCGCGCGGGCCAGCCCCGAGTCGGTGACCTCGACGGTGACGGGCGAGCCGACCTGGTCCTGTCCACCAGCAGCGGTGTAGTGGTCTACCGCAGCGGGCCCGGAGTGCCCCGGCAAGCGCCGACCATGCTGCTGACCAAGGCGAGCTGCCACACCGACCGCGTCGCGCAGCTGGGCCTGAACGTGACCGACCCGGACAGCCCCTACAGCGACCTGGTCCTCACCGAGCAGAACACCAACAGCGCCCTGCTCCAGCCCTCAGACATGCACTGGCGCCGGGCCGAGTCCGACCACTGGATCCTGGTCAGGCTCACCCCGACCGGCCAGGGCGCCGGGAACCTGAAGCTGACCGCCTCCGACGACGGCCGCACGGCCACACTGACGGTCCACGTCCAGGCCGGCGGCCCCAGCACCGACCGGCTGACCGGAACCGATGACCCGGACCTGCTCTTCGGCGGCGCCGGCGGCGACACCATCGACGCCCGAGGAGGAATCGACGCCATCTGCGCCGGCGACGGCGACGACGTGATCGCCGCCGGGCAGGGCGCCGACTACGTCACCGGCGAAGTCGGTAACGACCGCGTCAACGGAGGCCCCGGCGACGACCACCTGCAGACCGCGACCGGCGACGACGTCGTCGACGCCGGCCCCGGCAACGACACAGTCCACACCGGCACCGGCAGCGACCGAATCACCGGCGGCCCCGGCAACGACCAGCTATCAAGCGCCGAAGGCGACGACCGGCTAACCGGCGGCACGGGCGCGGACGCATTCAAACCCGGCCCGGGCCGGGACACCGTCACCGACCTACACCCCGGCGAAGGCGACACCCTCGACGGAACCCTCCCCTAACCCCAACCCCGGCCCCCTCCGCGAATGATCACGGCCCGAAACCCGGTGGGCTCAAGCCACCACACGGTTCCGGGCCGTGATCACCCAACGCCCTCCCGCACGCGCTACCCGAGGCAGGCCTGGTCGATGTCGCCGCGGTCGGCTTCTTTCCCGTCGGCGGAACCGGCTGCGACAGGTTGGAGGCCGCCACCATCCGGCATGTCCGCGCCGAGCTACTCGCCGGTGGCCTCGCCGCGACGCTGACGTCGACGCGCACCTGGCCGCGATTGAGGCATGCGAACTCGACCTTGCCCTCGCGCCGCTGATCTCGGCCTGGAGCGATCGCCTACCGAGGCCGCGCTCACCCATCACGAGTAGACGCGACCCACTTGAAGCCCGGGGTACCGGTCAGTCTTCACCGTGGTGGTGGCCTCGCATCGCGTGTGGTGGTCCCAGCCGCTGCGGCCGTCCATCCGGCTGGGGCGCCGCATGCGGCCCCGGCGGGTCCGGCAAGCAGTAGGCCAGCCACGGCGCCGCCGAGTGCGGCCAGGGCTTGGCGGCGGTCGACCTCGCTGGCGGCCAGGGTCCAAGCGACCAGTTGCTGGACCGCGACCGCCACCACCGCGGCGATCAGTCCGACCTCGACCGAGGTAGTGAACGCCGCGAGTACCAGTACTGTGGCGCCTACCGCCAGCCCGTAACGTGGGACCAGCGCTGCCACTGCGATCAGAACGCCGAGCCGGGCAGCACCCTCAATATCGAGGGTGTCGGCCAGGGCGTAGCCGCCCACGCCGGCGGGGGCAGCTCGTAGTGACACCGTGACGCCGGCCATAGTGGACCCAATGTGCCTCCTGAATAGCGTTCCAGGTGTACGGCGGCACAGACAGCGACTCCATCGCAATCGACGTCAGCGCACGAGTCCTCGACCGCGACGACACCGACCGAGTGGCCTTCACACTCCTGCCGTAACGAGCCGATGCGAAGCCTGGGCCATTGGTCGACCGATACGCCTTGTCCCGTCGGTCGTTGACCTGGTTGCCGAGGGCTCACCTGACAGGTCACATCTGACTACGCTCGGTGGTCTGCGGCTACCGTAGAGTCGAGCGGAGGTGGCCACATGGGTCGGCGGGACCGGTGGAAGCGGCGGTTCTCTCGTCGCTTCTGGGCAGTCGATGGCGCCCTGGCCGAGGGTTTGACAGGGGCGGGTGGGGCGGCGCTGGTGACCGCCCTAGACGGCTTGCTGTGCCGCCCGTACGGGTTGGGGCGGCATCGACCGTTGCCGGTTATCACCCTACTCGCCCCCGAGTCGACCGCCGTTGACTCGTGCCCGGGCATCGCGTCGCCGCTGCCGGCGCTCGCCGACCGGATGAGCCGACGGCCGCGCATTCCGATGGCATACCTGCGGCCACCGGCGGCAGCCCCCGTGTCCGCCAGCGCAGATAGCCCCAGCGACGAACCGTCGACCGTGGCTGTGCCTAACTTCCTGACACCTGAGGCGGTGTTACGCGTGACCCTGCGCGCCGCGATCGCCCGGTTGGCGAAGTCGGGTCTAAGTTTCCGCCATGTCGAAGCGTTGGACCGGCTGCTGTGCCATGTCGACGGAGTGCCCGATGCGCGCGGCAGGGAGTTCCGAAACCCTGCCGAGGCTGTGCGTCACCTCCC
Organism: Pilimelia terevasa; assembly: GCF_014647915.1. GTDB lineage: Bacteria > Actinomycetota > Actinomycetes > Mycobacteriales > Micromonosporaceae > Pilimelia > Pilimelia terevasa. The sequence goes on from NZ_BMQC01000025.1 coordinate 10,007, forward strand.
CGGCGATGGGTGGTTCGCGGCGGTGGTAGATGCGGCGAAGCAGCCTGGTGGATGGGCGAGCTTGCTGGCCGTAGTGCCGTACCTGCACAGCTGGTGGGCCGACCGGTCCCCGCAGCGCCGCTGGCTGGACAACTACGCCTTCCCGGGTCTGCCGGAGCGCGGCCTGCCGCACCTGGCCGCCGCTCTTGCGCCGCGCCGCCGGTTCGAGGACGTGGCCGGTCTGCTGGTCGCGGCGTTCCTCAGCGACCTGCGCCACGCGTACCGGTGGCGTCGCCTGGCATATCCGGTGCTGCTGGTCGACGGTGACGCACACCCCGCTCTGGTGGATACCATCGCCCAGTGCCGGATGACCCCGACGCCGACCCGCCGACAGGGGCGGGACCGGATCCAGCAGGATCCGCTGCTGGTGGTGGAGTTCCGCCGCCGCCGCTCAACGGACCCCCAACCCGCCCACAGCAGCCGCGCCGCCCACCGGCCGCTCGTCGAGGTTTGGCCGGTAGGGGAGGTGGAGGCCGAGCTGCGGGCTTGGCGACGGCGCTGGGCGGCCGCCCAGCCGGCGGCCCGGCCATGGCGGGTCTTCCTCGAGATGTCGGCCGGTCGGGCAGCGACCTGCGCGGGCGCCGGTCCCCTGACCGTCTTGCAGAACCTCGGCCTCCCGCGAATTCGCCGGCCTATCACCTCGGTGGCACTGGTGCTGCTGCTGGTCACTGCGTCTGCGGCGAAGGTGGTGGACAACTCATTCTTGGGCTGCGGTCCCTGGTGGCCACCGACCAATCCGAGCACCCGTCGGATCGGCGGCTACCCCGGCGAGTGCGTGGGCCTCACGTCGGCGGCGACGCCGTTCGACCGCAGTGAAACGTCCGGCACCGAGGCGGAGACGGTGCCGCCGCCCGGCCGCAGCACCGAGGACATAGAGGGTGACAACCGGGATCTGACCGACGTGTTGCGCAAGATCACGGCGAACAATGACAGGATCCTGAGACATGAGGAGCGGGCCCGCCGGTACGTGACTGTGGTGTACCTGAGCGCGATAAATATCGCCGGAAACGGCGACGACCGGCGCTCTACCGTCGAGGAGTTGCGCGGTCTGTTGATCAAGCAGGACCAGAGCTTGAACGCTCGTCCGGTGCGGATTCTGTTCGCCAACACCGGGGACCAGGCAACGTACGCGCCGTACGCCGCCGACCGGATCGTGGCGGCCAAGGACGCTGAGCGCATCGTGGCGGTGGTCGGCCTGGGAATCTCGCTACAGCCAGCGCTGGATGCCCGCAACCGGCTGACCGAGGCCGGCATCCCGGTGATCGGCACACTTGTGTCGGCCTCCGCGTTCGTGGAAGGCGCCAGCGGCTTGTACCACCAGGTCGGGCCGACCAATACGCGCATCGCAGAGGCGGTGACGTACCGGCTGCTGGTCATGGCGAACACGCCTGCGGTTGCGGGGAAACAGCAGTCGGGTCAGCCACCACGGAAAAAGGATGTGCTGGTCGTATATCGCGCTGAGGCGGCGGACCTCTACAGCCGGGACCTGGCGGAGAAGGTACAGGCCGCGATCCAGACGGCGGCGATGGACGGGGACTTCAAGTTGGAACCCCACCCGCAGGAGTACCAGGATGACCAGGCGGCGGCCGCGGGGGAGAAGGCGTGCGAAGCGGACCTGGTGTTCTTCGGCGGCCGCAACAACCAGTTTCCGGCATTCCTCAAGGGCATGAAGAATGCCGGTTGCGGCGCCAAGCAGGTGGTGGCCGGCGACTCGATAGCCCGCTCCGTCTTGGACAACGATCTGCAGGATTACAAGAACCACGTCGTCGAGTACGTCTCGACCGGCACGATGCTGGCCCGACGCGCCGGCTGTCAGGACGATTCGACCAGGTTCTCAGCCCAGTACCGGGATCTGTTTCGGAAGATGGTCGACGCCGCGCAGGCCTGCAAGCGGTTGAACGACGGTCAGGCGATGCTCGCCTACGACGCGTTGACGCTGATCGTCGAACAGCTACCCGCCCTGACGCCGGAGGAGTGGACCGGCGGGTTCAGCCTGGACTGGCTGCCGCAGGCCTGGCACGTCACGGCGGTACCGGGCGCGCAGCTCGACCACTGGCGCCGCCTGCTGGGCGACCGGCTAGGCGACGCCAGCCTGGTCGGTCTATCCGGACGGCTAGAATTCCGGCCGGGCAGCGCGGCAATGCGCGACAAAGAAATCGTTGTCATCAGCGCCCACGGCGCCGTCCCCATGAAGGTAGCCGCCTTCTGCGGCACTGTCGTCAACCCGCCGAAGCGAGCCGACCGGCGACAAAGGCCCGACACGTCCCTGCGGCCCCAGCCAGGGACGCGGTGGGGCTGCAAAGAGGGTCCTCCCCCGCGGTTGTAATGCTGGAGACTATCCAGTGGGACCCACCAGCGGCGAAAGGTGGGCTTGACGGCAGAGATACCCGCCGGGCACTCCTAGCGCCGCGCTAGGCGGACATGGACACCTGCGGGCACGCCAAAATCGCTCAGTTCTCACTCTCACGAGGGGGTTCGGATGGTGATGATGTTCGTCGACACGCAGAGATTTGACGCCCGAACACCCGCCAGTTGAGGTACCCGGGCCCGGCAGGCGGCGGCACGAAGAACTTCCCGCGATAACGTGGCTGGCAGGGGGAGTGTCCGATGAAGGGCTCTGGTTCACATTTGGTGGTAACGCTGAGCGACCGAGTCGAAGTCCCGTAGAACTCTGGCCTTTTCAACAGATCCGCCTGAATTGGGGCAACTCACTGGTGTGTTCCGGCGCATCGCCGCTCCTGCCTCGACGAGGTCTGAATCGCCACCGACGGCCGTGGCCCCTACATTTAAGACAGTGACAATCCGTTACCATCGAATGTGAGCCAGAGCCGGTAATGGCTCTGGCGCAGAAGCGGTGGTGACGTTGGTCCCTTGTGGCTGGTGGTGATACGGAAGGCTGACGGCGGTGTGGTCTTGGCTTGGTCAAAGTCCTGCTTCCGGAGCTGTCGTCGCTGGTCATCCGTGATGTGGTCGCCCAGGACGGGGTCGTGAGGGTGCTCGCGCGGACGCGGGCGCGGCCGGTGGCGTGCCCGCTGTGTGCCCAGCGAACGGCGCGGGTGCACGCCTATCACCGCCGGCAGATCGCCGCCCTGCCGGTAGCTGGTCGCAGCGTCGTGGTCGACGTGCAGGTCCGGCGGCTGCATTGCTTGACCGAGCACTGCCCGCGGCGAACGTTCCGGGAGCAGATACCGGAACTGGCGGACCGGTGGGCGCGGCGGACTCGGGGCCTGAGTGCGCTGGTCGGTGACCTCGCGGTCGCCGTGGCAGGCCGGGCTGGTGCGGCAGTGCTGCAGCGTCTCGGCGTCCGAATCTCACGCTGCACTGTGCTGCGCGTGCTGGTGGGCTTGCCGCTGCCCGATCAACCGGCTCCGGCGGTGCTGAGCGTTGATGACTTTGCGCTGCGTCGTGGCCGCCGGTATGCGACGTTGCTGATCGACGCGGTCACCCACCGCCGAGTCGAGGTGCTGCCCGACCGTAAGGCGGACACCCTGGCCGCCTGGCTGCGCGAGCATCCCGGAGTGCAGGTCGTATGCCGGGATGGGTCCGCGGCGTATGCCGAGGCGATCCGCGCCGGAGCACCCCAAGCAGTCCAGGTCACCGACCGTTGGCACCTGTGGGCGAACCTGGCCAAGGCAGTCGAGAAGACCTTGATCGCCCACAGCGGCTGCTGGCGCGACGGCCCGGTCCGACCTGACCAGCGGCTCGATGAGCGCATCCGCGACCGCCATCGGGCCGTCCACGCGTTGCTCGGTCAAGGCCACGGCCTGCTGGAATGCGCCCGCCGCCTCGGCTGGGCCCTGAACACCGTGAAGCGCTACGCCCGCGCGGCATCGGCCGAGGATCTGAAGCGTCCGCCGCGCTACCGCGCCACCCTGGTCAACCCGTTCCGGCGGATTCGGCACCGTGCTGGCCGCCACGTTCCTGGCCACTGATGCCGAGCCCAGTCGGCGATGGCCTGCTCGTCTCGTTCAGCGGCCCGTAGCATCGGCTGCTGCACGCTCCAGCCCATCCGTCGTAGCACCACCGACACGGTGGCGACGCTCAGCTTGAGCCGGAACAACCTGCCGGCCACGGTGGCCACCCGCGCCAGCGTCCACCGCTAATCCTCCACCCAGCCCGACGCCGCCGGACCCCGCACCAGCATCTGTTCCAGCCTGCGCATCTGCTCTGCTGACAGACACCGATCCGGGCAGGAGGCCCCTTCGACAACACAGCCCGCTCACCACCGGCGACCCACCGCCGCCGCCAGGCGTACGCCGACTTCGTCGACACCTCCAACGCGGCAGCCAACTCCAACACCGTCAACCCGCCAGAAAACATCGCCGCGGCGCAATCACCCGAACCAGCGAAGTTGAATACGAACAGATCCTGACCTCATAACCTCAGTCATCGGTGTTCCGGCGCACCGGATCGGTCAGCGCGCTAACCGCCACGGACCGCTCCGATGTGGTGGGCGCCACGTTCCGAGGAGCGCTCTGTCGGCATCGCCCACGGCCGGTCGACCTTCCTTACTAGACTGCGCGGAACGCTCAACGATGACGGCCGATCCGAGAGGGAGCACAGTGGCTCGCGACGACAGCATCGTGGTTCTGACCACCCGGGAACGGGAATGGTGGTGGAGCATGCAGGAGGTCGTCCCGGCCCTCGAGGGCGTCTGGGAGCACATCGGTCAGTCCACGAATGAGACGGTCCGCATGCTCTGCGTACCACTGGCGGCCGAGGTGGAGGAGTCCCTACGGGCAGCTGCGCCGCAACCGAACCGCATCGTCATCACGTCCGTGACTGCCGAGACCGAACGGATCGCACTGTTACTGCGCGTCCAGCTGAAGGTCGATGCGCCGATGACCATCTACCTCTGCGGTGACTCGACCGAGGGCTTCGACTCGTTCGGTGCGCTGGTCGAGGTCCTGACCGAACGGGACGCCATGATCGTGTCCAGCGAGGCGGACGCGGCGGCGACGCGTTGCTGCTTCCCGAAGGCACAGGTCTTCGCGTTGCCGTTCCCCCTGATCGACCGGTTCAAGCTGAACAGCCAGCCGAGCGACCGACTGCTGACCTCGGGCCGCCTGGCCTACGTCGGTCGCGTCTCCGAGCAGAAGAACCTGCACACGTTGCTACTCGCGCTATGGGTCCTGCGCACCATGGCCGGGCGTAATCTGGACCTCACCCTGGACGTCTACGGTGGTGAGGACAATCTCGGTAGCCCCAACATGGGCCTCACCTTTCCCGGTTACGAAGCCTTCCTCCGTGACCTCGTCGAACGGCTGGGCCTGACCGATGTCGTGAGGTGGCACGGCTTCCGACAGCGCGACTGGCTGTTCGAAAACGTGCATCTGCGGCCACACATTCTCGTCTCACCCACGCTGCACTCCGACGAGAACTTTGGTACGTCCGTGCTCGCGTCCCTGGTCAACGGTCACCAGGTGATCGCAACGGCGTGGGGCGGTCATGTCGGTTTTCAGGACTGGTTCCCTCATCAGTTGACGACGGTGCCTGTTCATCGGTCGACCATGGGGCCGGTCGCCGATCCGGTCGAGTTCGCCCGGGCGATACTGTACGCGGTGGACAGGCTGCCGGGGTTCCTTGTGCCGGAGGCGGACCTCGAGCGGGCACGAGCCGCCTTTACCCAAAGCGCGTCGGCCGAGCGCATTCTCCACCTTCAGTACGGGCCGTCCGGGCGCACGGCCCTATTAAATATGTCGTCAGCGATGCGGCAGATTCGGCAACGGCGAATGGCGCTCGACAACCGGCGGAAGATTTATGAGGGCTACCACGACCCGCTCGTGCAGCCGTTCTTCGAGGCCTACGGGATGAAGGAGCCGATCGTCTTCGACGAGCGCTGCCGATACTTCCTTCCGCCCTGGATCACGCTCACCGCCGACGCGCTGCAGATCGACGATCCCCACCGGGGGCGGCACATGCTTGAGCTTCGGGGACCGGGCGCCACCTCACGGGACGTCGCGCTCTGTCCCACGCTGGAGAGCTGCCATCTACCCGGTACGCTGATCGAGGACCTAGTGCTCAAGGGGTACGCGTTCGCCACCCCGTCGCAGGTTGTCTCAGGGCACGCTCCGGCCGTGGCGACGGGCACTGGTTTGCTGGCGACTGCGGACTGATTGGCTACGCCGGGAGAGTCACCGGCTAGGTCATCACGTAGGACGCTCACCACAGTAGATGGCACTTCCCGAGCGCGCAGGCATGGCATGATCGGTGCTCGCGCGGGCGTGCTCCGGAAGGTCAAACGTCCGTGGGATGGTCGGCGATGACCAGACGGCGGAAATGTGGGGGCGCTTCACCTTTCGGCAGTACGACGAATAGCGCCGTCGCACGTTCGCCCAAGCTCTGCAGCTTCCCCCGATCAGCCGGAAGGATGTTAGGCGTGCCGGAAACTCACTACATCGAAGGTAGCGGCTGGCGGACTGGTGTGCTGGTGGATCCGGATCCCCGTCCTGTCACCGCGCCTAAGTTGATGCCGACCCACGGCGAGTACCCCATCTACGACGCCACGCTATACGACCCGATGACTACCGATACCGAACGCACTTGGCGGTTCCGAGAGGCGCTGGAGCGGTACGCACCAGACCGCGTGGTGCTCGACATCGGGACGGGCTCGTACCTGTTCTGGGCCCGGGAGAGCCTTCGGGCGGGCGCCGGACGGGTGATCGCCATGGAGACGATGCAGGGATCGTATGACGCGGCGTCGCGGGCCCTGGAGTCCCTCGACGACGGTGACAGGGTGACGCTGCTGCACGGTGAGTCGACCACGCTCGTCATCGAGCAGAAGGCAGAGCTGTGCGTGGCAGAGATCATCGGCTCGCTTGCGAGCGCTGAGGGAGCGGCGGCGGTTCTGGCGGACGCCAAGCGCCGCCACCTGACGCCGGACGCGGCCATCATCCCGGACGTGTGCTCCACCCGGGCCGCTGCGGTGAGCTTCGCCGGTCTGTTCGCCGGCCGGGTGCCTGCGTTCTCACCCGACGCCCTGCCTCAGCTGCAGCGGATCTTCGACTGGAACGGGGGGCCGTTCGACGTACGGTTGCGAATCGCGGATCCCGCACCGGACGGCATTATGTCCGACCATGCCGCGGTGGAGCGCCTCGAGTTCAACGGTAATCTTCGAGCGGAGCAGGCGTCCCAGGTCCGGCTCACCATCGACAGGCCCGGTGTCGCGGATGGGATCCTCACCTGGCTGGTGATCCAATGCCTGCCCGACCAGAAACCTCTGGACGCGCTGCGGGACCAGACGAACTGGGCGTCCATCTATCTGCCGCTGTTCGATACCGGTGTGCCCGTGACCGCCGGGGACACGGTGGACCTGAGCTTCGGCTCGGTGCTCAGCGAGGACGGCGTCCACCCGGACTACCACATATCGGCGGAGCTGCGCACGGCTCACGGAGTGCACCGCGCCGAGCACGCCTCTCTGTACCAGCGTGGGGGGCGGCACAGTCACCCTCTTTACCGGACACTGCTGCCGTAGCGGCACCTGCTTCCGCGGCAGAAGCCGTTACGGTCACTGACCACGCACTATCAGGCATCGAGGCACACCACCGAGTACATGTCCGGCTACTGTGTTCAATATCTGGTCCAACGAACAGAGACGGGGAGCTGGCAATGTCGCAGAACAAGATCTGGCGACCGGCTATCGAATTCAATCTCACCGAACACTGCAACCTCAGCTGCACCCACTGCGACCACGCCTCGTCCGTGATGCCACCCAGGTTCGCGGACCTCGCGTCCTTTACCCGGGACATCGAGGCGCTGTCCCACACCTTGGAGGCCGCTGAGTTCAAGTTCGTAGGCGGCGAGCCGCTCCTGCACCCCGAGTTACTGGACTTCCTTAAGGTGGCTCGTCGCGTCGGCATCGCTCGTCGGTTCATCCTCGTGACGAACGGCGTTCTGCTGCACAAGGTGCCGGACGAGTTCTGGGATCTCATTGACGGCATGTGGATCAGCATCTATCCGGGTGTGCGGAACCGCTTCGACTGGGACTGGGTCCAGCAGAAAGCCGACGAACATAGGATCTTCGTCTGGCGCAAGGAGACGCCGGAGTTCGCCCAGCGGTCTCTCATCGCGGAAATCCGCAGCGAAGAACTCGTGCAGATGGTCTTCGACAATTGCGACCTCGCCCACCTGGAAAGCTGCCACGCAGTCTACGAGGGCCGGTACTACATGTGCGCGCCGTCCGTCTGGACGGAGCCGAGGCTGGCGCTTCGAGGCGTCACCTTCAACAACCGACAGGTCGACAGCGTCGCGCTCCACGACAACCCCAACCTGCGCGACGAGCTGGACGAGCTGATCCGGCGTCGACAGCCCTTGGAGGCATGCCGATACTGTCTGGGATCGTGGGCGCGGAAGACACCGAACAAGCAGCTCACGATCAAGCGTGCCGCGGAGTTCCTCCGGCGGGAACCGGAAGACCTCGCCGACCTCGTCGACCCTGAACTCCTCGTCCCGCAGCCGTTCCTGAAGGAGAACGGGAACACGGCACGCGTCGTCGTCGACCAGGCGTAAGGGTCGCGCACGCGAGCCAACACGCGGCCGCCGGCCAGCCCTCTCCGCCGAACCGGGGCAGCGGCATGAGAACAGCAATGAGGCTTATTCAGCGGCGTTCTGGAATCGGTCCGGCGACCCGTCGTCCATGAAGGACGGCCTGCTCTGAGAGAATTGGGTTGTTGAATCTCAAGTCTCAAGAAGAACAGGCCGCCGAATTTATTATACGACAGGGTTCTTGCGTGATCGAATTACGGACCTGTGTGTGCGGGTGAGGGCTGTTGCGCCGATGTCGGTCGCACCGCTGTGGCCGCCGTGTCTTGGTCTGTTCAAGTCCGTTGTGATCACGCTTACCTATCTGCGTCGGAATCGGATCCAGTGTGAGTTGGCCGAGACGTTTGGTGTGTCGCAGTCGACGGTGAGTCGGGCGATCAGCAGGGTCGGTCCGCTGTTGAGCAGAGCGTTGGAAGACTTCGTTCCGACCGTTGAGGATCTTGACACTCGGGTGCAGTACATCGTTGACGGCACGCTGCTTCCGTGCTGGTCTCGGCGTTCGCTGTACTCCGGCAAGCACAAGACCACCGGCATGAACGTTCAGGTCGCATGCACCCTGTCAGGTCGCCTCGCGTGGATCTCTGATCCAGTCGATGGAGGCCGCCACGATACGTTCTGCTTGAAGGAGTCCGCCGCGCTCACTGACCACGACCCAGCGAACTGGATCGGCGACAAAGGCTACGTCGGCAACGACATGATCACCCCGATCAAGAAGCCCGCTGGAGGTGAGCTAGTCGAATGGCAAGAACGCTACAACAGACAAGTCAACCAGGTCCGTTACGTCATCGAGCAAGCCATCGCCCATTTCAAGAACTGGAACATCATGCACACAGACTATCGGCGACCCTTGCGTACATTCAGGCAAACAATTTCAACTGTGGTCGCTCTGCACTTTTATCAACTGACTGTTGAATAAGCCTCAATGGCCCGCTCATCCCAGGATGAGCGGGCCATTCGAGCTCCCGGAGGACATCAGCCATTCATCGCGGCTACCGCCTTGAGCGAGGCGTAGAGAATGTCGAACGCCACGTCGAAGACGACGGCCAGGTGCGGCTGTAACTGCACACAACTGATTGGTGCCACTCGAAGGTGCTCATGGGGTAGTCTGGCTTTCGTATGTCGTCATGCCGGTGTGTGCGCGTGCCGGGACATCAGGACGCGCCAATGGACCAGAGCAACGCCGCGGCGGCGGCAGAGGCCTTGTGGAATGCCTGCCGCTGCACGAGCGACGTCACAGTGACGCCGTCGAGGACATCGGACGTCACCTCCTGTCCACGCACGGCCGGCAGATCGTGCATGAACACAGCCTCGGTCGGCCCACTGAACCGCCGCATCACCTCATCGGCGATAGCGAACGGAGCGAACCGGGAGAGCCAGGCCCCGTCCTGCCGGGCCGCGCCCATCGACTGCCAGCGCGTGGCGTAGACGATGTCCACGGCCGGCGGCGTGGCGGGCAGCTCGTGATGCTGCCGGACCACCTCCGCCCCACGTACGGCGTTCAGCGACTCGAGCTCCGCCGACTCGAACCCCCCGCCTTCCGGGCTATACACGTCAAGACGGGCGAACGGCAGTTTGCTTGCCAGCAGCGCCAGCGCCCGGGCTGTGTTGTGTACCTCGCCAAGGTACGCTAGGCGCAGATTCTCGATGCTACCGAAGTGCTCGCGCATGGCGACCAGGTCTGCGATCGCCTGCGTCGGGTGCTCCTCATGCGTCAACGCGTTGATCGTGGGCACGTGGGCAGCTAGGTCGACCAAGTCGCGCTGCGGCCCGTTGGTGCGTGCCACGACGACATCGAGTAGATTGGCCAGCATGGAGCCGGTGTCGCTCCAGGTCTCGCCTGTGGAGATCTGGAGATCCGACTGCCCCAGGTGCAGCACCTCGCAGCCGAGTGTCACCGCTGCGCTCCAGAACGACGTCCTAGTCCTCGTGGACGGCGCGGTGAAGACGAGCCCCGCCCGCATGCCAGCCAGTCGGCCCGCAAACGTGTCGGACGCCTGCCCGTAGCGGAACGCCAGGTCGCCAAGGGTCGAGATCTCGTCGGCGCTTAGCTCCGCCAGGCTCAGTAATGACCGTCGAGCCGATGGTCCGGAAATCACAACAATTCCACCTCAATTTGGGGGGGCCGCTCGGTCAGTCCAGGTAGCTCTCGAGATTTCCATCACGGACTGTGTCCAACGTGACACAGTGGAATCCGCCACCCAGCACCCGGGAATGCCGCAGCTGTCGCGGTACCACGGTAATGCCTTTACCCTCCAGGAGCCGGATTAGGTTCGGCTGGTTGCGGTCGACGATCGCCATCTCGGGATTGACCATCAACAGGTTCATTCCGACCCAGGGAGTACTCAACGTACGCGGGAGTACCGGCGCGATCGGCTCGTCGATGGGCGGGCACCAAAGCACGTCCCAGCCTTTCAGCGCCTCCGGGATAGTGTCCTGCCTGACACGCTCCGGGTTAAGCAGGACCAGCCCGGGTCGCAGGAAGCAGATCGTGCTGTCGATGTGGGTGCCGTGGTAGAGGTCACGTAGCGGCTGTACCCGGATGTCGCCCAGCAGGCTTAGGGTCGATTGCAGCCAACGCAGGCCCATCTCGTTGCCGCTTCGCGACACCTGGTAGAAAACGTCACGCCCGAGCCGCAGCACGTTCGCCGCCTCGAACGCCGGCTCCAGCTCTCCGAGACCTGGAGTACCCGACTCGTCCTCCAGGTACAGTTCGTCGGGTAGCCGTGGCCGCGGGGCGCCGAGCCAGTGTGCACCGCGCAGCAGATAGTCCTGGAAGAGCTCCCGCAGGTTCGACAGCTCGTAAAACCGAGCGCGGGACGGGCTGGGGGTTTCGATTATGGTCGAGCCGATGATGAGGGCGAGGTCCCGCGGGCAGTACGAGTGGCGCCCCCGGGTGCGCCAGCCGGGACCCCCGAACTCCTGCTCATGGTTGGACGCCGGCGGCTGGTGGACCACGACGCCCACCTCGCGAAGTGTGGCGACAAGGTCGGCGAGGTCTTCGTTTGTTTCCTCGATGACCCGCTGCGGGAACCGTCCGCCGACGCGTTCGCGCTCCGCCAGTGACAAGTCCGGGTAGTCGTTCAGCCATGCCGATAGATCGGTCTGCGCCGGTACTCCGGCGTTGGTGGCATCACCGACGATGATTTCGCGGAGCGGGGAAAACTCGTCCCAGGAGTTGACCGCCTGCAACGGGTGCTCCACCACTCGCTGCACCGCGTCGTGGGTCGGCAGGGTTGCCACAGACCGCGCGTCTGGTAGCAGTGTCATGTGATGTGCTCCTGTCGCATGCACGTCCGGCCCGACGGAGCACCAGCTCAGCCGAGCTCCATCCGCCAGAGCGGTCTACTCTGAAATTCGGACGACGACGACGGCGGCCGTCGTCGTCGTCCGGTGGTCCATCTGGTGCGTCTACACGGGGATGCGCTGGCCCCAGCGGCGGAACGTCAACGCCGATCCGCAGATCATCGTTCGCATCAGCCAGCGGTCGGTTCCGTCGAAACGCGCGTCGAACGGGGTCCGGGCGTGCACGACCCGCTTGTTGTCGAAGATCAGAAGGTCGCCACGCTCCATGACATGTGAGATCGCCACCTTGTTGAGGCACTCGGCTAGGTCGCGCAAAGCACCCGCTGCCTCAGCGTCGGCGTCGTCGATGGGCGCGAGATGGTGCATGTCGTACGCGATTTCGGGAGCGGACTTGGATCCCGACAGAATCGGCAGCCGGCGCAGCGGCGTTTGGCCCGGCAGCACGTGAGCGGGGTCTGGACGCACGTGGAAGCGCGGCTCGCGGAGAACCGCCACCGTCTCGGGCGCGAGCCGGACGTCCTTGGCCTGGGCGTAACGCGACGCCGCCGACCCGTCGCCACGGAGGCACAGCAGACCCGCGTAGTCGCATCGGTCGTCACGAAAACTGTCCTCGCAGTGCCAGTCCAGCATTCCGACGCTACTCTGGCTGGTCTGAGTGAACTCCATGCCACGCACGGGAACCATGTTCTGGACGAGTCTCCCGTCGTAGAGACTCGCGTAGTTGAATGGCTCACCCAGCATGACCGTCACGCTGGTGAGCAGGAGCGCCGCGCCCTGCGCCGTACCTGTGGCTGGCGCCCACGGGGCAGCCGCCGTACGCGGGAACGTGACATCCTCCGGCAGGAGGCCGCGCATGAGAACCACATCGCCGTCCGGCGCGTAACGTCGGTATTCGACAACCCGGCGGCGTACGTCTGCCGGCAGATGGGGCGTCAGTTCATTCGCGAGATCCACGAATTCATCAGGTGTGAGCGTGTCGAGGTCTCTGTTGTCGGTCAGCCGGCCGACAGCAGCCCATACCTCCGCGGCTTCGTGCGGCTGGATCCGGACCTGTGACGTAGACGTCTTCGTAGCAGGTTCCACTCGGGGCCCTTCTGTTCAGCATGCCGTGACCGACGCGCTCTTTGCAGCATGGTGAGCAGCCGGTACGTGACGGCATGGACGGAGACGATGCAATGCCAACGGCTCAGTCCTGACAGGATCGTGCAAACAGGGTGGTGCGGGGCGGGATGGTGCGGTGCGGTGCGGTGGATCAGGGACGCATCCGGGTACGGCATGGCCCATCGGGTATCCTACGCGACCAACCACGTTGTCGGGTGTCCCGTCTCCCTACATTGTGTACTCGCGTGGCGGACCATGTGGCGGACCTCCCATGACGCGAATACGACGCTCCGCTTCGGCGCTCGACGGCGCGTGGCCGGCGAACCGCCGGCATTGTGCACGCCGTCGGGGAAGCCCGCCGTCGAACGACGCGGGCTGACGTTGCCCACCGCCTGGGTAGACAAGGGATAGCCGCCGGGCGTCCACCCCGCTAATCTTCTACCATGCTCAACACGGGGGATCGACTCGTCGTCTCACTTTTCTTCGGCGACCACGACTCGAACGTGACAGTCGCCTCGCGTGACAGGGTCCTGCTCCATCTGGAAGTCGAACGACTACTCGGCGTCAAGCACATCGCCGCCACGGCCGAGGAGATGGACGAGGCCGTGGCGGCCGGGCTCCGCTATGTGGGGGCCGACGAAGACGCCGTCGACGAAGTCCTCGTTGCCAAGTGGAGCGCGAAGTGCGACCTTTCCGCGCCGATCCGCATCGGCCGGCGGACGTTCACTCCCGTCATCACCGGCCACCATGCCAACCATCTCGGAACCGCCCTACCGTCCGGCTTCGACCACTGCCTAGTGCTCTGCGCGGACGGCTGGTCCGAGGACGGAGGTGCCTCAATGTACCTCTACGACTACGGACGCGTGGACCGCGTCGCCGTCCTGGACAATACCTTCCTGACCGGTCGGGTGTACGGAACGGCCACCCAGATGACGGTCCAGCCGGACTTCATGAAAGCTCATTCCTCGGACACGGGCAAGATGTTGGGGTTGTCGGCGTTCGGACGCCACGATTCGGAGCTTGCCGCCCGCATCCGGGGCGCACTCGGTGACATCAATCGCGCGCATCCCGGTGGGGTGGACGACCTTCTCCGGCAGTTCGACCTCAGCGGCGCTTATTCGTCGATGCCCGACGAGCGGCGCCGGCACTTCGCGGCCACGGTGCAGAAAGAGTGGGAGGAGGAGCTGCTCGCGGTGGCGGCCCGCTTCCGCCCGCTGTCATCGCGACTTGCGGTGGTGGGGGGCTGTGCGATGAACGTGGTGGCCAACGGGCGGCTCGCCAACAGCGGCATCTACAGTGAGCTGTTTATTCCCGCCATGCCGTCCGACTCCGGTCAGTCGCTGGGGGCCGTGTGGAACCGCTACCGCGGCACAGTCACGTCCAGCCCGTACCTCGGCCGGCACCACGGGGTCGAGGCGACCGCGTCCTCGGTCCGCTCGATCGTCGACGACCTGACGGCGGGGCGGGTGGTGGCGCTCTACTCAGGCGCCGCGGAGTCGGGGCCCCGGGCGCTCGGCAACAGGTCCATTCTCGCCGCGCCCAGCAGCGCGGAGGTGCGGGTCCGGGTAAGCGAAGAGATCAAACGCCGCGAGTCGTACCGGCCGGTCGCCCCCATGATCCGAGCAGAGGACCTGAGTCGATTTTTCGACGGCAGCATCATGTCGCCCTACATGACGTACGCGTATCAAGCGAGGCAGGAGACGATTGACCGGGCTCCGGCGGTGGTGCATGTGGACGGTACTAGCCGGGTGCAGACGGTCGCCGCCGACCAGCACGCCCATCTGCACGCGGTCCTCACGGCCTTCGAGGTGCGGGGCGGGATCCCCATCCTGCTCAACACATCGATGAACGTCGCGGGCTCGCCCATGGTAGACACCCCCGACGGCGCACGTCGGTTCCTCAAGGAGACGGCCGTCGACGTGGTCTACCTCGGCGACGAGCGCCTCACTAGGTCATGACCGCCGGGGCGAGCGGACATGACCTGGACGCTCGCCCCGGTGAACCGGGCCGGCCCTCAACAACTGCTCGGGTCGGCGGCGCGTTCGGTGTTGGCCCGCCGGATCGCCGCCTCGTCGGGCCAAGCCCAGCCCAGCCCAGCGGGACGATCCACAAGGGCGTCAATCGCCCACCCCGCAGCTCCTTGGCGTGAAGCGACTCGATGCTTAGATGCAACCGCCGTATGTCGTACTCGTACGCCCACCGGATTGGGCGGTAGTAGGAGCCTTTTCCAACTTGTTTCGGCTGGTGGGCGGGTAGGCTGAGAGGCGCGGCTGGCGTGTCGTTGCTCTATATGAGACGAGGCTCCTGGTAGACGACGGGTTACCACACTCGTACGTCCGGCCAAGGAGCCTCGATGACCTATCCTGGCATGCTCACGCTGTCGACCGCGCACCTGACTCACCTGTCGGGCGTGTTGGCCGCCCACCGTCGCAGGATCGGTTGCCGGTGGCGGCGGCTGGCAGCCGGTAGGCAGGCGCTGTTGGTGTTGGCGCACCTTCGCAACGGTGATACTTACGCTCGTCTGGCGGCCGGATTCGGGATCGGGCTGGCGACGGTGTGGCGGTACGTACGCGAGGCCGTCGATCTACTCGCCTCCGCGGCGCCGACGCTGACCGCCGCATTGTGGCGGCTTGCTCACAACGGGCATGGCCTGGGAATTCTCGACCGAACGCTAATCGCCACCGACCGGCTCGGCGGTGCTCTCAACCGCCCGTACTACTCCGGGAAGCACCACCGGCATGGCGTGAATCTGCAAGCCCTGGCCGACCCGCGCACCGGCGAACCGGCGTGGATCTCGGCCGGGCTACCCGGCTCGACCCACGACCTGANATCTGCCGGGCGGCCAAAGCGGGCGTCGGGCTGCTGGGCGACAAGGGATACCAAGGTGCAGGCGGTACCGTCGTTACACCACACAAAGGCCGCACGTTCTCCCGCTCGCGGACGCCCTGCTCGCCAGGGGCCAGCATCATGAGCTGGTCCGGATCGACGCCGGCCACGATCTGACCGTACCGGCGGCCCTGGCCGCGGCATTGGAGGCGGAGCATTCGTTCTACGGACGCCTACGGCAGCTCGTCGGCAGCAGCGGGCCGCGGTAGCGGACCTCAGGCCGCCTCGGCGTCACCTGCGATCGGTGCCAGCCGCTGCGACGTGTACTCGCGGAACTCGCGGACGGCGGCGAGGCCGGAGTGATCGGCCAGACGCGCCAAGACCGCGAGGACTCGCTGGGAGCTACGCAGCGAGGCGATCGCCGCCGCGTGATCCACGGCGGTGCGGCCGACGGCGCACGCCTCCTAGATGTCGCCGGATGCGGCCAGCGAGGTGGCCAGCCGCGCGGTGTCGATGGCCAGGCGCCGGCGACGGGTGGGCGCGAGCGTGGCCACGGCCTGGCGCACGTCGGCTTGGGCGGCGCGGTGCTTGCCGAGGTCGACCAGGCAGTGTGCGCGTTCGTCGCCGAGGTAGGCGCCGTCGAAGTAGCCGATCCACGCCGGTTCCTCACCCGGGCGGACGGCGTCGAGTTCACGGTCGGCCATGGCCAGCGCGCGTGTGCATGCCGCTTCGTCGCCGCGGCGGGGCGTGGGCGCGCGCCTCCACCGCCGACAGTGCGGCGCGGACGGCGGGTGTGGAGCAGCGGTTGGTTCCCGCCGCTGCGGCCTGGCGCATCCGCAGGGCGGTGGTGGCGTCGCCGCAGTGCAGCGCGAGGTGGGCGAGGCTGACACCGAGGAGGTACCCGCCGTAAAGGCGGTCGGTGTGGGCGGCAGCCAGCCCGTCGAGGTAAAGCTGCTGGGCCGCGCCGACGGCACCGACATCCACGGCGGCGTAACCGGCGAGTTCGTACGCCCCCACCACAAGGCTGCGGCCCGCTGGTGTGGCAGCCGGGCCATCAGATGCGGACCGCAAAGCAGCGACTTCGCCGGTGATCAGCGCCGTGATCTGCTCGTGCACGACGCCGGCGCCGTACTGGTGGTCGGCCTCCCGACGCCGCTCCAGCTCGCCGGACGCCCGACCGAGGACAACCTCGTCCGGCGCAGCCAATGCCCGCGGGGCGGCTTCGGGTCGCAGGGTGCCCAGCAGCCATTCCAGGGCTGGGCGGTCCAGTGCGGTTGCCCGGAAGCCGGCGTCGCCGGCGGTCGGGCGGCGCACGGCGTGGAAGCGAGCCGTCTTCCACAACGTCGAGAGGGCGCCACGCGCGCCGAGCACCGCATCGCAGTCGGCGACGAACCGGTCCGACGGGACTCGCTCGGCTGTTTCGCAGCGTCGCACGGTGTCAGCGGTGTACCTGATCTTGCGTCCGGGTTCGGCCTGGGACAGGCCGGCGGCGAGGCGCAGGTGGCGTAGCTCGGCGCCGAAGTAGTGCGACATGGAAGCGGCCGGCGTCAGTCGGCGTGGCTGTTGACCCATCGCACCTCCCGACGCTACCCGCACCGGCCCAACCGGCAACTGAGGACGGTACGCCCAGCCAGCACAAACTGGATTGTGCCC
The DNA here is from genome assembly GCF_014647915.1 of Pilimelia terevasa. Classification (GTDB taxonomy): domain Bacteria; phylum Actinomycetota; class Actinomycetes; order Mycobacteriales; family Micromonosporaceae; genus Pilimelia; species Pilimelia terevasa. The sequence continues at coordinate 27,470 of NZ_BMQC01000025.1, forward strand.
GGGCCGGCGGTTTCCCGATTCCCCCTACGGCGGGCGTGCCAGCGCGGAGGTGCCCGACCCGGTTGGCCGGGCGCGCCCGGTGATCATGCTGCCTTCGACCGGAGGAAACGGCCGTGCTGCTGGGCAGTTACTTGAAGGGTGCCGCGCAGCCGGTCGATCTGGGTCCGTCCGCTGGCTCGGACGGCGGTTGGGCCCCAGCCGGCGGCTGGGGCCCAACCGTTCGTTACGCCGCGTTGCGGTGATTGCGTGGTACGAGCTTGATGGTCTTGTTGGCGGTCTCCTTTTTCAGTTCTTCGAGGATGGAGGTGTATAGGTCGGCGGTGATGCGGTAGTTGGCGTGGCCGAGGTGTCCTGGATTTCCTTCAGGGTGGCGCCGGCGGCGAGCATCATGGTGGCGGCCAGGTGGCGCAGGTCATGTAGCCGCACCGGTGGCAGCCCGGCGTCGCGCACCAGCTTGTAGAACATTCGGCTGAGCTGCTCGGGGTGCCAGGCCGTGCCGTCGGGTCGGACGAAGAACAGCCCGCTGGCCACCCACTTCCTGCCGGCCTTGAGTCGCCACCGGGCGCGCTGCGCCTTGTAGCCGCGCAGGCTGCCGGTGGTGTCGTCAGCCAGGGGAAGCTGCCGGACGCCGGCGTCGGTCTTGACGTTCTTGGTGATGGGGACGTAGCCGACGCTGGTGATCTGCTGCTCGATGCTGATCTCCCCCTCATCAAGGTCGACCGCGTCGTCGGGCAGCCCGCATGCCTCGCCCCGACGCAGCCCGCGTTGGCCGATGAGTTCGTAGACCGGTGCGATGTCCGGGGCGTGTTCGTGGGCGTAGTCGAGGAACTGACCGAACAGGTCCGGGGTCCAGACCATCACCGGTGAGGGCCGCACCCCGGTGCGCTGCCACCGCGCGATCGCCTTCTTCGTCCACAGCCTGGGCTTGGGTGGGGCGCCGGCGCAGTTCGATGTGGATGGCGGGGTTGTACTCGATGAGCCGGTGCACGCGGATGGCGTCGTTGAGGGCCTTGCGGATGGTGGCTTTGACCCGCTGCTGACTCGCCGCCCCGACCGGGCGCACTCCCTTGACCGTTTTGCGGACCGCGGAGTCGCGGCTTTCGCGGGCCTCGAGGATCTCGTCGTTGCGGTCGTCGATGGCGTTGAAGACGTCCTGGATGTGGTGGGTGCGCAGCTTCTGCAGCGGCACATCTCCGATCTCCGGCTGGAAATACAGGCGGATGTGGTCGTCGTAGTTGCGTACCGTCTTGGGCGACAGTTTCCCGCGCCGGGAGTCCAGCCACTCGCGTAGGTAGTCGCCGGTGAGGTTGTCGGCGTGCACGGCGACTCCGGCCCGGATCCGGCGGGATACCGCGTCGCGGTCCGGCAGCGGCTCGCCCTGCTTGAGCCCTTGGAGCAGGTCGGCGACCTTGCGCCTTACGTCGAGGTCGTCACCGGCCAAGGCGAGTAGTTCGCGGACCGCGTCGCGGTAGTCGACCGCGTCCTCGCGTAGCGGGTAGCCGTAGCGGCGGAACTGGCGGCGGGTGCCGTCGGCGGTGTTCGGGAGTTCTACCTGGACGGTCCAGGTGCCGTGGTGCGGGTTCCACGTCCCGTCGGCGCGGCGAAGTTTCGGGCAGGTGACGCCGACGAATTTCTTGTTGGGCTTTCGGCAGGTGCATCGTTTCGTGATTGAGTTGTCGGGCCGGGGCATGGGCACACTCCTGGTGCGGGTCGAATAGGGGTTTGCGAATTTCGTGCTTCTTACGTCGCGTGGTTGATCAACGCTCCGATTCGGGAACGGATCAAGTCATCGGCGATCCGGCCGACCCGCCGCCGGTCGGCGGTTCGGGGCGGGCTGGGGCTTCGGTGGGGATCCCGAGCACGGCCATGATGGACAGGACGGACACCCAGCGGCGTTTGCCGACGGTCATGACCGGTACGGGGAAGGCGCCTCTGCGGGCGGCGTCGTAGGCGACGGTGCGGTTCATGCCGAAGATCGACCCGGCGGTGGGGATGTCGACCAGGGTTCCCAGCGCCCGGATCTGCGCGGCGGTCCACCCGTTGGCGCGACCCTTGCCGCCGCTCACGGCCGGCCCCTGGGGAGGCGGCGGGCGGCGGCGACCGCGTCGATCATCGCCTGCCAGACCGGGCGCCGGAGCCCGTGCACCCGCTCCACCAGTACCGGGCTGCACAGGCCAAGGTGGAACAGGCACACGTCCGCGGCCGTGCGGCGGCGCCGCACGATCAGGCTCCAGCATTCGTGGTGCAGGACCGTGACGGTGGTCCCGTTGCGGCTGCGCACGGTGCGGACCGCACCGGGCGGTGGCGCGGTCAGCAGTTCGTCGACCAGGCCCGGCAGGTCGATGTAGTCGAGCAGCTCCGCGGCGGGAATGCGGGCCAGCGGCGGGTTGTGTGGTTGGGTGCGGTGCAGGTTCGGGTGGCGGGCCAGGATGCGCGCCATCCGGGTCGCCGGTCGTAGGAAGCGCCTGGTGGCCGCGGCGGTCCGCGCCGGGCCGGCGGTGGGGTGAGTGTGGGATGAGGTCGAAGGCATGGTGGGCTCCTGGAGGGCGACGTCACGGGGGCCGGCCCGCCGCGTAGCGCAGCACCGCGGGGCGGGCTGTCGGCGGCGGGCCGGAAAGCGAAACCGCCGGCGGCACCCAAGCTCGGCCTTCGGCGAGCGCGTCGGGTGCCGCCGGCGGCCGGTGAAACAGGATCCGGTCAGGATTGGGCGGGCCAGCGGGTCCGCTCGAGTAGGTCCAGGATCGGCGCGACCGGCACCCGGTACCGGCCACCAACCGCGATCACCGGCACCGGGAAAGCCCCGCGCGAGTTGATCGGATAGCCCGAGAGCGGGCGCAGCCCGAGGATCGAGGCGGCAGTCTGCAGGTCGGTGGACACACCCAGCGCCCGGATCTCCTGCGCCGTCCACCGCGACCGTCCCGCCGGACCCGGCTTGCTGGCGCGGTCGGTGGTGATGGTCTCGGTCGTGGTGGACCGGCGTAGCTGCCAGCGGCTGGTCTTGCGGTGGACGCCGACATGACGGCCGGTGCGGGGGTTGGTGTTGTCGTGGGAAGACATACAAGAACTCCTGAGAGAAGAAGATGGCCGGACCCGGCATCCGATTGCTTGCGGATGTCGGGTCCGGCCATTGGGACGGGTTGCTAGAGGTGTCGGTACGGGCCGATGTGCGTGCCGGGCCGGATGGCCGGGATCGGCTCGCCGCGGCGGCGTCGGCCCTGCGGAAGCAGGGCTCGGCCGCTGCGGTGGATCTGGTGGGCCTCCTCGGCGAGGGTGAAGCCGACATCGGTGCGTCGCCGCGAGCTGGCGCAACACCCGGATCGGAAGCGGGCCGCCAGGCCCGGCGCGGTTCTGCCGGCGGCCCCGGGCGGCCAGCCGGCGCCAGGCGCGGATGAACAGGGACATGGGATCGGCCTCCTTGGCTGACGTGACGAAGACCCCGCCGGCACGCACGCTTACGTGCTGCCGGCGGGGTCCTCGGATGTGGTGCGTTCGGCCGCTGATCACAAGCTCGGCGCGATGGAACGGCTTGCTTCGCCCAAGCAAGTCCTACTCGGCCTGCCGACGGCAGGCTCCCCTCCTAGCGCTCAGCCGGTACAGTAATGGCAGCGCCGCTCTGCCGACGGCTTCTGTATGAATCCGGGTTGGCGCCACCGCCTGAAAGGCGACCGCTCATGGTGCCGCGCACGGTAGTTGGGATTGAGCGTCTAGAGGTCGATTGGAGTGACAGTGACGGCACCGGACAACCCGGGTTCGCAGCGGTCCGCAAGTGCCTCACCACCACAACAAGCAAGCGCTGTTCACCAGCAAGCACGTGCGCAGTACTTCATCCAATCGACGGATTCAAGCCGAATCGACGTAGCCGTGTCAGTTGTTCTTGACGGAATCGTCTCCGATGGAGCACGCGGCAAAGTCGGGGAGTCGATGCAGCGTTTCGCGGACGATTTGTGCGCAAAGATGCGTGACCTCGAACGCGCTCAGCGTGAACCGAGCGCTGAAACGGCAGAGTACACTGCTAGTTTGACCATCAAAGCGGAGGAACGACTCCGACGGTCTACCGAAGGTGCGAGACGCGGCAAGCTTGACATTTCGCTGGGCTTGATTTCGCCAATATTCTCGGGCGCAGCTGGCATTATGGGAAGCTATCTTAATAGCGTCTGGCAGGCAGGCGCTTTTGGTGCGGTTGCGGCAGTTGCGGCGCTTAGTACTGTCGCAATGGTGTTGAGGGCAAAGGCGACATGAGATGAGGCTACGTCGCTACGTCCTTGCGTTGCTAGCGGCAATCCTTGCCGCAGTTATTGGAGTGTTCGTCAACTTGGCGAGCGACTCCAAGGCTTCCTCGTGGGTTGCGGTATTCGGCGCTTTAGTGGGTACCGTGATCCTCGGCTTGGTCGAAGTTTGGAGGTCACGCGCTCGTCGGGCTCTCGAACGCCCAAATATTGTTCCTCTCGTTGAGCAGCTCCGTATGCCGGAAGCGGAACACACTGCGGTGCTTTTGAAGCTGGAAGCGCAGGCTGATTCAGACCCAGGCTTGCGCCAAACTGTTGTCGATGAAGTGTGCCGTTATGTTCGGCAAGCGGCGGCCCAGGCTCAGGAATTCGACGAGGAGGTGAGCGTCCGCAGCCTGTCGGACGAGGCCAAGAATGGGCTAGCCTTGGCTCAGCGAATCTTGACCAGGCACCTTAGAGCCAGCGCGCTCTCTCAGGGCGGCGGGGAATTCTGGCCAGGAATAGATCTAAACCTTCGGAATGCAACACTAGTCGACTTTGACTTTAGCCACTGTAGGACCCGAACGTTGTCCTTCGAGGGGGCCAGGTTCTTTGGGCTTACGTCGTTTCGGAATTCCGCATCGGACCAGTACGCTCTTTTCTCTCAAGCCGTTTTCGAGGGCTTTGCCTCGTTCGAACAGTCGACCTTCCACGGTGATGCAGCTTTCGACCTAACTCAGTTCCACAACGGGGTCACATTTGAAAAGTCGCTGTTCGCCGGTGATGCAATTTTCTCGCATGCGCGCTTCGCCGGCGTCGCGGAGTTTGGTTGGATAAGTGCACTGGGTCAGACGCGGTTCGATCGGGCGTACTTTGGCGGCAGGGTTACGTTCAGTCGTGCGAGATTCGAGGCGGAGACCTCGTTTGAGTCCGCCTCTTTCGTAGGCACCGCTGAGCTTATGCACTGCTACTTCTCTGCAGGGGTTACGCTCCGAGACGCTCGCTTCGTTGGTGAGGCGTACTTTGATGGCGTGAGCGTTAATGGGCGACTGGTTTTCGACGACGCCCGATTCGACGGCACTCTATCATTGCGAGACATTGCAAGCACGGAGGAGAGCCGAATTGAATCGGCTGTACCTGCTCTGGTCTCGTCTGTTTCAGCTAGCCTTGTAAAAGCGGAGACTGAACCTCTGATGGACTTGGCTTCGTTGCTGTCGGAGCAGGGCCGGGTCGAGGAAGCGGAGCAACTGTATCGCCGCGCCATCGATGCCGGCAGGCAGGATGCTTTGGGCGGCTTGGCTTCATTGCTGTCAGAGCAGGGCCGGGTCGAGGAAGCGGAGCAAC
>NZ_BMQC01000026.1 GCF_014647915.1 Pilimelia terevasa
TACCACCGGCGCCGACGACAACGGTCGCTGGCCCGGTTGACCCCTATCGAGTACGAGACCATCATGACTCCACCGGCCAGTCAGGCCGCCTGACTAGAACTGTCACCAGTTGGTGCAGCAGACCCGCACGCCGGCAGCGCTGGCGGTACGCCGCCGGCGAGGATCTCAACAGGTAGATCGATCCGCCCTTGGTCAGACCCTCGACGCAGCGCTGGCGGTACGCCGCCGGCGAGGATCTCAACGTCCGGGCGCAGGTCCGCGAAGACGTCGTGGTGGTGTGCAGCGCTGGCGGTACGCCGCCGGCGAGGATCTCAACTCCTTGCCGTCAGTGCGGTTGATGGTGAGCCCGGCCTGCAGCGCTGGCGGTACGCCGCCGGCGAGGATCTCAACGCGGTCGTCCCCGCGGCCGGCGTGCTGGCGGCCGGCTCGGCAGCGCTGGCAGACCGCGACGACGGCCCACAAGGAGACCGCGGCCAGCGTCCATGGCGGTGCGTCCGTGTTGCTCCGTGGTTGCTCGGCTGCCGAGCTGACAACAGACATCGTCCGAGACCAACGGAGACTGGGCGAGACCGGACCAACAATGCGAACCCGCCGAGCGCGGCACGTGCACCGTGGACACTCCACGATCACTAACAGCATCACCACAGTTGCTTTCCGCGAGAAGGCACGCACGAAATTCGGCCAGAACGCCCAACCTCGTAGCGGAGCTGCCCAGAAAGTCCGCCTCAACTCCTGTGAGTTGCCGGCCCCGCTCGCTGTTGAGGCGCGGGTCCACACACTGCCGATGAGCGGATGCACGTCAAGCTCGTGCCCGCGCGGAACGGAAAAGCGACAGGGTAAGCCCGCACGACACGGCCGCGAACACGGCTGCCGCGGCGAGGAGGGCAGGTCGGAACCTCAGTCATCGGCCATATGCCGGGCCGTCTGTTTCCGCGATGGCCGTCCTAGGGTCCCTGCGGGGCGGCGTAGCCGACGCTGGATTCGAAGATCCAGCTCATCCACGGACAGCACCGCGCCGGCCGGGGAGATGGAGTCCGCTGGTACCGCGAACCGGCAGGTGGCGGTGAGGATGGGCTAAAGGGCTACGCATCAGAGTGCAGCCCGCACGGGCCTGCACGTCGCCGTCGGCGTCCCCATCACCACCGGTACGCGCGTCCTGGGCGCGTTGTGCGTCTACGGCGACTGGGCCGAAGACCCCGAGGACTCCCTCACCACGCTACTGATTGCGTCGCCACGCAGGTCGGGCAGTACCTGGAACGGCGCCGCGCCGAGGAAAACCATCGTCGGGTGACTGACGGAACGTACGCAATCGCTGCGTCGATTCCAGACGTGTAGCTTATTTGCGTTGCGTTTCCCCTCCCAGACTCGGGCCCCAACTACGCCGATGGCTCCTGCTCGGATAAGTCAGCCGCAGCAACCACCGATTTCGCGCCGGAGCCGGCAATCAGACAGTCCCCATGTGTTGCGCTCACGGCGACATGGGATCGGGTGGCAGGAGCCACGTAGGTAACGCGGAGGATTTTCGTGGCGGGTTCGCGGTCGATGAGTACGTTGACGCCGTAAACCGACTCGATCATTTCTCGGGTTAGCACGATCTCGGGTTCGCCTGCGGCGATGACCTGTCCGTGGTCGAGGATGACGAGGTGGTCGCAGTAGCGGGCGGCCAGGTTGAGGTCGTGCAGCGCGATGATGCAGGTTACTCCGAGGGCGCCCAGCAGGTCGAGGAGTTCGAGTTGGTGGCGGATGTCGAGGTGGTTGGTGGGCTCGTCGAGGAGGATCTCGTGGGGTTGTTGGGCGAGTGCGCGGGCGAGTTGGGTGCGCTGTTTCTCGCCACCTGAGAGGGTGTGCCAGTTCCGGTGCTGTTTGTCGGCGATGTTGGTCCGTTCCAGGGCGGCGTCGACGATCTGTTGGTCGTTGGTGGTCAGCCCTTCGAAGCGGCCTCGGAAGGGTGTGCGGCCGAGTTCCACGACTTGTCGGACGCTCAGAGGGTCGTGGGCGGACACGTCTTGCTCTACGACTGCGAGCCTTCGGGCGATCGTGCGGCGGCTGAGGTCGTGCAGGCTGGTGTCGTCGTATCGGACGCTTCCTGAGTCGGGTCGGCGTAGTCCGGCGAGGATGCGTAGTAAGGAGGTCTTGCCCGAGCCGTTGGGGCCGAGGAGTCCGACGATTTTTCTGTCGTGTGCTTGGAGGTCGATGGCGTCGAGTAGGCGGTGGCCTTTGATCGACCAGGAGATGCCGGCAGTGGTGATGTGACCCATCAGGACCCCGCGCGTCGTAGGACCAGTGCGAAGGCGGGTGCTCCGAGGAGTGCGGTGATGATGCCGGCGGGCAGTTCGTGGGGTGTGAAGGCGGTGCGGGCGAAGGTGTCCACCCAGATGAGGAACATCGCGCCGGTGAGCGCGGACAGTGGCAGTAGCGTGCGGTGGGTGGGGCTGGCCATGATGCGGACGGCGTGGGGCACGAGCAGCCCGATGAAGCCGATCGCGCCGGAGGCGGCGACCGCGGCTGCGGTGGTGACGGCTGTGAGGACCATCAGCCAGATGCGGGCGGCGGTGACGTTGACGCCTAGGGCGGCTGCGGAGTCCCATCCGAAGGTGAAGGCGTCTAGTGACGATGCGAAGAACTGGATGGTGATGATCCCGATCAGGATCAGTAGGGTGGTGAGGATCACCGGCTGCCAGCGGGCTCCTGCAAGGGACCCGAGGAGCCAGTAGGTGAATCCGCGGGTTGAGTTTGCGTCGCCGCTGACTGTGAGGATGACGGACGTGACGGCGGTGAAGAACTGTGAGACGAGTACGCCGGTGAGCACGACGCGGGCCGGGTTGGAGACACGACCACCGCCGAGCAGGATGAGCAGGACACCGAACGAGACCAGGGCGCCGATGAACGCTCCGGTGGACAGGGAGATTCCGCCACCGATGCCCAACAGGAGAACAGCGACGGCTCCTGTGGAGGCGCCTGAGGAGACTCCCAGTAGGTAGGGGTCCGCCAGCGGATTCCTGGTGACCGATTGCAGGACCGCGCCTGAGACGGCGAGTGCCATGCCGACGGCGGCGGCGAGTAGTACCCGGGGAAACCGTGACTCCCAGATCAACGCATCCAGCAGCCTCGGTAGCGGTTCGGCGGGGGCTATCTGGCTGAGCCCGACGTGTCGCAGGATCGTGGAGATGACATCGAGTGGTCCGATGTTCGCGGTGCCGAACAACGACGCCGTGATAACCGATACGAGCAGGCCGGTCGTGGCTAGGACGAACAGTGCAACAGTCGATGCGTGTTTTGGCTGCGACGGTGTGGGTTGTTGTTCTGCGTTAGTTCTCGATACGCGCCTGGGAACTGGATCTTTTATCATCGTCATTTGTTCACACCCGGCTGGTCACTGGAGGGCGGCCAGCCCCTCGACAAGTGCGGGCATGGCCTGCACGCTGCCGTAGCTGGGGTCCATGTAACGGCCTGGGATGGTGATGAACCTGTTGTGCACCACCGCGTTTAGCTTGCTGGTGAGTGGGTCCTTCTTGAGTAGGTTGATCTTCTCCTGTGCGGTGTCGTTGGGCTCCCCGCGGGTCAGGTCGGCTAGGACGATGACGTCCGGGTTGCGGGCGGCGACCGCGTCCCAACTGACCTCAGCCCATTTGGTCTTGGCATCAGCGAAGATATTTTTGACGCCCACAAGCTCGGAGATGTGCTGCGGCAGGCCGCCGGGGCCGGCGGCCCACGGCGTTCCTTCGTAGGTGGAGTAGAACCACATGACGGTCGGGGTGCCCTTGATCTGCTTGGCTTTCAGAGCATTGTCGACTACGGCCTGCTGCTCGGCCACCAGCTTTTCGCCGGCGGACGGTACGTCGAAAATCTTGGCCAGGTTGCGGTATTCCTCGAACAGCAGTGTGAAGTTGGCGTTCGCCACGCTTCCGTGAGAAGTGCAGTCGAACTCGGTGAGGTAGGTCGGCACGTCCAACTTGTGTAGGTCGTCGCGCGTTCCGGACTGGTCCGCGGTGAACATGCTGGCGAACGATCCGTATACGAAGTCAGGTTGTGCTTTCAGTAGCGCCTCATGCTTGATCTCCTGGCCGGGCGCGGACAGGACTTGGATCTTCTTGTACTGCGCGGCGATCTCGGTTGGTGTCTTGTCGATCTCGTATCCCGTCCCGCTGATTTGGTCGCTGACGCCGAGGTGGATGAGAATCTCCGCTGCGGACTGGTTCAACGTGACCGCACGCTTCGGTGCGGCTTTGACGGTCATCTCAGTTCCGCAGTTCTTCATGGTCAGGGGGTAAGTCGTCGTGCCCTCAGCGGTCGCTGCGTCCTTCGTTCCTGCCTCCGGGGCGTTGTCCTTGGCACAACCAGCCAGCGGAGCCGTCAGCGCAACCGCGAGCACGATGACAACGATTCTCATTTTCATCTAACGGATGGTAGCAGCCCGCCCGAACGAGGTGAAGGCCCCGGAAGTGGCCCGGCGCACGGCGGGGCCCAGCTCAAACCATGCATCCTGCCTAACCTACTTGCAAATGATTGTCATCTTCAGGTAGGAAGTAGGCCACTGGCGGGTTACGGAGGTGCCGTGAAGGGCCGATATGCGGCAAGAGTCCGGTTAGCCCAGCGATCCTGTGTTCCTTGCACGTTGAATCTCAGCACCCGAGCGCGTCGAGGTGTCCGTTTGTCCTGCTCATCAACGGTTGCCTCGCTGTCTGAGGGCGCGGCCTCCTGGTGACAGCATCAGCGCCCGTCGCCCTCACGGCGCTCCGACACCCGGCGGTCGCCTCTCTTCTAGATGCCGAAGGGCTTCTGTTGGAGAGCCTGTTGGATGGGCTGGGGTCGCCGCTACATGTGGTGCTGCCGGAAATTTTCGAGGAGAACATCGCAGCGCTACGAACCACGTTGTCGGACGTGGGCGTCGACGCCGACATCCTGTTCGCCAAGAAGGCGAACAAGGCTGACTGCTATGTGCGGTCGGCGGCCCGGCTCGGTATCGGGGTGGACGTAGCCAGCACACCTGAGCTGGTGGGAGCACTGTCCGGCGGCGTTCCCGGCGAGCGTATCGGCGTCTCCGGGCCGGAGAAGGACGACACGCTGCACGGTCTCGCCGTCCAGCAGGGCTGTCTGGTGGCCGTGGATTCCCTCAGCGAGTTGCGTCGGCTGGCGGAGACCGCGACGCGGGCGCGCAGGCAGGTCCGGGTCCTGCTGCGATCGCGGGTAGCCAGCCAACTCCGGAGCCGGTTCGGCATGACCGCCGAGGATCTCCATGTCGCCATCGGCCTGTGTCCGGAACTTGCCGAGTTCGTGAAGCTCTGCGGGTTTTCGGTTCACCTCGTCGGATATTCCACGTCGGAACGGTCGACGGCGGCCAGGGAGCTGATCGACCACTGCGTTGATGCCAGGCGGCGTGGGTCACCGGCAGCGAGGCTGGTCAACATCGGCGGCGGGTTGCCGGTGCGGTACGTCGATCCGGGCTGCTGGGACGAGTTCAACCAGCGAAACGAGCCGGCGCACTATCACGCGAACAAGGAGTTCAGGGACTTCTACCCCTATGGGGGGCAGTCGGCGACCGCCGCCCTGCGCGAGATAATGACATCTCCGGCGGACGGGGGGCAGAGCCTAGCTGGGTGGGCGGCCCACCACGGTATCCGGTTCATGGTCGAACCCGGTCGAGCCGCATTGGACCAAGCCGGTTTCACCATTTTCCGCGTCCAGCAGGTCGATGACCGCCGGGACGCCGACGATTACGCCATCGTCACCGTGGCGGGCAGCAGCTTCAGCGTGTCCGAGCAATGGTTCAACAGCGACTATCTTCCCGATCCGCTGCTGCTGGCGGGCGACCCCGCCGTGGAGGAGGTCTTCCCCGCCTGTGTTGCAGGCTCCACCTGCCTGGAGAACGATCTGGTGACCTGGCGGAAGGTCGGCTTTCCCCGGCCTGTGCGACGCGGTGACCACCTCGTCTACCTCAACACCGCCGGCTACCAGATGGACTCCAACGAATCGCCGTTCCATGACGCTCCGCTGCCGTTGAAAGTCGTCGTGCGTCTCGGTACCGGAGGGAGTCCGCCGCGCTGGAGGTTGGACCGAATCCGAGCCGACACCGAATAGAGGAGATCTGATGGCGTTAGCCGATTATGCCCCTCCCGGACAGTTGTGGTTGCTTTCCCAGGCTCACCTCGAGGGCCTTGCCTTCAACTGCACGCAGGTACTTAAAGTGGTGGATCAGGCCTACCGGGGGATGCGCGAAGCCGGATCGAATAACCCGGTCAAGACGATCGTCGAGGCCCCGGACCACCGCTCACTGAGCTACTCGATGGTCGCCCGCGACGCCGGAAGCGACACCGTCTGCTTCAAGGCCGTCTACGAGTTCGATCCGCAGCGTACCCGGGACAGCTACCGGTTCCACTCGTTCGTCTTCCTCTGCGATGACACCACCGGCGCACCGATCGCGTTGATGGATGTGGTCAAACTCGGTCCACTGCGCTCGTCGGCCACCACCGCGCTATTCGCCCGCGCGGCCTGTCCGGACGCGCGAGCCGCGCTGGTGGTGGGCACCGGCGTACAGGGTCAGATGGCGCTGCCGATGCTGCTCGCAGCGCTGCCGAAACTCGACCGGTTGCAGGTCTTCGGCACCTATCCCGACGGGCTACGCGCGGTCCGAAACAGCGTCGAAGGCGTCGACGTGGAGATCATCGAGGATCTCCAGGCGGCGGCCGCAGAGGCCGACATCGTGATCGGCGCCGCCGGCCTGTCGGCCAAGGAAGAGGTCCGACGTGGGTCGATGAAGCCGGGCGCCATCGCCGTGCTACTCGGCTACGGCGTGCACGCGGACGTGTGCCACGGGGCGGACTACCGGATCGCCACCGACACCGCGCAGATGTACGCGACCAGCGACGACCTCCGCGCCGAGGACGGCAACCGACCGACGGTGGACGCCGAACTGCCGGACATCCTGCTCGGCCGGGCACCCGCCCGCCGCGACCCGCGCGACGTGGTGTTCGCCTACAACAGCGGAATGGCCGTGACCGACGCCGCCCTGGGCCGGTACATCGCCGACCTCGCGCACGCTGACGGGCGTGGGGAGAGGGTCACGTTCTGGTGAGCAGTACCACGACCCAGAAGAAGACCGGCATCGGGTGGACCACGAACTCACGGGCGCTGCTGACCCTCGCCTTCCCGCTCATTCTGACAAACTTCGCCTACGTCGCGCTGACCACCGTGGACATCGTGATGCTCGGCCGGCTCGGCGCGCTCGAGGTCGCCGCCGCCGGTCTGGCCATCGCACTGTTCAACCAGTTGCGCACCACCGGTACCGGGCTGGTGACAGGTGTCAGCAACCTGATCGCCGAGGCGAACGTACGCGGCGACCACACCCGGATCCGTGAATTGTCCTTCGCCGGGTTCTTCTGGGCGACGGTCAGCGGTGCAGTGTTCTGCGTGGCGCTGCTGTCCCTAGGCCCGCTGCTCATCTGGCTGGGCCAGGACCCCGCCGTGGTCGGGAAGGCCGGTGACTTCCTGACGATTCTGGCCCCGGGGATGCTGCCGTGCCTGTGGTTCCAGAACCTGCGACACGTCACCACCGGCCTGAGGAAGCCAGGTCCGCTGCTGGCGATCACCCTGGTGTCGGTCGGACTAACCATCGGTCTCAACTACGTCCTGATCTACGGCAAGCTCGGCCTGCCCGCGTTCGGCTTCGTCGGCGTCGCCATCGCCACCGTCACGGTGTTCCTGTTCTCGTTCCTGGCGTTCACCGCGGTGATCCTGCGCGACCGCACCATCCGCCAGTACCTGAGTTGGTCCGGGTCGCGGCGCTGGTCGCCGGACGCGGTCGCGTCCGTCTGGCGGCTGGGACTGCCGATCGCGGGCACCTATGCCTCGGAGGCGGGATTCTTCAGCGTACTCACGTTGTTGATCGGTACGTTCGGTGTCGGAGCGCTGGCCGCACAGACTGTCCTCAACCAGATCGTCTACATCGTCTTCATGGTTTCCGCGGGCCTCTCACACGCGGCGTCGGTGCACGTCAGCGAGGCCAGCGGGAACGCCGACTACGTCAAGGCGCGTCGGCTGGGGCTGTTGAGCCTGGCTTGGGGCGTGGTCGCGATGCTGATCGTTGCGGTCCCGTACCTGATGATCCCGGAGTCGATCGTGTCGCTGTTCATCTCAGCCGAGCACACGACGGACGCCGGCATTGTCGCACTCACCGTATCGGGGTTGCTGATCGCGGCCGGAATGCAGATCTTCGACGCCAGCCAAAACATCGGCAACGGCATCCTGCGCGGCCTGGGCGACACCGCCGGACCGTTCCGTATCTCCCTGATGGGCTACTGGCTCATCGGCCTGCCCACGAGTTACGCGCTCGGGGTCGTCGCGGACTGGGGCGTGCAAGGCGTCTGGATGGGGCAAACCATCGGACTCGCGGCGACCGCCGCCATTCTCCTGTTGGCGTTCCTGCGCCGCGTCGACCGCCTGCGGAAACCGGCGACCGATCACCCTGCCCTGGAGGCGATAATCTCATGACCGCCGTGCATCTACCTTCCGCGACCGAGGCCCTGGTGCGCCGCGAGGTGGTGGGCCTACCCGCCTACGACCCCGGCGCCGACCCCGACGAGGTGGCGCGCACCAGCGGCGTCGCCCGCATCATCAAACTCTCCAACAACGAAAGCCCTTTCGGGGCCTCGCCCACGGTCACCGCCGCAGTGTCCCGGCACCTGACCAACATCGCCCGATATCCCGACCCAACCGGAAAACGCCTGGCCGAAGCCCTCGGGCGAATCCTCGCGGTACCCACGGAGCGCATCGTGCTCGGCAACGGCTCCGAGAACATCCTGGAGCTACTGTGCCAGGCAGTGCTCAACCCGGGCGACCTGGTGGTCACCCAGGCACCCGGCTTCAGCCTGCACGAAATTTTTCCGCGCATGATGGGCGCACGGGTCGAGAAGGTCCCGGTAACCCCCCAGTTCGGGTTCGACGCCGCCGCGTGGAAGCACGCGCTGGCGGCTCCCCCGAAACTCGTCTTCCTCGCCAACCCCTGCAATCCCACCGGTGCGATGTTCACCGGCGCGGAACTGGACCAGATCGTCGATGGCACGCCGGAATCCGCTCTGCTGGTACTCGACGAGGCGTACTACGAATTCGCCCGACCCCGCCCCGACTACCCCGACGGGTTGGAGGTACTGCGCGACCGGGACCAGCCATGGATCGTGCTGCGCACCTTCTCTAAAGCCTACGGCCTGGCCGGTCTTCGGGTGGGCTACGGCGTTGCTTCCACCAGCGCACTCGTCCGGGCACTCGACCGGGTACGCACGCCCTACAACGTCAACCGAATGGCGCAGGACGCCGCCGTCGCCGCCCTGGGAGACCAGACACACCTGGCCGACACGGTACGCCGGACCGGGCTGGAGATCGCCAGAGTCGCGGCCCGGTTGCGTGGCGCGGGACTGCGCGTGGCCCCCTCCTCGACCAATTTCCTATTCATAGACACCGCGCGCCACGCGCACTCGGTCGCCCTGGAGCTGCACCGCTCGGGAATCATCGTGAAAGCGTGGCGCGAGCCCGGATACGAAAGCTTCATCCGAGCCTCGCTGGCCACCCCCGGGGAGAACGATGCCTTCGTCCGACGACTGCTCGAAATCTGCGGAAGGCAGGAACCGTGATCAAGGACAGAATTTCCGACCTGATCGGAAACACACCCCTGCTCCGACTCGCGGTGCGGGAGGGAATGGGTAATGTACTGCTGAAAATGGAGCAGTACAACCCGACCGGTACCGCTAAAATTCGCATGGCCCGCAACCTGGTGGACGAGGCCGAACAACAAGGACTACTCCAACCGGGAGGCTGGCTGGTCGAATCCACATCGGGGAACACCGGGATCGGCTTGGCGCTCATCGCCGCCGAACGGGGGTACAAATTCAGTGCGGTGGTCGACAACCACTCCTGCAGCGACAAGCAACGGTCCATGCAGGCATACGGCGCCGAACTGGTCAACGTCGGCGGTGACGACGACGGTCTGGCCACCGCCGAACGCGACGCCACGGCTGAGCGGCTGGCGGTGGACCATGGCGCCTACTGGACCGCGCAGCACCACAACCGCGGCAACCCCAACGGCTACCGGCCCCTCGCCCGCGAACTGACCGATGCGCTGGGTGAGGCGATCCACTACCTGTACGGCGCGGTCGGCACAGGCGGCTCACTTTGCGGCACTGGCCGGACCCTCCGGGAACGCATCCCGGACCTGACGATCGTCGGCGTCGAACCGCGCGGATCGGTCGTCTTCGGTGGGCCCGGCGCACCGTACTACCAATCCGGCACCGGCACACCCGAAGGAGCAGCAATCGGTGACCTCGTCGACTACGACCTAATCGACGATGGCATCAAGGTGACCGACGCGGAGGCTTTCGAAACCTGCCGCTACCTGGCCCGCCGCTACGGAATTCTGGTCGGCGGCTCAGCGGGCGGCGTGATCTACAAAGCCCTGGAACGGGCACAGACCGTGGGGCCGCAGACCACCATCGTCGTACTCGTCTGCGACGGCGGCGAAAAGTACCTGGACACCGTCTTCAACGACGACTGGATGGCGGCCGCGGGCCTGTTCGACGCACACATCGTCAACCGACTCGCCTCAATGCTCCGGTAACCCGGTGCCCACCCTCACGAGATGCTGAGAACCACCAGCCCGTGAGTTCCCCGACCGAGACCAAGAGCACGCCATTCAGAACGCTCTACGACCATTGAGGCCGAGCCCACGAACGACGGCACCCGATGTAAACACGCGTTGTCATCGGCCGTTGCAATCTTCGTCGGTACGCGGTAGCGCATGGCGAGTAAACGCGATGGCCCTAAACTTGTGTCCGGCGTGCGGCAGCCCACGGACACGAGGTTCGCGGCGGCGACGTGTTGGTGGTGATCACCGCGCTGCTGATCGTCATCATGACGCGGCGGGTACCACGTCCGACGATCAGACTCGGGCCTACAAGCGACGGGCTGAGTTCCGATGTTTGGGGAAGCAGATGGGGGCGCTTCAGACTCGCTTAGATCGTGTGTCAGTTGGGTCGTTGCTGGTCAACAGGTTGAGTCGGTCGACGCTACGGTACGCGGCCGGGGCCGCTACCGCGGCAGCGTTGCACCCCTAGGCATCGCTACGGCGCCCACGTGAGCGCCGTAGCGTCGGGAGGGCTTCCCGAACTGGAGCCCTCCCGTACATCCTGACAGACCGGGTCCCCTGGCAGAACCAATGCGCCCCCGCGTGAGACCACCGCAGCCGCGCAGTGGCGAAGAGCGCTGCAGCGGTTCGGCCCGCTCCTACGCGCGTCGTGGTCTACGCGAAGCACGCGCAGATCCGCCGAGATCTACAGATCTTCAGGCGATGACGCTGGTGAGGATCTTGTTAGAAACGGTTTTCATTGTATGATGGAACCGGTGGTGACCGGCTTCCTGTGCAGCCACGGTGGATGCCGCCTACCATCCAGATTTGTCGTGGCCTGGAGTAGCGCTGTCGTGAAGGTCGCGTTCGTGGGTAAGGTGCCAACCATTGTTGCTCGACACCATCCTCGTCAGCGTGACCGTCGCCGATGTGACTGAGGTTGGCGCACGCCCCTCGTAGCAGAGTTCCACCGGCGCAACGCCACCGCCTAAACCAACGTCAAGACCGGGCAGCACCTCGCCGCCTAGATCGACAGGAACTTCGTCCTCAGCCCAGCGGCACTGGCCGCCATCCACCGATAGGAGAAATCATGTCTCTGGATGTACCAAAGGCTCTGTTGGAACGCGCCACCGTCGGTGACGTTGACGACGCCGCGTTCATCGACTGCGTGCGCGACTCCCTGCCCTACGCCTGGAAGGTAATCAGCGAGGTCGCCGACCCCGTGGGTGCCGGCACGGTCGCGTTCGCCGATCACGAGGTCCCGCCGCCGAGTGAGACAGAGCGCGGTCAACTCCTGCGGGCCTTGGCCTCCGACGCCATCCGCGGTGGTCTGGAGCGCCACTTCGGGGTGCGGCTGGCGTTCCAGAACTGCCACCGGGTGGCCGCGTTCGCGCCGTCAGCGGTGGACAGCGACCGGTACCGTGCCTTCGTCTCCGCCCGCGGCCAGCTCCTCAACCAGTCCCCCGAGCTGCGTGACTGCTGATCAGACCACGGTCGGGGACGGGCCGTCACCCGTCCCCGACACCGTGACCTGGGACCTGTTCCTCCTTGCCGGTCAGTTCCCGGGAACCAGCCACGGTGAGGCCCTGCGTAACGCGGTCGACTACGGCATCGCCGCTGAACGTGCCGGGTTCACCGGCGTGTGGATAGCCGAGCACCATTTCATTCCCTATGGGGTGTGCCCGTCCGCGATCAGCTATTCCGCGTTTCTGCTCGGCCGTACGAACACTCTGCGGGTCGGCACCGCCGCGTGTGTCCTGTCCAACCGACACCCCGTCGCCCTGGCCGAGGAAGCCGTGCTGCTGCATGAGTTCTCCGGCGGCCGGTTCGACCTGGGTGTCGCCCGCGGCGGCCCGTGGGTGGACCTGGAGGTGTTCGGTACGGGACTGGATCGGTTCACCAACGGATTCGCCGAGTCGGTCGACCTGCTAGGACGCTGGCTGTCCGGCGCCGCACGAGTCGGGGCGGACGGGGAGCGTTTCCGGTTCCGGGCCGTGGATGTCATACCCCGCCCGCCTCGCCAGTTACCCGTGTGGATCGCGGCTACCTCCGGTGAGACCGTCGACCTGGCCGCCGCGCACGGACTGCCGCTCCTACTCGGCGTGCACGCCTCCTCCTCCGAGCACCGGGCCCTGCTCGACCGGTACGCCCACACTGCTGCCCGTCACGGTCACAATCCGTCGGCCGCACCACATGCCAGCGTGCACCTGGTCCACGTCGCCGCCACCGAGGAACGCGCTCGCCGAGACCTCCGTGCCGCCATGCCGGAATGGATCGCCACCACCGACCGGTACGTGCGCCTCGCCGCTTCCGGGCCGGGCCGCGACCCGGTGGCATACGTGGAGCACCTGCTTAGCCTCCACCCGACGGGACCCGCCACGCTGTGCCGCCAACAACTCGCCCAAGCGGCCGCGGTGACCGGGGTCCGACGCCAGCTACTGCTGGTCGAGGCCACCGGATGCCGGCGGCGGACCCTCGACACCATCGAGGCGCTGGGAGCGGTCGGTCCCCTCCCCTCCCTGTCGACCGCACAGCTCTCCTGAGCGCCACCACGCTGGCCGTACATCATCACCGCCGCTCCGGCCCGTGGCTGACCGCCGCCCCTACGCGAACCAACGCGCCGACCATGCGCGGGTACCACGCGCCGGACTGGACCTGCGCACCGGTTATGACTGTCCGACGGTCGCGCCTCGATGGTGTGGACCGGACGGCTGTAGCAGCTTGTAGGCTCTCGCCGGGTGCTGGGGCCTTACTGCGCCCCGCGCAGGCCGCCGGCAGGCCACCCACTACCCGGCGGTCATCCACCGAGCCGAGCACACCGACGAGGAGTCCGACACACAAGGCGTTGAAGGACTACATCGGCCGGTCGGCGCAGCGCCACGGCACCGCTTTCCCCGGCCGCACTAGTGCCCCGTGCGGTCAGGAGCACGCATATTTCGACACATGCATGCAGGCGTCCTGCCAGACCTCGTTGGATAGGTCGTCGCCGCCGGACACATAGTCGACCTGCGCGTCTCGCGCAGCAAGGTCCGCGCGAACTACCACGTCCTCGCCGTCGAGGACGCCGCAGAGTGGAACGCGTGCAGCACCGCCAGCGAGCTGACGACGACCAAGTCGAGGAGTTCAACCACCTCGACCCAGCTACCGCTGCGCCGCCAGAGAGTGGAACCGCGCCAGTGAACTGAAACCGCAACGCCTCGACCCTTCCGCGCCCGTGTACGGCAGCATCACCCGAACCCCCAACGGGCGTCGCGTCCAAATGCGCGCCCATGCCTGCAACGGCGCCGGAACGTACCGTGTTGCCCGCTGTGCCCTCAGTCGCCCACATACTGGCGCAACACCAAGACGACCTGAAGGTGGCGGATCTCCCACGTGCGGTTGACTCGCTGGTCATCCGGGTCTGCGGGCATCAGATGGGCGACTACCCCCGCTTTCACGTGGGTATGGTGTCGCCCATGAAGCAGCGCCTGCGCATGTCCTGGCCTCCGGTAGGCAGCTACGAGATCCAACAATGGGTACTGAACGAACCGGAGGATCTGGCGCTCCTACGGCAAGCCCTCACCGAGCAACTCGTTGAGTACCCCATCACGACCGGCGACGACCCGGACAGCGTGCTCGATGCCCTCCTGCTGGCGGCAACGGAGCTGGCCGGCCGGGCTGTAGCTCGTGGGAAAGATCCGACAGTGGTGACGCTGATGAAACACCAGGACATGTTCATCCTGGACGTCGGTGACCAATCGCTTGGCGCGGCCTCGATGGTCCAGGGCACGCAACAGTCAGCCGATGAAGGGTTGAGCTTGGCCTTCGTCGAGCGGTTCTCGCAAGACCTGGCCTGGTACGACGACGGCGATGCCACTCACGTCTGGGCCGAGCTGGGAGCGACCTGACTCTAGGGCAGGCACTCAGCGGCGCCGAGCGCCGCCAGGAACGCCAATCCGTGGACGGACAGGGCAACGTCGAACAACTACAGTCACGCCGGGCCATCGTTGCCGCCCCAAGCCGGACCGCAGCCCGCCCGCCACGAAAGGTGGCAACCCACCGGCCGGGTGGGCCAAGAATTATCTCGACCTACAGGCAGCTCGCCGCTCAACTGGGTCACGGGCGGTCCACGATCGACGGTTGAGGACGTTGTTCTGGAGCAGCCCGAAGAACGACTCCATCGCGGCGTTGTCTCCGGCTGCGCCGACCCGGCCCATCGAGCCGACCATTCCATGACGCGCCAGAGCGCGCTGTATTCTCCGGGAGCGAAAATGCGACCCGTGGTCGGTATGTAGAAGGCAGCCGGCGAGGTCGCCGCGTCGGGCGGCGGTAGTAGAACAAGAACAAATCGAATGCCTTCTCAGTTCCCGCTGGACGCACTCAACTCCGCACGAGCCGTGCCTCCCGACGCGCGATCGGCGGCAAAGTGGGTTGGCTCAGCTTCGTCGACGGGCGAGCAGGACGGTTTGTGATGTCGGCTCGGCGCCTTCAGCGCCGCGGTGCAGTTGGGCGTGGAGGTCGAATCCCGTCTCGGCGAGCACAGCGGTCAGGTACTGCGGGTCGTGGCGGTAGTTGGTGAGGGTCACTGGTTGCCCGTAGGCGTTGGTGCGCTCTACGCGCTGGCCGTCACCGGATTGGAAGGCCGTCAGCAGCCACGCGCCGGGCTTGAGTACGCGGGCGAATTCTTTCACGCAGGTCGACAGCCCGTCCGGGGCGGTGTGGATGAGGGAGTACCAGGCCAGCACGCCGCCCAGGGTGGTGTCAGGGACGGGGAGGTCCTCCAATGCGCCGATGTCGAAGCGCAGGTGAGGATAGGTTCGCCGGGCTACCTCGATCATGCCGAGGGACAGGTCGATGCCGAAGACGTCGAGGCCGCGGGTGGCGAGGTGGGCGCTGACGCGACCGGTGCCGCAGCCGGCGTCGAGGACAGGGCCGGGGGAGACGGCTGCACACCGGTCGGTGAAGTCGTTGATCATCGCGATGTCGAGGGTCGTCTCCGCGTTGAGCCTGGGCAGGAGCCGGGCGTAGTCCTGGGCGACGGTGTCGTAGCCCTGTTTCGTCTGTGGGCGGTGGTCGGTGGCGGTCACGAAGGGACACGGTACGGACGGCACGGTCCATGATCCGCGGTGGGCCGCAAACGCACTCACCCTGGCGCGAGCGAGCGCCGGCTGACGGTTGATACTGCTCGGTAAGCGCGGTGAGACTGGTTGTGCTCGCGAAGCCTCCGGGTTGAACCAGCCGACGCTGGGATCGGTCGGTCCGGCTGGCCCAGCCGGGAGTAGTGACGGGTTGGCGTCGTGATCGCGGCCCGCGTGTGGTTCGTGAAAGTTTCACTGGGTACTGCCGAAATTTGGGGCGAGTAGGGTGGGGGACCGGCACGGGGCTCGTGGCCTGCTCGTATAGCCGTCCAGTTTGTGTCGCCGCCAAGGAGGATTCGTGGGGTTGTTGGTCGGACTGCCGCGGCCGGCTGAGCAGCGGCGCCCGCTGCCGGTGTCGTGAACGGGGCATGAGTGTGTGACTAACGACGGTTTCTTCCGCGTCTGGACTCAGATTGGTAAGCACGCCCAAGGCTCCTCGGTGTCGGTGGCCCATCTGTGCGCCACCGCGATGGCGGTGGCCGGGGTCGATGGGGTCGGGGTGAGCCTGGTGGCTGGACCGGAGGCGCTGGAAGCCTTCACCACTACGGATGTGGTCGCCGCCCGGATTGAGGAACTGCAGCTCGTGCTTGGGGAGGGTCCGGCGGCGGACGCTTCGGCTGAGGGTAGGCCGGTGCTTGCGGTAGACTTGGCGACCGCAGCCTGCGCGGAGCGGTGGCCGGCGTTTGCGCCCGCCGCGTTGGCCGCTGGCGCTCGGGCGGTGATCGCCCTGCCGTTGCAGATCGGCGCGATTCGGCTGGGTGTCTTCACTCTGTACCGAGTCCGGCCCGGGGGGCTGAGCGCGTTGGAGTTGGCGGACGCGCTGGTCATCGCGGATACCGTGTGCATGCTGCTACTCGACCACGCGGCTGTCGCGGGTCCCGACGCCACGGGGCTGGCGTGGCGGGACGGCCTGCCGGGCAGTGACGCGGTGGTCCACCAGGCCACCGGGATGATTCTCGTGCAGTTGGGTGTCACGGCCGAGGTGGCCTTCGTACGGTTACGCGCGTACGCCTACGCCCAGGACCGACGACTCGGCGATGTCGCCCGTGACGTGGTCGCGCGACGGCTGCGTTTTGACCCCGACCAGAACCCCGGTGCTGGCGTAGGGGAGCCAGTCTGATGGGCACCCGGTCGTCATGGCTGCTTGCGCCCACCGGCTGGTGGAAGGTCAGACGGAGTCGTCAGGGATCGGCGTGGGGCGAGAGGGTGGAGACATGAGTGAACACAGACTGGCCGAGGTATTCGTCGAGCTGGCTGACACCCTCGTCGCAGACTTCGACCTGATCGACTTCTTGCACCGGCTCACGGTGCGGTGCGCCGGCCTGCTGGACGTGGCGGCCGCCGGCCTGCTGTTGGCCGACCAGCGCGGTGCGCTGCGCGTGGTCGCAGCCTCTACGGAGGAGACTCGGCTGCTGGAGGTCCTCCAGCTCCAGACCGACGAGGGTCCGTGTCCGGAGTGTTTCCACACCGGCCAGCCGGTCACCGTCGTGGACCTGGCCGACGCCGCGGACCAGTGGCCGCGATTCGTCACTGAGGCGCACCGGATCGGCTTCGCCTCGGTGCACGCTCTGCCGATGCGGCTGCGTACCGAGGTGGTGGGGGCGCTCAACCTGTTCGACACCCGACCCGGACGCCTCAGCCCACGCACCATCCAGCTGGGTCAGGCCCTGGCCGACGTAGCCACGATCGGACTCTTACAGGCCCGCACGATAAGCCAAAGCTCCATGCTGGCCGAGCAGCTCCAGGCCGCCCTCAACAGCCGGGTGATCATCGAACAGGCCAAGGGTGTCATCGCCGAACGGCATCAGATCGACATGGAACAGGCGTTCCTCCGGCTGCGGGCGACAGCGCGCGCCGGCAGCCGCCGCCTGTCCGACCTGTCCCGCGCCATCGTTGACGGGTCGGAACTGGTCTGAGCCCGGCGGCGTCCGCCGGCTTCTGCCCGGTCGCGGTGGCGGCTCACGGCCCGCCGACCTGGTGGACCGGCGTAGCGTGAGGGCTCTACGACCCCGCACCGCCGCGGGAAGGTCCGACCGACCTTCTTGCACCCTGCGATCACCGCTGCACCCTGCGATCACCGCTGGCCCATTTAGCCATCGGCAGCCAGCCACCGATCACCAGGTTGGCCGACATCCCTGAACCACAAACCTAGCCGGCCGTGCGGCCTTCGCCGCCGGGCCGGGCGGAGGTGGGTCTCACGGACCGCTGGGGACCGCGGTGGGAACTCGACGCCGTCAGGTGGTGCACGATGCCCGTGGGCTCCGCCGGAAGCAGGAACGTCCGCTCCGGCGCCACGGGAACGCGGGCCGCCAGCGCCTCGCGGTACGCGGCTTCGTAGCCCACCGCCAGCCGGCTCACATCGAACAACCGCCGGACCCGGTCACGGCAGGCGCCCCGGTCGATGTCACCGATCCGGCGCAGCGCCGCCGCGAGTTCATGGGGGTGGTCCACGACGAAACCGGTGACGCCGTGGGCGACCACCTCCGGCACGGCCCCGTGGCGCAACGCCACCACCGGCGTACCGCAGGCCATCGCCTCCACCATCACCATCCCGAACGGCTCCTCCCACTGCACCGGCATCACCAGACACCGAGCCCCCGCCAGCAGCGTCCTCTTGGCCGCGGCGTCCGCGATACCGAACATGGTGTCACCGGGTCCCAGCCGGGGCCGCACCTCGGCGGCGAAATACGCCTTCTCCGCCGGGTCGCTGCACCGTCCGGCGAGGATCAGCGGCACCCCCGCGGCGTGGGCGGCCTCCACCGCCAGGTGCGGCGCCTTGTCGCGGTTGAACCGGCCCAGGAACAGCGCGTAGGACCCCGCCTCGGCCCGGTACGGCCAGTCGGCCAGCCTAACGGCGTTGTGGACCGTGCGCAGCCAGGGCAGATCGGGCGCGAGCTGCCGTTGGCGGTCGCTGATCGCCACCAGATGGATGCTGTCGGCCAAGGCACGGTACAGGCCCGCGGTGTCCGCCTCGACCGGGCCGTGCATCGTCACCACCGTAGGGAGACCCATGGCCGCGTACACAGCGGCGTTCAGTGGCCCCGCCCCTGTGTGGTCGTGCACAACATCCAAACCCTTCTCCCGGACCAGACGCTGGACGGCGCGGCGGCTGCGAGCCGCGTGAATCAGCTCAGGGAACGTGTCACCAAGCCGGTCACCGATGGTGTCCGGCCACACCGACTCCATCGGTGCCGCAGTCAACGACGGCCCAGCACCGATCAGCGTGATCCGGTGACCCCGACCCACCAGCGCGTTGGCCAGGTCGGCCACCACGTTCTCGATACCGCCGTAGGCCACCGGAGGAATCCGGTAGTACGGCGGCGCGACCAACGCGACCCGCAGCTGGTCACGCACACGGCAGGACACACGAGCCTCCAGATGAAGCGGTAAACAGCGATCGTCGTGCCGACCGGCCCCGACGTGAGGCCCGTCCCCGGCACGGGGTCCCGGACCGAGCCGGTCCGGGACCCCGCTCCCCCAGGAGCGACCTCCATAGGTGCTGTTCGCCTGCTCCAGCAGGCAATGATCCGCGCCACGCAACCATGAACATCGGATCTACACCGCACCTCACAGGAAGGCCGTCAAGCACCACCGGCTGGGCCGGCTCCTCGTTCCTGCCCTGGTCCAACGCGTGATCGTCCGGGTGGACTGTCACTATGCCCTCGATCACGCACCCCGACCGGCGCCGTGAGGGGGGTTCACAGGCGGCCACATGTTCCGGCGCCGCGATCTGAGGAACATGTCAAGCAGGGGCACCTTCAAAACGTTGACCTCATACCGGCGGAGATCAGATCCGCCGGCCTGGGCGCGCGCCAGCACCCCGCGGTGGCGCTCCGCCACCCGTCGAGCCGCGATGTCGCGTACCCAGGCCGCTACGTCGGCGCTCGCCTCGTCGTGGTGACGCGCCATCACCCACACCTCAACGAGCACCGCCGCTTCCAGGCAGGCCCGCTCGGTATCGGACATAGCGGGGACATCCAACACCCCGCCATCGGAGAGCGTGCGGCACAACTCGGCGAACGCCATGTGATCACCGGCGGCGGTGCGTCGGACCAGTCCGACCAGGCCGGCTACCTGGCTCGTTTCAGGGGGTGGCCTGGGTGTCACGGAGGGCTCCCGGTTGTGGATAGCCTTGCACCAGAGGATCAAGCCATTGACGGTGCGGCGCCCGCGGCAGCCGAAGTCCTCTCGCGCCGACATGAGGCGTCAACACGCGCAGCGCGCACAGGGACGGACAATCAGAACGGACCACAGACGACGGAGCCCAGTGCGGCCGGCCACCGTGCCACCCGAATACCTGCCGCGCCGAAAACACGATCGTCAGCGGCGGTTCCGCGTCCGAGATCACCAAATCTGATTTCACGCCTCACAGGGTGCCTCCAGCGGCATGGGCGAGCGACACATGCCGGGGGCCGGGGCATAGACCTAAGTAGGCCGTACCCCACCGTACGCGCCTGCCACCCGGAGGGGCAACCCAGACGAAACCGAACAGCTGACGTACCCCGGTCGTCGTAGTGGTTCACGCGGCGGTCGGAGTGACCCGGGGAGAACCTTCGTGCTCGACCGGGGTGGATCCAGCCCAGCAAACTTCAGCGGCGCTGCCGGTGGCGGCAGATTTCGAGGTGAACAAGATCGCGACCGGCACACACCAAGGAGCGCATTGATGCCGTTGTTCTTACATGGGTCACCGCCGGCAACTGCTCCTAGGAGACGGTCGACCCTGCCCCGGCGGGCTTCGCCTTGCCGTGGGCCGTCGTGACCGATCAGGCCGGAACGTCACCATGCTGCCTGCCGATGTCGGGTGTGGCGCGGTCTGCGGGTCGGTACCTAGGGAAATGACCGATGCTGGGAGCCGGCGCCGCGGCGAGTGTGGGGGGAGCTGCGAGGCCGGGGGCACGAGCCATCGCCCTCGTCCACTACAGCAGCGCCGGCCTCTGACAGGAGATCGTCATGACAAATCCCCCGACGCGCCTCGGCGCCACGATCACGGTATTGGGCCTTGCCCTCGTCGGCGTGACCGCGCCGGCCGGCGCGGTCCCCGCCCCGTTCCCGGGCGACCCCGACGTCAAGATCGAAAGTATGTGGTTCAAGGGAACGGGCTGCCACCGGGACGACACCAGCGTCGCCCTGTCCAACGGCAACCGGGCCATCGACGTGCGGCACAGCCGCTATACGGTCAACGCCGGGCTGGTGCCGCAGGCAGACGGCACCAGCAAGTGGGTCGGCGCGGAGAGCGGGCACTGCCAGATCAACCTCAAGCTCAGCTACCCGCCCGGCCTCACTTTCGCGCTGACGTCGGCCACCGCCCGCCGCTTCGCCGACCTGGCGGGAGGCGCGAAAGTCAAGCAGATCACTACCTACTCCTTCGGGGAATCGATCGAGACCGGCCGGCTGGTATCGGATCTGACGGGCCCGATGGCCGAGGTCCACAGCCAGATCGAACAGATCCGTACCCGGTACTGGAGCGAGTGCGGAAAGACGTCGTCGATCCTCCTGAGCACCAATGTGCGGGTGGACGCCAGGGAGTCGGCGCGCGACACGTCAAGCCGCGTGAGTCTCGACGCGCGCCTGGTCGGTGACCAGCAGTACCGGTTCCAGTGGCGAACCTGCTGACGTGGCACCGCCCGGACCGGCGTGCCTACCGGTCAGCCCGGCGAACAGGCGACGTGTGGCCGGAGCGGTGACTGTGCTGAGCAGCTCCTCGATCGCCCCAACGTGAGCTGCGGTCGCGCCCGGAAAACGCCAATCTCACGAAGGCCATCACCCAAGTATGCCAGCCGGCACCCCGGCCAGTACTCCTACATGTCAGGCCGCGGCCCGTGCGGAACAACTCGATGTTCAGGCCCGCATACGGCACTCCAACAAGGTGTTAGGGCCGGCCGTGGACGAAGTTTGCAGGCTGGTAGATCGGCGCGTTGATGAGATTCATCCAGTGAAAGACTTTGCCGCCGCGGCAGCCGCCGCGGAGGGTTCGCTGCCTCGCGCTCGGTAATCAGTTAGGGCTCCCCGCACCATTACGGGAAGCGGTCCGCCCAACACCACGCCGTTGGTGCCGGTAAGCGGGGACACCCCGACGGCCCCGCACCGCTGGTCAGTTGCCGGCGTCCGCTCCATCCGCTCGGTGGTGCGCTCCCGCCGCGGTCCGTGCCAGCACGGCGATGTCCGGCTGGTCGGTGAACAGTCCGTCCACCCCTGCCCTCAGGAAGGCCACCTGCTCCGCGACGGCCCGGCCGAAGTCCCGCGGGTCGGCGCCGCACCGCAAATCGGCGGGCAGAAACTCGTTCTCCGCCCGGAACGTGTACGGGTGCACCATGAGCCCGGCCTGGTGCGCCGCCGCCACCAGTCCGGTCGGCGCGCCCAGCGTGCCGTCGGGACGGCGGGCGATGACTTGGTCCTTGGCCGGGCCGATTCCGTCGACGTACCCGCTCAGGTCGACCAGGCCCGCCGGCGTCAGGTAGTCGGCGTAGCTGCGCGAGTCGCCGTATGGGCCACCCGCAGCGCTGGTCAGGAACACCGTCGGCGTCCGGAGCCCGAGCTCCCGGCGAAGTCGGCGCAGGTTGGCCGCCTCGAACGACTGCACGTACGCCGGCGCGGCCGGTCGGTTCAGGCCGGCGCGGCGCAGCGCGGCCACCAGCGGCTCCTCCAGCGGCAGGCCCAGTGACCGGAAGTACGTGGGGTGTTTGGTCTCCGGGTACACCCCGACCGGCCGGCGCAGTTCCCGGCTCAGGCGCGCGCGTAGGTCCAGCACCTCGACGAACGTCGGTACGGTGAACCGCCCGTCGTACAGGGTGTTGTGCTGGCGCAGCCGCGGCAGTCGCTCCACCGCCCGTAGGGTCCGCAGCTCGGCGAGGGTGAAGTCGTGGGTGAACCAACCGGTCACCGGTACGCCGTCCAGGACCACTGTCCGCCGACGGTCGGCGAACTGCGGCCGCCGGGCCACGTCGGTCGTCCCGGAGATCTCCGGTTCGTGCCGGGCCACCAGCACCCCGTCGCCTGTGGCCACCAGGTCGGGTTCGAGGTAGTCGGCGCCCAGCCGGGCGGCGAGCGCGTATCCGGCCAGGGTGTGCTCAGGCCGGTACCCGCAGGCACCTCGGTGGGCGATCACCAGCGGCCCTGCGCCCGGGGCCGCCGTAGCAGGGTCGCCCGGCACTCCCACGGCCGCGGCGACAGCGGCCGCGGCGCCCGAGCCCAGCAGTCTCCGTCGCGATGTCATCTGCGTCCACCGGCCCCTCGTCGGCATCCCGCGTCCACCCGTGAGTGCAACCGAGCCGGGCGACGGCCGGGCGACGGCCAGTCGTGAGGAACGCGAACGTCACGCGTCGATGCGATACGGGCTGTCCGTGGGGCGGCAGCGCGGAAGGATCCCGTTCAGTCCGACCTGCTCAAATTGGACTGCGTTGAGCGCTTCGCTCGCGCGGAATTCGGGCGGATCTACAGATGCGCTGTACACAAGAGTTCCACGTCAAATGACGTCGTGCTGGCCATGCCTGCCGCCTTCGCTCTCCACCCGGACCAGATCACGAAGTTCAGAAGGCTACTGAGCGACCAGCGCCTCGAACGACACAGTGCCTCCAGACCCGTGTGGGCCTGGAGGCACTGTGCTGAGGCTGCTGGGTCAGCAACGTCATCTGATGCGCAGTGTCACCGATGCGGTGAGATGAACTGACTCAGCGTCGCCGAGGATCAGCGGGGACGGAAAGCACTCACCCACGTGCCGATACTGTTGTAGCCCGTCCTGTCGACGGTGATCGAGTAGCCGGTGCAGTTGTAATTTTCCCACAGCTCCACCTGGCCTTCCCGCTCCAGGCGGGCAGACCGCACTTTGTCGTTCCAGTCATCGCCTACGTAGGTGCACTGATTCACGTTACCCTGCAGCCAGGCGCCGGGGCCATTGAAGCCCGTCAGGGGGTAAACGTGAATACTACCCGCCGCCTTGGCGGTAGCAGGAGAGTGTGACGATGGGGCATTTGCCGTCGCAGGGGCAGCGATGGCGAATGCGAGACCGGTAGCCGCCGTGGTCACGGCTACGAGCGTTGATAGTGGTCGCCGGACGCTCATGTTGGCTCTCCCCGTTGTTGTCGATTGGAGTCCTCAGTAGATACCTTCTGGGTTGAGTTGACAACGAGATGATTCTCACGCCTTCCCGCCAATTAACGTCGGGTTTCGGACAGAAGCCTTCCGGCCTGTCGGGTGAACTGCGACCCTCGCATCGCCATGCGGTGATTCGGGCGTCCGTAAGATTGGCCTGCGCCGAGGTGCCGAGAAAGTTGATTGCGGCAAGGCATGGCAGAGCTGTCGTCGACACGCGAGCGAGCCTACCCTCGCCGATATGCATAGCAATCGCGCTTGGGTCGCGCCCTACGACCGGGCTGTCAGGCCGACGGCGACGGGTCAGGCGCGTGTGCAGGAGCGGCCATCGGTGGCTGGGAGGGGGGTCAAGCCGTATGTGCGCAGCGTCCTGAGTACACCGACGCTGCCGGTGCACAGCTAGCCAGGGCCGGTGGTAGCGAAGCCGACGGCGCGGACGGCCTCGGCTTGGCAGGGGAGCCGGGTGTCGATGATGTTGTAGACGGTGCGGGTGCCGGAAAAGCCGGTGTTGATCACGGCTGAACCGGCCGCCCTGCTGGAGTGCCGCCGCACGGCCGCATCGCATCGCCTGCAGTTGATCTTGACCAACGTGCGACGTGGCGTCTACCGGCTGCTGGGCATCACGGATCTCCTCGACACCTTCGGCATCGACCGGCGCCTCCCCTGCGCCGGCGACGGCGGCCCGCGGGCAGCGGCCGCCGCCGGCGCGCGTCGAGGCGGGCGGCCCGGCGGGGCGCGGTGCCGGCCGTCGACTCGGAGGTACATCACGGCCGAGGTGAGCCAGCGGCAAGGTGAGCCAGCGGCCGTGAACTGTCCACGACAGCACCGGGCCCGGTGTTGCGGGCGCTGCAGCGCATCGCGCCGACCCGCCCCCACCCCGGCACGGAGACCACAGCAGCCAGCCTCCTGCTCGGACCACCGCTGGCCATCCTCGACCGGACCCGCGACCTGCCGCGCGAGGTGCGGTCATGACAGCGGCGGACGTGGCGGCGCCGCGGGGGGCCGCCACGTCCGCCGAGCCGGCAGGCGGCCAGCGCGGGGCCGGCGACCCGCCGGTCGGCTGGCGGTGGAGTACGTCGTGCCGCTGCGCCGGGCCGACAGCACCGGCCTGTCCGAGCTGGCGTCCTAACCGCACCGGCTCGTCGACCGGGTCGACGTCACCGTCGTGGACGGCTCCCCCGACCCACTGTTCGCCGCGCACCGCCGCGCCTTCCCCGCGCGCGTGCGGTACCGGCACCCGGACCCCGCGCGCCGGTATCGCAACGGCAAGGTCACCGGAGTCGCCACCGCGCCGCCGTCGCCCGGCACCCGCACGTGGTGATCGCCGACGACGATGTTCGGTACACCCCCGACCAGCTCGTGCGGCTCGACGCGCTGCTGCACGACCACGACCTGGTCCGACCGCAGAACTACTTCTCGCCGCTGCCCTGGCACGCCTGGTGGGACACCGGCCGCACCCTCGACAACCGCGGGCTCGGCGGGGAGGACGTCCCCGGCACGCTCGCGGTACGGCGGGAGACCTTCACCGCGATGGGCGGCTACGACGGCGACGTGCTCTTCGAGAACCTGGAACTCATCCGCACCGTGCGCGCGCACGGGGGCCAGGACCGCAACGCACCGGACATCCACGTCGCCCGGAATCCGCCGACGACCGGGCGCTTCTGGTCCCGGCGCGTCCGGCAGGCGTACGACGACCACGCCCGCCCCGCCCGACCCGGCGCCGCGCTCGCTGTGCTGCCCGGCATCGGCTGCGCGGTGGCGTCGGGCGCGCGCGCCTCCTGCTGGTCGGCCTCGGGGCGCTGCTCGCCGCGGCCGAGTGGGGCCGCCGCCGGGCCGGTGGCGCCCAGGTCTTCCCGCCGGTGGCGACGCTCGCGGCGCCGGTCTGGGCGGCCGAGCGGGCGGTGTGCGCCTGGCCGGCCGTCGGCGTGCGCCTGGTCCGCGGCGGCGTCCGGTACGCCGGCCACCGCGTGTCGGTCGCCGCCCACAGCCAGCGCGAGCGCCGGGCGCACCGGCGGGACACCGCCCGGGCCGCGTGCTGACACGCCGCCCTGCCTGATGTGCCCCGGTTTTCCCGAGGTGTGTTGACGCCCCACCTCATGGGGGAACCCCCCGGGGCGTGAGCCGCGGGGGGTTCCGGGGGTGGGGGACGTTCAGCGCCAGGTGTCGTACTGGTAGAGCTTGTGGGTTTTCATGAGGGAGGTGACTTTGGTGTAGTACTGGGGGTCGGTGGCGTAGCCGGCTTTCCACATGCGGTAGAGGAATTTGTTGCTGGAGC
>NZ_BMQC01000027.1 GCF_014647915.1 Pilimelia terevasa
ACCACCGGCGCCGACGACAACGGTCGCTGGCCCGGTTGACCCCTATCGAGTACGAGACCATCATGACTCCACCGGCCAGTCAGGCCGCCTGACTAGAACTGTCACCAGTTGGTGCAGCAGACCCCACCTCAAAATAGCCTGGTCGATCAAGTGTGATTACTGCCGCGAAACAGAGAGCGCGCAAGAAGCCGGTCAGCACGCTCGCCTTTACGGAGATAGGAAATGACACGGGAAAACGCTTGAATTCGCTAATAACCGAGGTTTCAGACACATCGGATCAGCGAGGTATTACCGGCCTGACCTGCACCGCAGCGCGACAGTCCGACCGCAGGTGGTGACCGAGGGGTCCTTGCGATCCGTGCCGGCCGGCACAGGCAGGTCCACATCGCATGCGTTGTCAAGTGTCCGACGCTGACAAACTCCCGATAATGGGACGCGTTTCACACCAACGGCTCCGAATTCGGTGAGGGGCGCCACACCTCCCACAGGGCTTGGCTGGCACCGCCTTGCGGAGCCGAGTGCGGCCAGGTACGAATGACTGCCGATTTGATCAACGGTTTTAGGCCCGCCCGTCGGTCAGTTCGCGCGCCACGGCCAAGATCCGCCGGGCGGTGCGTTTTCCACAGCCGACCTGTGCGACGAGGCGGGCCGAAAGCTGATCGGCGGCGGTTGTGCTCTGTTCGAGCAGGCGGATAGCCGCGTCGAGGCGAGGGTCGTCGGCGTACCGGTGGGGTTTGCGGTCGGGGTTGGTGGTGCCGGGTGGCCGTCCGGTGGAGTGGTGGTCGACGCGGGTGTCGGCGTAGTCCCACACGGTGTGCCGGAGCCAGTAGCGGCGCAGGTTCCCGCTGGGCAGGGTCTGGATGCGGGTGGGGTTGTCGAGCATCCGTCGGGTGAGGCTGCGGTAGCTGCGGTAGCCGAGGATGCGGGCGGCTTCGCCGGAGCCGACTACTTCGTCGGGGTCGCCGGTGTAGTCGACGGTGGTGTAGCCGGATGCCTTGGCGGCGGTGTAGGCGGCGTGGAATGCCTGGATTTGGTCGTGCCAAAACCAGTGCCGGCCGTGCTCGTCGGTGTCGGCGTGGTCGGGGAAGCCGAGGCGGTGCCGGTTGAGGTGCCAGTAGTCGACCGTTGCTGCGGCGACACCGGCGATGGTGGCGATGCCGTGGCGGTCGACTTGGGTGCGGCCGTGTCGGGTGCGCTCGGTCATGGTCGTGATTCTCCTGCCCGTGCCGGTCGGGCGTGAAGGTCGCGTCGGCCGGACCCGCGGGTCCGGCCGACGCGACCTCTTCCGTCGTACAGGTGGTGGTGGGGGTTAGAGCTGGTCGCTCGCCGCGTGTGTGGCGTCGGGCTGGTGGCGGCGGTCTCGCTGCCGGACCGGTGGGCGTGCCTGCATGGTGGCGGGGTCGCTGCCGGTGTACATGCGTACGCCGCCTCCGGCGCGTTTGGCTTCGTACATGGCGCGGTCGGCCTGGTGTAGCAGCAACCTTGGTCGCGCCCCGGGCGCGCCGATCGCTACGCCGATGGAGGCGCGAACGGTGGCCCACCGGTTCCATCCCAACGACACCGCCGGGTGGGCGAGTGCGGTGTGGGCGGCTTCCGCTAGTCCTCGGGCCGTGTCGGGGTCGTTGCTGGTGGCGACGAGGACGTACTCGTCACCGCCGAGGCGGGCGACGGTGTGCAGGTCAGGGTGGTCGACGAGTTGGAGGCGGACGGCGACGGCGCGTAGGAGGTCGTCTCCTGCGCCGTGGCCGTAGGCGTCGTTGACGCACTTGAACCCGTCGAGGTCGATCAGCATGACCGTCACCGGTACGGCGCGGTCCAGGAGGCGACGCATGACGGCGAGGACCTGACGGCGGTTGCCCAGGCCGGTCAGCTCGTCAGTGAGAGCCTTCGTCTGCCAGTAGGCGCGCTGCCGGTTGGCGACCCACCACGCAGGCAGCACGGCAAGGACGCCGAGCGTCAGCGCGAGAAGGTTGGTGGCGAGGTGTTCGGTGATGGACACTGTGGTGGCTCCTTTGCTGTGGAGCACCGGGTCGGCCGTCAGCCGTCCAAAGCAGGACGGCCGACCCGGGCTAGAGGTTGAATTGCCGGAGCGGGCTACCGGCCGGGCGGCGGTGTGCTGGTGGTGGTCGGGGCTCCGGTGACCGGTTCGCGGCCGGGGTGGCGGGTGTCGAGCAGGGTGCTGTAGAGCTGGTGGAGCTGCGCCCGCACGGTGATGAGGCGCTTGCCTCGAACGACCTTGGGAGGCATTCCGGCGGTGCCGCGGGCGATCAGGCCGAGTAGGTTGTCGGCTTCGATGGCCTCGGCGCTCGGAGGGCAGGCGGCCCACCGTTGGCCCCAGTTGTCGGTGCGTACTAGCTCGGTCTGGACTCGGCGGGTGCGGGCGGCGTGGTGCCGGGCCTGGTAGTCGCCGGCCC
Source organism: Pilimelia terevasa (assembly GCF_014647915.1). GTDB lineage: Bacteria > Actinomycetota > Actinomycetes > Mycobacteriales > Micromonosporaceae > Pilimelia > Pilimelia terevasa. The sequence goes on from NZ_BMQC01000027.1 coordinate 2,415, forward strand.
CCACATGCCGGGCGGTTAGGGTGCGGTTGTCGGTGGTCTGGTCTTCGCAGACGTAGATCCACGCGACGGGTTCGCTGGAGCAGATGTCGCACTCCATCACCGGCGCCGGCAGTTCCGAGAGCGGCACCGGGTGTGGAGGGTGGTCGGCCAGGCCAGCGACGGTCGCCGAGTAGGAGTGCGCGTAGCCGATGCGCCCGGCGGGGCTGAGTCGGATGTGCAGGGCGCGGTTGCAGGTGCCGCAGTAGGTAGCCCAATCCTCGCCGATCGCGGGCTTGCTGCGCTGCGCCGGCAAAGCCGGGCTGAGGGTCAAGGTGGCCCCTGCGGCGCGGGCCGTGTCGTATACGGGGGCTGCCTCGGTGTGGGGTGACTGGTTTCCGGGCGGGGCGGGCATGAGGGTGCTCCGTTTCAGAAGGTGGGTTGAGGGGTGCCGGGCCGGGCGGGGCCGAAGGTGCGGGTCGGCCCCGCCCGTGGCGCGGTGTCAGACCGACAGCAGCTCGAAGGCGCGCGCCTTAACGTCGGTGCCGGCGGTGGAGATGGCGCGGGCGGCGCGGCGTTCGGCGTCCTTGGCGGGGGCGAAGTGGTCCACGTACTCGGTGATGGCCTGGTAGCCGGCCCACCGGGTGCCTTTGATCGCCTTCTGCGTGTCGGCGTCGCGTAGCAGGTACCGCAGGGAGGCGGACCGCTTGCGGTGGTTGTTCTTGGTGACGTCTGAGGCGTTGTCGGCCAGCGGCCACACCTGCCCGACGACCTTCTCGAACTCTCCCAACGTCAGCGTTTCGTTGATCATCCGTTCGGCGGCGGTTTGGAAGGCGTCGAGGTGCCGCCACATCAGTCCCATTGCTTCGCGGGCCTGGCTGATCTGTTCGCGGACGTTGGAGGTGTGCCGGAACGTGTAGTAGCCCTGGGTGTGGGCGAACGCGGCACGTTGGGTGTTGGCGCACACGATCCGCACCGGCGTCGCGTCCACCCGCAGCGCCGCCGTGCCGTCGTGTGCGGTGGTCGCGGCCAGGTAGAGGTCGAGGTCATCGACTCCGGCGACCTTCATGCCCTGGGGCAGTTTCATGGTGACGAACACCTTCTTGCCCCGCTGCATGGAGCCTGCGGTCTCGAAGTGCGCGCCGCTGCCGGCCTGGTCGGATAGCAGGTTCAGCACCTCGGCTACCTGCTCGTTCTGAACCTCGGTGTAGTCGTCGCCCACCACGCCGAGGTACTCGGTGGCGCCGGTCACCACGTTGGTCCGCACGGTCATCCACCGGTCGGCGCACTCGATGATGTTCACGCCGTCGGAGGTGGTCTCCACACCCTGAAGCGGGATCTTGCGGACCCGCCACCCACCGAGGAACGCCTTAGCCATGATCGTCGCGGCGTCCATCGTGTCCTCGGTGACGGTGCCGAGGCGGTGCCAGGCAGTCTGCCGCGCCGAGGCGAAGGCGGTCTGCCCGTTGGCCAGGGTCTCCAATTCGTGTGCCATAGCGTTCGTTTCCTTCCGGGGATAGGGGTGTCCGTCCGTCCGTTCTGGTCGGACACCCCTAATTGTGCTGACGTAGGTTGGTTCATCAAGGCGGTCTCGACGGTGCCTTCAAGGTTTTTCGCGCCAATCTGCGCGCGGAATCCGGTGCTACCGGCGCCGTATCACCGGTGTGGTGTTCAGGCGTCCGTCGGGACCGTAGGTGTACGTTTCGGTAGCGCGGAACGGTGCCGGGAGATAGACCGCGTATCCGTGTTCGGGTAGGAACATCGTTCGGTAATCGCGGGTGATGCCGAGTACCCACGCCTGCGGTTTGTCGCCGTGGGAACCGGGCGGGATCATGCCCGCGCCCGGCCGATCGTCGCGGGCACGCCGGTGGTGTCGGAGCATGATGTGCGGACACAGCCGCACCGCCGCGCGTTGACACTCGGGATGTCCGGGCGGGTCGGCGAACTGGCCTAGCTCGGCGGTGCGGGCAGTGCCTAGGAACCCGACCCAGTAGCCGATGGGCTCGCCGCACAGCGAGCACCGCCGTTCGGTGGCGAGGTGTATGGCGGTGGCGGTGTCGATGGTGGTGAAGTCCACGCACGGTGGTCCGCCGTGCGGGTCGGGGTGTTCGTTGACCGGCGGTACCGGCAACCCGCGGCGGGCGTCGGTGGGGCGTGCGGCCAGGGTGGCGGGCAGCGTGACCGGTTCCGCCCCGCCGCCGGGCCGGGTACCGGGGTGGGCGTGCGGGTGCGGGCCGGTCATCGGGTGCCGCCTGCGGTGTCGGCGCTCGCGGCGGGTACTGCGGTGGCGGGGGCGGACCCGTGCGGTCCGGTCACGGGGCACAGTGGCGACGCGTCGGTGTGAGACTCGGCGGGACGCGCGCCGATGTCGGGCATGAGGTCGGTCGGGGGCCGGTCGCGGGCGGGCTCGCCGCATTCCGGGCACACCAGTTTGAGCGCATTCGATCGGGGGTGGAGGGTCATGGTGTCTCCAATTTTTCGAGCATGGTTGCGGAAAATGGGCGTAGGGCAGGCCAGCGCGCCGACTGTCGGCGGCGGCCTGCCCTACGGGCGGGTTGGGAACTTCAGTTATCGCCGTTCTGAGGGGTCTTCGCGGTGGTGTAGCGCATGGGCGCATCGTTGGTGAGGATCGCGTGTCCGGACGTGACCAGCTTCGCTAGCGCGTTACCGACCGCACCCGACGACCGACCCAACTCGGTCGCAATGGTGTTGGCGCCGAATTCGTGGCCGGCGTGCTGGTCGAGGAATTCGCGGACCATGTCACGTAGCTCGTTCTTTCCGAGCACCCGACCCCCGTCGCCGTTGACGCCGGGCGCGCCGCCGCCGGTGCGCCGGTTTCGGGCCGGGGGCACGAACCGGTGCGCGCACTGCGGGCACTCGATTAGGTTCGTCGGGACGTTGGCCAGCGACACCGCCGCAAGGTCCCCGGCACCGCGCGACCACACCTCGCCGTCCGGGCCGGCCGTGCGCACAGCCGCGCCCACGGTCTCCATCGCGGCCAGCACCTTGCCCACGATCGCGGCGCGCAGACCCGACTCCGCCGCCACCACGCCCGCGCCTACCCCGGCGCCGTCGGCGGTGTCGGGCAGGAGACCGGCGACCATGGCGATCTTCATGTGATCGGCGTTGCCAGGCTGTGGGAACGGCACCGCCACCGGGGCGGGCGCCTCGTCGGCCGAGATGCCGTCCGCACCGCTCGGGGCGCCGTCGGTCGGGGCGGCGCTCACGTCGTCGTCGGTGGCCGGCGGGGTGGTGTCGGTGGGGTTGGGGTCGGTCGGGGTGTCGGTGGTCACTGTCCACCGGTCGGCGGTGCGGCGGGTGGGGTTGTCGTCGTCCGGGGTGGCGGTGGCGGTCCCGGCGTCGGCCATGGCCGACAACGCGGTGTTGATGTCGGCCAGGGGTAGCCCGGTGGTGTTGGCTACTTTGCGGGCGGTCATCCCGTCTCCGGTGGTTGCCAGGGCCTCGGAAATGGCGTTTACGGTCGCGGTGGTGGGGGTGTTCCTAGGCATGGCGAATAGCCTCCACATAGGGCAGGAATGGGTTTCCGGATTGCGGGTGTTCCGTTTCCGGTGGTGCGCCGTGGTGGCGCACGTCCATGGACGCTCGACCCGCGCTGGTTTGTCAACCCGCCACCGCAAGACTCTTTGACCGCCCATATTCGACTACCGCCTGACCGTGCCCTGCGCGCGTCCGCTACTCCACGTTTCCCCAGCTAGACAGCGCGACGCGTGTTCTCGTGACCGGTGCGGAGGAATGACGGCGGCGGGCAGGCCGCGTGATATGCCGGTGGTGGTGACCGAGAATTTGCCTTGTGGCGGCTGTCACATCGGGCGGCGGCGGATAGGGCAAATTCGGATCCATCCGATTCACCCCACCCGCGTCACAGCCGCACCCCGACCCGCGCCAGGAACACCTCGGGTTCCACCGCATTCCCCGACGTGGCAGGAAATCCCCGGTGAACCTCGAAATGCAAATGTGGTCCCGACGAATTCCCACTCGAACCGACCACACCCAACGGCGTCCCGGCCGCGACCGGCTGACCGACCCGCACCCCCGGGGCGCGCCCCAGGTGGCAATAGCGGGTGGTCACGTTGCCACCGTGACGGACGTCCACGTACCAACCACACCCGGACGCCGACGGAGACCCGTCCCGGTCACACGCCGACGGGCGCCCGTTCGGTGCGTGGGTCACCCCGCCGACGTTGCACAACACGGTCGCGACCACCCCCGCCCCGGCGGCGCGCACGACAGCGCCGCGCGGGGCGCCAAGGTCCACCCCGTCATGTCCGGGCCGGGCGGCGGTCCGGTAGCCGGACACCAACGGTCCCGGGGCCGGCCGTACCCACCCGTGGGCGCCCACCGCACCCGGCACGCAGTCCGCCACCGGCGCGCCGTTGCCGCCCACGATGGCCGTAGCCCGTGCTTCATGCCGGGCGTAGGCGTCCGGGAACGCCGACCGTTGCACGCGCTGCGCCGCCACGGTCACCGGCAACTCTTGCCAGCGGTCAACAGTCAGGAGGCGCCGGTAAAACGCCTCCGCCGCGTACGCGGGATTGGTGAGCTGTGCAGGGGTGCCCCATCCCATGCTCGGCCGTTGCTGGAACAGTCCGAGGCTGTCGTTATCGTTGGCCACGCCCCGATGACCGAGGTTGATCAAGTCGGATTCTTGGAGTGCGGTGGCGACGGCAACCACCCACCCGCGCGGCGGCACCCCCAACCGGCGGCCCACCCCGACGATCACCTCCGCGTTACCGGCCTGCTCCGCCGACAACCCCGGCGCCGCCGGGCCGGACGGGGCCGGGCCGGGCAGGCACCCGCCACCGGTACCGCCGCCCCCGGCGGACAGGACACCGGCGGCGGCGCCGACGAACAGCAACAGCACGGCCAGCGCGCCGCCGCACGACCACGCGACTACCCGGCTCACGGCGGCGCGTCCGGTCCGTCATCGGCGGGCACCGGGGCGGCGGGAAGGTCGGCCAGGGCCACCCGGTCGCCGTGGCCGATGCGCCGCCACACAGGCCCGGCCGGTCCGCCCGCGTCGGCCGTGGCCGTGGCCACGTTCAGGGTGGTCCCGGACGCGGCGCGGGCGAGCGCGGCGTGTAGCGCGGTCTCACGGCGGGCGCCACCGCTGGTGAAGACCAGCACGCTCAGCGCGGCCCACGGGCTACCGGCAAGCTGCGCGTAGCCGGATAGCTTGGCGGCAACCCGCGCCACGGTTTCGGTTCCGGTGTCGTACTCCAACCAGAACGGCACCCGCCGCCGCCCGTCGGCCCACACCCCGAGCGCGTCCGGGCGCACCGCCCCGCCGGTCGCCGTGCGGCATGTGGCCTCCGACCACCACCGCACCACCCGCGTACCGGGGTGCGCGCGGGCGTGGGCGTGGAGTGCGGTGAAGAACCCGTTCGTACCGATCAGGTGGTCCAGGTGCGGGGACGCGGCGAGCCGGGCCGTTGCGGCGCGGACCGTGGCCGGGCGGGGGAACGCCTCGCCGCCCGCGGCGGCCCGGATCGCGGCGCCGACCGGCCCCAGTGTCCACCGCCACGATTGCGTGCCGGGCCGGTGGTAGTGGCGGAACCGGTCGAGGATGCCGCGCCGGTGAAGCTCGGCGAGCCGGTTGCGGGCTCGGCCCAGTGACCCGAACACGACCTCGGCCAGTTGATCGGTGGTCAGGGTGTGGTGGACGGCGAGCAGCTCGCAGATGAGCTTGTCCCGGCTGGTAAGCCGGGCAAGCTCGGCTGTGACGAGGACCGCGAGTGATCCGGTAGAGCTGGTGTTGTTGATAGGTACTATCAGTCGGTCTCCGATCACCGGTCCTCCTCACCGCCGCTGAGCTGCGGGTATGGCGTGTTCAAGGGCGAGTGTTGGAACGAGTCCTGGTCGCCGTGGTCGAACTCGGGGTAACCCTCGGGGTAACTCACGTTGTCCACAAGGTACGAATTGCGGAATGTGTCCCGTCCGACCACATCAGTCGGCACGGTCGGCGAAGCCACCGCAGCAGACCGATCGGCCGGAGCAGCAGCCTGCAGCCGCGCCGCACGCCGCTCTTCGGCAGCCAGACCGGTCAGGGCAGCGGCGGCCTCGCGTAGCTGGTCGGCGCGACCCCGTATGACCGGCGGGGCGGGGTAGGTCTGGCCGGTGGCCACCGGCAGGGCCACACCGCCAGCAACCGGGCGAAGCGCGATCTCGAAGCCGCCCAGGCGGGTCAAGTCCCCGTCATCGAGGAACGGGCGCACATGCCGGACCTGATCGGTGGCGTCTTTCGGCGCCAGCGCAAAGTAGATTTTGTTTCGTGCGTTGGCGTCGATCGCCTCGGCCATCTCCCCGGAGAGCTGCCCGAGGTACTGATGCGCCAGCACGAAACTGGTCCGTAGGCCGCGGGCTTCGGCCAGGGCGTCATCGACGCCGATCGGCAGGTGCAGAAAGTTGTGGCACTCGTCCACCACGATCCGGGCGTCCAGCCGCGATGACTCGGGCTGGCGGGCGCGGGCGGTGGTGGCCTGCCACAGTCCGGCCAGCAGCAGCGAACCGATCAGCCGGGTGCCGTCCTCACCGATAACTCCCTTGGGTAGCCGGCACAGCAGGATGCCGCCGTCGAGGATGTCCGCCAGCCGGAACGTCGAGACCGGCACCCCGAACAGGGATGCGGCCAAGGGGTGCGCCATGACCAGCCGCAGCCGGGACAGCAGTGATCCGATGAGGGTGCCGCGTTGGCCGGGCGGGTAGGCGTCGAATCCTTCCCAGAACTCGGCCAGGGTGCCGGCCTCAATCACGGCCAGGGAGTCGATGACGGCATTGACCCTGCCGGCCCGCCATTTGGCGTCCGACAGCAGACGAGGCAGGTCGGCCAGGGTGGTGCCCGGCAGGTGAGCCAAGGTGAGTACGGCGTGGTGGGCGACGTCGGCGGTGCGGTGGCCCCACCACCGCGACCACACCCGCGCCATCACCGACGTGATGTGCGCGGCCACGTCATAGGGGGTGCCGCCGCCGACGCCGGGGGCGAGCAGGTTCAGCGCCGGGGGCGCTCCCATGTCGTCCGGGTCGATGATCACCAAACGGTCTGCACAGTCCGCCGGTAGCCGGTCGAGTAGGTCGCGGATCAGATCGCCCTTGGGGTCCAGGACGGCCAGCCCTCGGCCGTTGGTGGCGTCATCGAGCATCATGTTCAGCAGCAGCGTCGACTTGCCCGTGCCGGTAGGGCCGAGCACGTGTACGTGGTGGCGCAGGTCGGCGGCGGCGATACCGATGTCGGTGTCACGGCCGGAGTTGCCGTGACCGACGCCCAGGCCGCCGCGCCCGACGCGGCCGGCGGGGTCGCGCAGGTTCAGCTTCGCCGGCCACTGCCGGGCCTTCTCGGGACTGGGGTTCTTGGCGGACATCAGGGCCTCCTCGGGGTGGTGGTGATGGTGGGGTTGAACCGCGGCCCGCTCCCCGCCTGCTGCGGGTGGGCCGGAGCGGTCACTCGCATCCCGGCGCGCGCGGCGCCCCGCTGAGGTGGGGGTTGGAACATTTCGCGTACTCCGGGCCGGCGCCGCGACGCCGCCGCGGGTAGGCCATGAGCGGCCGGCTCAGCGGGAAGCCCGGCCACGGCGGCGGTCTCTGCGCTGGTGCCCAGCAGCATCCGAGCTGGTGGCACCCAGCGGCGGACAGCGGCTGCGCCGGGGCGGCGCAGGCGCCGCCAGGTGAGTTGGTGGGCGGCGACCGCGAACCCGGCGGTGATGTCAGAGGCGGCGGCCCTGGCCGCTTCCCGGGTCGGCCCCCACGCCACCGCCCGTAGGCACAGCACCAAATGCGGGCCGTCAGCGAGCTTGGCGCGGGCTTGCCGCACGATCTCCGCGGCGTAGGGGTCGGCGCTGGCGTGAGTGTGGTGTGCCGGGCTGGGCGATCGGGACGGGCCGGGGGTTATCAGGTCCAGCACGGTACGGAGCAATCCGCTCAGCACATCGACCACGAGCCGGGCACTCCGGGCGGCTGGGGTGCTCGGGTGGTGGGCGCGCCGCGGATCACTGATCGCTGCGCGGATCGCGGCGAGTCGGCGGGCGGGGGCGCGGCCGGCGATAATCTGCAGGAGACCGCCTCCGGTGCGCCCGGCTGCGGCGAGGCCCCCGTAGACGGCGCGCAGCGGATCGTCCTCCGACCGGGCCACCTCCCACCGCCCCGTCCGCGATGGGGCGGGCAGGTTGGTGATCGGCATCCAGTCCGCCCGCACCGCGCTCTGCCGGCCCGCGACCGCCACCGCCGCCCGGCCGGTGGGGGGTGGGGCTGTGTGGGTGGTCCGTACGCCGGGCCAGGCCCGGTCCAGCACCCGCGCCACCGCGGTCGGGTTGATCCCTGCCGGCACCCACACCCCGACCCGCAAACCAGCCGGATCGGCGTGGACCTCCCACACCAACCTCGCGGGCACCAGACCCAACCGCGTCGGGGCCGCGAGCAGCGTGGCGAGCAGCCGCCACAACGCCACCGTCGCCGCGGGCGTGGCCGACACCGGCGGGGTGATCTCCAACCACGACGCACCCGCACCCCGCCGATCCCACAGCCAACGACGGGCGAATAGGTAAGCCAGCCACCCGAGCGCACCGGCCACGACCACGGCGGCCAGCACCGGCCACGCTGCGCTCAGGTGCTCCCACAGGCCAATGGGACGCGGCGAGCCTTGGCCGCAGCCCAGCCGCCCGATCCACGAGTCGGGTACACCTCCCTGGCCCAGAACACACGGCGCCGGTGCCGGGTTCGGACTCGGCGTCGGAAGAATCGGATGAGGGTTCAGCATCAGGTACTCCAGTTCGGCCAAGCACAGGCAACGGTGGCGGGTTCAGGCGACCGGCGGCCGACTTACGCACAGCTCGTGCTCGACTGGCGAGGCGTGTGCGGCGAACGCCACCCGAGCGCCGCCAGGGGTCGCCAGCAGCGCCTCCCCACGTCCGGCGGTCAGCAGGAAGGCCCGCTCGCCATCGGTGAGCGCGAACGCGTCCGCGACAGCGTCGATGGCCTGGGGTGCCTGCTTGAGCAGGATCTGCGTCGCCGAGTTGGCGACCACCGCACGGCCGACATCGGTACCGAGAACGTCGGCGGCGTCCTGCGTCACGACGGTCAGGCCCGCGTGGTACTTGCGGGCGGACTTCGCCAGCCGGAACAGGTGCCGGGCGGCGGTGCCGGAGGACAGCAGCAGCCACGCCTCGTCGACCAGCACCAGGCGCCGCACCGAACTGCCGGCGGGTTGGGGTGCGGTGATGGTGCGCCAGATCGCGTCGAGGGCGAGCAGGATGCCGGCCGGTTTCACCTCGTCGGCCAGCGCCCGGATCGCGTACACGACCAGATGTCCGGCCGCGACCGTGGTGGTGGGTCCGTCGAACAAGCTGGCGAAGGAGCCTGCGACGTACGGGTGCAGCCTCACGGCCAGCGCCTGCGCGGTCCCGCCGGCCTCGGCCAGGGCGCGGTGTAGGTCGGCCATGGTCGGTGGTGGGCGCCGCCAGGTCCGTGGGTCGGTGGTGATCCCCTTGCCCCGGTAGGCGGCGAGGACCGCGGCGTCCAGGGCGGCGGCTTCGACCGAGGACAGCGCCGTGCGGGCGGCGGTCGGGTCGTCGCCGGCCAGCAGGACCCCGAGCAGGGTGTGGATGAACATCGCACGGCGGATGAGCGCGTCGTCGCCGTCGCCGGGGTGGAGGTCGAAGGGGTTGATCCGCACCCCGGGTGCGCCCGGTCGGATGATGGTGGCGCCGACCGCTTCGGCCAGCGGCAGGTACTCGTCTTCGGGGTCAATGACGAACGCTTCAACGCCCTGATAAAGGTTGCGCAACAGGTCCAGCTTCGCCAGATAACTCTTGCCGGCACCGGAGCGGGCGAGGATGACCGCGTTGTGGTTGTCCTGAGCCCAACGGTCCCAGGTGACGACCCCGGCGCTGCCGAGGTTCGTCCCGTACAGCACCGCGCCCGCGCTATCGGCGATGGGCAGGTCGGCGGAGGCGAACGGGAACATCGCCGCCAAGGCGTCGGTGTCGAAGGTCCGGGTGATGCGGACCGAGTCGTGCGCCAGCGGCAGGCTGCTGGTCCAGCCCTGGAGTTGGCGCCAGGTGACCGGGGCGAGGTCGATCAGCATCGACGCCGCCACCGACTTGACCGCGGCGACCTGTTCGGTGAGTTCGTCTTCGGTGTCGGCGTGGACGGTCAGGTAGACGCCGACGTTGGACATCCGGGAGTGGCCGCGGGCGAGCCGGCCGGCGAGGTCGGCGGCGTCGGTCGCGGCGGCGTCCAGCTCCGGGTCGTCCAGCTTGCCTTTGCCGGCGTTGGCCCGGCGGGTGGATTCGAGGCGGGCGCGTTGCTTGCGGAGCTGTCCGGCGGCCACCGGGGCGGGGATCGGGTCGATGTGCACGGCGACATCGAGCCGGCCAGGGAAATCCAGTAGGGGCTGCAGCCAGCCCGCGCCGACTTCGGCTGGGTAGCTGGTCACCGTGAGGGTGGCGGCTAGTTCGGCGCCGATCTGCACGTGGCGGGCGTGCACGGCCACCCCGTCGGGCAGCCCGGCCACCGGCGCTGTCTCGGCCAGCGTGGTGTTGGTCGGGGTTCGGCGTAGCTTCATCACGGGGCTCCGTTCTCGGGGGTGAGACAGGCGGCCAGGACGGCGGCCGGGTCGGTGATGGTGGCGCGGACTTCGCAGCCGGTCAGGCCCCGCGCCGCCGCCGCGGTGCGGCGGGCGGTGACGGTCGGGCCGCGCTTGTCCCGGACGGTGACGGTGATGTGCCGGGCGAGGAGCTGCCGGTCGATGGTCAGCGCGTCGAGGAACTCGGCGTGCGAGACCGCGGCGGCCTCCAAGGCCGGGTGCGGTAGGGCGGGTGCGCCCTCGGCGACCCGATCGGCCAGCGCGGCGAGGTCGATGCGGTGGGACCGCACGAGGATCTGGGTTGGACCGTCGAGGGAGTTGAGCCAGGCGCCGTAGCGGCCGATGAGCGCGTTCTGCTCGGCCGTGGAGCGCAGCCCGAACGGCACCGGCGTCGCGGTGATCAGGCCGGCGGTGCCGTCCGCGCCGAGGTCGACCAACCCGTCGGTACGGATGGCCTTGGCCGGCAGCCGCAGCGGCGCGGGCACCTCCGGCCGCCCGGCGGTGGTGGCCACCCACGCCGGGGCTGCCACCACCTCCCCGCCGTCGGCGGGGACGAGCCGGTGCGGCTGCCGGCGGAACCGCAGCGCGACGGCGAGCCACCGGTCCAGGTCCTGCCCATCGCGGCGGGCGACCGCGAGCAGGAATCCGGCGGCGGCTACCGGCAGCGCGCACACGGCGAAGACCAGCGGCGGCACGACCGTGGCCAGGGCGGACCAGGCGCCGTAGATGAGCAGCCCGGTCACGGCGGCGATGACGAGCTGCCGCCATGTCATACCGCCCACCACCCGGTCCGGGCGGTTCACGTCCGCTGGTAGGCGCACGCTGATCGGCGGCTCGTTGTCCGAGACCCGCATGACTAGCCCTCCTTTCTGGGCACCGGAGTACGGCGAATCGCGGCCGGCCGTGCCGGCGCGGCGCGGCCGGCAGGCTTAGCGGCGGGAGCCGACTGGTGGGAGAAGACCGGCGCGACCGGGGCCGGGGGGCGCTTGGCGGCAGGTTGAGCGGTCGGGGCGGCGGAGAACTGCGGCCCGGACGTTGGGGCCGCTCGCCGCGGGCTCGGTGCGGGCGTGGCCGGCGGGTGACTGAACGACACCGGCCCCGGCCGTCCGGTGGGCGCGGGCGATGCTGCCGGCGCCGGTTGGTGGGAGAACCGGCCTGCGGTGCTACCTCGCCGCGGCGTAGGCGAAGCTGGCGATGCGGGCGCCGGGGGGTTGCTGAACGGCGCCCCCGCGGCTCCAGCCGGGCCGGGCAGCGGCACCTGCACCGGCGGCGCGGCTGAGAACGCGGCAGGACCAGCGACGCCACGCGGCCGGCGTCGTGCGCCCGTCCCCGGCGGGCGGGGTGTGGCGGTGCGGCGTGCCGCGGACCCGGTCGGTGCCGGCCGGGCCGCCGTGGTGGTGGCCTTCTTCGCGACCGTCCGGCCGGCGCTGCGGCCCCCTACGGCTAGCAAGCCGGTCGCCGCGCCGAGGGTCTTGACCATCAAAATGGTGGACACGACCTGGCCGAGCAGCCCCCGCCCGCGCGACTGCCCGAGCGGTCCGAGGACGGCGTACTTGCACCAGCCGGGCAGCTTGATCATCAGCCAGAGCATCACCAAGCACACGACCAACCCCAACACCCCGCCACTGGTGATCGGCACGCCCATCACGTTCGGCCCGATCGGGGTGAGGAACACCCGCAGCGCGACGAGCATGATCACGGCCTGGCCGACCTGGATGCCCATGCAGCAGGCCAGCGCCCGCCACCAGGTGAACGCAATTGGCTCGGTGTGGGGAGAGCAGTGGCACAGCAGCGCCAGCGGCGCCGACCCGATCAACACGATCAGCCCGGCCAGCCGGACCACGAAGGTGAACAGCACCACGATCGCCATCACCAACACCGCCAGCACGAGCAACGAGATCAAGGTGGTGCTGCCGGTCAGCGCGGCGCCGAGCATTTCGGTGATCGCCGTGGCCGCCGCACGCGGGTCGACGCCTTGACCGAGGATGCCGGCGGTGATGGCGTTGGTGACCTCGATCAGCTTGCCGACCAGCAGCAGGCTGGTGTTCACCGCGACCGCACCGAACGCGATCCGGCCGAGTAGTTCCTTGGCGCCGTACTGGGCCTGCCAGGTGTTCCGGCCCATCAACGTCAGGCCGGCGGCGATGACGAAGAGGATCAGCAGCGCGTTAGCGATAACCGCAGTGGTCGTCCACACTCCGGTCACGGCCGGGTATGTAATCAGTGCCGGGGTGGCCAGCAGAGTCGAGGCCCAAGCGTCCAGAACCGGCTGCATCCCCTTGGCCGCCAGATCGGTCAGGAAACCGATCATCGCCTTGCGGACCTGGCCGGGAACATCCCACCAGCTCGGATCAACCTCGCCCGCCGGGCTCGCCGGAGTTGGCGCGGTGCCCGGCACCGCCGGACCTGCCGGTGCGGGCGGCGACGCTGGTGCTGGTGTGGGAAGGGCTGCCCGAGGCGCGGCCACGGCCGGCGCGGCGAGCACCGTTCGGCGCGGGGCCGACGCCTCGGCCAGCGTCGCTGGAATCGCGATGAACAGGCCGGCCAGCGCGGCGATGACCCCCAACCGCATTGTCGTGCGGCGGGCCGGGGCGCGGGCGAAAGCGTTAACGAGCATGGTCACCTCACCCACTGACCGACGATGGTGACGAACAGCGGCGCCAGCAGGGCCAGGGCGTATCCGATGGCGGCGGACTTCAACGCCGACTTCGCCTTCTCCGTCTCACCCGGATCACCGTTGGCGGCGATGTAGCGCAGCCCGCCGACGGTGAGGAAGAACGTCGCGACGGCGGCGAGGATGCCGATCAGCCAGACCCGAATGTTGTCCACGACCTGCTCGATCGAACCCGGCGCAGCGAGTACAGGAGGATCGGCCATAAATGCATTCGGGCTGTGCGTGGCGGCGAGGGCCGGTGCCGCAAGCATCGCCGCGAACGCGGCGAGGCGGCAATCACGGAAATCGCGATGATCAGCTTCCGTGTCCGGGTGGACGGATTGCAGGTGCGGCGGTGCCGGCCGACATAGCGAACCCGGAAACGTGGACGGCGAATCTTCATTGCATAACTCCAGAAGGGTGTCAGGTCGCGCGTTGGGCACACGGGTGGCCGGAAGCGAAAGCAAAAGGGGGGTGACTTCGCGAGGGCGGGCGACGTGCTACCGATAGCGCGAAACGGTGGGTTGGTGTGCTGACCGGTGCCGGCGCGGCCCGTCCTCCTCACCAAGTGAGATACGACGGGTGGTGTTGCTTCGGGGTGTCAGCGCGTCAGCAAGGGTCCGGCAGTGGCGGTCAGCGGGCGGGGCGGTTTTTCGCCTCACTTATAGATGACAATTTGAGGCCCGATTTTGGAAAGATCCGCGAGTGTCCGCGGTCACACTGGCCGTTTTCCCGAGCCGGTCACGGCCGTTCGACGGCCAGGGTCCCGGTCGCGTCGGCCACCACATCGGCGATGTCGTCGGCCAGCTCGCCGCCGCGCAGCGCCGCCACAAGCCGACCCTCAGCGGCGGTGCGCCGCTTGTAGATCAGCGAGGCTGACACCCCCAGCCGGGCCGCGTAGGCGGCCACCGGGACGTCCTCCAGCCGCGTCACGCCGATCAACTCGGCCTCGCCTCCGGTGATCACCCCGGTGTGTACCGCGCGGGCCAGAACGAAGTCCGGGTGCCCGAACGGCGCCGGCGGCACCGTCGAGACCGGGGCGAAGTTGCCCTCCCCACAGTGCGCCGGCGTGGCCGCCCGCAGGCTCGCTCGCGCCGCTGCGTGGGTCGCGTTCAGCAGCCCGGCGACCACCTGAATCGGACCGGGGTCAAGAGTCCGCAGCACGGCAACGAACTCGGCCACCACGGTCGCCGCGACATCGCCGTCGAAGGCCCGCGCCAGCCGGCCGGTGATGGTTCGCAGACCAGGCAGGGCGACGCCGACGGCGCCGACGACCCACCCCGGCCCGCCGGTACGGGCGCGGTCGATCAGGTTCCGCCACACCGCATCGCGGGCGGCGAACGAGGTGGCGGGGTGCAGCAGGATCGCGGTCAACTCCGGCAGCCCGATCCGACGCGGCGGCAGGCCGTGACCGAGGGCCGCGCCGTCAACGGTCAGCGGGTCAGGGCCGGCGGACAGCAGCTCGAACCGGGCACGGATCTGGTCCAGCAGACCGGCGCTGGCGGGACGGGCGGCGCCGAAGTCGGCGATAGCCGCGACCGTCCCCAGGCAAGCAACAGATGCACGCATGGTCGTACTCCAAGAGGTGTCGAAAGGGGTGCCGCGAGCACCCTCTGACGGGGCGGTGCGGCGGGATGACACCCATGAAGCCACCGACGTTGAACACAACTTGAACACCCGCAGCGGTCACCGTCGGTGTTCAACCCTTGAACACCCACCGCCGTCCGGTGGCCAGGGCACTCGTCCGGAGCGTGTCCACGGGGGGCCATCGAGCGGCCTGGCCAGCGTGTTCAACCACGCTGCCGCGCCGACACCGACGGCGCAGATGTCCGCGCCGATGCCCGCGCGCCGATCGGCTCTTGACGGCGGAGCGCCTCGCCCGCAGGGCGGACGTGTTCAACCTCGGCCCGGCGTTGCGGCCCGCTCGAACCAGCCTGTTCAACCCTGTCGCGGAGGCTGTTAAACCAGGAACCGGCCCAGTGTTGATCTTGTTCATGGAGCGGCTGTCCCGCTCGGCGCCGAGTGAATTTGCAGGCGGGGGAACGACTCCGGCCCGTGGAGGGTGTTCAACCCTCTGACCTGTATGTTCAACCTATAGCCGATCTTGTTCAAGGCGCTGCGGAGGACCTGTTCAACCCCGCCGGTGTTCAAGGCGCGTTCCAAAATCGGGGCCGAAATTGTCATCTATAAGTGTCAGCGTCGTCGGCGGGACGCGGCCCACGCGCCCATGCCGAAGCACCCCAACCAGCAGCCGGTCGACCCCGCGGTCCCGGTGCCGGTCAACGTCCTACTCCCACGTCCCGCCGGCAGCAGCCGGCACGTACCCGCATCCCCGGCCAGCGGCGACCCGTACGGACTGGCGGCCGACACCGCCGCCGTCCTGGTCGCCAACTACACCTCGCCCGGCGACCGGGTAGCCGTCCTCGACGACAGCACCAACACCCGCAAGGCGGTGGCCCAGCTCGACCGCCGCCTGGTCACCGACTTCACCGACTGTGACCGGGACGGGGTGCGGCTCATGCTCGCGGTCGTCCCGCGTCCCGACCGCGACGCCCGGACTCTGGCGACGCTCGTGTCGTGGATGTCGGTCTGCCAGACCAGGCTCGTACCCGGCGGTCACCTGGTCGCGTGCGTGCCCGCCGACGGGCCGGACGGCCGGTACGCCGACCACGCCAGCGACGTACTCGCCGCCGCCGCGTCGGTTGGGCTGAGCTATCAGCAGCACCTCATCGCCGTCCACACCCCGCTTGCCGCGACCGAGCCGCGAGCCGAACACCGGCACGGCGGGCCGCGCCCGCCGCTGGTGGGCAGGCGGCATTCGCGGGTGCACTCGGACCTGTTCGTGGTCGCTAAGGCGGTGACCGCCGATGCGTGAGCACGACGAGACGACGGTGGTCGCGCGGTCGGTGTGGCTGACCGGACAGGCGTCCTCCCGCGACCAGCGCCGAGGCCGGTACACCGGTGACTCGATGGCGCATCCGGGCAAGATGCTGCCCGCCATCGCCCGCTACCTCCTCCACACCTACACCGACCCCGGCGACCTTGTCCTAGACCCCATGGCTGGGATCGGCACCAGCGTGGTCGAGGCCATGCACGCCGGCCGCCACGGCATCGGGGTGGAGTACGAACAGCGGTGGGCCGACCACGCCGCCGCCAACATCGCCCACGCCACCGGCCAAGGTGCGCCGGGTGCCGGACAGGTGTGGGCCGGGGACTCCCGACGGCTGTCCGACCTCCTACCCGCCGCCTACTCGGGGCGGGTGCGGCTGGTCATCACCTCACCGCCGTACGGGGCGTCCACCCACGGACACGTCCGCACCCCCGGCCCCCGCCGCGGACCCGTTCGCAAGATCCACCACCGGTACGGGCAGGACACCGGCAACCTCGCCTACCAACCCCACAACGGCCTGGTCGAAGGGTTCACCGAAATCCTCACCGGCTGCGCCGCGGTACTGCATCCCGACGGAGTAGTCGCGGTGACCGCCCGCCCGTACCGGCGCCACGGAGAACTGATCGATATCCCCGCAATGGTCATTACCGCCGGGAAAGCCGCCGGTTTGGAACTACTCGACCGCTGCTACCCCATGCTGGCCGGAATCCGCGACGACCGCATAATCCCGCGTGGTTCGTTTTTCCAACTCCGCAACATTCGCGCAGCCCGCGCCGAAGGCAACCCGCAATGGCTGGTCTCCGGCGAGGACATGGTCATTTTCGCCCGACCGCGAGTAGCACGCACGACCACGGTCCCGGCCGCGCATAGCGCACCCCATCAGCAGGGAAGGGACTCGATTTCGGGAACCGCTGTCGCTGGAGCACTGCTCGGTCGCAGTCTTGATGTCCTCGACGCGGCAGACATGGATCAATTTGAACCGTCGGCGGATTCCGGGGCCACACATTCCCCACACGGTGCCGCCGACATCCGGCCCCATCCGGGCCAGGATTCCGAAAGGACAACTGATCCATGCCCACCGTATTCGTCGGCCACCCGCCAAACCGAACGGTCTACCACCGCCCACAACGCCATGCCCCGACGCCCGGACGCGCCGCCCCAACGGGACGGCCGAACCGGAATGGTGGGCCGACCGTGAGCGGTCCCACCGCCGGATGGCGGCCCGACCCCCTACTGACCATCGATGACGTCGCGGCGTGGCTAGGCAAGCCGAAAAACACCCTCTACGCCTGGCACAGCCGAGGCAAAGGACCACGCGCTATCCGAGTCGGCAACACCCTGCGCTACCGCCGCAGCGAAGTCGACGCCTGGCTCGACTCCCACACCGACCCGGAGCGATGACCCATGGCCAGACCACCACTCGCTATCGGAACCGCCGGGAAGATCCGCACCGAGAACCTCGGACCCAACCGGTACTGCGCCCGCGCCCGCTACCGCGACTACGACGGCAAGACCCGCGACATCGAGGCCACCGACACCACCGGCCCGGCCGCGGTCCGGGCGCTCAAAGTCAAGATCCGTGACCGTACTGCCCCCAACGATGACGAGATCACCAGGGAGACCCACGTCAGAACGCTCGCCAGGCTTTGGATGGAAAAGATCACCGAAGCGGAAGAAGTCGCAAAGCAATCCATCGACAGGTACGACAGCGTCTTGCGTACCGCCGTCGTACCTGCCCTCGGCGACCTGCGGATCAGAGAAGCCAGCGTCGGCCGCCTTGACAAGTTCCTCCTGACGATCGCCAAGGAGCATCCCGCCTCCGCCAAGGTTGCCAAGGTGGTCCTTGGGCAGATGTTCGCCCTGGCCGTACGCCGAGGAGCATTGACGACCAACCCAGTCCGCGACACCAGCCGGCTACGCGCCCCGCGCCGCAAGGTAGCCGCACTCGACGCCAAGCAGTTGGAAGCCGTCCGCGCGGCGATCCGCAAGTGGCAGCAGCCCACACCGGGCAAATCGGGGCCTCGACCCACCGGCGACCTGGCCGACATCGTTGACCTCATGCTCGCCACAGGCGTTCGCATCGGTGAGGTCTTGGCACTGCGGTGGGCGGATGTAGACCTCGCCACCGACCGCCCGACCGTGACCGTCAGCGGCACGATCGTCTTCGTCAAGGGCAAGGGCTTCTTCAGGCAAGAGTGGACCAAGAGCGACGCGGGTTATCGAAGGACCGTCCTGCCCCGATTCGCGGTCGGGATGCTCATGGCCCGCAAGCTCGCCGCCGCCGACAACCCCATCGATGCGATCTTCCCGTCCCGGCGCGACACCTGGCTGTCCCCGCACAACGTCCGGCGACAGTGGCGCCGAGCCCGCGCCGACACGGGCCTGGAGTGGGTCACCCCCCACACCTTCCGCAAGACCGTCGCCACCCTCATCGACAAGGAAGCCGACACCGACCGCGCCGCAGCCCAGCTCGGCCACGGAAGCAAGGCGGTCACCAAGAAGCACTACATCGAGCAGCCCGCCATCGCCCCCGACAGCTCCGACATTTTGGAACAGCTCGGCGGCGGCCCGATGGTGCCCGACACCGAGCACCGCGAACCTGGCCCGCGCCAGGCCGCCTAGGTGGTGACCGGCAGGCTGATGTAGCGGCGCACGAGCCTGACCGGCCCCAGTGGGTTATCGGGGCAGACCTCGTGCGGGGTAATTCCCGTGCTGACCTCGTTTCTGCCGGACCAGGGTCGGTCCAGGTGACCGCGGCGTCCGTCGCACTGGCGAGCAGGGCGCTGCGCCTCGCCCCCGGTGCGGCGGTCGTCGGCCTGGCAGGCGTAGCTGGGCGATCTCCTACGGCCGCATGGTCCACTTCGCCGCACAGCGCGGCGAGATCGGCTGACGACGGACACATGTTCCGCTGTCGGTGGATGACCGGAGATCGTAGCCCCGATCGTGCGGCTGGCCGTTGCTCTGGACGACTCTCGTGCAGGGACCGGCACCCGCCTGGCAACGAAATATCGTCTGCTGTGGCTCCGACAGCGGAACTCGATGACCCACGGAGAGTCAGGCCGGGGCGAGCAGCGCGGTGATGGTCTCCGTCGCCAGGTCGTCAACCTGAGCAGTAACAGCGTCGTCCAAGGATGTGCCCACGGATGCGAGATACGCCAGCAAGGTTCCGCGCACGACCGAACGGACGTCGCCCGCGCCAACGTCAATGCCGTCGTCCCGCAGGACGGCCAGCGACTTCTGCGCGGTGGCTAGCGATTCCTCGATCGAGCGGTTCGGGTTGGTCGCGCCGTCGACGACCCGACGGCAGACCACCACGCTGTCCAAGTTCGACGGCTCCCGCGCGCCGGCCTTGACGATGCTCGTCATCATCTCGCCCTTGACCGGCTGGACGGCGGTCACCACGAAGCTGGCGCGCCGTAGCGATTCGACTACCTGGACCCATCCGCTGATTCGGGCCTGATGGAAGGTGAAGGCCAGCAATCCGTCAGGTTTCAGGACCCGGGCACACTCCGCCCAGACGGCCTCAATCGCCTTGCCGAACTCGGCCGAGTCCGCATTCTGGACCTCGCCCAGCCGGCGAGTCGTGAAAGTTTGGGCGTATCCCTCGTACGGCTGCATCACCTGGAGCCAGGCGTGGAAAAAGTCTGCAAGCTCGGCGTAGTGGACATTGTCCATGTACGGTGGATCGGTGACGATCAGATCGACAGATGCCGCCGGGAGGTCCGTAATCGCCGAGTTTCTGGTGGCGACGTAGGCGGCCTGACCAGTGGTCGCCGAAAACGACTCCCAGGAGTCAACGATGGTCGCCGCCAACGGCCTGGAGAGTCCAGTGACGCGGTTAATGTCGGTGCCGACGTCAACGAGGTCGGCCGGCTCCGCCTTGTACAGGTGGGCGCGCTGCAGACGGCTCTTGTAGAGCGTCGAGAACGCACCCGACGATTGGGGCGTCCCCCAGGGGTGGGCCTCAAGCGGCGTGCGCTCCGGCTTGAGGATGTGGTGACCGAACATGTGGCGAACGGCGCCGGTGCCCTCGCCCTTAAAAGACGTGAACAGGTTGTTGAACTCAAGGGTGCCCGAGAAGAGTGCGCAAAGAGCCTCGCGTTCGGCGCCAGAGCCCGGCAGGTCACGGATCGCTGTCGCGATCATCGAAAGCGAGACCAACTGGCGGGCGTTGAAGAAGTCGCGCCACCGGCGGAAGTTCCACTTCAGCGCTTGGTCGGTGTTGTTGCCGTGCGCGAGTTCGCCTCGCGGGAGGACAGCCGTATCAGGCAGGCCCGCTAGCAGCCCTACGCACTCATTGTAGAGATCGCGATCCCAGTCAGTGATGGCCTCGTAGACCTTTGACCCGTCCCTGTTCGCGATCATCTTCGCGTACATCTCGTACGCGGGCGGGCTGCCATTGAGCGCCGACAGGGCCTTAAAACTATGGCCATGCCGGCAAGTCGCCACTTGGCCACGGACGGCTCCGCGTTGGGTGATCACATGTCCATTCGGGCAAGTGGCGGTCTCGAAGTCGTAGCGACTCTCCTGGACTGCCAAGCACTCCGGACAGACAATCTGGGCCTTTGGGACGCGCTTAGGGTAGGCGTTCTTTGAAAAGACCGGTGAGTCGAACAGGCGCACACGGTCCGAACAGTCGGGGCACCCGACGGTCGCGACCCAGAAGTAGTACAGAGCCGTCCGGCCGTCCTCGGTTCGGTGGAGGCGATCGATCTCTCCGCGACAAGACGCCTCGACCGCGGCATACGCGGTAGTCAGCCTCTGCATGTCCCAGGACTGCATTGCCTGGCGCTGGACCAGGGTCGCCACAGGGTTAATGTCGAAGCAGACGGCTCGGCCACCGAGCTTCAGCACTTCGACACCCGTCACGCCAGACCCCGAGAACGGGTCGAGCACCACCGCACCCGCCAGCTCGGCGGCCGAGCCGTACGCGGACGCGGCGTCATCACCTTCCGGTGTGATAGCTGAGGTGAGAATGCCGCGGAAGACGGTACCCAGGCGCTTGGCCCACCACTTGTGCGTGCTGGTGGCCGGGCGGTGGACCTCCTTTCGCCACGACTCCTTGGTACCGACGGCGCTGAGCATCGCGGCCGGAAACGTCGACTCCAAACTGGTCCGCGCTGGCACAACGGAGGTCACCGGCGCGATCCGTTCAGCGTGACGTTCTTGGAGTCACCAGCGCCGCGCGACCGGTAGGCGCGGAACCGGTGGACCAAGCCAGCGTTAGGATTCGGCTCCTTGTGCGTGACCATCTCGTTCGTCTGCATGTTGAACTCGTAGGACACAAGTACCTCGTCTACCTCAACACGGTCGAGATCGCCAACGTGGACGAGCTGGTCGGACTGGATCTTGTAGCTGGCCGGGAGGACGAGCGTGGCGAGCCCAGAGGTGCCCGAGGCTAGCGCGAAGGGGGTCGGCACGACGTACATCTTGCGGTCGCGGACGAGGATGTCGCCGTAGGAGCCAAAGCCGCGGAAAGACTTGTTCTTGTGGACGTACTCGTGGTCGGCGTTGAGGAAGCTGCCGTGGCACACCACCAGGTCAACAACCGGGTACTCATCGACATCGCGTACAGACTTAGGGTAGCGGCCGAATACGTAGAAGACCTCGCGGCCGTTGTGCTTACCCGTCGGCACCTGCGAGTTTGAGTCGTAATCGGCCTCTCGGCCTGGGAACTCCAGACCCTTGACCTCATAGCCCTCCGGGTGGTCGACCAGTCGGAAGTCGGGGTATGTGTTCCGTCCCGGCTCGTCGTAGTTCAGCTTGCAGGCTTCAATGCGGGCCTGTACCCAGTTTTGGAAGTGGTACTCTTTATCGCTGGCCGAGACCCGCTTAATCAAGTCACCGTCAGCTCGCCCTCGCTCGCACTCCAAGAAAATCTGCTCGACTGCCGTCACTGTCACCCTCTGCTTCGACTTGCTGTTCGAGCCCGTGTACGAGCCATGCTCTCAGGCTACCGACAGATGCGATAGTGCGGGGGAGGGTCCGCCGCCGAGGGTCGTCGTGTC
Source organism: Pilimelia terevasa (assembly GCF_014647915.1). Lineage (GTDB taxonomy): Bacteria > Actinomycetota > Actinomycetes > Mycobacteriales > Micromonosporaceae > Pilimelia > Pilimelia terevasa. The sequence goes on from NZ_BMQC01000027.1 coordinate 24,536, forward strand.
ACCCTTCCGTCTCGCGGACACGGCTCCTGTCCAGGCGATACCGCAAGGATGCAGGCGAGCATCAGGCCGTCCTCACTCGACGCAACCAGTGCAGCGGGCTCGTTGGCCTGACCTTGGAGGGACTGCGTAAGCATCCAGCCCGGTTCTGGTCTGGTGACCTTCGACTGCGACGGTGTGCTGGTCGACAGCGAGCCGATCGTGCTCGGGGTGCTGGGGAGCGGATGCGGCGGCTGGGTGTCGCGATCACCGACGCGGAGTGCGTTCGAGGTTTCCGACCCCTTACCGTGGCATCGAACGGACGACTGGAGAAGGTCGCGCTGACCCTGGCCGCCACGGGCCTCGCTGGTTACTTCCACGGTCGGGTGTTCACGTCGTCCCAGGTCTCGCTAGGGAAGCCAGCCCCGGACCTGTCTCTGCTCGCAGCGCGACGGCGGCAGCCGCGTCGATCAGGTCAGCAGGCATTCCAGGCTCCTTATCGGGTGTCGGTGAGGGTCTGCAGGAGTTGCCTGGCGCGGCCCGACCGGCGCCCGTCACGGACGCAGTCGAGCGCCTCGAGTTGGCTCCCGCTGGCACCTCCGGCCTCGACCACCCCAGGGCGGCGTTTGCCTCTGCTAGCTGGGTGGCGTGCGAGTCCGGGCCGCCGCCCAGTGCTTCAGCGACGAGGGTGGCGTTGTCGCTGTGGGTGTCTCGATGTGCGACAGCTCGCCGCGATAAGCCTGTCGGTGCGGTGCCCCGGCGCAGGTCATCGGTGGCTCCGGCCACCTGCCCGAGCCAGTCTAAGCGTGCCGACGTCGACGGTCTCGCCAGGTGCCAGCTCCGCGGAGCCGACCACTCCCGTGCCTAGGTCAGGCCGGATGCGTCGCAGCGCGGCGGCGGCGAGGGTGACGTTGCGGTGCGCCAAGCCGAGTACGTAGCTACGGGCTCGGACACCGACGGTGGCGACCGGCATGAAGACGCCGACGTACCGGGCTGCAAGCGCGGGCAGAACTGCGGATACCGGACGAAGGCGAGGGTCTGCTGCACCAACTGGTGACACCTGAGCTGGCTTGCCGTTGAGGCGGGCTGGAAGGATGCCACCGTGCCCAAGCCCTACCCCCGAGAGTTCCGTGACGACGTCGTGCGGGTCGCCCGCGGCCG
>NZ_BMQC01000028.1 GCF_014647915.1 Pilimelia terevasa
TACCACCGGCGCCGACGACAACGGTCGCTGGCCCGGTTGACCCCTATCGAGTACGAGACCATCATGACTCCACCGGCCAGTCAGGCCGCCTGACTAGAACTGTCACCAGTTGGTGCAGCAGACCCGTTGAACCACAACATCAAGGGGATCCTGGCCGGCACGGCCGCGATCGCCCTCACGGCCGGCCTCGCGGCCTGCGGTGACAAGAAGAACGACACCGCCGAGGGGGAGTTCAACGCCGCCCTGACGCAGGTGTTCAACGCCTCGACCGAGAAGGGTGGGACGGTCAAGCTCGCCAACGGCGACGACTGGGACTCGGTCGACCCCGGCGACACCTACTACGGCTACTCGTGGAACTTCCTGCGGCTCTACGGCCGGGGGCTGCTGATGAACAAGCCCGCGCCGGGCAAGGAGTCCAACGACCTCGTCCCGGACCTCGCCGAGGACCTGGGCAAGGCCACGGACGGCGGCAAGACCTGGACGTACAAGCTCCGCAAGGGCATGAAGTTCGAGGACGGCACCGAGATCAAGGCCGCGGACGTCAAGTACGCGGTCCTGCGCTCGTTCGACAAGGTCGTGCTGCCGCACGGCCCGCAGTACTTCGAGCAGTTCCTGGACACCCCGCGCGGCGGCTACAAGGGCCCGTACAAGGACCCGAAGGCCGACACGAAGTTCATCGAGACGCCGGACGACTACACGATCGTCTTCAAGCTGAAGCAGGCGTTCGCCGACTTCGACTACCTGGCGGCGCTGCCGCAGACGGTCCCGGTGCCGCAGGCGAAGGACACCGGCGCCAAGTACAAGGAGAAGGTCGTCTCCTCCGGCCCGTACAAGTTCGAGAAGTACGAGGTCGGCAAGTCGTTCTCGCTGGTCCGCAACGACCAGTGGGACTCCTCGGACCCGAACCGCAAGGCGCTGCCGGACCGGTACGAGGTCTCGCTGAAGGTCAACCCGGACGACCTGGACAACCGGATCCAGTCCGGCGACATCGACATCGACGTGCAGGGCACCGGCGTGCAGACCGCCATGCTCGGCCGCGTCGTCGGCGACCCGAAGCTCAAGGCGCGCACGGACAACCCGACGCTCGCCCGACACTGGTACACCTCGATCCCGTCGACGGTCCCGCCGTTCGACAAGGTCGAGTGCCGGCGCGCGGTGATCTACGCCGCGGACCGCACCGCGTACCAGGCGTCCTACGGCGGCGAGCTGGCCGGCGGCGAGATCGCCACCACGGTCATGCCGCCCGTCATCCCGGGCTTCCAGAAGTACGACCTGTACCCGGCCGGCCCGGACAACAAGGGCGACCTCGAAAAGGCCAAGGAGGAGCTGACGAAGTGCGGCAAGCCCGGCGGCTTCGAGATCAACATGGCGTTCCGGTCGGACCGGGCCAAGGAGAAGGCCACGGCCGAGGCGCTGCAGGAGTCGCTGAAGCGCGTGGGCATCGTGCTGAACCTCAAGCCGTACCCCAGCGGTGACTACTTCTCGCAGTACGCCGGCAACCCCGGCTTCGTCGTCAGCAACAAGCTGGGCCTGGTGACCAACGGCTGGGGCGCGGACTTCAACACGCCGTTCGGCTTCCTGTCGCAGATCGTCGACAGCCGGGTGATCCTGCCCGGCGGCGGCTCGTCCAACGTGTCGGTGCGCAGCCCGGAGATCGACAAGATGATCGACGAGGCCGTGGTCGAGCAGGACAAGAACAAGCAGTACGAGCTGTACGCGGCCATCGACAAGAAGGTCATGGAGGAGGCGTTCATCCTCCCGGGCGTGTACGCCAAGAGCCTGCTGCTGCGCCCGAAGAACCTGACGAACGTCTTCGTCAGCGACGCGTTCAGCATGTACGACTACCTGAGCCTGGGTGTCGCCAAGAAGTAGCCCGTCGCGCGACGGACGACGCTAGTCCGCTGGCCCGGATCCCTGGTGATCCGGGCCAGCCGACCTAGGTAGGACCCGCCGGCGGCCGCGGCCGGCGGGCGGGGGACGGGGCCGGGGAGTGAGAGGGAACCTGTGATCACATACATCATCAGGCGGTTGATGGCCGCTCTGCTGCTGCTCCTCGTGGTGAGCGCGGCCACGTTCTCGATCTTCTTCGTGGTGCCCCGGCTGCTGGGCAACTCCCCGGAGACCCTGGCCGTGCGCTACGTCGGCCGCACCGCGACGCCGGAGACGATCCGCCAGGTCGCCGACAGCCTCGGCTTCTACGACCCGGTCTACGTGCAGTACCTCAACTGGCTCAAGGGGATCTTCGTCGGCGCCGACTTCGACACCGGGGCCGGCATCGAGCGCTGCCCGGCGCCGTGCCTGGGCTACTCCTTCATCGACAAGCAGCCGGTCCTGCCGGAGCTGCTGGAGCGCCTGCCGGTCACCCTGTCGCTCGCCGTCGGCGCGGCCCTCATCTGGCTGGTGTTCGGCATCGCCACCGGCGTCGTCTCGGCGCTGCGCCGCGGCTCGCTGCTGGACCGCTCCGCGATGACGATCTCGCTGGCGGGCGTCTCGCTCCCGATCTTCTTCACCGGCATGGTGACGCTGCTGCTGTTCAGCTATCAGTTGGAGTGGACGGCCTCCGGCGGCAGCTTCACCCCGTTCACCGAAAACCCGGCGGAGTGGGCGTACAACCTGCTGCTGCCGTGGACGACGCTGGCCTTCCTGTTCTCCGCCCAGTACGCCCGCCTCACCCGGGCCGGGATGCTGGAGACGATGGGGGAGGACTACATCCGCACGGCGCGCGCCAAGGGGCTGACGGAGAAGACGGTCACGGTCAAGCACGGCCTGCGCGGCGCGCTGACCCCGATCCTCACCATCTTCGGCCTCGACTTCGGCCTGCTGCTCGGCGGCGCGGTCCTGACCGAGAAGACGTTCTCCCTGCCCGGCCTCGGGCACTACGCCATCACGGCGATCCCCCGCAACGACCTGCCCGCGGTCATGGGCGTCACGCTGGTGGCGGCGGTCTTCGTCATCGTCGCCAGCCTGATCGTCGATCTGCTCTATGCGGTGGTCGACCCGAGAGTGAGGTTGAACTGATGACGGCCGGCACGCCCTTCCTCCAGGTCCGGGACTTGAAGATCCACTTTCCGACCGACGACGGCCTGGTGCGGTCGGTCGACGGCCTGTCCTTCGGCCTGGAGCGCGGCCGGACCCTGGGCATCGTCGGCGAGTCCGGCTCGGGCAAGTCCGTCACCAGCCTCGGCATCCTGGGCCTGCACAACCGCCGCAACGCGCGGGTGTCCGGGGAGATCTGGCTGGACGGCAAGGAGCTGGTCTCGGCATCGGCGGACGAGGTGCGGGCGCTGCGCGGCCAGAAGATGGCGATGATCTTCCAGGACCCGCTGTCGGCGATGCACCCGTACTACACGGTCGGGCAGCAGATCGTCGAGGCGTACCGGGTCCACAACAAGGTCACCAGGAAGCAGGCCCGGCAGCACGCGGTCGACCTGCTCGGCAAGGTCGGCATCCCGCAGCCGGACCGGCGCGTCGACGACTACCCGCACCAGTTCTCGGGCGGGATGCGGCAGCGGGCGATGATCGCGATGGCGCTGTCCTGCGACCCGGAGCTGCTGATCGCCGACGAGCCGACCACCGCGCTGGACGTGACGGTACAGGCGCAGATCCTCGACCTGATGCACAAGCTCCAGCAGGAGTTCAACTCCGCGCTGATCATCATCACGCACGACCTGGGCGTCACCGCGGAGCTGTCCGACGACGTCCTGGTCATGTACGGCGGGCGGTGCATCGAGTACGCGACGGCCCGGGAGATCTTCCAGTCGCCCGAGCACCCGTACACCTGGGGCCTGCTCGGCTCGATGCCGCGGATGGACCGGCCGGTGGCCGAGCGGCTCACCCCGGTCAAGGGCAGCCCGCCCTCCCTGATCAACCTGCCGACCGGGTGCGCCTTCCACCCCCGCTGCGTGTTCGAGGAGCGCACGCCCGACGGCCTCGGCCGGCGGGTGCTGCCGGAACTGGCCGAGGCCGGCCCCGGGCACCTCGTGCGCTGCCACCTGCCCGCGGCGCAGCGGCGCCAGATCTGGGTCGACGAGGTCAAGCCGAAGCTGGAGGCGTCATGAGCAAGACCGTCAGCGGCGGCGAGGCCCTGCTGTCCGTCCGCGGGCTGCAGAAGCACTTCCCGATCACCAGGGGGCTGTTCAGGCGCAAGGTCGGCGCGGTCCAGGCCGTCGACGGCCTGGACTTCGAGGTCCGCTCCGGCGAGACGCTGGGCCTGGTCGGGGAGTCCGGCTGCGGCAAGAGCACCACCGGCCGGCTGCTCACCCGGCTGATCGAGCCGACCGGCGGGCAGGTGCGGTTCCAGGGGCGCGACATCACGCACCTGAGCCAGGGCAAGCTGCGCCCGCTGCGCCGCGACCTCCAGATGATCTTCCAGGACCCGTACTCGTCGCTGAACCCGCGGCACACCGTCGGCACGATCGTCGGCGCGCCGTACCGCATCCAGGGCGTCAGGACCGAGCACGGCGTCAAGCGGGCCGTCCAGGACCTGCTGTCCCTGGTGGGGCTCAACCCCGAGCACTACAACCGGTACCCGCACGAGTTCTCCGGCGGCCAGCGCCAGCGCATCGGGATCGCCCGCACGCTGGCGCTGCGCCCGCGGCTGGTGATCGCCGACGAGCCGGTGTCCGCGCTGGACGTGTCGGTCCAGGCGCAGGTCGTCAACCTGATGGACGACCTCCAGCAGGAGTTCGGGCTGACGTACGTCGTCATCGCCCACGACCTGTCCGTGGTCCGGCACATCTCCGACCGGGTCGCGGTCATGTACCTGGGCAAGATCGTCGAGATCGGCGACCGGGACGACCTGTACGCCCACCCGCGCCACCCGTACACGGTCGCGTTGATGTCCGCGGTGCCCGTACCCGACCCGAGCCGGCGCGACGCCGCCGGGCGCGAGCGGGTCCTGCTCACCGGCGACGTCCCGAGCCCCATCGACCCGCCGTCGGGCTGCCGGTTCCGCACCCGCTGCTGGAAGGCCCGCGACATCTGCGCCACCGAGCCGCCGCCGCTGGCCCCGCCCGCCGACGGCAGTACCGCCGCCAACCACTTCGTCGCCTGCCACTTCCCGGTCAGCGACGCGGAGCAGCACGCGAGCGGGCGCGGCCAGTCGGCCGCCGCGGCGACCGCCGCCAAGCTGGCGCAGTCGATCGAGATCGCCGCCGGGCCGCCGGAGAGCGCCGCGCCGTACCCGGACGGCGGCGGCACGCCCGAGCCGCCGGGCCGGGCCGCCGCCACCCGCGGCGCCGTGGCGCCGGCCGTGGCCGACCCGGAGCCGGGGACCGGCGCGGCGCCGTCGACGCCGGCCGTGGTGGAGGAGGGGCCGGCGCGGGAGTACGGCACCCACCGCCCGCGGCACGCGGCCACGGACGAGGACGGACAGTGACCGTGGACGTCGATCGCCCGGCGGGCCGCGGCGGGCCTCAGGTCGGTCCCCGGGAGGTCTGACGCGGCGCTGAACTCGGCCGGTACCGACCGCGGGTTCAGCAGGTGGCCAGCAGGCGGCTGAGCGCGCTGCGCTCGGCCCCGGTGACGGTCAGCTTCCAGTGCCGCTTCACGGCGACCCAGCTCACGGCGTACGTGCACCACGCCTGCCGGCTGGGCGGCGTCCACTCGGCCGGGTCCCGGTCGCCCTTGCTGCGGTTGGCGGCCGCGCTGACGGCGATGAGCTGGGGCCGGGTCAGGTCGTTGGCGAACGCCTCCCGCTGCCCGTCGGTCCAGGCCGCGGCCCCGCTGCGCCAGGCGTTGGCCAGGGGTACCACGTGGTCGACGTCCACCTCGTCGATCCGGGTGACGGTCCGCCGGTCGTACGTGCTGAGCCAGCGGCCGCTGGTGACGTTGCACCCGTCGGCCCGCACCGACAGGCCGTCGCGCCGCAGCACCGAGTCCCGGACGTCGCAGCCGCGCCCGACCCGCTTCCAGTGCCGGAACCGCTCCCGCGAGTACCCGGCCATGGTGCCGGGCGCCGCCACCCGCAGCTCGGCCAGCGCCCGGGCGGCGGTCGTGGTCCCGCCCGCCCCGCCGTCCCCGGCGGCCGCGCCACCGTCCGGGTGGGCGCGCCGGACCGTGCAGCCGGCGCCGGCCGCGCCGAGCGCGGCGGTCAGCGCGAGGACGAACAGGAGGCGGGGTCCGCGGGGACGAGTGGTGGCGGGCATCCGCCCAGCCTGGACCGCGCGGGGGAGAAACCTCGGCAGCCGCCACCATTGCGGCGTTTCCGGACACCCGCCGGGAGGACCCGTCAGCGCGGTGTCGGCGTGGCGCTCGGCCGGCGCGGCGCGTCCATCGGCAGGGGGTCGCCCGCGACCGGCCCCGGCAGGATCACCCGGTCGGGCGCGTGCGTGGGGTCGCCGGCCAGCGCGAGCGTGCCGAAGGACCAGCGGCCGCCGGTCAGCAGCCCGTCGGCGCGGTAGCAGTAGACGCCGACGTCGACCGCCGCCGGCAGCGACGCGGAGTTCGACTGGACCGACCAGCAGTCGCCCTCGACGCCCGGCGGCGCGGTGGCCGGCGTGACCGCGATCGCCGGCTGCCGGTCGGTGAGGATCTCCAGCGACTCGACGAAGACCCGCTGGACCTGCGGGTCGGCCGCGGCGGGCAGCCGGTCGCGCGGTCCGCCCACCTCGGCGCAGCGCGCGGCGGCCGGCTGCGTCGCGGAGCCCAGGGCGCACTGGTACAGGCCCTGCCGCGACCGGACGACGGCGACGTCGGCGGTGCCCCCGAGCGCGCCCGCGGCGATGTCGGCGCGCCAGCCGCCGTCGGCGGCCCGGGTCAGCACGACGGTCCGGGGGCGGTAGCCGCGCTGCTGGAGCTGGTACACGACCACCTCGCGGCGGTCCTGCGCCGCGGCCGCGCGGGCGGCGAGCGTGGCCCGCGCGGTGGCCGGGTTCGCGGGGTCGGGGCTGGGCTCGGCCGACGCGGTGGGGGCGGCGGTCGCGGGCGGCGGCGTGCTGCGGCAGCCGGTCAGGCCCAGCCCGGCCGCGACCAGTCCCAGGCCGGAGACGGCGACGGTCGCGGTGCGGGGCAGCCGGGGGCGCGGCGGGGTAGCGGTCGACACCATCCCATTCCACCGCGTGTCGTACGGCATTGCGCGCTCATCCGCTCCGCGACACGCCGGTCGTGAGGAGGAGAACTCCCATCGGGACGGACTCTTGGGGCGGATCGGACGCCTGTCGTCCCGCCGCGGGACCCGCTCCCCGCCGCGGTGGCGGCGGGGGCGGACGCCGGTACCCTGGTGGGCGTCCCGCGGCCCGGGACCGAACGGCCCGGGTGGGCCGGACCCGTGGTGGGACCTGTGTGACCGAGTGGGCGGCGTGGGGAGTCCGGGTGGACGTGTGGGGCATATGTCGATGTCTCGGAGTTGCCTGGGAATCCGCAAAATTTCGGATGTCACGGCGGCGAATGCGTATCCATAGGGTTTGATGATTCGGCGCGCCGCCGTCGTGGTGGGACACGCGCGCCGCCCGGCCGTCCTCGGCCGGCAGCGGCGTGGGGCGGCGCCGCCCCCCGGGGCCGGAGGTGGGACCGGCGCGGGGTCGGAGACTGTGGGGAAGGGGCCGCTGTGGCGCTGGTGGTGCAGAAATATGGTGGGTCGTCGGTCAGCGACGCGGATCGGATCAAACGGGTCGCCGAGCGGATCGTGACCGCCCGCAAGGCCGGTGACGACGTCGTCGTGGTGGTCTCGGCGATGGGCGACACGACGGACGAGCTCGCGGAGCTGGCCTCGCAGGTGAGCCCGGTGCCGCCGGGCCGCGAGCTGGACATGCTGCTGACCGCGGGCGAGCGCATCTCGATGGCGCTGGTGGCGATGGCGATCCACAACCTGGGGTACGAGGCGCGCTCGTACACCGGCTCGCAGGCCGGGGTGATCACGACCGCGGCCCACGGCCGGGCGAAGATCATCGACGTGACGCCGGGCCGGCTGCGCTCGGCGCTGGACGAGGGGGCGATCGCCATCGTCGCCGGGTTCCAGGGCGTCTCCCAGGAGACCAAGGACATCACCACGCTGGGCCGCGGCGGCTCGGACACGACCGCGGTGGCCCTGGCCGCCGCGCTGCACGCCGACGTGTGCGAGATCTACACCGACGTGGACGGCGTCTTCACCGCCGACCCGCGGATCGTGCCGGACGCGCGGGCGATCGCCGAGATCACCTACGAGGAGATGATGGAACTGGCCGCCAGCGGCGCGAAGATCCTTCATCTGCGCAGTGTCGAGTACGCGCGGCGGGCGGGGATCCCGATCCACGTGCGGTCGTCGTACTCGCACAAGGCGGGCACGCTGGTAACCGGATCAATGGAGGACCTCACCGTGGAGCAGGCACTGATCACCGGGGTCGCGCACGACCGCGGCGAAGCGAAGATCACCATCGTGGCCGTGCCGGACGAGCCGGGCGCCGCCGCGAAGATCTTCGACACGGTGGCGGCAGCGGAGATCAACATCGACATGATCGTGCAGAACGTGTCGACCGAGGGGACCGGCCACACCGACATCTCCTTCACCCTGCCGATCTCCGACGGCACGCTGGCGACGGCCGCGCTGACCCGGATCAAGGACTCGGTCGGCTTCAAGGAGGTCCTGTTCGACGACCACGTCGGCAAGGTCTCGCTGATCGGCGCCGGGATGCGCTCGCACCCGGGCGTCGCTGCCAAGCTGTTCTCCGCCGTGGCCGCCGCGGGCGTCAACATCGAGATGATCTCCACTTCGGAGATCCGGATCTCGGTGGTGTGCCGCGACAGCGACCTGGACGACGCGGTCCGGGCGGTCCACGAGGCCTTCGAACTCGGCGGGGCCGAGGACGCCGTGGTGTACGCGGGCACCGGGCGATGACCATGACGCTCCCGCCCGCCGTACCCAGCCGGTATGCCGGGGGCGTCTCCAGGGTGCGCCCGCGGGCGCCGCGCCGCGAGCCCACGCTCGCGGTCGTCGGCGCCACGGGCGCCGTGGGTACCGTGCTGTGCGACCTGCTCTCCTCCCGCAAGAACGTCTGGGGGGAGATCAGGTTGCTCGCGTCCGCCCGGTCCGTCGGCCGCGCCGTGCGCTGCCGGGGCGAGTCGCTGGCCGTGCGGGCGCTCGCGCCGGAGGAGTTCGACGGGGTGGACGTCGCCCTGTTCGACGTACCGGACGAGGTCTCGGCGGCCTGGGCGCCGATCGCCGTGCAGCGCGGCGCCACCGTGATCGACAACTCCGGCGCGTTCCGCATGGACCGGGACGTGCCGCTGGTCGTCCCGGAGATCAACCCCGAGCAGGCGCGCAACCGGCCCAAGGGCATCGTGGCCAACGCCGACTGCACCACGCTGGCGATGATCGTGGCGATCGCGCCGCTGCACCGCGAGTACGGGCTGCGCGAACTGGTCGTCTCGTCGTACCAGGCGGTCTCCGGCGTCGGCCAGGCCGGGGTCGACGCGCTGCGCCGGCAGCTCGGCCACATCTGCGACGACCTGAGCCTGGGCTCGCAGCCGGGCAACGTGCGCCGGGCCATCGGCGAGGATTTGGGCCCGTTCCCGGCGCCGGTGGCGCTCAACGTCGTGCCCTGGGCGGGGGTGCCCGGCGACGGCGGCTGGTCGTCGGACGAGATCCAGCTCCGCGACGAGACCCGCAAGATCCTCGGACTGCCGGACCTGAAGGTCTCCGCCACCTGCGTCCGGGTGCCGGTGGTGACCGGCCACTCGGTCGCCGTGCACGCCGTCTTCGGCGCCGAGGTGGACGCCGCCGCCGCGCAGGAGATCCTGCGCGGCGCCCCCGGCATGGTCGTGGTGGACGACCCCGCGGCCGGCGAGTTCCCGATGCCGATCGACGCGGTGGGCACCGACCCGATCTGGGTCGGCCGGATCCGGCGGGCCGTCGACGACCCGCGGGCGCTGGCGATGTTCGTCACCGGCGACAACCTGCGCAAGGGGGCGGCGCTGAACACCGTCCAGGTCGCCGAACTCCTCGCCAGCGAGGTCGCGGCCCGCTGACTCAGACGGCGGCCGGCTCCTCGAACAGGCGGTCGATCCCGGCGGTGGCCAGCACCCGGCGCACGTGTGCCGGCGCCCGCCGGACCACCAGCGACACCCCCGCCTCGCCCGCCGCGGCCTCCCCGGCCAGCAGCGCGGCCATGCCGGCCGCGTCGATGAAGGGCACCTGCGCGAAGTCCACCGCCACCCGCGCCGCCGCCCCCCGCTCCTTGACCGCCCGCAGCAGTTCGTCGCGGACCATGCCCGCGGTGTCCCGGTCGATCTCGCCGGTCACCGTCACGGTCACCGCGGCGTCGTCGGCGTGGGTGATCCGCGCCGAGGGCGCGGTGGCCGTCGGCGACTCCGGCCAGGCCGCCGGGGCGTCGCTGAGCATCGCCGTGCGCAGCCAGGTCAGGGCCTTGGACAGCAGGCGCGAGACGTGCATCTGGGAGATGCCGAACTGCGCCGCGATCTCGTCCTGGGTGTGGTTGCCGTAGAACCGCATCGCCAGGATCCGGCGCTCGCGGGCCGGCATGTGCGCGATCAGGGTGGTCACGGTGAGCCGGTCCTCGACCAGCGTCAGCTCGCCGTCGGGGGCGCCGATCAGCTCGCCCAGCTCGGCGCGGCCGTCCTCGGAGACGGGGCGGTTCAGGGAGGTGGCCGTGTACGCCGCGGCCAGCTCCTGGCCGGTACGTACCTCCGCCTCCTCCACGCCCAGGTAGTCCGCGATCTCGGTGGTGCTCGGGGCCCGGGACAGCTCGCTGGTCAGTACGGCGGTCGCCTGGGTGACGTCGAGGCTCAGCTCCTGGAGCCGGCGCGGCACGTGCACGCCCCACGAGTGGTCGCGGAAGTGCCGGCGCAGCTCGCCGGTGATCGTGATGACCGCGAACGCGGTGAACGAGCCGCGCGCCGGGTCGTACCGGTCGACCGCCTTGACCAGGCCGAGCCGGGCGACCTGCTCCAGGTCCTCCAGCGGCTCGCCGCGGTTGCGGTACCGGCGGGCGAGCCGGGCGGCGAACGGCAGCGCCGAGGCGACCATGGCGTCGCGGGCGACCCGCCGCTGCGGTCCCTCGGGCAGCGCGCCGACGCCCTGGGCGTAGGTTTCGGCCGCGGCGTCCAGATCCAGGAGGTCGCCGGAGTCGGGGCGGCGAGGCGGGCTGAGCGTGCTGCGCATCGCGGCTCCCTCCGGGCGGGTGACTGGGGTCGGCGAGCGGACGACGATCACTCGAACGTGCCACCAGGTTTAACACGAAAATTCCGGGTAAGTCCCCTGAATCAGGAATCACCGGCGACACCGGCGCTGTTCGCCCTGCGCCCCGGCACCCTCCCGATGCCCTTCTGGACCCCGCGACCCCTCCGGGCTCCGCGGACCCTGCACCCTCCGGGCTCGGCGGACCCTGCGCCCTCCGGGCTCCGCGGGCCGGACCGCCCGCCGGGCGGGTTCAGTCGACGACCAGGCCGACCGGCTCGCCGTACCGGCGCAGCCGCTCCAGCGCCGTCCCCGGGGTCAGCGGCGCCGGCAGCGGCAGGTCGTCGCGCAGCTCGGCGAGCACCACCGAGGCGTGCCGGGTCGGCAGCGTGCCGTACGGGTAACTGCGGGTACCGACCCGGTCCACGGCGGCCCGCTGGCTGGAGAACCACGCCACCGCGTCCCACTGCCGCAGCGGCGCCACCACGGCCGACGGGCGGCCCGGCGGCTCGATCAGCACGTCGATGCTGCGGAACGGCGGCGAGCCCGCCACCCAGATCTCCGCCTCGGCGACCTCCTCGCGCAGCGGCGCCTCGCACCAGTACGGCACCAGGCCGCACCGCAGTACCTGGCCGGGGTCGAGCAGGCGCCCGCAGCCGACCGCCAGCCGGTCGCCGGTCTTCCCCGACTCCACCAGCCACGCCCGCACCGTCTGGGCGACCGCGGCGCTCAGCGCCCCCGGCCGGGCCACGGCGATCCGGTGCCGGCGCACCTCGGCGGGCCAGTCGCGCAGGTCCGCCTCGAACCCCGGCTCCGGCGCGTGCTCGCCGAGCCCGCGCAGCGGCGGGACGGCCGGCGGCAGCCACGCGTGCGGGTCGCCGTCGGCCCGGCGCAGCGCCTGCACCAGGTCCGGCCCGGGGCGCACGTACTCGGCGGCCGCCAGCCCCGAGGTCGGGCCGCCGAGCTGGAAGCTGTGCCCGCCGCCGAGCCCGAACACCGGCCAGGTCCGCGAGTCGGCCACGGTGAGGGCGAAGCCGCCGGGGCGGATCCGGCCCAGCAGGCGCCGGTACGCCGGGGGCAGCCGCCGCCAGCGGACGAACAGCGAGATCGTCGTCCCGGCCGCCGGGCCGCGGACGACGGGGTCGTGGACCTGCCGGACGGAGACGTCCGGGTTCGCGCCGAGCAGGGCGCTCGCGCACGCCGCGCCGTGCCGCTGCGCGGCCTCGGGGTCGTCGACCGCGCCGTCGGGCCACCGCACGGTCAGCTCGAAGCCGGCCGGCAGCCACGGCACGCCGAGCGTGGTCGCCAGGTGCGCGGCGGCGCCGTGCGGCGAACCGAGGACCACGGCCGGGTACGGCTGGTCCGGGTACTGTCCGACGATTCGGGCGGCCACGGCGTCGGTGTCGATCCGCTTGCAGTCCTCGACGGACAGCGCCACCCGGGCGGCGCCGCGGGCGAGCGCCTCGTCCTCGGCCGCCGCGGCGAACCCGCGGGCGCGGGACACGACCGTCGGCTCCCCCAGGTCGTCGGCGGCCCGGCCGGCGACGGCGCGCGCGGTCACGTCGACGAGGACGCCGCCGATGCTGTCCGCGGTGACGACGCGGTCGGCGGGGACCGCGCCGTCGGCGGGAACGCGCGCGTCGGCAGCCATGCGGCCGTGCTTCCCGCCAGGATTCCGACTAAACGTGAGACGTCAGTCCGTCCAGGGCAGATCAGCCCCGCAGGGCGTGCGGGAGCGCGGCGGCCGCCACGGACGCCCCCACGGCGGCCACGCCGACCGCCCAGGCGCCCGCGCCGGTGCCCGGGGTGCCGCCGGGCTCGGGGACTCCGGGCGGCGCGCCGCCGGGGCCGGGCAGCCGCAGCGCGGCCGCGTGCGCGGCGGTGGTCAGCGGGGCGCGGTCGCCGGGGGTCCGCCACAGGTCGGTGTCCAACCCGGTCAGCGCGGCGGGCAGGCACGGGAAGTAGAAGGCGGGGTAGTCGCCCAGCTCGTCGGGGACGTCGTCCCAGACGCGCAGGAACAGCGCCGCCGCGTCGCCGACCGGTGTCCGGGGGGCGCAGCGGCGGAGCAGGTCCGCGGCCCGCGCGGGCGCGCCCAGGCACAGCGCCACCAGGCCCGACAGCCACCACGTGGTGGCCCGGTTGGCCGGCAGGCGGGCCCGGTCCAGCGCGGCGGCGGCGGCGCGGGGGTCGCGGCGGGCGAGGTGGGCGAAGACGAGTTGGCCGGCGACGGCGATCCCCGTCGGCCCCGGCGCGACGAGGGCGACCGCGTGGTCGGGCCGCCCGGCGACCTGGGCGCGGACCACGTCGCAGAGCAGCCGCTGGGCGTCGGCGAGCGCGTCGTCCACGACCAGTGCGCGCAGCGCGTCGAGCCGGTCGAGGTCGCGGCAGCCCGCGGCGAGGAAGACGGCCTCCTCCATCAGCCGGTGCGCCTGGTTGCCCGGCGCCAGCTCCCGGTACGCGGTGGCCAGGACCCGGGCCGCCTCCGCGCGGCGGCCCTGGCGGGCCAGGATGTACGCCCGCATGGACACCGGCCCGAAGCGGTTCGCCGCCGGCAGCGCCGCCCCGCCGTGCGCCAGTACCGCCAGCGCGGCGCGCGGCCGCCCGGCGCCGAGCAGCGCCCGACCCGCCGTGGTGTAGAGCTGCCAGCGCATCGGCGGGGCCACGGCCGCGGTACCGGCGGCGAGCGCGGCGGCGACCTCGTCCGGCCCGCTGAGCCGGGCGGTGAGCCGGATCCGCAGGTTCCACGGTTCGACCTCGCCGGACTCGGCGGTGGCGGCGGTGAGGTGGCGCAGGGCGAGCCGGGGGTCGTCGGGCCGACCGCGGTCGAGCAGCATCCGGCTGAGCAGCACCCGCGGCCCGGCGTGCCCGGCGGGCGCGTCGGCGAGGGCGACGGTCAGCGCGGCGGTGAGGGCGGCGCGGCTGGCGGGGTCCCCGGGCGGCCGGATCCGGTGCCGGTAGGTGCGCAGGACCGCCGCCCGGTCCGCCCGGACGGCCGCGGCGAAATCGTCGGACCGCCCGGCGTGGAACAGGTGGTGCCGCAGCGCGGCGTCGGCCCGCCCCGGTCGCTGCCGCCGCAGGTGGTCCGCGGCGTACCCGTGGGCGTCGGCGCGCAGGTCCGGGTCGGCGGCGAGGCGGTCCCGGCCGGCGGCCCGGGCGAGCGGGTGCAGCCGGTACGCGCCGTCGACGCGGTCGAGGAGCCCGGCCAGCCGCAGCCGCGCCGCGGCGCCGCCGGGACGCGGTACCCGGGGGGCGAGGCGCTCGACGGCCGCCCGGTCGACCGGCCCGCGGTGGACGGACAGCGCCGCGCACAGCGCGGCGGCGGCGGGGTCGAGGCGGTCGAGGGCGCGGCGCACCAGGGCGGCTTCGAGGTCGGCGCCCGGCTCCGCCGGCCCCGGCCGGGCGGCGCCGCCACCGGCGTCGTCCACAGTGCCGAGCAGCGTGTCGAGGGGGTCGCGCCGCAGCGCCGCGACGAGCAGCCGCACGGCCCGCGGGCTGCCGGCGCAGCGGTCGACGACCTCGCCGCGGCGGTGCGCGGGCACCGCGTCGGCGTACCCGGCCGCGCGCAGCAGCCGCCCGAGGTACGCCGCGCCGGCCCCGGGCGGCAGCGGCCCGACGGACCGGCGGGACACGTGCCCCAGCCACGGCCCGTCCTGGGGCGCGACGTGGCTGGTCAGCAGCAGCCGGCCGCGGACCTCCCGCTGCCGGCCGAGCACGCGCACCGCGTCGGCGAACCAGCCCTCCGGCCGTCCCGTGGAGGGGTCCAGCAGGTGCCCGAACCCGTCCAGGACGAGCAGGCAGCGACGGCGCATCGCCGCCCGGAACCAGTCGCGCGGGTCGTCGGCCGCGACCCGTACGCCGGCCTCGCGCAGCCGCGCCTCCGCGTCGACGAGCGCCTCGTCGGTACCGACGCCGCCGTCGTCGACGGTGACGAACGCGGTCGGCACCCCGGCGCCGCGCGCCGCCCGCCGGGCGACCGTCGTCGCACCGGCGCCCGGGGCGCCGCACAGCAGGCACACGGCCTGACCGGCGTGTCGCCAGTGGTCGGTCAGCCAGCCGCACAGGTCGTCGTTCACGCCGCGCATCCTCATCGTCGGCAGGCAGGTCGTCCTTCGCGCGGAGCAGCCGCTACACAAGGGTGGTCGAAACACTACATACGGGCGTGTCTGTGACGGTATGCCGCCGCGGGCGGATGCCGCTGTCGTGTCGCGCTAATGGCTGTTGAGCCGGTCGGGCACAGCCGTCCGCGGGTCCGCCGCGCCGTTCGTCGGACGGCGGCGCCTCCCCGGCCGACCCCCGCCGGGTTATGGACAACGGCGCGGCCGCCCGCCCGGCACCGCGGGCGCGGACAGACCCCGGAGAGTGGTACATCGACTGCGATGGGCCACGGGGTACCGCCCGACGGTGTTGCGCCGCGTAACCTGACCCCAGCGCAGAGTGCTGACAGTGCAGGGCAGGACGCATGGGATCGGACGACAAAGTGCTGGCGGACCTCGCCTCGGCGCTCACCGCGGGCGCAGGCCACCTGAACGCGGTACTCGACATCGCCGTCCAGGCCAGCGCGCGGCACATCGGCGACGGCAGCCTCATCCGGCTCGCCGAGGACGACGGCACGCTCAGCCTCGCCTCCGTCCACCACCCCGACGCGGCCGTCGCCGACCTGATCCGGCTGTTCCTCCTGCACGACCCCGGCATCGCGCGGCAGCGGATCACCGAGGGGTTCTCCGGCATCGTCCTGCGCAGCGGGCGCCCGCACGTGCAGGCCGTGTCCCAGGAGCAGGTCCGGGCCATGGCCGCCCCGCAGTTCCGGCCGCTGGTCGAGCGCCTCGGCGCCCACGCCGTCATGATCACGCCGTTGTTCGCCGACGGGACCTACCGCGGGTACCTGGCGACGTTCCGGCTCGCCGGCAGCCAGCCCTTCTCCGCCGCCGACATCGCCCTCGGCGCCGACATCGCCGGCCGGGTGGCGCTCGCCGTCACCGTCGCCCGCTCGGTCGAGCAGCTCCGCCTCTCCGAGGACCGGTACCGCCGGATCGTCGAGCACACCCAGGAGGGCATCGCCCAGCTCGACCGCACCGGTCGGGTCGTCTTCGCCAACGCGCGGCTGGCCGAGATCCTCGGCGTGCCGCCGGAGACGCTGGAGGGCGACACCCTGCACCGGTTCATGCGCGCCGAGGACCGCCGCCGGCTGCCCGCCCGCCTCGCCGCCCGCCTGCGGGGCCGCGCCGAGACCTACGAACAGCAGATGTTCCGCGGCGACGGCCGGCCCATCTGGGTCAACATCAGCGCGACCCCGATCCTCGACGCCGACGACCAGCCGGCCGGCTCCCTCGGCCTGCTCACCGACATCACCGACGGCGTGCGCGCCCGGGAGCTGGAGCGGCAACTGGAGCAGGTCCGCCGCCTGGACAGCCTCGGCCAGCTCGCCGGCGGCGTCGCCCACGACTTCAACAACCTGCTGGGGGTCATCGGCGGCTTCGCCGAACTCGTCCGCGACGAGGACGACCCGGCCGAGCGGCAGGCGGCCGCCGCCCAGATCCTCGCTGCCGTCCACCGGGGCGCCGCCCTCACCGGGCAGCTCCTGGCCTTCGGCCGCGGCCGGCCCGGCCGCCCCGAGGTCACCGAGCTGCCGCCGCTGCTGCGCGAGCTGGAGCCGCTGCTGCGGCAGGCGGCCGGCGAGCACGTCCAGCTCTGCGTCGCCGTCCCGCCGGACACCGCCCGGATCACCGTCGCGCCCGGCCACGTCGAACAGATCCTGGTCAACCTCGTCGTCAACGCCCGCGACGCGATGCCCACCGGCGGCACGGTCCGCATCGAGTGCGCCGACCGGATCGTCGACGCGCGGGTGTCCGGCGACCCCGACCACCCGCCGCGCCCCGGCCGGTACGTCCGCCTCGCCGTCTCCGACACCGGTACCGGCATGGACGAGGACACCCTGCGCCGGGTGTTCGAACCGTTCTTCACCACCAAGCCGACCGGCCAGGGCACCGGCCTCGGCCTGGCCGGCGTGTACGGCATCGTCCGCGCCGCCGACGGCCACGTGGCGATCCGGTCCCGGCCGCAGGTCGGTACGACGGTCAAGGTCTTCCTGCCCGCCACCGCGGCCCGCCCCGCGCCGCCGCCCGCCCCGGACGCCGCCGCCCCGGCTGCCGCCCTCCCGGCCGTGCGCGCCCGCGTCCTCGTCGTCGAGGACAACCCGACGATGGCCGCCGTCGTCGCGCGGATGCTCCGCGACACCCCGTACCATGTCACCGTCGTCACCCAGGTCGACGAGGCCGTCGCGCGCGTGGCCGGCGGCCCGCCGCCGGACCTGCTGGTCACCGACGTGGTCATGCCCGTGATGAGCGGCCCGGAGCTGGCCGCCGTCCTGCGCAGCCGGGTGCCGGACCTCGGCGTGGTCTACGTGTCCGGGTACACCGCGGGCGCGCTCACCATGAGCGGCCAGCTCGACCGCGACGCCCCGCTGGTGGAGAAGCCGTTCCGCCAGGCGGACCTGCTGGCGGCGCTCGCGGCGGCGCACGCCGCGCGGCCCTCCCGCGTGCCGGCCGGCCGGGCGGGCGCCGCACCGCCGCCTGCCCGCCCGCCGGCCGATGAGGGCTCCCGCCTCGCGCGCTGAGCGGCCCGCGCGGTCACCGCGCCGGCACCGGGCAGGCGGGACGGCAGCGTAGCGGGCCGCCCGCGCCGGTGCCGCCGTTTCAGGACAGCGACGGTCGACCGGGTGACCACCGCAATCCTCAGACCTATCGACTCCGTACATATCCGCAGGTCTCGGCACAAGCCGGGGCCGCGGTGGCGAAGATGGTGGAGTGGCGTGGTCTGACCGGGGGGCGGGGGCACCGTTTCACGCCGCTGTCCTCGCGGCCGTGACCTTCGGCGTGGGCGCCTGCGCGGCGCTGGGCGTCGGCGCGCTGCTGGAGCACCTGCGCACGCAGTCCGCCGCGCAGACCATGGACCGGCAGACCGCCCTGGCGCAGCAGGCCGTGCGCGCGGAGACGACCCGGTACGTCGACGCGGTCCGCGACGTCGCCGCCGGCGTGGGCGCGCAGGCCGACCTCAACGACGACGACTTCCAGGACATCACGGCGCCGCTGGCCGACCAGCACCTCAGCGGGGCGTCCGCGGTCGTCCTCATCGTGCCGGTGCGCCCCGCCGAGCGCGGCCGGGTACAGGCGTTCTGGCGCGCCCGCGGCGCGGACGGCCTGGTGCTGCGGCCCGGGGCGCCCGAGCCGGACGTCCACTACTACTCCATCCTGGAGCGCAACCTCGACGGCGGCGGGCGGCGGGGCACCGGCACGGACGTCCGGCAGGCGGCCGAGCCGAGCGCCGCCCTCGCCGAGGCGCAGCGCAGCGACGGGCCGGTGGTCTCCGACACCTACCTGCTCCTGCGCGACCGGAGCCGGCCGCGCGACCAGCAGCAGCACTCCTTCGTCATCGTCGCGCCGGTGTACAGCCCGGCGGCGGCGGTCCGCGGCGGGGTGCGGCCGTTCCGGGGCTGGATCGTCATGGGCCTGCGCGGGCAGGACTTCATCGCCCACACCCTGCGCGACACCGTCCAGGACCTCCAGCGGGCCGACCTGGTCGCGACGAGCGCGGAGGGCCAGGTCACCGTCGCCTCGCTCGGCTCCGGTGCCTCCGCGGACCTCGCCCGGTCGGCCACCATCCCGGTGGCCGGAAAGCACTGGATCCTGCGGACCCGCGCGGAGTCGACGGCGCTGCCGGGCGGGGGCCGCACACTGACGCTGGCCACGGTCGCCGCCGGCCTGGCGATCGCCGTACTCCTGGGTCTGCTGACCTTTCTGCTGCTCAGCTCGCGGGCGCGGGCACTGCGGCAGGTCGCGGCCGCCACCGACGAGCTGCGCGCCCAGGAGCGCGCGGCCCGGGACCAGGCAAACCTGCTCTCGGTCATCATGGACAGCCTGAGCGAGGCGGTCGTCGTCGTCGACCCGGAGGGTGCGCTGCTGCACCAGAACCGGTCCGCGACCGCCCTGGCGGCCCAGACCGAGGGCGGCCCGGGCGGCCGGTGGTTCGACCGGCTCGCCGCCCAGCACCTCGACGGCTCGCTGCTCGCCGGGACCGACCGGCCCTGGACGCGCGCCGCCCGCCGCGGCGAGCACGTCGACGGCGAGGAGATGATGGTGGGGCCGACGGCATCGGAGGAGGCCGTCATCCTGAGCGTGAACGCCCGCCCGCTGCACGGGCAGACCGCCCGCCGCGGCGCCGTCGCCGTCCTGCGGGACATCACCGCGCACAAGCAGCAGGAGGCGCAGCTCGCCGTCGCCGCCGCGCTCCTGGAGCAGGAACTCGCCCAGCGCCGGGAGACCGAGGTCACGCTGATCGCGCAGACGGAGGAGCTGAACGCGTACGCCGGGGTGGTCGCGCACGACCTGAAGGCGCCGCTGTCCGCGGTCGCCGGGTACGCCGAACTCCTGGAGTGCGACCTGGCGTCGCTGCCCGGCGGCGCCCGCGAGCACCGCGCCAGCATCGACGCCATCCTCAAGGGCACCGAGCGGATGCGCCGCCTGATCGACGACCTGCTCAGCTACGCCAGCGCCCGCGACGCCAAGCTCGACCCGGCCGACATCGACCTGAACCAGCTCGTCGACGAGGTGGTGACCGAGTGGACCGCCCACCTGCCGGCGGCCCGAGGCCCCGCCCCGCCCGGCCCGGTGATCAGGGTCCGCGGCGCGCTGGACACCATCCGCGCCGACGCCGTGATGGTGCGCCGCCTGTTCGACAACCTGGTCGGGAACGCGCTCAAGTACACCGCCGCCGGCCACCGCGCCGAGGTGGAGATCTCCAGCGCCCCGGACGGCGACGGGCACATCGAGGTGACGGTCGCCGACCGCGGCATCGGCGTCCCGCCCGAGCAGCGCGCGAAGGTGTTCGACAGCTTCCACCGCGCCCACCGCGACGGGCGCTACCAGGGGACGGGCCTGGGGCTGGCCATCTGCCAGCGGGTCGTCCTCAAGCACGGCGGGCACATCTTCGTCGACGAGAATCCCGGCGGCGGCAGCCGCTTCCGCTTCACCCTGCCCGCCCCCGACGCCCATTCCGGAGGAGGCCGTCATGGCCAGTCATGAAAGGAGTTGGGTCGTCCGGCTGTCCCCCAGCGCCCTGCTCGTCATCACCTTCCTCGAATTCGCCTTTCTTGTCGCACTACTGCTCGGATACGAGTTCCACTGGTGGGGCCTCCATCGGCTGCCGCCGGTGGCGGGCGGCGTGGTACCCCTCGTCGTACCGTGGGGAGGCGCGCTCGGCGGCGTGTGCATAGCGTTCGTCGGCGTCACCGCGCACTGGGGCAGGTGGACGAGCGCGGAGCGCGGTACGCCGTCCAGGCAGGCGGTCAGGTGGAACGGCTGGTACCTGGTCCGGGTGCCGCTCGGTGCGGCGCTGGGAACGGTCGCGGCGCTGATGGTCGTCCTTTTCCTGGGGACGGTGGCGCCCAACGACGACGGTGCCGTCGACATCACACCGGTCGGCGCAGCCACCCTCATGGTGGTGGCGTTCGTGGTCGGCTACAAGCAGGAGACATTCCGCAAGCTGCTCGAACGGACCGTCGAGGTGATCGTGGGTCCCGGAACTCCGGTGCCGGGCGGCGACGGGTTCACGCTGGAGCCGGCGACGTTGGAGTTCGACGCGGCGTCCGGTGTCGAGCAACGCAGGACGGTGGCGGTCACCAACGAGGGCCGGCTGCCGTTCGTCGTCGACGCCGGCAAGGTGCAGGGTCCCGGCGACGGCTTCGCGGTCACCCAACTGCCGGGAAAGATTCTCGGCGGCGACGCGGGAACCATCGAGGTCAGCTTCCGACCCTCTCAACCCGGCCGTTACCGCGGGTCGCTCACCGTCACCGTAGCCGGTAGCACGCGGACGATCGCGCTGGCCGGAACCTGTGCAGGCTGAACGCGGTTGACCGGGGCGGTACCTCGTCGGCAGTCGCTCCTGCCGAATCAGATCGACAGGGCGGCGGCCATCTTGTCGGCGCTGGGCATCGCCGTCGCCGGCACCCCCACCGCCACCCGCACGCTCCGCCTGCTCGCGCCGGTCACCTCGTACCTGGCGTAGCCGTCCTTGACCGACAGGACCGGCAACCTCTGCTGGCTGGCCGGGAAATGCGGGTCGTCGACCAGGACGCGGCGCATACCGTTCCAGGCGTAGCCCTTGCGCGATACGGTCACCCACCGCTGGTCGTCGCTCACCTCGGCGGTGGTCAGGTGGAACTTGATCGGATCCTTCTCGACGAAGGTCAGGTGCGGGACGTCGCCACCGCTGGTGGGCTTGAGTACGTTCTCGTTCCCTTCGCTGATCCACGTCAGCGTCACCCCGCCGACCACGACCGTCGCCGGCAGGTGGTCGATGTTCCCCTCGAACGGCGTGTCGTCCTCCTCCTCCATGTCGGTGTCGGCGTGGGTCGCCGCCGGCCCGGAGCCGGTCGGCACCGGCGCCCCGGTCTGCCGCGGCTCGCCCCCGCGCACCGACGACGAGGTGAGGTCGACCGTCGGAGTACCGCCGGTGGCCACCGCCGGATCGAGTTGGTCGTAGGAGAAGAACGCCTGGTAGTAGAGGCGCGGAACCGCCGTCGTGAGCAGCCGGACCAGGTAGCCGCCGACGTCCGCGGTACCGATCCTGCGCTGGGTCTCCTCGACCAGGACGCCGTCCGCGCCGGAGGCGACGACGCGCACCGCGGTCTGGGCGGCCAGGCCGGGGGCGACCTGCCGCTGGACCCGGGGCCGCTGCCACCCCGCCGGCCCGGCGTCCGACCGGTGCGCGGCGGCGAGCCGGCCGAGCGCGAGCGCGGTGGCCGCGTTGCCGGCCGCGCCCTGGAGGTCGAGTACGGCCGCGCCGGGCGGCTCCCGGACGGCGCCCGGACGGTGCCGCCCGGCGGCCCGGTCCTGCTCCGACATCGATTCCTGGGAGCGCATGTGGCCCCTCTCCGGAAAGCTCGCAGAATGCACGGCGCGGCCGAGTCCGACGGTCAGATCGTATCGGCGCCGACGGCGCGGTACCGGAACACCGGCGATGAGCGCGGCCTTCGCGCTGAGCCAGGCGGGGCTGTTGGGTCCCGAGATGGGAGAGGGAATGGGGTTTCAAACCCGGAGCGGCCTCGACAGGCGTGACTTTCGCAATGGAAGTAGGCCGAGCACGCGCTCGGAAAGGGAGTAATCCAAAGCCTGCCAGATACGTGAATCGCCAGATCAGTGTCTGACCTGGCGATTCCTGTGGTCGGGGTAGCCGGATTTGAACCGACGGCCTCTTCGTCCCGAAGTACGTCCGTAGAGATGTTTGGTCAGGAGAGAGAGCAAGTGTCCAGCTCAACGCGTCGCTGTGTGTAGTTGTGACATGGTCTAGAGGGCCGGCAAGCGGGTGGTCTGCTCCCCGGTCTGCTCCCAGCGCCCGGCTTCCTGGGGTGTGCGGTACGCCGCCTATTCGGTGGGCTAGCGTGCCCGCCTCCGGAGGGAACGGGCGTAGACCGTGGTAGTCGGCCTCTGAGCTGGGCTTTCTCGTCGTAGGTCCGACGCCGTGCGACCAGTGGGGCACGCATTTGGCAACCATCTATCCAGCCGCCGCTGTCTCGGCCGTTCGGAGTGTGTTCGCCAGCGTGGTGCCAGTGATTTAAGAACAGGGCAGCGTGATGGTCGCCAATCTACTCGTAGGTTCAGAGTTGGTCAGACCCCTCCCTACCCCGCCCGCCCACACCGTCGAGTGACGACACCAGCACCCGCCGCAACAGGCAAGACGCTGCTGCGACAGGTGGCGAGGTTCCGCCTAGCGAGCGGCAGGCGGTGTTGCGCCCAACTTGGGTGCAGTTAGCAACAAGTTGGGTTCAGGGTTGGTCAGACGCTCCCGACCAGGCA
>NZ_BMQC01000029.1 GCF_014647915.1 Pilimelia terevasa
CCTTGGCTCCGTCTGCGCCGGTGTCGCCCTTGTCGCCCTTGGCTCCGTCTGCGCCGGTGTCGCCCTTGTCGCCCTTGGCTCCGTCTGCGCCGGTGTCGCCCTTGTCGCCCTTGGCTCCGTCTGCGCCCGTGGCACCCGTGTCGCCCTTGGCTCCGTCTGCGCCGGTGTCGCCCTTGTCGCCCTTGGCTCCGTCTGCGCCGGTGTCGCCCTTGTCGCCCTTGGCTCCGTCTGCGCCCGTGGCACCCGTGTCGCCCTTGGCGCCGGCAGGACCCGTGTGCCCGTCCGTGCCGGCACTGCCCTGCGGCCCGGCCGGTCCCTGCGCGCCGGTGGCCCCGGTGTCGCCCTTCACGCCCTTCACGTTCCAGTGCAGCGTCTTCTCATTGGCTTTGCAGCGGCTGCCGGCCTGGTAGTCGATGACGCGCAGCGCGCCGGTCTGCGCGGTGCGACACGCGGTGATCTTGTCGGTGTTGGTCGCGGGGATGGCCGCGTAGGCCGAGGTGGCGGCACCGATGACGAGGGCGAATGCGGTGACGGACAGGGCCGCGATGGTGCGCTTCTTCCGAGCCACGGACTCTCCTTCAGACGTGAGGGCGTCGTGCTGCGGGCTCGGTTTCGCCACTGGCTCCCCGTCGGGCACGGGCGACCAGATGCCACCCGACGGATCACTGCACTCCCGGCGACCCTGACGGGGTCACCTCATTACGGTAGGAAGTCGGCTCCTGTCGTGATGTCGGCCCGGCAGGCCGGATGGTCAGCCGATCGGTTTCCGATTTGACCCGGATGATCCCCGCGCCGCCGTACCGCCACGCACGACGACGGCGGCCGACCCCCGAGGGTCGGCAGCCGTCTTTCGTCGCTGCGGGGGTTTACGCGCGGAAGATCTCTCCGTTGCGGACGCGCAGCTTGCGCCGCGTCAGGCCGCTCTGCGCCGGCCCCTTGGTGACCGCGCCCTGCTCGTCGAACTGCGCGCCGTGGCCGGAGCAACTGATCGTCCCGTCCTCGGGCGGGCTGACCTGCACCCCCTGGTGCGGGCAGGCGGCGTCGAACGCCCGGAACCGGCCCTCCTTCGGCTGCATCACCAGCAGGCCGTCGATGACCTTGCCGCCGCCGACGGGGATGTCGTCCACCTTGGCGAGTGCGTCGCCGGCAGGCGCGTCGCCGCCGCCACCGCCGTTGTTGCCGCCGCTGCCGCCACCGTCGCCGCCGCTACCACCGCCGCCGGTGTCGGCGCTCGCGGAGGCCCCGGCGTTGTTGACCGGCGGCACGCTGTACCCGCTGTAGTCGTCGCCGCAGGCACTGAGCAGCGCGGCGACGCTGACACCGCCCGCGGCGGCGAGAATGCCGCGGCGGACCGGGCAGATGGCGTCGGCCCGCGGACGGGCGCCTGGAGTGGGGGACGGGGACTGCGGGGCGGGGCTCATGGGAGGGCACCATCCTCTGCGTCGGGCGACGGCCGGAAAGGTCCGTCGCGGTGGGTTACTTCACTGTCGGTCAGGGGACTCAGGTCGGGCTGTGGTCGGGGTGTGGGTCGGCTGAGGTCAACGGCGTCTGGGCATCCCCATGGGGACCGGGGCGCCGTTGCGGGTCAGCTTCAGCGCCAGTTCGGGGCAGACCTTGACGGCCTGCTTGGCGTCGCCCTCCAACCAGGGCGGCACCGGCAGGTCGGGCAGGGCGGGGTACCCGTTGCCGTCGAGGCGGATCAGCTCCGGCGCGACGTACGCGCACAGCCCGTGGCCGTCGCAGCGGCTCCAGTCGACGGACAGCCGCAGCGCGCCCTCGCCCGCCTTGCGGGGCATCGGCAGCACCTCGTCGACCTGCCGGCCGCAGGTGCCGTTGCGGGCGTGCTCGCTGATCTCCTCGGCGAAGGTCTCCATCGCCGAGATCGTGAACGCCGCCGTGCCGTCGGGGTGGCTGCACGCGCCGCGGCCCTTGACCACGCCCACCGCGGCCCGGACGGCCAGCACGTTGCCGGTCCCCGCGACGACCTCGCGGACCAGCCGCGCGACGTCCGGCAGCCCGAACCGGCACGGGCCGCACTGGCCGGCCGACTCGCCGGCCAGGTACTGCACGACGCGGGCCACCTCGCCCAGCGGGCAGGTCTTGCTGCCCAGCGGGATGATGATGCCCGCGCCGAGCGCGCCGCCGACGGCCGCCATACCGGCGCGGGAGACCTCGGCCTTCTCCGCCGCCTCCGCGGTGATCCACTTTCCGTGGAAGCCGCCGGTCAGGACGGGGGTGCCGGTCTCGGCGCCGCACAGCCGCAGCACCTCGCGCAGCGGGGTGCCCGTGGCGCACTCGACCACGGCGGGGCGCTGGGCGCTGCCGGAGACCGTCAGCATCACCGTGCCGGGCTCGGCCTGGGTGCCGACCGAGGCGTAGTGCGCCGCGCCGATGCGGGCGGCGATGGCCAGTTGGGCGAACGTCTCGGCATTGGACAGCAGGGTCGGCAGCGCGTCGACGCCCGAGTCGCTGGAGCGCGTCTTGACGCCCGGCGGGATGTGCGCCTCGCCGTTGATCCCGTTGACCATCGCGCCGCCCTCGCCGGAGATGAACCGGTGCGGTACGGCGACGATCCGGGTGGGCACCGGCATCTGGCGTTCGGCGAGCGCGCTGGTCAGCGACCGCTCACCCACGCCGTCGTCGCCGATGCCGATGACGATCTCGTCGGAGCCCAGCGCCTCGGCGACCAGCGTCGCCCCGTCCAGGATCAGGTGCGGGGCGCGGGTGAGCAGCGTCTTGTCCTTCCACGCCGCCGGCTCGCCCTCGGTGGCGTTGACGACGACGACGGTCGCCAGGTTGCGCTCTCCGGCCGAGTCCACGACAGCCCGGATCTTGCGGGCGAACGGGAAGCCGGCGCCGCCGCGGCCCTTGAGGCTGATCTGCTCGCTCAGCTCGATCAGCTCCTCGATGCCCAGCTCTGGCAGCCCGCCGTGGATCTCCTCGTGCGCCCACAGGTTGAGCCGGCGGTACACGTCGAAGCCGGCGGTCAGGCGGGGGGTGCCGACGGAGACGACGAACGGGACGGACTTGTTCACCGCGCCTCCCGCCAGCTCATCTCGTACGCCTCGTCGTCGTACTCCTCGTCCGAGGCCCGGTACCGGGGGCGGTTGCGGCCCGTGCCGGCGCGCTCGGCGCGCCGCGCCCGCCGGTTGGCCAGGTCGACCAGGGTCGGGGTCTCGTCGGGCTCCATCCAGCCGAACTCGCCCTCGGGCGCCGCGTCGCCGTCGAAGTCGACGACGAACTCGCGCTCCGCCTCCCGCGCGGCGATGGCGGACCGCGCCGCTGCCCGGCTGTCCTCGCGGGCGGCGCGGCGGGGTTCGTACTCGCGCAGCCGCCTCGGCTGGTACGCCGCCTCGTCGGCGGCGGCGCGGCGGACCCCGCCGGACGCGCGGTCCAGCCAGTCGACCTCCGTGGTCTCCTCCTCGTACCAGGCGTCGCGCCGGTCCTCGGCGTACTCTCCGTCGCCCGGGTACTCCCCGTCGTAGGCGGCGTCCACCTCGTCCACGTCGTCGTCCTCGGCGAACTCCTCGTCCTCGAACTCGTCCTCGTCGTACGCGGCCCGTGCGCCACGGGCCTGCTCCCGGCCGGCGAAGTCCGCCCCGGAGCCCGGCGCGTCGTCGTCGAACTCGTCGGCGAAGTCGTCCTCGTCGCGGTCCTCGCCCGGCCGCCCGGCGAACCGCGCGTCGAGGTCCGCGACGAACCGCGCGTCGGCCGCGCGCACCTGCGGGGTCGCCCGGCCCACCGGCACCGCGGCCAGCGCCGCCCGCCGGGCGGCCGCCTTCGCGGCGGACCGCGCGGCCGCCTGGGCGGCGGCGATCCTGGCCGCGGACCGCGCGGCCGGCTCCGCGGGTGCCGGCGGCTCGTCCTCGTCCTCCGCGTCCTCCTCCGGCTGGGTCGCGGGGACCAGGGTGTGGGCGTTGGCCGCCCAGGACTCCGCCGACTTGGCCCAGCGCTCCTCCAGCGGGTTGGTGGCCCGCTCCGGCGGGGTCGCGCGGCCCCGCGCGGGTGTGGCGTCCACGGCGCGGACCTGCCGCCCCTCGGCGTCGATGGCCAGCGCCGGGCGGGCGACCCGGCCCCGCTCCTGCTGCCGGCCGCGGTTGGTGGCCAGGCGCAGCAGCAGGGCCGCGGTGACGGCCAGGACGCACAGCAGGTACGAGGCGGTGACCCAGGTGGCCGGGCGCCGGCCGGCACCGAGGCCGTGCAGCAGCGCCAGCGGCCACGTCAGGTACGCGACGCTGTGCAGCAGCCGCCAGACCCGCGGGCTCCAGCGGTCGGCGAAGACCGCCCGGGCGATGCCCGTCCAGAACAGGAACAGCATCAGGTAGCCGGAGACCGGGCCCAGCCCCAGGTACAGGTTGGTGGTGGCGCCCGGGTTGGTGAACGGCACGAACGCGTTGAACAGGGTGATCGTCCCGCCGGTCGCCTTGGTCCACACGTGGACGGCGAGGAACGCCATCGAGAACAGCGCCATGCAGCGGTGGATCGCCTGCATCCAGACCCGCAGCCGCGGGTTGAGCACGATCCGGTCGGTCGCGACCAGTCCGAAGATCACGGTGCCGGTGAGGCCCATCAGGATGAAGACGCCGGCGTAGAAGTGCATGAAGTAGAAGGTGAACGTGTAGGCGACGCGCCCGACGGTGCTGGAGGCGGCGGCCACGTACACGGCAGCGGCGACGGCCAGGCTCCCGGCGACGGTCCAGAGGCGCGGCAGTCGGCGGGTACCGGCGGAACTGGCGCCGCCCGCGCCCGCGGTCCGCTGTGCGCGCTCGCGTGTGGCCATGGGCTCCTCGTCTGGTGTTCGGACGACGTCGGTGCGCCGCCGCGGGCGGTAACGACGTTTCCACCGGCGGTTGCGGCAAGAGGTACGCAGGAATCCGGCCAGCGGATGAATACCGGCTCAGGTTTTCTGTGTAGCGGGCTCCTCCCCAGGTCAGCGCGGCGGGCGCGGGGCAGGGTCCCTCGGCCGGGGGACGGCCGGGCGACGCGCTCCCGGGGTGCCGCCGGTCACCAGGAAATGATCCCGTCCGCGCGGTGCCCGCAGGTTCGGCCGGGCGGGCGCGATGCGCTGCCGGGGGACCACCGCGGCGGGCCGCGTGGACCGGGCGAAACGGGACGGCGGGCGGGATCGCACGCACGGGGGCCGCGGGGGCGGTATCGTCGGAGACCGGTCGCCGTCGCCTCCGCGGCTTCGCCTCCACCACGCTCCGGTCCACCACGGCTCCGGTTCGACCACGGTGTCGCTTCGTCGCGGGGTCGCGCGGGTGGCGGACGGACCGCGGCGGGCGGGGACCGGCCCGGACGGGAAGCACGGCCGACGCCCGCACACACAAGAGCGGACCGCTCCGCACTTTGACCTCGATCGGTCTTCAGTGCTGCGATCCGCTCTACCCGCCAGCATAACGGACAGGGCAGAAATTGTCAACGAGTCGCTTGGACGCACCTCGACCCGCCGACGCCGCCGCGGCCCTCGCGGCCGAGCAGGCGCACCTCGACCGGCTGTACGACCGGCTCGACGCCCTGCGGGCCGCGGCCGGGCAGCGGCTGCGCGAGGCGCTGCGCGAGACCGGGGGCACCCCGGCCACCCGCGCCGAGCGGGAGAGCCGGGTGGCGGCCCACCGCGCCGACGAGGCGCGCCTGGCGGCGGTCGAGGAGGGCCTGTGCTTCGGGCGCCTCGACACCACCGACGGAGGCCGGACCTACATCGGCCGGATCGGCCTGCGCGCCGAGGACCCCGAGGCGCCGCCGCTGCTGGTCGACTGGCGGGCACCGGCCGCCCGGCCGTTCTACCTGGCCACCGCCGCCGCGCCCGAGGGGGTCCGCCGCCGCCGGCACCTGCGCACCAGCGGCCGCACGCTGCGCGGCGTCGACGACGAGGTCCTCGACCTCGACGAGGCCCGGCACGGCCGGGGCGCCGACGTCACCGGGGAGGCGGCGCTGCTGGCCGCCGTGGCCGCCCCGCGGTCCGGGCGGATGCGCGACATCGTCGCCACGATCCAGGCCGAGCAGGACCGGATCATCCGGGCGCCGCTGGCCGGCACCCTCGTCGTGCAGGGCGGCCCGGGGACCGGCAAGACCGCGGTCGCGCTGCACCGGGCCGCCTACCTGCTGTACACCCACCGCCGCGAGCTGACCAGCCGCGCCGTGCTCATCGTCGGGCCGAACACCACCTTCCTGCGGTACATCGCGCACGTCCTGCCCTCCCTGGCCGAGACCGGCGTGGTGCTCCAGACCCCCGGCGACCTGTACCCCGGCGTGAGCGCGCGGCGGCCCGAGCGGCCCGAGGTGGCGGCCGTCAAGGGCGACCGGGCGATGGCGGCGGTGCTGGCCGCCGCGGTCGCCGACCGCCAGGTCGTGCCGGCCGGGCCCGTCGAGGTCCCGGCCGAGGACGGCCCGCTGACGCTGGAGCCGGCCACGGTCGCCGCCGCCCGGGAGCGGGTCCGGCGCACGGGGCGCCCGCACAACCTCGCCCGGCCCCTGTTCGACATCGAGGTCGTGCACGCCCTCGCCGACCAGGTGGCCGCCCGCATCGGCGCCGACCCGCTGGGCGGGGACAACCTGCTGACCGCGGGCGACCTGGCGGACCTGCGCGGCGAGCTGCGCCGCGACCCGGGGCTGCGGGCCGAGCTGGACGCACTGTGGCCGGTCCTGACCCCCGAGGAGCTGGTCGCCGACCTGCTCGGCGACCGGGACCGGCTCGCGGCGGCGGCCGGGTCGCTGCCGGCCGCGCAGCGCGAGCTGCTGTACCGGGCCGACGGCGCCGCCTTCACCGCCGCCGACGCCCCGCTGCTGGACGAGGCGGCCGAACTGCTCGGGGTCGACGACCGGGCGGCGGCGCGCGCGGCGGCCCGCGCGCGCCGCCGCGCCGAGTCCTACGCCGAGGGGGCGCTGGACATCGTCCGGGGGTCCGCCTCGATCGACGTCGAGGATGAGGACGACCCCGAGATCCTGGCCGCCACCGACCTGCTCGACGCCGCCCAGCTCGCCGCCCGGCACGTCGACGCCGACGCCCGGACCGCCGCCGAGCGCGCGGCCGCCGACCGGGAGTGGGCGTACGGGCACGTGATCGTCGACGAGGCGCAGGAGCTGTCGGAGATGGACTGGCGGGTGCTGATGCGCCGCTGCCCCAGCCGCTCCATGACGATCGTCGGCGACACGGCGCAGACCGGCCGGCACGGCGGCGCGGCCTCCTGGTCGGACGTCCTCGCGCCGTACCTGGCCGACCGCTGGCGACTGGCCGAGCTGACCGTCAGCTACCGGACCCCGGCCGAGATCCTCGACGTGGCCGGCGGGGTGCTGGCGCGGATCGACCCGGCGCTGAGCCCGCCGGCCGCGGTCCGGTCGGCGGGCGTGGCCCCCCGCGCGTACCGGGTGGCCGAGGAGTCGCTGGCGCAGGAGGCCGCGCGCCGGGCCGGCGCGGAGCTGGCGGCGCTCGGCGCCGGCACCGTCGCGGTGGTGCTCCCGGACGACCGGTACGCCGCGCTGGCGCCGGCGGTCCGCCAGGCGGGTGCCGCCGCGGGGGACCGGCTGGCCGTGTGGACGGTGGGGCGCGCCAAGGGGCTGGAGTGCGACGCCGTCGTCCTCGTCGAGCCCGCCGCGCTGGTCGCCGGCTCGCCGCGCGGCTGGCAGGACCTGTACGTGGCGCTCACCCGGGCGACCGCCCGGCTGAGCGTCGTCCACGCCGCCGCGCTGCCCACGCCGCTGGCCGGCCTCGCCGCGGGGTAGCCGCGCGCCTGCGGATCCGCCCCGGGAGGCCGGCGGATTCCGCCTCCGACCGTCCGCTGCCGGCCTCCGCCCGTCGGCCGTTGCCTCCGACCGTCCGCTGCCGACTGCCGACTGCCGGCCGCCGACCGTCGGGAAGGGATGGTCAGTGCCCGGGTGCCGCCGCCGCGCCGGACGGCCGGTTCCGCGCGGCCGCGGCGCCCTCTACGGTGGAGGGACACGCCTCTCGTGAGGAGGTTCCGGATGTCCCTCTCCACCTCGCCCGGCGCCCGGTCCCCGCGGACCGCCACCCCCGCCGCGGACGCCGGTACCGCGGCCGCCCCTGTGCCCGACACCGGCTCCGCCGCCCCAAACGCCCCCGGAACCCGGCCGGACCGGCTCCAGACCGTCGTCGCGCTCGCGCTGCTCGCCCTGTTCGCCGCCGCCCTCGTCGTCCTCGCCACCATGCGCGACGACCCGCACTGGGACCGCCTGGTGTACCTGCTGACCGGCTTCGAGGCGGTCGTGTTCGCCGCCGTCGGGGCGTTCTTCGGCGTCACGGTGCAGCGCGGCGCCGTGGCAGCGGCCCGGCGCGCCGCGGACGAGGCGGGCGCGCGGGCGGCCGAGGCGCGCGCCGACGCCCGCCTCCAGCGGGAGCGCGGCGAGGCCGCGCGGCAGGACGCGACGGCCGGGCGGGCGCTGGCCGCGGCCGTCCTCGCGGCCCGGGACCGGACCGCCGCGGGCCGCTCCGGCGACGGGGCCGCCGCCGAGCTGGGCGAACTCGCCGAGGCCCTGTTCCGCGACCCGGACCGCCGCTGACCGGTCCGTGTGCGGTCGGGGCCGGGTGGCCCGGCGCGTCGCCGCTGACGTCGGCGGGGCGGCGGCCCCACACCCGCGGTGGCGGCCGGTCGCATAGGGTGGCGTCGTGGACGTCGATGATCCGACCGGCGCCGCGGCCGCGGTCCACCTGCCACCGCGGCGCAGCCGCCCGTTGCAGGCCCTCACCGTCCGGCTCGGCTTCGCCCTCGCCCTGATCCTCGTCGTGGTGGCCGCCGTCTACGGCGACCGGGACGGCTACCGCGACGTCAACGGCGACGGCCTCACCCTGATCGACGCGTTCTACTACGCGGTGGTCTCGCTCTCCACCACCGGGTACGGCGACATCACGCCCGCCACGGCGGCGGCCCGGACGGTCAACGTCCTGCTGGTCACGCCCGCCCGCGTGCTCTTTCTGATCATTCTGGTCGGGACCACCCTGGAGATCCTGACCGAGCAGTACCGCAGGGGGCTGCGCGTCAACCGGTGGAGGCGGACCGTGAAGGACCACGTGATCATCTGCGGCTACGGCACCAAGGGGCGCAGCGCGGTGACCGCGCTCCAGGAGAACGGCACGCCGATCGACAAGATCGTCGTGGTCGAGCGCGACCCCGCCCGGGTGCGCGAGGCCGCCGCGGCGGGGCTGGCCGCGATCGAGGGCTCGGGGACCCGGTCGGCGATCCTGGTGGAGGCCAACATCCACCTCGCCAAGACCCTCATGATCGCCACGGACCGCGACGACGCCGCCGTCCTGGTGGCGTTGACGGCGCGGCAGCTCACCGCCGGCAAGGTGCGCATCGTCGCCGCCGTCCGCGAGGCCGAGAACGCGCCGCTGCTGCGGCAGAGCGGCGCCCACCACGTGATCGTCTCCTCGGCGACGGCCGGCCGGCTGCTGGGCCTGTCCAGCTCGGCGCCGCCGCTGCTGGACGTCGTGGAGGACCTGCTGGCTCCCGGCCACGGGATCAGCCTGGCCATGCGCTCGGCCACCCGCGAGGAGGTGGGGCGGCCGCCGCGCAGCCTGGCCGAGGTCGTGATCGCCGTGATCCGGCGCGGTCAGGTCCTGGGCCTTGACGACAGCAGGGCGGGCAAGGTCGAATCGGGCGATCAGCTCGCCTATGTCCGCCACGTCACCCCCGGGCGTGAGCCGGCCGGCCGTTCCTGACGGCCGGCCGTCCGCGTCGGCGCGGCCGGATTCGCGGCAGCCGATGTCGGCGGCTCCCGCTAGGGTCGGGGAGTCGCCCGGCGCGGTGCCCGGCACTTCGGCGCGGTATCTGGCACCCCGGCGCGGTGCCTGGCACCCCGGCGCGGGAGCCAGGCACCCGTTCCCGGCTGGTCAGCTTCGGGCGGCCGGGTTCGGGGGCGGGGACCGGTCCGGTGGCCGGCGGCGGTGCCGCGCGGTCGCCCGGAAGCGGCGGGGGTACCGCGCCGTCGCACCTCGCAACACCGCACGGGGTTCCTGGCCACCGGACGAAAGGCGCGTGGATGCCTCACCATGCGGCACCGACCGCGACCGGGCCTGTCCCGGCACCCCCCGACCCCGCCGCGGCGACCCTGACCTCGGTCGGGCAGGCCGAGGAGTACGT
The DNA here is from genome assembly GCF_014647915.1 of Pilimelia terevasa. Lineage (GTDB taxonomy): Bacteria > Actinomycetota > Actinomycetes > Mycobacteriales > Micromonosporaceae > Pilimelia > Pilimelia terevasa. The sequence continues at coordinate 10,098 of NZ_BMQC01000029.1, forward strand.
CGCGGCGCGGGCCCTGCGCTGCGGCCGCGCCAGCCGGACGGGGGTGGAGCTGGAGTTCACCGTCCACCACGCCGACGACCCCGCCCGGCGGCTGGCGGCCCCCGAACTGGCCGCCGCACTCGGCGCCCACGCCCCGACCGGCCTCGGCGGGGCGGCCGCGCCGCTGGCCGGCGGCGGCGCCCTGACCCTGGAGCCGGGGGGCCAGGTGGAGATCTCCAGCCGGCCGTACGCGTCGTTGGACGCCCTGCTCGCCGCCACCGCGGCGGACGTCGCGGACCTGGCCGCCCTGCTCGCCGCCGGGGGCCTCGCCCTGGGCGGGTCGGGCCTGGACCCGCACCGGCCCCCGCACCGCGTGCTCAGCTCGCCCCGCTACGACGCGATGGCCGCCGCCTACGACCGGTGCGGCCCGGCCGGCCACGTCATGATGCGCAGTACCGCCGGCCTCCAGGTCTGCGTCGACCCCGGCGAGTGCGGGCAGGCGGCCGACCGCTGGGCGCTCGTGCACCTGCTCGGCCCGCCGCTGCTCGCCGCGTTCGCCACCGCCGACCGGCATGCCGGCCGGCCCACCGGCCGGGCGTCCGCGCGGATGTGCGCCTGGCTCGACATCCGGGCCGGCCGGACCGACCCGGTGTGGACGGCCGCCACCGCCGCGGTGCCCCCGGACCTCGCCTGGGCGCGGTACGCGCTCGCGGCGCCGCTGCTGTGCGTCCGCCGGCCGGACGGCGACTGGACCGCCCCGCCGGACGTCACGTTCGCCGACTGGGTCGGGGGCGCGCTGCCGGCGCCGCCGACCACCGACGACCTCGACTACCACCTCACCACGCTGTTCCCGCCGGTGCGGCCCCGCGGCTACCTGGAGATCCGGTACCTCGACGCGCAGCCGGCCGACGCCTGGCCGACGCCGCTGCTGACCCTCAGTGCCCTGCTCGCCACCGCGCCGGTGCGGGCCGAGGCGGCCCGCCTCTGCGCCCCGGCGGCCGACCGCTGGCGCCAGGCGGCCACGCACGGCCTCGCCGACCCCGTGGTCGGCGCGGCGGCGCGGGCGGTGCTGGCGCTGGCGGCCGAGGCGGTCGCCGCGCTGGAGCTGGCGCCCGACATTCGCGCGCGCACCCAGGTGGATCTCGCGCGGCGGGTGGGTACTCGCCCGCGGGGAGGTAGCCGATCATGACTGACCTGGCCGCGGACCGGACCGACGACGCGACCCTGCGCGCCCGGGTGGCCGAGGCACTCGCGCGCTCGCGCGCGCGCACGACGGCCCTCACCGACGCCGTTGACGACGACGACCTGACCCGCCAGCACTCGCCGCTCATGTCGCCCCTGGTCTGGGACCTGGCGCACATCGGCAACCAGGAGGAGCTGTGGCTGCTGCGCGACGTCGGCGGCCGGGAGCCGGTGCGGGCCGACATCGACGCCCTGTACGACGCCTTCCGGCACGCCCGCCGGGACCGCCCGCGCCTGCCGCTGCTGCCCCCGGCCGAGGCGCGGCGGTACACCGCGACCGTGCGGGAGAAGGTCCTCGACGTCCTGGCGTCGGTGCCGCTGCACGGGGCGCCGCTGCGCACCGGCGGCTTCGCCTTCGGCATGATCCTGCAGCACGAGCAGCAGCACGCCGAGACGATGCTGGCCACCCACCAGCTCCGCCCCGGCGCCCCGGTGCTGGCGGCGCCGCCCCCTCCGCCGTCGGCCGGGATGCTGGGCACGGAGGTGTGCGTACCCGGCGGCCCGTTCGAGATGGGCGCCGACGCCGAGCCGTGGGCGCTGGACAACGAGCGGCCGGCGCACACCGTCGACGTGCCGACGTTCTTCCTCGACGCGCACCCGGTCACCAACGGCCAGTACGCGGCGTTCGTCGACGACGGCGGGTACGACACCGCGCGCTGGTGGTCGCCGGAGGGCTGGGCGCACCGGCGCGAGGCCGACCTGCGCGCCCCGATGCACTGGCGGCGCGACGGCGCCGGCTGGGCGTACCGGCGGTTCGGCCACGACGGGCCGGTCGACCCGGCGGCCCCGGTCGTGCACGTCTGCTTCCACGAGGCCGCCGCGTACGCCGCCTGGGCCGGCCGCCGGCTGCCCACCGAGGCCGAGTGGGAGAAGGCCGCCCGGCACGACCCGGCGACGGGGCGCTCGCGCCGGTACCCCTGGGGTGACGACCCGCCGACGCGGGCGCACGCCAACCTCGGGCAGCGGCACCTGGCCCCCGCCCCGGTGGGCGCGTACCCGGCCGGCGCCTCCCCGGCCGGCGTCCACCAGTTGATCGGCGACGTCTGGGAGTGGACCTCGACGACGTTCGCCGGCTACCCCGGCTTCGCCGCCTTCCCCTACCGGGAGTACTCGGAGGTCTTCTTCGGCCCGCGGTACCGGGTGCTGCGCGGCGGCTCGTTCGGCACCGACGCGCTGGCCTGCCGCGGCACCTTCCGCAACTGGGACCTGCCGATCCGCCGGCAGATCTTCAGCGGCTTCCGCTGCGCGCGCGACCCCCGCCCCGGCGAGGTGCGCTGACCCGTGTGCCGTCACCTGGCCTACCTGGGACCACCGCGGCCACTGGCCGGTCCGCTGCTCGACGACCCGCACGCCCTCGTGCGCCAGTCGTGGGCGCCGAGGGACATGCGCGGCGGCGGCACGATCAACGCCGACGGGTTCGGCGTGGGCTGGTTCCCGGCCGGCGGCGGGCCGGCGGTCCGGTACCGGCGCGACTGCCCGATGTGGGCCGACGCGAACCTGCCCGCCCTGGCGGCGGCGACCGCGTCGGGCAGCGTGCTGGCGGCGGTCCGGTCGGCGACGGTCGGCCTGCCGTGCGTGGAGACCGCCGCCGCCCCCTTCACCGACGGCGCCTGGCTGTTCAGCCACAACGGCGTCGTGCCCGGGTGGCCGGACAGCCTCGTGCCGCTGGCGGCGGCGCTGCCGCTGCGCGACCTGCTCGTCCTCGACGCCCCCACCGACGCGGCCCTGCTGTGGGCGTACGTGCGGCACGCGCTGGTCGGCGGCGCGCCGCCGGCCGCGGCGGTCGCCGACACCGTCCGCGCGGTGCGGGCGCTGGCCCCCTCGGCCCGGCTGAACCTGCTGCTCGTCGGTCCGTCCGTCGCCGTGGCCACGACGGCCGGACACGCGCTCTGGAGCCGATCCGCCGCCGGCGCGACGACCCTGGCCTCGGAGCCGCTGGACGACGACCCGGCCTGGCGGCCCGTCGCCGCGGACCGGTTGGTGGAGGCCACCGCCGGTTCCGTGATCGCACAATCACTCTCCTGACCGCCACACCCGATAATCCTGGAGGCCACGATGACCGCGCCGTTGAAGCACCTGCTCCATGACGACGATCTCGCGCGCTCCCTGCGGGCGGACGTGCGGGCCGGTCTCACGGCCACGCCCAAGTGGCTGACGCCGAAGTGGTTCTACGACGCGCGCGGCAGCGACCTGTTCGAGGAGATCACCCGGCTGCCCGAGTACTACCCGACGCGCGCCGAGCGCGCGGTGCTGGCGGCGCAGGCGGCGCAGATCGCCCGCATCACCCAGGCCAAGACGCTGGTCGAGCTGGGGTCGGGGGCCTCGGAGAAGACCCGGCTGCTGCTGGCGGCGCTGCACGAGGAGGGGAGTCTGGCCGCGTTCGTCCCGTTCGACGTGTCCGCCAGCGCGCTGACCGACTCGGCGGCCGCGATCGCCGCGGAGTACCCCGGCCTGCAGTTGCAGGGCATCGTCGGCGACTTCACCCGGCACCTGGACAGCATCCCGGCCGGCGGCGGCCGGCTGGTCGCCTTCCTCGGCGGCACGATCGGCAACCTGCTGCCCGAGGAGCGCGCCGCCCTGCTCGACTCGCTGCGCGCCGTCCTGGAGCCGGGGGAGTGGCTGCTGCTGGGCACCGACCTGGTCAAGGACCCGGCCGTGCTGGTGCCGGCGTACGACGACGCGGCGGGGGTGACGGCCGCGTTCAACCGCAACGTCCTCGCCGTCCTGAACCGGGAGCTGGGCGCCGACTTCGACCCGGCCGCGTTCGACCACGTGGCGCACTGGGACCCGCAGCGGGAGTGGATCGAGATGCGGCTGCGGGCGACCCGGGCGATGCGGGTCAGCATCCCCGCGCTGGACCTGGTGGTCGAGTTCGCCGCGGGCGAGGACCTGGGCACCGAGGTGTCGGCGAAGTTCCGGCGCGAGCGCATCGCCGCGGAGCTGGCCGCCCACGGCTTCGCGCTGGAGCACTGGTGGACCGACCCCGACGGCCTGTTCGGCGTCAGCCTCGCCCGGGCCGTGGGGTAGCCCCGCGCCTCCTACCGACCGGCCGGCGGGGTCGCCGGCAGGTCCCGGGGCCGGGCCGGGCAGCCGTGCGCGGACTGCCAGGCGCGGACCGCCGCCGCCGGTGACCGCGGTTCGCCGCGCCGCCACGCGTCCAGGTACCCGGCCGGCCACAGCACGCCGCGCCGGACCCACCAGTCGCCTGTCCCCGCGCACGCCGGGGACAGGCCGAAGTGGACGTGGCACGCGCCGGCCAGCCCGGTGTCGCCGACGTCGGCGATGCGCTGGCCGGCGCGCACCGGCCGGCCGGCGACCACGGCGGCGTCGACGCGGCGGTAGTGGGAGCCGTAGTACCGGACGCCGTCGGCGCCGCGGATCGCCACGGACAGGCCGCCGCGGGTGGCGCCGTCGTCGACGGAGGGGCGGTACCGGTCCACCCGGCTGACCTCCAGCACCGTGCCGTCGACGGGCGACAGCGCCGCGGCGCCGCAGGGCGCCATGATGTCGGCGGCCGGGTAGTCGTGGTGGGTGCGCGCGTACGTGGCCCGGCCGCCGACGGGGAAGACGTACCGGTACGCCGCCGCCCCGCCTCCGGCCGGGGTGCGCGCCGCCGCGGCCGCAGGCGCGCCGGGCGCGGGGCTGGACGGTGCCGGGGCGGCCGGGGACGGGCCGGGACCGGCGGCGGGCCGGGCCCGGCAGCCGCCCGCGGCGGCGAGGGACAGCGCGAGCGCGGCGGCACCGGCGGCCGCGGCGAGGGTGCGGTGGACAGGCATCGACGGCCACCGTACGCGCCGCGGCCGACCTCGGCGAAAAGCCCCTGGAATATTGCTTAAGCAAGTACCGTTGACGCGGGGGACCAGCCGTACCGAGGAGGCGCCATGCCCGCCGTGACCGTCCAGGACATCCGCACCCTGCCCCGCCTGCCCGACGCCGCCGGCGGCGCGCTGCGCCCCGTCCAGGGCGTCACGACCGCGCCGAGCGGCCTGGAGGGGGAGGGCTTCCCCGTCCGCCGCGCCTTCGCGGGCGTCGACCTGCGCGCCCTGGACCCGTTCATCCACCGGTCACGTACATGATCGACGGGCAGTTCGCGCACCGGGACACCCACGGCGGCGGCGGGCTGATCGCCGACGGCGACACCCAGTGGATGACGGCCGGCAGCGGCCTCCAGCACATCGAGACGCCCCCGGAGCACCTCGTCCTCAGCGGCGGCCTGTTCCACGGCGTCCAGCTCTGGGTGAACCTGCCCCGGCGCCTCAAGATGTCCGCGCCCCGGTACCAGAGCATCGCCGGCGGCAAGGTCGCGCTGCTGGCCAGCGCCGACGGCGGGGCGCTCGTCCGGGTGATCGCCGGGGAGCTGGCCGGCCACCCGGGGCCGGGCGTGACGCACACCCCGATCACGCTGGTCCACGCGAGCCTCAGCCCCGGCGCCCGCCTGCGCGTGCCGTGGCCGGCAGACTTCAACGCGCTGGCGTACGTGCTGGCGGGCCGCGGGACGGTCGGCGGCGCCGGCCAGCCCGTGGAGACCGGCCAGCTCGCCGTCCTCGGGGCCGGCGACGCGCTCCAGGTCGCCGCCGCCGAGGGCCAGGAGAGCCGGCACCCGCACCTGGAGGTGCTGCTGCTGGGCGGCGCGCCCATCCGGGAGCCGGTCGCCGCGTACGGGCCGTTCGTGATGAACACCCGGGCCGAGCTGGCCCAGGCGTTCGAGGACTACCGGGCGGGCCGGCTGGGCGTGGTGCCGGCCGACCACACCCCGCACGGCGCGGTGGGCGGGACGACACCCGGGGCCTGACCGCCCTGCTCAGGTGGGCGGCGCGGGCGCCGATGGGACACGGGTCGAGGTACGGGTCGCCGCAGGGCGGCCCGTACGCCGTACCCGGACCCGCGGGGGTCCGGCCCGAGCCCTGGAGTACGCAGTGTCCGCCACGATGCCGGTCGAGCTGGCCCCGGTCGTCTCCGCCACCGCGCGGTGGCTGTCGCACGCCTTTCCGTCGCCGTGGCCCGGCGCCTTCAGCAGCGCGCTGGTGGAGTTGCAGGCCCGGCAGGCCGTCACCGTGGCCGCCTGGCTGCGGTACCCGACGACGATCGACGCCGAGCTGCTCACGATCGCGGGTCCCGGCGGCGCCGACCACCTCGACTGGATCTTCGGTGTCGCCCCCGGCGACGACCGCGACCAGTGGCGCACGTGGGTGGACGAGGTCGCCGCGAGCTGGGCCGGCGCCATCCTCACCGACCCCCTGCTCGCCGAGTGCGCGGTCGCCTGCCTGGGCCGGCGGACCGGGTCCCGCGGCCTGACCTCGCGGTTCCGGCGCCTGCTGGCCCCGGACGAGCAGGACCGCCAGGCGGCCGTCCTGCTGCGGCACCCCGACCTGGTCGCCTCCATCGCCGACCTGCACGCCGACGAGCTGCTGCGGCTCCTCGACGGGGAGATCGCCGCCCTCCGCCACTGACCGACGACCGGAGGGCGCCGCCCTCCGGCGCTATCGTGGTCGGCATGTCCGCCCCGACTCCTGACGGCCCGGCCCGGATCTCCGGCCGGGCCGTCAGCGTGTCCGCGGACGCCGCCCTGCTGGCCGCCGCCGTGGAGCTGTCCCGGCGCTGCCCGCCCAGCCCGGCCGCGTACTCCGTCGGCGCCCTGGTCGTGGCGCCCGACGGCCGCGTCCTGGCCAGCGGCCACTCCCGCCAGGGCGACCCGGCCGCGCACGCCGAGGAGGTGGCGCTCGCCGCGCTGCCGCCCGGCGCCGCGGCCGGGGCCACCGTGTACACCTCGCTGGAGCCGTGCACGCACCGTCGGTCGCGGCCCCGCGGCTGCGCCGCGCTCATCATCGCCGCCGGGGTGAGCCGGGTCGTCCTGGCCCTGCGGGAGCCGCCGACGCTGGCCCCGTGCACCGGCGTGGCGGATCTGCTCGCCGCCGGGATCGCCGTGGTGGAGCTGGTCGACCTCGCCCCGGCTGTGCGGGCGGTGAACGCCCACCTCATGGGGGAACCCCCCGGGGCGTGAGCCGCGGGGGGTTCCAGGAGCGGGTGTGTTCAGCGCCAGGTGTCGTACTGGTAGAGCTTGTGGGTTTTCATGAGGGAGGTGACTTTGGTGTAGTACTGGGGGTCGGTGGCGTAGCCGGCTTTCCACATGCGGTAGAGGAATTTGTTGCTGGAGC
>NZ_BMQC01000030.1 GCF_014647915.1 Pilimelia terevasa
GGCCGCGGGCGACCCGCACGACGTCGTCACGGAACTCTCGGGGGTAGGGCTTGGGCACGGTGGCATCCTTCCAGCCCGCCTCAACGGCAAGCCAGCTCAGGTGTCACCAGTTGGTGCAGCAGACCCTTACACCTGTCGTGTCGTGATGCTGGTCTTCGGCTGCCGCCACGTGTTAGGGGTCAACCAACCAACCTCCGTCAAACCGGGGCACTGTCAAGCGTCGGGTTTGATGAAGACATCGAATCTTGAGCGGAATGAGGGCGAGGCCCGCACCGAGGGAGTTCCCGGGCGAGCTGGGTGAGCATGCGATGCGGATGGTGTTGGGGCCCGCCGGGATCCGGCGGTGGCGCCGGGCGCGATCTGGCGGATAGGGCAGTTCGGGTGTCCCGATCGAGTGCACCTTGCCGGACGTGATGTCGAAGCGTTCGTCACCAGAGGATGACGGCGTAGTCGAGACGGAGGCGGACGCACGTCGTTGACCTGGTAGGGGCGTCGGGGAGTCGTCGATCCTGTGCCGTGCTGGCGCCTGTGTGCGACCGTCAGTCATCCTGTGTGTACCGTTTGCTTGCCCGGAGGAGTTGCAATGCCTGCGCACCCGAGGCGGTATGAGTACCGGATGCGCCGTGCCAGCCGTGGCCGCTGGTCGGCCACCGAGGATGAGCTGGCGGGGCTCAGGTTCCCGGGAGCGGCGGAGCTGGTCGGTCACTTGGACTTCCTCGTTCGACGCCCGTACCTGTTCTGGCGTGATCGACTGCTGCCTATTGTCACTCTGGCCAGGGACGGTGATCGACCGTCGCCGTTGGACAGCATCGAGCGCCGTCTGCTGCGTGAGGACCAGGCGGTCCTTCCATACGCCCGGGTCGGTGGTCTTGGGACGGGGCCGCGCGGTGATCTACTCGCGTTGCTGGACCTCATCGGGTCAGCTACGGCGCAGCTGAATGAGCGCCGTGGTAGGGGCCCGCGACTGCGCTTTCCGCTGTACCGCCTCGGCTACTGGTTGACTGCGCTTGAGGTTCCGGCCGGCCCGGACGCGCACAATCGGTATGACCTGGTCCGTCAGCTGTTGGAGGTGCACTTCGTCAAGTCGGTGCGTCTTCCGGTGGACCGGGCGCAGTTCGAGGCGATCGCGGCGGAGGTGTCCGGTTGGTGGGCGTTGCTGGGTCTGGGCGTCGCGCCGGCCCGGCGATGGGTCATGGAGCATCTGTGGTATCCGCCGAAGTGGTTCGCCAACTACCCGTTGGGCAGCGGTGACGGGGGTACCGGCTTCCTGGGCAGGGCGGCGGGTATGCGCGCGGCCGGCGAGGAAGCCGTCGCCCGGATGGTCGTGGCGGCCTTCCTGCATGACCTTCGTCGCGCGTACCGCCGCCGCCGGCCGGCCTACCCGATGTTGCTGGTGGAGTCCGCCGATGACGCGGCCGCCTGGCTGGTTGCCCTGATAGCGGAGTGCCGCGACGTAGAGACGCCGCCACGTCGGCGCGGTCGCCTGGCCGTCCATTGGGATCCGCTGCTTGTTGTGGAGTCAAGACCTTGGCAAGAGGGCGATGCCGCTGTGGGGTGGCTGCGGCCGGGCGACGCCCAGGCGGCGTTTCCCCAGTGGCTGCGAGGCTGGGGCCGCTCCGACGAGGCGCGGCGGTGGCGGATGCGGCTGCGCATCCCGCCCGGCCCCGCCTCAGAAGATTCCATCGATCGGCTGCGCAAGGAGGGCCTACCGACGGTACGGCGGCGCACGACGTTGTGGGTCGCTGGCCTCCTGCTGGTCGCCGCCACGGCCGTAGGTGTCACCTTCAACGAGCGCCGGTGTGAGCCGTGGTGGTCACCGCGGCTGTCTACGACGATGACCTTGGTGCAAGACGGGCGCCAGCAGTGTGTAGGGCTCAGCCGCGACAGCCGTCCCTTCACCCCCGATGGCGAGATGGCGAAGGTGTACGGGGTGATCGAAGTGCAGAACCGGCGGGTGACTCGCGACGCCGGCAAGACTGGACGCTACGTCAGCGTCGTCTACCTGAGCACGTTGACCGCGGAGTCCGACGACCTGGAGGGGCAGCGGTCAACGATCGAGGAGTTGCGGGGCATCGCGGTCGCCCAGAAGAAGAGCAGCACGCCGATGCGGATTCTTTTCGCCAACATTGGTAGCGACCTGACCAGAGCCGCCCAGACCGCTCGTGAGATCGCTTCTGCTGCCGACCGTGAGCGGATCGTCGCCGTGGTGGGTCTGGGTATCTCACACCGCGGCGCTCGACAAGCCCGGGACCTGCTGATCGCCGAGGGAATCCCGGTGGCGGGCACGCTCGTCTCCGCCAGTGACCTGGCGACTCCGGCCGACGGGTACCACCAGGTGGGGCCACCGAACGCCCGCTTGGCCGAGGTCGCGGCCGAACAACTAAGGGCGATGGCCGGCAACCGGTCTCGAAACGAGCGCCCTCGGGTGCACATCACCTACCTGGAGGACCCGGACGACACCTACAGCAAAGACCTGGCCGACAAGGTGGCCGCCGAGCTCAAGGACCGATTTCAGACTGATTCGGCACCTTACGCGATGCAGCTCCCGGCGACCGACCCGCGGTCTGCGATGGCGGTGGGGCAGGCCGCTTGCGGCTACGACCTGGCGTTCTTCGCCGGCCGCGACGCCAGTTTCGGCGAATATCTGACAGGGCTGCGGGGCTGTCGTACACAAGTCCTCGCCGGGGACGCGGTCATCCGCTTCATCCTGGACGGCAAGCTCGGCCTCGACCACCCCGGACGCACCATCCGGTACCTGGCTATGGCCAGCATGTTGAGCTGGCGTGCCACATGCGGGGAAGGAACCGACCCACGCGGCTTCCTCGGAGAATACGAAGCGAGCTTCGGCGTGAGCGACGCCGACCCAGCCACCTGCAACCGCCTCAACGACGGACAAGCGATGATGGCCTTCGACGCTGTCGACCTCGTCGCACGCGCCAGTGTCGGCCTACCCACCGGCCGCTGGGGCGAACCATACTGGTGGGGACACCCATGGGGCGAAATCGTCACCAACTCCGGGCAAGAGACCACCCGCCGGTGGCGCCGCCAAGTGGCCAGCCAACTCGACCTACTCGGGTGGAAAGGAGCTCCCGGCCTCACCGGCTGGCTGTCATATACGGCCCCAAACCCGTTCCCGGTCAAGAAACTCACCCTGGTCATCGAGGCGACCGCCGGAAAGGGAACCACACGCACTGTCTTGGTTAGACGCAGCGGCCGATGAGGGATCTGCTGCACTGACAGGTGACGCTGTCGTCAACGCGCTGGGCCCGAGCATGGACCGCTACAGGTACTGTTTGTACACCGTCCGAAAACGATTGTTCGGGCGGGGAGGTTGAGTCGGGCGGCCGGGAGGTGTCCCGGCCGCCCGACCCGCGGGTTAGGACGCCCAGACCTTCACCTGGTTGACGTTGTCGTTGAAGGCCGTACCCATGTACATCACCGAGTAGTTCCACTGCGCGGTGTCTCCGGCGGGGTTCCGGACCCGGAAGGAGCGGCAGTTCTGCCCGAACAGCACACTGATAGATGACATGTGTGTCTGCCACCACGAGGGGGGCGTGAAGGTGTACCCCGCCGCGTCGCACGGGCCGCCGCCGTAGACCGGCCGGGTCTGGCCGGACTGGCCCTGGTTGAGATCTACGTGCTCGTAGTAGGTGACGATGAGTACTGCTCGTGCCCTGGTCTGTCGAGCCTCGTCGCCGCATCGCTGCTCGACGGTGTGGCCACCGGCGGTGGCCGGGACGAGCAGGCCTACGCAGTCGGTACGGTCCGCCGCTGGACCGGCGGCAGCGACCGGCGCGGCAGCGCCAACTGTCGTGGCAAGTGCGACACCGAGAAGACCAGCGCCGAAGTACCCCGTTTTACCCATTAGTTTCCCCCTGATGACGGCAGGCTCCGCTATCGCGGAGCATGACCCACCGTCCATGTAGACTACGGTCGGATGTCGGACGGCCGCGACGGCGTTTCCCGACAGGCTCGACCGCTTCACCGTGGGCTTGGTCACGCCATGCCCAGGTACTGAGCGGTGCTACGGCGCGCACACCGAACCACCCGGCCGGCCCCGGATGCCCCGCCGTCCGCCGATCACCTCAGACTGGCCGGCCAGGTTCGCCATCGACGACGGTAAGGCGTAATCAACCCAGGCACGGGCGTAGACACCCGCTCGGCGCCGCTGGTGGCGATCCACCAGGTTCAAAGGTCGAGAGGTTCAAAGGTCGAGCTTGAAGCCCACATGGCTGGCCTTGAAGCCGAGCCGCTCGTAGAAGCGGTGCGCGTCGGTGCGACTGCTGTCGGAGGTCAGCTGCACTAGCCCGCAACCGCGGTCGCGGGCCTGCTCCACCGCCCATTCCATCAGAGTGGCGCCGAGTCCGGACCCCCGCTCGCCGGAGGCCACTCGGACCGCCTCAATCTGCGCCCGGGTGGTGCCGCGGCGGGCAAGGCCGGGCAGGAAGGTGAGCTGGAGGGTACCGACCACCCGACCGTCGCGCTCGGCCACGGCCAGCAGCTGGTGCGGGTCCGCGTCGATCACGGCGTACGCGGCCGCGTACGGGGTCAGGTCGTCCGGGCTCTCCCGGGCCGCACCCAGCGGATCGTCGGCCAGCATCGCCACGATCGCGGGTATGTCGCTCCCGGCGGCACGCCGCACGGTCAGAACTCCCACCTCGTGACTCCTACCCGGACGATGACGACGGCGCGGGACACCCTATCGCGCGACGGCGACCACGCGCACTATCGGCGGAAGAGTGCGCGTGTCCGATACCCGGTGGCGGATACCCCGGCGTACCACTACCGTGACTGGTCCTCGCCCAAAGTGTGGTGGCACCGGATGACCGCACCCGCTACTGGAGAGGGTGGCAGCCCGTTCGAGCCGGGCCGAGGCCGGGGGCCGTCTCGACAGTTGAGGCGGCCCCGAGCCTCAACGCGGCATGACCGGACGTCGTGCTGGCCATCGGACGCGGTCGTCGGTGGGCGACGGTGCCGCTGCTGCTGTGATCGACGTGTGATCGACGGTCCTGACACAGGACGACGCTGGATGGTAGACAACGACGTGGCGGTGTTTGGTATTGCGACCAGAATGGCATCGGGAGCCGCTCTTAATCCGCGGGTTCGGGGTTCGAGTCCCTGGCGGCGCACAGGTCCTTACCAGGTCGTATAGCCGGTTGGCTATGCGGCCTTGATCTTTGTGGGGCGTCGGTGGGACGTGTGTGGGCGGCGTCGTTTCGGCCGCTTGTGGTGTCTGCCGGTCCTGGTCACGGCCGGTTTCAGCGGTTCCGGGTGGTGGGGTTCAGCGGACCTGCTTGGGGACGGTTGTCCGTCAGGGGGCGTGGTGCCGGCGTTCAGGGTTGCGTTTGGCGGCGGCGAGGACGAGTCGGGCGGTGGCTTCGGCGGCGTGGACCAGTAGGTCAGTCAGGACGCTGGTGTAGGTGTCGGCGGTGAGGACGATGCTGCTGTGTCCGAGTTGGGCTTGGACGGCTTTGAGGTCGACGCCGGCGCAGTGGGCCAGACTGGCGGCGCCGTGCCGTAGGTCGTGGAGGCGGACCGGTGGTAGCCCGGAATCGTGTACCAGATGGCGGAAGCGGCGGGTCAGGAAGTCCGGGTGCAAGGGCTGGCCGGTGTCGGTGACGAACACGTAGCCGCTGGCGGTCCATGCGCGGCTGGCGGTGCGCTGTTCGGCGCGCTGGCGTCGCTGGTGCTCGCGCAGTTGCCGGACGGTGTGCTGGTCGAGGGCGATCAGTCGGCGGCTGGCGGCGGTCTTGGGTGGTGCGACCGCGACGGTGCTGCCGTTGGCCACGCGCTGCTGCTCGATGGTCAGGATGCCCGCGTCAAGGTCGACGTCAACCCAGCGGAGCCCGGCAGCTTCTCCTCGGCGTAGGCCTCGTAGGGCGATGAGCCACCACATCGCGGCGAGGCGGTCATCGGCGACGTGCTTCAGGAACGCGGCAGTCTGGTCGGTTGTCCACACCGCTACCGTCGGTCGCTGGCCGGTCTCCTGCCAGGTGTGGACCCGCCCGGTGGTCCATACCTGGGCGTGTGGGCGGCGTGGGGTGGGCACCTCGATGTGACGGGCCGGGTTGTCGGTTAGCAGCCCTTCACGGATCGCGGCGTTCAGCGCTGACCTCAGTGTCGCCCGGATACGGTGCAGTGTCGCTGGTGTCGGCAGCCGCCCGTACCTGTTCACCGTCGCCGCCATGGTGTCGATCATGGCGGTGATGTGCCTGCCCGTCAGATCGTTGAGTCGTATGCGACCCAGGTGGGGCACCAGGTGCCGGTCGACGTGGATCTGGTAGGACCGCAGGGTGGTCGGCCGGATTCTGGTGTGAGTCGTCAGCCATGCCGCAGCCACCGCTCCACCGTCCAACCAGCCGCGGTAGCGGAGGTGCCGTCACCAAGGACTGCATCCCGCGCTGCCGCCGCGTCCCGGCGGGTCAGGTAGCCGCCACGCCGTAGCCGCTCCCGCCGACCGGGCAGCACCGGCACAGCGCAGTCGAAGTACCAACTGCCGTGACGCCGCTCACCCAGCCGAGGACACGACGAGCTGAGCAGCCGGCCCGTCTCCGGGCACCGGCATCCGCACCGCTTGAACACCCCACCACTCACGACAAGTCCTCCCGTCGCCCCGCCCTACGCAATCCACTTTGGCAGTAGCGCGAGCGGGGATCGACTGCCACCTTGGGCGATATCCGGCTTGCGAGCAGGACACCGGCAAAAAGCTGGTCGACCACGAGGCCCGCATCCGCGGCCTGGAGCGGGGGCGGTGGCCGCTGCCGTCGCTGGCGCTGATCATCTCCGCGCTCGCCCTGATGATCCCCGTGGTCTCCACGCTGACGAAGAAGTGAGGACCGCTCCATGCTGAAGTACGCCAAGAGCCTGGCCATGGTGGCCGCGACCGCCGCCTCCGCCCTGGTCGCCGTCCTCGCCGACGGCGTCACCCCCGGCGAGTGGTTGATGGTTGTCAACTCGGCGGTGTTCGCCGCCGCGGTGTTCACCGCGCCGAACGTACCCGGCGCCCGGTACACCAAGTCGGTGCTGGCGTTCCTGGGCGCCGGACTGGCTGTGGCGATCTCGGTCATCACCGACGGGATCACCCTGGCCGAGGGCATCCAGATCGCCCTGGCTGGACTGGCCGCGATCGGGGTGCGCGTCGCTCCGAACGCCGGGGACATGCTGGCCCGGACCGCCCGGCCGCAGCCCACGCTGCGCCTGTAACCGGTCGGGCGCCGCCAACCCCCGTCGCGGTGCCCGACCCCCTAACGAAACCGCCCCAGCCTGGCCTTCCGGCTGGGGTGGGGCGGTTTCGTCGTCAAGGAGTTCGGTTCAAATGGGCGGTTAGCGCCTCACCCATCACCGCGTGCCCGAGACGAGGCGGACACGTCCCGCCACTGGACGTTGGGCGGCGGCTGCCGGCGAGCCTCAGCCTCACCGAGGTCGGTGTATCACGCATGCGCACGCTGCCGCCCCGGCTGACCCGCCCAACCGAAGCTCAGCAGTCGATGACGACTCGGTCTACGATGTTCGAGACGGATTGCGGCAGGTTACCCGCGCTGTCGGGATAGAAATTGGCAACGTGGTCCCACGACCCGATCCAGTTGTACAGGTGGACCTTCCCGGAGCCCCGGTTCCGGACCGAGTTCAACTTGTCGTTCTGCGGAGGGTTCATCCGGCCCAGGTCGAACGATCCGCAGCTCGGTGCGACCCAGAAGCGGCCGGTACCCTCGTGACCGTCGTAGTAACAGGACTTGCCCTCCGGGCAGTCCCAGCCCAAGGCCGAATCCGCGGCGTTCGCCGGCACCGCCGGTGCCAGGAGCGCGAGAAGCGCTGATGCACCGACCGTCATCTTGGTTACTCGATTCATATCTTTCCTCCCCGTCGATAGTGCAATGTTTCGGTATTACTGGTGCGGACGGGTTATCACCGGATTGGCTTTAGCCCGGCAGGCATAGCCACCCAGGCCCCGCCCCAGCCGCCAGCACACCACCGGCGGTCGCCTGAAGTACGGGGTGTAGACCCCGGACCACCGGTCTGTGTCTGGTTGCCCTCACGATCGTAAGACCGTCATCTACACTCCACACCCGACCTGTCGCCAATCTGACAATGCGGAGTGGCGGTAGGCCACGGTGAGTCCTTCGTTAGTTTGCGGGTGGGGCGGCTCCGGTCCAACGATCCGTAGGTCAGCGTCGCTATCGGCTGTCTGGCCGCCGTGGTGATCCACAACGGGCAGGGCCCACCGGGCGACGAAACCACCCCACCCTGGTTCGGCCGGGCGGGGCGGTTTCGTCATCAGCGAGCCTCAGCCTCACCGAGGTCGGTGTATCACGCATGCGCACGCTGCCGCCCCGGCTGACCCGCCCAACCGAAGCTCAGCAGTCGATGACGACTCGGTCTACGATGTTCGAGACGGATTGCGGCAGGTTAAGCCAGCCGCCGGGATTGACAGCGCCAATTTCATCCCACGACCCGATCCAGTTGTACATGTGGACCTTCCCGGAGCCCCGGTTCCGGACCGAGTTCAACTTGTCGTTCTGCGGAGGGTTCATCCGGCCCAGGTCGAACGATCCGCAGCTCGGTGCGACCCAGAAGCGGCCGGTACCCTCGTGACCGTCGTAGTAACAGGACTTGCCCTCCGGGCAGTCCCAGCCCAAGGCCGAATCCGCGGCGTTCGCCGGCACCGCCGGTGCCAGAAGCGCGAGAAGCGCTGATGCACCAACCGTCATCTTAGTTACTCGTTTCATCTATTCCTCCCCGTTGGTATTGCAACATTTCTGTATTACTTGGCGCGGGCGAGCTATAGCCGGTGACTTCAGCCCGGCAGGCACAGCCACACAATCTTCTCGCCCCAGCCGCCAGCGCACCACCAACGGTCACCTGAAGTGCGGGTGTAGACCTGACCATCGGTCTGCGTCTGGTTGCCTTCAGGATCGTAGGAGGATCATCCACATTCCACACCCGACCTGTCGCCAATCTGACAACGCGGAGCGCGTTCAGCCGGACGGTTTGACGCGGCGGCACCCCGCGCCGGGAGGACAGCTCGCCCTGGCCGGCCTGGCGGCGTCCCCCGCACGAAGTAGCCCCCACGCTCTGGCCTTGCGGCCGGGCGTGGGGGGCTGCTTCGTCGTGTCCGGGCTACATCCCGAAGACCAGTGCGAACAGGGCGGCCAGAGCAAGATCGGAGCGCTTATACCCGAACATGGCGGTGTCTCCTTCGGTTGGCGACGGGCGGCGCAAGTTCAACGATTCGCAGGTCAGCGTAGCTGTGGTCGACCGTGGTGATCTAAGACGGGCGCGCCCGGCGGTAGGACTCGGACAGCTCCCTCCACTGGACATCAGGCAGCAGATGCCGGTGCGCTTCGCCGACCTCGGCCTCGCCGAGGTCGGCGAACCACGCGCGCGCTTCTTGCGGGCCTCGGCTGATCGTCACGGTGTACCTGCCGTCCAGCTCGGCGCACACCACGACGTCGCGGCGCCACGCCGTCGCCCATGATCCATCCCGCCAGTGCCGCATCACTCCCATGCCCATCCGCGACACCCTATCGAACAGGTGTTCGATAAATCGATTCAGTCCGCCCGGGGCGCTACTGCCGTCGGCGCCACGAGAACCCGCCGCTTTTGCTGCCGCCGGATCCCGGCTGGTAGCTGTCGCCATCTGAGGAGCTGCTGCCGGAGTCCTCCAGCTCGCGCCGCTCACGTTCGCGCTGCCGCCGGGCCTCGGCGGCTTCCTTGCGCGCGGCGGCCCGCCGCTTGGCCGCGGCCTTGCAGACGGCGCGGCTGTCACCGGTGAGGCACCGGTCGCGGTCCGGGATGCCGGTGGCAGGGTCGCTGGGGGTCGGGGATGGACTGGGGGCCGGTTCGGTGACGGCGGCCGGCTCGGGTTTCGGCAGGGCCATCGCGCCCAGGAGCATGGTCCCGCCGCAGCACAGCGCCACTACCGCGGCGACGCCACCGACGATCCACGGCACCCGGCTGCGCTTCGCGCGGGCCGGCGGCGGCGCGGCGGACATGGCCGGCCACTGCTGGGTGGGCGGGTACTGCGGCGACTGTTGCCCGTACGGGTCGGGGTGCATCTGTGTCTCCGGTGGCTGAGGGGTGTGTCCGCTCAACGATGGGAGGTGGGCGCAAGCCGTCCGCCGTCTGGCCGTTGACCTGGCGGGACCGACCGATCCACGGTCACTTTCAGTGAACGCCTAATGCCTGACCCGCGCGCGTACGCGCCTGCGCGTGTTGAGGAGCAGGTCAGGCATTTAGGCGTTAGGCGTTAGACATTGCCTGCTGCTCACTGTCGGTGATGTGCCAGCGTGCGTGTCGGCCGCGGGGTGGGTCGGTGTGGAGGGTGCCGGCTCGGCGGAGGTGGGCGCATCGCATCTGGATGGTGGAGCGGGCGACGCCGAGGCGGTCGACCAGGTCGCCCATGCTGACGCCGCTGGTGGGGTGGCGGCGGCCAGTAGATACTCCCCATAGGCGGCCATTTATCCCCCCGGTGGTGGCCGGGGGGACTCCCATAGGGCGGCCAGATATCTCCCCGCTGATCGACAGCGGTAGCCGGTCGGCGAGGGTCACCGGCGTGAAGAGCGGCAGGGAGATCGTGGAAATTTTGGAGGCTTACGACCTCACGGGTAGTTACCGTGCGGCGGCGGAGTTGGCTGGGTGTGATCACCACACTGTGGCCCGGTATGTGAAGTTGCGGGATGAGGGACGCAGCCCGCAGGAACGGGCGCATCGCGCCCGTCCGATTGATGAGTTCATGGACAAGATCGAGGAGCTGGTGGTCCGCTCAGGTGGTCGGGTGCGCGCGGACGTGGTGCATCGGCGGATCGCGTCGATGGGGTTCACCGGTGGGGAACGCACGACACGGCGGGCGGTCGCCGCGGTGAAAGAGGCGTTCCGGGCCGGGCGGCGCAGGGTGTTCCGGCCGTGGATACCCGAGCCCGGACTGTGGATGCAGTTCGACTGGGGTGAGGGCCCACGCATCGGCGGACGGCGCACATCGTTGTGGTGCGCCTGGCTGGCCTGGTCGCGGTTCCGGGTCGTGATCCCGACCTTCGACAAGACGCTGCCGACGATCGCCGTCCATCTCTCGTATGCCTCACCGCTCGGGCACACCCTGCTCGACGTGGCCCTCTACCTGCCGAGATTCTGTTCCGAAGACACGACACGACGTACTGAGGCAGGCGTGCCCCACAGCGTCGACTTCGCCACGAAGCCGCAGCTGGCACGCCGGCTGATCGAAACAGCGGCGGCCGGTGGACTGCCGTGCCGATGGGTCGCAGGCGACGAGGCCTACGGCGGCGACCCGCAGTTGACAGTCGGACCACGCCGCCTTCGGCTCAGCTATGTCCTCGCAGTCGCCCGCTCACACCGAGCGCCGACCGGCCTGGCCACCCAACGGGCCGACCACATCACCGCCGGCCTACGCCGTACGGCTGGCAACGGCTGTCCGCCGGCGCCGGCGCGAAGGGCCACCGCTGGTACGACTGGGGATTCATCGCCCTGCCCCTGGCAAGTGCCCTGCGCCGGGCCGGTCGCTGTGAGGCCCGCTCGGCGAGCGGGTCGGGTCCATGTCGGACGGCCTTGGGTCTGGCGGTTCCGGGGCTGATGCGGCAGTCTTGCCTCCGGTGGTGCTCATCCATCACCACGACACGGGGGTGTTGTATATGGACGGTGTCGGTTTCGTCAGTCGGCGTACCGCGCTGGTGGGTGCCGCCGCGCTGGCCGCGGCGGGGTGGGGGAAGCCGGCTGCCGCCCGGAGCCGGTCGACTCCCGAGCCGCGCTGGACTCTCCCGCTGCCCGCAGTGGAGCTCACTTCCCCGATCTGGGTTCACGCCGGCGTCGTGTACCTCGTGCGCCCCCAGTTGCTGACCGCGTACAACGCCGCCGACGGCCGGCTGATGTGGGACACCCCTGTGGGCCCAGTTGACGTTATGTGGGAACGCGACCTCGAATGGCGACTCGCCGTCGGCGGTGACCGCCTCTTCCTCAGTCACTGGCACGACTTCGGCTCGGACGCCAACCGTCGTCTGCTGGCCTTCCGGCGCGCTGACGGGACGCCGCTGTGGGCGCACGACCTGCGGTACCGTGCCGCCGGCTTGGCCGCTGCCGGCGACGACCTGTACGTCGAAGGTGGCAACCACCTCGCCGTCCGTTACCTGCAGATCCGGCACGCCGTCACCGGTGCCGTCCGCGTCAACCGCGACGGCGAGGGCCTGCAGGGTGGCCCGGGTCCGGTCGGCGAGGTTCCCGGCCGGCTGTTGATCGACGACATCCGCGGTGGGATCAACGGATCGCTGCGGTTGCTCGACACGGCAGGCGGGCAGATCTTCTGGGAGCAGCGCGGCACCGTCCGCCGGGGCCTGCGGAGCCTCGACCTCGGCGAGAGTTTCCTGGTTGCCGCCGCCGGCGGCCTGGCCCACCTGCACGCCGCCGACGGAGCCACGGACTGGGAGGTGCTGACCCCGGGCGGCCTGGACGACATCGCTCACCACCAGGGAATCGCCTACGCACTGACCTCGGAGGCGCTGACCGCCTTCGACAGCGGCTCCGGCGGCCGGCTGTGGCGCCACCGCAGACCGCACTGGAGCGCGAGTCTGGACACCACCGCCGGTCGGCTACTGCTACGCGTTAACGACGAGCTCCGGACCCTCGATCCGCGGACCGGCGATCCCACCGCCGAACCGGTGACCCTGTCCATCGGGTGGGTCGGCACCGACGCCGACTCCTGTTATGCCGTGCGCGACGACCAACTGACGGCCTGGACGGTGACCTGATGCCCATTCCCCGCCGGTCGATCGGCGAGCTACGCTGGCGTCTCCGCCTGCGCGACGACGAGGCACACTCTGTCGTCGCTGTCAACGCCGGCCTCGTCTACATTCGCCGGGAGCAGTTCCTGTACGCCCTGGAGGCCGCCACCGGGCGGCAACGCTGGCGGGTCGACATCCCGGACCTACCCCGCCCATTTCGTGCCGCCGCTCTCGACTACCGCAGGGACATGGTTGCGCTGCCCGACCAGGTGGTGGTCGACAGCAGCGGGGGGTCCGGCCCGACGAACCGCAATGCGGTCAGCGTCCTCAGCGCCACCGACGGTGCGCTGCTGTGGAACGGCGATAGCTCCGTCCGCGACAATCTGGGCGTCTACGGCGGCCACCTCGTCACCTCCCGCTCGGGCAGAGGTCGCCCCTCCACCGCCGGCTACGACATGCTGACCGGTACCCGGCGCTGGATACTCAAGGACGTCTGGCGGCCCGGGGACGGCCCGACGGTGCCCACCTCCTCCGGCCGACTGCTGGTCACCGTCGACATCGACGCGGAACGGTGCCACCCGGCGCTCCTGGAAGCCGCTACGGGTGCCGAACTGTGGCGCACCTCCGGCGTGAAGGCCATGGTGGACGTACGTGCGCCCGCTGGATCTCGGTGACCGCTGGGTGCTGCCGACGACCGACCCGGCCGACACCCTGCGCACCCCGTTGACCTGCCTCGACGCCGCCACCGGGGCGGTTGTCTGGGCTTACCCGATCGAGCTGGTCGAGACGACGGCCCGAAGCGGCACCGACGTGCTCGCGGCCACCGCACACGGCGAGGTCGTCGCAATGGACCCCGCTGCCGGCACCTGCCGTTGGCGCTGGGTGGCGGACCGGCCGTTCCGTTCCGTCGATCTCCTCGTCACCCGCGGCCGGGTCTACGTGGTCGGCGACGACACCCTCTTCATTCTCGACGCCGCCACCGGTCGACCTGAGGGAGATCCGGTCACGTCCGCCGGGGGCGGTCCGGCAGCCGACGAAGACACTCTCTACCTGCGGATCGGCGACGAGCTGACCGCCTGGGCTCTGCCGTGACCCCGCCCGCCGACCGGGAGGTGCCGATGCCCCGACCGAAGCTGACCCGCCGCGCGATCCTCGGCGTGGCCGCCATCACCGCCGTCACGGCGGCCACGCCGGCCCGCGCCGCCACCACGCCCGCCACACCGTCCCGCGTGGTCGGGCGCACCGACCGGCGTCGCGCCGTCCCGCCACCCCCGCCGCGCTGGGAGACCGACCTGCCCGACGCCGTTCGATCCCAGCCGGCCCACGGCGCCGGGATGGTCTGCGTGGTCGTCGGCGAAACCCTGTGGTGCCTCGACGCCGCCGACGGGCGAATGCGCTGGCGGATTCCGGTCGGTCAACACACCGCCAACCGGAGCACCCCCTTGATCGTCGACGCCGACCAGGTCGTGCTCGCCACCTGGGAAGGCTCTCACGGGGACGCGCCGCGCCACGCCGAGCTCCTGGCGGTCAATGCCGGCGACGGGGCCACCCGCTGGCGCGCCGAGTTGCCGTACGCGGTCACCGCGGCCGGCCGGTACGGCGCGCACCTGCTCCTCGCCGCCGACCGCCCGCGCTTCGTCCAGTGCCGGGACTGGCGCACCGGCGCCGTGCGGTGGAACGGCACCGGTAGCCGGTACCGACCGGCGCCGACGGCGCACCG
>NZ_BMQC01000031.1 GCF_014647915.1 Pilimelia terevasa
CGCCGTCGCCGACGAACTCAACAACCGGCCCCGCAAATCGCTCGACTGGGACACCCCCGCCGAGCGCATGGCTGCTTTACTAGAGCCCGCATAGTCCAATCCGTTGCGACGACTGCTGGAATCCAAGCCCGCGAAGGCAAGGTCTACTGCGCCGTCGTCCTCGACGCCTACTCCCGCAAGGTCGTCGGCTGGTCCATCGACTCCGCCCAGACCGCCACCCTGGTCACCAACGCCCTGAACATGGCCATCACCAACCGCCAACCCGCCGCAACGATCATCCACTCCGACCACGGAGTGCAATTCACCTCATGGGGCCTTCACCCGCCGCGTCCAAGAAGCGGGCCTGGCGCCGTCGATGGGATCGATCGGCGACTGCTTCGACAACAGCATGATCGAATCGTTCTGGGGCCGCATGCAGACCGAAACTCCTCGACCGGCAGCGATGGCGCACCCGCATCGAACTCGCCAACGCGATCTTCGACTACCTCGAAATCTTCCACAACCGACAACGCCGCCACAGCGCACTGGGCATGCTCACCCCAGTCGAGTATGAAAGGCTCCACCCCGTCACCCTGACCGCCGCGTGAGACCAACCACGCCGACTCCGGGGAACCCAGGACACATCAAACCCTCCGACAAACCGGGGGAACCTCAGTCCGAGCCATCTCCCCGAATACCGATTATCACGAGTGGAAAGACCTAGTAAAGGCTGCGGGCGTGCGTAATGCCCGACTTCACGACGCGCGCCACACCGCCGCAACGGTGTTGATGGTGATCGGTACTCAGCAGCGGGTGACGATGGACGTGATGGGCTGGTCCAGCGCCGACATGGTGAAGCGGTACCAGCACGTCACCGATCCGGTGAGGCTGGCGGTCGCCAGGCAGTTTGGTGACGCTCTGTGGTCGTCGTCAGTCCGAAGACACGCCGACTGCGGAGGTCAAGGCTGGGGGAGGAAGGCTCGGAAGCGGGGCCGCTCCCGGCGGAAATGAGACCAGAACTGAGACCGCCCGGCCGGCCGTTGAGACGCGCCAGGCCCGGCCCCGAGTGGGGTCGGGCCTGGCGTTTCGCCTGGTCAAGCTGGCGGAGGATACGAGATTCGAACTCGTGAGGGTGTGAACCCAACACGCTTTCCAAGCGTGCGCCCTAGGCCTCTAGGCGAATCCTCCGCCGCAGAGCTTACCCAAGTCCCACCCGTCCCGGCAGCCGCACCCCCGGCTGGGTCCGGGGGTGCCGCAGCGGCCGGACGCGGGGAGGTACAGTGGTGGCGCCCCTCGTGCGGCGTCCATCTTGTGAACCTCCCCAGGGCCGGAAGGCAGCAAGGATAAGCGAGCTCTGGCGGGTGCACGGGGGGCCTTTTCGTTGCCCGGCCAGGTCGTGCAGGAGGCTCCCCGGTGACGCTCGCGCTCTACCGCAAGTACCGGCCGCGCACGTTCGCCGAGGTCATCGGCCAGGAGCAGGTCACCGAGCCGCTCTCGCAGGCGCTGCGCAGCGGGCGCCTGAACCACGCCTACCTGTTCTCCGGCCCCCGCGGCTGCGGCAAGACCTCCAGCGCGCGCATCCTGGCCCGGTCGCTGAACTGCGCCCAGGGCCCGACGCCGGACCCGTGCGGCGAGTGCGACTCGTGCCGCTCGCTGTCCGGGGACGGTCCCGGCTCGATCGACGTCATCGAGATCGACGCGGCCAGCCACGGCGGCGTGGACGACGCGCGCGAGCTGCGGGAGCGCGCCGTCTTCGCGCCCGTCAACAGCCGGTACAAGATCTATGTCATCGACGAGGCGCACATGGTTTCGTCGGCCGGGTTCAACGCGCTGCTGAAGCTGGTCGAGGAGCCGCCCGAGTACGTCAAGTTCATCTTCGCCACGACCGAGCCGGACAAGGTCCTCGGCACGATCAGGTCCCGCACCCACCACTACCCCTTCCGGCTGATCCCGCCGGGGCTGCTGCGGCCGTACCTGGAGCAGTTGGCCGCGGCCGAGGGCGTGAAGGTGGACCCCGCGGTGTTCCCGCTGGTGGTCCGGGCCGGCGGGGGCAGCGCCCGGGACTCCCTGTCGGTGCTCGACCAGTTGATCGGCGGCGCCGGCCCGGACGGCGTGACCTACGGCCGGGCGGTCGCCCTGCTGGGCGTGACCGACGCCGCGCTGCTCGACCAGATGTGCGACGCGCTGGCG
The DNA here is from genome assembly GCF_014647915.1 of Pilimelia terevasa. GTDB lineage: Bacteria > Actinomycetota > Actinomycetes > Mycobacteriales > Micromonosporaceae > Pilimelia > Pilimelia terevasa. The sequence goes on from NZ_BMQC01000031.1 coordinate 2,170, forward strand.
GCCGGCGACGGCGCCGCGGTGTACGCGGCGGTGCACCACCTGGTGGAGGCCGGCCACGACCCGCGCCGCTTCGCCGCGGACCTGCTGGAGCGGCTGCGCGACCTGATGATCCTGCGTCAGGTCCCGGATGCCGTGGGGCAGGGCCTCATCGACGGCCCGGCGGACCAGTTGGCCCGGATGGGGGAGCAGGCGCAGCGGTTCGGGACGGCGACGTTGTCGCGCTGCGCCGACATCCTGCACGAGGGCCTGGTGGAGATGCGGGGTACCACCGGCCCGCGGCTGCTGCTGGAGCTGATCTGCGCCCGGATGCTCCTGCCCGGCGTGGACGACGCGGCAGCCGCCCTGATGCAGCGCCTGGAGCGGCTCGAACGCCAGGGGCCGGCTGCGCGGCCGGCCGACGCCGCCGACGCCGCGCCGGCCACCGGCCCGCAGGCCGAGCCGACCGGTGGGCGCAGCGCCGCGGCCGAGGCGGCGATGGCCGCGGCCCGCGCTGCCGCCGGCCGCGCGGGCACCATCGACTCCGTCCGCCCCGCCGACCCCGTCCGTCCCGCCGACCCCGTCCGTCCCGCCGAACTGGTCCAGCCCGCCGAACTGGTCCGACCTGCCGACCCTGGACCGGCTGCCGCCTCGCCGGTCGCCGCGGGCGAGGCGCCGGACCATGTCGATGCGGACGAGGCGCGGGCGCCCGCCGGGGCTGCCGCCGAGCGGGGGGCTGGCGTCCCCGCTGCCACGACCGCCGAAGCGTCGGCGGGCGGTGAAGCGACGGCAGGTGACGAGCTGGCACCCGATGGCCGGGCCGCCGACGGACAGGCTGCCAATGGCCGGGCTGTCGAGGGACTGACACCCGATGGCCAGGCCGCTGAGGGACAGGCGACCGACGGGCCGGCGGCGAGGGGTGACGAGTCGCGGGCCGCTGAAGCGCGGGGGGCTGAGGCACAGGGCGGTGGGGCACGGGGCGCTGAAGCGCGGGGCGGTGAAACGGTCGGCGGCGCGCGGGCCGGCGGGTCGGCGGCCACTGCCGGCGACGCGGTCGAGCGGGTGCGGGCCGCGTGGCCGGAGATCCTGGACGCCGTCAACCGCAGCAACAAGCGGACCGCGGCGCTGACCCGCGACGCGCTGGTCCGCAGCGCCGCCGACGGCGTGCTGGTCCTGACGGTGAAGTCGCAGATCCTCGCGCAGATGCTGGTCGGGCAGTCGGCCGTCGTCGTCGAGGCGGCGTACGAGGTACTGGGCAATCGGTGGGAGATCCGCTGCGAGGTGGCCGGGGACGCACGCGCGGTACCGGCCCAGTCCTCCCGCCTGTCCGGCGCGGGGGATCCGGTACGCCCCGACGCTCCTTCCCCGCCCTCCGGCCAGCAGACGGCCCCCCCGGCGCCGTCTCCGCCCGCCGCCGAAGCCGCGGCTCCCCGCACCGCCGCACCTGTGGCACCCCCTGCGCCCGGACCGGCCGGACCCTCAGTGACTGCCGCAGCCGAACCCCCAGCCCCCCCCAGGGCCGAACCCGCATCAACCCCCGGGGCCGAACCCGCCGCGACCCCTGGAGTTGGACCCACATCGACCTCCGGGGTTGGACCCGCATCGATCCCCGGGGGTGGACCTACAGCGACACCTGGGGCCAGGTCCGTGGCGCCACCCTCCGCGACGGCAGGCGGCAGGACGACGCCCGCGCAGCCGGCCACTGCGCCGCAGTCCGCTCTCGCCGCGCGCCGCGACGACGCCCCGGCGGGCGACACCTCGTGGCCCGAGCCGGCCCGCCCTGGTGGCGCCTCGTCGCCGGCCGCCGAACCAGGCGGCGCGCCGTCCGCGACAGCCGGACCCGGCGCAGGCCCGTCGTCGCCCGGCGGGCCGGCTGTCGCGACCCGGCCCCCCGCGGCCGCCGGGCTCCCGGTCACGCCCTCGACCCGGATGCCGGAGGGCGCGGCGCCCACCACGCGGGTGCCGGACGCCGCGGCGGCGCCGGACGCCGCCGCGACCCGGGGCGCACCCCGGCCGGAGCGGGGGCTCGACGCCGCGCGCGCGGCCGCCCGGGCCGCCGCCGGTCGCGGCCCGCGGGTCGAGGCGCCCCGCCCGGCGGCCGCACCGGCGTGGTCGGACGGCTCGCCGCTGGACGAGCCGCCCTACGACCCGGAGTACGACGGCGGCCGCCCGGCCCCTGCCGCCCGCGCCGGTGGCTGGGACGGATTCGACCCCGGCGACGGCCCGACCGACGAGGTGGTGGACCCCGGGGCGGCCCGCCGGAGCACCGAGGAGCAGGCGTACCACCTCCTGCGCGACCGCCTCGGCGCCGAGGACATCACCCCGCGCACCCCCTGAGCCCGGGCCGCGCCGCGGTCGCCCGGCGTGGGGCGGGGGCGGTGTCGGTGGGCGTCAGTAGGGTGGCGGGCACGGGTGCGGCCGAGGCACCCGACATGGCCGAGCAGGCAGCTCGGGCGCGGACAGGGCGAGGAGTGGGCGTGGGACAGCCGGACCGGCGACAGTGGACGCGGCAGGCGGGGATGACGCGGCAGCAGGCCGCCCCGGCGCGGGCCGCGCTGGTCGGCGCCGCGGGCCGCCTCGTCCTGCCCGGTATGTGACATGTACGAGGGTGCCATTCAGGACCTCATCGACGAACTCGGGCGGCTGCCCGGCGTCGGTCCCAAGAGCGCGCAGCGGATCGCGTTCCACGTCCTCCAGTCCGACCCCGCCGACGTGCACCGGCTGGCCGGAGCGCTCCAGCGGGTCAAGGAGCTGGTCCGCTTCTGTACGACCTGCTACAACGTCGCGGAGGCCGAGCAGTGCCGGATCTGCCGCGACTCCCGCCGCTCCGGCGACGTGCTGTGCGTGGTGGAGGAGCCCAAGGACGTCGTCGCCATCGAGCGCACCGGCGAGTTCAGGGGGCGGTACCACGTCCTCGGCGGCGCGATCAACCCGCTGGAGGGCATCGGCCCCGACCACCTGCGGGTCCGGGAGCTGATGACGCGCCTGGGGGGTGGCGCGGTCCGGGAGCTGATCCTCGCCACCGACCCGAACACCGAGGGCGAGGCGACGGCCACGTACCTGGCCCTGCTCGTGAAGCCGATGGGGATCGCCGTGTCCCGGCTGGCCAGCGGCCTGCCGGTGGGCGGCGACCTGGAGTACGCGGACGAGATCACGCTCGGCCGGGCGTTCTCCGGCCGCCGCGCCGTCTGATCCCTGCGCGCCGCCCGCCGCGCCGTCCGGCCGCGCCGCGCGCGGGCGCCGCGGCGGCCGGGAGCCGGGCGACGTGGCCCACCCCGCCGATCTCGGGGCGTATCAGGTCGGGGTGGGCCACACCTCCCGCCGGCCGCCTGCGCGGATTCACCTGGCGCGGCGCCGACGCGCCAGGCGGACCACGGTGCGCAGGAGCGCGGCCACGCCCTCCAGGAGCGGAGAGCGTCGGCGGGTCACGTCGGCCGCCCGCGAACGGGGGCGGCCGGCCGTCGCCGGGTGCTGCCCGGCCGGCGGCGGGTCGCCGGCCGAGGTGGACACCTGGCTGGTGGGTCGGGCGCCGTAGCGGCGGTTGACCAGCGTGCGGTACGCGCCGGCGCCGGTCGCGTCCAGGCCGTGCCCCGACGGGGGTCGGCGCGGGCTCCAGTTCCAGGCCATCGGGTCACCTCCTGGGCGGGTGGGCGTCGTCGGTACGAGCGATACCTTGGCCGCTGGCGGGGCCGGTGGCAACGGGTTCGGTGGTCGGCGAACACGCACCGTGAAGACCGGGGCGGTGGGTGAACGGCGTCCGCGAGGTTTCCCGCATCAGGCATTGCATAGCGTGGGTCGCCGCGGTTAGATAACTGCGAATATTCACGTTCATGGAGAACACATGGAACCCGAGCTTGCCGCCACGCTGCGTACAGGGCCGTTCCACCACGCGTTGCGGGCCGCCATCCGCGCCCGCGGACTGTCGCTGCAGCGCCTCCAGCACCGGCTGAACGAGGCCGGGCTGCACATCGGGCTGGGCACCCTGAGCTACTGGCAGTCGGGCAAGCGCCGGCCCGAGCGCGCCGACTCGCTGCGCGCCGTGGCGGCCCTGGAGGGCGTCCTCGAACTGCCCGAGCGCTCGCTGCTGGTCCTGCTCGGCCCGCCCCGCCCCCGCGGCCGCGCCGCCGGTCTGCCGCGCGGGGCCAAGAGCTACTCCGAGCTGCTGCGCGGCGCCCAGCCGCTCATCGACGTCATCGACAACCTCGGGCCTTACGACGGCCGGCTGCACACGATCTGCTCCCTGGGCTCGGTCCACGTCGGCCCCGACCGCAGCGCGCAGTACGCCGAGTACACGCAGATCGTGCAGGCGCACCAGCCGACCGACCGGTCGGTGGCGGTGTACCAGGGCGAGGACGGCGCCGCGGCGGCGGACATCACGGTGACGGCGCTGGAGAACTGCCGGATCGGCCGGGTGCGGACCGACCCGGACGGCCCGCGGCTGGTCGCCGAGGTGCTGTTCGACCGGCGGCTCATGGTGGGCGAGACGCAGTTGCAGCGGTTCCGCATCGCCGACAGCAGCGGCATCCCGACGAACCAGCAGTACCAGTGGATCCGGTTCCCCGCCAAGCAGGTGGCCATCCAGGTCATCTTCCACCCGGACGCCCTGCCGGCCGTCTGCTGGCGGTTCCAGCGGCGGCACGAGGGCGGCCCGGACCTGACCCGCGAGGAGATCACCCTCGGCCCGCACCGCAGCATCCACGTGGTGGCGACCGACATGCAGCCCGGCCTGGTCGGCGTCGGCTGGGACTGGAGCTGAACCGGGCGCAGTTAGCACACCCGGACCCGAATCGGCGCTGTTCAGTCGATCACAGTCTCATTACGGCGAAGCCTGGGTTCGGTCACGAGAACGGGCGACCCTTGACCCGGACGGGTGACGAACGGAACTGTTTCTCACTGGTGGCACACGCCACCTCCGGGCGTCCCGCCCGCGCCGGGGCGGCTCCGCACGGACGCGCCACCCGGACCTGCCGCCGCACGAGAGCTGCCCGGCGCGGTGGCGGGGACGCACGCACGGACACGCACGGACAACTGACCGGTTGCCGAGCGGCGCGGGCAGGCCGGCCGCGGGGACGCTCCCCGCGGGACCGCGTACCCGATCCGCCGCGGCGGCCACGAGGAGGATCGGGGCGCACATGGGCAACGGGTCAGAGCCGTCGCAGACCGGCGGCGCCGTCGCGCTCGCCGGGCCGGAGCCGGCGGCGGCCCCCAGGATCGAGGGCCGGTCGCTCGGCCAGATCGCCTGGATGCGGCTGAAGCGGGACAAGTTCGCCATGGGCGGCGCGGTCGTGATCGTCCTGCTCGTCCTCGTGGCGCTGCTGGCCACCCCGATCACCGCGCTCGTCGGCGGCGACCCGAACGCCTCCCACCGCGACCTGATCGACGGCTCCTCCCAGCTACCCACCGGCGCCTTCGGTGGGATGAGCTGGGAGCACCCGTTCGGCCTGGAGCCGCAGAGCGGCCGGGACCTGTTCAGCCGGGTGGTCCACGGTGCGCAGGTCTCGCTGCTGGTGGCCTTCGCCTCGACGCTGCTGTCGGTGCTCATCGGGGCGACGCTCGGCGTCGTCGCCGGGTACTTCGGCGGCTGGGTCGACGCGGTGATCAGCCGCCTGATGGACGCCTTCCTGGCGTTCCCGCTCCTGGTCTTCGCGATCTCGCTCGTCGGCGTCGTACCGGACCAGGCGCTCGGGCTCTCCGGGCTGTCCCTGCGGATCGCCATGCTGATCTTCGTGATCGGGTTCTTCAGCTGGCCGTACATCGGCCGGATCGTGCGCGGGCAGACGCTGTCGCTGCGCGAGCGCGAGTTCGTCGACGCCGCCCGCAGCATGGGCGCCCGGTCGCCGTACATCATCTTCAAGGAGATGCTGCCGAACCTGGTGGCCCCGATCCTCATCTACGCCACGCTGCTGATCCCGACGAACATCCTGTTCGAGGCGGCGCTGTCGTTCCTCGGCGTCGGCGTGCCGCCGCCGACCGCGAGCTGGGGCGGCACGCTGTCGGACGCGGTCCAGTACTACAACACGCCGCACTTCATGCTCTGGCCCGGTCTGGCGATCTTCGTGACCGTGCTGGCGTTCAACATGTTCGGCGACGGCCTGCGCGACGCCCTCGACCCGAAGGGCAACCGCTGACCCACCCGACCCCACGGACTCCACCCCACTCCGCCGCGTCGTGCGCGACACGACCGGCACCATCAGGGAGGTTGCGAAGTTGGGTCTGCTGCACCAACTGGTGACACCTGAGCTGGCTTGCCGTTGAGGCGGGCTGGAAGGATGCCACCGTGCCCAAGCCCTACCCCCGAGAGTTCCGTGACGACGTCGTGCGGGTCGCCCGCGGCC
>NZ_BMQC01000032.1:2500-5390 GCF_014647915.1 Pilimelia terevasa
AGTGGCGTGGTCTTCTGTGGGTGTTCCCGAGTAGCAGCGGACCCCTGAAATCTGCTGTGAATCTGTCAGGACCACCTGATAAGCCTAAATACTACCTGGTGACCGATAGCGGACAAGTACCGTGAGGGAATGGTGAAAAGTACCCCGGGAGGGGAGTGAAATAGTACCTGAAACCGTTTGCCTACAATCCGTCGGAGCCTTACGGGGTGACGGCGTGCCTTTTGAAGAATGAGCCTGCGAGTTAGTGGCATGTGGCGAGGTTAACCCGTGTGGGGGAGCCGTAGCGAAAGCGAGTCTGAATAGGGCGCTTTTAGTCGCATGCTCTAGACCCGAAGCGGAGTGATCTAGCCATGGGCAGGCTGAAGCGCGGGTAAGACCGCGTGGAGGGCCGAACCCACCAACGTTGAAAAGTTGGGGGATGACCTGTGGTTAGGGGTGAAAGGCCAATCAAACTCCGTGATAGCTGGTTCTCCCCGAAATGCATTTAGGTGCAGCGTCGCGTGTTTCTTGCCGGAGGTAGAGCTACTGGATGGCCTAGGGGGCCCACAAGCTTACCGAAGTCAGCTAAACTCCGAATGCCGGTAAGTGAGAGCGCGGCAGTGAGACTGCGGGGGATAAGCTTCGTAGTCGAGAGGGAAACAGCCCAGATCACCAGCTAAGGCCCCTAAGCGTGTGCTAAGTGGAAAAGGATGTGGGGTCGCACAGACAACCAGGAGGTTGGCTTAGAAGCAGCCACCCTTTAAAGAGTGCGTAATAGCTCACTGGTCAAGTGGTTCCGCGCCGACAATGTAGCGGGGCTCAAGTACACCGCCGAAGCTGTGGCATTCACATTTGTACCAGGCCGGTTCTTTCGGGTTCCGGTCCAGGTGTGTGGATGGGTAGGGGAGCGTCGTGTCGCGGGTGAAGCAGCGGGGTGACCCAGTTGTGGACGCGACACGAGTGAGAATGCAGGCATGAGTAGCGAAAGAAGGGTGAGAAACCCTTCCGCCGGATGACCAAGGGTTCCAGGGCCAGGCTAATCCGCCCTGGGTGAGTCGGGACCTAAGGCGAGGCCGAGAGGCGTAGTCGATGGACAACGGGTTGATATTCCCGTACCCGCGAAAGAACGCCCATGACGAACCTTGCTGTGCTAACCACCGGAAGCTGCGGTGACCTTCGGGTTGTTGTGGTGGACGCTGGGAACCTGGTGGGTAGTAGTCAAGCGATGGGGTGACGCAGGAAGGTAGCTGATCCCGGCCGGTGGTTGTGCCGGGGTAAGCGTGTAGGCCGCATCATAGGTAAATCCGTGGTGCATGAAGGCTGAGACGTGATGCCGAGCCGTTTTGGTGAAGTCAGTGATCCTATGCTGCCGAGAAAAGCCTCTAGCGAGTTCTTAGCGGCCCGTACCCCAAACCGACACAGGTGGTCAGGTAGAGAATACCGAGGCGATCGGGCGAACTGTGGTTAAGGAACTCGGCAAATTGCCCCCGTAACTTCGGGATAAGGGGGGCCGGACACGTGAAGCAACACGCTTGTGGAGCGTGGTATGGCCGCAGAGACCAGGGGGAAGCGACTGTTTACTAAAAACACAGGTCCATGCTAAGTCGTAAGACGATGTATATGGACTGACGCCTGCCCGGTGCTGGAACGTTAAGGGGACCGGTTAGCTCTTCGGGGCGAAGCTGAGAACTTAAGCGCCAGTAAACGGCGGTGGTAACTATAACCATCCTAAGGTAGCGAAATTCCTTGTCGGGTAAGTTCCGACCTGCACGAATGGCGTAACGACTTCCCTACTGTCTCAACCACAGGCCCGGCGAAATTGCACTACGAGTAAAGATGCTCGTTACGCGCGGCAGGACGGAAAGACCCCGGGACCTTTACTATAGCTTGACATTGGTATCCGAATTAGCTTGTGTAGGATAGGTGGGAGACTGTGAAGTCCACACGCCAGTGTGGGTGGAGTCAACGTTGAAATACCACTCTGGTTGATTTGGGTATCTAACTTAGGACCGTGATCCGGTTCAGGGACAGTGTCTGGTGGGTAGTTTAACTGGGGCGGTTGCCTCCTAAAAGGTAACGGAGGCGCCCAAAGGTTCCCTCATCCTGGTTGGCAATCAGGTGTTGAGTGCAAGTACACAAGGGAGCTTGACTGTGAGACTGACAGGTCGAACAGGGACGAAAGTCGGGACTAGTGATCCGGCACTTGCGAGTGGAAGCGGTGTCGCTCAACGGATAAAAGGTACCCCGGGGATAACAGGCTGATCTTCCCCAAGAGTCCATATCGACGGGATGGTTTGGCACCTCGATGTCGGCTCGTCGCATCCTGGGGCTGTAGCAGGTCCCAAGGGTTGGGCTGTTCGCCCATTAAAGCGGTACGCGAGCTGGGTTTAGAACGTCGTGAGACAGTTCGGTCCCTATCCGCCGTGCGCGTAGGATACTTGAGAAGGGCTGTCCCTAGTACGAGAGGACCGGGACGGACGAACCTCTGGTGTGCCAGTTGTCCCGCCAGGGGCACGGCTGGTTAGCTACGTTCGGAAAGGATAACCGCTGAAAGCATCTAAGCGGGAAGCCTGCTTCAAGATGAGGTATCCCACCCACTTAGTGGGGTAAGGCCCCCAGCTAGACGACTGGGTTGATAGGCCGGAAATGTAAGCACGGTAACGTGTTCAGTTGACCGGTACTAATAGGCCGAGGACTTGACCTACAAACATGCTACGCGTCCACTGTGTAACTCTGAACAAACAACCCCACCCCCAGTGTGGGGGCTGGTGTGGTTGACATGTTCATAGAGTTACGGCGGCAATAGCGGAGGGGAAACGCCCGGTAACATTCCGAACCCGGAAGCTAAGCCCTCCAGCGCCGATGGTACTGCACTCGTGAGGGTGTGGGAGAGTAGGACGCCGCCGGACAT
>NZ_BMQC01000033.1 GCF_014647915.1 Pilimelia terevasa
TTGCCGGCGTCGATGCCCTGCGTGGCGAGGGGCGCGTTGGTGGAGGTCTTCACGCTTTGTGTGTCGATTACGCAGGCGGTCGGCTCGGGGTCACGGCCGACCTTGCCTCGCGCCAGGGCGGTCAGGTCGAGGTTGAGTTGGGTGAACAGGTCCTCGCGTGCCCACATGTTGAAGTGGCCGTACACGCTCTGCCAGGGCGGCAGGTCGTGGGGAAGGTAACGCCAATGCGATCCCGGTCCGGTTCACGTACAGGATCGCGTTGAGGATCTCTCGTAGATCATGACTGGCGATTCGGCCTCCGACGCCGGCGTCGGTGCGGGCCTGTCGCCACGCGGTCAATCGGGGCTCGGCCAACTGCCAGCGAGCATCAGACAGGTCGTACGGGTACGTACGTCGATCAGCCATCCGGTTGGTCTACCGTGGACTGCCTCCCTCGCATCGCACGCAGAGTGCGGCGGTATCACCGCAACAATGAGCCTTTTCCAACCTTGTTTCGGCTGGTGGGGGGGTGGGGCTGAGAGGCGCGGCTGGCGTGTCGTTGCTCTATATGAGACGAGGCTCCTGATAGACGACGGGTACCACTACCTGATCGTCTGGCCAAGGAGCCTCGATGACCTATCCTGGCATGCTCACGCTGTCGACCGCGCACCTGACTCACCTGTCGGGCGTGTTGGCCGCCCACCGTCGCAGGATCGGTTGCCAGTGGCGGCGGCTGGCACCCGGTAGGCAGGCGCTGTTGGTGTTGGCGCACCTTCGCAACGGTGATACCTACGCTCGTCTGGCGGCCGGATTCGGGATCGGGCTGGCGACGGTGTGGCGGTACGTACGCGAGGCCGTCGATCTACTCGCCTCCGCGGCGCCGACGCTGACCGCCGCATTGTGGCGGCTTGCTCACAACGGGCATGGCCTGGGAATACTCGACGGAACCCTGGTAGCCACCGACCGGCTCGGCGGTGCTCTCAACCGCCCGTACTACTCCGGGAAGCACCACCGGCATGGCGTGAATCTGCAAGCCCTGGCCGACCCGCGCACCGGCGAACCGGCGTGGATCTCGGCCGGGCTACCCGGCTCGACCCACGACCTGACCGCCGCCCGCATACACGACATCGTCCGCCGGGCGGCCAAAGCGGGCGTCGGGCTGCTGGGCGACAAGGGATACCAAGGTGCAGGCGGTACCGTCGTCACACCACACAAAGGCCGCAAACTGACCCGAGCCCAGAAGACCCACAACCGGATGGTCAACACCATCCGAGGACCCGGCGAACGCACCTTCGCCACCCTCAAAGCATGGCGACTACTCACCAAGATCCGCTGCTGCCCGCAACGCGTCGGTCACCTCGCCCGCGCCGTCCTCACGCTCCACCACGGCCAAGAATGAGCCACTTTCATCCTGACCGCAGGGACGTCACCGCGACCTCGACTCATCCGGCTCCTGCTGTTGGCCCGGCGGCCCGACCCGCGGTGGACCTGCCTACCGCCTGAGGTCGAGGCTCTCCCACACCTCGTCTGACCTGCCAGGACGTCAGGATGAAAATGGCTCAATCATGAGGATGGAAAAGGCTCTCTCTACTGGGCAGCGTCACAGCTTGACCTACCCACCCTCGCTGACTCGGCTACAACGGCTGTGGCCAAGACATATATACACCCTTCAACCAACCGCCGGTGGAAAGAAACTCGCTCCAGACAACCGCGCTCACAACCGCTTCCTACAGCGCCACGCACCCAAGGCGAACATGGGTTCGCCATCCTCACCGAACGCTGGTTGCACCCTTAAACGCCACCGTCAGCCCCAGCAGACTTGGTGACATCGTCCGCGCCAGCCACGTCCTCACCTTAACGAATACCACCAATTATCGAATCCTTGCTGAGATAACCTCATTAAGGCACGCGGCAGCCCCGGTTGATTCGGGTGTCGCCAACCCACAGGTCCGTGCCGGGATACCATGTGTCCGAGTAGTCAATGCTCACGCTGTTGCCGCCCTTGCCGGCGGTGTCACTGGCCCACTTGGCTGCATTGCCGACGTAGACGACGAAGTTGCCATCGTTCTGGTAGACAGCACGGGCGCCGGAGCCCTTGGCTCCGATCGACCAACAAACGTAATTCTGTCCGTTGTTCAAGTACGAACGGAAGACCAGGTTTCCGTCGGACTGCATCTTCAACTCGAAGTGTGCATCCCTATCTCCGACCAAGACGGCGTGGATCGAGTCGCCGGCATTCAGGGTGTTGCCCTTAGGCATCGCCTGATCCCATACCCTGGGCGCAATAGCGGCCCCGGCCGCTGTCGCCCATCCAGTCATCGCGACCGTGGTGACGGCAGCCGCCACGACCCATCGTCGCATCCAAACCCCCACGAGAACTCCCTTCTCCCCCCGGCGATTTGCCGCGGCGCAATCAGTTGCCGGCGGCGATGCTACCTCAATGACAGCTGATAGAAACCCCTGTGTCGCATAGCCGACACAGGGGGCCGTTTTCAGCCTGGTGGCCGGTGGTGATCTCGGGGGCGTGAGCTGGGATGGCGGCGCGTCGATCATCCAGTGGGACGAGACTCCTGGCAGGAACAGCAGTCGACCAAGACTTCGGAGCCGCGTTGCTTACCAATCCTGCCAGCATCTGCCTGTCGACACGCACGTTGACCAACCTTGCTCGGGTCTGCTGCACCGATAGGTGACAGTTGTAGTCACGCGGCCTGACTGGCTGGTGGGGTCATGATGGCCTCGTACTCGATAGGGGTCAACCGGCCCAGGGGCCGTTGTCGTCGGCGTCGGTGGTAGGTGCGTTCGATCCAGGTCACGATCGCGGTGCGCAGTTGCTCGCGGGTGGTCCAGGTGCGTCGGTTGAGGACGTTGTTCTGGAGCAGCCCGAAGAAGGACTCCATCGCGGCGTTGTCCCCGGCGGCGCCGACGCGGCCCATCGACCCGACCATGCGGTGGCGGTTCAGAGCGCGTTGCAGCTTCCTTGATCGAAATTGGGATCTGCGGTCGGTGTGTAGGACGCATCCGGCCAGGTCGCCGCGTCGGGCGGCGGCGTTGTCGAGGGCGTTGACGGCCAGGCGGGACTTCATCCGGCTGTCGATGGAGTAGCCGACGATCCGCCTTGACCACACGTCCTTGACCGCGCAGAGGTAGAGCTTGCCCTCCATGGCTTAGATTCCAGCAGTCGTCGCAACACCTGCAGGAGGTTGCTGCGATGGCGGGTCCCAAGTACAGCGCGGAAGTGCGGCAGCGCTTCTTCGATCTTGTTGATCAGGGAGCCACCGTCCGGGCCGCGGCGGCGGCCTCGGGCGTGCATCCTGATGCCGCGTACTCGTGGTTGCGTCAGGCTGGTCTGGCGATGCGCCGGGCCCGTCCGAGGGTCTACACAGATGAGGAGAAAGCCGAGTTCTTCCGACTGTTGGCCCGGCACGGCAATGTGTCGGTGGTGGCCCGCATGCTCGGGTTCACGCGCGTCACCTGCGACAAGTGGGCGCATCAGGCGGGCATCGTCACCAGCCAGAACAGGGCGGTCAACCCACGGCGAGAGGCGTTCCTGAGGCTGCGGTCCGAGGGAATGACTCGGGCGCAAGCGGCGGCGCAGGTCCGCGCGGACAAGCGATCGGCGGCGGACTGGGACAAGGGCATCACGATCATCCATCGAGGACGCGTCTACCCCGACGGGCGCGTCGTGCGCTATCCGGAGCCGATACTGGCCGGCGTGACGAAGCCACGCACCTCCAACACCGTCGGAGGCAAGGTCGACCTGGACCGGGTCGAGAAGGTCATCCATCGCCGATACTTGAGCCTGCTGGAGCGCGAGCTGTCTGACCTGCGTCGCTCCGGGATGTCGATCCGGATGATCGCCGCCCAGCTGCGGCGATCTCCGTCGACCATCAGCCGTGAGCTGCGCCGCAACACGACTACCGCACGCGGCTACCTGCCCCATACGGCGCATCGGACGTCGGTCCAACGACGCCTACGACCCAGGAAGCCGAAACTCCTGACACACCCTGAGCTGCGAACATACGTACAGCATCGGCTGGGCAAGAAATGGTCGCCGCAGCAAGTCAGCCGGCGCCTGACCAAGGACTTCCCGGACTCGACGGGCATGCGTGTGAGTACCGAGACGATCTACCAGGCGATCTACGTGCACGCGACCGGGGACCTCAATCGGGACCTCGCCCGGCAGCTACGCCGCGGCCGACGCGCACGCAAGCCACGCCGAGACCCGAGCGTCCGCCGCCCCCGATTCGTTGACCCGATGACCTCGATCAAGATGCGACCGGCAGCGGTCGACACCCGAACGACACCTGGGCACTGGGAGGGCGACCTCATCATCGGCGCGACCGGGAAGTCCGCCATCGCGACCTTGGTCGAGCGCACCAGCCGATTCGTGGTCCTCGGACACCTCGGCGCCGACCGAAACGCCGAAACCGTCCGCGACAGCCTCATCACCGCCGTCTCACCACTACCCCAGACGCTACGCACCAGCCTCACCTGGGACCAAGGAGCAGAAATGGCCGAACACCGCGCGTTCAGCATCGCCACCGACATGGACGTCTACTTCTGCGACCCAGGCTCTCCCTGGCAGCGCGGAAG
>NZ_BMQC01000034.1 GCF_014647915.1 Pilimelia terevasa
AGACCGATCTTGTCGCAAAGACCTGTCTATCGATGGCTCCACGTCCGTTTCGAGCACCGTCCGGAATGACCCGTTCGCCCGTGTCGTACCGAATCAGCAATGAATACTTGCTGAGATCACTTCAGTGGTAGTTGCCCATAATCCGATACTATGACTTCAGTTACACCTGCAAAAAAATTTCTGTGCGATATTTGCGAGGCTTGATGACAGAGTAGTGAATTGCCTGATAGTCGAAAATGGGAAGCGCAATGATCACAGATTCCTTCATGCGAAACGCTAGTAGGCTCGCCGCAGGTGGCACAGTGGCCTTAATGGTACTTGGAGGTGCCGCGACACCGGCCTTTGCTGCGAGTACGGAGTGTTTCATAACGCTTGGCGGAGCAAGTAGCTGTGTCACGGGCTATCTTCCGGCAAACGCCAGTGGCCATTACATCAAAATGCGCATCTATAGGCCATCGAATGGCACCGCAAGTTGCGCACTGATCGACACTAATAGTGGAGCTAAGGTGGCCTCTCTGACCGAAGTTTGGTACCACATGGGCAAAGAAAAGACGGTGCCGAACCTCCACGGCACTTACAAACTAGTATGTAAGGCCGACGATGACGCTGAGGGCGGAGGAAAAATTTCCAACGATTAAGTAGCTAGACCGACGAGTCCCACGTCTTTATAGAGAGAGCCACTTTCGTCCTGTTGGCAGATCAGACGAGGTGCGGGACGACCTCGGCTCCAGACCGTATCCTGGTTCACCGCAGTTTCCGATGCATTTGCGTACCGCGTACCGCCGGACATCGACCATGTGGCCCCGCTGGCCGAGTCCTGGGACTCCGGCGCCCACGGACGGGGCGCGAAACGGCGGGAGCTGTATGCCAACGACCTCGGAGACGACCGCCACTAGCCGTGGTGACCGATGATCTGAACCAGGCCAAAGGAGACGCCGCCCTGGGGCGTGGATACCACCGCTGTTTGGGTTGGGGACATCCACGCAGTGAGTCACTCGTTGGCGGTTTCGGAGCGGCCTGGTGACCTGAGGCTTTGGGTCTGATATGCGGCATTTGCGCCTGCGGCTCGTGCGCCATTCTACAGCGGACTATCGTCGTGGCCGAATATCGCGGCGATTCGGGGGCGATCTTGATGAAGCAGGTCCGCATGATGTGGCGGGTATTCGGCGGGGCTGCCGCTCTGCTGGCTGTTCTGTGTATGGCTCCTGTGGGTCCGGCCCGAGCCGGCGGAGACCGGCCTTCGTCGGACAGCGTGGTGCGGCTGTCCGGCGACCCGGGTGAGTACCTCACCGGTGGGCGGGCGTGGATGTTTTCGCCGGCGCGCGGTGATCGTTTGGCCGCGTACACCACCACGCGCGGGGAGCTGCGTGTCGACGTCCGGGATTCAGGTGGCGAGGACTGGGCGGTGGAGCTGGCTGGTCCGGGGAGCATCCCGCTGGCTGTCGGCGAGTATCCCGATGCTGTCCGGCCCGCTGGCCGCGGCCAGGCGCCGGGGCTTGCGGTGTGGGCGCCCGGTCGGGCCTGTGGCCGGGTCAACGGGTCTTTCACCGTCACTGAGCTGGTGCGGGGGCCGCACGGCTACATCGAGCGGATCGCCGCCGTGTTCCGCATGACCTGCGACGCCAGCCCTCAGGTACTCACCGGGGAGGTTCGGGTGGTCGCCCCGCCCATGGCTGAGTTGGTACTTGCCAGCGTCGTGGACCGGACAGCGGTACGCAGTCCCGGTACCGGACGGTCGACCTTCACCGGAGCGGTGACCTGTACCAAGTCCGTTGCGGTGACGGTGTGGGCGCAGGCCCGGCAGACCGTCGGCGGTGAGCTTCTGCGCCGTCCGCTGAGCGTCACCGGTGACCGCGGCTGCCGGCCCGGCGCCCCGGTCAAGTGGTCGGGCAGCACCGCCGCCGACTTCACTCCGTTCGCTGACGGCCGGGTGGAGGTGGAGGTGACGGCGGCCGCCGACGATCCAGACTTCCTGGTGCGCGAGACCGCCCGGTCGCGGACCATCGTGACCGTGGCGGCCGTCCCACCGGCCAGCGTGGCCGCGCTGGCCGGCAACGCCGCCCCATCCGTCGCCCACGCAGTAGGTCGGCGGCTGCCGCCGGTCGCGGCTGGCCTTCTGGAATTCAGCGGCGACCGCGGAGACTCTGTCAGCCTGGGCCGAAAGTGGACGTACGGAGTCTCGGCGGGCGACAGGTGGGACGCCCACCACTTCCTCGCCGGGAACGCCGTGAAGCTGGACGTGAGCGGCCGGGACAGCAAAAGCTGGACTCTCGTTATGCGGGCCGCCTCCGGGCAGCGGCTGCGCGTGGGCCGGTACGCCGACGCGGTCGGCGGCGATGTGCAGGGGCGGCCGTTCCTGGACCTCAGCGGTGACGGCCGGGCTTGCGCGACCACCGGCGAATTCACCATCACGGAACTGCGGCTGACCGCGCACGGATACGTTGAGCGCCTGGCAGCGGACTTCACCCAGCGGTGCAACAACAGCGCCAGCGCGCTGCGCGGGCATGTGCTCATCGACAACCCGCCCCAGCCCCCAGACCTCACCTTGGGCCTCAGCCTGACGCCGTCGGCCACCTTCGGTGACGTGAGCGCTCGGGCGTACCTGCCGGTGACGGTGACCTGCAGCAAGTCAACCGAAGTCAGACTGTGGGCCGAGGTCCGGCAGTCGCGGGAGGACAACCTCCCGCAACTGGAGTCGGATCAGGTCACAATCGCCTGCCGTGCCGGAGAACCGACCCGGCAGGTCGTCGAGGCCGACGTAATCCGCAGCCCACTCCTGATCGCCGGACCGGCCAAGGTGACTCTGCACGGTCACGCCGCGGACCCCGACTACGCAGAGGTGACCATACGGTCGGCGACCACGCTACCGGTCCTCTTCGAGCCGGTAATCGAGCAACGGCAGCCGGCACCCTCCCGAGCACCGGCGGCGGCGTAGCACGACAGCCGATCATTCATGACGCACGGCAGGTCCTCGGTGGCGAACAACGAGCCGTCCAGGCGATATACCGACTGGCTCCCTAGCCAAGCCCTGTCGCCGCCGGGTCCGGTGATCGGGGCGGCGGCGCTGTTGTGGTGCACGAGGAGGCCCGACCGGTCCACCACGATCACCGCTTCGCTGATGCTGTCCATGATGAGTGCTAGCAGGTTCGCCTGAAGGGTGACACCGAGCAGATCTTGCGCGGTGCTCCGTAACGTCTGGCTGATGAAATCCTGGCCGCGCAGTCCCATCAGAATCCAGCCGCGAAAGGTGCGGCCCCCCGCACTGTCGACAGGGCTGTACACCGGCGCGGCGAGGAGCGCGGACCTGCCCGCGCCCGAGACACCCGTCACGAGTACCGCCAACGGTCTACCGCCGGTTGCGGCGCCGCGGGCGGGGCGGGTTGGCCTGCCGTCACCAGGTCACCGTATCGACCACGTGCCGGACCGGGGCGTGCGCGGACCACGGGGGTGCCGATTAGTTTGTGGCTCGTACTGCTGGAGTGTGAGCCGGCCGATGCGTCGCGCCCAGCCGCTACGACTGCGGTCTCCGATGCATCCACAGCCGACAATCACGGTCGGTGAGATGTCACACCCGATGTGTAGCGTGCCAGCCCCGGCTGTGCCGCGAGCGACCTCGCGGCTCGACGGCGTCGAGCGATCGGGGGCGGTTCGTGGGGTGGTTGAGGCTGACACCGAGGGGTTGCTGCGGGCCCGGACGGGTTGCCGGAGATAGGCGGGTCCGGCTGGTTGAAGTACACCGACGTGCTTCGTCGTGTCCGGGCTACATCCCGAAGACCAGCGCGAACAGGGCGGCCAGAGCAAGATCGGAGCGCTTGAGCCCGAACATGGCGGTGTTCCTTCGGTTTGGCGGGTAGGGCGGCGCAAGGTTCAACGATTCGCATGTCAGCTTAGCTGTCTGGCCGCTGTGGTGATCTAAAACGGGTGCGCCCACCGGGCGACAAAACCACCCCGTCTCGGCTTCGGCCGGGAGGCCGGTTTCGTCGTTCAGCCGTCACCGCGCGCCCGGCGGTAGGACTCGGACAGCTCCCGCCACTGGACATCGGGGAGCAGATGCCAGCACGCCTCCGCCTTGGCCTCGGCCAGGTCGGCGAGCACACGCGCGCTTCTTGCGGGCCTTGGCTTACCTCCACGGTGTACCTGCCGTCCGGCTCCGCGCACGCCACGACGCCGCGGCGCCACACCGTCGCCCATGAGCTATCCCACCAGTGCCGCACCACTCCCGGTTCATGTGGACAACTTTGGGTACGGCGCGCACCTGCTCCTCGCCGCCGACCGCCCGCGCTTCGTCCAGTGCCGGGACTGGCGCACCGGCGCCGTGCGGTGGAACGGCACCGGTAGCCGGTACCGACCGGCGCCGACGGCGCACCG
>NZ_BMQC01000035.1 GCF_014647915.1 Pilimelia terevasa
AAGCCCGTCAAACCTCCAACGACGACACCATCACCTGGTCACGCTGGCGCCGCCGACGACCATGGCAAGCCCGACAATGCCACTACCGGCGACGCGAGGCGATCCCATAACTGCCGTTGCAGTACTAGAGGAAGAGCAGGATGCGGGTTTGATCGTGGACCGATCGCGGTACCTCACCCGGAAGAAGGATCTCATCACCAGGCGCCGTGAATACGAAACCCTCCCCACCATTCAAGGTGGATGGCAATGGGTCGACTCTGACGAAACGTACGGTGCGCTGTGGTCAGCCGCGACGACAGCGGAAGACCAGAACAGGATCCTTAAGCAGACTGGCATCACCATTACAGCCGGACCACTCAGCAAGACTGACAAGTACCTGAAGCGCCACGTGAAGAAGATACCCGGAACACATCTCATCGCCACAAGCGAAGAACTAAATTACCGGATTGCGGTTCACATCCCGCCACGCGAAGATCTACCGTCCGAGGAGTGGCAGCGCTGGACGCATTCCGTTGGTAACGCTCTTACCCGCTTCGTCGTCACGCCATCTCGCTGACCGGGTAGGGCAGCCTCAACGGCGAGTTAGAGAAATTACAGTGTCGGATCCCTGACAGCGCTTCAACCTCGATTCTCCTACGCTTGTGAGGAACAAGACGAGAAGTCCTAACAGGAGGAACGCACGTTGCGTAAGAAATCTAAGGTAGCGCTGTCCGCGCTCGTCGGTCTGGCATCGATCTTCAGCCTCGGCGTTAGTCCTGCGGTCGCACAGCCAGTCGATCAGGGACATTACGCTGTAACCAGCGCCGCTTTCGAGTCGAGCCTGACCCTCGACGGGAAGGTAGTTGACGCCGCCACGTTCGCCGCGATGGTTCGTAACAACTCGACTGATACTCCAGCCGTCAAGGGCGACACTGATTACGGCAAGCACTCCTTCACTCCGCAGCGACCGCACTGGCGGTTTGGTGACGACAACGGCGACGGCGAACAGCAGATCGGGTACGATGTCCCGGCGAAGATCTCCGAGCAGTGGAAGTATCAGCTCAGCGGGGGCCTCGCTGGAGTGATCGTCGGCAACGTTAACCAGGTTGCTGATCTTTACTGTAGTGGCGCTCACCGTATCCACTACGGACCGCACAGTGTGAGCCCGTACTACCTCTTTCATGGAAGTAGTAAAGGCCCGCACATTACTAACCAGTGCCACGAATTGCGTAATGAACAGTCGTACAAGTTCCGCCACAAGATCGGTCCTGGCGGAAATGGGGAGCTGAAGGCTAAGTGGAAGTACGTCATCACCTGGGTGAAGTAATCGTCTGGCGGCCCGAGAAAGGTACCGGCGTCATTGAAACCGAAAACGGTCTCAAGGTGTGGGCCAACTTCTCGGCCATCGAAATGGATGGGCACAAGAGTCTTGACGTTGGGCAGCGCGTAGAGGTCGAGTACATCGATGTTCAGCAAGACAGCTACGAGCACCGAGCGACCAAGATTCGTGTAATAGGTTGACGGGTGGATGTAGGGAGGGCTACGCGGCTCTCCCTACATCTGTTGCCTCTAGTACTGCAACGGCACTTCGGTCCGTCACGTTGAGCGTGGCGGGCCGTTTCGTGTGGTGTGGCCTACGTTGATGTGGTGTCGTGGCAGGACGAGCTTGATCGGCTGTTGTGCCATGTGGGTGGAC
>NZ_BMQC01000036.1 GCF_014647915.1 Pilimelia terevasa
GGGTCTGCTGCACCAACTGGTGACACCTGAGCTGGCTTGCCGTTGAGGCGGGCTGGAAGGATGCCACCGTGCCCAAGCCCTACCCCCGAGAGTTCCGTGACGACGTCGTGCGGGTCGCCCGCGGCCGCGATGCCGGTGTGACCGTCGAGCAGATCGCCAAGGACTTCGGCGTGCACCCAATGACCTTGTTCAAGTGGCTGCGTGAGGCCGACGTCGAGGCCGGCGCCAAGCCGGGCGTGACCCGCGCCGAGTCGACCGAGCTGCGGGAGCTGCGCCGTCGTAACAAATTGCTGGAGCAGGAGAACGAGGTCCTGCGCCGCGCCGCCGCCTACCTGTCCCAGGCGAACCTGCCGGGAAAAGGTGGTACCCGCTCGTGAGCGAGCTGGCCGCCGACGGGATTCCCGTCGCGGTGACGTGCCGGGTACTCAAAATCGCTCGCCAGGCCTACTACCGGTGGCTGCACCAACCCGTCACCAGCAGCGAGCTGGTGGCCGCTTACCGGGCTGACGCGCTGTTCGACGCCCACCGCGAGGACCCGGAGTTCGGATACCGGTTCCTGGCCGACGAGGCCACCGCGGCGGGGCAGCCGATGGCCGACCGCACGGCGTGGCGGATCTGCTCCGGCAACGGCTGGTGGTCAGCCTTCGGCAAGAAGAAGCGGCGGGGCAAGGGCGGCAAGGTCGGCCCACCCGTGCACGACGACCTGGTCCAACGCGACTTCACCGCCGACGGCCCGAACCGGTTGTGGCTGGCCGACATCACCGAACACCACACCAGTGAGGGCAAGCTCTACCTCTGCGCCATCAAGGACGTGTGGTCCAGGCGGATCGTCGGCTACTCCATCGACTCCCGGATGAAGTCCCGCCTCGCGGTCGCCGCCCTGGACAACGCCGCCGCCCGCCGCGGCGGCCTGGCCGGCTGCGTCCTACACACCGATCGTGGATCTCAATTCCGGTCCAGGAAGCTGCAACGCGCCCTGGCACGTCACAGCATGGTCGGCTCGATGGGCCGCGTCGGCGCCGCCGGCGACAACGCCGCCATGGAGTCCTTCTTCGGGCTGCTCCAGAACAACGTCCTCAACCGACGCACCTGGGCCACCCGCGAACAACTCCGCATCGCGATCGTGACCTGGATCGAGCGCACCTACCACCGGCGCCGACGACAACGGTCGCTGGCCCGGTTGACCCCTATCGAGTACGAGACCATCATGACTCCACCGGCCAGTCAGGCCGCCTGACTAGAACTGTCACCAGTTGGTGCAGCAGACCC
>NZ_BMQC01000037.1 GCF_014647915.1 Pilimelia terevasa
CGACCAGGCGCAGATGGCGACGATGTCGATGTTGGTGCCGCCGCAGATGGTGAATACGATGGTGCCGTTTGAGGTGATGTCGACGGAGGCGTTTTATGCGGATCCGGTGCGGCGTTACATGATTCCGGTGGCGTCGGATCGGCGTTCGGATTGGGTGTCGCATCCGTATGCGACGCGGGATTCGTTGCATGAGCATGATATGTGGGTGGCGGAGGGTTTGACGCACCGTTATCCGACGAAGGTGTTGGCGGAGTTGTTGTCGACGTGTCCGCAGTATTGTGGGCATTGCACGCGGATGGATTTGGTGGGGAATTCGACTCCGCAGGTTGACAAGTTGAAGTTGACGTTGAAGCCGGTGGCGCGGTATGACGCGCATGTTGATTATTTGCGGGCGAATCCTGGTGTGCGGGATGTGGTGGTGTCCGGTGGTGATGTGGCGAATGTGCCGTGGAAGAATCTTGAGTCGTATCTGACGCGTTTGTTGGAGATTGACAGTATTCGGGATGTGCGGTTGGCGACGAAGGCGTTGATGGGTCTGCCGCAGCACTGGTTGCAGTCGGATGTGGTGGATGGTCTGGGTCGGGTTGCGGGGTTGGCGCGTGTTCGGGGTGTGAATTTGGCGATTCATACTCATGTGAATCATGTGAATTCGATTACGCCGTTGGTGGCGGCGGCGGCGCGGGCGGCGTTGGATGCGGGTGTGCGGGATGTGCGTAATCAGGGTGTGTTGATGCGGGGGGTGAATGATTCTTCGTCGGCGTTGTTGGATTTGTGTTTCGGGTTGCAGGGTGAGGCGGGGATCCTTCCGTACTACTTTTATATGTGTGACATGATTCCGAGTGCTGAGCACTGGCGGGTGTCGTTGGCGCAGGCGCAGGTGTTGCAGCATGACATTATGGGTTATCTGCCGGGTTATGCGACGCCGCGGATTGTGTGTGATGTGCCGTTTGTGGGGAAGCGGTGGGTGCATATGGTGACGGAGTATGACCGGGTGAAGGGTGTGTCGTACTGGACGAAGAATTATCGGACGTCGATTGAGTCTGCTGATGTGGAGGCGACGTCGCGGGAGTACGCGTACTACGACCCGATCGACACGCTGCCGCCGGCCGGCCAGCAGTGGTGGGCCGC
>NZ_BMQC01000038.1 GCF_014647915.1 Pilimelia terevasa
CGCCGTCGCCGACGAACTCAACAACCGGCCCCGCAAATCGCTCGACTGGGACACCCCCGCCGAGCGCATGGCTGCTTTACTAGAGCCCGCATAGTCCAATCCGTTGCGACGACTGCTGGAATCCAAGTGGTGTGGTGTTCGGTGATGTCGGCCAGCCACAACTGGTTCCGGCGCTGGGCGGTGAAGTCACGTTTGACCAGGTCGTCGTGCACGGGCGGGCCGACCTTGCGACCCTTGCCGCGACGACGTTTCTTGCCAAACGCTGACCACCAGCCGTTGCCCGAGCAGATCCGCCACGCTGTGCGGTCGGCCATCGGCTGCCCGGCCGTGGCGGCCTCGTCGACAAGGAACCGGTAGCCGAACTCGGGGTCCTCGCGGTGGGCTTCGAACAGCGCGTCAGCCCGGTAAGGCGGCCACCAACTCGCTGGTGGTGACTGGCTGGTGCAGCCACCGGTAGTAGGCCTGGCGAGCAATCTTCAACACCCGACACGTCACCGCGACGGGAACACCGTCCGTCAGCGGCCAGCTCGCTCACGAGCGGGTAGAGCCTTTTCCCGGCAGGTTCGCCTGCGACAGGTAGGCCGCAGCCCGGCGCAGGACCTCGTTCTCCTGCTCCAACAACTTGATCCGCTTACGGGCCTCGCGCAGCTCGGTCGACTCGGCCCGGGTCACGCCGGGCTTGTCGCCGGCCTCCACGCCAGCCTGACGCAGCCACTTGAACAACGTCATCGGATGCACGCCGAAGTCGGTGGCGACCTGCTCGACGGTCACACCGGCATCCCGGCTACGGGCCACGCGCACGACGTCGTCACGGAACTCACGGGGGTAGGGCTTTGCCACGGTGGCATCCTTCCAGCCCGCCTCAACGGCAAGCCATCTCAGGTGTCACCTACCGGTGCAGCAGACCCACCTGACCGCCCTGGCGCGAGGCAAGGTCGGCCGTGACCCCGAGCCGACCGCCTGCGTAATCGACACACAAAGCGTGAAGACCTCCACCAACGCGCCCCTCGCCACGCAGGGCATCGACGCCGGCAA
>NZ_BMQC01000039.1 GCF_014647915.1 Pilimelia terevasa
AGTGAAGTGATCTCAGCAAGATTCGGGTAGGTACTTGTACTCGAAATGGGTCAGGTGCAGCGCGGCGGCGACGATGTCACCAATTCGGCGGGGGCTGACGGTAGTGTGGCGCAGCGTTCTCCAGCGTCCGATGAGGATTGCGAAGCCGCGTTCGCCTTGCCAGCGCAGGCCGCGTAGGAGCCGGTTGTAGGCGCGGTTGTCGGGGGCGAGCTGGCCGCCGTCGGTGGGTTGCTTCACCGGAGTCTTGATGCCGTGACCTGTGCTTTCGTAGCCGGAATCGGCCACGGCGGGGAGGTCAAGTTGGCTGGCAGACCAGTTCAGTGCGGCGGTGATCCCGAGTTGGCGGGCGCAACTGGTGTCGTGCAGGTGTCCGGGCATCGCCGGCGAGGTCCAGATCGGCAGGCCGTCGGGTCGCATGACGGCTTGGATGTTGGCGCCGAAGTTGCGGTGTTTTCCCGAGTACCAGGCATCGATCGTGTCGCCCTTGACGCTGGTGGTGGTCTCGGTCAGCCGGTCGCAGTCGAACAGCTTGCCGTCGCAGATCACGTGCGACCAGCCGTCGGCGGCGACCCGGCGCAGCGCGGTGTGCAGGTCCTGGGCTTGGGCGGCGAGCACCGCCACGCCCTCGTCGCGGTAGCGGTACGCGGTCGCTCGTGAGATCCCGAAGCCTGCGCCCAGCAGCGTGACGTCTTCGGCCTTGCGGAACCAGACGAGCACGAGTAGTGCCTGGTAGAAGCAGGTCAGCGCCCGGGTGTTCCGCCGGGTGCCGCGGGCCCGGCGCTCGGCGTACAGCAACCGTGCCACGTACTGCACCAGTTCCCTCGGGACGTCGACCATGGCACGATAAGCCAGCACGTGGAGCCCTCTCGCAGACCGATCTTGTCGCAAAGACCTGTCTATCGATGGCTCCACGTCCGTTTCGAGCACCGTCCGGAATGACCCGTTCGCCCGTGTCGTACCGAATCAGCAATGAATACTTGCTGAGATCACTTCAGTG
>NZ_BMQC01000040.1 GCF_014647915.1 Pilimelia terevasa
ATGCTGGTGAGGGGTGCCCGGACGGGATGCAGAGGCTGCTGCGCCGTGCTGATTGGGATGTCGACGGGGTGCGCGATGACATCCGCGGCTATGTGGTTGATCGGCTCGGGGATCCGGGTGCGGTGCTGGCGATCGACGACACCGGGTTCATCAAGAAGGGCGTCCGGTCCGCGGGGGTGCAGCGGCAGTACACGGGCACGTCGGGGAAGAAGGACAACTGCCAGATCGGTACGTTCCTGGCCTACATCAGCCCCACCGGCCACGCCTTGATCGACCGACATTTGTATCTGCCGGAGTCGTGGATTAGTGATCCGGGCCGGTGCGCTGATGCTGGTGTCCCGGATGGCGTCGAGTTCACGACCAAGCCGCGGGTGGCGATCGACATGCTCCAACGCGCCCTGGACGCGCAGGTGCCGTTCGCCTGGTTCACCGCCGATGAAGCGTTCGGGCAGGCCAAGTACCTGCGGCGCTGGTTGGAGGAGCGCGACATCGCGCATGTGGTGGCGACCCGCTGCAACGATGACGTGGTCACCGGCGACATGAGTTCCCGGCGCGTGGACCGACTTGTCGCCGAGCTGCCTGCCAGGGCGTGGCGGCGGCTGTCGTGCGGCGAGGGCGCGCACGGGCCGCGTGAGTACGACTGGGCGTGGCTAGCCATCCGCATCCAGCAGTGGTGGGAACCCGGCCGTGGACACTGGCTGCTGGCCCGCCGCAGCCTCACCGACCCCACCGAGATCGCCTACTACGTCTGCTACGGACCACGTCGCACGACCCTGGCCACCCTCGCCCGCGTCGCGGGCCGGCGGTGGGCGATCGAGGAGTGCTTCAAACAGGCCAAACAGGAGACCGGCCTGGACCACTACCAAGTCCGAACCTGGCGCGGCTGGTACGCCCACATCACCTTGTCGATGCTCGCCCTGGCCTGACTGGCCGCCGTCCGAGCCAACGAGCAAAAGGGGGACAAACCAACAGCGACGAGCAGCTCA
>NZ_BMQC01000041.1 GCF_014647915.1 Pilimelia terevasa
GCCCCCGCCGCCAGCATCCGGGTCTACGCCGGCGTCGTACGCAGCACCGACGGCCCGGTCCGGGCCCGCTCCGGCCCCTCCACCCGCTTCCCGATCCAGAACACCCTGATCAACAACACCAAGCTGCGCCTGCACTGCGCCGCCACCGGCGAGCGGGCCACCGGCAACCGCGGCACCACCACCCAGTGGGACAAGACCACCGACGGCCGCTGGATCTCCCACGCCTACGTCACCACCGGCAGCCTCCCCCGCTGCACCACCGTCCCCAAGCCCCCGGCCACCCTCACCAACGCCCAGTTCATCGCCCTGGCCGTCCCCGGCGCCCAGCGCGGCTGGCGCGAGTACGGCGTCCCGCCCTCGATCACCATCGGCCAGGCCATCCTGGAATCCGGCTGGGGCCGCAGCGCCCTGTCCTCGGTCCACCACAACTACTTCGGCATCAAGTGCCACGACAAGGGCCCCCTGGCCAGCGGCTGCTACAGCTACCAGACCTTCGAGTGCGACAACAAAGGCAAGTGCTTCGGCATGACCGACTCGTTCCGCACCTACACCACCGCCGCGAACTCCTTCCGCGACCACGGCCGCTTCCTGCGCGTCAACTCCCGCTACGCCCCCGCCTTCGCCCACACCCGCTCCAGCAACAAATTCCTCTACCGCATGTGGAAA
Source organism: Pilimelia terevasa (assembly GCF_014647915.1). Taxonomy (GTDB): domain Bacteria; phylum Actinomycetota; class Actinomycetes; order Mycobacteriales; family Micromonosporaceae; genus Pilimelia; species Pilimelia terevasa. The sequence continues at coordinate 667 of NZ_BMQC01000041.1, forward strand.
GCCGGCTACGCCACCGACCCCCAGTACTACACCAAAGTCACCTCCCTCATGAAAACCCACAAGCTCTACCAGTACGACACCTGGCGCTGAAC
>NZ_BMQC01000042.1 GCF_014647915.1 Pilimelia terevasa
ACCTGACCGCCCTGGCGCGAGGCAAGGTCGGCCGTGACCCCGAGCCGACCGCCTGCGTAATCGACACACAAAGCGTGAAGACCTCCACCAACGCGCCCCTCGCCACGCAGGGCATCGACGCCGGCAAGAAAATCGTCGGCCGTAAGCGCGGGATCGTCACCGACGCACTCGGGCTGCTCCTAGCCGTCGTCGTCACCGCAGCCTCAACCAGCGACAACACCACCGGCACCCACCTCCTCAACCAGGCGAAAGCCGCATACCCCACAATCACCAAGACCTGGGTCGATGCCGGATTCAAGAACGCCGTGATCGAACACGGCGCTACCCTCGGCATCAACGTCGAAGTCGTCACCAAAGACACGCAGGTCAAAGGCTTCTCAATCGTCAAACGCCGCTGGATCGTCGAACGCACCCTCGGCTGGATCATGCTCCACCGCCGCCTCGCCCGCGACTACGAAACTCACCCGCACCACTCGACAGCCATGATCCACATAGCCATGATCGACAACCTCGCCAGAAGAGTCACCGACGAAACCACCCCGACCTGGCGAGACCCCTACGACCCAGAAATATCACAAACTACGTGAACCAGACGCCCTCTCAGAGGTCGGCGC